>JALGSU010000085.1 GCA_029821735.1 Candidatus Zipacnadia bacterium | reverse complement strand
GCTTCCTTCGTGTAGAAGCAGTAGATGCGCCCCCCGTCCGAGACAACCGGGAACCCCCAACTCGCCTGGGGCTCAGCGGTGCCCGGAGTCGTCCCGACGATGCGCTGGGGCTCGTCCCACTGCTCCCCATCTGAGCTGCGGGCGATGACGACGTGGTTGTCGCCATGGCCCTCGCAGGAGCTCTGGGTCCACATCGCCAGCAGGTCCCCGCCGGGGGATTCGAACACGAGGAAGTGCTCGTTGTCGGTGTCCGCCAGGTCAGTGGCTTTCGGGATGTACACGATGATGTCGGGGTCACTGCGGCGCCATTCGGTCGCTTCGTCGCCGTGTCGGATGTCCGGGGCCATGGGCGGTGTCTTCCCATCTGGTTAAAGGTTGTCTTCGTCAGTACGCCCTACACGCGCGCGGGGCAATGACTCGCAGTTCCGTATCGGCAAGCGCGTAACCTGCCCGGCCACAGACGAGCCACGAGTATGCCGTGCACTACTGCCCGCCGCGTACACACCTCACGAGATTGTAGATGTAGATGGCGTCGCCCTGCGGGCCTCGGCCGTATGGGAATCGCCAGGGGTCGCCAGTCTTCGGGGCGCTGCGCTGGGCCCCGGCCCCGTGCACGTCGATCCATCGGCCATGCATGAAGCCATACGCTCTGCCGAAGCAGACGTAGCAGGCGGTGTCCGCCGGCGTTGGCCCGTCCAGGTGCGTCGTGCCCGTCCAGTAGCAGGCATAGTCGACCCTCCCGCCGTCACCGGGAATGGCTGTGCACTCGAGAATCGGGTCGATCGCCGCCGAGCTGCTGGTGTCGGGCGAGCGCGTATAGTCGACGATGCTCTGCAGTTCCTTGGCATTCGGCAGTCGCCAGTCAGTGTGCCCCGCCAGCGTGAGGCCCTCCGCATAGGCCAGGGCCTGCCCCCAGTTGCGCCCCGTGCCGTCATCGGACCGCTGCCACGTCAGACCGGTGGCCAGATCGGTGACCGTCCCGTCCCCATTGTCGACGAAATCGTTCACGCCGTAGCCTGGGTTGCCGCGCACGTACATGCAGTAGAACATCTTGGGCCCGCCGCCGAAGGGCCCCGGCATGCGCTTCGGGTAGCCTTTGATCCGCCCATCGGCGAAGTTGACGCCGAACACCGTGGCGTTGCCCATCATGGTCGTGCTGACATACTCGGTGCTTGAGCAGTACTGCGCGTCGATGAACCTCTCGCCCGCCCCCGAATCTCCGTACTTGAACACGAAGTAGTCCGTGTCTATGTAGGGGGTCGAACTGTCGGCCCCAGACCCGGTGTAGCCCTTGAAATCAATCAGCGAGTACAGCTCCTTGATCGTGGGCAGGCGCCAGTCAGTGTAGCCCCCCAGACTGAAGCGCGCTGCCCCTGCCACCGCATCATCCCAGGAGACCTTCCGGCCGGGGTCCTGTTGCCACATCAGTCCGGTGTTAAGGTCGCTGACCGTGCCGTCCCCGTTGCCACGGTAGTGGGGCGCATTGCCCGTATACTGGGCATCCTGCCCGTAGAAAGCCTGTCCCGCGGCCGGAGCGGCGATCTCCCGCGCATTGTCATAGAACCGCGTCTGCCCGGTGTCGACGACCACGTAGCTCAGATCCGCCGGAGCGCCGCTTCCCCAACCGATCGCGGCTAAGGCCATTATGGCCGCCGGGATCATTTTCACGGCCATCACTCGCCCTGTCTTTCTCCGACTGCGTGACTGCGCAAGCATGCTTCGTCGCCTCCTGTCACGGACCGCTTTCCCATATGCTCGCCTGGAGCATACCCGCGAGTGATTACAGGATGCCGCCGCGTTGTATGACAGGATCGTAACGATATCGCGCCCTCATCCGAGCCCCAACATCGTCTTCTTGCGTTCCCAGTAGTACGCGAAATTCCCGTCGCTGTCCACGAAGCACTGCTCGACGCCAAGCGACCGGGCCAGGTCTGTCATCCTCGTGTACCTGGGAATCATGAACTCCCGGAACGCCTTCGGGGAGATCAAGGACCCGCCCCGATACGCCATGTCTTCCCAGAAGAATAGGGTGGTGATTGGGCACTCCTCAGAGGCCGGGGACATCAGCGCGAGCGTGAACTCAGTCGTGAACTCCATCATGTCATGCACCAGCCCCGGATCGTCCGCGTCCCAGCGCCCCTTCAGCGCCTGCCAGTCCCCCCGGGTCTTCACCGGATACCCAATATGCTCCGGCATCGACATCGCGTCCGGCGACCTGAGTTGCCGCACGATCTGCCGCAGGTCGCCGCACCGGAATCCCGGTTTCTGGCCCGTCCCTCCAGGTGGTTCTCAGGCCCCATTGCTCGC
>JALGSU010000009.1 GCA_029821735.1 Candidatus Zipacnadia bacterium | reverse complement strand
CGCTTGTGGCGCACGTCCTCGAGTGTGGCTGAGTCAATGAGCCCCGCCGGGTGAACCCAACCGTCCGCCTGCGCAGCACCCGCAGATAGAAGCACCGCGATCGCGGCGATGACTGTCATGTACGCTGCTCCTCCCAATGGTTCGCCCGTCCAACCGTTCGGCAGCGGTGATCAGGTCTCCTTCCGGCAAACGCGATGTGCGTTATTGGTGTCTTGCCAATAAGCGCATGTGCATACTGATCACCCGTCGAGGCACGTGTCTCGATGGAGCCCGTGCCCGCGCCCTTACCGGCTCACTGCGCCTTCGCGCCGCGGACTCGGTACACGTGCGACGCACATGGCCCGTAGTCGTCCGTGATCATTCCCTCCACCACGTCCACAGTTCGTCCCTCGAACAGCACCTCCGCCTGGCCCTTGGTCGGCAAGCCTGCCACGCTTAGTTCCACGCGCCCCGCATCCTTGTCCTCGGCATTGACCGTGATCAGATACAGGTCCTCGCCATCGCGTGCCGCGAGCCCATGCACTACGTCTTCCGCCCCGGCCAGGAACTGAACGCCCTCATTGGCCGGTCCCAGCAGCACGGGGCTAAGCGCCTTCACCTCGGCGACCAGCTTCTTCATCTCCGCCCACAGCTCGGGGTGGTCGATTACGCTGAAGCTGCCGTCGTTGTACGTGTAGTACACCAGCCCGTTCGCCCCGTGGATGAGCGCCTGGTACGTCATCGAGCGTTCCTCAGCGGGCGAGGGCACTTCCCATGCGGAGTACCCGCCGAAGCACTGCGGCACGACCCAGAGCGCCTTGCGCCCCTCGACTGCGTCGCGGGCGCGGTCCACGCATTCGCCGACGGCCGACAAAAAGTGAGGGCCCTTGCGCACGGGGTACGGATCAAGCGAGAGCACCTCCGTGACCGGCGCGTAGGTGGTGTACTGGTCGGGAACGCACAGCGTGGTGTAGGTGACTCGGTTGGGGTCGATATCCTTGATGGCATCTATGTGCTGCCGGATCGTCTCCGGCGGGACGCCGTGACCATCTGGTTCATCGCCGGGGTTCCACGCCAGGACCGCCGGGTGATTCTTGAAGCGCTCGACCGTCGCCATATCCCGGAGCCCCTCCACGATGACCCGGATGCTCAGCCTCTCGGCCTCGTCCAGTACCTCCTCGAAGTCGGTGAAGTCCTTGCAGCCGAGGTGCGCGGTGTTGAACCCCGCCGCCGCCAGGTCGCGGATGCACTCGAGCACCTGCTCCTTCTCGAACTGCCATGTCACCATGTACATGCCCATGGGGAAGAACGGCTCGTCGTCCACGTAGCATACGTTGTTCGGCTCGATCCGCACCCACGGCTCTGGGTGCAGCATGACCGGCGCGCCGGCGTGGTACTCGACGCCACTTCCCGCTTTCAGAAGTGCGATGAGCTCGTACTCGCCCGGCGACAAGCCAGCCAGCGGCAGCTCTGCCGTAAGCGTGGCCTCCGGCGACTGGACCACAATCTCTGGCCCCGCCATGTCGTCTCCGACCAGTTGCAGCGACAGGCGAGCACTCCGCAGGTCTACCTGCGGGTCTGGCGCCAGGCTGATCTCGGGCCTGGCCGATATGTAGTGCGGGTAGTGGTGTCTGGTGGCGAGGTCAATGGTGATAGGCTCGGGGATGATGAGCGAGGCCCGCGAACTGAAGAAAGCGCCCTTCGTCTTGCTTGCGACAGAGAGGCCAATCGAGTGCGCCCCGCGAGCAGTTGTCTCGTAAGCCAACTCGAACCGGTGCGTGGCCCCCGGGGCCAGACTGCCCGGGACCTCGCGAGTCATCTCGGGGTCGTCAGCATGCTGAACCGTTACGCTTGCTACAAGGTCCACCGTGTCCTCGCTGACGTTCACCAGTTCCACCACTGCCAGGTTGGGCCCCGGCGCGGCCTCGCCGTATGTGAGCTGAGTTACCTCCACGCCGCCCCGGCGGGCCTGCGCGCAGGTGTAAGCGTTCTCCAGAAGGCCTCGGCCCAGCGATTCTGGCTTCCCCCCGCTCATCCGGAAGAAGCTCGTCGCGACGAGCATGCCCGCTCCCACCGACCGATACGCCAGCAAAGGCTTGTCGTCGAAGCAGAGCACGGGCGTCTGCCAGCCGGGGCCCAACTCGTCCATGTGAGCCCAGTTGGTCTTCTCTCGCATCGCGGCTCGCAGATCGTTCGGGCACCGCAAGAGGGCGCTCTCGTCATCAAACACGCGGATCTTCGTCTCTGGCGAGGGCTCGAGATACTCGCTGCAGGACGCGCTGCCCATCCTGAACGTCGGGTCGATTTTGCCGATCCACTGATCCAGCAACTGCGTGTAGGAGGCGTCGGTGCAGATGACGATGCCGCCGCGCTGCAGGAACGCCAGCCATTCCTCGGCGTATGGGGCGAAGTCCTGCGGGTTTTCGTAGTTGCTGACGCTGGAGCCGACCACCACGTCGAACTCGCCCAGGCGCGCGGTCAACTCCTCGGCTTGTGTGTTCTCGAACTTAACGCACTGCCAGCCAAGAGCGTCGAAGGCTTGGTCCTGCTCGTTCATGTACGACTTCGCCCCGCCCTTGAAGCCGCTGTACATGAACGCGACTTTGACGGGCTCGGGAAACGCCGCGCGAGCACACGTGCATGCGAGGACGACGGCACCGCACACGAACGCTGAGAGGATATGGCGTGAAACCATGATGCCGCCCTTGCTGCTGTGATTGCTCTTGCCCAACTGGTTGCCCACGTTGCCCGGCTGATCAGCTTTCCTTCGGCTTAATGAAGAGCACGTCGGCGTACTCGACCCACCCCGACCTCAAGTCCATGCGGAACCAGCCTTCGCTGTTCTTCTCATGGAAACGAGTTGGCGATCGCTTGCCGAACTCTTTGAGGTCATACTGCGCCCACGTTTCACCCGCATCGGTGGAGACAATGATACCTGTGTCCATCGGGGACGCGGGCGCGCAGTGCGAGGCGAGAATCACGTCGTCCTGGATTATCATGTTGCCGGACTCAACCTGCGGGTTGAACAGGAGCGTATGCGCTTCGGGACGGGCCAAGTCCTCGGGCGCGCACCGGAAGATGCCCCGGTCGTGAGGCTCGGGTCCATTCGAGTCACTGATCCAGTAGAGCTCTCCGTCAACGAAAGTGATCCCGCCGGCCTTGTAGCGCGAGTTCGAATAATCCGAGATGATAACCTGCCAATCCCACCGATCCGCGTCGTGCTCGTACGTGCCTCTCAGCCAATGGCACTCGTGGCCCTGCTCCCTGGTGCCGTCACCAGTGCAGGCGTAGAAAGCGTCCTCGACCGGGTTGTAGGCCACCGCGTGCACGTGCCTGGCACAGACTGGGTTGTCGGGGTTCCCCAGCAGCGTGCCGTCAGCACTGCCGCCCGGAGAGCCATTGTCGCGTGTGCGGAGGTTCTGTCCGAACGCGTAGGCGATCTTCACGGTCTGGCCGCCGTCGATGGAGTAATAGATGTTCACGGGGGCCGCGCCGCCCACGACGTTGCAGTAGTTCCCCCAGACCAGCATCTCCGTGCCGTTCACATCCCACGAGTTGACGCCCGGGAGGGTGTGGAAATACCAGCCGGGGCGATCCGGATCGTGCGCGGTGTGCGGGATATAGTCGGAGCCATCGAGGTCCTTGACCGTGACATACTCGCACGTCTGAAGGTTGTCTGTGGTGACGTACAGCTTGGAGCTCGTGGTGAAGACCACGTTGCCGCTTTCGAGGATGCAACTGAATGTGATGTTTCGAGCATTTGGGAAGGCAAGTTTGTGTGGCCAGGTGTTGCCGTTGTCTTCCGACAGCATGACCTCATCATAGGTGTGGCCGAAGGCTTTGTTGTCTCGCTGCGAGTCGATATAGGGCCACTCCGGTGCAAGCCGATACCAGAAGTGATCCGTCTCAGCGATCTGTGTCTGTGGCATAGTCAGGCGCTCCTATTCAGTGTCGTGCGGCGTAGTGTGCTGCGCCGGCAGGTAAGCAACGGCAGCCGATATTTCCTCGCACGCAATGGATTGCCTCTTGCGCCAAGCCGCTTAGTACAAGGGAAGAGCGCGCGTGGCGCGCGCTCTTCCCTGAGGTCCACCAACATCCCTCATGGTGGCCTGTTAGCCATCAATACTGCGGAATCGAGATCTGGAACGGATTGTCCGACACGTCACCTTCCCCGAAACCCTTGGTTGGGTATTCCATTACGGCAATCCGGTAGTCCCCGCCGGCCGGCACGTCGTCGGACACCTTCCAGACGAAGCGGCCATCGTTAGCCGTGGCGCTCGAGAGATCCTTGACCGTGAATCCGCCCTGCGTGAGCACAATTCTCACCGTGCTCTCCGTGAAGCCTGACCACTTGACAGTGTACGTCTGCCCACGCCACCAGGTGATCCCCGCCTTGGTGGGGTAGTTCACGTGCCTGACAGGCGAGACGCTGAAGTTGTTGTTCGAGTGGTCCTTCTGGGTCGGATCATTTGCCGAGATGACTCGGATTCGGTAGTCTGGGCCCGGCGTCGTGGTCCATGGCAGCTTCCACCAGAACTGGCCGTCGTTGGGCGTTGACCAGGAGATCAGCCGGTTCAGCGACCCCGCCCGATAGAGTTGGATCTTGACGTGGCTGCCGCCGAAGCCCTGCCACTGGATCTTGTATGACTGTCCCCGCCACCAACTCACGCCGGCCCCGTTCGGATATGTGACCAGCGGCGCTTCCGCGATTGTTAAGCATCCATCTGAAAAGTCGACCACGGCGCCTCGGCGAATCTTGATTTTGTAGGAGTTGTCCGGGGGCATACTGGCTGGCACCTTCCACCAGTAAGACCCGTCGTGGGGCGTGTCCTCCGTAATCCACATCAGAAACTGGTGAGAACGATATAGGGCGATCTTAAGCGTCCCATAGCCTCCCTCTGTCCACCGGATGTTATAGGCCTTCCCCTGCTCCCATGTCTCTCCGCCGTTAGGGTACAGAACATACACGGGCAGGTACTTCGGTAAGGTCTTGGCGGCGTCTCCCTCCGGCCCGGTGCTCGCCAGCATGCCCCCGCCCGCTGCCCGGAAGTTGGCGATCTCATCCCCGGAGCCCACCGTGATTGTTCGGCTCGCGGGTGAGAAGCTCATGCCGGCTTTGACAGGCACGATTGTGTAGCTCTCACCTTCGGCTGCGCCAGTTGCCTTGTACTTCCCAGCCCCATCTGTCCGCCGAAGTCCACGCACACTCCGGCAATCGGCTGGCCCTCAGCGTCAGTCACCGTCCCGAAGATCGAGTGGGTCTCAGCCGCGAGGCAGGATGTCGCCACAAGCCCGCAGAGACTGATCGCCGCCCACAACGCTATGTGCTTTGGCAGGAAGTCGCGGTTCACCATGGACCTCGCCTCTCACACGCGAATCTCATAGCACCTGTTCGTTCAGCGGTCGCGGTCAACTACCGATCTCGAAGTGCTCATTGGACGTATCCGTGAATGACGGGTACTGAACGGAGGTGATGCGTATCGTGTAGGATTCCGTGATGACCTTCGCGTCCTGCGCTTGCCACACAAACATGCCATCGTTGGCTGTGCCAGGCGACAGGACCTCCACGGGCACCCCGAAGTCCAGCAGCTCGATCTTGACGGTAGTCCCGCGGAAGTTGGTCCACTTTATCTGGTAGTTCTGCCCCTCGATCATGTATGTCTCTTCATTCGGGAACGTGACCTTCGGGGGGCCTGCGATGGTAAACGGGTTGTTAGAGGAATCTTCGACGGACGGCTTCGCGCAGCCCTCTCTGACCACGACCGTGTAGTCATGCCCCGATGTCTCTCCCGCAGGGACCTTCCAGACAAACTTCCCATCGTTCGCTGTACTGGCCGCTATGGTTCTGTGCCAGGTGCCACCCTTGTAGAGGCTGATATTCACAGTGGCACATGTGTACCCTGACCACTTGATCGCGTATGCCTGGTCCTTGACCCACCACACACCCGCAGCGCTCGGGTAGATAACATGCGGCACCGGCACCACTGTGAAGTTGTTGTTTGAGTGGTCCTTCTGAGTCGGGTCATTGGCCGAGATTACGCGAATGCGGTAGTCCGGTCCCCCCGGCATGGTCCACGGCATCTTCCATACGAAGCTCCCGTCGTTGGGGGTAGCCGCGCTGATGACCTTCACCAGGGACCAGTTCTTCAGCAACTCGATCCGCACGCTCGGGCCCACGTAGCCCGTCCATTGGATGGCGTTCGTGGTTCCCTGGAACCAGTATGTTCCCGAAGCAGTCGGCCACGTCACCGTCTGCTCGCCTGCGATGATGAAGTTCTTGTCCGAGAAGTCATACACCACCGCTTTGCTCTGTCCGGTGATCTTGATCTTGAAGGTTGTGCCCGTCGCCTGGGTGGCCGGCACATTCCACCAGAACGCTCCATCGTTTGGCGTTGACCACGAAATCAACCGGTTCAGCGATCCCGCCCGGTAGAGCTGGATCTTCACGTGACTTCCGCCAAACCCCTGCCACTGGATCTTGTATGACTGCCCGCGTCGCCAACTTACGCCGCCGGCACTCGGGTAGGTGACGAGCGGCGTCTCTGCGATGGTGAAGAGACCATCCGAGTAGTCGCTGCTGGGGCTGTCGGCTCCCCGTATCTTCACGTCGTACTTGGTGCCGGCGGGAACACTGGGTGGTACTTTCCACCAGAATGAGCCATCGTTTGGTGTGCCGCTCGTGATACTTGCCACCAACACCCCATCATGGTTCAGGCTGATCATCATCGGCCCTGAGCCTTCGTATGTCCAGCGGATGTTGTAGGCTTTCCCCTGTTCCCAAGTCTCTCCGCCGTTGGGGTACAGAACAGTGGGGAAGTAAATCCCGGCCTTGCCGGTGTCGCCCCCCTGCCCGGTGCTCGCCAGTTTCGCTCTGCCCGTCGCCAGTGCCGTGAAGTTAGCCATCTCGTCGCCAGAGCCGACGGTAACCGTCCGGTTGGCAGGTGAGAAGACCAAGCCGGCCTTGATGGGCACGACCGTGTAGCTTTCGCCTGACTCGGCACCTGATACCTGGTAATCTCCGTCGTGGTCAGTGGTCTGTGAGGGGAGCACTTCGTGGAAACTCAGGGCCACACCAGGAACTGGCGCACCATCCTGGTCGGTGACCGTTCCGAAGATCGCGCGGGTCTCATCGCCGCACGCGAAACCTGCGGCCAACGCAAGTGCGACCAACACCATCGCGCAAGATGCTGCGGCAGACCGTGCTGTCGTCATCCCAGGAACGCCTCCTCTGGTCGGCTGTCCTGCACAAGCAACCGTCGGCCTCCCCGCCACCCGTTTGGGTGATGCCATTGGGAGAATTAGCCTTGAAGGGCACTCCTTCCTGCTACGATTCTGACTCGGCGAAGAGGCGCGCGCACACCCGCTCGATGGTGACGACCGTGTCCCGATCGGCGCACCGATGGGCCGGTCGTTGGTGTGCCCCCCGCCGTTGCCGCTACAACCCCTCCGTCTCGATCCAGCCAGCCTCCACGAGCCCGGTTGCGTACCTGTGCCTGATCTCGTAGTTGTTGATCGTCTCGCCCCAGACCACGTGGCGCGGCGTGATCTCTCTGCGGAAGTCCTGCAACCGCGCCGCGGCCTCAGCGAAGCCGTTCTCCGTGGCTCCCTCGGGGCGGAAGCGGCGATCGAAGAGCGCAATAGCATCGCGCGTCAGCCGCATGTGCTGCAGGCCGTCGCGAACGAACTTCACGCGCGCCTGGACCTCCGGCGTATCTCCGGTCGCTGCGGTCTCCGCGCGCGTCAGGATCGCCTCGGCTTCTTCAAGCAGTTCGTCGGTGTAGAGCGCCGGCAGGATCGGCCAACTGCTGGCGATCGGGTGTATGTTCATCTCGTACTTCCTCGCCGTCTGCTCGTAGAGCCCGTTCGGATCCACGGAGACCGCGCCGCCTGCGGGTACCGCATACGTCGCGCGGTCGGCGAACTCGTCCCAGAACGCTATGTACTCGCGCAGCATCGGCGTCGCTGCGCCAAATGCTGAGCAGTATTCCTCGATCACATCGTCCACTGTCAAGTCACTGCGGCTGCTGAGCCTCGTGATGAGGTAGTAGAGTGGCCCCTGGGTTCCCCAGGAGCCGATCAGGGAGTCGAAGTCGTAGCCGATCATCGAGTGCTCGCGCGCAAAGAGGAAGTACTCGCCCTGGCTATGCAGTGGAATGTGCGGGGCCGGGCCGCCCATGTGCCACCAGTTGGGGCGCAGGAAGAGCTGCGCACCGGCGTCGCTCCACGCCTTCCACTCGTCGAAGGAGTGGTAGGTATGCACCATCCCCAGGACGATGCCCGGGTTGAGCGCTAGGCCCTCCGGCGGCTCCCGGTAGCAGCTGTAGGCGTAGCTGGAGATCGTCGCGTTCGGGTTCTCCTCCCGCATCGCGGTGATCAGGCCGTTCCAGAACTTGACATAGCGGGCGGTCAGATTGGCCTTACCAGACCAGACGTCCTCTGGGGCCTGGTCAGCGGGGATGTCCATCGCGCGGCAGTCGTCGCAGGTGCAGAAGCCAGAACCGTCGTTGGGGCAGACGTTCCAGTTGTCTGGCGAGCCAGCAGCCCGCCATTCCTCCATGATCCGCTCAGCAACAGCCGGGTTGGAGACACACAGCTTGGCCCGGTTCGTCTTCTTGACCGTGCGACCCTCGGGGGCTGTCGCGAAGTAGTCCGGGAACTCCGCATTGTACTTCTCCCACCAAGGCCCGAAAGCATGCCCGAACTTGAAGGTAGAGCGACGCCCCATCTGGTGGCGGTGCTTCCACTGCGTGGTCTCATCCACTAGCTGCAAACGCTGGGCGTCGGTGAGCAGACGAGCCCCCTCAGTGCTCGGGCTGGCATGGACCTGGACCCGCAGCTTGCGCTGCTCCAGGAAAGGCTTCTCTCGCACATCCAGTTCGGGTGCTACGATCGTGTCCCGTGCGGGAACGTAAGTGCCCGTCTCACCTGGCCAGAGCCAGCGCACTCCCATCTGGTGGTCGAGGAACCAGCCGACCGCCCAGACGGTGGCTGCCGACTCACGAACGGTTGAGCTGGCATCGCCCCCGCCTTCACCGAGATCATGGCCCGCGAAGACGATGCGGTTGCCGACGGTCCTCACGACGTACTCCTCCGGCTCAAGGTCCTCTGTGTCCACGCCGAGGTCACGGGCAAGCTGTGCACCTACGATCAGGTGTACCTTGTCGGCGGGCAGCGTCCCCACGTCCGTTGTCTCGATGATGTCGACGTCGGCGCCGGATGCCATGCGCAGGTGCGTCTGGAGGTCATCAGCGGCCTCGCGCTCGATGATGCTCGCTTCCGCATGGATCCCGATCACAGCCATCGGGGCCCCGTCCTGCACGAGCACCAGTTCTGCTGCGTCGGCAGAGCCACCGACGGAATAGACCGCGCACAGAGGTATGGCGAGGACAAGCGGGTGTATCATCTTCATGCGTCTTCGCTCCAAGCATGTCTCATCTCTGGTCCTGGGTGTGGCGGCTCTCTCATTCGGCAATCAGGCGCTCCCCACCTCTGCGCGCCGCGATCACCACGGCCTCCTCCACTGTCGGGTGTGCGCAATTCTGCCGCCCATTTCACTGCCCCCTATTGCGTCCGGGCGCCGACAGCATTAACATGGCACTTGGGCCGCCTCCAGGGGAGGACAACATCTCTGATGGGCCAGTCAGAACACAGGGAGCAACCATGAGCAAGCGACCGAATATTCTTCTCTTTCTGCCCGAAACCGTGCGTGGCGACGCCATCTACGGACCGCCTGAGACGCGGGCGGTGACCCCAAACTTCGACCGACTCCGTGCCGAAGGAGTCACCTTCACGTATGCCTACGCGCAGATGGCCTATTGCACCCCAAGTCGGTGCTCAATGTTCACGGGGCTCTACCCGCACACTCATGGGCATCGGTCGATATGGCACCTGCTGCAGGAAGATGAGCGCAACCTGTTCCAGGATCTCAAGGAGGCAGGCTATCGGAACGTCGTGTTCGGTAAGAACGACCTGATCGCTCCTGACTTCGCCGCGGAGTGCTTCGACGAGTGGGGTGCGCGGCTGCAGCCTGATCGGGAGACCACACGTGTTGTGCCATCGCCGACATCAGAGCGGCTGACGCCCGCGATGTATCACGGGCTCCGCGAGGGCGAGTGCCACGATGGAGATTGGGCCCATACCGAGAGCGCTCTGCAGTTCCTGGACGAGGACCACGACCAGCCCTGGTGTCTGCTCCTGCCGCTGAGCTTCGCCCACCCTTGGTACGTGGCCGAGGAGCCGTACTTCTCCATGCATGACCGCGACGCGCTTCCGACCGCAATTCCCCCCGTTGAGGGGGAGAGCAAGCGGGCCTACCGCAAGCTGTATCGGGATTTCGCGTTCCCGAATGGGGTTGATGAAGCTGACTGCCGCGAGATCAAAGCCGTCTATTTCGGCATGGTCAGTCGCGTCGACGCGCAGCTCGGACGGATCCTGGACAAGCTTGCCGAACGCAGGCTGGAGGAAGACACGATCGTGGTTGCGTTCTCGGATCACGGTGATTACGCGGGTGACTACGGCATGGTAGAGAAATGCCCCTACGGCTTCGAGGACTGTCTGCTTCGCGTTCCGCTGATCTTCCGGGTGCCCGGAACGGCGTCAGGCGAGGTAGATGGTTTGTGCGAGATGAACGACCTCTACGCCACGCTGATGGAACTCGTCGGCTTGCAGCCAAAGCACCACCAACTGGGGCAAAGCCTCGTTCCTGCGATCACCGGTGATGGGGATGTGTATCGAGATGCCGTGTTCGCCGAAGGCGGTAGACTGGCGGGGGAACACCATTGGGGAATTGAGGGCCTTTCACCGGAAAACTGGTACGCCAAGCGCAGGGATATCGTCAACCAGAACCCTGACGTCTCCCTCAGCCGCTGCGCCATGATCCGCACCCGCGATTTCCAGTACATATACTGCACAAACGACGTGGACGAGCTGTTCGACTTACGTCGCGACCCGGATGCTGTCGTGAATGTGGCTTCGCATGAGGATTACGGCGAGGTGCGCACCCAACTCCGCGACCGGCTGCTCAATTGGGTGCTTGAGAGCAGTGACACACTGCCTCTGCAGCAGGGCTCACGGCACTGGCCGCCACGCCCTGAAACCGGCTTCGCGGAATGAGTGGCCCGAAGCCCAAAGCGGGCGCGCCTGCGGCTGGTCTGCGGTCAGATGAGAATGCAGTTCGCGTCAGAGATTTTGCGCTGAAGAATCTTCTGCTTTGGGTTGGCCGGTCAGCATCTCCCGGATGATCCGCTGGACGTCGGCAGGATTGAACGGCTTGCGCATGTAGGGCAATCCATAGGGGTTCCCCTTTTCAGCCTCCTCCTCGGTTGTGATGATGACCACTGGTATCGCAGAGAGGTCGGCGTTAGCCTGCATGATCTCCAGCAGTTCATCTCCTGTCATGATTGGCATTAACAGGTCAAGCAGGACAAGATCGGGCTTGGTGGCCTGCATCATGGTGAGCGCCTCCACACCGTTGTAGGCGATCTCAGCCCTGACACCACAGCGCTCCACAAGCACCGCAAGCAACCTTGCATTTGGGAGATGATCCTCAACCACAAGCGCCAGCTTCCTGTGCATTTCGCTTCGTCACCACCATGCTTGGATTGCAGGAATGGAGATGGATGGTCCGGGTCTCCATTCTCAGATAGTGAAGGGAAGGGCGAAGACCGGCCCCGCCAAGCTCCCCGACATAGTGCGTCCCCACGTGGCTATAGCCCTCGCCGTCCCGCCTGGTTCGGCGCGTGAGCCAGCATCGCCTGCTGCGAGGGAACTTCGTCCCGCGGTAACATCGCCCTCCTTACCCCAGCTCCTCAGCCAGAGCCCCTACGACCTTCTCAACGTCCGCAGCGGTGTTGTAGAAGTGGGTGGAAATGCGGATTCCGTTGAGCGCGCCGTGTGACACCACTCTAACGACGACCCCGTGTTTCTCGCGCAGCGCTCGCCCGAGTTGCGCTCCCGGTACCCCGTCGGGCAGCGAAACCGTGACAAGCGGGGATCGCAGGTCGGCGTCGTCAGGGCTCGCGATCGTCACACGCGGGTGCCGACGCAATCCCTGGCAAAGCAGCTCTCGCAGAGCCAACGTTCGCTCCTCGATCTGTGCCTTTCCTACCTCACTCAGGAAGTCAACGGCTGCTCCGAGGCCGATGATGCCCGGTATGTTCCGCGTCCCAGTGGATGCTGTGTACACACGGTAGCCGTGCTGCAGAAGCAGTGGCTCAATCTGGTCGCGGAAGCTGGATCGAATGTACAGGATGCCGGATCCCTTCGGGGCCAGGAGCCACTTGTGTGCGCTGGTGACGTAAGCAGCGCAGCCCATCTCGTCGAGATCGACCTCAAGCCAGCCCGGTCCCTGGGCGCCATCAACCACCAGAAGTGCGCCAGCCGCTTCGGCCAGGTCCGCCAACTTGCGGATGGGGAGGCGCAAGCCGGTCGAGTACGTGATGTGGCTGACGCTGATCACGCGCGTTTGCTGCGTCAGCTTCTGCTCAAACAGCCGGACGATGTCGTCGGCACTTGCCGGCGGCACGGGCAGGTTCACCCGGTCGATACTGATGCCTCGGCGTTTCTGGTAATACTCCCAGCAGACGCTTCCGCCGGGATGTTCATGGTCGGTGGTGAGGACACGTTGCCCCTCACGAAGATTGAGGCCCTGGGCGATGGCGTTCATGCCCTCTGTGGTATTGCGGGTGAGCGCAATCTCTTCCATCGAGCAGCCGAGGAACTTGGCCACCTTCTCACGTGTCTGATCGGCCTCGCTCAGCAGTGAGCCATATCCCAACTCAACAGGATTCTGCTCGAGCCTGTTCCATGCCCCAACAGTCTCGTCAATCACATAGCGTGGACACGGGCCCAGCGAGCCATTGTTGAGATAGGTGATATCCTGGATGAGAGTGAATTGCTCCTGTATCGCCGACCAGTTCGGGCCCGAGGTGTCTCGCAGCGGCTTCAGGGACGCCTCCGTCGAACTGCGCGCGGCCGGTGCGCCGACGGCACCCGTCACGATCCCAGAGAGACCGAGACTGCCCAGTCCTGCCATGAAATCGCGCCGAGACCACGGCTCTATGAGTGGGCGCATTGTCTTCAGACTCCAGTTCGGCACCTTCTGAGGAAGCTGCGGCCCGGCAATCGCTTGCCCCTGCGCGCGGTTGAGTGTGCCCTGACCGGTTCTCTCATTCAGCGCCCATGCATTCGCCACCTTCCCCCCGTGTCTGTCTCCCTGACCTCACAAGTGGTATTGGTTCCCATTTGGTACTTGTGAGGGCAGGCACCACCAAGCGAAGGACCGAGCGTTTCGCGGCTCGGGGGCTGTGAATGCGCCTTCGTGAGTGGAGGGATATCTGCCTCACGCGCTGAAGGCTCTCACTGCGGGCGGCACCAGGACTGAGGCTGGAAAGGTACCGGCGCTTCCTGACCGGCGGACTCTGGAGGAACCCAATGCTCGAGGACGTATGGGCTGACGCGAGGATAGATGGACGCGAGGCGGCACTGGCTGCCTTGCATCATCAGCAGGTGGATTACCCCTGCATCAACTTCTCATGGCTCACGCACTCGCGTTTCCTCAGCCACGTTGCCGGGCGCGAGTTCTGGGACGATCCCGAGAGCGTGTTCGTGCAGTACATCCGGCGTTGCGGCATCAACCTCGTGCCGCAGTGGTACATCCCGAGCGAGGGGCATCGCCGCCTGGAGCAGGGAGCGATGATGCACGAGCCGGTCGCGCACGAGGGCTCGGGCTTTCTCACCCCTGAGGACGTGGTGCGGGCGATCGAGCAGCTCCCCGACGAAGCGCTCATCGAGCGCGACTGCGACGTCGAGGCCGAGGCGCGCCGCTACGCCGACACCATCCGAGCGCACATGGAGTTGCTCGGGCTCAACACGCTGGTGATTGACGGCTTTGGGCAGGCCGACTTCATGGGCGGCTACGGTCGCTGGGGCTATGAGAACTATCTGGAGGCGGCGGCTCTGTACCCGGAGGCGATGAAGCACTACTACCGGCATTCGGCGCTGCAGGCGCGGCTGCGGAACCAGGCCATCGCGCTGGCGGTTGAGCGGCACGGCATTGCGCCCTTCGTGTACGGTGGTCAGGACATCTGCAGTTCGGCGGGGCCGATCATGTCCCCGCTCATGCTACGGGAGCTGTATTTCCCTGCCCTGAAGTGGTGCCTGGAGCCGCTCGTGCAGGCGGGCATTGGCCTCATCTGGCACTGCGATGGCGACATCCGGCCCATCCTCACTGACATCATGGACCTCGGGGTCATCGGCCTGCAGGGCTTCGAGGAAGAGCATGGGCCGCGCTGGGAGGACATGGTGCAGTTGTGTGACCCGCGCGGCGAACCGATCGCGGCCTGGGGGTGCGTGTCGGTGGTCAGCACGCTACCACGTGGCTCGGTCGCGGATGTGCGGGCAGCCGTGGAGAGGTCCTTCACCGTCGCCGGACCCGGCCGCGGGCACGTCCTGTCCTCCACCAGCAGCATCATGCCGGAGACACCCATCGAAAACATCGAGGCACTCTTCGAGCACGGTCACCGATTCGGGCGCGAGTTCTTGGGCGCCTGAGACCAATGGTACCAGACCAGATCACTCATTGTGTAGGGCAAAGCTTCTGAGGGCAGGACACTGGAGTTCGGGCTCTCAGGCGACGCGCCAATGACCCAACCTGAACGGAAGAAGGGATACCATGGCACACAAAGTGGCCATCACTGCACTCCTTCTGGCGATAGCCGGCTCCTGCATGGCGGCAGAGAACCTGGACCTGGTAAAGGACGGCAATGCCGCGTATGTCATCGTGGTTCCGGACGGACGTCCGCAACTGGCGATGGACGCAGCCAACCTGCTTGTCCGGATCGCAGAGCAGGCCTCCGGCGCGCAGATGCAGATAGTGGAGGAGGCGGCCGCGCCCGAGGGACCAAAGGTCTTCATCGGCATGACGAGGGCTGCGGAGGTCGCCGGGCTGGCGCTGGCGGATCTTCAGGGGCAGAGCTGCGTGATGAAAGTGGTTGACGGGAACCTGTTTCTGGCCGGACACGACTTGGTCCGTGATACCGACACACCGCGCCCGTACTACTCCGTCCCCGCGAGCCGGCGTGCCGTTCACCTGTTCTTGCACGATTACCTGGGCGTCCGCTGGCTATGGCCCAATCGCGAGGGCCTCGGTACTCACGTACCGCAGAGCCCAACGCTCTCATTCCCCGCTGATCTGGACCGGCGGTGGGACCCGACCTTCCCATGGGTGGCGAATACTGCCTTCCGGATGGGCGAGGGCTATGACCTCAACACTCATTTCAAGGCGAGCGTCCCCTTCGCCACCTACGGCGGCCATTCATACTACTCCGCCGTTCCCAAAGACAAGTATGGCGAGTCAAACCCGGAGTATTTCGCCCTCATCGGCGGTACCCGCAACAGTTCGCAGAACCACCTCTGCATCAGCAATCCCGAAGTACAGGAACTTATCTACGCGGAAATGCTCCGCCAGCTTGATATGGGTTTCGAGGCCGTCGAACTGGCGCAGACCGACGGGTACATCGCCTGCGAGTGCGACAACTGCCGCGCAATCCACGCCGATATTGGCGAGCAGCTGTGGATTGTTCACGACAAGCTCGCAAGGCGGCTGGCCGAAGAGCGGCCGGATGCCAAGGCCATCATCATCTCCTACGGGCCGACTGTCGAGCCACCGCAGACGATTGACCGGTTCGGGAGTAACGTCATCATCGAGCTGTGCAAATACTCGCCGTCGCATGTGGCCAAATGGCAGGAGAAGGCCGATGCCTTCATGGTGTACATATACAACTGGGGCTCCTACCACACCATTGGCTATGGTCCGAAGACCACTCCTGAAATGGCCGCCCGTCAGGTATCCTTCTTCCGAGACAGTGACGTCAAAGCCATCTATGTCTGCGGATGCGGGGAGGACTGGGGGCTTGAGGGGCCGGTCTACTACATCTGGAACCGCTGTCTGGATGCCCCGGATTGCGACTGGCAGGCAGAACTCGACGGCTTCTACCGAGCCGCCTTCGGGAAAGCCTACATCCCAATGAAAGCGTTCTATGATGCCCTCTACGAGCGGCTGGCGCTTTACGGCGGCATCGGGCGCTGGGCCGATCTACTGCCCGGCGCGGAGGCAGTGGGCTTTGCCCCACGACCCGAGACCCACTACACCCACTTCTTCCCGCCAACGCTGCTGAAAGCCATGGCGGCAAACCTGGATCGAGCCCTGGAACTCGAGCCCGAGGGCGTCGTGCGCAAGCGAGTGGACATGGTCGGGCGTCATTTCCAGTATGTCAGAGACGTTGCCACGGTCTTCCATCTCTACCAGGCTTACCAGCTCAGGCCCGATCAGCACACCTTCGATGCTCTCGCCGACGCCATCAAGATCCGTGAAGCGAACGTCCGAGCCTTCTTCGATGCGGGCGGCGAGATAGCGGAGATCGACGGCTTCCCCCCGATGTTCGCGCGCGCGGACGTCGACCAGGCTTTGCTGGGCGGCCGCATGACCGGTACACTGTCATCGCCTTTCTTCTGGGACGTCGACCTGCTGAAGGAGAAGGGCGTCCTCCCAGGCATTGGGCGCAAGAAGATCACGGTCGCCCGCGCGACCACCCCGCTGCAGATCGACGGGCGCATGGACGAGGCTGTCTGGGCAGCCGCGGAGGCGGATGAACTGGGCGAGATAGGCATGGGCGAAGCTACAGTCCAGACCAGCGTGCGCCTGCTCTACGACGAGCAGAACCTCTACATTGGGTTCGAGTGTGGCGAACCACTTGCGGAGAGACTGGCGTCGGGATGGTGGAAGAGCCACGGCCAGGACGGGAAGATCTACTCCCAGGACTGCCTCGAAATCCTCATCGACCCGGTGGGCGACCTGCAGCAGTATTACCATTTCGCCTGCAGCGCCATGCCGGACTCAACCTATGACGCAGCCATAGGCCTGCATAAGGATCCCATCCACCCGCTGTATGGCCAGAGCGACCGGGGCTGGAATGGCGTCTGGAGCTATGCCGGAATAACTGATGTCGAGGCGGAACGCTGGACGGTCGAGGTCGCCATTCCATTCGAGACACTCGGCGTGACCGCGCCCAGCACGGGGAGCCTGTGGAAGATGAACTTGGGGCGCGAGCGGTTCGTGCAGAACGCCGAGCGCGGCGGCCCGGAGCTGTTCATGTGGTCGCCGAACCTGGAAGAACGCAGCTTCCATTCGAGGGCGGCCTTCGGCGACCTCATCTTTGATTGAGGCGCACGGCGGCAGCCTACAGTGGCACGATTCTGATCTCATCCAACTCGATCACAACATCGGCCCCGGGGATCATGTCCAATCCGATGCCGATGCTGTTGATGTCCGGCGGGTACTCGGGGAACGTCTGCACGCCACCGTCATACCGGTATACGTGTTCCCCCACAGCCGTCTGCCACTGCGTGATGTCCACTTCTTCATCTGGTGGATGAAGTGGCATGTACTTCGCGTTCTGCTGTGTCCAGTCTTTCGAGCGCAGATGGAAGTTCAGCGATTCAACGCCGTGTCCACGGTAGCGGAATCGATACTGGCTGCGGATGGGGGCATCCACCTCAATCCCCTCCGGCGCGATCGAGAACGCGATGCGTCCGGTCTTCGTGGCCGTCTCCGGATACGTGACCCTCAGGTAAGCAATGCCGTCCCTGACTTCGTGCGTGCAGACAGCTTCTGGCGAGGGTGTCTTCCAGACACGGAATTCCGGGATGCTGTCCTTGAAGTCGTACAGTAGCACAGCTTCCTTCGGGAAGTTCATTATGGCAAAGCGGGACGTCTCCGCGAACCCAGAGCGCGTAGGCGCCAGCGCGTGGTGTACGGGCGAACCGTCATCCCTGGGGCGATTCCGATAGAAGTTGACATACCAGAAATCACCCGGCTCGGGAGTGAGAGCGTGCAGCGCCTCATATGGGAAGGCCATCTCGAACTGGAACCCATTCTCCATGGGCCTGACCGCGTGCTCGATGTCAAGCGTCACGCTTGCGTTGGTCGTTCGCACCGAGGTGTCTTTGTAGCCGTCGTACAGGTTGCCTCTTGAGTTGATAACGATCTGATGGTGCTGGTCCATCTTGGCCACTCCGGCTTCGTCAAAGCCCTCCTGGTCGGAGCAGAGGTAGATCTCCACCGAATCGTAGCTGTACAACTCGCCATCCCTGGGCAATCTCTCCGGGGCGAGCACCGGCTCGCCCGGTTCATGCACCTTGCCGGCGACGTAGAATGCGCGCTGGTCGTAAGCCGTGAAGATCTCGGTCTCAACTTCTACCTCGTCACCAGTGGCGTTGTCCTTCAGCAGCTGCGGCGTTGCGGCTTCCCACTCAGTCAGGTCCCCGTCGACTGCGATGGCCCCCGTCGTCTCCGGACAATCAAACACGGCCCTGGTGGAGCTGTCCTTGAGGTCGCCCAGCTCAAAGAAAGGCTCGTGCGCGTCCCTGTAATACTTGACCTTGACCCGATACATGCTGCCTTCATCGGTATTGTCAAGTGCGCGCGCCAGGATCGCCCGCATCTCCGCTCTTACCTCTGGCGGATACGTTTCCTTCCAGTACAGCTCCCGGGGCAGGCGCTCCACATGTTTGTAGGGACCCGCAGGGAGGTAGGACCACTTGGTCTGTTCCCAGCGATCGATGCCGAGGGTGAAGAACTCCTTCATCTCGCCGGCGGCCGGGCCGAACTGCAATCGACAGAACTCATAGAGTTCCGCGTCAACGTCAAAATCCGGGTTCCATAGCAGCTTGTAGTAGAGGTAAAGGGCCTGTCCATTCTGGGCGACGGACAGGTAGCCGCCGTTCAACACCACTCCGCCGATCTTCTCACGGTTCTCACTGTATATTCTCTTGAGCACATGCGGCGCGTTAAACGGCATCGGCTCAAAAGTGATCTGGTAGGGCTTGATGGGATAATGGCTCCAGATCAGCATCCGCTCTCGCGAAAACTCGTTGATCAGATCGATCTCGCCGATGTTCTGCTGCCAGTATCGGTCTTCTTTCATGAAGGGCTCGATGATGCTATTCCACACCTTGCACAGGAGCAAGTTGTCGGGGAGCGTTCGGTCCGTGGGGATCCTGTTCCACCCGCCGTAGAGCAGCGTTGAGACCGTCTTGTCCGGCCATCTCTTCTTCACTTCCGCACAGAGCCTGGTGATGTAACCCCAGATCAGTCTCATCTGAGTCTCCCCGGGTGGCGCATCCCAGTCGATCAGAGGGCTGCATTTGTCGCAATGACATCCGGGGAAACCATCGTTGGGCAGCCAGAGAATGTACCTCTCGTTCGGAGCCATCTCCGGGCGCCCGAACAGCCTGGCATCTTCCTGATTATCGTACCAGGCGCCGATAGCCTTGATGTGCTCCTGGAAGCCCTCTTCGTCGCTGTAGCATCTCTGCGAGGAGTGCGGACCTTCGTTACCCATCATTCGCGACCCGTCTGCCCTCATGGCGAACATGTTGGGCTTGTCCGGGAAGACCTCATGCCAACGGGTGTCCGTGTGGTTTGCCACACACATATGCACTGAGGAGGCCCTCATCAGTGCGGATCGCCACAGGACCCGTTCACGTCGCTCAACCCGGTACTCTTCGGACATGTGCTCGGCGTCCTGTCCATACGGCGTCGGCAGGTTCCCGTAGCTGCTGCGGCGATGGTAGAACACAGGCGCGTCCTGATAGGTCACGGGGGGAATGCGCAACGGGGCCGCGGTGAAGTCCGGCGCGCATTCGCCAAGCACACCCCAATGATACCAGCGCATGCCGACAAATCTCTCCAGGAAATCGACGACGGCGAAGAGAGTCCCTCTGCTCGTGTTCTGAGTGCTGAGGCGCAGTGGCTCCGGCGGCTTGTTCGCATACGGTGAAAGGCAGTCCCGCCCCGCGAGAATGATCCCGTTCTCGAAGCTGACCACCTGGAACCCGTCCAGCTTGAGTTCCTGTGACGCGGCGAAGACCTTCTGCACGGTCGGCTCCTTCACGGGTCCTATGAAGACATGGCGGCCCGGCGGAACTGAGCCCGTGACGACCTCAAATTCCGCCCCCGTGCACTTGTCGAGGTAAGTCTTCAGCAGCGCCGCGATCTCCGGGTAGTACCAGTCGGCCGTGTCGACCGTGATAATCTTGACCTGCGCCGCACCGTCTGCCGCGACGATCAGATCGCCCAGTTCATCCATGAGCGACAGGGCCACGGGTGTGAGACCTCCCGATGTCCATGGCGTGGCCATCGCCGGGTACAGGGTGTCGTCCAGAGGCCCGCTGCGGTCCGCCGGCTCCGCGGCCGGTTGGGCATATGAGAGCGCCCCACAACTCAAAGCGGCGAGCAGAAGCGCAAGTCCCATCAACGCGGCCGATCTTGTGTTCTCATCGCGCATGAACGTGTCTCCCGTTCCGTCCGTGTCTGCGCTACGCTCCATGCAGGCAATTAGTTGCGGGGGGTGCCTGTTCCTGCTCGGGTTCTCTGGGAATGCGTCTCGGCGAAGCGGGAGAGGCCCGTGAAGCAGATCAGCCCAAAGAGAACTCGATTGCAGAGGCCGGGAACTTCCAGTCGCTGGATTGCGTTCATAACCTGAGGCCTATGAGAAGAAGTCGGCTGACCAGGACATGGCTCTACGCCATTGCGGCGGTACTCGCGATCGGACACGCCAGTTGCGTGTGCGCGGAGAGCGAGGACGCCACAGCGTGCGTGGGGGGCCCTGCACCCCAGCACGATCAAGGGCATCCCGACGCACCAGATCCGGAAAGCCATGACGAGTGGTGCCAATGTGAAGCGGTACCGCCCGTCGCAGCGGGTGGGGCTTCTGACGTTACCCCCGCTGTGGTAGCTTCCACCATCCGTCCCGGCGGCGATGCCCGATGCCCTTCACGGCTGACAGATGAACTGTCGCTCCCGGCAATCAGACGCTCCTCCGCTCCACCGCCGCAGTTGCGAGCACCACCGACGGTTCCCCAGTAAGTCAGTCGTCTCCCCAACCTTACAGTCGTGCCCGTTGCGTTCTACGCACTGGCGTGCCCTGATACGTTCATTGGGCCCGTATTCCAGGAGGTGATGTACATGCGCCTCGCACTCGTATGCGTGGCAGTGTGGTCATCCGTGGTGCTTGCTAACGCTCAGCAGCAAACCATCGAGCTGACGGTCGATGGGGCCGTTACCATGGCAATGTCGCATAACGTACAGATGTCTGTGCAGGCCGCTGAACTGATGGCCGCAACGGCTGAGGCCAAAGCTGCCGGACGTCCCGAGCCTATCCGATTGTCTCTCTCGCCCGCCAGCATCTGGGACAATCTGGAGGCGGCCGTGTCGGCCGTCCTCGATCTGAGCGGCCGCCGCAAGTGGGCCTCGCGGGCGGCTCGCCACGAACTGGCGGCTACCGTCGCGGGCAACGAAGAGTTCCGTCTGGAGCTTGCCGCGGCAACCCGTTCGACTTACTGGCATCTACGCTCAAGCCAGGAGCGCCTCATGCTTGCGGGGGAGAACCTTGCGGTCGTGCTGGAGATACAGACCGCGTTCGCGCGGCTGGTCGAAGAGGGGATGGGCCGACAGGTAGATCTCGATCAGGCCACGAGCGATTCCAGTGCGGCGCGGGGCGAGCAGGAGCTTGCGGCCGCGTCTGTGCGAGAGGCGCAGGCGGACCTGGCGATGCTGATTGGTGTGGCCCCGGAGACCGACATCGCCGCCTCCGACGACTTGGACCTCTCCCTGCCGACACTGCCCTCCGGGCCGGAATTGCAGGACGTGGCGCTTGGGTCCCGCCCGGCGATGCGACGCGTGCAGTCGCTGGCCAGAGCGTCCCTCGCGTCCGCCCACATTGCTGGCGCGGAGCATTACCCGGATCTTGAGGTCTCGCTCGAACGCGAGGAGGGCGTCAACTTCGGGCGTGGCTTGCTGGATCTGCCTCTGATCGATTTCGGCAGCATCAGGCACGGCAAGAGGGCCGCGCACGCATACGCTCAGGCGGCGGTCGCCGAGGTGGACGTGATTGAGGCTGAGATCAGACAGGAAGTGCAGTCAGCAGCAGTTGCGCTGAAGGCTGCCATGCAGTGCGAGAGGCGGCTCGCCGCGGAGTTGCTGCCCCGGGGAGAGGACCTGCTGGGGCGCTTGGAGCGTGCACGTGAGGCAGGGAGTATCAACCGCCTCGAAGTGCTTGAGGCGCGGGGCCAGTTGATGGAGCTTCGGTTCGAGTGGCTGGATGCAGTTGAAGAACGATTGACGGCAACAGTGCGCGTGGAACGCGCCGTGGGCCTGACGATGGAGGAGATTGAGAATGCTCGCGACGATGCGTAAGCTTTGGACATCCAGACCACTGGTGATCACTATCATCACGCTGCTTGGCGTCGCCGTCTGCGTGCTGCCGATGGCGTGTCGCGCCCCGGCTGTGGACGAGCACGCAGGCCATGATCATGCTGAAGGTGAGCATGAGGAGCCGGCCGCGGATGAACATGCGGACGATGAACATTCGGCGGAGGAGCACGAGGATGAAGAGGGAGCTTTGATCGAGCTGGACGAGCATGCTCGGGAATTGGCGGGCATCGCGGTGGCCACGGTCGAGGCCGGCGCTTTTGATGAGTGGCTGGAAGCTCCCGGCGTCCTTCATGCCAACCCCGACGAGACAGCTGTAGTGAGCGCCCCAATGATGGGAACGGTTGAGTCGGTCTCCGTGAATGTCGGCGATTCAGTGCGGCGCGGGCAGACACTCGTAGTAGTGCGCTGCCCCGAACTGGCCGGGGCTCAGGCGGATGTGGCCACGGCCGCGTCCGAGCTTGCCGCAGCGCGACAGGCGCTGGCGCGCAGGCAGGCTCTGGCGGCTGAGGGAGAGTTCGCTTCGGCGCCCTTCGAGGACGCCCGGAGCAGCTTCCTCGAGGCCCAGCAGGAACTCCGCAGCGCTGAGGCCGACCTCAAGCGCGTGCGACGAATTGTGGAGCTGGGCGGCGCGACGCAGCCAGCGCTGGAGGATGCGACCAGCGGACTCGCCGACGCGCGTGAAGCTGTGCGCGGTGCTGAGGCAGATCTGCAGACGGCCCAGGCGGCACTGGCGACTGCCGGGCGAAGCGCATCCAGGCTGACCGGCGACACCGCCGATGCCTCGGCCAGTCGACCGGCAGCGGAGGCCCGAGTGGCTGCCGCAGAGGCGTCTCTGCAGTCTGCCGTCGATACTGCCAAACGCCTGCGCAGTCTCCTGGCGGATGGGCTTGCCACCGAGCAGGAAGTTGCGGACAGCCAGGCCGGCGAGGCCGCAGCTCGAGCAGACCTTGAGGAGGCGCGTCTGGCGCTGCGTTCCAGCGACGGACCGCTGGACGAGGCCCGTCTGTCGGCGACGACGGCGGAGCAGGATGTTGCGCGTGCCACGTCTGCGCTTGAGGAGGCCCAGCAGCGACTCGAGGTCGCGCAAGCGAGGCATGGCCGCGAGCAGACCATTGCGCGAGAGGACATCCCGTCGCAAGCGCAACTGTCAGCCGCCGAGAGCCAACTCGCGCTGGCACAGGCCGCGTTTGACCGCGCCCGGCTGGCGTGGGAGCGGGAGCAGCGGCTCAAGCAGCAGGATGCCCGGTCACGCGAAGCGCTCGCCGATCTGGAAGGTGCTGTGAGCATGGCCAGCGCCCGTCTGCGAGCGGCCGAACGCGCAGTCAGCGTGATCGGCCACGGTCGCCGGCGATCCGGCGGCCGCATCGCACTGACTGCACCTGTGTCGGGCAAGATCAGCTCGCGGACGGTCAGCGTCGGGGCAACTGCCGACGGTGGACAGGAGCTTATGGAGATTGTCGGCGTACGCTCGATATGGGTTGAGGCCGGCTTCTACGAGAAGGACCTGCCCTTTGTCCGTGAGGGCCAGTTGATGCAGGTCGAAGTTCCCTCTATCGGTGACACGGCTTCGGACATCGCCATCCACAGCATCGACCCGGGCCTCGACGAGCACACCCGGAAGGCCACGGTGCGAGGCATGCTCGACAACGCGTCCGGGCGGCTGCTTCCGGACATGTTCGCGAGGGTCCGCGTCCGGGTTGGTGCGGCGGAAGGGGTTGTTTCGGTGCCTGAAGACGCCGTGCAGAGCGACAGCGACTGTGAGTTCGTCTTCATTGAGGTGGAAGTCGGGCAGTACCGACAAGTCGACGTACAGACCGGCTCTCGCAGCGGCGGGCGCGTCGAGATCATTGAGGGTTTGCAGACTGGCGACCGGATCGTAGTCGAGGGCGCGTTCCTGCTCAAGTCAGAGGGCAGCGAAATATCCGACAGTTGTGGTGGCCACTAAAGGGAGGGATGGACATGTTCGCCAGAATAGCCGAGTTAAGTGTGCAAAACCGATCCGTCGTCATCCTCCTGTGGTTGGTGGTGGCTGGTGCCGGGCTGTACAGTCTGACCGTGCTGCCCATCGATGCGGTGCCTGACATGACACCTGTCCAGGTGCAGGTGAACACCGTATCGCCGAGCCTCGGGCCGGCGGAGATCGAGCAGCTGATTACTTTCCCCATCGAGACCGCCATGAGCGGTCTGCCCGATGTCGAGCGCACATGGTCCATCTCAAAGACCGGGCTCTCCCAGGTTACCGTGGTCTTCGCTGACGGTGTGGACATCTACTTCGCCCGTCAACTCGTCCTCGAACGCCTGCAACAGGCCCGCGAGGATATTCCCGAGGGCGTCGGCGACCCGGAGATGGGCCCGACCACGACGGGACTGGGGCAGATATACGAGTTCGTGGTGGAGGGCGACGACTACTCTCCGCGAGATCTGCGGGCGGAGCTCGAGTGGAACATCAAGCCTCAGATACTGACAGTTCCAGGCGTCGTGGAAGTCAACTCGTTCGGCGGGTTCGAGAAGCAATACCAGGTGCTCGTGGACCCGGACAAGCTCAGGATCTTTGGCATCACTCTCAGTGACGTGTTCGAGGCAGTCGCAGACAATAACTCGAACGCCGGTGGCGCCTTCATCGAGCACGGGTCAGAGCAGTACCTGATCCGCGGGGTCGGCCTGGCCCAGAACATCGCCGACCTGGAGAGCATCTACCTCCATGCGAAAGACGGCATGCCCGTTCAGCTTGGCGAGGTGGCCGAGATCGTGATCGGCGACGCCCTGCGCCACGGGGCCGTCACGATGAACGGCGAGGGCGAAGTCGTCGTTGGCATGGTCATGATGCTTATCGGCTCCAACAGCCGGACGGTGGCTCACGATGTCAAGGAGAGGCTGGCGGAGATAGAGCCCACGCTTCCCGAGGGCATCGGCATCCGGCCCTACTACGACCGAACAGAGCTGGTGGAAGCCGCCCTGCACACGGTGCGGCGCAATCTGTTTGAGGGTGGTCTGCTGGTAATAGCCGTGCTCTTCCTGCTGCTCGGCAATCTGCGTGGCGCCATTATCGTCGCCGTGACCATTCCCCTGTCAATGCTGGTCGCGTCGATTGGCATGACCAGGTTCGGGATCACGGCTAACCTGATGTCGCTTGGCGCCATCGATTTCGGTCTGATAGTCGACGGTGCGCTCGTCATGACCGAGAACGTGATACGCCGCATGGCGCACAAGGACAAAGACGCGCCTTCGCTGCCCGTCATCACTCAAGCCGCTCGCGAAGTGGCCCGACCGGTGGCCTTTGCCGTGAGCATCATCGCCATCGTCTACCTGCCAATCCTTACGCTCCAAGGCGTCGAGGGGCGGATGTTCCGGCCGATGGCCTACACAGTGGTCTTCGCCCTGGTTGGCTCACTGCTTATGGCCTTGACGCTGACACCGGCCTTGTGCGCGGCGATGCTGGGTAGCAGGTTCCGCGAGCGGGCAATCGTGCCCGTGGACAAGTTGCGCGCAGCCTACGGGCGTTTGCTCGACCGGGTGATGCAGCGGCGAATCGCGGTCACGGGACTGGCAGTGATCTCCCTGGCGGCGGCACTATTCGTCTTCCCGATGCTGGGATCAGAGTTCGTCCCGACACTCGATGAGGGCGCGTCGGCTGCGTCGATCATCAAGCTGCCGAGCATCTCGCTCCCGGCGGCCGTGGAGATCCATACGCGGATCGAGCAGAACATCAAGAAGATCCCCGAGGTGACCGACGTTGTCTCGCGAGCCGGCGCGGCAGAGATCGCGGACGACCCGATGGGGCCGGAGGAAGCGGATGTCTTCATCGGCCTCAAGCCGCCCCGAGAGTGGCGTCGAGGTCTGACCAAAGAGAAACTCTTCACCGAGATCGCTTTCGCGATCGATGAGATGCCCGGCGTGAACTTCTCACTCTCGCAACCGATTCAGTTGCGCGTGAACTGCCTGGTGTCTGGCGTGCGTTCGGATCTGGCGGTCAAGGTGTTTGGGCCGGATCTGGATGTGTTGCATGAGCAGGCCCAGCAAGTGGGCGAAGTCCTGGAGTCAGTACCAGGATCCGCCGAGGTGCAGGTGGAGCAGGTCGCGGGGTTGCCGGTGCTTGAGATAAGGGCCCGGCGAGACGATCTGGCCCGCTATCACGTCAACGTGGCGGACGTCCAGGAGGTAGTCGAGACCGCTCTTGGTGGCAAGAAGGCCAGCGAGTTCGTCGAGGGCCAGCGACGATGGGACATCGTCGTGAGGCTGCCGAAAGAGTATCGCGACAGCCAGGAGGCCATCGCCGATATTCTCGTCGAGGCGCAGGACGGGTCACAGATACCGTTGGCCCAAATCTGCGACATCGAGGTCGTCAGTGGGCCGGCGCAGATCAGCCGCGAGCATCACCAGCGCCGAGTGGGAGTGGAGTGCAACATCCGCGGCCGCGATATGGGCCGGTTCGTCGCCGACGCTCAGGCGGCGGTCGCCAGCGCGGTGGTGTTGCCGGCGGGCTACCACATCGAATGGGGCGGGCAGTTCGCGAATCTGGCGAGGGCTCGCGCGCGACTCGCGATTGTTGTCCCGATCGCGCTGTTGCTGATCTTCATTCTGCTCTACGCGACCTTCGGCGGCATTCGACCGGCGCTTATCGTCTACTGCAACGTGCCCTTCGCTGTGATCGGCGGCGTGTTCGCGCTCTTCGTGCGAGGGATGCCGTTCAGTATCTCCGCGGGCGTCGGTTTCATCGCGCTGTGTGGGGTAGCGGTGCTCAATGGTGTGGTCATGGTCTCCTACATCGACCAGCTCCGCAGCAAAGGGCACAGCCTGCTCGAGGCAGTGAGGGAGGGTGCACAGACGCGACTGCGCCCGGTACTGATGACCGCTCTGGTCGCAAGCCTCGGGTTCATTCCGATGGCCACATCCCAGAGCACGGGTGCCGAGGTGCAGCGGCCGTTGGCCACGGTGGTCATCGGCGGGCTGGTGACGTCGACGCTGCTGACCCTGTTGGTCCTGCCGACGCTGTACGCGTGGATTGAGGGCCGATGGGGGCGGCGCGACTGATCTCGCGCAGGAACGAGGGAATGTTGTGCGCTCTCCGGGGACACGACACGGGGGCGCGCCAGCCGATTGCCTGGACTTGTATGGGCCGGGCGCCAAGCGCCCGGCCCATACAGATCAGGTCACTGCGCTGGAACTGCCTGGTAGATGCTGAATGGGTTGTCGGACATGTCTTCGTTGACGTCGCCCTTGTACGAAGTGCCCACCAGGATGCGATATCCCTCGCCCGTTGCGATGTTGTCCGGCACTCTCCACACAAAGCGGCCGTCGTTGGGAGTGCCGTCAGCAATCTCGGCGACTTGGCCCACGCCATCGCGATACAGCAGTATCAGTATCTTGTTAACGGTGTAACCTGACCACTTGATCGTGTAGGTCATTCCGCGCCCCCAGATGATGCCCGAGGCGCTGGGGTAGTTCACGTGCGGCACTGGCACCACCGTGAAGTTGTTGTTCGAGTGGTCTTTCTGCGTCGGGTCATTTGCCGAGATGACTCGGATTCGGTAGTCTGTTCCCGGCGTTGTAGCCCACGGCATCTTCCACCAGAACTTCCCGTCGTTGGGTGTGCCTGTGGTGATGACCTTGTGGACCGCCCAGCCCTTGAGCAACTCGATCCGCACGTTCGGGCCGACGTACCCCTGCCACGTGATTGGCTTCGCCTGGCCCTGTCGCCAGTCTATCCCCGGCGCTGTTGGCCAAGTTACCTTCTGTACACCGGCGATAGTGAAATTCTTGTCCGAGAAGTCGTAGACCACCGTCTTGCTTTGGCCCGTGATCTTGATCTTGAATGTTGTGCCCTTTGCCTGTGTGTAAGGTACCTTCCACCAGAACGAGCCGTCGTTTGGCGTTGCCCACGAGATCAGCCGGTTCAGTGATCCTGCTCTGTAGAGTTGGATCTTCACATGGCTGCCGCCGAATCCCTGCCACTGGATCTTATATGACTGTCCACGCCGCCAACTCACCCCGGCATTGTTTGGGTAGGTCACCAGTGGAGCTGACTCAATGGTGAACTTCCCGCCCGTGTCAGCGTAGAGGACCTGATCGGTGACCTCAATCGCGTAGTCGGTTGCGGGTGCGATCGTGGCGGGCACTTTCCACCAGAACGAGCCGTCGTTGGGTGTAGTGAGGGCGATGACCATGTGGGGCGCCCCGCCCTTGAGCAGACGAATCCGCAACGGGGGATGGTACCCATCGTATGTCCAGCGGATGTTGTAGGACTTGCCTTGCTGCCAGACGTCTCCCCAGACGGGGGAGAGGACGTCAGGCCAGAGGTTCACTTTCCTCGTCTGCGCTGACGCTGCTGCGACAGACGCACACAGCGTGCCTTCGGGCGGCACTCCTACGAAGTCCACCCGCTCGTCCCCCGAGCCGATCGTCACCGTGCGGCTCGCAGGCGAGAAGCTCATCGCGGCCTTGGCAGGTGTGATCGTGTAGCTTCTGCCGGACGCCGCGCCCGTGACCTGGTACTTGCCGTCGTCGTCTGTCGTCTGTGAGGAGAGCGCTTCCTGGAAACTCAGGACTACCCCAGAGACAGGCGCACCATCCTGGCCGGTAACAGTCCCGAAGATTGCGTAGGTCCCATCGCCGTGCGCGAAGTCTGCCATGAACGCAAGCGCGACCAACACCATCGTGCAACACACTGTGGTGGACCGTGCTGCCGTCATTCTCCAAGCGCCTCCTCGGGTCGGCTGTCTTCTGCGGGCGGCGGTCAAGCTGCCCGCCACCTGTTTGAGCAGTCTCATTGGAGTGGTTAGCCTTGACCGGTGGCTGTTCCTGCCGCTATTTCGTCCTGATCGGTCGTGACGAGGTGCTGCACATCCAGCCGCATATGCAGGAGCAACCTGATCCACTCCCGTGACTGATGGCTCCGGCCAATGGCTTCTTATCTTCCTTCGGTCAGATCGGCAGTATGCTGAAGCTTCGCGGTGGTGTTCGAGCAGGACCAGTGCTCAATTGAACTGAGACGCTGGCGCACGATTAAGGGGAACCCATGAAACCGGCGATCTGCACATCCATCGACTATGAGATTCCGTTCGCACGAGTAGTGCCAATGATACGAGATGCGGGCGCTAACCCGCGGCATTCAGACTACACCACCACGGCAGGGAGGGCCGTGATACGCAAGCTGCTTGAGGAGAACGGCCTGACCGTCGACTCTGTGCATGCGCCTTTCCCGGAGGGTGACCGCCTGTTTTCGCTCGATGAAGCAGAGCGTGCGGAATCCATTCGCCAGTGCCAGATTGCCATGGACACGGCAGCGGAGTTGGACGGGCGAATCGTGGTCATCCACCTGATCCAGCCATACGGTATCCCGGAAGGTGAAGTGCGGACCGAGATGATAGAGCATGGCCGTCGGAGCGTCAGCGTGTTGGCAGAGCAGGCGGCCGACAGGGGCGTGAAGCTGGCCCTCGAGAACGGGCAGAAGCGTGCCTACGACCAGGTGCTGGAGGATCTTCTGACCGAGTTCGACACCGAGCACGTGGGTTTTTGCTATGATTCAGGCCACGAGAACGTGCAGGGGACCTGTTTCAGGATGCTGGAGCAGTTCGGCCACCGTCTCCTTACCGTTCATATCCACGATAACCATGGCTCGGATACCCACGTGTTGCCGTATGAGGGGACGACCGACTGGGATGGCTTCCGGGAGGTGTTCCACGGGCTTGACTACTCCGGCAATCTCCTCCTCGAGGTGGGCATCGGGAATTCGCAGTTCAAGGATCCGGCTGTCTTCCTGTCGCAGGCGAGGGAGCGTGCCGAGAGACTTCTTCCTTGACGATTGGCGGCGCGATGTGCCCTCACTCCACTGCGAACACGTACGCTCTTACCGCGAACGGCTGGAGCGTCTCGGTGATCGTGCCATGCACTATCGGCACATCGTGCCAGTTGATCATGTCGCGTGCAGATTCGGGCAGGCCCGGGATGTCGCTGATCGTGAACGTGACATCCAGCGGCTCCGCACGATTGCTGCAGGCGAGTAGCAGGTAGCTGTTGTCCGGCCGCCGCCGCAGGCAGTAGGAGCAATCGGGCACTGCGTCCACCTCGGTCTCCACCATCGCCGCGTCCTCTTCACCCGGAATGATCTTCGCTCGCTCGGGGAATTCCTTCAGGTAGTCGGCGGTGGCGGTGTCATGGTTTGAGGTGACCTTCTCATCATGCCACTCGCCCAGTAGCCACGGGATGAGGCGCTTGACTTCTCGCATCGCCGGGTAGATTACCGCGCGTCGGTAGGGCATGGTGCAGCGCCCCAGCCGCCAGGGCAGGAGCCCCATGGCGCCCTGGGTGATAGGCGCGAAGAAGCAGTAGCGTTGCTCCAACAGCGATGCTGGCCGCGAGCCTTCGAGGACGTCATACGAGCGTGGCATGAAGACATACGAGGTCCGCCCGCTTGCGCGGATGGCATCAGCGGCCTTGACGGCGTCGTAGATGATGTTGTACATGTCGCCGCCGAGGTGCGGGGAATCCTTGCCGCAGCCGTAGGTATTCGGCACGTTCACATCATACAGTGGCGCCAGACCCTCGTAGGTCGTCCACCAGGCAATGGTGGGCATTACATAGGCGTCCGGGTCGCCCTGCTTGACGGTGTCATAGGTCCACTTCATCGTGTCGGCAATCCACTCCGCCAGCCCTCGGTCCTTCTTCTCATTCCAGTCAGCATAGGACTTGTACAAGTGGTTCTCTATCTCGTCGAAGGTCCAGTAACCGAGTGTGTTCGGGTGGTCTGCGGTGATGGCCAGCATCTCCTCCAGCAGCGCCACCTTCCCGGGAATCTCCTCCTCAAGGGTAGGGATCGTCTTCTCGCCATCCTTGGAGAAGAGGTAGATGAGCGGGTAGTAGACCATTGCGACATCATTGTCCGCGCCCCACTGGGCAAGCGCTTCGAGCTTCTGCTTGCGCTCGTCAGGAGCTTGCGATTCGCTGAATGTGCCCACGATTGCGGCGTTACCACCCGCCTCCTTCCACTCCGCGAGGTCCTCATCGCGCGGCATGTCAAAGCTGCCGAGGACGAAGATCGGCCGTCCCTGATAGATCAGCGGCGCCATCTGACCCGATGCCGAGACCGTGGACTGATCCGCGACATTGGTGATCGCTGTTTCGGCCGCTCTCATATTCCCAGAAGTCGATGACTGGCTTGTCATCGACCGATACCTGGTGGTGGAAGCCTGCGTATGCGACTCTGACTCTATGGACGCCATCGGCTGCGCGCTCGTCAGCAACGTCACCGACGGCCAGGACCTCGCTGCCGTACCGCAGGATCACATCGCGGCTGGTCGACCAGTCGGCGGCAAGCTCCACGTGGTAGGCCTCCGCGCTGTGGGACCAAACGTCTTTCGGCTCCTGCGCCCGGTACGTGATGACGGCGGTGTTGGTTCGCCCGCCCATCAGCGACCTGCCCACCGTGACGAAGACGACCGCATTGTCGATGGTGAAGTCCTGCAGATAGACGGCCGGGGCGTTGTTGTTGCCGGAGCTGTAGCGGATCTGCAGTTCGCCGTTGATGCCGATAATGAGGCTGGGGACTGCAGCACCGTCCTTGCCGACGTCGTTCCTGGCCCACACAGCGTCGCCAGTATCGACCCTACCGAGATCGGTTGTGGCGTCGGTGAAGCGGTCGAAGCCGTCGGCGGCAAGCAGGCCACCGGACTTGATCTCCTGTGAGAAAGCCACCGACAGCGTGAGCGTTGCGCAGATGCACAGCAGTAGACGACGCATCTCAGTCACCAACCATACGTGAGATAACTTATTTCAGATGGAGCTTGTCGCGGCGCATGACGGCGCAGGGCAGGTGCTATAGACCTGCCTCACCCGACGACTCTGAGAACCCCATCGTAGCCAGCCAGGAGAATCTCGACGAACCCGTCGGCATCGACGTCCCCCACAACCAATCGGCCCGGCGCCGGGAGTTTGATCGACCAGACATCAGAGCCGTCTGCGCCACTGACTGCGCGCAGAGTCCCGTCACGTTCGCAGAAGATCAGCTCAGACACGCCGTCACCGTTTACGTCCGCGGCGATAACGTCGAGCGTCACACCGGCATCGATGCGCCACTTGTGGGAGCCGTCGGCGGCATTGAGGCAGAGGAGGGTTCCGTTCAGAACGGGCACGGCGATCTCGACGCTCCCGTCTCCGTTGAAGTCGCCGACGGCGCCGAAGCCGTCAGAGCCTTGCTCGTTATCGTGGAACTCGACCCAGAGCGGCTTCCCGTCGATCTCGACCGCCGAGTAGCCGCCGCGCGCGTATGAGGCGGAGTTGAGATACACATCCAGCTCCCCGTCACCGTTGAGATCGGCGATGGTCGGCGAGGAGTAGGCGATCCATTTCCCGAAGTGGTCCGCATCCGGGAGGTAGGCGGGCGGGAAGAGCGGCTCACCGGTGGCTCCTGAGATGGCCGCGTAGATCGTGTAGAACTCCTGAACGAGGTCATCGATGCCATCGCCGTTCACGTCGGCGACTGCTGGCATCCCACCGCCGAACGGCATGGCTGTCGTCTCAGCGACCAGGCTCCCCTGATGCCACACGGCCTCCCCGGTGTCTCCGCGCAACACCCAGCCCCCGCTGCTGCCCTTCGAGCGGAGGTGGACATCCACGTACACATCGAGGCCCTTGTCCCGGCCCGTGAAGCGCCCGAAAGTCCACAGGTTGACGCCGGCCTGCAGGCCTCCCCATGGGCAGCCGTCGAATGAGTGGCTCCATCTCTGCTTCCCCGAGCCGTCGACGCACACGAGTGCGGCACGGCCCAGATCGTCCTCGCTGGCGAACACGACCTCGGGCACTCCGTCGCCGTCAAGGTCCGCCGCCTGCGGGCACAAATCCCCGTTCCACACATACCCCGGCGCCCGACTCATCGCCACGCCCGGGAGTGACCAGAGGATTTCCGGAGGCCCGGCGCGCTCTTCGGCGGGTCGGAGCGCCACGATTTCGCCTGCAGCTGTCTGCACGATGATCTCACTGGTGCCGTCAGCATCGATGTCGACGACGATGGGCGTCGTCTGAAATCCTGACGGACGGCCCAGGTTGGCCTCCGCGATGATTGTCCCCGCGGCATTGACCGTCAGCACGTTCCCGTCAGTCAGGTCTCGAATGCGCACGATTGGCGCGCCGGTGCCGTCGGGCCCTGCGTGAATCGTGTTCAGTCGATGGCCCGCGATACTGAAACGGAACTTGGGCTCGAGTTCGCCGCCGGGCGTCAGTGAGGCCCCAAGCACCGTATCCTCGAAGCGGCCATCGGAGCTCTTGAGTGCATAGAACAACTCCCGGCGGCCATCGCCGTCAAGGTCGGCAGTGAGGAGGTCGAGCCGTCCTTCATCGGCGATCGTTGCCGCTGTCGAGGGAAGCGTCGCGTTCATAGTGATGGGCCGAACGTTCTCGATAGTCGCCACGTCATCAATCACGTCGCGATTGAGGCGGCCAATGTGCAGGTCGCAGTACGTCGGCGGACGCTTCTCCGAGGTGGGTGTGTAGATGATCTCGTCCATGCCATTGCCGTCGATGTCGGTCACCGACCATACCCACACGCCGCCGATGTCTGCACGGACCTCGCCGGTTTCGCAGTCGCGAACGCGAAGGTGCCATTGGTCATCGACTTCGGCATCGACGAGCATATAGAGCATCTCGTCCTTACCGTCGCCGTCGACGTCGGTCACGGGGTTCGGGCCGACGCGGATGTACTTCTCGCGAGCCCGGTGCAGGGACGAGCCCGGATCGACGTACTTGTGCCCCCAGGCGTGAACCCACTCGCCGTCGACATAGCGAATACAGTCAACGTGGAGCACGAAGTCGCAAACGATGAACAGGTCCTTCTGAGGGCTGTCGGCTCGCGGCCTGCTTACGAGCGCGCCGTAGTTCCTGCCAACTGGCCACGGCACTTCGGCCTTCAGTTCGCCCGTCTGACCGTCAAATATCTGGACCTTGTAGTGGGGCGCAGTGACTACCTCGAGGAGCCCGTCCCCGTCGACGTCGTCAACGATGCGGGTGGGCGCGTACTGCCCCTCGATGGGGCCCGTGGTCCATGCCAGCTCACCCTCGGCGGCGCCGTTGTGGAAGCTGAAGCAATAGCCCTGTCCCTCGCCCGTATCCATGCGCGAAGAGAAGGAGACGATCTGCAGGCCCGCTCGCTCGGGGAGCAGTTTGCACACTCGCACCGTCTGGCCGAGCGGGCGGCCGTCGACCGTGAGCGACCAAAGCAACTCACCGCTTAGCGTCGTCACTTCTATCGTCTTATCTCGGATAGTGAAGCGCTCGAGCTGGCCATCACCATCGAGATCAGCGACATTCGGCGCAGCCGATGGGCGGTCGGTTGCCATCGCTATGAACGGCGCCCCGAGGTAATGCTCCCACTTCACTTCCGGTGTCACAATGCGACCGGTACCGGGGGAAGCTCCCGAAAGGCGGGCATCATGCCGGTACACGGGCCAGTCGGCGGCCTGAGCAGAGGCCAGCGAAATTGCCCCCATGATGATCCATGCATACAGCATACCGGTCACTCCCAACTGGGTTCACTCGTTCAGTTACAGGGCACGATCAAGGCCGAAGCATCAGCGCGCCGCAACTCGACGCCCCAATCGCTACCGGATAAGCAGAGCCCACACTGCTGTGAAAGCCTGAGCAATCCCGCTTGCCATGGCGCCGATTACTGCTCCGTTTCGTGTCAGAACAAGGGCAGCAAGAGGCCCCACTCCGTCCTCGTCCCCAAGAACCAGCAGATGAGGCATCGGCACATGTATCGCGAAGGCTGCCCAGGCTGCGCCGCACGCAACTCCCAGCAGAGCGCCCGCAACCCAAGTTGGCGAGCAACCTGCAAGCATACATGCACGCGCCGCGCCGACCCCAGCAGTGGCAGCGCCAGTAGCAAGAAGCGCAACGAGCACTGCCTGGCCCCACAAGGACATGGCCCCCGGCATCGGCATACGAGATGTGATGAGAGCCGTCGTCAACACAACCGCGGCGCCAATCGTACCGATTGAGAGATATACGGGGAGCGACGTACCCATTGTTCGTCACCCTCTGTCATCTGGTCCTGCCCCCGTCGTCGGCAGGTCGATAGCGAAGGTAGCACGTAGTTCAGCACGATCATTGTCCGCTCGCGGCCAGGACGCGGTCGAATTGAGCGGCGTAAGCGCTCGGGTCGAACGCGTGCAGCGCCTTCTCAGCGTCGCCGGCCGGCGTCCGCATTGAGGGTTGCCCATCAACGCGCTCGTGGATGGCCGCCACTCGCGCCGCGATTGCCGGAAGTTCGGCCTTGATGCGGTCAGCAGCAGCGCGCGCCTCGTCCGTTTGGCCTTCAGCCACGAGTGCGCGAACGGCGTTCATGCTGATCTGAAGTGCCGCCCTCTCGGCGCATATACCCGTGTACTTGTAGTAGTAGAGCGCCCCCTGTCGATTGGGCTGCTCGTGGAACTGCTCCTGCCCATCCTGAGGCGGTCCTGCCTCCGCTGCGCCGATCAGGTCGGCGAGTTCAGCGTGACAGCGGGCCATGAGTTCCCCCTGCTCGGCCAGGTGCACGAAGGGATCATCGAAGGCTTCCCCACTGGACTCGTTCGCCACAGCGACCGGGCGAGCCACGTAGTTGAAGCTCGCGTTCGCTGCGATCAGGGGCTCAATCACCTCTGCCGAGGGACCGTACAGGATGCGGCAGATACGCGGGATGAGTCTCTCCCGCTGGTAGTCGCTGGGCGTGCCCTCCTCGGAATACAGGCGTGAACGCACCGTGAAGTCCTCGGAGGCGTCCGGGCGCTGGACGTTCCATAGATACTCCTGCTGAGCGAGATACTGAACCCGGTCGTCGCGTCCGGCAATGAACCCGCCGGCCTGGAACCAGTAGTCGCTCTGCTCGGTCCGGAAGAACGAGGCCGCAAAGCGGCTCTGGGGCAGGAACAGTCCCTGCCAGCCCTTGTAGGTCTCGGGGTACGTCCAGATCGTGATGGGGTGGCCTTCGTAGAGTTGAGCGCAGGCGAGGAAGACACGGCGCTCGGCCTCGCGGAAGGTGATGAAGACGTTCGGGTCGAGAGCTTCAGAGAGACGCCTGTGGTAGTCAACGAGGCCTTGCGCCACCTCGCGCGCCTGTTCGGGGCTCTTTATTGCTCGCCACCAGTTCCAGTATGGAGGCACTGTCATGTCTTGATAGTACGTGTCGAAGTCTGGCAGAGCAAACTGGTAGTGGTAAGGGTAGCTGACGGCCTCGGCCATGATACCGGGCACCGCCTGGCGGTAGGCGTCGAAGTAGAGCTTGAACTGCTCGATGCTGGCTGCGGCCCGGTCGCCGCCATAGCGTTCGACGTCCTGCGGTGCGCGAGCGCTCCAGCGCTCGGGGTCAATGTAGGCCCCGCCATCGAAGGGGTGCAGCGCGACCATGCCAGCACTCACCTGTGCAAGTCGGTCAGCCACGTCTTGCGCATGCTCGGCATGGGCGTCCAGCGCCGACCAGATGAAGGCGTGCTTCTCGCCACGCATGAGGGCAACCGCCATAGCGCACGCCGATGCCCCGCTCGGCCGCATAGCGCAGCACCTCGATCTGGACGTCGCGGGCTTCCTCTCGCGCGGAGAGATCGCGGAAGCGACCGATGGCGTGGTTGATTTTGTGGCGCACGCAGAAGTCGATCTCTGCCTTGGCGTCGGCAACGGCGGCTGCCAACCTGTCCGGCGAGTTCGTGGCGGGGGGGATGCCGCGCACGTTCATGAGCCAGTTGCAGCGGTACTTGAAGTCGGGCCAGTCGCGCACCATGCCCGACAGCGCCACCGTGCGCTCGTCCTCGCTCTGGATCATCTGGCGCAGAGTCACGCACGCGTACAGTGCCCCCTGCGGATCTGATCCCCCGCACAGGATGACCGGCAGCCCCTCGCGCTCACCGAACGCGATGACGTAGCCCTGTTCGCCCGGGTCCGTCTCAGAGAGAACGGTGCCCAGTGAGGTGGCCACCTGCTCGGTCAGTGGATCGGTCACAGCCCCCACAAAGATAGCGCCAGATCCCCCGGGCTCGGGGGCCACTGTCAGCGTCTGACCACCGAGTGAGTTGATCCGGTCATTGATCTCTTCGGCCCCGATCGCCGACATGGGGCAGTCTGCGGCCGGCACGATCACCCACCCGGCAAGGTCCAGCCGCTCACCATCGAGTGTGATCGCTCGCGGCGTGGGAATGATATCCAAGCGGTCGGCAACGTCGTACGGGTCCGCCGTGGCGGAACTGGCGGCCAGGAGCATCCCCATCAGGGCAGCAGCTATCCTTGCGGCGTTCATGACATGGCACCTCGTCGGCCTTGCCTTGCGCTTAACCGCGCGATCTTCCGCTGTCTCGTTCGACACTCAGGCGGTTTAAGCCTGCCCCGCTTTGCAGGGCTCTGTTGCATCGATTCGTTATGTATCAAGCAGGCGCCAGCGTCCCCAGCGTCGAAGTCTTCTACAGACGAGGCGATGGCTTGGCCGGAGACAGGGGTATTCGGCGCGATAGGGGAGATCCCGGCGAACACCGTGTTCATCGGCGACGATGCCGGCTTCCTGCCACTGTAAGGTCGGGAACTGCCCCGCCGCATGGAGGCGATGACCATGACGCCTACGCTGCGCTTGCTCGGCACGACGTTCCTCCTCTCGGTGTTGCTCCTCTGCACGACTCATGTGGCCCTCGCAGGTGTTGGTGTTCGTGGCCACATCCGGATCTGGAACCCACTTACCGACCAGTATGAGCCGTTGGCCAAGGCGCGAGTGCGCGTGGTTCTTGGGGAGTACAGTGATTCGGATACGTTCGACGTGGAAGATACCGCAGACCGCGATGGCTACTACGAGATCACCAAGGGCGAGCCTTGGTTCAGGGATGCCTACGATGCGTACATCATCGTCTTCGCCGAGTCGCCCTGGAAGCTCGAGGTGCAGGAGTACAGCGGTCAGATCGACGGCTACCAGGCCGAGTCTAGAAAGGTGACCGCGCCGGATGGCGAGTTCACTGACATCGACCTGACCCTCGGCGGCACCGAGGACGATGTAGACGAATGGCAGCTAGGCGGTTTGGCCGATCTCGACAACTCCTCGCCCACCTACTCCCGGAGAGGGTGGCGGGCCTTCTTCATCTACCACGAGATGACCGATCATCGCCTGTTCCTTCTGGATGGCGCGCTCGGTGCGGGCAACTTCGAGGAGAAGGAAGTCAGCTTCCCCCACTCTGAGGACCCGGTGCGCGAGCGCGTCCTCGACTACATCAAGATCCCCGATCGAGTGTTCCCGGAACACTACACCACGCAGGGCGCACTGGACAAGCTCCTGAGCGCGTCTCACACCTTCCGCCACGAGCTCAGCCACGGCGTCATGGCCGACGAATACTGGCTCATGCCCGACTCCGCCGGTGACCACAGTTACTGGCAGCCCTGCGACCACTACGAGGGCGCATGGGTGGAGGCCTGGGCAGACTTCCTGGCGCACGCATCGCTGACCCCTCGCTACAAGAACCGCAAGATGCTCGACCCCACCGCATCGGTTCCCTACATGAACTGCGAGGTCTCGCCCGAGGTGGAAATGCCCGGCGGCAGCACCGCCAGCGTCAACGATCTGATCGAGGGATACATCGCTAACGTCCTGTGGGACATCCACGACGGTGAGGGATGGGAGAAGCGGTGCATACAGCGTACTGATATCCCCGGTGATGAGCTGTTCTGGGACGGCATCTCCGACCCGGATCTCGCGAAGATATGGGATGTATTCACCGACGAGCGCCCATACGCGTTCTCGCACGATCACAGTTCCTTCGTAAGGGTCTGGCTCGACCGTGCGGACATGGATATGCGCCATGCGCTCAAATCCATCCTGTACAACCAGGGAATGAGTGATCTCCGACTGCACGAAGGCCCCGCGCTTGTTGAACTTGGTGATATCACCTGGGATGGGTGGCAGGCCCAGATCCCTATCACTGTCCTTGAGCAGGACGAAGAAGACAAGCCGCACGTCCGGGCGAACATCTTCCTGAACGAGCGCCTGGTGCAGAGGGTGACGCTCGGGGAGGGCGGTTGGGAAAACCACAGGAAGACGATTACCGTCGGCCAAGACGTCGCCTGGGCTCCCGGCCTCCCGAACCCGAGATTTCTGATCGAGTCAGATGACAACATGATGTCTGATGTGGCTGAGGACGCGCCAGAGCCGCCGCCCGAGGCGCAGATGGGAGGGGTGATCGCCGAACTGCTTGAGGTCAACGTCTACCGTGAGGCCGATCCCCCGCTGGACAGCAGCTACTGGTTCACCGGCATGCCCGAGCTGAACCAGATCTTCTGCAACGTCACCGTCACGGACGGCACCAACACCGCTCCCCGACCAACTCAGATGGCCGACACCACCTGGCGGACCAGAGCGAACACGTACAAGTTCGCGGAAGCCACCGAGATCTACAAGCTGCCAAGACTGCCCGACTATATCGAACTGCGCTTCCACGTCGGCGGTCGGCAGATGCTCGAGGTAGGGGGCGGCGGCCGTGTTGACCTCAATTCACAGCCGGCACCCATCCGCTGGACACGGGACGAGGCCTACGGCTTCGCGCCCCAGAGGGTAGAGATCGTGCTCGACGAGACCGTCACCGTCAAGGACACGCTTGACAATCCCGTGCAGTTGCACACGACGTTCGAGGTCGTCTATCGCCTCCGGCCCTACATGCCGGCGCAGCCGCGGACGCTACCGGAGAGAGGCATGATTTCTGAAACACTTCGGGGCGGGCAGGGCCAGCCGACCCGGGGGGGCCCATACGCCGGAGTCGACCTGACAACCACGCCGCCAATCCCCGCGCTCGAGACGCTGAGTCTGTCCGCGGCGCTGTCCAGGAGTTCATCGCTGGCGGAAGAATACACGCGGATTCAGGGCCAGGCCCTGGCAATCGCCGATGAGCTCGAGGCCAGGCTCGATCCGGACCGGCGACCGCAGGCCGAGGCGGGTGGCGGCGACACGGGTCTGCGGACAACCATAGCCATGCCCTCGCTGATGATGGCCAACGGTGTGCTGCAGGCTCCGCAGCAGACGACATTCCTGAACAACGCGTCAACCGGGAAGCTGAGGATACCGGTACTGACAGCCGAGCAGATGGAGTATTTGCGTGAGCTGAGGCAGGAAGTCGTGGACCGTGAGGCGCGTCTGCCTGAGATCGAGGGGCAGCGAACCCAGCTGGTAGGCTTCCTCAGCAACGCGATGCAGGGCCTCGGGGACGTCGAGGAATTGCGCCCCCTGCAGAGAAGGTCCATAAGAGAGATCATGAGAGACGCCAAGACGCGCCTACAGGCGCTGGCGACCACGATGGGGGACTACCAGAGCATTCTCGGCCAGGAGCGGGAGACCATCGACTTTGCATTGACCGCCCCAGGTGCCGAGGAACCGACCACTCCCACGGTTCGTGACCCGCGCGACCCGCCGGGAGAACCTGCCGAAGACGACGGGCAGGTAAGGTCTGCTGCCGGGTGGCTGCTCACTGGTGGAGCGGACGTCGCTCAGGATGGCACCGGCACTGTGCTCGCCTTTGCCGGGCCCGGACGGGCCATGAGCGAAAACGAAGAGCACCATAGTCTCAAGCTCAGCTTCGAATACAGGCACACTGACTCAACCGGCGAGATTGGCTTCTGCCTCAATGACGAAGGGCGCGGCTTGACTGCGTATATTGTCCGCCTGACGGGTAACCGCATTGTCGTCCGGCGGGCTGAGGGCGGGCTCAAGACGACGCTGGGTGCCGCAAAGGTCAGCTTGGCGGCTGGGCAGTGGCACCAGATACAGGTGGACCTCAAGCGCGGGCAGTTCAGTATCAGCGTTGACGACCGTGATGTGCTGGAGGCCCGTGATGAAGCGGCCTACTTGCGGGGCGGGCACCTGACCTTCGCGTGTCTGTCAGGAGATGGACTGGCCTGCAGGGAGGTCCGCACCACCCGCTGGTGAGTCGTGCTGGCGAGCCAACGCAGTGCATTACGCTGCTATGCATCGGCGACCTCCATGGCGATCGCAGCCCACTGGCTGAGGCGTCCGGGGTCGTAGCGCACGGTGCTGATGTCCTTGAGGATGATCTCCAGCGCGCAGCCGTGCCGGGCGCAGATCTCCTTGGTGGCCTGCAGGTCCTCGCGCACCGCATCGCCGTGAAAAACATCGGTTGCCAGCGGCGCGGGCGAGGGCTTGCGCGAGAACACGTACTCCCCGTCGATCTCACTCGCGCCCAACTCCTGGTCCGTCCACGCGCTCATCGACACCTTGCGCACGTTCGGGATCATCCGCACCTCGGCCATCTTGCGGTCCAGGGGGTCGCAGCAACCGTAGTAGACCAATCCGAAGTGCTCGCAGATGCGCGCGACGTAGTCCACCTCAAAGTCCCTGAACATCTGCGGCGACACGGTCGAGAACATCTGCGCCAGCCCCATCGCCCACATGTCCTTGCGGCGCGGCCGGGCCGGATCGTAGCCGGGCGCGGGCAGTTCGTCCACCCAGGCGCCGGTGTGCCCAGGTAGCCATCGGTCATCTTCCCGACCAGCCGGTGCATGTACTCGGGGCGATCGGCCAGCGTCCACAGAGCTCCCTCTACGCTCATCCACGTGCTGATCGGGTCCCACAACGATGCGGCCGCGTCCACACCCCACGCGCGTACCTCGATGATCCCGTCGAAGACCTCGTGGGCAAGAGCGAGGCGGCGCTCGGTCTCGATCGGGTCATGGCTGATCTCGGGCATCCGCAGCTTCTCCAGATCCGCCTCGGTCTCAAACTGGTTGATGTATCTGTGCCCGACGACGGAGTTGGTCGGGTCGGTCACCGAGACATCCTCTTCGCGAGCGACCCCGAAGCCGGTGTTGCGGACCGCCTTCGGCACGCGCACGAACGGTTCGACAACCATGTCCACGCGGAAATGGTCCCACTGATATAGCGTGCGGCGCATCACGTTCTCATAGCCCTGGCACTCGGCGTCCTTACAGTGCAGCGTCAACTCGTCGTTGACATCCATCTCGTTCCAGCACACCTGGTCGATCATGACCATGGGGCGCACCGGCTCCAGCGCGTTGAGGCCACGCCAAAGTTGCCGCTTCTCCTCCTGCACAGGAAGCGCTGCGATTGCAGCCATTCGTGTTGCCAGTTCGCGGAGAACGTCCAGGTCGTGTGTGTCGGGCATGTTGTCATTCCCTCGTGAAGAAGAGCGCTGTGATTGAGCGTCACGACATCAGCGGCGAGCAAACTGCGGGCAAGTCCCGGTCGGTTCGGTCAGAGTTCAGGTCCGCGCCCCCGGAGGCCCCCGTCGAACGGCCCCGCTCGCCGCGTGATTTTCACACTTTGCGAAGCCACTACCTGCTTGCCCCGCAACAGTTCCGCGCGCAGCTCGTAGCTTCCGGCCCCCAACTCACTCACCGCAATTCTGAACGAACCGGTGGTGTTCTTTGGGCCGATGGTTCCGGTCACAACGGGGTCTGTCGCGCCCTCGGCAATCACTGCCAGCCGCAAAGTCACTGCCGCCACCGCGTCTGGAGAGATGCCCAGCGTGTAGCTTCCGGCGACGTGGTCCTCGCTCAGGTACAGGATCAGGCTCCGTGGTTCGATCGTCATGGGCTCGGGCACCGTGTGTGCCTGCGAGGTGGTGTAGAGCAACTTGCCGGACGGTTCTTCGAACAAATCGTAGCGCAGCTTCACTTCGCCGGGCTGGGCGAAGGCGCATCCGAGGCCGACCTCAGTATGACTGCGTGGCTGGATCGAGAACTGCTCTTCGGCGAGTATCGCTCCAGCGTCCTCGTCGGCAACGGCTACTCGCACGTCCACGGGCGCGTCGCGGTTGTTGGTAATCTCGAACGGTAGCGCGCCCTCGCCCCAGAACAGCTGCGGGCCAGACGTGGCCCGCCCGGTGACCACATTCGCGCTCGGGTCGAAAGGCAGCACCAGGTCACCGAACAGGGCCGGTTGGCCGAAACTGTCCTTCATCTTCATCCAGGTGTAGCACGAGCGGCCTTCGCGCATGCTGGTACGCGTGAAGTTTGCGCCCCAGGTGCGCCCGGCCTCAGCTAATCGCAGACCGGTGAACTCCAGCTTCACCTCGGCGGTCCAGCGGTCGGGCAGAATTTCCGTGGCCACACTGATGGGCCCGTCCCATTTGGCTCCGGCCAGATCCGGCGCACCGGTGTCCTGATCGAAGAAGAAGCCATTGGGGTTGACGATGATCTGGTAGTAGCTGTGGCGGTCCAGGTTCGTGTCCAGGAACAGCTCGACCGAGTCATCCTGCCAGGCTGGCCCGTCGCGCTCAGCGGCGCCCGCGAGCAGGTTGTCGGTCGCTGGTTCTTGGCAGTCGAAGCCAAAGTACACGCATGAAGTCCTCCATCTCGCGGATGGCCCCGGCGGTCTGCCAACAGGCGTCGTCGAGTGCCCCGTCGATCGCTGGCGGCTGTCCGGCGATGCCCACTTTGAGTGTCTTCTCCTGGATGGACGCAGCGTCGTCGGCGGTGAAGCTGGCCCCGTCCTCCAGCCTTCCACGGGTAACTCTCAGCTCCGGCTTCCCCCCGCGCGAATTGCTGGTGATCCGCACGTCGTCGCAGTAGGCTTCCCCGTCACCGTGCAGCGAGAACCAGAAGACCGCGCTGGCGGCGTTTGCTGGCGCCATGACCGTGCCCGCCATCAGTTGCCAGTCATGGGGGATGCGCGGGCCGCGCAGCCACAGACGGTTGCCCAACCTGGCGTTCTCGGCGTCCCGGAACTCCAGTGCCACGCTCGCCATCGCCCCCTGCGCCAGCCGTTCCGCCTTCAGCCAGGCCTCGACCTGCACGCTCTGGCCCTCACTCACTTCCATGGGTGGCGGCCAGGTCCACCAGAAAGGCCGGTTGCTGTTCGTGGGGGGACCGTCATCGGATCTGCGCTCGATCTTCAGCGCGTGCGTGCCCGAGCGTGCCTGCTGGTCGGTCCACACACGGTCGGTGTGCTCGCCATCGACGTCCCTGCCGCCGGGGTTGAAAGCCAGTGGCCGGTACGGGTGATTCGGGTCAGCGATCTCGAAGTCCGACTCGAACAGCAGGCTCGGCGGTCGCGGCAGGAAGGTTTGCTCCAGGTGCGCCCAGGCGTCCTCGGAGCCGCGCTTGGTGGTACCCATATAGAGGTGCCAGCTTCGGCGCTCAAATCGCTCCAGCGCCCCCGAAGCCCACCGCAGTCGCAGGATCGGGCTCCCGGAGGCGTAGCGCATCTGTGCGTCCTCGGCCGTCTGCAATTCGATGCGCTCACCGCTGCCAGTGTCCACGAGGGTGAGCGAGTCCGCTCGCAACGTCCGTGCTTCCAGTAGCTCATTGAAGTCGACGACTGTCTCGAGATGCATCTCGTCACGCGTGTACATGTCCCCCTCGATCGCCAGCTCCACGCGCGCCTGTGCGTCCTGAAGCGCCCACTCCTGTGCAGCGGAGGGGAGCGCCAGCAGCAGCGCCCAGACTATCGCGGCCGCGGTCATCCGCCCTCGCCCCCGAGCGCCTGGTCAATCCCCATGATGAACTCCGCCGCCTGCCAGCGGTACTTGTCCAGATCGTGCGCGGGCCAGAACTTGCCCTGCACGTCCATGTCGGCCTTCGGGTCGCCGGCGATGTAGTCCACCCCGTTCGGCAGTTCGGCGAGCTTCGCGTCCAGCCACTGTCGGGCCGCGCGGGCGATGCGTTTGGCGCCAGCGTTGTTGGACGCCTCAGCAGTCCCGATGCGCCGGTCGAGATTCCAGAGATATTCGTAGTCCACCGCGCCCTGCACCAGTCGCTTGAGCCAGACCGTCGGCTCGATGCTCGTCATGCTGGTAGGCAGGCCCATTGGGAACATGGTCTCGATGTCGAAGACGTTCCCCGGCTGGCCGTTGGCATAAACGCCGGACTCGTAGCTGGCGCGGGTGATGTTGTGTTTGAGGCAGAACCAGCCCAGGGAGAAGCGGCTTCGCGAGAAGTTGTAGGCCCACAGCCGCTCACCCGTGCGGTGCATGACCTCCAGCTGTGCCTCGCTCATCATGGCGTGGTTGGGCTGCGGGTACTTGACCAGCCCCAGTTCAATGGCGGCGAAGTCCGACGGCCCGTTGCCGCGTACGCTGTTGGCGACGCCCATCTCGTGCAACAGCGTATGCACCTCGATGGCGAACTGCTTGCCTTGCTCGCGGTAATTGCTGTACTCGCCGAGACACTCAAAGGCGATCTCCGGCCAGCCGTTCTGCCTGCCTCGCTCATTGATGATGGCGATGGCCTGGCGGTACTTCTCGCGGCCCTCTTCGCTGGGGATGAACTCAACCCCGGGGTTGTCGGGGCGGTTGAAATGCCCGCCGAACTTCAGGTTCAGCGTCCCGGTGCGGCAGATCATCGTGTTATCGCGCGGCCTGGCGTCCTCTTCGCGCAGGATCTCCATCAGTCGCTGAGTGTCGCTCATGTCCACGTCGACGACCGTTTCGCCATCCATGCTCAGATAGCTGCGCCCATGCGGGATGATGCACTCGGCTCGGCAGTACTGGTTGTCGCGCATGAAGCGCACCTCGGCCCGCATTGCCTCCCAGTAGCGCTCATCATCCATTACCGGCAGGTAGGCTCGGCCGAGGGAGTACATGGTGCCGAAGTACATGAAGCGCTCGACCGGTGGTGTCTCGAGCTTCAGCGGCAGAACGCGGATGCGCAGCTCCAGCGAAGCGGGCGGGGCGTTGCGCGCACTGATGTCGACGGTCCCGTTGTAGGTGCCCGGCGCTGCGTCTTCGGGAGTGTGCAGCGTGATCCAGAAGCGCTTGCACGTGGCCTCGCTCACGAAGGTCGGTCGCAGCGGCAGGATCAGACACTCGTAGATCGCATAGGCAGGCACGTCGCGTCGACCTGCATGCCATGGTGCAAACTGCACCAGCCCCAGTCGCAGCGCCTCGCCCGGTAGCGTCGCGCCTGCATCGCTGGTCAGGTCGCTGATGCCGAAAGTGACGTCCTGCAAGTCGCGCAGCCCGAACACTCCGAAGGAAGCTTGCTCCTGCGTGCCGGGGGCAGCGAACAACTCGATGCGCTCGCGCGACGCGTCCGGCGCGGGCCTCGACCACGGGTCCGCCTCGTCCGAACAGTGCATCTCGGCCACCACGTAGCCGCGTCGGGTCTCGGCAGCGGTTGCCTCCAGTGGCGGGACGGCCTCGGGCCGCGTCTCCATCCACAGACCGTTGAAAGCCTCGCGCCTGCGCTCGTCGAGGGACTGGATGTTCGCCTGTACGCGCTCGGCGACATCCTCGCGGGCCACGATGATTGCGTTGACGGGGAACGCGGCCGCCGTGCCGAAGCCGATCTCCAGCGTTCCACCGTCCACCGCGACCTCGTGTCTGTGCCAGGTGAAGCGGGAGGCAATGAAGCGCTCCCAGACGTCGTCGCCGGCGCTCCACTCGTAGTTGGCCAGTTCGAAGAGCTTTCCCTCGGCAGGCGCGATGGTCTCGACGATCTCGCCCTGCAGCAGCAGTTGGTGCTCCTGCCGCATGTAGCGCAGCCGCCAGATGTTGCCCATGGCACCGGTCAGCACCCAGACGGTGTAATCTCCGTCCGGCACATCCACCTGGAAGCGGATGGAGCGATTGCCCACGGCGCTCATATCGTCCAAGGCCAGCGCGTCGATGTTGGTGGCTACGTAGGCGCGCATAGTGTCGGCTTCGGTCAGCCAACCGTAGCCCTGATCGGGGGAGTAGGCCGTCTCGTTGGTTACGCGCATGAAGCCCGGCCACAGCGGCGAGTCCGCCGAGCCCATGTCGAACAGCCAGACGTTGGCCTCCTGGGCGCAGGCGGTCGTCGTCGCCACAGCCACGGGCGCCATTACTGCTAAGACGAGCGCGGACGCACGTATCGCGCGCATGATCTCCTCCAGTTGATCGGGAGTCCTCAAGTGGGGGGCAACCCCCCCGTCGTCCACTCTACGGTTAGTCGCCCGCAGCGACGCTTTGGCATCTTGCCTCTGCAGGCCTGCACGCCTGGCCTCAAGGCAGTTCGGTCACCAGCACGTTGTCGTACGCGACCTGTTCGTCGCCGATTTGATCGTTGCTTGTGAGCATCAGCACTCCCTGAGCGGCGGATCCGGGCGCCGTGACGACCATCCCGGTGCGCAGCCAGTGGCCGAACTGACCGTTTGGCAAACTGACGCCGCGCCGCTGATCTTCGGCCGTCCAATTGCCCTGATCGTTCCGCCAGGCCATGTGTATCTGGGCCTTGACCCCCGTCTCGACACTGCCTCTGAAGCTGCAGGCCACCAGGTAGCGCTTGCCGGGCGTAACAGGGATGTTCTGCAGGAAGACCCCGTTGCTCATTCCCTTGAGCGTCACGAAGCGGTTGCCCTCTTCGCCCAGCCAGAGGAATTCGCCGGTGCTGCTCGCATTCTGCCAGGTGGACCACCCAGGAGGCGCCCCCTCCGCCTGCCAGCCTGTCCCCGCTTCGGATCCGGCGTCACCCTCCAGCGTCTCGAAGTCCGGGTTAGTGGCCAGGTTCGAGGGAGGTGTACCGTTCAGCGATTGCAGGGCGTAGTGCGCCGCCGCAGTCGGCGCGCTCTCCGGGACGTGGTCCTCAAGCCGCTCAAGCAGTAGCTCGATCGCCGGTTGGTCATTTGCGGTCTGGTAGCGGTTCAGCGTAGTCATCAGCACAGCCAGCGACGCCGTTGGCCCGCCATATGCCCGGGAGCTGAAAGAGGCAGCAGGCCGGAAGACAGGCCCGGCCTCAGCCATCCAACTTTCGAGCGCCTCGCGTTCACGGTCGCTGGCGATGGCTTCGATCGCCGGCTCGATCATACTCGCCATGTTGGCGTCCGGATCAGTCGGCATCTGCGCGGCGCGACTCGCATGCCACGAGTCTGAGTAGAGCCGTGTGAGTCGAAAACCTTTCGCGAATATCTCTACGCGCTCGCGAGCAAGGTCCGAGTCCGCGGCCTCAGCGGCCCTCGCCAGATGGCCTTCGGCCTCTCGGCATACTTCGTCCGGGTAGAGCGCAAGCTGCTCAATCTTGTAGTAGTAGCGGAACCACTTTCCCTCGCCTGGCTGTGTCATCCAGACGCGCTCGCACAGGTCGAAGTAGCGCCGCATCGGATTGGCGGCGGCGCCGAACATCCCGTGGCAGAAGTCGCCCAGCAGTGCGTCGGCATCCTGATCGGGATCCCACATGAGCTGGCTGGCTATCCACGCCTTGGGGCCGTCCTGGCACCAGCGGCTATATATCTCGGAATACCATCCCTTCACGCCCTGTCGGTCCAGGAACTTGATGAAGTCCTCGTGGACGTGCGGGTAGATGCGCGGGACGATGTACATGCTGCCATAGTCGTAGCTGTAGACGCCCACCGATGGGCAGACCGCCCGCCACGCACTGATCCAGTCGAGATCGCGCTGGCGGAAGTCTCGGTCATACCACTCGCCGCGATCGTTCGTCAGGTATGGGATGATCATCGGGTGCACCGGGAAACTCGGTGGGTTCTCGTTGGCGTGATAGGCAAGGCAGCCGATGTGTTTGTCGGGGTGCTTGATCGCCACGCGTTCGGCGATACCGTTCGCGAAGTGGAAGAACAGGTCGGAGTAGTCCGGTCCGCCGTGTTGTGATAGCGCTCCGGACCTCATCAGCTTGCGGCACTCGCTGCATTGACAGTAGCCCGACCAGTCAGAGTCGTTCACGCCGATGGAAACCGAAGTGGCGTTAGGGTTGGCGTCGAAGTAGGCGATGAAGCGCGCGGCGAGCCAGTCCATGAGCGGCTCTTCGGTCATGCACGGCTGCCAGGAGTGGTCGGCCGGGCTACCAGGTCGGTAGCGCTGGTCGTCGCCGTCGTCGGGCCGGACCGGGTACCACTCGGGATGCTCATCGTAGAGGCCCTCCACGTTCATGTGGTCCAGCAGCGCATGGTGGAAAGAGAAGCGACCCCGGCACAGGTTGTGGACCTCCCAGCGCCCCCCGTCGTACTTCGATACGCCGCTCCACAGGCGAGACAGGATCGCAGGCTCCTCGACAGTCTCGCCGACCGCAACCGCAATAGTTGATGCCGCCGGCACGTGCATGCCCAGATCGGTGGGCATGTACCAGCGCACGCCGCAGAAGCGGTAGAGGAACCGATAGACCGCGAACTCGGTGGAATGATGCAGGCGCCCGACGAGGAAGATACGCTCGGGTTTGACGACCATCGCGAAGCCGTCGATGTCGGTGCCGTCCCGCTCGAGGCGCCGCTGCAGGTAGCGTGCCGACTTCGTGTAACCGACGTGAATCTGCGGCCCGTCGGGGGCCTCGGACTCGCTGACGACCTCGAAGGTCGCCCCGGTCATGCGGCCTAGACAATCGGCCAGCTCCTCGACGGCAGCGACCTCGTGCTGTGACTCATACGGGTAGGGGTGGACGATGACCGCTCGCGCTGCCCCGTTCTCAGCGATCACGAACTGGTCCCCATCGGCCGCGACTGGTAACGTCATCAGCGCGATGCCTGCGATCAGGATCATCAGTCGGAACATGCGATCAGCCCTCTCCAGAGTCACACTTGTTTGCGCCACGTCAGCGTCACCGAGGCCCTTGCACGACTTGCACTCCTGGCGACATCTCACCGGTCCACTGGCCATCCGCACCGCGACGAAGAGCCGCGAACGCGCTCACCTCGACGCGGTCGCCCGAACCATACTCATACACCTGGAAATCCCTGACGCCGTCTCCATTGGCGTCGGAGAGGGACCGCTCGAGCGCTTCGGCCGAGACTATACCACCGGACGTATCACGCAGGTTCATCCGAGTGCCATTCGGGCCGCTCCACCAGCCTCCGTTGGCACCCGTGACAATCCAGCTCGCACTGGCGTCCTCGTTGAGGAGGCGGGTGCCCGCGAAATAGGTGTCGAATGCCCATGGACTCGGCGCACCGTTGCGGATGCTGCTTCCCGAGACCGCAGATACCCAACCCTCGTGGCGCAGAGCGGACGTCGTCAACGTCAAGCGTGCGAACTCTCCTGCCGCTGAGATCTTCGCGATGATGTGCATTGTGCTGCGACGGTCGTTGTGGATGCGGATGGGACGCCCGATGAGGTTCTCATCGGCGCTGACCCCGGACACCATGATGCTCGCATCGTCATAGTCGCACGAAACGATCTCGCCGGTCATGTATGGCGCATCGGCGCTGACCGAAACGCTGCCCGCCTTGATGGACGAGAATGCATAGGCCCGTATTTCGGTGGGCGAACCGTCAACACTGCGGATGAGAGCGGCTCGGCCCGTGACACTGGCGCCATCGGCCTCGGTCGTCTGGTCCGCCTCAGGGGCGAGCACCAGCAGATCCACCGCGTCCGCGTGGACGATCTTCAAAGCCTCTCCCGTCCCGAAGCCGCCGGACGTCAGCCGTTCCACCGAGGCCAGCGCTTCATTCTCGCAGTATGGTTCGATCAGTGTCAGGTAGCGGCTCTCGAGAGGAGCTGTGCCCGCGCGCATCTGCAGTCCGTAGCGGACACGATAGGCCTCTGGCTGCGAGGGAGGGCGGCCCGTGCCGAGCACGAGGGAGGTATCGGTGTCCGGGAACTGGTGCAGGCGCACGTGGGTGTCAGCGGCATCGTCGAGCGCGTAGTCAATGCGGTAGCTGCCCACCGGCTGGCCTCGCTCGACTTCGGTCATGTGGGCCAGAGGTGTGTGGACTTCTTTGCCCGCGGCGTCGGACAGCGGCTGACCGAACGCGATGTCGGGGCCGGCGATGGTGCCTGCGGGCTGACTCTGCAAATCAACGCCCTCGACCGATACCCTCGCCTGCGGGCCGTGGTAACTGAGCGTCTGCTCGGACCCGGCCCGCACGTCGAACAGATCAACTGCGTAGAAGCCATCGTCATCGAGATCGACCAGCACCAGCGCCCGCCTGGACAGCGGACCGCTGCCTGAGATACTGCCCGTTGCGGTCTCAGCCACCTGCATCCCCGGCACGTTGCCCAGAAACCGCAGATAGCCGCGCTCGCGGCCGACTGGGAACGCCGCGCCGTCCACCGTGACCGTGTTGTGCGTGAGCGAGTTGGCTTCCCAACGCCCGGTGTGCTCCCATGACTTGGGGTAGCCCAGATCAGGCAGCAGATCGAGGCCCTTGCCGGCCATCCCGAACATCAGCTTGTCGTCGTGGGAGTGAGACAACAGGCGCCCATACCAGGCCCACAGCACCCGCGTCGATTCGCCCTCGCCACTGCGCAGGAAGACCAGGCCATACTCGTCCTGCACGTTCGTCCGGCGTTCGAAGCGTTCTGGCGCTTCTACACGGGCCGCCGCCAGTTCGTCGAGTGGCAGATCGCCCCAAAGCGAGGGCGATGGCGGCTTGTTGCCCAGACCGTAGGCCAGCATCGCCAGCTTCGGCGTCCGGTAATGCGCCCATGCGTTGGCGGCGACCTCGGGCGCGACGAAGCTGAGCTTGGCTGGCGAAGACGGTTCGGGTATGACCGGCCCGCCATTGCAGTCGCCGACCGCGGGCAGCCATCGATCCAGTAGCACGTAGTCAGTGTAGTAGTCGAATTGTGCCTGGAAGCGTGGGTCCTGCCACATGCTCGGGTAGCGATCCCGGGGGATCTCGGGGTTTTGCTCGAAGAAGCGCTCCAGAATCGCGATCGCTCCGACCATGTTCAGGCGCGAGGCGTTGTACCCGGGACTTTCCATGCTGCTCCCGTCGCGCCCGAGCAGGTTGGGGAAATACCGCAGTGGACCAAAGATTCTGTAGTAAGCATACTCCAGCAGATCGGCGCAGTTGGGGAACCGGGGTGATTCCACATCGTCCAGCGCCAGCAGCAGCCAGGCAAGACCCTTGTGATGGTACCCGAGGTTACCAACTATCGCCCCATCACAGTATGCCTGGGCGACCCGCCGCAGCAGGTTCTCCTCGATGTACAGGCGGAGATCCTCGTGCGTCTGAATCTGCGGGATCTCCTTACGCGCCAACGCCAGCAGCTCTTCGTCTCCGTCGAGGAATGGCCACACGGCGTCGTAGGCCTGCCCGTAGTTCTTGCCCTCGTAGCTTGACCAGATCGAGTCCGTGATACAGCCCGAGCGGAAGTCCCACGGTTGCCCCTGACTGGCAAAGCCGCGCTCGGATCGATCCTCCGAGTTTGGGTACTGCTCGGCGGCGCGAAGCAGCATCACCGCTCCCTTGTGGGCGAGCGCGGGGTCTTCGGTCAGCACCACTGCCTCGGTGAGCGTCTTCAGATACGACAGGAAGAACTTCCGGTAGGTGAAGTGCACGTACTCACCGATGAAGCAGTATGTTTCGTCCCCGATCTCGCAGCCATCGCCGTCGTCGGGGAACTCCCCGCCCGCCAACTCGCCGGCCGCGAAGTCGTTGCTCGGAAATATGCCGCCGCAAGACGGGCACTCAAGCTTGAACGGTCGCTCCAGCGGCTTCAGAATCCATGGGTGAAAGACGTCGTATTCCTTTATCTTCAGCCCGCAGACCGGGCAACCTGCGTTTTGATTGACGTAGTATTCGCGGGCAATCGTGGTGTCCGGCAGGAGGCCCCACAGTTCCCTGTCCGTATGACCGGCAATATCGCGAGCTGAGGCGACTACACCGTCGGCTACCTGTCTGATCTGTTCATGCTCCGCGATGCGTTCTCGCGTTTCGGCGAGGTAGGAATCGGTCCAGATCGTGCGCCCCTTCTTGATTGGCGCCGCGTCAGCGGGGAGGAACTGGCGTGAGGGATCGCGTCCACGGGTGGCCTCAGTCGCCAGATTGTTCGTGAGGTAGATTGAGTCCACCATCACATACTTGCCCACTCTATTGACGGCTTCCACCCACAATCGGCTCGACGGTTCGCGCATTGTCACCGTCCCGACTTCCGTCCACCCTTCGCGGAGCGGCGTGACCTCGATCGATTCGTCATCGAGACCGACGCGCACCGTGGAGAACACGCTGTCCGCCTTGAGGAAGAGCTTGTAGTCTCCCGCCGGCAGTGGCGGATTCAGCGTAGCGTGAATCATGCCCGAGCCAGTGTTGTTGACTGCCGTTCGCATCGCCGACGAGTGGACCCGCGAATACCACGTCCACCCCTGCGCGACACCCACGTCCTCGCCGCCCCCGTCCATCCCCTCGAACTGTTCGCACTCGTAGACCGCGTGTATCTCGCCGGGGTCGAGCTTCCGCTGAGGCGGGGGCAGGGGGAGAGCCGGCAGGGGCTCGACGATCGTCAATTCGCCCACCGTCAGGGCCAATGGGTTACCGTCGCGGTTCACATATCGCACATGGACCCAGGCGTCATCCACTTTGGCGTAGTGATCCGCGATGATGCGGTAGGAACCGGCAGCGGCATCGTCGGGGATCGCCACCGTGAATGCGTAGGTCTGCTGCGTCCCGAGCGGCGTCTCGGCAGTGAAGAGGGAGTTGACCGGGCCCACTTTGATAGTGGCCCCGCCACCGATTGGGGCCAATTCCAGGCTTACCCGCCAACCGTTGCGGAGAGGCTCTACAACTGAAAAGCTGACCTCGATGGGAACCGAGACACCTGCCGGCACCCGCGCAGGGGCAACCACTTCCTCCACGCGCAGCAGATCATTGGCCTGACCCATGGCGCCGACCGAGAGGAATACTATGGCCCAGTAAGCCCGCACCATGGATCGCATCAGTTTGCGCGCCGGCATCTGTTCTCTCCCTGAAGTGTCAGCCATCGTTGAGCGGCATGTAAGCCAGAGGCCCGACCCTGGCGTTGGGCCATGGCGTGCAGTGACGCCGGGCGACGGTCACTCTGGCGCGTCCGCCGGATACCAAGGCACGGCCGGTTCGACGAACAACTCCTCCCCGTAGGCCTTGGCGGTCTCCTTTGTATGCTGGCACAGATCGAACAGTGCGAAGCCATTCAGCCCGCAGGTGTCGCGGAACGCCTCGTACATGGGGGCCATCACCACCGGACGTCGGCAGCCCATCGCGCCTTCTTTCGAGTGGAAACCGTCGCCGGTGAACTCGTTGTAGCGGGGTATGGGCACGTACGTATCCGTGGCGGTACCGGGCTGAGGGATGTTCCCGATGTAGAAGCCGAAGGCCGGCCACACACACTCGGGCTGATCCACCATCCGCGCGATCCTCGACCAGGTCCGGACCGCGGCATCGGGGTCGCCGCCATAGCACCCGATCTCGAACCAGTCGATCCAGCCGTTGTTCAGCCATACGTCCGGCCTGCGCCCCTGGAAACTGGGATTGCCCGGCTCGTCATGGCCCCAATGCGATAGTTTGAGCCCCTGGCGAACCGAGTTCATGGCCTCGCGCGTTCGCCGGACCAGGTCGCCCACCGCGTCTTCCTGCCAGCTGATGTACTCTTCGGTGTAGGGGGGCTTGGCGTCTTCCATCAGGTCGCGGCTCGTTAGCTGTTCGTATTCCTCGCGACACTTCGCGCAGTAGCACCTCTCCATCACCCGCGTGAAGTCCAGCTTGATGCCGTCCACCTCGTAGCGGGAGACGACGTCGGCGATGAACTCGGCGAAGTGCGCACGAAACTCCGGGCGGTGCATGTCCACAATCCGCTCCGATCTCTCGCCGCTCGGGCTTTCAACCGCCCACTCGGGGTGTTCGAGAAGCAGTTGCGGCCCACCATACCCTCCGCCGCCAGAGGCGCAGTTGACCGCCGAATGCACCTCGATCCCGGCGGCATGAGCCTTCTCGATCAGATAGGCGAAGACGTCCGGGCCCTCCCATATGCTCTCGAGAGTGATCATCTTGTCGGTGCGAACATGTGACCTGCCGTTGAAGTAGATCCCACCCCCGAAGATGTTGGCGCCTATCATCCCAGTGGCCAGCAGCGCCGCGTCCGCGTTCTCGAGTGATTGCCACCACTTGAAATACTGCCCGTGCGTCCAGAGGAATCGCGACTCCATCAGGCGCCCGTCGGCGGTGCGAACGTCCTCTCGCCGCTGCTGGTTCTGCCAGGTCGCCAGCGGCACCGGCTCGGCCTGACCCCGCCTGATCACTCGCTCCACCTGCTCTTCGCGGGTCACGCCATCCGGCCCAAGAACCCAGACCGTGGCCTTCACAGTGATTTGCTGCTTGTCGTAGAACTCGGGCGCGTAGGTGCCGAAGAACTTGAACCTGTAGTTGACGCTGCCCGGCTCGTAGATCCCGCCTCTTGGCGCAAGCGCGACCACGGTGGACTCATGCTCCCCCTCGCCCGACGCGATAGCAGTGACCTCCGCCCCGGGTAGATCGAAGCTCTCGCCGTCGGCGTCCGTCAAGGTCACCACTGCACCGACGTACCCGCTCTTTCCCCAGTCGGTCGCGATCTCCGTGATCGAGATCTCATACTCGGTCAGGTTGGCCACGGAGAACCACGCGTCGGGGTCGACTGCTCCCCGGAGATTCTGTGGCCTCATCGCCTTCACGTGCTCGCCGCTCTCGGCGCGGTACACCTGCATCCCCAGCGCATCAACCACGTAAGCACCCTTCGCGAACGGCGCGCCGATGTAGCTGCGCCAACTGGTGATCGGCATGTCCAAAGAGAAGACGCCCTCACCAGTCAGGTCCCACGTGCCTCCCGTGTAGAAGACCGTCTGCTTGCCGTTGCTCGTGTTCTCGCATCGCCACAGGGCTGACCCCGAGTTGCACCGCAGCATGACGTCCGCTGGCTGCACCACCTCGTAGACGACCTGCATGCCTCCCTGGAATTTGCTCTGGTCTGCCGGGTAATGGAAGACGTCGGCGGTGGCGAAGAGATCATACGGCAGCAGGCGGGCCTCGTCGGACTTGCCCTCCTCGGCCGGGACGACGAAGGTGCGCTCCTCACGTTCGGCGGGGGACCAACTCTCAGGCGCGATGGTGCGCAGACGCTCAGCAGACCGCGCCGCCGGCGAGGCGGTCTCCCACCACGGCTCGATCTGCCTGGCTACGGTCTCGTCGGCCGCAGCAAGTGCGGCGATGAACCAGAGAGTCGCGGTGAGTGGAAGGACCGTCAGCATGAAATGCAGCGTCCTGCGCATGGTGGACCCACTCTCCTGTCACCTGTTGGGGCCGTGGCTGCAATGCGGCTGACGCGAGGCTTTCGACCCGCTGCCCACAGAGGAGTGACTTCGCCGTTGGGCCATCATCACCTGCCCGATTAGCCCACACAAGGCCCGTTGCAGGCCACATTTCCCGCTGTAACCCAACGCTGAGGGCTGCACAAGCAGGGGCTGCTGGCGAAGGTGCTGGCGGCATGCCGTCGAAAGCACCACCAGCGGGTCGTAGCGCACCCATATCACGATCCCGGCAGCGGAGGAACCATGCAACCCAAGTGGCACATCGCTTTCTGCAACGTGACATTCGCCGCATACGCGGGAGTAAGCTACGCCGACTACTATGGTTCGCCCGCCGTGATGCTGGAGGCGCAACTCTCCGCGAAGAACTACGCTGAGCAACGCTTTGGCGTGGGCCGCTTCATCACGCCGCGCGTGGACTCACCGTCGTGCACCTTCGCCTCCTACCTGGGCATGCCCGTGGTGGTGCCCACCGCGGACGAGTTGCCCTACGTTGACAGCAGTCGTCCGCTGATCACCGACGTGGCCGACGCTGACGCGATCCGGATCGGTGACCCAAAGACCGAGGGGCTGATGGCCAAGCGTTGGGAGGACTGGCAGTATTACCGTGAGCATGGCTATGACGTGGGTTTCGGCGGAGCCAGCACGGCCGTGGTAACGCTGGCCTGCCAGGTGAGCGGCGATGCGGTGATGCACGGGTTCGCCGAGAACCCCGAGGGCGCGAAACGGCTGCTTGACCGCCTGATCGATGCCATCGAAGCGGTGGCCAGGTTCGACGCCTCGATGGTTGGCGGGGAGTTCGCTGGATTCACGAGCACCGGTGATGACAACTCGGGATTGCTGTCACCGGCGATGTACCGCAAGTTCGCGGTCCCATCCTACCAGAGGCTCTACGCGGACAACGAGACGCGCTTCATGCACAGCGAACTGCTGCGCGCGGAGCATCTGCGCATCGCCCGTGACGAGTTGGGGATCACTTCATTCCACGGCGCGGGCTGCGAGAACCTGACTCTCGCCGAGATGCACGAGATCATGGGGAACGACTTCTGGACCCAGCTCATCCCGCGCGAGATGATGGAGCTTACGCCGGCCGAGATCGATGAGCGCATCTGCGAACTGGCCGGGAGCGGTTGCTCGCACGTGCAGCTCTACCCGGGCAGCGACACCCCCGAGCGCAACATGGAGGCGGCCATCGCGGCTTGCTGGCGGGAATGCCCCGGCGGCCCGGCCTGGTAGGGACCGGGCCCCGAAGTCTCACGCTTGAGGTACCGCCGCTCCTGCGTCGAGATTACGCCAGAATCCGGTCCGGGTCGATCTCGTCGATGTTGTCGAAGACCTTGCGGATGCCCGTAGCGATCTTCTCGGCGATGTCGAGGCCGTTGGGGGCCCGCAGCGCCATGACGAGGGCCATGTAGCTCTCGCAGTGCCGCTGGGCCACCGGGAACTGTGCCGGGTCGTAGTTAACCCCTTCGTCTGCTCCGGGAATCGACCACGGGAAGCCGCCGCCGTAGGCGTTCTTGGCCTGGAAGACGGTCATCTCCGGCAGGATGAACTGCTGCCAGGCGCTGACGGGCACGCCCTCGGCGTTGAGCGCCTTGGCGACCGCGTCGCGGAATCGCGCCCGGTCACCGGTCCAGTCAGCGGCCTCAAAGTCGATGCGCAGGTTGTAGTTGTACCAGTTGTGCAGGTGCCCTGCCGGCTCGGTGGGCATAATCAGCGCGCGCGTGCCCGGCAGGAGTTCGTTCAGTAGCTCGCCATTGGCCCGCAGCATCGCGAAGTTGCCTGGGTACTTGGCGAGTTGAGCGCGCGCGAACGCGGCCGTGATTTCGTTATTGCGGTACATCCATCCCAGAGCGTAGGCGTGGTAATCGCGGGACTGTTGTGGCTGCCGGGTCTCGCCGAAACTCCATAGCTTGGCGGCGTTGGCCGCGACTTCCTCGTCGTTGGTGACGAACATCCCGCCCTCGCCTGAGCACATGCACTTGTTCTGGTTGAAGCTGAAAGCGGCTGCGTCCCCGAACGTGCCGCAGTTGCGACCGTTGAACTGCGCCCCGTGGGCCTGGCAGCAGTCCTCAACGACCTTCAGATTGTGCTTGCGGGCAACGGCCAGGAGTTCGTCGAAGTTCAGGCACAGACCGTGCAGGTTGACCGCGACGATCGCCTTGGTCCGGGGCGTGATCGCTGCCTCGATCTTGGCGGTGTCCATGTTGATGGTATCGAAGTCGATGTCCACGAAGATGGGAATCGCGTTGTGGTGGAGGATGCAGGTGGCGCTGGAACTCCACGAGTAGGCGGTAACCAGCACATGATCGCCAGCTCCCACCCCGCAGCCCGCAAGCCCCATGTGAAGAGCCGCCGTGCCACTGTTGGTGAAGATCGCGTGGCTGTTCCCGTTCCAGGCGGCGAATTCATCCTGCACAGCCTGGTTCTGGGGGCCGTAGGCCTGCTTCTCGGCATGGAGGGCCTCCAGCACCAGCCGGTCGTCCTCTTCGTCAACCGTTGGCCAAGGCTTGATCTCGTCGGGCTGGATGGTCAGTGGTCCTCCGTAAATTGCCAGTTCGCTCACTGTATTGCACTCCTGTCATGGGTTCATTGAGGAGGCAGTATTGCCCCCGAGTTGGTGCGATCAGCAGTGTCCGATGCTCCGGGTCGTCTCGTTCTTCGCAGCAGGGGCTCGCGCCGGTTATCTACAGCCAGCCCATCTTCCGCCAGTGCTCAACTTGGAAGGGCGCCATGTCACTCATCGCGACTACGAGCTGCTTCATATGCTCGGCGAAGACCTCGTGGGCGGCCATCTGATCCGGGTACTCGCGCCGTTCGCCGATTGCAGCGACGAGGTCCGTGCCCAGAGCCGTGGCCCGCGCCAGCGCGGCTTCCTGCTCGACCAGCGCGCCCACCCCGGCCGCCTGTGCGGCCGCGATACCGACCGTCTGCATCCCGCAGACCTGTAGATACTGGTTCGCGAACTCCGCCACCTGCTCCGCGCCCGCTCCCCCGGTGGTCGCGACTGACGCACCATACTTGCCGTCGAAGAGGAAGCAGTGGATGTGCAGGCTGGAGCGGTCCATCAGCGTCTTGAGTTGTGCCGTGACGCTCTGGATGTAGTTGGGGCTGGCGAGGATGATGCCGTCGGCCTCCATCATCTTCGACTGCAGCATCGTGACGCCGTCGTCGTAGATGCATTGCCCTGTCGCGTAGCATTTGCCACACCCTATGCAGAAGTTCAGGTCGAGGTCCGACACGCCGACCTTCTCTGTCTGTGCGCCGGCCTCCGCCGCGGCCGCCAGAGCCGCGTCCAGCAGCAGTACGGTGTTGCCGCGATCGCGTGGTGAGCCCAGGATGCCAAGTATTTTCATGATTGATCTCCCATCGAGTGTGTCCGGCCATGGGTGCGCCCTGTTGTGTGCCAGTCACTGCGGTGTTCCTCGTCAGGGCGCGTAAACCTGCATCGGCGCCGTGCTCGGCGGCGGACCTACCATGGCGAAGGTGCTCGCCAACGCTCCGAGGAATTTGGTCGACGTATCGGATGCATGCTCCGCTGCCGGAGGCGATGACGATGGCGATCACCACTTTGTGCCTGATGACTGCCGCGCTTGGGCTGGCCGCGTCCGTGGTCTCGGCCGACGAGGTCCCCGATGCACAGACGGGCAGTCTCTATCCATTCATCCGCGAGACGGCGGACCGCTCGCAGTTCTCACTCTCCTTCCTCAAGGAACGCTTCACCGACGTTGAGGCCTGGAAGACCGAGGCGCGAGCGGAGGTAATGAGTCTTCTGCACTATAGCCCGCCGACCTGTGATCCCCAGGCGGAGGTCGTCGAGCGCGTCGACTGTGGCGATTACATCCGCGAGAAGCTCTACTTCAACACCACCCCCGACATCCGCGTGCCGGCCTACCTGCTGCTGCCGAAAGGGTACCCCGGTCCGAGGCCGGCCATCGTGGCCCTGCACGACCACGGCGCCTTCTTCGTCTATGGCAAGGAGAAGATCATCCCCACCGACAACGAGCACGCGGCGCTCACGGAGTTCAAGCGCAACTACTACTCGGGCCGCAGCTATGGCGTGGATCTGGTGAAGCGCGGCTACGTGGTCATCGCCATAGACACTTTCTATTGGGGCGAGCGACGCATGCTCCTGCCCGGCGACCCGCCCTCATGGCACGAGCGCGACCCGATGACCGCCGAGGATGTCTCAGCCTTCAACCAGCGTTCGAGTGCCCTGACCTGGCGCACCTCGGTCGGTCTGTTCGAGGCGGGCATCACCTGGTCCGGGGTCATGTTCATGGACGACATCCGCACCGTGGACTACCTGCTCACGCGCCCCGAGGTGGACCCCGAACGCATCGGCTGCTGCGGGCTGTCGGTGGGAGGTTTCCGTTCCGCACACTTGGCGGGGCTGGATCCGCGTATCAAGGCCGCAGTGGTGGTAGGGTGGATGTGCACCTACGGGGCAATGCTGCAGTCCAAGCTGTCGAGTATCGGCCCCATGAAGCTGATCCCCGGTCTCTACCCGTTGATGGACCTGCCGGACGTGGTCTCGATGAACGTTCCCGGCGGCCTCATGGTGATCCAGGGAACACAGGACGGGCTATTCACCAACGAGGGCGTAGCTGATGCCTACGACAAGATCGCGCGCGTCTACGCAAAGGCGGGCGTACCGGAGCGCTTCGAGGGCGTGACCTATGACGGGCCGCACGAGTTCAACGCCGAGATGCAGGACAAGGCCTTCGCCTGGCTGGATCGCTGGCTTAAGCCCTGACCGTCCTGCTCGAAGCAATGTCAGACCGGCCGCGCCGAGATGCTCAAGTATGCTGACAGTGGCTACACGCCGTTGTTCGAGGGCAGATACTGCGGCCGCCGTGCTCGGTCCGATTGCGGGCCCGGCGCAGGCGGAGCGCACAGGTGTCGGAGGTGGGCCCCATGGATACGCGAACGAAGAAGATTATCGTCGGATGCGCCATCGCCCTGGTGTTTGCGCTGGTAGTAGCAGTGATAGCGGGGGTGCGCATGTGGCGCATGTTCAACTCCATCAACTATAGTCGGGAGATGCCGCCGGCCTTGGAGACCGCCCGCGTGGTGAAGGAGGCCGACCTGCTGTCGAAGGCGGAGTTCTGGCGCGGATCTGGGGTGGGGCAGGTCACCGATATAGTAGAGGACGGATCGAGCATTGTACTGGTGGGTGGGGACGGCGCGGTCTTCGTGGACCAGCAGGCTGCCACGCTTTCCTCGGTCAGCTTCGCGAGCTTGTCTGCTAACAGCTTCCCGGGCATGTCCCATGTTGACGCTATCGACGTCGAGGGCGACGGCGTGTACGACTTCATGGACCGGGGATCGTGGGGGAACCCGGCCTCACTTATCGACAGCAACGGGGCTACGGTCTGGAGCTACGGAGCGGGCTCGCCGGGCGTGGACGATATGGCTGCCGGGGACATCGACGGCGATGGCGAGTTGGAGTTCGTCGTCGGGTTCAATGGCGGCGGCGGCGTGCATCTGGTCGAGACGGACGGTCGCCAGGTCTGGCGCCAGGACGATGGCAACGTTTGGCATGTGGAGATGGTGGACACCGACGGCGATGGGCAATTGGAGATACTCCACAGCAACGCGGGCGGCGAGATGAAAGTCCGGGACGCCCGGGGCGCCGTCCTGAACCAAAGCAGACCGCCCGCGTATTTCTCTGGCTTCTCGCTGTGCAACTGGCCCGGCAAAGGAGACCCGCAACACGCCCTGTTGTCCGAGAGCGGCACTATATGGGTGCTCGGCTTCGACGGCAAGAGCGTTGCCAAGCTCGACGCCCCGGACTGCGGCGATCTCGGCCACGCCCGCGCGGTCCCAGTCAAGCTTGATGCAGACGAGGATGAGTATTTCGCGGTGCTGGTGGCGTTCCGGAACCGGGAGAGGTCCATCCTCTATCTGTACGACCATGATGAGAACCTGGTCTACCAGGAAGTGCTGGCGGAGGCCTGCGAGTGCCTGGCCGCAGTATCGTCGGGGGACCCGTCGACCGAGCGCCTTCTCATCGGTGGCGATCAGCGCGTGTGGCAGTACACACTCGCAGCTACCTGCCAGAGGCCGGAGTTGTCTGGACATACCCGAACACGTGTGGTCCGCTCGATGAGGTGAAGATCGTCTTTGTGTGGGATGGGTTGACGGATCAACCGGTGACCTTCCAGCTCACAGACGCCGCGCATCAGCAATACTTCGAGCAGACTGTGACGGCGGAGGACGGCAGGGCGGAACTGGTAGTGAAGCCCGGCGGCGGCCTCGGCGTGCATCTCATTACGGTGCGGACGCCCCGGGGGGAGGAGGCCCCCTACATAAGATACGGGAGCTTCCGGGTGGACGCGGCAACCACCGTGGCGACGGATACCGGGGAGATCGACGAGCTTCTGGAACTGCTCGAAGAGGGCCTGCGTCAGTGCATCGACGTCACGCAGGTCAATGGTAAGCTGCGAACCTACTACAAGGCCGCTGACAACTCGCGCCAGAACCTCGCATACCCCGCGTTTGGCATTGACGGTCTGCGTTACTTCATCCCGGACGTCAAGAGCATGTTCGAGGCCATCTACGACAACCAGTGGCCCGATGGCCGGTTGCCGGACCACGTCTACGGCGACAATTACCATCCTCGCGGGCCCCGCAAGCTGCGCACGTGCATGGCGGACCTGGAGATCGGCGTGGCGTGGGGGCTGTGCAAGGGCTGGCAGGCGCATGGCGATGACGAGTGGCTGCGCGCGATGCTCCCCAGCGTGGAGGCCGGTCTGGACTTCGTCCTCACCGACCCGCTGATGTTCGACGAGACGCACGGGACCATTAAGCGCCCGCACACGCTGGACGAGTGGGACATCGGTTTCACCGACGATGGCGACCACTCCGAGACCGACGAGACCTGCAAGTTCGTGCTCATGCAGGGCGACACGGCACAGCTTCACCTGGCGGCGACACTGCTGGCCGAGGGCTTTGAGGCGACCGGTGATTCGGTCCGGGCCGAGCACTACCGGCGCGTGCGGAGCTACTACTACCACCTCGGCAACGAGTTGTTCTGGGACGGGACCAAGTACATCCACCACATCCACCTCGATGAGTTCGATCACGGGGACTTTGATGAGAGCGACCAGCTCGCCATGAGTTGTTCGGCGGCGGTCACGCGTGGGCTGGCCGACCACGAGAAGGCCGTGTCGATCGTGGACGAGTACGTTCGGCGCTGGGAAGAGACGGGCGACCTGCAGCCGGGATATCCTGACGAATTGGGGTACTTCAAGCGCAACTCGGGCGCGTGGACCAAGGGGCAGGGCGAATACTGCAATGGCGGCCTGTTCCCGTGGGTGGGTGGCGAGCTGTGCCGCGGCGCGCTCCAGCACGGTCGGGAGGAGCTGGCCTACCGACTGCTGCGCGATGTCCACAGCGTGCTCAAGCGCGACAATGGCGCGCTCTTCACCTGGTATAACCTCGACGGGACGGCGGCCATCAACGCGCCGCACCATCAGACCAACTACGATCCCTGGGGCTTCAGCCCGTGGGCTGCGGCGGTTGTCGAGGAACTGATCGGGGTCAAGCCGGCGAGGCCGCAGTTCCGGCACGTCATCTGCGCACCTCGCTGGCCCGCAGCTGGTGTGAAAACCGCCTCCGCCACCGCCCACTTCCCGTCCTCGGACACCTACTTTTCATATCGGTATGAGCGCTCTGAAGATAGCATCCGATTGCACTTCGCGGGCACCGGTGAGCGGGTGTCGTTCCGCATTCTGCTGCCGGGATGGCGAGAGTGCAGCGGGGTGACCCTCGACGGGCATGACGTGGCGTTCGAGATCGAGCACGTCGAGGAGTCCGTGTACGTGACGGTTGAGGCGGAGATCAATGGCGTGGGCGAGATGGTCGTCGACCGGTAAAGCAACTTCCCGCAGAGGATGGTGCGCTGATGCGTTCTCTCTGGCTCGTGTGCTCCCTGATCTGTATCGCGGTGTGTCTGCACGCCGGCTGGTGTCAGGAGATTGACGCCACGGAATTCGCCGAGGTCATTGAGGCGAGGGCGTTCGGGTGGGAGACCACGCCGGATACGGCTTTGACCATCACGCAGGAACGCCAGGTCGGGGCCAACGCGTTGCAGGCCCAGCCAGCCGAGGGAGCCGAGCCCTATAGGGGCATCAACCTGGTGCACGCCTTCGACCTGACCGGTGCGGACCCGGCGGACACGCTCGTCTTCCACGTCAAGCAGAACTTCGGCAGCGGCATGCGAATTCAGTTGTGGATGGACGAGGGTCCCTTCAACCGCTCGTTCGATGCGACGTATGACGGCTGGACACGGATTGAGTTGGACTTCGACCTGAACAACTGGGAGCACCCCGAGAACGTGGCGTGGGGCAGGATCAACCGGGTTGCCTTCTACGAGAAGACCTTCATGAAGCCCGAGCATTACATGATCCTCGATGGACTGTCCGTCACGGTGGGAGGGGAACCCGTTTTGACGCAAAACCCAGTGCACGAAATGTCGACGTGGACCTTCCCCCACGAGACCGATGCCGTATGGTACATCGGGAATGCGAAGGCCGCCTGGGCAATCTCCAAGACCACCGGTCAGGTGTTGGGCGGCTGGAACGTTGAGACGAAAGAGCGCTACCTCAACTTCCTAGAGGGGCGCTATCACCTGGAGGATCGGGCGTCGCGTGTGACTGGTCGCGAGAGTGAGGATCGAGTGGAGCGCGCTGAGTTCGCACGCAAGAACCAGCGGGTCGAACTCACCTGCGCGAATCCCGCCGTGCCGGATCTGACCATAGGCAAGCGATACTGGCTCGACGGCAACAAGCTGTTCCAGCGCGTGGCCTTCGAGACGGCCAATCAGGAGCTGCAGTTCATCACCTACAACTCTCAGGCGAGCTTCGCGCCCACCTATCGCAACGGTGGCTACTACATGGGCGGAGGCGACGGTGGCGGTCCACTCGTCCCCGCGCCGCAGATATCCGCCTGGCAGAAGGTCGTGCAATACCAGAACACCGCCAAGGGAATGCTCCTGCACCAACCCGAGAAGGGCTACAGCTTCGCCCACATCCGCACCCAGTTGGACGACCAGTTCGTCTGGCCCTGGTTCACCGGCGCTATCGCTTCATACGTTGAAGCGGCAAACATGCTGAGCTACACTCCGGACGGGTGGGACATGTCGCTGGGGACGTCGCGACTCGTTGCTGGCGAGGAGACGTCCTACACCCAGTATCTGAGCATCGCGCAAGGGGACTGGCAGAGATTTCTGACGTCCGAATATCCTGCGCTGCCGGAAGTCCAGGAGGCCCTCGAGGAGATTCCGCCAGTGCCAGACTGGGTCGGCGACATCAAGGTCGCAACTGGCGCCGACATGGTTCGCCTGCGCCGCATAGTCGAGATGACTGATGAGGGGACCATCATGGTCCTCTTCAATCTGAGCGGCAGTTGGGCCGACTACTACGTGGCTGACGGCATGCTCGGAGGGTTTGGTGGCTGGATCACCGGGCCCGAAATGCGGGAGCACATTCGGCAGATCAAGGCTCTCTCGCCACGCATCAAAGTCGGCATCTACATGTGGACCCTCTCTACCACTGACAGAACCCGCATCTACAGTGCTCATCCGGAATGGTTCAGGCATGACAACAAAGATGGCGAGATGCTGAGCACCTTCCCCGGGATGTGGCCGAACTTCGCGCACCTGCTGTCCATCGAGGACTGCTACCAGGAGATTCTATCTCAGTTCGGCCTGGTACTGGACTACCTCGATACCGATTTCATCTACCTTGACGACCCCAAAGCCATCAACATGATTGACTGGAAGTCGGGAGAATACACGCGCGACGACTTGTCATTCAGGTTCTTCCGTGATCTCAAGCAACTTGTCGCCGAGCGCGGTCCCGACAAGATGGTCTTCTTCAACAATCGCGGGAACCCGTACGGCGACATCAACTACATTGAGGCGCGCGACCAGATCCGCGCCAACTACTGGCGCCACTTCGTGGGGATCGCCGCCGTCACTGAGCAGTTCGTCAGTGCCACGCGCCCCGCAGGCCGGATCATCCCGCTCTACTACACCCCGCCGACGCGGCGGGAATACATGAACCTGGTGCTGTCACGGGGCTGGGTAGCTGACCTCACCTACTGCGACGTGATCGGCAGTCGCGCGTTCTTCCAGGCGGCCTACGAGATGGGCAACAGCTCACCCGTGCCCGTCCGCTATAGCCCCGACTGGAAGCGCGACAAGATGACCGACATCGAGTCCTGCGCGGTGCAGCGAGACGGCGATCCGGGCTACCTGCTGTCATTCATCAGCCACGCTGAGACCAAGCAGACGGTCCCCGTGAGCGTGGACCTTGGCACCATGGACCTGGACCGGGCGGGTCAAGTCTTTGTGTGGGAGTATGTGGTCGAGAATGCGCTGGAATACGAGGGCTGCGCGACCGAGGCCCTGGCCCGTGAGGTCTATGCCCAGACCAGTTGGCAACTCGATCGAGTAACGCAACGCAAACTCGTATACGCTGGCCCCTACCGCGATGAGTTGCAGCTGGAACTGAAGCTGGAGCCGCTGAGCCTGCATCAGCTTTACGTCACCAGCCAGCCGGCTGCGATCTACTCTGAGAACAGTCTGGCGGCGAACTACCTCTTCGGGCAGATGCCGCAGGTGACCTTGCGCAGCGAGTATGATTGGCAGAAAGGGTCGCTTGAGGTCCGGGTTGACTCAAGCCGCGACAAGGCCGAAGTCGTCGCGTTCGTACCCTTCTTCAGCTATGATCTGCAGCGTGTCACGCTTGACGGAGACCCCGTCACGCCGGATTGGGTGTGCGAATCCGAGGCGCTCCTGCCTGTGGTGAAGGTCGGAAGAGGCCGGCATACGCTGAGGCTGAGCTTCGGTCCGCTGGCCAGAGCGAGGCCCGCCCCAGTGGCGGAGTTCGGTCTCATTCAGGACCAGGCAGGCGTCGCGATCAATCTGCCAGGCTTCGATCGGGCTCTGGTGACCGTCGAGAGAGATGGTCGCGTGCTGATGACCCGCACGATAGCTCGAGAGGCGGACGCGCTGAAGCTGTCGGTGTCTCCGGTGCGGCCGGAGGCGGGCACTTACACCGTATCGCTGCGGGCAGTGGCCGAGGCCAATGGGGACCTTCGCCCGGTGGCGGAGATGCGTGCCTCGCTGGAGCTTGCCGCCGCCATGCCCGACCTGGGACTGTCGCCGGAGAGGGCCTCGCTGGCGCCCGGCACACGAGTGATCGAGCCCGTCAACCGCACGATCAATGGTCTGGAGATCCTCAATACCGCGACCGCGACGACCGCCATCGTCCCCGGGGAGATCCAGCCGGGCCTCGAGAGTCTGACGGCGGAAGCCCGCCCTGATGAACTCACTATCGAGGCTGGCACCACTCGTGCGATACTGCAGGGCCAGCGCGATATAGCGGGCGCTGCTTTCGCGGGCCTTGAGATCAGTGATCTCCGGCGCGTGCAAGTCAGGCTCACGAATACCTACCACGGTGCCTTCCACATGCGCGGCCCGGGGATTCATGTTCCGAACCGGCCGAGTTCGCGTAACTTCGCGGGCATCGTGGTCGACTACCACACCTCGGAGGGCTATACGAAGCGGCTGCGCCTCGCCACCGGTGTGCTGCACCCGGAGTGCAGCTCCACGCACCCCGACTATGGCCGAGCTGCCGTTGCTGATGAGATGCGCGACCTGGGATCGGCTCTCATCGAGGTGCCGGAGACGACCTTCGCGCTCGACCTGCAGCCATACGCTCCGGAGGACTGGGACGGACAGGTCTGGCTGAGCGTCGGCAGTGACTGGGTCTGTCCAAGCCGCATACTGAAGCTCGAGATTCTGGCGGCGAATGAGGCCGTATCGGGTGAGTTCATCAGTGGCACCGATCCGCGGGCCTTCCGCGAGGCCTACGCTCAGCCCAGAGTGTTGGAGGTGCCACGTTCGCCGGGCGGGATCGTCATTGACGGTCTGCCGTTCGAGGAGTGGTGGGGTGGGGCTGCGAAGACCGACCAGTTCTTCCTGTACGGGGGAGAGGGCATCTCGGAAGCCCGGACGACGGCCATGCTCATGTACGATGACACCAGTCTGTATGTCGCGTTCACATGCCATGAGCCTGACCGCCGCAAACCCCTGATCGTCGGCGGGCCTGCGTGGGATGACGACGAGGTGGAGGTCTGGATCGACATGAATGGCGATGCCGAGACCTTCCGGCAGGTCATCCTCAACGCCGTCAACGACAAGCTTGAATATGGCGAAACCGGCCCCACGGTCATCGGAGCCACCAGCGCCGTCCACTCAGTGGAGGGCGAGCCCTGGATGGTTGAGATGCAGATCCCGTTTGCAGGCCTGGGCGTCGAGCCGCCGAAGCCGGGCGACATGTGGCGCCTGAGCCTGTGCCGGGGACGCCCGCCCACCAAGAACAGCCCGACCTTCGAACTGATCGTCTGGGCGTCGCTGAAGCAGGGCGGCTTCAAAGACCTGGCCAATTTCGGGACACTGATCTTTCGCTGAACTACGCCGCCGATGGTAGATCACACCGTCGTTCAGCCTGCCACAAATACGCGCACTCATTGCGCGGCGGGGTTTATCCAACTTACGGGCATGCTCTGGGCCGGGGCGTGGAAAATGACGCCGAAGACGTTGTTCGTGTCCGCACGTCCGGCGCCCAGAGCTCTCAGCACCAGGTAGCGGCCCTCGGTCATCGCCCCGGCCGGGTTGCCCGATACCGGTGGATCGGCGATCGCGATGAGCATCCCCTTGTCGGGCGTGCCGGGATGCGCCGGAATCACGAAGCTCACCATGAGCCCGTCGCCCGCCATGATTGGCGACACCTGCTTCATCTCGATCTTGATGTAAGGATCGTCCATGTTCAGGTTGCTCATGTAGATAAGGGCCAGCCGGAACCCCGAGGCCTGCCCCTCGCCGACGTTCGTCACACCTACACTGACTTCCAGGTTGGCCCCGACGGGGCCCGCGCCCACGCCAGTGAGCATGATCTCGCGGATCAGCAGATCCGGGCCCTTCTTGAGTTGTATCTGCGCCATGCCGCCTTGGGCGAAGGCCGCTGTGACGCTCACGATCAGACACATGGAGACCAGCATGATTCCGACCGTCAGGTTGATGCAGTGGCGTGTTGTCTGCATGAACTCCCACCTCCGCTGACCTTGAGTCGGTTGACCCAGGCCAGCCTCGCGCTGTTCACTCGCGGACCGAGTGACCGCCCGCTTAACATTAAGATTCTGTGCCGCCCTCCAGTCTCCTGCCTTCCTTTCTCTGAAGCCAAGTGATCTCGGACCGCGATGCGCGCGCACGCTCGTTCGCAGGAATAGCGGCGTACTCCGCGAAACCTCTCTCATCAACCAATCTCTTGATCCCGACGCGCCCGGCAGGTGCCCTTGATGAATACGACGTCGATGTTGATCGGCTGGCTCGAGCAGACCGCCCCCGTTGCAGTCCTCGCATTGCTGTTCGCATCGAGCTTCGCGATGGGTCCGGCGCGCGCGGAAACACTCCGTTTCGACACCCAGATTGTGGAAGTTGAGCCTGTCGCCGCAGATGTCCTTGTGGACGGTCTCGACGCCTGGGCGGTGTCGGGCGCAACGCAGGCAATCGCTGAGGGCGGTCGGCTCACCGTGCCCGCTGGTGAGCCCGCAATGGCTTGGTACCGCGAGCCCGTGGAGGGCGCCTTCCTAATAACCCTCACCGCCACCGTGGCCGGGCACGCTGAGGGCGGTGAGGTGGGCATAGCGTTCTGCGCGGCTCGCCCCGATGGCGGCGACCTGCTGGCCGACCCGCCAACTGACTTCGGCGATCTGAACTGCTACGCGATGACGCTCGGTCGCACCGGGATGCGACTGTATGAGAACCCCGGGGGGCGGATGGTGGACCGGAATACACGCCTCGGCGCCAGCACCGAGTACTCGATCGCGATACTCAAGTCCGGTGAGCGCATTCGCGTCTTCGTAGATGACCGGCTGGCTCTGGACTGGAACGATTATCCCGCGCCCGGCAGCGACGAAACGCCTCTTGGGGGCGGGCTGATCGGCCTGCGGGCCGCTGGCGCTCAACTGACGATCGGCGACTTGGCCTTCTGGCAGGTCACCAGCAGCAGCGTGGCGATGATCGAGCAACTCAAGGACCTGTCACTCGAGACGGATCTGCGGGACGCACTGATCGTGGTGGGCGCGTCAGATACGCACCGCGAGATGGGCGCGCAGATCGCCGAGGGAATCCGTCAGCGAACCGGGGCCGCGGTTGAGGTCGTCGCGGAACGTGACCCAGATGAGATGCTGTCAAGTAACCGCCCGCTCATCGTGTTGGGCAACTTCGCGGACAACGCCACCATTGAGCGGCTGTACTACCACTGGTACACCGTCGTGGACCGAGCCTTCCCCGGCCCGGGCGGATATTGCTTGCAGACCATTCACGATCCCTACGGGAGCGGCCAGAACGTCGTGGTAATTGGCGCCAGTGATGACGAGGGCCTCGCCCGAGCGACCAGGGAGTTCGTCGCGAGCATCCCTGGCGATGGCGTGATAGGGCGGCTCTACGAAGTCGCTGCCAGCGAGGCCCACATGCGCCTTGCCGAATGGGACTACGGCGAGAGGCTGATCATTCCCGCGGGCTGGCCGCAGCATTTTGCGCTTGGCAACTACGGTTCGCGCGACGACCCCCGGCACTCGGGGATGGTCTACCTGCTGACCGGTGACGACTCGTGGGCTGAGCGCTACCGCGAGCAGATGCTGCGGTGGATTGACAAGGGGCTCCAGGGGCACCTGTACGTGCCGGGCTGGATGGAGATATGGGATCTGGTGGAGGAGCACCCGGTCTTCTCTGACGAGGAGCGACTGGCCATCACCAATTGGTTCCTGACCCAAGTGCGTTCGCGCGAGTGCTTCGGGGCTCTGCACATCCAGCGATGGGCATGGGGCATGCCGCACCAGAACCACGGGACGCGGCCGGGGATCGGGACGTTCTTCATGGGGCGCTACTTCAGACACGGGTACGCGATGCCTGAGATGGACGTGTATCTGAGCCGCATCTCAGACTACTTCGCCATGCAGGACGACTGGTCCAAGCCCATGTGCGACTCGTCAATGCACCAGTGGGAGGCAACGCTCGAGGACAAAGCCATATATGCCCTGGCGTCGGGGGAACTCGGGTTCTTCGAGAGCGGGGCGGCACGAGGAGCTGCCGAGCGTGCCCTGCAGACTGTCTACAACAACGGGATGCTTCCCACCATCGGCGATGCCCAGTATGGCTCGAGTCCGCTCACGCTCCTGGCCAAATGTGCCCACTACTACCGCGATGGTCGCTACCTCTGGCCAGGTGAGCAGCGGGCCGACGAGCCCATGGCCAGCAGCGATGAAGTGCTGCGAACCTTCGCCGGTGATGTGCAGCCGGAGCAGCCCGACGATACGGTCGGCGTCTGCGTGGTGCCGTACGACCGGGGCTTCTGGCAGGGCTGGCGGGATCTCCCCGAAGTGAGCTTCTTCAACCCGCCCAACATCGAATACGAGCAGGCCTTCGACAAGATAGCGTTCCGCACGGGCCTGGCTGCAAAGGACGAGTTTCTGCTGCTGGACGGGATGGTCGGCGCCAGCCACGACTACGATGACACCAACACCATTCACCTGTACTCCCGCAACAACCGAGAGTATTTGGTCAGTTACGACGGCCTGTTCTCGAGCACCATCGCCTGGCACAACGGGGTCAACGTAGTTCGCGACGGCGTCTCCAGCGACATTCCCTACTTCGCCGAGCGCCTGCACGCGGACGACCTTGGTCCGGTCATGCTCAGCCAGACGCGGCTGAACGACTTTGCCGACTCAGACTGGACGCGTTCAGTGCTGCTCGTACCCGGGCGCTACTTCGTGGTCATCGATGGTCTGAGGGCGCGAGAGGCGGGCACGTTCACGTTCACGGGCCACTGGAAGACACTTGGCGAGCCGAGCATGGCCAGCGACACGCTGACCGTGGCGCAGTGGCCCCGTGCCGACGGCCGCTCCGCTGAGAACGAGACATACTTCCACATGCAGACGCCAGGCCAGCGTGTCGCCCACAAGCGGCTTGAGTATCTCCGATATGGCAGGGGAGCCCGCTACTACCCCTACGCGGATCCGGCGCCGAACATGGTGACGCAGTCGATCAGCAGTCAACTGAGTGCCGGGCAGAGCGACTTCCTTTACTCGCTCGCGCATGAGACCGGCAACGTGGCCGAGCCGCAGTACCGCATGCACCCACTTGGGGCGGGCGTCGTGCGCATCATCGGCGCAGACTATGGCGCTTGTGTCGGAGCACCTACCGAGCCGTTCACCTTGGACACGCTGAAGATCGATGCCGATGCGTTCCACCTCACCGCGGACACGCTCAGCGTCGCCGGTGGACGCCGCGCGGAGATCGGTGCCACGATTGTGCTGTCCGCCGATGCGCCCGTCACCGTCACTGTTCGGCTGTCAGACGGCGTGGTTGTCGGGGGAGAGGGCGCCTGCGTCACTGCTGCGCTGCCCGAGGCCGCCCGTGCTGCTCTCGTAGCCCAACTTGCGTCAGCGCAGTTCGATGTGCCCGAAGGTCAGGAGACAATGACTGGCGGCGGGGAAGCGCTGAAGGCCGCTTGGGAGTACGATGCGGGCGGCAAGGTCGCATATCTGCGCGCTTTCGCGGGCAACCCGGGCGCGGAAGTCCGGCCACCTGACAGGCTTGCGCTGCCGGCGGACCTTGGCGTGGTGGCAGTTCCCAGCGCGGCCGGGCACGTGGCATTCGTCGCCCCGGATGGGGCAGAGGTCGGTCGCATCGAGGCCGGCGTGCCGGTGCATGATGTGTGCGTCGCGGACATTGACGGCGACGGTGCATATGAGACCATGATAGCTCGCGCCGATAGCACTCTCGAATGCCGAAGCGCCGATGGCACTGTGAGATGGACCTACAAACCCGAGGCCGAGCGGGCAGTCAACTCATCGCTCTACATACCCAGTAACCCGGCGCTCTACACGTTCGTGGTGGACCGGGGTGATGGCTTGACGGTCTGCGTCGCTACCGGCGACCAGCGCCTGCACGGTCTGTCGCCTGATGGAGAGCGCCAGTGGCTGTTCTGGTCATACGCTGGGCTCTTCGGCATTCACGGCCTCTACGACGTGGACGGCGACGGGGTGAGGGAGATCGCGGGCGGGAACCCCGAGGTGTCGAGCACCGACGCTCTCTACTTCCTGAACGGTGCGGACGTGTGGATGCGGCGCGTCCTGAGCGACGGATGGGGTTCGACGCTCAGCTCGATGGCCATCGGGGACGTCAACGGTGACGGCCGCGACGAGATCGCCTTCGGTACCGGGCGAGCAAGTCTGCACGTCATCGCTCCGACGATGGACGATGACGGACGCCTCTTCCAGCGCAAGCTCGGCGATGATGTGCGCGGTACTGAGATCATCAATGGCGGCGACGGCAAGCCCTTGATAGTCACAGGATCGACCAGTGAGTTCGTCACGGCCTTCGACGGGTCCGGAGCGAGACACTGGGCGACGGCGGTCGGCGGTCCGGTGTGGCGGATGACTTCGGCCATTGTTGATGGTCAGTGGCTGGTAGTTGCGGCGCTGGAGGGCGGCGAGATTCTGGTGCTGTCGGCTGAAGGTGAGATAGTGGCACGCGGCGCAATCGAGGGGCGACCCACCGCCTTGACCGTCACCGCGACTCCAGAACCGCTGATTGTGGTGGCCGCAGACACCGGCGTCCTCACTGCCTTCGAAGTCCCGCGGGGCGTCCAGTGACACGAGAGGCCGACGGCGAGCGCAACTGACGCTCGACTGAGAGGGACAGCACTGATGAAGATAGCGCGCGTTGCACCGCTGACCTACACGCCCGGCGAACTGGAGCATTTCTGCTTCATCCGCGGCGGCACCGGTGCGGATTACCACCAGGGGCCGGGGTTCTACCAGTTCGCTGACGGTGAAGTACTGTTGTGCTGGATGGCCTACGACTTCGACGAATGCTCAGACGACTCCGTCACGCTCTACTCCTCGTCGAGGGATCGAGGCTTGACTTGGTCAGACCCGCAGGTGTACATGGCAGATTACCCCGCGGGGCCGATGAGCGCGCAGATCTTGCGCCTCAAGAACGGCGGCCCAACCTTGATGCTGGTCGAGCAGGTCCGGCATCTGATTGAGGTCGATGAGGAGCGCCGGGTCGCGACAGCAGGCAGCAACTACTTCGAGGCGCGCACCCACATTCTCATCCGTCGCTCAGCCGACGGTGGCAGGTCGTTCGACCATGGCGAGGAGTTGCCCTACCGGCTGTTCACCGGCGGCAAAGAGTTGCCCGGTGGCGGGTTCTACGGATCAGTGGACGGGCTGATCCAGCTGCAGAGCGGTCGCGTCCTGGCCGCGTTCATGTTCCTGGACCCGGAACGCTGCGACCCCGCGACCTGCCACCAGCACTACACCGTAGCTTGTCTGCTTTCAGATGACGACGGCCAGACTTGGCGACGCAGCAGTGAGATCACCGTCGACACCCCGCGCGGTGTCATGGAGACGCAGATCGTGGAGACTGAGCCCGGCCGGCTCTTCTGCTTGTTTCGCAGCAAGGGGGCCTACCTGTACCAGACCATCTCGGAGGACGGTGGGGAGACGTGGGGCCCTTCGGGACCTTCGCCGCTGACTGCGCCCGAGTCCATGGCGCGCATGATCAGGCTGCAAAGCGGCAACCTGCTGGTGGTCTGGAACAACGTGCCCTCGACCACTCAGCGGCCCCGGCATCCACTGGTCGCGGCTCTCTCCGAAAATGGCGGACGGACTTGGGGAGAGCCCCGCGTAATCGCCGAGGAATCCGGTTCGAACCAGCTCAGCAATCACGGGCTGGTCCAGCTTGACGATGGGCGGATCCTGCTGGGCATCAGCCACTACCGCGACGTTCGCCCGATGACATCTGATCTCGATATCGCGGTCTTTGATGAGACCTGGCTGCAAGAAGGCTGATGAGCTCGAACCAGTGCCAGTAACGGGAATTCGCCCTCGAAGGAGCACGGTTGGCCGATGCCATCGAAGACCGAGTTGTTTCTGGACGACGAACTCATCGAGATGACCGCGAGCGTCACGCGGAAAATCCACCCCCCCACCAAGCACCGGCTCAACCCCATCCTGCGGCCCGAGCACTGGTGGGAAGGCCGGTGCGTCATGCCGATTGCCACCCTGTACGACCCACAGGAGAAGCTCTTCAAGATGTGGTATCGCACCGGCCCGTTGGACGACCCGGGTGGCCTCATCGACGGGCACGCCAGCTACACGGCGTACGCGACGTCGACCGACGGAGTGCACTGGGAGAAGCCGCTGCTCGGCGTCGTGGAACTGGCCGGTCGGAGGGACCACAACGTTGTGATGCTCAGCGAAGGAATCGAGCCCCGACATGAGGTTCAGGGGAAGAAGCTGTTCATTCGATCGGTCATCCCGCATCCGGACCCGCGGGACGAGAGTGAGAAATACGTCTGCCTGTTCTTCGACATGAAGAAGGTCGGGCCCTACCTCGGCTACTCGGCTGACGGCATCCACTGGCGACGCGAACCCGAGCCCTTCTGGCAGTCGCTCACGGACGTGGGTGGGTGGGGAGATGACTCGCTCATCAGTCTGATCTACGACTCACTCAAGCGCCGATGGGTCGTCTACCGACGAGTCAACCCGCAGGAGAGCGAACGTCTCGTGGCACAGCCGGGCGACGAGGATTGGCCGCGACCGGACCGTGGCATGCGCGTCATGGGTTACGCCGACAGCGCCGACCTGAAGCATTGGGAGAACCACCGCGTCATCATGATCCCGGATGCTGATGACCCGGCCGACATCGAGTTCTACGGTCTATCCTGCTACAATTACGCCGACGTCTATGTCGGATATTTGTGGATCTATCACATGGCGCCGGGCGCCGAGAACATTGACATTCAGCTCACCACGAGCCGCGACGGCATCAGTTTCACACGGTGCTGCCGCCGCGAGGTATTCCTCCCGAGCGGTCCGCATGATTACTACGACCACGAGATCACCATGGGACATCAGCCCGATCCCGTTGTCGTGGACGACCAGGTCTATCTCTACTACCAGGCATGCAACTATAAGCACACTGAGCCTGACATACGTCGACCGCACTCCATCATCAGCGGTGGGCTGTGCACGTTCACCCGAGACCGGTTCGTGAGCTTACAGTCGGGCGCGCCGTCCCCGAGTCGCGTGGTCACGAAGCCGTTTGTTGTCGAGCACCCGAAGTTGTTCCTCAACGCCGCCACGTGGGGCGACGGCTCGATTGAGGTCGAGGTGCTGGCGCGTGACTGGCGTGTCATCGACGGTTTCACGGCGGACGACTCGACTGTCGTCAAGGGCAACGCCCTGAACCACCCGGTGCGCTGGACGGACAACGCGGACCTCGCCCGCCTCGTGGGCCAGGAAGTGCGCCTGAAGTTCAACATGAGTGACGCGCGGCTGCATGCAATGTACTTCGATACAGAGGATCGTCCCCTGAAGAGTCTGCCGCCACTGCCGGCGATCGGGCCAGGGCATGCGGAGCTGCCGGTGGACGTGTAAGCCAGTTCGGCGGAATGCGCAGGAAGAGCTACTTGTGGAGGCAGCCATGAACGGGCGAGAGCGAGTCCTGACGGCGCTTGACGGCGGAACGCCTGACCGCGTGCCGCGCGCGCTGGGCTTCGGTCGGGTCGAGATCAAGGAACTGGCCCCGGCAGGCGAGTATCGGGACGACCTCATCGACGTGCAGTTTGTCCGGTTCGGGCCATGGCCGGCCGTCGAGGAATTGCGCCGGCTCATCAAGCCGTATCCGCTGGACACTCGGCTGGGCACCACCGAGCAGGCCACCACCTACCAACGCTGGGGCTACCACCCAGAGACGCCGGACCAGCGCAACCCGCTGGCGCATGCACGATCGCTGGATGACCTGCGGGCCCTCACTTTCCCTGACGCCGATGTGCCGGACGATGTCGAGGGGCTGACCCGACAGGTGGCGGAACTGCACGCGAGCGGGCTGGCTGCCGGCGGCAACTTGCCTCATCTGGGCGGGGAACTGTTCGAGGCGGCGTGGCGGTTGCGCGGCTTGGAGAGCTTCCTGCTGGACATGATACATCGGCCGGAATGGGCCCACTTGCTCCTCGGCCGCCTGACCGAGATGGCCCTCGTCGCCGCGGAGGCGATGGCCCGCACCGGCGCTGATGTGCTGGCACTCAGTGATGACATCGGGATGCCGCGCAGCATGATGATGGGGCCGCATCACTGGCGGGAGTTCCTCAAGCCGCGCATGAAGGCCATCATCGAGGCCGCGCGCGCAGTGAACCCCGACATGCGGGTGCTGTACCACAGCGATGGCTACTACGAGCCGATCATCGCTGATCTGGTGGAGATCGGCGTGGACGCCATCAACCCGCTTCAGCCGGAGCACATGGACGCGGTCGGCATCCGCCGACGGTTCGGCCCGCGACCGGCGTTGTGGGGCGCGGTCGGGCACCAGACAACCTTCCCGCTGGCGTCTCCCGAAGACATTCGGCGCGAGGTGAAGCTGCGCATCGAGACGCTGGGCCGTGCGGGCCTAGTGATCTGCCCGGCGTACGACATCTACGGAGCCGCTAACCCGTGGGAGAACATCGCGGCCTTCATCAACGCCACCGAGGAGTATGGTTGGTGACGACCGGCGGCATCTCTCTCCCCGGACCTCATGCCCGCAGCTTGGAGGTCAGGTGACTTTGATCTCCTCGAAATTCTGGGCGATGGACGTCCACGATAGAGCCATGACGACGACCGCTGTGTCCAGTGCAACGCCCGCCGGTCGCTCACCGTGGCCCGGCGCCAGGAGCGTCATGCTGGTGATCCGCACATCCTTGAGTGTGAACAGAGCCCAGCGCGCCGTTTCACGCCCCGCCCTGTCACACAGAGACACCTTCATCACTGGGAAGGCGCGGCCGCGCGCACTTGCCCGCATCAGCATCCACGCGTACTTGTCGACCTCCATCGTGATGACGGATCCCTCGTGATTCTCAGGGGGCGTGTACGTGGCCTGCGTTCCCGCGAAGCTGCTCCCCGGCGAGAGCTGGGGGGGCTCTGGAAGACCGGGGATGTTGTGCTCGAAAGCAGCCACTGGCATCAAGCCAGCGAAGTCACCCTCGTCATGCTCCCCCTTGATGTCGCCTATCTGCAGCACCGTGAACCGGTCCGCTGCCGCGACCGACGCAAGACACCCAACCATCGACGTCGCCAGCAATACTGAGATCAAAGCGCGCATTCTGGGCCTCCGTATTCGTATTGTGTTGCTGTCCTCACCGACTGTGAATCGCCAGCCCCGCACATACGGACCTCGCCGATCTGGTGCCACCCCTCTTGATGATGTTTTCAGGCGCCACACAGAGCCGACATGATACCGCCGCTAGATACTATTGCCCGTCCGCGTATGCTCACCTGCGCGGTGGGGTTTAGAAGAAGGAGTTGATGGACTTGAGGGTGAAAAACACAAACGACGCGCAACTAGTCGACGGAGTGAGGAGCGTGCCATGTCAGCCGTCCGCTCACCCTCATCCCTTCTCATCGTGTGCAGTGTGATGTTCGCAGCCGCTATGGCGATGTACGCCCATGGTCAGACCGCTGGAGACGCTGACCCAGATGCCACCCGTAACGCGATCTTCAACGGTGACTTCCTCGATGGCCGGTCCGGCTGGAGCATAGGCGGGCCGGATGACCTCGTGATCAAGACCCGCACGAACATGGTAGCCCACCGGGCCGACGCGGAACTGTCGCTGCGGTACGATGGGCTGGACGAAACGATGGGGCTCTTCAGTCAGCATCCCATCGACGTCACTCCCGGACGGGACTACACGCTGACACTGACAGCGGCGGGCGAGGGGATCATCGACTTCGGCGTGTACGAATACGATGAACGCGCCAAGAACACAGTCTTCCCTCTGTCGCAGCCGATCGCGCTGACGGCTGAACCCCAGACCTACTCGTACACCTATACCGCCTCCGACCGAGCCGCAACGATCCGGCCCCGAATCCGCATCATCGGCAAAGTCCCTCCGCAACACGAACCCGTTGCGGAAGACGCCCCGGCGGGCGCCAGCGCGGGCGCGTTCCACGTGCGGCTGTTGAGCTTCAAGCTGCTGCTCTCGCAAGCTGAGTTCCTCGCGACCACCAACTGGCCGGAGTGGGCGGTGTCGGGTGAGCTGGCCAATTACAAGGGCCTCAGTCAGCAGGAGATTCGTGAGATCACACGAGCCGTTGCGGTTGATCGCGTGCTCCCGCCTTACGAGCCCATCCGCCCGGACGGCGAGGGCGCTTTCCTCCTGACCACATCACGCTTCCGCTTCATTCGCTCGGCCTTCCCCAGCAGCATCTCCGTACTCGATACGCGCGTGCTGGCGGCCAAGATGCTCATGGATATCGAGACTGCCGACGGACAGAGCATCGCGTCCACGAGAACCAAACCCGTCTTCACGGTTGACGATCAGCAGGTCTTGGTGAAGCAGACGGTTGAGGGCGAGGGCTGGACTCTCAACCTGGACGGGACGCTGGCCTATGACGGGTTGATGATCTTCGACGTGAATCTGCAGGCCGATGACGAAGTCGAGATCACGAAGGCATCGCTGTCCATCCCGATCTCCGACCAGGTGGCGAAATACATCAGGTATCAACGGGACTTCGGCGACCAGGGCCATGTCTTCGCCCACGGACCGATCCCGGCCCCAGGGGAAACGGTCGAGACGCGGCACACAGTTGGCAGGAAGCAGGTCAAGAACGACTGGAGCCCGGTGGCCCCGTCTCCAGCGCGAGGCACGATCTGGGAATGGAACCGTGGCGTCCCGCGGTACTTCTGGATTGGCGATGAGGAGAAGGGCCTCGGGTGGCTCACGGAAAGTGATCTGGGTTGGAGTAACGCTCAGAACGATGTCACGCTGTCACTTGAGCGGACCGCGACGGCCATCGTCGCGCACCTGAACTTTATCACCCAGCCACTCACCGTCGATGACGCGTGGTCGCTACAGTTCATGGTGCAGGCCACGCCACCGAAGCCGGTCCGCGCGGACTGGTTCAAGATGCGCTTCAACCGCTTCTGGAACTGGCTCCCTGGCGACACCATCATGGTTGAGCGAGCCGAGGCGCAGCAAAAGGAGCCGCTGCCAACACTTGAGGAGGACCCGCCAGCCGTCGTGCGCTATGCCCATTCCGGGCGCGGCACCGGTGAGATGCGCCCGCCGTGGGAGAGTCTGCAGCATAGCGATACTGGCATCAAGGACATCGGTTTCCTCTGGTGGAATGTATGGAGCGTCGGCTGCGGCTCTCCGCAGGTTGCGGACTCCGATGTGCTGAAGGAGTATCTGAGCAGTGGTTCCTACCTCGGCCATATGGCGCTTCTGTATTTCGCACCCACGCATCTGTCGGTCGGCGATCTGAACGGCTATTACTATGCCGCCAAGACTGACGGGTGGTCGAAGATACCCCCCTCCGATGGGACATCCCTGTACGTGAAGATATGCCCAAACTCGTTCGCCTCTGAGTACCAGGCCTACGAGATCGGGCGGCTGATCGATGAGTACGGTATTGAGGGCGTGTACTTTGATAACAGCCATCCGCAGGAGTGCGCCAACCTAGCCCACGGCTGCGGACGCATTGACAGCAATGGCGTCACTCACCCGACCACGCCGTACCTGGGCGTACGCAGACTGATGATGATGGTCCGCAACCAGTTTGTGAAGCGAGGCAAGACGCCGTTCATCATGAAGCACGCAGGGATGTTCCCCGGGACGGTATCGTTTATAGATGCGCAACTGGATGGTGAAGGGACCTACGGCTGGGATCACACGGAGATGTTCACGACGGCTGAGTTCCGGGCCCGCTTCCTCGGCCCCAATCAGCTCGGTGCCGTGGAAGTGTACCTGCCACAGTTCTCGACCGGCACCGACACCACGGAAGTTTCTGGGACGCAGCAGATACTCATCGGGACTCGCCGCCTGATGGCCCTCGCCCTGATACATGGGACGCCGGTCTATTGCGGGGCCATCAACAGCCAACCGATGTTCGCCGCGTGGGGAGTTCTCGATGAGCTGACCGGCCCAACGGTTGATTTCATCCCGTACTGGAAGTGGCCGCTGAACGAAACGCTCAACGCGCGGGACATCTACGCCTCCCTCTACCATCAGCCGGAGCAGTCCGTGCTGGTGGTATCGAATCTCTCGGCCAGCGACGCGGCCGTCGAGATTCCGCGGTCGGAGTTGGAGCGATTGGTTCCGGGTCTGACAAGTGCGGAAGACCACATGGACGGTTGGGGCGTGGAGTTGGATGGCGATTCGCTTCGGATCAGTGTGCCCAACAAGAACTTCCGGCTGATCTCGCTGCGGTGACGTGCGGGACGCGGCGGCGCTTACCTCAGATCGTAGAGATAGATCGCGGCCCTCTTGGCCTCGAAGCTGTCGAGCTTCTGCCCGTTCTCCTCAAACCACTTGAGGAACGCGTCTCTTTCGGCGGTGCCTTCGGCCGAGCCCCAAACGTGACTGGCCACGACCCATACCCGGCCGCCATCGGGCCACAGCCGCCGGAACTCTTCAGCGAAGTCTTCCGGGTGATCCCTATGGTTGCTTCCGGCGATGTAGTCCAGATCGCCCAGGGATTGCTGGCTCACGTAGTAGTCGAACGCAAACCGCGATATGTAGTAGACGTAGACTTGATCGCCCGGCTCGTGGTGAGCGCCCAAATAGCCAACGACAGGTCGCATTTCCTCTTTCAACGGACTGTTGAGCTGGTCAGCGGCGCCGGCGAGGAGCGAGAGCAATGCGATGGCGATGATGACTTGCGCTGGCCATCGGCTCGCCTTGCCGCCCGCTGCCACCAGACGGTCCGCGCCCGCGCCAAGCAGAAGCGCCAGCGTGGGCATCGTGAATACAAACAGGCGTCCGCCTAACGGGTAGACGCGCAGTGCGTTGGCGATGAGGACAAGCACCAGGGGGGCAATCACAGCTACGTAGACGGCACGCCTCTTGTGGAGGAAGACCACTAAGCCAATGATGAGCACGGCGAGCGCGACCCCCGGCCTGACGAATCCCGTTGGGCTGCTGAGCATGTTGAACGGCAAAGCGTATAGCCACTTGAGGGCCGCCACGCTGTATGCCGGCAAAGGCAGGTACATGCCCGTCCAGAAGCTCTGCATCGCCTCATCGCTGACCTGACCGCTGATCCACAGCCGGTAGTGTGCGAGAAAGCTCACCCCCCATGAGAGCCACAGACCGACGACATCGCGGCTCACACGACGCCAGTCGAACTCAGCCGCCCAGGCGAACGCCATGGCCACAGCGATCCCGCCAAGAATGAAGACAGCAGGATACGAGAACCATAGCGCGACCACTCCCAGACCCGCCAACAGCCCAAGGCGAGCGTTCGAGCCTGGTCGGTCGAAGTAGTAAGCTGCCGCGAGAAGAAGCGCGGTTGCGAGGAACGCATCGCCGGCGTATGGCTTCAGCTCGGAGCTGTAATAGATCAAGCCGCTGGAGAGAGCGATGACCGCCAGTGCGAAGTTGGCGCTCTGCCTGCCGAGAAGTCTCTTCGCGAGCAGATAGAACAGCGGGAGAGTGAAGACACCACAGAGCAGCGGGATGAGGCGCAGAGCGTATTCCGAGGATCCGACTGCTTGCACTACAGCAATTTCGGCTGCAGCGAACCCAAATGGCGCTGCCTGTCCGTTGAAGAGAGGCAGCATGAGCTCGTTCCAGCTTCGGGACACGAGGCTCTCTGCGAAAGATGCCTCATCCAGCCAGAGCGAGCGGTTCCTGCCATACAGGTAGATGCGCGCTGCGGCCCCGATACCGATCAGCAGCCAGGCCATGCGGGTGCCTCGGAGACGCTCACCGATGGCGATGGCGGGTCGTCTGGTAGGGGCATCCTCTTGCGTCATTGGGTTGGCTCTCCGGGGGGCGGCTGCATCTTTCGCTGCCGCCTGAACAGATTGTACTTGAGTATGCACCAGACGGCGCGGACACCGTCGCGCCAACCGATCTTCTTGCCCTCCGCGTATGTGCGTCCGTAGTAGGAGATACCGACTTCGTAGATTCTGCAGCCCATCTTGGCTATCTTGGCCGTTACCTCGGGCTCGAACCCGAAGCGATTCTCCTCTATCGTGATGCTCTGAATGATCTCGCGCCGGAAGACCTTGTAGCAGGTCTCCATGTCTGTGAGATTGATGTTGGTCAGCATGTTCGAGAGCAGTGTCAGCATTTGGTTGCCGACGCAGTGCCAGAAATACACGACCCGGTGCGCGTGGTGCCCCTGGAATCGTGAGCCAAACACTACGTCTGCCTTGCCTTCAACGATGGGAGCGATCAGCAGTGGATACTCCCGCGGATCATACTCCAGATCAGCATCCTGGACTACCACCATATCCTTCGTGGCTACCGCAAAGCCCGTCCGAAGCGCCGCGCCCTTGCCTTGGTTGCGCTCGTGGTAGATCACCTCGGCGACGAGCGCCTCGATGGTGGACTTCAGCACATCGATCGTGCCGTCAGTCGAGCCATCATCGACGACGATGATCTCGATGTCCTCGACTGGCGCAGCCCGAACGGCATTGACGATGCCCTCAATCGTGCTTACTTCGTTGTAGCACGGGATGACAACTGATAGAGAAGCAGGACCGCCAACGCTGCCATCGTTTGACATGTAGTTGCAGGCTCCAGACAACGACCTGAGTTGTTCAAGCGCTGGGACTGCGTGGGCAAGGCTCTCTATCGGCGAGCGATGGCCCAGTTATTCACGCCAAGCTGGAAACAGCCGCAGGTAATGGCCGTTGCGGTGAAACCCGCGGCTTCCAGCAGGGCCCGAATATCGCCGATGCCATACGCGCCCTTGTGATCGCTGATCTCGTCGGGGCTGACCAGCCTCAGACTCGCCATGACCCTGAGCACGGGCGCGGTCCAGCCCGCCGGGCACGTCAAAACGAGGGCGCCCGCTGGTTTCAGTACCCGTCGGACCTCAGTGAGTATGTCAGTCACGTGTTCGGGATGCAGATGCTCAAGCACGGCAAGCATGGTAACGACGGAAAAGTGATCATGCGGGAATGGCCACGGAGTGTGCTCGATGTCCTGTCTCAACAGATCCAGATTCGGCTCACTCTCAGTATCCGTAAGAGACGAATCCATGCCGACCTTCTCCCCGAACTGCGTGCTGCGCAGGAAGTATGGCATTGTACCGCAGCCAAGGTCGAGGACCCGGTGGGAGCGAAGTTCGTCGGGTATGAGACCATCCGCTCGCCTGGCTCGCCGACGGGCCAGGAACGCCTCCAATAAACCGAAGGACCGTGTGGGTTGGCCACTCACCGATCGCGTCGACCTCCAATTGACCGATGGCCATGAAGAGCCGCTTACCCACAATTCGACGTCCGGGGACGCATTACCTACCTGGCGCTCCCTTCCTGGTTCGGGGCAGTCACGCATAGGGGCATGGCGCTACGGCGGGCCGAGGGCAGTCATGACGAGATCGGCTGGGGCTATCGAGGAGCCGTGCGGTTCAGGACGATGCCCATGGCCTTGGCACCTGCGGATGTGAGCACGTGGGCGCTGGCGGTGAGCCCGGCGGGGCGTGCTTGATCCATCGCGACAACCTGCAGTGCCGCATCGGCTCGACTCGCGAGAACCATGGCATCGCTGAACTGGTCAATCGGCGCACTGTCGAGGACAGCGAACTCATACGTGTCCGCGACGTCTGCCATCAAGGCGGTTCCTGCATCAGAACTGAGCAACTCCACAGATTCCGACGGCGCGGGGCCGCTGGTGAGCACCACGAGATTGGGTATACCCGTCTCTTGGACAGCCTGCCCCAACTGCGCCCTCCCGGCCAGAACGTCGGCCAGGCCCACCGTGTTCGGGACGCCAAACCACTCGTGCAGCGAGGGGGCGCGCATGTCCGAATCGACGACGATGGTCCGTTTGCCGCTGAGAGCCAACGCCGCCCCGACGTTCGCGGCCACCATAGTTCTGCCTTCGTCAGGCCCCCAGCCCGCAACGAGAAGCGAGCGTGGGCTGTCCGGCGACAGCAATATGGCGCTGCGGACCGCACGGAAATCCTCCAGTATGGGAGACCATGCGGCCTCGGCGCTCACGACCAAATCTTCGCGTCTCCGCGCGGGAGGTACTCGAGCGATTACTGGAGCGCCAAAGGCCGCCCGGACCTTCTCCTCCGTGTGGACGCGGTCATCGACCTGCTCGAGGACCACGCCGAGGGCCATCGCGAGGACCATACCGAAGAAGACGCCGAGGGCGAGGTTGACCATCGGGATGGGGCTGATCGGGTCCTCGCTGGCAACGGCGGGGGCGACCAGTTCCGAGTGCGCAAGCTTCCCCTGCTCGGTCAGTGCGAGCTGCTGAGCCTGTCCCGTCAGCATCTCGTACAGGCGGCGCTCAGTGCCGAGCCGCAACTCAAGGTCTGCGAGTTGGTACTCGTCCTCCGGGAGGCCAGCCAGTTCGCCGGTGGCGCGAGCCGAAGCGGCCTCAAGTGCGCTAATCTGAGCGTCGAGGGCCCATATTCTCGCTTGGAACGGTGCGAGTTCTCGGGCGACGGCAGCGTGCGTCGCCTCGTGAAGCTGCTGGTGCACCTGCTCGATCCGCTGGTTGATCTGCTCGGCCTCGGGACTGGTGGGCGTGAACTCAAGCAGCAGCGTCAGCCTCTCCTGCTCGAGAATGGCCAGCTGCTGCCGCAGGCTGATGACTGCGGGGGCCGCGACCAGATCGGGTGCCTCGTACGTCCTCCCGCCGAGGCCCTCGGACGGCTGCTGCCTACTGCGGAGTTCGGCCTGTTGAGCGGCCCGTTGTGCGCGTGCGGCGCGCAGTTCCGACTTGATCTGTCCGAGTTGGGCGACGAGTGTCGACGCCTCCGCTTTCGGATCGAGTGTCAGATTGGCCTGTTTGAAGTCGCGCAGTTCCTGGCGCGTTGCGGTCAACTGCTCCTCAACTTCGGCCAGACGCTCGGCGGTGTACGTCGAGACCGCGCTCACCTCGCTGCGGTTCTGCGCGAGGCTGTGCTCTAGATACCGGTCGACGATCGCTTCAGCCCAGACTACCGCTGCCTCTCGCGTGTGTCCCTGCGTCTTGATCTGGATCAACTGGGTATCGCGAAGTGGTATGACGTCGGCCTCTTCATCGACTGTCTCCTGAACAGCCGGACCGATCGCTTCCCAGGCGAAGTCCATCACCACGCTCGACCGGATGATCTCGGCCTGAGTGCCGAGAGAGCTTGAGGTGCCCAGTCCGAGCAGGCCGCCAGCGGCAAGGCCCTGTAGTGCACTCATTGGCGAGCTGTTGGGGTCCTCGACCATCACCAGGGCCGTTGCCTCGTAGACCCTCGGGGCTCTTGCCGTATAGGCCATCACGAGCACCATCACGAGTACCAGGACGGCCAGACCGGGAAGCCAGCGCCGTTTGACGAGCCCGATGATGTCAGCCATGCTGACCGTGGCCACGCTCTCGTCCGGTGCCACGAGCAGGCCAGCGGGGTCGGCATGTGGCCCGTTTGTGGTAGGCCTGTTGTCTCGGTTCAATCTCCGGCCTGCTTTCTCGTCAAACATGCGGTCAAGTGCGCAGCGGACAGTGACGCATGGTTCTCAGTCGAAGAGCCATCGCCCCATCAAACTGGCACTGGTCAGTGCGCGAAGAATGAGGTCCCAATCGGTCGATGCTTGGGGGACGTAGACGATATCGCCATCCTGCAGGAGGATATCCTTGTCAAGCTCGCCGCGTCTGAGCACGGCGCGCAGGTCGACGGTTATCCGCTCCGGGCCGTCTGGCGTGTGTCGAACGACGCCGGTCCGCTGGATATGCGCGTCCTCCGTCACCCCGCCGGCCTCTGCGATCACTTGGGCGACCGTTGTGGGCCGGCCCTCGGGCAGAGCGTAGTAGTCCGGCTTGCCCACGGCGCCGAGTACCGCAACCTGCGCGGTCGCCAGCGGCACCATCACGAGGTCGCCATCGCGCAGCAGCACGTGCCCGGCAAGGTCCCCGTCAATTATCGCCGCGACGAGATCGGCGTGCTCGAGTGTGCCATCTTCGTGCCTGATGGAGACGCGACTCATGGCAGCGCTTTCGGTGGTGCCCTCGGCAAGCGTGAGGGCGGCAAGCACGCCCGAGCCGGCAGAGAGTTCGTACGATCCGGGGCTGGTCACCTCGCCGGCAACGTGTACGGTGATGGTGCGCCGGGTGAGACTGACAATATCGCGCGGCTGCAACAGCACGTTCGCTGCAGTGTCGTCGCCGGCAAGAATCGCGGGCAGGTCGAGCTGCATTACCGTGCCATCGGCACGCAGCAATGAGGCGTTGATGCGTTCGGGATCGTCCGCCAATCCGCCTGCGTGCGCAATGAGTTCGGTCAGGCGCATGCCGACGCTGGCATCGAAGAGTTCATTGCCAGGCTTGGCCACCGCTCCGAGTATCGAGACGACTGCCCGTTCCTGAGGAACGATGATCGCGTCAGCTTCGTGCAGAACTACCTCGGGGGGCGTCTCGCCATGCAGCAGCGCTGGGGCGAGGTCATAGCTGTTCTGACCGCCGTCGGCTCTCTTGACCACTATCTGCCCGAGGCTCGCGCCCGGCAGTAGCCCTCCCGCTTGTGCGACTGCCTCGAGCAGACCGGTGTCAGCCGGTACCTCGAAGGTGCCGGCGCGAGGCACCGCGCCTACCACAGTGACGTGGATGGTACGTGGCCTCAGCTCGAGGATGTCGCCTGGCCGCAGAATGAGCTTCTCGCCCTCACCGGCCACCGTAGCGGCGAGGTCCAGATCAGCGAGTTCGCCGTCGGCCCGGTAAAGAGTAGTGCGCAGCATCCCAGGCAACGTGGGGCTGCCGCCCGCCATCGCCAGCAGCTCGGGGATGCCCCAGCCCTCGCCCAGCGGGTACGCTCCCGGCTTGCGCACATCGCCCAGGACGAATACCTGATCGAGCGTAGCTCTCTGCACCGACACGGTCACTTCGGGCCGGACCAGGCGCACACGCAGGCGGCGCACTATTTCGTCAGTCACTTCGGCGACGGTCATGCCGGCGACGGTAATCTGGCCTGCAACCGGCAGGTTGACGCTGCCGTCGGGGGTGACAGGAGCGTTGCTGACCGACATCTCCGGATGGCGCATGACAGCCACCGAGAGGACATCGCCAGGCTGCAGCACGTATTCGCCCTCGGCACAGGCGATGGTGGCCGCCATAAGCGCGAGACAGATGCACAGAATCTGCCGGCAGGCGTCATGCCCGTATTTGGGGTGTGAAGTTCGGCGCCCGTGGCGCATTGTGGTCGGACCCCAATTCGTCAGAAATGATGGTCAGTGCGGGCGGCTCGCCCGGCAGGTGCCGCACCGTGCGCTGCCCGCCAGCAGTCAGGGACGAAGTCATCTACAGATAGCCCAGATTCCGCAGCCTCTGGGCCACCTGCTCTTCCTCTTGTTCGGTATAGCGAGGGTCTTGACCTCCCATGGCACGCGTTGCCGCGTCGCCGTGGGTCACCGGGTGCTCGGCCTTCCACGCGTCCTCGAGGACGTCCTCGAGCACGCGGCCGTCCATGCCGCCGGGCACATCGGCGCCAACCAGATGCATGGCCGTAGGTGCGACGTCGGCAAGTCCGGGGACCTCGGTGAGCGTGCGGTCCGAGTCAAAAGCCGGGCCGTGCAGTATTAGCACGCCATGGGAACTGTGCTGCCCGGGCGTGAGTGGTTTGTTGATAACCCCGGCGAGCACCCGCAGGTTGTCAGGTGTCTTCTCGAAGAAGACGGGGACCGCGGGATCGTGCAGGTTCGAGTTGAGCGAGACATTGTCGCTGGCTTCGCCGACGATGTCGTGGGCGTCCTCGACACGCGGCCCCTCGTAGAGTTCCTCACGTCGCCAGACGCGCTTGAAGACAGGCTTGCCGCTGGTCGGGTTGCGCAACTCGGTCAACTGCGCGATGATCGCCTCTCGGAGTTCGTCATATTCGGCACCGGCCTCCACTATGCCCTGCGGCTCACGGCCGCGCACGTTGATGCGAATCTTGGCCCCCATGCCCCAGCAGTATGCCCGAGTCCGTGGCCAGTCGAAGCGGGCCTCGAAATCCATGCCGAGGCTGCGTTGGCCCGCGCGTGTTCGGCTGATGAGATGCTTGAGTTGCCCGGGCAGGACCCGCTTGAGTGAGCGCGCGACCCGGCTACTGAGCAGATTGCGCGTGGCGTGCAGCTTCAGGTAGCCCTCTTCGCGCAGCCACGCGGATACGTTCATCGTGAAGTCTTCACGCCAGAAGCCGTGGTCAGACAGCACGATGAGGTTGGTCTCGGGGCCGCGAGCCTTGTCGAGGATCTGGCCGACGTAGTCGTCCACCAGTTCGTAGACGGACCGCAGAGGCTGCTTGAGGGTCCCTCCGTCGGTCAGTGGTACCTCGTCCTTGCCGAAGTACAGGTGGGCGTAATGGTCGGTCGGCATCAGCACCTGCATGTATAGGGCTGCGGGGTGGTTCCGGGTCAGATACTCTGTGAGGACTACGCGCTCCTGCATCGACTCGACGAGCTTGTCCCAGTCGAGCTTGTCGCGGAAGTCAGGGTTGTAGTGCCACAGGTCCTCAAGACCAGCAGCCCGCAGTTCCGCGTACAACTCGGGAGGATTACATGACTGGGGTGTGAAGTTCGGCTTCTCCATCCCGGACACGATGACTCCACCCTCGAGGCTGGGCGGCGGATATGTGCACGGCACCTCGACCGATGCGAATGTGGTGCCAGTGCCAGAGAGATGTTCCCACATCGTCGGGGCCGAACGCAGCCCGTCATGGGCCAACTGCACGCGGTACGTGCCGGGCTCCTGGTAGCGGAAGTCATAGGTCCCGTGCCGGCCCTCGTTGCAGCCAGTGAGGACCGTCGTCCATGCGGGCGCGGTAGTCGGGGGCACGGTCGAGCGCAGAGGGGAGAATATGCCCTCATCAATAAGCCGGCCAATGTTCGGCAGCCGGCCTTCAGCATGCCATTGAGCCACCAGCTCAGGCTCCATGCCATCAAGGCCGATGATCATGACCTTGGGCCAGGTCTGTTGATTGGTCACTGCAGGTCACCTCGTTGGGACGTGTCACGGCGGCGGTGCGCCATCAGGATGGGTATGAGAGTTTTGCCCGCGAACGCCATCGGCACGAAGAAGCCTAACAGGGCCAGCGCCGTGCCCAGGTAGCCGCTCACGAAGGTGTCGGCCAGCACGGCCAGGATGACCCCGATCGCGAAGAGTGGCCATAGACGCCCGGTGCGTCGATCGTAAGGGGCGATCTGGTAGATCTTCCAGGTGCGCCAGGATCTGAGGGACGCGAGAGTGGTCATCGTCGCTGCCATCACCAGACCCGCCCCCGTCAGTCCGAAGTGCGGCCCCACAAGCAGCAGGCTAACGCACATTACTCCGGCCATCATTGCGTTGTCAAGCACAGCCACCCACGGCCGGTTCGCCATCTGGAAGAGGGTGAGCAGCGGCTGGCTCGCGGCATTGAAAAGCCGCGCCAGGGCAATCAGGACGAGGACGGTCTGCCCTGTAGCGAAGCCGGCTCCGAAGACCTGCATCAGTGGCGCGCGCAGGCAGTAGACCACGCCGGCCATGGCCATCGCGGCGAAGGTCGCGAGGCCCACGGCGCTGACTAGAGTCGTCCGCAGGCCGGAGGTGTCCTCGCGCGCGTAGAAGGTGGATATCGTCGGCGCGAAGACCGTGCAGATGGCCACTGCGGGGAATACCACGAGGCTGGCCATCTGGGCGGCCGCGGAATAGACGCCAAGCTGGTCGGGCGGGAATATGCCGCCGAGTACCAGGATGTCGATGGAGGCTCTCTCCATCCCAAGTACACCGATAAGAGACATGGGCGCGGCGAAGACCAGCAGATCTCGCCACGGAATGATGACGCTCTCTGTCGCCCCATTGCGCGCAAAGCGGCGCCGGTACCACAGCACCGACGCGATGATCGCCATGAAGCTGATTGCCGGGAAGACCGCCGCCGTGACGCTCAGCGGCGCCTCGGCGCGGGTGGTGAGAGCCACCCCGATGACCTGCCCGACAGGGGCTCCCACGGACCGTATCGCGACCAGCGGCGTCAGTTCGTGGACAGCCTGCAGGGCGGCCAGGTAGTTCGACCGCATGCCCATCAGCGGGACCTCGACCATCATCATCTGAAGAGGTAACGTCAGGTCGGGGTTGTGATACACGCGGGCCGACAGGTAGGGGGCGGCGATGATAACCGCGCCCGCGACCAGCAGCGTGCCGGCCGCTACGATCATTGCCATGCCCTTGACGACGCCGGCCCTGCGAGCCCGGTCGCCGAGGGCGTGGAAGTGCGCCGTGAACTTCAGGACAGCGCCTCGCAGTCCCATGAACGTGAACATGCCGAGGCGAGAGATCGACTGGGCGATGGAGAACGTGCCGAAGTCAGTGCGCCCCAGGCCGCGGGCCAGCACAATTCCGAGCGCGAAGAGGAGGACCTTCTGCAGCCCGTTGCCGACGCCGATGAGCACGGACCCGCTGACAAGCACGCGCATGTGCTTGTCGACGGAATCGTCATGTTCGTCCGGTTGCGCAGGCGCGGCGTCCTGCTGGTCGGGGTCGATATGGTCGTCAGTGTTGTCTTCGGGCGGTCTCAATACAGTGTCTCCGTGGCGCGCCCGTGTGGGCCGCCTGATGGGTTCCAGAGGGCATCTAGCTGCGCCCTTCTCTCGCGAGCATCACCGGGATGGTGGCAAGTAGCACGGACAGGTCGAGCCAGAATGACTTGTTGATCACGTAGTAGAGATCGTACTGCAGATTCTCGAAAGCGGCCTCAGCATCCGAGCTGTGAGTATGGTGTATCTGCGCCCACCCCGTCAGCCCGGGGCGTACGCGCTTGCGCCAACTGTACATGGGCATCATCGCCAGGTACCGTTGGTAAAGCCCCGGACGCTCGGGGCGCGGGCCTATTATGCTCATGTCACCCTTGAGCACATTGACTAGCTGAGGCAACTCGTCGAATCTGAGTTGGCGCAGCAGCCGGCCCGCGGGGGTGACACGAGAATCGTTCTCCTCCGGCGGCCGGATGACCGAATCGTCACTGTGCTTCATCGTGCGCAGCTTGTAGATGGTAAACGGCCGCTCGTCCTTACCCACTCGCTCCTGGCGGAAGATCGCCGGTCCGGGCGAGCTTATGCGTACCAGCAGCGCACCCAGGCCGACGAGCAGCAACGCCAGCGGGGCCGATACCAGGCACACGCAGATGTCCACGGCTCGCTGCCCCCACCTCTCGTACGCGCCCGGTGGGCGCTCCGCTCGGGCATCATCGAGTACTTCGTCGGTGTCCTGCAGCCTCACGCGTCCGTCCCGACCGGAGAACCTGCGCTTGTCGAGCAGGTCGTCATAGACCCCTTCGAGGTCCGCGATGCTCTTGCCCATCTCGAAATCCTTGGCCGTTGCCGGGCCGGCAGCCGCCATATCGTCTCGCATCGCGTCATCTGTGGCCATGCGCAGCACTGCCTCAGCGCCAGCGTCAGTCTGCCCGGGCGGAAAGAGCAGACCGTTCTCGCCATCTCGGACGATCTCACAGCTCCCGTCGACAGCGCTCGCAACGACAGGCACCCCCGTCGCGAGCGACTCGACGATGGTGCGCGGCAGTCCCTCCCACAATGAAGTGATGAGGAACATATCAAATGCCGGGTAGATGCGCTCAACGTCATCCCGGGCGCCGGGCAGCGCGAACCGATCAGTCAGACCGGCGGCGTCGATCGCATCGCGGACCTCATCCCGCATGATTCCGTGGCCGATCCAGGCGAAACGAGCATTGGGCAGTTCATCGGCGATGCGCCGCGCCACGGCGATGAAGTCGTGGGGCGCTTTCTGCGGTGAGAGGCGTCCCACGGTCCCGATGAGGAAGGCATCATCAGGTATGTCGAGAATCTCGCGGCCCTCGGCCACACTCTGGGGCGTGCGGGGCACGAACCTGGCCAGGTCGACCCCGGCACGGACCGTGTAATACATAGATTCGCGACCGATATGGTGCGCTCGCCCCTTCTCGATATCAGGCCTGCCCACGAAGAGCAGGCCGTCCGAGCGCTTGGCCAGGTAGCGCTCAAAGGCCACGAAGCCTCGCTTCTTCACCGACGAGTGCCTGGGGTGGAAGCTCCAGCCGTGCACGTGGTGCACAATGAGGGGCACGCCTTCACGATAGGCAGCCAGCCGCCCGAGCACGCCGGCCTTCGAACTGTGGGTATGGACGATGTCCGGGCGGGTCTCACGGATGAGCCTGCGAAGCTGCCCAAGTGCCCGCAAATCGCGATGCGGAGCAATGGGTCTGGCGAGGTCGGGTATGGTGAAGACCTCGACGTGTTCGGCAGGGCTCAGATGGTAGTCGGACAGATGTGAGCCCGCAACGCCGTGTGCGATTGAGGCCCGGAAGCGGTCCGGGGACAGGCCCGACACCATGTACTCCGCAACATGTGAGGCGCCTGTTCCGCGGACCATCTGCGTGATTATGTGAAGGACGTGGACGGGCCTGGGCACGTACGATCAACTCCTGCCAGTCGCCTGACGCATCTCAGGGGTCTTTGTCGCCGCGTGGGCACCTAACGCACCCATCGCCAGCCAGAAAGGACGCCAGTCATCAAGGCTTATTGCCAGTCCAGCCACCAGGCCTGCTATGGCCACCACCGCCCATGGCGTGTGATCTGCGCGAATGATTGGCCTCAGCGTCCAGTAGAACACCGGCACGAAGAACAGAACCAGCCCGAGCACCCCGTTGTCCACGAGGATGCTCAGATAGGTGTTGTGTGGGGTAGTAACAGTCTCGGACTTGGCGACATTGTAGCTGCCTTTGCCGATGCCGAGCCATGGGTGTTTGGTAGCCGCGCTCAGCGCGTTGCTCCAGGTGTACTCGCGCTTCGCCAGCCCGACCTCGTATGACACGAGCCTGCTGTCGACCACGAACGGGTAGGCCGCCCCAAGGATGAGAATGAGGAGCCCGAGCACCATCCAAGTGAGTCTGCTTCGCCGGCGGAGGAGGGCGAGCCACGCGACAACAGCCATCAGTGTGGCAGCCACTCCACTTCGCGACATAGTCGTGACCACGGCAGCCAGGATAAGAACAAGCCAGCCAACCCAATGTGCGCCAACGAAGGGAATAGCGCCCGCGAGGTAGCAGCCGAAGGCGTTGGGGTCACTCATTGGCCCGTTTACGCGGCTTGGCGAGTCAAGGAAGAACTTGGGCTGCCCAACAGCGAACGCGATCAGGGAGACGACGCAGACGGGTAGCGTGGACAGAGTAGTGCCCTTGGCGAACGCTGTCGTGCCTCCCTTGATGCGCCAGATGCCGAAGCCCAGGAGGGCGTAGGCGTATGAAGCGAACAGCTTGATGGCCTGAACGAGCGTGCCTGGCGTGGCCCAGGCAATCCCGTTCACCCATGACAGAACATGCATCACTGTCATTGCCAGAAGCCATGCCTGCAGCCATGAACGCACTGCGAAGCGTTTCACCAGCAGGAAAAGCAAAGGTATCACAAAGAGATCGGCCAGTGAGTAGTTGCCCCTGATTGGGCCCAGGTTGAGGACCTGCGTGAAGACAAGTGCGGCACCGAGGCACCAGACAAGAGCGAGCGTCAGCCGCGCCGTGGGCCGATGTAGCTTTGCCACACGCTGAGGAGTCTCTTCAGCGTGACGCCCGGGCTCAGTTTCACTCAGCGAGCTTAGACCCAATAGATGCTCCGATGCTGCAATAGCTGCGCCAATCAACGTTCTGCCGGAAAGCGCCGTTTCCGGATGGCTGGTCCGTCCAGACGTTGCTTTTCGCCGCGGGGTGGGAGCATGCCTCCTACTAGATGGGCGACGCGATCTATTGCTGGATCAAGAGCTGTCTCGCCGCTGAATGAGGGAGTGCATCGGGGAGATGAGCATCGGGGCCGGGCTTTGCCCGGCCCCGATTTGCCGCAGCTATTGCAGTGCCACCAACGCTTCCAGCACCTCAACGCGGACGCGGTCCTGCGCCGCACGGTCCTTGACCTCATCCCATCGCCAGTTTGCGCCGTCCTCGCTCGCCAGAACCCGATCCGCCCCGTTCGCCAGCAGCGCCCGCGCCTTGGCCAGCTTCCCGGCCGGAGTGCCCGCCGCCTCAAGTTCGGCCACGCGTGCGGCGAGCATCGTCATGTACTCGTAATCCTGCGAGCCCTCACGAATGGCCTCCATGTACTTGGATGTGGTCACGGAAGTATCGTCGATGTAGCTCGGGCAATACGGTCCCGCGCCGCCCGCCGGATACTCGTTCCAGCACGACACGCCGCCCGTATCGGTGAAGCACCAGAAACAGGACGCCTTGGCGCCAATCCTGAAGGCGTCCCACGCCTGTACGAGATAGTATGAGTAGGGGTCGAAGCTGCGTGCCGGGCCGCTGCAACTGTATAGCCATATCTGCTTGCCCTGTGCTTGCGCCTCGAAGACCTGGTCCAGATACCATGCGGGCCTCTCGAGGTTGAGGCGCCTGTTGGGGCACAGAACATCCGAGATCTCGTAGACCGGCCCAAGGCCCTCGGGGTCGTTGGCCGTCGGGTCTTCCCAGATCAGGATGCCGCTGTCGGCGGCCTTGATGGCCGTCGCCCAGTCCACGATCGTGTCATACTGATCCTGGTTATGGGGTTCGTCGACGGTCAGTATCGCCAGTTGGCTCGGCTCCAGCCCCATATCCTTCATGTGTTCGGCCCAGAAGCTCGCCCAGTTTCCGAGCGCGGTGGCGAACTTCTCGCTCCCACGCTCCGCCCCCGCGAAGGTCGAGTTCGGGTTCGTTCCCATGAACACCATGTACATTTTGGAGTCCGGCCAGTCAGCAAGCCAAGCGTCGAAATTGTCTGTCGTGGGCTCCTCCGTCATGTTGCCCTCGGCGTCGTAGCTGCCTTGGGCCAGCGCCGCCGAGTTCGCCCATGGCGCATTCACTTGGTACTCGATCAGGTGGGCAATCACTGCGTCGGCGTTCTCCTCAGTCATGCCGTACGCATTTGTGTTCGTGTATGACCAGCCGCCCACCATCAGCGTCATCTCATCGGGCATGCGCAACGGCCAGATTCGCAGACTGAGAGGCACGCTCTGCGCCGCGAAGCTTTGCCCACTCAGTTGCATCTCGCCAGCATACTCTCCGGCGGCCAGATCGGGTCGATTCACCGCAATCCATACCTGTCGCGTCATGCCCGCAGGCACTTCCACAGACCAACCGTCGCCTTGGCGCGCAACTTCAGGCATGGCAGATGCCACTGACGTGAAGTGCCGCGTGCCGACATGTTCGACCTGGTGCAGCGCGATGAACTCATCGGCGCCTGCTGGCAGTCCCGTCACGTTCAGTGTGACCGTCATTGGGTCTGCACTTGCGTTGGTCAGGTTGAGTACATCTGCCCGGTACTCGTTGCTCATCATCTGCACGGACAGCGCCGGCGCGGAATCGTCAGCCGGTTCGGCCGATGGGGCCAGCGAGTCCCAGCGATGTTGATGCCACGCGCGCAGAGCCGGCTTCTCCTGCGCCCGCCAGACCTCCGCCTGAAGTCGGAAGACGTCGGCCTCAAGTTCGGTCATCGGCAGAACCGCGCGGAAGCCATCCATGTCGATGGGCGGCATCGCCTCAATTGCTGCGCCCAGCGCATCCGCCCGTTTGACCATGGCATCGCGTCCATCTGCCAGTTCCGCGATGTCCTCGCGCACTGCCTGCAGGTCGAGCAGGAACTGCTGCTGTACCAGTTCACAGATCACAAGTTGCGAGAGGTAGTTCCCGGGATTCGTGATCGCTTCTCCCTGGTATGCCTGAGCCACCCAGGCTTCCTCGCCGCGATATACCTCGATTTCATCGCAGAATGTGTATGGACCATCCGGTTCGAATGCGAGCCCCACGTACCGCCCATGGGTCTGCAACTGGTCGGTCCAGATTCTGTAGACGTTGTAGGTGCCGTACACCGGCAGCGGTTCACGCGCCTCCGCCATCTTCCGCAGGTCGCCGACACCATACCAGTTCTCGCCGTCCTGACTGACCGAGATCAGGATGCGCCCGGGCCAGGTGACGCCTGCAATCCCTGCCGCGGAGCTGAATGAGACCCCGCTGACCGGCATGTCCTGTCCCAGATCGATCTGCACGAACTGAGGGCCCGTCTTGGTCCATCCCACCGTGCTCGCCTGTGCCCAGAAATACCCTTCCGAGTATTCGCCATCGGTGAGCTGGACCTTGTCGCCAGCATCCTTGGTCAGGCCATAGTTGCCGGGGCTGGCAGTGTATGCCGCGCCTAGCGCGATATTCTCGCCGAGGTCGGGGATCTGCTGCTCGCCCCCGGCCTCGACTTGAACCAGTTCCACTTCGGTCACGCGCACGTTCCCCGCCCTGCCAGCTTCACCATCATACTGCGGACCGTCCGCGTAGATCTCGATAACGATGTCCGCATTCGGCGGCTCAAAACGCAGGCCCACGGTGTGCCACAGGCCCGAGACATTAGCGTTGGCCTGCCCAAGTTCGGTCACCCCGTCAGCGTCTCTCACGCTCAGTCGGGGCTGTATTCCCGAACTCGCTTTGAGTTTCGCCCGCAGCTCCCATGTGATCCCGGGCTCGATGAACTCGATGCGCTGGCGCACGGGTCCACTCACGGCGACCTCGCCATCATAGAAGAGGCACATCTGGCCGCCGGGGCCCTCAGGCGCGCGGCTCCACAGCCCCTCTTCTGGCATCAGCCAGTCCGCGGGGGCCTCTTCGCCCCGAGCGCTTGCCTGTGCGAAGTCGGAGTTCTTCACGGCATTATCGGCTTGACATCCCGTCCCAACCAACATCAGACAGATAGTCATCATCAGTATGTTTCGCATTGCGGGTGGCACCTCCAGAAGCTGAACGCTGCAGTGCGCGTCTATTCACCGCGTTGGGCATGCCGCCCTCCCCGTTGGGCACAGTCCGATCGTCACAAGCGAGCCGGATGGCACGTGGCAGGGGACGAGGCCATCGACCCGGAAGTTAGCATGGTATCGGGCATACGCCGACCAGCAGATGCGCATATGGCGTGCGAAAGTGGGCCACATCGATGAGCGGTCTCCTGAGGATGAGCGCGATGCTCCTGGCAGCGACTATTGCGTCACTGGTTTGCGCTGACGGTGAACTGGTGCCGGTGGACCAGGAGATCAGTGCGGAGCAGGTTCTGCGGCTGGTTGATCCCGAGTATCCTGGCCTGGCGGCCTTCGCCAAAGCGATGCAGGCCGGCGATCTTCAGACGGCCCATGCGCTGCTGGTGGAACACTTTGCCGGTCGCGAGAGCCCGACGGTGCCCCCAGCGGAATTCCCCGGCGTTGGCGAGGGCAATTCCATGATAGTGATAAAGGCCTCGGGGGCGTCGCAAGCCACTGCAGACGAGAAATGGCTCAAGCATATCTTCACCAACAGCAACAATGATGTGGGGAAGATGGAGACCCATGAGCTTGGCCCCGAAATAGACTGGCTCGACTCGCCGAGCACGGGGTTCAGTTGGGGCCTGTACCTCAACCAACTCAATATCGTCTCGAAACTCGCCGGCGTCTATCGCGATACCGGGGATGAGAAGTACGCCACAGAAGTCGGCGACCTGCTGGTGAGTTGGACGAAGCAGGTGCCTCGCGGGTACGGATACACGCGAGAAGGCAAGCTGATCAACTCCGGTATGGAGGTGCGCAATCGACTGTGCAACTGCATCGCCGCGTACGATGAGGTGGCTGCATCCCCATCGTTGACTCCTGAGATGCACATGGCGTTCTGGAAGCTCTTCATCACCTCTTGCCGGGAGCTGATCCTGTACTCGGGTGTATCCTATCCCGGGCTGATACCGGCGGCCGTAATGTTCCCCGAGTTCAGCGAGTCGGGGCAGTGGCTTGAGGCGGGGAACACTGACCTGCGCCACCATCTCGTCGATCGCACAACGCCCGAGGGGGCGTGGGATACGCACTCGATTTCCTACCAGACGGTGCCTGTGCCGTGGGCGGCGCGAAGTCTCGAGTTCCTGCGTGCGAACTCGGCGGATGGCGATTTCGGCGACCTGCCCGCGGTGATCGAGCAGCAGGCGGGGAAGCTGCTTGAGATGATGATGCGTATCGCCATGCCCAACGGTGGCATGCCGAATATCGGCGACACGTACGGGCGAAGCGACTGGAGTGCGGGTGCGTTCATCGCACCGCTGACCTCGTGGATCGCGTTAAGGCTCGACGATCAGCAGACGCAGCAACTGGCGGACGTCGCCGATCCGTTCGCTCGGCTGAAAGCTGCGCTGGCGCTGGCGGATGGCACGGGCACTGGCGAACCGGCGACGGCTTCGACGGGATTCCCCGGCACGGGCTACTATGTGATGCGCAGCGGGTGGGAGCCTGAATCCGCGCGCTACCTGTACTTCGATCTGTCCGCCCAGGCGATGGGACATGCGCATAACGACGCCAGCCACTTCGAGCTGTACGGATACGGCAAGCCGCTGCTGACCGATACCGGGGACTACTTCCTTGGCTGGGGATACCGGACGGCGCTGCACAACGCCATCGAGGTCGACGGCCAGCAGCAGGTCCGCGGGGCCGCCGCGCTCATGATGCCCCACGAGTTCATCAGCACGGACGCGTACGATCTCGTCGACGGTGCGCATAGTGGCTACGAGGGGATCGGCGTAACGCAGCGGCGCAAAATTATCTTCGTCAAACCCGACTACTTCATCCTGTGCGACCTGCTGACCGGCGAGGGTGCGCACACCTATGAGCAGTTCTTCCACTTCGCCGGGCCAACGCGGGGCCAACCCGCACAGGTGGCGCTCCATCCGGACACGCTGGCGGCTGCAACCGAGCATGCTGATGTCGCTAACGTGCAGGTGGTGCCGGCTCACATCGACGGTCTGGGTGCGAGCTTCGTGCAGGCGCAGGAGACCGAGATGCTCACGACTGACAAGTTCACTCGTGAGGCGATGCTCGGGTGGATGGTCACGGGCGGAACTTTCCAGCGGGTGAAGAGCCCGACAGCCGTCTACGCTCGCGAAGGGGAATTGCCGCAGGCCTTCTACGACGTGCTCTTCCCGACACCCGAGGGGGCGGTCGCGACTCTTTCGGTTGAGGCGTTGCCGGTGACTGCGGGCGGCGAGACTGTCGACCCCACGCGCGCGGCATGTCTGGCTGTCGAGTGCCGAGTCGACAAGCTGGCCCATGACCCGAACGAGATCGCGATGGACCTGGGCGAGAACCTGGCGCTGGGCAAGCCCGGCTTTGTCGAGATCAATGAGATGGCCTTCAATCCGGGCAGGGAGGCCATGCTCACGGACGGTGAGCGCGGGCCTCGCAGCATCCCCGCAGGACTATCGTCGACTCCCTACACGCCGGGCACGCACCTGATCGGACGCTTCGGCGTTGAGATTGGCGACGCTTCGCCAGTCAACTGCGTCGTGCTGCATCACGGGACGTGGAACGGGGCCAGCATGCTCTATCCGCCCGAGGAGATGAGTGTGCAATACTGGAATGGCGATGGGTGGGAGGATGCGCAGGACCAGGTCGTGACCTGGCGGGACGACTACGTCGCCGAGGTCCACTTCGCCGCGGTGACCACCGAGCGCATCAGTGTCGCCGTGGAACGGCCGTCAGGCGGCCGGCTGAGCATGCGCGAGTTCGAGGCCCATCTGGTGGCGGCCGATGAGGTGCAGCGCGTGGCGGCGCTGCGCGAAGAGCGCGTGGTCGAGACATGGACCGACACACTTCTGATCTCGCATGAGGGCCCGGGCCTGCGTGGCTATGGCGACTTCACGTTTGATGGTGAGATGGCGCTGGTGCGCGAGATGGCAGATGGCACGCTCGATCGGGTCATCGTCCACCGGGGCGCAAACCTGAGCCGGGATGGCGAAGTCATAGTGGCCAGTGGCGCCCTCCTGGACACATTCGCAGCGCAGTGGCAGGGAGCCCCGATTGTGATCGCCGAGAATGCTGATACACCAGCGCCGGTGATCAGCGATCTGCAGGTGCAATTGCAGCCGCCACAGGCGGGCCTCGCTGGCGGGCAACCGTGGGCGATGGTAACCTGGCAAACCGACAGGTCGGCAACGACGCAGGTCGAGTTCAGCGCCGCCGGGCGAGGAGTACGCCGGACAATCCTCGACCCGGCAATGGACACCGAACACAGTGCGCGGGTGGAGTTTCTGCGCCCTGACAGCGAATACACGTTCGCCGCGGTCTCAGTCGATGAGAACAAAGCCCGCGCGCGGGTGGAAGCTAAGTAAGAGCACGACGCAGAGGGACAACATATGAATTCACGCAATGCAGCGCTACTCATCGTGTGCGCAATGTGTCTGGCGTCGGTGCCCGTCATCGCGGCTGATGACGGAGGGGCGGCCCGCCCCCAGGCCGAGAACGTCGCGCTTGGCAAGAGCGTGCTCTTTGGCACCATCCCCAACGACGGCAGTGCCACCGATCCTGACGACGTTCTGCAACTCGTCGACGGTGAACTGTCGCCCGCCACGCCCATGTGGTTCGACAAGAGCACAGTCGGCTGGGTGTTGGTCGACCCGACCGTGTTCACGATCGATGTCGGTACCGTGCACCCGATCGGCGGCGTCGCCTTGCACATGGGAGCCGGGCAGGCCGGAGTCAACTGGCCGACCAGCATCCAGATCTACGTGAGCGACGATGGCGAGCGCTATAGCCATATAGGCAACCTGATGGAGCTTCTGGCCGCTCGTCCTCCGGAGACCGGCTATGCTTCGTTCTGGCTGGTCGCCAACGCGCTGGAGACCCATGGCCGGTTCGTGAAGTTCGTCTGCTCGCCGATCAACATGGGCAATGGCGCCTATATCATGCTCGACGAGGTGGAGATTTACCGTGGGGATGCGGCGTGGCTGGATCGCCCGCTGGTGTGGCCGAAAGCGCCCGAGCGGTGGCGCGCCGACTGGCAACAGATCCAGTGGCGCGACAACACTGCGTCCACCCCTCTCGCCAGACGACCCACCCGGCTTCTGATGGTGGACGGAGACGTTGAGGAGGGCCGTGACGGGCCTGTGCAGGAAGTCGTGGTGGAGGAGAGTGGGATCAGCTTCAGTCTGGCAGGCGAGGCGGGCACGCGCCGCAGGATGTCATGGACTGCGACGCTGCCTGAAGCGATCTCCACCGTGAAGTGCCGTCACGCGCTGCTGACCTTCCGGGCCGAAGGCATCCGCCGGACCTATGAGCCCATGCCGATCGTGTCCCTGCGCGGCGTCAGCGACGAGGTCTCTGGGAATTCCGTCGCTCTGCTTGAGGCAAACATGGCGTTGAATGATGGCCTGAGCCATACACTGACCAAAGTGCTGCCCGAGGGATTCGCGCTTCGCGAACTTCGGGTGGTGCTGCCCACGGAGGACGACGCGCCGCGCCTGACGCTTGAGCGGTTGGAGCTGCTCGCAGCAGCCCCTGATGTCTTCAACACCGAGATCACCACCGAGGAGATTGCGCCGAGGGAGGGGCTCGTGACGATTGAGTTGGGAGAGGCGCTGGACGGTTCGCTCACGGATTGGCATGAGCAGGTGATGGCGAAGTATGACATCGCCTTCGACGGCGCCCGATCGCTGCCCCCCGGACGCGTTGAGGTCTCCGGCGTGTCCTTCGTGATCGCCCCCGGCGAGGAGAACCTCGCGCTCATGCCCGACACCCCGGAGCATAGCGAGCCGATGCAGTTCCTCGGCCAGACAGTGGACAGCCGGAATCTGGCGCCGATCTCCCGCGACGATGCCATCAGCGTGGACGTGGACGCAACCGCCCGCGAAGCATACCTGCTGCTGGCGCTGACAGCCCGACCGCTGCAGTTCCGCGCCGGATTGCCCCCCACGGCCCTGCGCCTCGATGACATCGAGTGCATCTCGGTCGAACTCAGCTATGACCGGGGCCCGAGCGAGACCGCGTTCCCTTACTCACTCGCGGACGGGGGCTGCTATATGCCGGTCCGCGAACTGGGGGCATACGCGGTGGCGGCTGACCCGACACGGCGGCTGAAGAACGTCAGCCTGCACAGCTACCACTTCCGTCTGAACTTCGCCCTCGCAGCGCTGACGCTGAATACTTCGGACACGCCGCTGGTGCCGCAACTGTCCGCGTTCCCCGACCCGGTGCGCACCGCCCGTCATCCCGAGCCACCGGCTCAGCCGGTCGCGGTCGCCATGCAGGGCCAGCGCCTGACGCTGAGCAACCGTTGGTACGAGTACAGCTTCGACCTCAGCCAGGGCTTCGCCCTTGAGCACATCGTCAGCCGGGCGAGTAGCGCCGACGAGATCCAGCTTGACCCGAGCAGCGGCCTGCGCCTGCGAGTGGCAGACACAGTCTACACCGGGCGCTGCTTCGAGGCGACTGTCCTGGACACGACACCGACGGCCGCGCGGTTGCGTCTGACCAGCACCCGTCCGGAATTGCCGCTGGAGATTTTCGTGACGATCACCGCACATGATTCGCCGGAGCTTGCTTTCGTCGCCGAGGTCAGGAACGTGGGTGACGAAGCCTTCGCGGCGGACCTGTGTCTGCCTGCGCTGGACGGGCTGGCCATCGGAGACGTCGCCGACACGCGCATGTTCTTCCCGCAGTACCGCGTGGTGGACACGGCCGAGAACCTCGCTTTGCGCGCGCCTTACGGACCGGAGTTTTCCAGCCAGTTCATGGACGTCTACAGCCGCCCGGCCGGCGTCGGGCTGATGGTGCGCACCGACAACCCCGATCAGCGCATGGCCAATTTCGCCCTCCGCAAGGACCCCGGTGGCGTGGCCGGCGGGGCGTGGTTCCCGGCCGAGTTCAACGAGATCGACCCGGGCGGTAGCCGCGCGTATCCGACAGTCTCACTCTTCGCGCACGCAGGCGACTGGCACGCGGCTTTCAGCCTCTACCGCAACTGGGTGCGTGGCTGGTATCAGCCCTACAAGTCTCAGGATGAGGACTTCTTCCTGAATGCCTGGGACCTGCAGTGCTACCGGCTGAGCCAGAAGCTGAGCCAGGTTGAGACGCGCGCGCCGTCCCTGATTGCGCTGGACGGTTCGCGCCACTTTGTGGACGAGACCTTCGAATTCGAGAAGCAGCGCCTCGGGCACGTGCCCGATCTGCTCCACTTCTTCAACTGGACGTACAACGACGAGAAGGACCGCAACGAGCGCGGGGTCTTCGGCACGCCGCTGGCCTACGAGCAGGTCGGGGGCCTCGAGTTCTTCCGCGAGATCGTCTCCGCCATTCAGGACAAGTGGCAGTGCCCGTTGTCGCTGTATACGTTGCCGGACCGCTTCCGGGCCTCAGCGCTGCCGGACCAGGAGTTGGCGCGGGAGCTCGTGGACTCGGCCATGTACAAGCGGATCGACGATGATGACAGCGCGGCGTTGCGCGGCGCGGGGCAGGTGGACGGGATCTTCTTCCCGGGCCTCGGCAACGAGCGTTGGACGGAGTTCTTCATCAGCGATATCGTGAAGATGCAGCGCGACACCGGCTGCCAGATGGTCTACGTGGACGTCTTCCCGCGCTTCTCGCATCTGCGTGGGAATTCCGGCATGAGTCCGCGCGATGATGACATGGACGTGGCCCGGCGTCTGCGCGAAGCCCTGCCCGACGAGGTGGCGCTGTGGAGCGAATACCCCCTCACTGATGTCGCCTCGCAGTACGCCGACGGCTGCCTGCAGTACTACTTCATCGAGATGAACCAGGTCTTCGCCCGCAGTTACAACGGCTCGGACCAGGCCGGAGATCTCTTCATGGAGATGCCCCTGAACATCGGACGCTTCTCGCTTCCCCGCTACCGGACGCTCTGCCTGCCCGGGGGCATCGAGGGCAGCAACAAGCCCAATCAGATGGACGCGGTGTTCGTCAACGGGGAGGTCTTCCACGAGGACACCTTCAGGATGCAGCACTCGCGCCTGAGGGCGAAGCTCAACCGCGCATACGTGGTGAAACACGAGTACACCGACTGCTTCAGCAGCGAGGACGCGACGCCCCGGGTGGAGACTGCTGCGGCGGGCATCATCGCTAATCTGTTCCCGGGCGCGAACCGGAACCTGTGGACGGTGTACAACGCCCGCCCGGCGACGTATTCAGGCGTGGTGCTGACTGTGCCTCACAAGCCAGGGGCGGAGTATCGTGACGCTTGGAATGGGGCACCCCTTACGCCGGCCATTGAGGACGGAACCGCGCACATTTCGTTGACGCTCGACCCGCAACAGCCAGGCTGCGTGGTGCAGGACTGGACGCCATAGCCAGGAGCGCGAAGCCTGTCCATGGGCAGGCTTCGCGCAGCCGAGGACCGGCGACCCATATCCCGTCGTCACGGATCTGGGTTGGCGCTGATTGTGGTCGACCCGATGTATGCGAACCGTGCTCCAGCCCCCGCCAAGGCCTTCATAAGAGCGTGGTTGGTTGTGTAGGCGCCACTGCGGCTGCTGAACTCCGATATCTCGACGCCGCCGTAGGGGCTCGGGACGAGGATGATATTGGGCGCGTCCTCAGCCGGTTCCCCCGAGGTCGCATACCAGTAGTCCTTGTTGACCGGTCCGTTGGGCCCGTGCCACTTGGTGACGTGGTAGAGGTGAACGGGCTTCTCGTACGTGATGAGCGGGGTCACGGGCTTGTCGGGGTCCTCGGGGTCCTCGCCGCCACCTCCGCCGTCTCCTGTGGTCTGACCGCCGGTCTGCCCGACGTCAGCGACCGCGTCGGGGATCTCGATCTTGTCGACGATGTCTCGCAGAACGCCGGCGAGCGCAATCACCAACTGCGCCCCCGATTTCATCTCTTCGAGTTCGCCGGCGCTGTCAAGGAAGAAGCGTTGGTGGGTCAGCTTCCGAACGCTCATCAGATGCAGGATCTCAATCTGATACCACTGTTCGAGCGGCGACTTTGCTCGCGCAAGGTCCTTCAACAGATAATTGGTCGCATTCAGCGTGCCCTCAGATCGGCGTAGCTCTGCCCGGACGTCGTCGAGCATCCCCTCCGCCGGCAGCTCCGCCAGTCGAATGCGCGCGGTGCGCAGTGTTGCGGTGGATTGCGCGACGCGGTTCTCAAGGTTGCCGGTTGTGCGGAACCACTCTCGCACTTTGGGGCCGATCACAGCCTCGAGGACCCTGTACAAGATCTCGCCGACGAACTGCACGACAATCTCTTTGCTTGTGATGCGGCACAGGAGATCGGTGATGCGCTGCCGGACAAGCTGCCGCACTTTGTGCTTGACGGCGGCTCGAGCGGTTGGCACGTTGTAGAACGGGACGCCGAGCTCGCGGTTGGTGATCTCCTCAGCGCGGCTCTTGAGCTTGTCATGGATGCGTGTGCGCGCCTCCGTCTCGGCGGCGCGGAGGCTGTCGGTCGTCAGCACAGCCGCCAGGCCTTGGCTGTGGAAGCGCTCGCCGATCTTCTTGGCCAACTGCTCCTGTAGCTCCCGCAAAGCTGCCTGCCGGACAGTCTCCTGTTCTTCGCCCGCCTTGACCACCTTGTAGCCGAGGAGCTTTGCGTACTCGCTGACGATGTCCACGACGGCGGCAGCGTTCTCTTTGGCGAGCATGATGTCGGTTGTGAGGCCAGCGCGCGTCACTGGATCGACGAACTCGCTCAGCACGAAGCTGTATCTGTCGACCGCCCTGACTGCGTCGTAGCCGGCCTCCCTGAGATCAGTGGCCCACTTGACGGCTTCGTCCGCATCAGCCGGCATCTGAGGCCACGTCTCGATCGTCTCAAGGGCCGCTTCAAGCTCGGACGCTGACGTCTGCAGTTCTGCTACGTGATGAGTCCAGGGCAGCGCCCCGGCGGGCGCTTCTGGCGCGACCTGCTCGCCGCCAGGTTCCACTGTCTGACCCTCGTCGCCCCCGTCACCATCGCCGCCCTCGTCACCGTTGCCGCCCTCCTCCCCCCATCCGGAATTCGGGTCAAGGGGCTCGCCGCCGCACAGAGGCCCGTCGGGGAAGTATTGCTTCAGGTCCTCGACTGGAAAATCAAACGCGTCATACCCCTCGCCGCCTTCGAGGTCGCTCAGCGTGTAGACCGTCTCGCCCGTCTCGGGATCAACGTAGGCGTTCATCTGTGTCATGTAGAGAGAACCCATATCTTGGCCTTCTCCGGCCACGACCCCGATTATGTCCATGGTGAAAATGGTTACCCCCGTCTCATCCTGACCTAGCTGGGGCGAGTGGCAGCTCCAGTCTACGAGCTTGCCGGGGGCCTGATGCTCCTTGAGGAAGTCAGCTCTCGCCGCGGTCAATGCCTGCTTGGCGGCGTCTTCAGTGATGGCATCGCTATGGGCGAGGGTCATCGAGAGGAAGAGCACAATCGGGAGGAGCAGCATCATGCGAGCCGTGCGGAGCCACATGAGATGGGGCCTCCTCGGTCGGAGCGCCGCGCCGTCCGCTGCGGCCCCGCTCGTGTTAAGCACGATCTTCCGAGAAGGGATTCGTGGTCCGGCGGACGGGCTCCTGCACGTTTCTCCGCAGAAGTCTACGCTCCACATGGGTCGGCGCTTCAGGAGACCTCCGCATTGCGCTCGCGGACGCGGCGGTACATGGCCGCGATGTTCTCGGTGGGGACTTCGGGGCCGATCGAGGATGATGGCGCGATCAGCATCCCGCCTCGGCCGCGTCCGACCTCGATGCAGCGATCAACCGCCGCCTCCACTGCCGCCACCGAGCCCTGCGGCAGGACCAGGTGCGTGGAGATGCTGCCGAAGACTATCAGTGGATCGCCAGAGGGCGTGCGCATCGCGGCAACGTCCTCAAGCTTGATGCCATCTGGCGATTCATACAGGCGCGGGAGGATTGCACGGTAGTTCGCGTCGGTGTGCCAGACGATCTTCATACACGCGCGCTTAAGCGGCTCGAGCGCATACGCGAGTTGCGGGAGATACAGCCGCTCCAGGAGTTCGGGGGAGAGCACTGAGCCTTTGCTCTCACAGATGTCCTGGCCGATCCAGATGATGCGCGGCAGATCGTGCTGTTCGATAACGCGAGCGACCACCTCGAAACGCAGCCGCGCGGTTTCGCCCCACGCTTGGAAGAGCAGCGCCATGTCATCCGGGTAGAGCGTGCAGGCCATGAGAAATGCCTCGTAGCTGAACACGCCGTCACTCGTCGGGAAACTCGGCGCCCAGCCGAGGATGTGCGGGATGACAAGCATGTCGCCCGCCGCACGAGCGGCATCGACAGAGCGTCCACGGTAGTCTGCCTCTGTGGCTGGGGCGTCAAACTCCGCGCGCACCTGCTCGGGTGATGGCGCGTCCTGGGCATGCGCTGCGACCTGCTCGGGCGTGGTGAGCACGTCGGGGCGCCGGGCGCTCTGGGTGAAGTCCGTCGGTCGACCGTGGGCGTCGCGCGTAGTGTTGCCCGGCGGCTTGGGCATCACCGGGCCGAGGATCGTGTGGCAGCCGATCTCCCGGCAGGCGGCAAACAGATTTGCGCTCGGGGCTTCCCACCACTGTGCCTCGGAAATCTCCAGTACCCCGGCCATGAAGGGCACGTGCTGCATCAGCCCTCCCGCCACGGGGACGACGTCGGTCTCCTCAAAGCGCAACGCGCGCAGAGCGATCTCTCGTGGGGTCATGGTGTCTCCGGCGACACAGCGGCGGGTGTCCGGGCAAGTCAGTGCGTCAGCGAGCCACCCGGAAAGTGATGTAGTCGCTGTCGGTCAGACCAGTGCCGCCGCTGCGCGGGCCAAGATACCAGCTCCGACCCGCACAGCGAGCCGAACTGGGCCCGTCATCCCAGCATCCGCCTCGCACAAAGCGGTAGTCGCCCGTGTGATCGAACGGCTCAGGGCTTCCGTCGTAGGATTTGGCCCAGCCCGAATTCCATTCCCAGCCATTGCCGCCCATGTCCATGCACCCGTAGGGGCTGACTCCCTCAGGATAGCTGCCCACCGGCGCGCTCATGTTCACTTCGAACCCGCCGGCTGCGGAGCTGCTGTCCTCGGCATTGTTGCACCTGTTCGGCTCCCAGGTGTCGCCCCATGGCCAGACCCTCGGATGCTGGTTCTCTTCGTCCCACCCCGCAGCTTTCTCCCATTCCGCTTCAGTGGGCAGGCGTCCGCCGGCCCAGGCGCAGTAGGCTTCCGCCTCATAGTAGCTGACCGCTACCACCGGGTGCGCGTCGGTCTGCGTGAAGATGGGGTGCGCGAACCCGTGTCCGACCCATTCCTGCTCAGCTTCCCAGTGCTCGGGCGTTTCGCGAGGGCCGCTGCCGGCAGTGTCCTCCACCTCATGGTTTGAGCCATACATTCCCGAGTGGATGGTCACGCCGCTCTCCTTCCACTCCCAACCCTCGGCAGACCAGAGGCCCTGGGCCTGGTAGCCGCCTTCCTCCATGAAGCGCCTATACTCGGCTCGCGTCACCTGCAACTTGCTGATCTCGTAGGTCGGCAGGTCAACCCAGTGCCGGGGGAGTTCCTCAGGCTTGTCATGCTCGCCCTCCCCGGTGTTGCCCATCAGGAACTTGCCTGCCGGGATGGTTATCATTTCGCCAAGTCGGTCTACCTTACTCATTGCGTTCGTCGTCCTCTCAGCGGGGGAGTTGTGCCCTGCGCTGGCGTACCAGCTAATCTGGCCTCAGTCTGCTCCGCAGCGAATTCCGCGAACGAGCGGCACAATCCTCCTGAGGGCTCTTACGCTTACACGGTGTGACGTCCAGCAGGTCTCTGCGCTTCGGGGCGGAATACCACACCAGTGCAGTGTGCATGATCCGCCAGCCCAAGTGGTGGCGCGATCACGACAGGAGGGCATGGCAGTCATGGACCGACGTCGCTTTTTCATAGCGCTCGCTGGGGCAGGAGGCATATGCGCGCTCGATGCCTTCGGTGTGTTGTGCTCCGCACGGGCCGCACCTGAAGCTCTAGCCGCTCAGGGGCTTCAGACGGCCACGAGATCTACGTGGGCATTGGGGGCCTCCGTGAAGATCACCGCTCTGCACGCCGACCGGGCGATTGCTGAGACGGCGCTCGACGCTGCTCTGGCTGAATTGGCGACGGTGCAGCGTGTGATGAGTATCTACCGGCCTGAAAGTCAACTCAGTGAACTCAACCGCGAGGGCCGGCTGGCCGATGCCCATCCGCTCCTTCTGGATGTCCTCGGGCACGCGCGTGCGATGTCAGAGCGCACTGAGGGTGCCTTCGACGTCACCGTCCAGCCGCTGTGGGACGCATACTCGCGCGCCAAAGCCGGCGGCACGGTGCCCGGCCGCTCTGAGGTATCGGCGGCTCGCGAACTGGTGGATTTCCGCGGCGTGCAGGTCATTGATGGCGCAGTCACACTGCGGGCAGACGAGGGCGGCGTCACTCTCAACGGTCTGGCTCAGGGCTTTGCAGTGGATCGCGTCCAGGGCGCCTTGCGCGCTCATGGCGTGGTGCATGCCCTCGTGGACACTGGCGAGATCGGCGGATTGGGGGCCAGTCGAGAGGGCGATCCCTGGCAGGTGGGTATCCAGCACCCCCGTCAACCGGATGCGTACATTTCGCTCGCACACCTGGACGGCCGCTGCCTGGCTACCTCAGGTGACTACGCGACGAGCTTCAGCGACGACTTCACCCACCACCACATTTTTGACCCGGCCACCGGTTGCTCACCGAGCCAGTTCGCCAGTGTGACGGTCGCCGCCAACAGTGGTGTTGAGGTCGACATGCTCTCCACCGCGACCTTCGTCATGGGCCCGCACGCGGGACTCGATCTGATCGGGAACACGCCCGGTGCCGACGCGCTGTGTGTGCTCAAAAGCGGCCAGGTGACTGCCACCGACGGGTTCCCGCTTCACTCCCCGGGAGGTGACGCGTGATGATGCGGCTACTGCCGATTCTAATGCTATGTGTGTTTGTGTCTGTGGGGGCCTGTAACGCAGATGATGAGCAGCTTAGCCCCGTGGCGGAGGCGCTCGCCAATTTCACAGTTCCTCCCGCCTGGGTGGCCGACGTCGAAGTCACCTTTGACATGAACAAGCCCTGGAGTGAGGCTCGCCGGGAGATTCGCCCGATGCTTTTCCGCGGCGCGGAGTCCGCTCGCCAGGCGATGAAACTGACGTGGCTGTACAAGCAGAAGGGCGACATCGGCGACGGGACTGAGTATGCCAACAACATGTTCCACGGCGGCGAGGCGCTGTGGGCGCTCGCCAATTACGCCGACGTACTGAACGCCCGGCTGGAGGCGGGCAACACCAAGGGCTTGTCGTGGATGGTCCTTAGATACGCCTCCTGCTGCAACCGCTTCAGAGACTACGAACTATCCCTCACGGCTCTGAACCAGGCGTACGACTTCCTGCCCGACCCGCCGAAAGATCAGTTCGCGCTGGCCCAACTCGAGGAGGCAATCGGCGATACGTATGCCTTGATGGGCAACGGACCAGTCGCGACGGAACATTTCGCGAAGGCCGCCGCGATCTATCCCGAACTGACCGAGAACTGGATCGTCAAGAATCTCGCCACCCACCTGTCCCGCCTGCAGACCAAGACAGACAAGGCCTCGCTGGAGTCACTCGACTTGGCGGGTCTGACTGACGGCGTTCACGTCGGCAACATCAGGGGCTTCGAGGGCAACGTGATGGCCACCGTCACCGTGTTGAACGGTCAGGTGAGCGACATCCAGATCGAGCACCGCGAGAGCCTGCCGCAGAATGCGCCGGAGTTTATCCCACAGCAGGTGATCGAGAAGCAGAGCTTGGCTGTGGACACGGTGACCGGAGCCACGGTCACTTCGCAGGCGATTATCCACGCGATCTTCCGTGCGCTCTCACAGGCCGGGCTGCAATAGCGCAGACTTCCCGCGTGTCCTGTCACGTCGACCGAATCTGTGCAGCGCCGAGGTGCATGCGATGCCCGTCCGTCACTGGCAGGACACTATCACACTGCGGACCCACCTGCAGGGCCCGCTTTCGCCACACACGCGTTTCGATCATCGCACGTATCCGTACACGATGCAGGATGATCTGCTCGACGAGGTCGAGGACCGGGAGTACGTGGCGCTGCACTTGGAGAACGAGTTCCTGCACGTGATCGTCTTGCCCGAACTGGGCGGCAAGGTGTTCTCAGTCTGGGACAAGCTGGCCGGTCGCGAGGTCTTCTATCGCGGCAGCTCGGTGAAGCCTCTGCTGATGGCCTTGCGGGGCGCATGGGTGTGCGGCGGGATCGTGTTCAACTTCTTCCACCTCGGCCATTCGCCCACCACGATGTCGCCGGTGAGCTTCGAGATGGGCCATGATGACGCTCAGACGGACGCGGGCGCCTCGATCACCGTCTCCAACATTGACTTGACCACTCGGGCGCGATGGGCGGTCACGCTCTCGTTAAAGCCGGGGGACCCGCGCCTGCACCAACGCGTGTGGCTGCGCAACCGCATGCCTTACCGGCAGCGTTACTACTTCTGGGCCGACGCCGGCCTGCGCGGTTGCGACGATATGCAGCTCGTCTTTCCGCACAGCAAGGCCCTCATGAAGTCCGGTGAGGTCGTTGACTACCCGCTGTGGGATGGGCGCGACCTGAGTCTATACCGCACCTACTCGGGCGCGGATCATATGTTCATGCTCGATTCGCACGAGGATTTCTTCGGGTGCTACTCGGCAACCGAGGACGCTGGCCTGGTGCATCATGCCGACCGCGCTCAGAGCATCGGCAAGAAGTTCTTCACGTGGGGCACCGGCGATGAGCCGACGGACTACGAGGGATTCCTCAGCGATGGCGACGGGGAACACTTTGAGCTTCAGAGCGGCCGCTTCATTGACCAGGCCACTTACGAGTTCATGCGCCCCTTCCAGACCATGCAGTGGGACGAGTTCTGGTGGCCGCTGCATGGCATCGGCGGGTGGGTATGGGCGAGTGACGAGGCGGTACTTGACTTCAAGCTGGAAGGCTCGCGTGCGCAGTTGGCGGTGGTGACCTGCATGGCGCACGAATCGGCGCGGATCAGTATCCGGGCGGGCGAGAGTGTCGTGTGGTCAGAGCGGACCGCTCTCGCCCCCGACGCACCTTACCGAACCGTCGCGGAGTTGAGCGACGACGCTGTCTCAGCCGACACGCTGACTGTCGTCGTCGAATCGGCGGGGCGTGAGCTGTTGCGCTACATGCACCCGCCAGCCCACGTCGGGCAGCCCGCGGTGCTCGAAACCGGCGAGCGCGATCCAGTCGAGCTGACCCCGGAGGATGAAGCTACAGCGGCTGACCTGTATCTGCGCGGGGTCGAGCAGGAACTCAGATGCGATTTCACTGGCGCGCGGCGCTTGTATGTGCTCTGTCTGGAGCGGGACCCCGCGCTGGCTGGCGCACATGTCGGCCTCGGCGTGCTGGACTACAGGACAGGTCGCTTCGAGCAGGCGCGGGAGCAGTTCGCCAGTGCGGTCGATCTGGACCGTCACGATCACCAGGCCAAGTACTACTTGGCTCTGGCAACTCTGGCTGTTGGCGAACGTGAGCAAGCGCGGGCGATGTTGCGGCGCCTCATCGCTCTGGGGACGTGGGCAGAGGAAGCATCCGAATTACTGCTCTGGGCGGCCGAGGCGCCGGAAACGCAAGTCAGTACCGCCGCGCTTCTCGACACCGCGGAGATCCTCCGGAACGAGCCTGAGCAGTGGCTGGAGGTGGCGGCTGAGTATGAGGCGACAGGCTCGCGCGGGCGAGCAATCGAGTTGCTCAGTGAGGGTTGCCGCACGCTGGCCGCAATGGATGCGTACGCGCTGGTGCACTACACGCTGGCCCACTATCTCGAACTGGCGGGCGACGATCAGTCGGCTGAGCGCGAGCGTCGATCAGCGCGCGAGTGCGATCTGACGGGATGCTTCACCTGGCGGCTTGAGGACATCGCGATCCTGCGTGCTGCCATTTCGCACGATGAGACTGACTGGGGCGCTCGGTATCTGCTGGGCAATCTGCTGGCTTCCTTTGAGCGCACCGACGAGGCGCTGGCGATGTGGCAGACAGCGGCCGGGATAGATGACAGCTTCTCGCCGTTGCTGCGCAATATCGGATGGGGGCTGTGGCGGTGTCGGAAAGACCTGGACCAGGCGCAGGCGTGGTATCGGCGGGCGATTGAGCGTGACCCCAATCAGTACCGTCTCTACACTGAGCTGGATGACGTGATGACTCGGGCGCAGTCCCCGGTGGAGGAACGGTTCGGGATGTTGCGTTCGGCGCCACAGGAGTTGCACGCGAAGCGCGCGATGAAGACGTACTTCGCTGCGGTCCTCGGCGCGTGGTGGCGCTCCTGCGCAAGGGCTGAGGCCGAGCGAGAAGACGAGTGAGCGGCGGATCGTCTGAAGGGCTCAGCGGGGCGGGGTACTTGCCGGGGGCCTGCCGCGTATCAGACGCCTGAGGCGCCGCCAGTAGAACCGCGCGTGTGCATGCAGGCGCGCCGACGCCGTAAGAGGATTGCGTCCGGGGCCCTCGATGCTCTTCAGCCTGCCGAGAACATTGCCCAGCGGTACCGGCGCATCCGGCTGGATGGCACCGTCGCCCCACGTCTGTATCTCCGGTCCATCGACTCCGTGGCGAAGCGCGAATACGCGATGGCACACGGCCCTGCCCATGGCCGACCTGATGAGTACGATGTCACCTCGCCGCACGCCCCTCTGGCTGGCCGGCTCGAAGCAGACCACACTCCCGTCCGCTATGCTCGCCCCCATGCTGCCGCCGGTGACGCGGGTGCGCAACTCGCGACCACTGCCGAGAACCTCCTCGGCGATGGCCATGAACTGCTCGGCGGCGATCTTCACAGGGCTTGCACCAGCATGTCGACTGCGTCTGGCGAAGGTGCGAATGAGGCCTCGTAGGCAGGCACGCTCCGGGCGATCTGGTCGAGCGTGTCGAAGGTCGGCAGCGTCGTGGCGGGATCCCATCCGAAGAACCGTATGTTCCCGACCAGGCGCCGCGCAGTCTCGGGCGGCGCAAGTCGCTCGAGTGTGTTGTCGGGTGCTTGTCGGAGGAAGAAGATGGCGGCGAGGTCACCCGATGCTGGCGCCGGCGGGCCATTCCGTCCCGGCCATGGCAGGCCATGCGCGCGAGGGCCGGAGCCGGCGAGGGTAACCGCGGGGTACTCGTCGGTGAGCGATGTGTAACCGGCTTCGACCGCGAGGCGGGCGAGGGTGCTCTTGCCGACTTGGCTGTCGCCGAGAAGAAGGACGTATCTGCCATCGAGCACGCAGGTTGCGCCGTGCAGGAAGACGCCGCCGCGCTGCGCGAAGTATCCCCAGAGCGCAAACATCAACCAGGGGCGTCCGTTGAACTGTGGGGGAATGCCAGCGGGGCGTCCGGTCCATGAGCGACACGCGGAGAAGTCCTCGCTGGCCCACATGGCACCAGGAGAGCGGTCGAACCAGAAACCGTCCGGGGTCCTGGCCCCGCGCACGCGCGCGCTCTCAAGCGGATCGATCAGTTCGGGCAGTGGCGGCAGACCGGGCTTTAGTATCAGCGTCAGATGGGTGGCAGACGATGGGTCGCGGGCAGAGAAATCGCGCAGACTCGGCTCTACTGTCTGCCCCGTTCGCTGGAGGCACACGCTCACGTCAAGATCCGCGATACGAAGTGTCAGAGATCCCACGGGGCGCCCCGCCTGTCACTCGCGATCTGTGCAGGCTTCAGCTGCCTGGACACGCCACGAAGAACCCGCACACGCAGATAGAGGGACTTGGGGCTGATTCGCTCCAGCAGTCGGCGAGTACGTCCTCGCGGCACTCGATAGTGATATCGGTGACCTCGGGCTTCGTCCACACGGGCATGGGCTCACTTCCCTCCTGGCGAATATGGCTGGGTGTGTCACACACCGCGTCGCGCTGACCGAGCAATAGTAGCACGCCATCGGACTGTGGTCAATCGCTGTCGTCACTGGCCGGACGTGCTGGGATACCGTACACCCGCGCGCGGGTCCGGGCTATCTCACAGTACACGTCATACGGCCCGCCGGCGGGCTGACCGGCCAGGAGGAACTTCGCGGGGCATGCTCGGCAGACGTCCGCGAGTTCGCAGACGTTGCAGGCACTTGGCTGCCACGGCATGTCCGCGAGCGCGCGGGGCAGATCTTCGCGCCAGGCCTGTCGGACCGACGTGGACCGGCAGTCAACGTTGACGCTTTGCAGCAGCATGCAGGGCCGCATGTTGCCGTAGGGGTCGAGGTGGAACCGACCATTGCCGAGCTGACAGCGGAATGGGCTGTCGGGGTTTGCGGGTGACGGCGAGCGGTTTGCCAACTGGCTGCGCCACTCCCCACTGCGAATTGGGTCCGCCAACTCCAGCGCCACGAGTTCCTCAGGGGACAGGCCAACGCCGCAGGGATTGCCGCCACCTTCGGTGTAGCAGCCGACCAGTTCCGCCTGCCAACGCACCAGTTCGTCGTACTGCAGCGCCTGCTTCGAGATGGCATCGAACTCGTGAGCATTCTGGCGACTGAAGAGCCCTTTGACCTCGATGGGAATTCCCCGCTCTGCAAGCAGGTCAAGAGCTCCGAGCACGCGCTCGTGCATCCCCGAGCAACCGGTCATGCTCGCGTACGTCTCCTCGGAAGCGGCGTAGACGGTCATGGAGACCTGCTTTGGCGTGTACTCAGCCAACAGGTCGGCGATGCCCTCGTCAATGAGGGAGCCATTGGTGAAGAGCTCACAGAGGAAGCCCCGCCGCTTGGCCATCCGCCACAGATCAGCGAAGTCCTCCCGGATGAGTGGTTCTCCTCCGGTGAGAGTGAGGAAGAGAAGGCCCTCGTCAGCGGCCTCGCCCAAGATTCGGTCCCATTCGGCGAAGGTGAGTTCGGGCACTGGCGTAGGCCCGTCGACGGGCAGTCGACAGTAGCAGTGAGTGCAGGCGAAGTTGCAGCGATAGGTGAGGTCGACGGTCGCCGCGAGTGCCACGAGCGGGTCCCTTTCCATCAGGACCCGTATCAGGTCATCAATGTCCGGGGACCGGTCGATGCCGCACAGTTCACTCATAGTCCGGCTCCCAGGACACCAGTCCACGCGTGTGCAGGTCGACGAGCAACTCCTCGACGTCGTCGGCGATGGTCTCCGGGGAAGCGCCGTAGTGCTCTGCCAACAGGGAGAGCAGCGCATCCAGCGTCCGCGGCTCGTTGAGCACTTCCCAGACCGCCGCTGCAGTGTTGTTGAGGAGGTGGACCTGCTGGAAATCCGCGCTGGTCTGCGTAATGGGCACCAGGACTATTTCGCCGGCCAACTCCCGCGTGACCACATTCGTGGTTCTCTGCACGACCCTCTGCGTGTCACTCATGCGTCCGCTCCTGTCCGATGCGGATTGTGCAGTCCGAAGTCAGGTATTCGACTCGCCAGGCGGCAGGTCCTGCCCCGGACGAGCGGGAAGCGTGCCCCGTCAATACCTTGTGACAGCGCATTTCGCAGCAGGAAGCTGACGGCCATGCTACCAGTGTTCGCGCAGGAACTGGCACCTGAACTGCAGATCGCGGCAGCGGCTATCCGCGACCGCCTCGGCGTTGCGGACGAGGGCGAGTTCGTGCGCGCGATTGAGGCCCACCTTTCGCCGAGAACGACCCGCTGGTTGGTGCAGTCGAGGCTTGGCGGCGTGCTGTTGAGCGGACTCGCGCGTCACGCGATCGAGGATGCGCTTCCGGAAGACGCTCGGGCGGCGGTGCGCAGAAACGCCGTGTCTGCGGTGACCAGTGAAGCCGTGCGTCTGCGGGTGCTGGCCCGAGTGCTGCAGGCGCTTGAGCGCGCCGGCTTCGCAGTGTACGCGATCAAAGGCGCCGCGCTGTCGGCGGCTGTGCCCGAACATTCGGCGCTGCGACACTCGTGCGACGTGGATCTGTGGGTGCCCGGGCAGGCAGCGGGGGACGCCAACGAGCTGCTCACGGGTGAGGGCTTCGTTCTGCGGGATACCGTGACCCCAGAGGACCCCCGCAAATGGCATTGCCAGCCTCTGCGCAGCCTCGAAGGCATACTGGTGGAGTTGCACCGACGTCCGTGGGTCTGTCCGCGTGAATTGGCGATCGGTCCCGCGACGGGGATGCGATTTGACCACCCGCTGGTCCCTGGCGGCGTGCCGACGCCCGGCATCGAGGAGCAGATCACCATACACGCCGTTCACGCCGCGCTCAACCGCGTCACCCCAGGGCACATGGTCACGCTGTGGGACATCGCGACGCTGGCGCAGAGATTCGACGTGGATTGGTCGCTGGTGGCCGACCTCAGTCGACGACTGGCAGTGATGCGCGGGGTGAAGGCGACCTTGTCGCACGTGGCACTGCTGGGCCTGGTGCCGGTGCCCGCTGAGTTGCGCATGACCTCGGCCGAGGAGGAGCGTCTCGTCATTCGGCCTGAAGAGGATGTGGAGCGCAGTTCGACGCTGCGGGCCATCTGGCTGCGGCGGCGAGCCGTGGACAATCTCGCGACATGGTTCGGGAGCGCCTGGGTGGCCCTGCCGGCTCTGCCGCCCGCGGACCGCAGACTGCCCCACCTGGTAGCGAGGCGGGTGAGCCGGGGTGCGCGCGAGGTCGTGGGGGCGATCCGCGGGCAGTTCACTTGAGCCTGGCAGGACATGGCCTGCAGATACCGACCTGCAGGCCACGCCCAACACTATGCTGGCGCTCACCGGGCTGCGCCAGAATGCACCGGTGCACTATTACTCGGCCGAGACCGCCAGCGTCAGCGTTGCCTTCTGCCCCGAGATGACATCCCGGGCGGTGATCGTCCAGTCGCCCGGCTCATCACTCGCCGACAGCGGCAGTGAAGCCCTCGCCTTGTTGTTCCACGCGGTCAGGTTGGTCGAGTAGTAGGGCCGCTCCGCACCATCGGGCCCGATCGCTGTCAGCCGAACCACGTGCGGCCCGGCCTGCGCCGCGCCTGTGTCCAGCGATACCTCGAGCGCCACCGCCTCGCCCGCGCGCGCCTGCTCCGGACCGGTCAGCGCCAGCCCGTCGACGCGATAGGGCAGCGCCGCATACAGGCGGGTGATGCCTCGCGCGAACTCCCCGCTGATTTCGGCAACTTCGCCGAGATACTCGCGTGCGCGGATATCGTAGATGTGCATGGCCTCAGGCAGTGTGATGGTGCAGCCAAGCAGGTCCTCGCGGTCAATTGGCCCCGCGTTGATAGCGCGCACAACGCCAAACAGCATTCCCTCGCCCAGTCCGAAACGAGAGACCTGCATCTGCGAGTCCTGGCCGTCCTCCACCTCGACCGCCAGAGGACTGCGAACGCCCCGTTCGCCCAGCAGGCCGCGGACGAAATCGCGGATCGGGCGAGAGACCTCATCGGGCGACTTGATCTCCTCCTGAGTCTCGCCTGCCATCCCGGTCGCGCGGACGTCCGAGTAGTTGCTGAACGAGCAGTTCAGGAAGACCGCCGCGCCGTCGCCGACATGGTTGACGATGAATGCCGGCATGTCGCCCGCCTGCGCCATCGCTGTCGCGCCATCCAGCTCGATGGTCGCGCTGCCCGAAGCCACCGGCACGGGAGTGAAGCCCTCGGGTGCATCGGAGAGCGTCAGTTCGACCGGTGCGAGCTCCGGTGTGTCCAGCGTCTGGCGAATGCCGAAGAGCGTGTCGAGCATCGCCTGCGGGGCGCCGTGGTCATCGCGCACTCCGCAGAAGCTGTCGGCGATGACCGTGCCACCGGCGCGCACGAAGGCCTCGATGGCCTCCGCTTCGGCTGGGCTCACACACGATGACCATGGCATGATCAGCGCCGAATACTCCGCCAACTCACCCGCGGCCATCTGGTCGCCGTGGATGAAGTCATACTGGTAGTGGCACTCCTGCAGGATCGTGCCCACGTTGGTCATGTTGGTCTGGTAGTTTCGCAGGCGGTCGCGGGTGTCAAACAGACCAGCCGCGGTCGCGCCGTGCACGCTCGGCGGCGAATAGTGCACCGCGATGCGGTCGTGTGAGTAGTCCCCCAGCATGATCTGCCGGGCAGTGCCGGCCTTGAGTTCCTTGACCTCCTCGAAGAACCAGGGCGCGTGATTGGCGAGGCTGCCATCGGGGCGGATCAACGGGCAGTTGAGCGTGTTCGACACGAGCGTGTAGTAGTTGATCCCGTTCGCGCCGTGCAGCAGCAGATCCCACGGGCCGTAGCGGGCGCGCTGCTCGTTGTTGTCCTTATAGTCATACCCGAGGAAGGTCGAGTAGAAGGTCCCCTGCTGCATGAACGAGCGCTGCATTTCCCGCTGGATGCCCCCGTAGCCCGACAGGTGATCGAGGGCCTCCTGCATGAGCTGCCACCAGTCGTGACCGGAGTAGGAATTCGGGCGCGGCGTGCCGGAGATACCCACTCGAGCGGCCGGGATCTCCGAGGTGATGATATCGCGCAGCCACGCGTGGTAGTCGGTGAAGAGCCGCTCCATGTACCGGCGGTGATCCAGCCACGGGCCGAACCGATCCTGACCCTCGACCTGGTCGCGGGTGGCAGGTATCACTTCGTCCCACGTCGTGAAGTCGGTGCCCCAGCTCGCGTTGAGTTCGGGCAGGTCGGCGTAAGCGTCCCGCAGCCAGTCGCGGAAAGCGGCGAGACAGGTGGGGGAGACGCAGTAGTCCCGGCGGCCGAGGCTGGACTCGTCGCCGAGCGACCACTCCAGCACCCCGAAGGGCCGCACGCTGCTCGCGTAGGCGCGAATCTTGTCCTCAATCTTCGCATGGTGCTCGGGGTCGGTCAGGCAGGGATTGCGCACCAAGCTCTCGTCGGTGTTGGCGGGGATCACACGGTCCACGTTCTCGGGTCCGTGGCGCACGTTGGCCCACGCGGCGTTCTCGGCCCGCCAATCTCCGCCCAGCGACACGTAGGTATCGACGCCGTAGTCGCGCACCCATTGCAGGCCGTGGTACGCGTGTGGTTGAAAGTCCCACGCGTACCAGGCGCAGACGATGAACTCGTCAGGGTCTTCGGGACGGTCAAGCCAGACTCGGGTGAGTTCGCGGTCCACAACGTCGCCTGTCTGGGCAGCTCCGAGTGACTCTGCGGTATGCAGCGTCACCCACAGGCTCGCACCCAATGTGATCGGGTGCTCGACCTGCATGACCAGCTCAGCGGCCCCGGCTGGCGTGGCAGCGACTTCGACCACCGGGCCGACTTGCCGACCGTATGTGTCCACGATGCGCCCGGCGAGCATCGAGCCTGCCGTGTCGCCCTGAACGGTCACTGTCGCCCGCAGCTCATCGCCGGGGGCGTAGACCGGTTTGTCCAACTCCACGGAGACGACATCAGCCTGCCGCGCGTTGTCGGATGCGCCCGAGCCGAAGTCCACGATCTTCTCCTGACCATCGCGCAGCCAGACGTTGACGTAGGTCGCGCCCGCCATGTGCGCCGGTATCTCAGCATCGAAGGTGCCGCCCTGCTCGGGCACATCAATAGTCTGCGTGCCGAGAGGATCGAAATAGCGGTCGAGTATCTCAACGGTCAGCTTCCATCTCGCTGCGCGGCCCACAGCACGGTCTTGGCCAGCGCGGCGTAGGTGAACTCGATCGGGCACATGGCGTCATCGTCAATGTCCTCGAGGTGGAACGCCGGCAGCAGCGAGTGAGCCGGGCGGGTGAAGTTCTGCCAGGTCAGGAGCGCAACGCGCCCATCGCCATACGTGTTCAGACTCAGATGCGACGAACGTGGCGTATGATACTGAGGCAACTGGTCCATTGGTACCAGGTCCAGCACGCCCTCGTCCCCTTCGATCGGGTTTTCGGCGAAGATGTCAGTGATGTGCTCGTGCCACCTCGCCTGCGGGCTGACCACCACGAGCCCCATGCCCTCGCGCACCCGATCGCGTATCTTCATCAGCAGATCATCAGGCGTAGATTGCCAGTAGTAGCCGCCCACGACCATCACTTCGCACTCTGGTAGAGCCTTGGCGATCTGCTCCTGCATCAGCATCCCAAGGGCCTTCGGCGAGCGGTAGGAGAAGTGTTGCACCGGCACGTAGTCGATATCCAGGCGCTGCGCGATCTCGGCGACGTCGCGCATGTTGTCGCTGAAAGCCATCACGATGCCCTTGACCGGTCCGTCGGCCAGCGGTGTCGCCCACTTGATGTGCGGGGTCTCGGGGAACTGGCCTCGCGTGTAGCTGTCGGGCTTGATGCCATACTGGGCGAATGCCATTTCGGTGCGGCTGACTGGTGCGGTGTCGAAGGTCACTGCAGCCGGATCGTGGTCGCCTCTGTACACCTCGACCTCATCGGCGAAAGACGTTGATCCCGCTTTGTTGAGGAAGATCATGACATAGCGGCCGCGGGTCTTGAGATCATCGGCGAGGAAGCGATGAGTGTACCAGTTCTTGCCGTCCTGCAAGAGGCCCAGCGGCGTCAGGCGCGCGACCTCGTGGTAGTCCTCGTTGTCCTCACTGACATAGTAGATGGCCTCGTTGGGGAACTGCACTCCCGCAGCCCCACCACCGGGGCAGTTGATCATGATCCCGTCGATGGGCATGCTCTCGCCGAGGTCGATAACTATCTGGGGGCTGTAGAGATACCAGCCGACAGTGGACGGCTGGGTCCAGAAGTAGCCGACGGTGTACTCGCCGTCGGTCAGCTGCTCATAGTCGCCGTCATCGGTGCAGAGCTTGTAGCTGGGTGGGGGTGAGAGCATGTAAGACTTCCCCAGCGCGACGTTCTCACGCGCTGGACCGGTCTGGCCAGCGGGAAGCAGCTCGCGGATGCCGGCCGCTTCTCCCACCATCACGTCGTCGAACCATGCCGATCCGGTCGCGTCGCGCAGGGACAGCTCAACGGTGATGGGGTTGGCATTACCTGAGTTGAACTCCACCTGCAGAAGGCGCCAACCGCTGTCGCCGGTAAGCGGACCGGTTGTGGCGATGAGCTGGCCATCGGGCCCAACAATGCGCATCAACGCGCCGGTGCCCTCGATGCCCTCGGTCCTCACCCAGGCGGCGGCCAGCGCAGCCACTTGGCGCGACTGAACGGTCGCCGTCGCAGTGGAGGTCGCAGCCTGATCGTGCGCCATGCGCAGGCCCATCGTGCCCGCGTAGAACTGGGCGTTATCGAGGTCCGCGTCACCGGTAAGGTCCCAGCTCGCCGGCGCGCCACCCTCGACCTGCTCGAATCCCGGATTGGGCACGAGATTCGCGTCCTGCGCACAGCCTACTGAGAGGCACATGAAAACCGTCAAAGTGGTCAGCATCTTCCGTATCATCGGGGCCTCCGAATGGGTGGCTGAATGGTCAACGACGTGAGGTGGCACTTCGCCATCTGCGCGGCAGAAGCCTGCAGGTGTTGGAGCGGGAGCGGTGGACAGTCGTCTCAATCCGTCGCCAGCATCTCGATCGCCATGTTCCAGAACGGCCGGTCGAGAATGAAGTCCTCGGCCTCGTAGAGAATTGGCTGGAGGGTCAGCCCGCATATCTTCCAGTCGCCTGCGAAGCGCACCTGGGCTTGCCCATCGCGGAATTTCAGGGGGGCGGTTCGGACCCAGTATTCGCCGCGCGCGACCGTCACGTCCTCAAAGAGCGGACCGTCGGGGCCGCTGACAGTGAATGGCCCAGTGGCCTCGTTCGCGTCGTGGACATTGAGCGTCAGCAGGTAGTGCCCGGAACGCTGAGCGAGTTCGAGCAATCCATCGGCCTCATCGTCGGCGGCGGCTGCGAAGTCGCGGTAGAGTATGCCGCCGGTAGCTCGCTCGATGATCCGCACCTGCTCGGCGTCGACCCAGCGGCAGGAGGCATCGCCCGAGTAGGGCTGGTAGTCACCGCCGGGCTCAGCGGTTTCCGAGAAGTTCAGCGCCAGGGCGACCGGGAAGCCGCGCGTGTAGGCGACATCGGTGGTGCTGTGTAGGGCCTCGTAGCGGGTGGCGCCGGGCCGGATGATGATCTTGCCCCGGAAGATGCCGCCGGGCCTGCCGCCGCTGCAGAGCATCAGGAAGTGGAAGCGCTCGCCATCGTGATAGGGATTGGTGGTGTAGTTCTCGCCGTAGTTGGTTTCGCCCACCCAGGCGCCCACCGGGTTGAAGTCGAGTGAACACGCCGCTTCCGGGCGATTGAGGATGAAGTAGCGCGCGCCACGGACGAGGTAGTCAGACGGCTCTGACCCCCCGATGTCGAACGTACCGTTGCTGGTCTTGAGCGGCCCGCGGGGAGCGCCGGTCCACACTTCATAGTCCACACCATCGAGGAACTCGGCTGGCGTGAGCAGATCATACTGAAGATGACTGCCTCCGGTGTCGCCGAAGATCTGCATCTCGAAGGTGATGTGCACGCCCTCGGCCGTCACCATCACCTCGCGGCGGAGTGTGTTGCGGCCCTTCGAGGCGAGCACCGTGATGGTGTTGCCCTCTCGGATCACGCGTCCGTCGACAGCGTCGACCAACACCGGCTCGCCGGGCTTCATGCCCCGGAATGAGACGCAACGGTCGCCACTGATGAGCGTCTCTCCACCGTAGCGGAGCACCAGTTCGGGCGTGACATCAACCGAGAACGGGCCCGCGTCGAGCGTCTCCGCGGCGCCGGCGGCAACGGTCAGGAGGATGGCTGCGAACGTGGCGGCAAGGGCGCGGTTCATGGCGCACCTCCGGTCTCGCTGAGGCGAGCTCTGGCGAAGCCATACATCGCCATCGAGCCCGCCGGGATAGTGAGCTGAGTGTCAGGCCCGGCCCGCGCAACGGTGCAGGACACCGGTTCGGCTGTATCGGGCGAATAGAAGGTCGCTTCGGCGACCTGCATTCCGCGCAGCAGCAGCGTGATCGGTTGATCGACGAGTGGGAAATCGATCTGGCGGCGCTTGACGGCCTCGTCAGGCCCGAGCGGCCGGTGGTCCGCGACGTTGAGGAAGTGGATGGCCAGTTCGCCCTCATCTCGCGTGATCCACGTAGTGTACACCAGTGCCTCAGGGGCATCGACGGTGGTGACGGTCTCGCTGTCGCCGAGAAGCTCGCGCAGCCAGGTGGCCATGAACGGGGCCGCGTCCGGGTTGCGGCGGAAGATGTCCGGGCGTCCCTCATGCAGACCCATTTCGAAGTTGCTGACCCCGAAGAAGGTGGCCACGTAGTAGACCGTGCCTGATCCGTAGCTGGTCTGGACGATGCCCGGGTAGTCGCGATCGTCCTTGGTGAACGTGGCGATGACGCGTGACCTGTCCGGGTCGCGCACCTCGACCTCGAGCATCCGCGCGCCGTGCTTGTAGAGCATGCGCTCGCGGTCGAAGGTAAAGGTGGGGTAGCCGGGCTTGACGACCTCGAACGGTGCGTGCTGGAAGTCGACGAAGCGCAGGTTCATCATCTCGCCGAGGCTGAAGTCCTCCAGCGGGCGCCTCGCCTCGTCGAGCAAGCCGGTCTCGGCGGTGACGATGAGCGTGCCGCCATCGCGGACGTAGGCTTCGATGGCCTCGCGGTTCGGCTCGTCCACTAGCGTCATGCGGGGCAGGATCACGAGCTTGAACGGGGCCAGCAGTTCGGGCGTGACGGCGATCTCATGGATCTGCTGGTACTGGATGTTCGCGCCGACCATGGCTTCTCCCCAGCCGAGCGTCTCCATGCCATGGTAGTAGCCGGTCCACAGAGACGCGGACTTGGACTTCTCGGAGAAGACCATCGCGACATCGGCGAAGGTCTCGTAGTCGAACTTGGTTGTCTTGTGGGGCCACGCGATCAGGTCGCGGATGGAGCTGGCCACGCTCTGCACATGCCACTGCGCGTCGTTGCAGGCCTGGGACATGCCCCAGGAGAACCGGCCTGCGGACCCGGTCAGCGGATACCAGAGCATCCACGGCGCGGAGTCGAATGCATCGGTGATGCTGTGATACAGCCGGCGGTCGGCGATGCAGTAGCGGTAGTTCTGGAAGGGCACGCGGCTGACGCCCTCTTTGCCGATGGCGTAGCTGCAAAAGACCGCCGGCCACAGGCCTCCGCCTGAACTGGCGGAGTAGTAGGTGGTGGTGTAGGTGCTCAGGAATGCCGCGGGATTCTCCTGATGGATCGCGGCCATGAAATCGCGCTTGAACTGCTGGACCGAGATGGACTGCCACAGCCGCCAGAGCTGCCAGAGCGGGTCGGCGTCGTTGTTGAGGACTGGCGAGTCCGGTTCGCGCGGCAGCTCGAACCCGGTCTGCTCGGCGAAGAGTCGGCGGCAATGTTCGCAGCCGCAATGGTTCTTGGAGTGGAAGTAGACTTCGTCGATCTGGTAGGCGTCGATGCCGGCTTCCCGCTGGACGCGACGGGCCCAACTGAAGAAGTGGTCGCGGAAGTCGGGATTGTTGATGCAGTAGATTCGACTCGGCGCACCGTAGCGGATGTCCCGCTGAGTCCAACCGAGATGGTCGTCCGCGAGCAGGAAGGGATACCCGCCGGCGTAGAAGATTGGCACGTCGTAGTGGTCGATGACTTTCATACCGGCCTCGTGAGCGGCCTGGCAGATGAACGTCATGTAGGGGAGAATCCGCGTCTCCCACAGCGGGACGTACGTGTAGCGCATGTGCAGACCGCTGACAATGATCGCGGTGTAGCCCTGTGCCGCGAGGGGGGCCACGACGCGGCGGGCGTCCTCGATGGTCTGAATCTCGCCCATCGTGTCGCCGCCCGAGTAATTGTTTGGGATCAGGTCCATCTCGTAGGCCCACTCGCGGCCGGTCGCGGGTTCGCGAACGAGCGCGCTGCGGCCGAAGTGCTGCTCGTCCAGTCGTCGGTGGACGGCCTCGATGGCCTTCCGACGGCGGCCGTCGGCATCTGAGCCCTGGCGCTCGGAAGCCACATGAACCGTTGCCATTTCGCAGCGCACAACGGCATCCGCGGACTCGTTTCGCACGGTCAGGTAGTCGAAGGAGTCGGGGTAGACCATGTCGGTGATCTCGATGATGATCCATGCGGGGTCATCGAGACCAACGGGAGCGTAGTCGGGTGACGCCAGCCAAGCCTCGATCGAGGGCGCCCAGGGAATAGTCCAGCGCGCCGAGCCCCATGACTCGATGAGCCCCAGTCTGCCCTCCTGCCACGCGGCCGTCGACCGCTCGCCATTGGCACCAAAGGCAATCTCCTTCGGACGATTGAGCAGGCGCGGCTGGTCGCTCAGAAGTGGCTCCATGATCTCGCCGTTCACGTCAACCGCAAGCGTGGACTGGTTGTAGCCAGACGCGGTGTCTGACTCGGCGAACGCGCGGATCGCCACCACCACTCGTCGCCCGTCGGCGTCCTCAGCAAGCCTGAAACCTACGCGCTGATCAGTCATTGGCGTGAGGCGGAAGTCCTCGACACGGCCTATCTCTGGCCATGCGCGGAAGTCCTCGGCTGGCTGCGCATGTGCTCCCAGCGTCGCGGTCAGGCCTATTAGAAGCATCGCCACAGATGTTGTCCGCACAGCGTCCTCCCTTGTCCTCAGGGCGTCGCGAAGCAGTAGAGGTTCCCGTCCCAGTCACCCACGTAAAGAGCGTTGCCCGAGAGCACCGGCGAACTCTTGACCGGGACCCCGAGATTGTAGCGCCACAGCAGTTGACCATCTGCCACTGCGCGGGCCTGTAGATACCCGTCGTCTGCGCCGACGTAGAGCACGTCACCGGCGACCGCCGGAGTGGACAGGCCTGCCAGCGTCTGGCGCTGATTATGCTCGGCTGCGGCTGCGGTGTAGAGGTGATCCACCTGCCAGCGCAGTTCACCGGTCGCTGCGTCGAAGGCTCGCAACGCACGACCGTTGGTCAGGATAAGCTCGCCGGCTGGCACCGCCGCCGAGTGGTTGACGACCTTGCCCGAGGGCCGCACGTCGCCGTCCCAGCGCTTCTCGCCCGTGGCCTCGTCGACGCAGCTCAGCCCGTCCCATGCATTGACGTAGATCGCGCCGTCAACCGGCACCGGGCAGGTGGGGCAGATGCCCGCGATCTTGTCCTGCTCCCACACCACTTCGCCGGTCTGCGCATCGACCGCGATCAGTTTGCGGCTGAACGAGGGCATAAGCACGCGCCCGTTGTTCACTGAGGGGAAGGTGTAGTACATCTGCTCGGTGCCCGGCCGGATCATGCGCAGCAGTTCGCCTGTGGTGGCGCGGAAGAACGCGGTCCGGCCGTAGTCATCGACCACCATCAGCTCATTGCCGTACAGCATCGGCGTGTTGCGGATGTCGCTGCGCCCGTTTTCGGGTGGGAACGGGTCGGCGCGCCAGCGCTCCTCGCCGGTCGTGGCGTCAAATCCGTAAGCCTTGCCCATGTTGTCGATCGCGTAGACCATTCCCTGCCCGGCGGCGAGGCCGAAGTTGATGGACGCATCGGTGCGGCTCTTCCACAGCAGGGCTCCCGTCGACGCGTCGTAGCAGCACACGCCAGCGTTAGGATGGCCGACTTCCTTGTGCTCGACACCAACGTACACGCGTCCTCCATAGACAATCGGCGAGACCGCCTTGGTGTTGCGCCCGCCGGTGTTGGCGACCCACATCAACTCCAGCGGCGGCGCGAGCGCGGCGTCGCTCACGCGCGAGTGTTCGCTGCGGAAGAAACCCGGCCAGTCCTCGCCAGTCTGCGGAACCGTGCGCTCGCGGGGAGCAAGCTCGCAGGTGTTTGAGCGCTCCCAACTGCGCCCGTCTTCATCGAGGACCGTCGCGCGCACCGTAACCGGCCCGGGGGCCGCGCCGGTGCAGTCCCACTGGCCGTGCCATGTCCATGCACCGGTGCGAGTGAGCGCGATCGTGTCGGTCCGGTCACCGGCGCCGATCTCGCAGGTAATGTTGGCGACGCGCCGGGCGGTGTCGTAGGCCTTGATCTGCACGGGGACGATGCCTCGGCTCACCGTGCCCTGAGGCGCAACGATATCCAGGCGCTGGTCCTGGCCGCAGACGCGGATCTCGGTGGTCAACTCGCCGTCGGCGAAACTGACCACCCGAAACAGGCGGCTGAACGCTCCCCAGTCGCGTCCGCGCATGGGGCCGTTCTCGAGGTATGGCACGCCTCCGTAGCCGCAGCAGTGGACGCTGTGCCAGTGCCCGAAGAGCAGACCGATGATATTGTACCGGTCCAGCCATCCCTGCATGACAGTGTTCGCCGGCGGCTGGTGAGTGGTGAGCACGATTGGCGTGCCGGGCGGCTGGGCCTGCAGATCGGCCTCGAGCCACGTGATTTGGCGCGCAACCTGCTCGGGCGTCAGGTAGCTCGTCTCGGCGATCCAGGTGGCAAAGTGCACCGGGCCATAGTCCCAAGAATACCACGCTGGAGCCAGATTGCGCTGGTAGTTGCGGACGCTCAGTTCTCCGGTGGTTTTGCGCGCGTAGTTGCCGTCATGTCCGCCGAAAACATTGAGGACCGGGATGTGTGAGCGTCCGGTGACTTCGCTGTACAGGTCCATCTCCCACTGGCAGCCTGTGATAGTCAAATCACCCGCGATGGTGAGGAATCCCGGATCCCCGGACATGCGGGTGAACTGATCGAACTCTTCGAGGAGTTGGCCGAAGGTTCCGGTGTCACCGAACTGGGTGTCGCCGGTGGACAGGAAGTTGAAGCTCTCTCGATCGGAGCCCTCGTCCGGTGCGAACACGAAGTCGTGAGCGTATTCGGTGGCCGTATCGTCTCGTGGAATGTGCAGGAAGCAGCCGTCCACGGGCCGGTAGCCGCGCGGTCGGGTGACGAACACCACGCGCAGGTCGTCGACGTCGAACTCGAGCCGATAGCCTCCGGCGTCGTCGGTGCGCGTCACATGCTCACCGTCACTGACCATTACACCCACCAGCGGATTGCCGTCCGTGTCGGTGATCTGGCCGGTGACGACTGCATGCCTCTCAATGAGCGGCGGGAGTGGCGGATCGTCGTACTTTGGCCGGTCTGGTGGCTGGGGACTGACAGCCGGGCGTTCGGCCTCCAGGGCAACTTCCGCACCCCAACTCGGCGACGCCAGCGCCAATGTCAGAAGCAGCAGGATGGTCATGGCGATCCCTCGGACGCGTGATGGTCTCGCACGTCTACACCATGCGGTTCGTCAGTGGACGGGCGGTTCCTGCATCCTGTGCGGCACGGAGGGCGTGCACTTGGTACACACCGGCCGCGACGCAGACCCTCGCCTGCATCGCGGCCGTGAGGAATGGCGTCGGTGAAGTGAGGCTATTGCGGCACTGAGACGATGTTGAACCCGATTGCGGGATTGGCTTCAGTGCCCTCGAGGCGGACCGTGACCTGGCGGTCGCGTCGCAGGTGCAGGTAGTCGCGCTCGATGATGTTCTTCCGGTTCCAGTCCGTGAAGACGAACTCGTAATCTCCGGCCGACCGGCGCGCGAACTGCGTGACATCCCCGTTCGCCAGTCCGACGAACAACGGGTTGCGGTCAGCAATCGAGGTCGCGTTTCCGGGCTCGTCGTTCGGGATCACGTACAGGTCGACGCGGCCGATGTCAGCGGCACTGTGCCGAGCGCGCACCTGCGGGTTGCTGGTGCTCCCGCCACTGCTGCAGCCTGCCAGCAAGAGTGCGCCCACGGTTACGCCCATCAACACCCACATGGTCCATCTCTTCATGTCCTCATCTCCTTGGGGCACATCGAGACGTCGGGTCAGGAGCATCGGTATTGATTGCTTACGGTCCCGCCAACTGTTACATCTCGTGGCTGCCAGTCCGAAACACCGTCGTTCCCCCATCGTTCCCCGGCGCAATCACCTGCACCTCCCGGACCAGGGAATGCGTCAGCAGCCGCCGGCGGACGCCCGCCGCAGGAGTCCGCTCGCACGCCGGTGAACCTGAATATGGTCGAATGTATAGGGGCCTTGGTATGGTAATCCGTGCGTCGCTTGGAGGACCGAATGAGAGCATTGCTGGCCACGATTATGGCGCTGACGTTCATTGCACCGATTGCTTGCTTCGCTCAGGAGCCAGCCGGATGCACCGTCGAGGGCGTCACCTTTGCCCGGACAGTGGCGGTCAGTTCGGCGGACGAGTTGATCGCGGCGCTGGCCGACGCCCGGCCCGGCGATCTGGTGGAACTCGCCGACGGTTCCTACGTACTTGACGGCCCCCTGTCGTTCACCTGCCAGGCAACCGCCGAGCAGCCGCTGGTGGTGCGCGCGCAGAACCGGGGCAAAGCGGTCATCGAGGGCACCGCCGGCATCATTGTGGCGTCGTCGTCGTATGTCATGGTGGATGGCCTGACCTTCAGACACACGGACGATTACTACGCGTTCCGCTTTGCGGCCAGCCACCACTGCCGGCTCACGCGCAGTCACATCAACCTCGATGAGGTGGCTGTTGACAAGCCGGGCGACCACCGTATGCATTGGGTTGACATCGGGGGCGCCAACTCACATCACAACCGGCTGGACCACAATCTCATCGAGGGCAAGAGCAACAGTGGCTGCATGGTGATAACGGGTGGATCGCGCGAGGAACTGAACTGGCTGTCGAGCCGTTACGATCGCATTGACCACAACCACTTCCGGGACTTCCCTCGCGGCGACGGGAATGGCTTTGAGACGGTTCGGCTCGGCGTGAGCGGCTACTCGCATTCGAGCGGCTTCACCACTGTCGAGGATAACCTGTTCGAGCACTGCGATGGTGAGGGCGAGATCGTCTCGGTGAAGACGCCTGACAACATCATCCGGCGCAACACCTTCCGCAACTGCTGGGGGGAGCTGACGCTCCGCAGCACGCACCGCTGTCTCGTGGAGGGCAACTTCTTCATCGACACCGAGCAGGAGAAGAGGACCGCGGGCGTGCGTCTGTTCGGCTCCGATCACCGTATCATCAACAACTACTTCGAGGGGCTGAAGGGCGCTGCGGTGATCATCCGTACCGGCGACGTGGAGCAGCGGACGAAGGCGCGCTACGAGTATGAAGCCGAGAACGATGGCAAGCTCGACATGACCAAATACGGGGGCTACGAGCGTCCTGAGCGCGCTGTGGTGGCTCATAACACCATCGTCAACTGCGGAATGGCGATGGACATAGGAGACGCCCGGGAGCGATATTCGCTGCCCGCGCGTGACTGCATCATCGCCAACAACCTGATCGTCTCAGATCGGGAGCGTGTGGTGAGGCTGGTCACGGAGCCTGAGAACTGGACCTGGCGGGACAATATCGTCCACAGGACGCTGGAGGGCGCGGAGGTGGGCATCGAGGTGGCTGATGGCGGCATGAGCTTCATTGACCCGCTGCTGCAGCTTGCTGAGGGCCTCTGGCGACCGGGAGTCGGGAGTCCGGCGATCGATGCCGGGCGCTTGCTGGAGCCGCCGATTGAGATGGATATCGAGGGTCAGCCGAGGGACGGCAAGCCCGATATCGGAGCGGACGAGGTCAGCGATGCACCGGCGGCGTACCGGCCGCTGACGGCGGCGGATGTCGGTCCAGAGGCGCGTGAGTAGCCGCTACCGGGCGGTTTCACGCTTGACGAGGTCTCGGTACTGGGCCTGCAGACGAAGAGTCACCGGCCCGGGGACGCCGCTGCCGATGGCCTGCTCGTCCACTGCCACCAGCGGCATAACCTCCATGAGCGAGTTGGTCAGGAACGCTTCATCGGCTGACATGAGGTCGGCGACGGCGAAGAGCGCTTCGGCCACAGGCCGCGCTGTATCGACGCAGAGCCCCAATACGCACGTACGCGTGATTCCGCCCAACACGCCTGCGCTCACGGGTGGCGCCGAGATAGTCCCGTCGATGATTGCGAAGATGTTGCTGGCTGAGCCCTCGACCACGTGTCCTGAGGAGTCCAGCAGGAGGGCCTCATCGGCACCAGCGTTCGTCGCCTCGGCGCGCGAGAGAATGTTGTCCAGGTAGTTGAGCGATTTGACCTGGGAGAGAGGCGAGGTCGAGGAGCGGTGCATGGACGCGACACTGGCGGTCATGCCCCGCGCTTCGAGATCGGCCGGATAGCCGGAGAACTCGCGGGCGGTGATGAGAACCGTCGGGCCCTCGGTCGCGGACAACTCTGACGGCAGGCCGCCGACGCCGCGCGTGACCGTCAGGCGCACGTACGCGTCGCTCAGCGAATTCGCCCGTAGCACCTGCCTACAGGCCTCTGCGAGGGATTCCGGATGTGGGGTCGCGGGGAAACGCAGGACGCGAAGGCCGTCGCGGAGGCGCTGCACGTGCTGGTCGAGGCGGAAGATGACGCCGCCGTACGCGCGCATCGTCTCGAACACCCCGTCGCCGTACAGGAGCCCGCGATCGAGAGGCGAGATGCGCGCTTCCTCGATCGGGAGCAGGTCGCCGTTCAGCCAGCAGATTGCCGCGTTCATCGTCGTCCTCCGCGAGTATTCCGGCGCTACGTCAGATTCTCGAAGCCCAACGCGCTCGCCAACGCCGCGCCCTTGTCGAGCGTCTCCTGATACTCGCCCTCGGGAGTGGAGTCGGCGACGATTCCGCCGCCCACTTGCCACCAGGCTCGGCCACGGGCGATGGTGAAAGTGCGGATTGCGATGTTCAGGTCGGTCTCCCCGTCGAAGCCCAAATAGCCGATACAGCCCGTATAGACCCCTCTACGCGTAGATTCAAGTTCGTCGATGATCTCGACGGACCGGATCTTCGGGGCTCCGGTGATGGACCCGCCGGGCAAGCTCGCGCGCAGCAGATCCACATGACTCATCTCAGGGCGCAGCTCGCCGGTGACGGTGCTGACGAGGTGATGCACCGTCGGGTAGCTCTCCAGCGCGAACATCTCCGAGACCTGGACCGATCCGAAGCGGCAGACGCGGCCCAGATCGTTGCGCTCGAGATCGACGATCATGGTCAGCTCAGCTCGGTCCTTTTCGCTGCTGAGGAGCTCCTGGGCCAGTCTACGGTCATTTGCGGGTGTGGAGCCACGCGGGCGGGTGCCCTTGATCGGGCGGGTCTGGACGTGGCGGTCGCTGACGCGCAGGAACCGCTCGGGCGACGCGCTTACCACCTGTACATCGCCGAAATCGAGGTAAGCGGCGAAAGGAGCCGGGTTTCGCTCACGCAGACGCTGATAGAGCTCCCAGGCGGGGACTTTAAGCGCGGTTTCGAAGCGCTGGGAGAGGTTGACCTGGTAGATATCGCCAGCGGCAATATAGGCCAGAGCGGCCTGTACGGCGCTCTGGTAGGCTTTTTGGCTGAAAGTGCGGGAGGGCGCGGGATCGCTGGAGGCAGGGCCGGAGACGCGCGGCGCCGGAGGTGCGTGAATGGCGTCTATGAGCCACGCAGCGCGCTCAGAAGCGTATTTTGCGCCATCTCGTCCTCGATGGGGCAGACCGGTCGAGAGCACCCAGCCACGGCCGGACTCGTGGTCGTGACCATACACCACATCGTACGCGCCGAGGGCAAGATCCGGCACCGAAATGTCGTCGATTGTGGTGCGAGGAAAGCGCTCAAGGGGGTAACACGTGTCATACCCTTGGTAACCTACCAAGCCCCCGGAAAATGGCACGGGCTTGTTAGGGGTCTCCAGATGATAGTCGCGCAGCAATTCGTCAAGAACGTCAAAAGGATCGCCATGAACTTCTCGTGTGTGTGGGCCGGTCAGGTTGACGTGACCGTCTTTGGATGTGAGCGTCGCGAACGGATCGCAGCCGACGAATGAGTAGCGGCCGTACGAACCAATGCTCATGCCCGAGTCGAGGAAAAAGGGGAAAGGCCGGTTCGCGACGGCCGACGCTGCGGCGAGAGGATCGGGAGCCGGATTTATCTCAGTGACAAGCAGGACCTTTTCCTCCCTCGGTCGAGTGGCGCGGAGCTGCTTTGTTCGATCCCGGCTGATGGTCACCGTTGACCATCAGCCGGGAATTCAGGGCGCGATCATTACAGCGAGCGGCGGAATTCCGGAATCTCCTCGTCGATGACCGCTCGGACCTGCGCGATCTTCCACTCCAGATGCGATCGGTCGGTCATGTACTCCATGCTCGGTTCCCAGCCGAGGCGCGAGTCGGCGTCGACGAGCGGGATGGTCGCCTCGGCGTTGGCGATCTCGGCCTCGGCGAGCGTCACCATCTCATCGAGGATGGCGTTGGCCTCATCGGGCTCGTTTTCCAGGCGCTGCTTGAGTTGCCACCAGCGCTTGGTGTTGATCGTGGTCTGCAGGCAGTTGCGGATGAACTGGCCGAGGCCGAGCATGCGTCGGGCCTCGAACTGTTTGCGTTCGGGAGTCACCGCGATGGCCTGTTCCAGCGACGCGATGCCTTCCTCCCAGCGGCTCTTCATCCGCGCCAGCAGGCCAATCTCGCCCGCCAGGCGGTCAGGATTGCGTGAGCCGTAGACGGTGTTGAGAATCCGGTTGCCGAAGTGCGCGTATTCGGCCGAGGGGAAGGGCTCCCGTTCGGTCTGGAAGATGAGCGGGTACGCCGGACCGACTCGGAAGGGCCCGTACTGATCCTCGTTGGTGGGCACGTAGTCGCGGATGGCATCACTCCAAGCCTCCCAGGCTTGAACAGCCAGCGGGCCGCCCTCCGCGCCGAAGTCGCGATCGGCCAGTTGCGCGGCCATCTCCTCGGTGGTGGTCTGCGGCTCCCAGTAGGCCCATTTTGCCAGCTCGTTGACGAACGAGGGCCACCAGCCGTAGTGATGCGACTCCATCAATCCGGTCAGACCCCACTGCTCGCGCGCCTTCAGCAAAGCGCGGTAGCGGCGGGCCCAGTGGAAGGGGATCGGTTCGTAGGGGATGGTGCCGAAGTCCCAGGTGAGTCCGGCGGTGTTGCTCATTGCGTAGAGCGTGATGCCGCGCTCGTGGGCGGTTTCCGCCTCGCTGCGGAAGTATTTGCCGGGGCCCTCGAAAGACGCCGTGTAATCGACGCAGCGGGTCATGATCCCGTCCTTCTCGACATCCTCGAACATCTCGAAGGTCGCCTGCAGGGAGATGTCCGTCGGGAGGGAGCGGATCAGTGCCAGGCGGTCTTCCTCCGGCGCCCAGCCCCAGTTGTAGGTCCAGAAGACGATGTCGAGGTCCGGGTTGTCCTTGCGCAGGACGCGCTTTAGCAGGTTGATCCACTGCGGGTAGTCAGTGCAGGGCCACCAGCCGGGGCTGGGCCGAGGGTCTGGCTTGCCGTCGGGAGCGGGGTCCAGGCGCAGGCGTCCGGTGGTGTGCGGGTCCTTGCTGGGGAATTCGCAGGACTCGCCGACAAAGACGATGCCCTTGGCTCCGGGGCAGGCTTTCATCAGCGCGCCATAGGTGCTCTCGTAGTAGGCCTCGGCCTCGGGATCGTCGGGGTGCATGCGACTGGTCAGGTAGCTGTAGAGATAGACGTCGACGCCACGAAGACGAGAACTGCGTCCATCCCGGCGTGGGCGATGGCGTTCAGGTGCTGGTCCGGGAACTGGTCGATTCCCCAGCCGGAGTGGATCATGCGCGGGGAGAAGATGGGAGCGCGGACCACGTCCATCTCGGGCAGGAATGGTCCCTCGCGCAGGTTCATGAGGTCCTCGAGGTAGTAGCAGCCCTGACCAACGCCGCGCTCGTCAAAACCGCAGACGGTGATGACGTCGGGCTCGACGATGATCCGATAGCTGCGGGGCTTCGTCAGGCCTTCGCCGAGGTGAGGTGTCTCGTCCTTGGTGGTGAGAAGAATCGCGGGGAGTCCGGTCTTTTGGCCGCGGGTCAGGAGCGTGGATACCTGCATGCTGGTGAAGAAGTAGTCCTGCAGGTCCTGGGCGACTCCGGTGAGATACTCCGTCCTGTTGGTACTAAAGACGATGCGCCAGCCGTCTGCGACGACAGTATCGCCCGCGTCAGGCAGGAGCTTGGGGTCACGCCGGTCGGGCAGGTGAACGGTGTTCAGTCGCTGTCGGAACTGAAAATTGCGCTCTGGCATCGGTGATCTCCTGTCAAGCAATCATTCGGGCGCGAGGCCTTCGTTGCGGTCAGGACTCTCAGTGGCCCCGGGTAGTTCGCATCGATGGCCGCGTTGGCCTTCTCGCCGGGCGGGATCAACCGAAGACATTTGGCGGCGCTCTTGCGCGGGCGGGTTGGTAGCGGCGCGGGCGATGGCGTATACTCCGGGCGACAGAGTGCAGCGAGTACAGTGGCTTCCCGAGCGGAGATGAAGATGAGGCAGAGCATTCGCCAGCGGCTGGAGTCAGCGATGTCGGGTGAGCCGGTCAGGCACCCCGTGTATGCGGTGTATGACTGGTTTGTCGAGAACCGCGACATCGAGTGGGAGCGCCTGCTGGAAGCGGGCCTCGGGTGTATCAACCACGCCAACGTCATCCGCCACGAGCACCCGGGCTTCGAGTTGGTTGAGGAGATTTCTGAGCAGGGCGGGCATGTTCGCCGTGACGTGCGACTGGTAACGGAGATCGGTGAGCTGCACGAGATGTACCTGGGCGAGTGGCGGCAGGAGTATTTCATCAAGGGAGCGGAAGACTATCTGATCATGGCGCGCGCCCTGGAGGGCGTGCGGGTGATAGCTGATGATGCGGCCTTCGAGGCGTCCGAGGCGGCGATCGGTGAACGTGGGATCACTGTGGGGCAGATCGGTGGCCTGGGGAATGGCCGGACGCCGCCGATGGTGGTGCAGATTGACTGGGCCGGGCTGGAGCGGTTCTCGCTGGACCTGGCGGTCGAGCAGGCAGAGCTGATGGGCCTGCTCGAACGCATGGCGGAGATCAAGCTCGAGGAGATTCGGCAGGCGGCACGGTCTTCGGCGCAGCAGATCAAACTGTGGGAGAACCTGTCGATCGACACGCTCGGTCCGAGGCACTTCCGGCGTCACCTGGCTCCGCTGTACCGGCAGATCATCGAGATACTCGATGCGGCAGGGAAGCGGCTGCAGGTGCACTATGACGGGCAGCTTCGGGTCATCGCGGAGGATATCGGTGCGCTGGGCATCGACGGGATAGACTCATTTACGGAGGCGCCTGAGGGAGATATGACGGTGGCCGAAGCGCGCGCCGCGTGGCCGGAGAAGTTCCTGTGGCTGCACCCGAACCTGGGCTGGTACGAGCGTAGCGCGGACGAGTTGCGCAGCGAAATCCGGCGGATGTGTGCGGAGGCAGGACCGTCGCGTTACTGTCTGCTGATGAGCGAGGAAGTGCCGCCGCAGTGGGAGGCGAGCGTGCCGGTGGTGCTCCAGACGCTGGAGCACCACCGGGGTTGAGGCGGGGTCGGGCGTCTAGAGATCGAAGATGCGAATGGCGTTCTCGCGGGCGACCTTCTGGAAGACCTCCTCGGTGATCTTGCCCGTCTCGCGCCAGTCGAGCAGCAGGTCGATCATGGCGAGCGGCTGGGTCGGCGAGCACAAGTCGGTGCCGTAGCAGAGGCGGTCCTGGAACTCGGTCATGAACTTGGGACCGTACTCGGGATCGCGGGACAGGGCATTGACCGGCGTGCCATCGGAGAGGTCGCCGTAGAGGTTCGGGTACACGCGCATGAGTTTGGGCACGACACCCTCCTCGTCAATCGGGCCAGTGGGCAGGCGCCCTACCTGACCGCCGCCGAGGCGGAAGAGATAGCCTCTCTCACCGGGAGTCTGCAGGCGCGCAATCTCCGACCAGAACACCGGGCCGTGACCGAACATGATGAGGTCGGGGAAGCGCTGCAGCGTGTGTTCGAGCTGCGGCAGCCCGGGATCGTCATAGAGGCCGAAATCGCCCTCGAGTTGGTCGGAGCCATCGAACACGACGGGCAGGCCGACCTGCTCGGCGTGGTGGAAGAGGTTCTGGACCATCGGGTGCATGAGTGGGAGATTGGGCATGACCTCGCCGAGGCCTCGGCAGCCCTGGTCCTTGTAGTGGCGGAGCAAGTTCCCGAGCGGCGCGGAGGTCGAGTAGCAGATCGCTCGGGGGTCGATGTTGCAGAACGCGAAGAAGCGGTCGGGGTGCTGCTCGACCATCTCGAGGATGTCCTCGTTCGCCTGGGGGAGGTAGATTTCGGGACTGACGATGGGCAAGAGCGCGCCCATGTCGATCCCGACGGCGTCGTAGCGCTCGATGACCTGCTCGGCGGTCTGGAACGGGTAGATTGGTGGCGGCTTGCGGTAGGCATGGCAGTGCATGTCGATGAACATGTGTTGTCTCCCTTTCATCTGGCGCATCATCTTGGCTGCGGTCAGTTGGCGTCAGCCTCGACGACCTCGCGGGGCAGAAGAAGCGCATCGGCAGTGGGTGCGAGGTAGGGCGGGACGCTCATCAACATGAGCGCGCCCCGACAGTTGGTGAAGGCCCAGAGTTTGCCGTCCTGACCCTCGGGGACGGGGATGTTGAAGTAGCCCGGCTCGCCGCCGACGGCTTCGGTGCCAAGAGGCACGTAGAAGACCAGCGTCCATCGGCCCTGGAGGGCGAGGGGCTGCTCAAGGTCTGCGCGGACCGTGATCGGCATGCCCTCGGGCCAGATGACGGCGGTCATGTCGCCACCGTCGATCCATTCGAGGCGGTGCAGGCCGGAATTCGGGGTCTGCAGCGAGATCTCGCGCGCCTCGCCATCGGGTGGGACGGAGGCGTCGGTATCGACGGGGTCGAGGGTGACTTCCGCTGCGGCGTAGAGCTCGAACTTCACATTGCCGCGGTCGCGATAGTGAGCGATCAGCCCGCCGGTGACGGTCAGCGGCAACTCGGCCGGGGCCTCGTCGAACCAGGTGTAGCGCACCTGCCGGTGGCGAACGCTCACGTTCAGTGTGCCCTCAACGGGGGCCTCCAGCGCGAGGAGCGTCGCCGGGACGAGTTCATCGCTGAACTGGACAGCCTTGACGCCCACGACCGGGTTGGCCTCGATGCCTTCGGAGACGAAAGCCGCCAGTTCGGCGTCGGTGAAGGGCGTGCTGTCCTTCCACGGATTGGTCTCCTCAGGTGCACTCCACTCCGCGCCCTCAGGGATTGAGATTGCTTTGTCACGGTTCACGAGATCGCGGTAGAGCGCCTTGGTGTGCACCATCATCGTTGTGCGCATTCGGTACGCGTGGCGGATGAGGTCTTCGAAAGCCTGCTGGCGCTCGCCGCCGGCGGCCGATGAGTAGGCCAGGTACATCTCGGCGTAGCGGGTGTAGAGGACGAGATCATCGATGCGAGCGAGGGCGGGCGTGTCAGCAGCGGCCGCTTCGCGCGCCTGCGCCAGAGCCTGGTACATCTGCCCCAGCAGGTCCCGGCACAGCAGCGGCTTGCCCGAACCGTCAATCAGCCCGTAGTACACACCCATCGGCTCGGCGGCGGGGCCGAAGCAGTCAGCGAGGAATCGCGTCGTCAAGTCGTCGCGGCGCTCGGCCTCGCCGAGGTCCCAGAGGGTGCGGGCGGCGATGAAATACCCAAGTCCGTTGGGGCCCCAGTTGTCGCTGGACTCGGATGTGTAGTAGCGCGCTCCCTGAGCGTGGAAGCGCGGGATGGTGGTTGTCACGTAATCGAGGTTGGAGCCGCGGCCGCGTCCGGGCAGGTCGCGGTCCCAGACGTTGACGCCGAGGTACTCGCGGATGCCGGTGGTGGCGCCCTGTGCCTGCCAACCCTCGATGATCTCGTCGAGGCTGAAACCTCCGCGCAGGAACGCGGTCGTCACGCTGATGATGACGTTCGGGTGGACCCGGATGCTCGGGGGCGGGGAGTGGAAGCTGTACGCGTACATCCCAACGTATTTGTTGTCAAACTGCTCGTTGATCGCTTCGGCGACCTGATTGGCCAGCGTTAGAGCCCGATCCGAGATTGAGCCCATCGCGGCGCACTGATCACATTCACACCAGCCGCCGCCGTCGGACGGGTCCATGGAGATGCTGTCGGCGTCCGGGTTCTCCTCGAAGTAGCGGACCGCGTAGTCTGCCACCAGTTCGCGCAAGCCGTCATTCGAGATGCAGAACTTGATATTGCCCCGACCGTCCACCTCTCCGGCGAGACGTCGCTCACCATCGTTTAGTCCGTAGTACTCCGGGTGGGCGGCGAACTCGTCGGCGTTGGCGCGGATGGTCTTCCCGTAGGAGTGGCCGGTGCTGAGTTCCATGCCGGAGCGGGCGCGATTGCGGAGGCACCATTGAGCATACGGTTCGGCGTTGTAGTCCCAGGCTCCGTATCCATACCAGATGCGCCGCGCGTGGTACGCGGGCGCCTCCCGGACATCAATCTCGATCGACATCTCGGGCATCGAGGGCACAATCTCCCAGCGGTCGCCGGGGAAGTATTGTCGGTAGCCGAGGCGATAGAGCAGATCCCAGACTGCGTGTTCAACGGCGATCTCTGTCGCCCCGATCACCAGCAGTCGGTCGGCCTCTGAACGCAGAATGTATTCCTCGCGCTTGAGGGGATTATCCGGTTCGAAGTTGGCGTCGGCAGCGAGTTCGGGGAAATCGGCGGCGGTGCCGACCACGATCCCGGCGGAGCCGTCGGCGGCAGTCACTTCGAACTGCGTGCCCGCGATGCGGCCGAGGTATGCGGCCAGGTCATTTGCCGCCGCCTGCACCCGCTCAGATGCATCAGCCGCGACGACTATGGGCAGTAACGCCTGTCCGCCGGTTGCCAGAGCAGTGCCCTCGGCCTGCGCGCATCCGGCACTGCTTGTGATCATCGCCAACAGCAGGAGTGTGGCAGCGCAGTAACTGGTGCTCCTCATGCTAGTGTCCTCCCTGAACCGTGTCCATCGCAGCGAGTGCAATCCCGAACGATTGCCGGTCGCCGCGAATTTCACGGTCAGGGCTCGGGAAACCTGCAAGAGACCGTCAAAAGGAGGCGAATGTTGACCCGCGATTTGGAGGACCAAGCGGAGAGAAGCGGAATGACTATGGTGACCAGCCGATCCAGCTTCGTTGGGACCTGTGGGAGGAACACCATGCGTCAGATTCTTCTGGCCGGAGCCATACTGGCAAGCGCAGTCATCGGATGTGCGGACGTGACCGTCGTTCGTGAGGGCGATCCCGCTGCGGTAATCGTTGTGCAGGCGGATGCGTCGGAGCAACTCGCGGAAGCGGTTGTCGAGATGCAGACGCTGATCGAGCGGTCCACGGGCGCTGCGCTTGAGGTGACTGAGGCGGCACCGGAGGGCATGGCGGCGATCCATGTCGGCAGCACGGCGTATGTTGAGGGTCTGGGCATGGACTTGGGCGACCTCGACGGCGATGGCTATGTGATCGAGTTCCCCGCGCCGGAGACGGTGGTCATACTTGGGCCAACTGAGTGGGGCACGGAGTTCGGCGTGTATGAGTTCCTGGAGCGATATGTGGGCGTGCGCTGGCTGATGCCCGGTCCGGACGGGACGTATGTGCCCGAGCATGAGAGCATCGTCGTGCCGGCGGAGGCAGTGCGCGAAGAGCCCGCGTTCTTCTCACGGAAGTATTTCGGGCTGCGGATGGAATCCCAGCAAGTCTGGGCGCGGCGCAACCGTCTGCACTCGCGCATTGAGTTCCACCACCACCTCAACATCCTCTTCCCACGCAGTGACATCGAGGAGCACCCGGAGTTCTACCCGATGCGCAACGGCGAGCGCTACCTGCCGGCGCCGACAGCTAAGTACTACGGATGGCAGCCGTGTTTCACCGCCCCCGGGATCGTGGACGTCGCGATCGAGCGGATCGTGAAGTTCTTCGACGAGAACCCGGAAATCGAGTCATACTCGCTGGGAGTGAACGATTCGGGTGGGCATTGCGAGTGCGAGAACTGCAGGGCCCTCGACGTGGGGCGCAAAAACATTGTGAACAGGGACCATCTATCTGACCGCTACATCACGTGGGCCAACGCGGTGGTGGAGGGTGTGCTGGAGCATCATCCGGACAAGTGGTTCGGTTTCCTGGCGTATTCGGAGATATTCGAGCCGCCCGATCGCGTGAAGATGCACCCGCGCCTGATCCCGTACATGACGTATGACCGTCACCAGTGGATCAACCCCGAAGCCCGCGCGAATGCTGAGGAACTTACGCGCAAGTGGCAGGGAGCTGCGACGGTGGTGGGGTGGTATGACTACATCTACGGGGCGTCGTATCTCGTGCCGCGCGTGTATATGCACACGATGGCGCAATACTACCGTTTCGCGCACGAGAACGGTGTGCGCGGGCTGGTGGCTGAGGCATATCCGAACTTCGGCGAGGGCCCGAAGCTGTATGTGTCGCTGAAGCTGCAGTGGGACCCGTATCAGGACGTCGACGCGCTGCTGGATGAATGGTATGAGATGACGGTCGGGCCGGAAGCGGCGCAGTACGTGAAGCAGTACTACGCGCACTGGGAGGACTTCTGGACGCGGCGCATCCTGGATTCAGAGTGGTGGGCTGAGGGCCGGCAGTATCTGCCCTTCAACCAGCCGACATATCTCACTGACGTGAATCTGGAAGAGATCGCGCAGAGTCGCGAGTGGCTGGAGAGCGCTGTGGCGGAGGCTGGGACGGACGACCAGATCGCTCGGGCGAAGCTGCTGCTGCGGGCGTTTGAGTACTACGAGGCGTCGGCAATTGCATATCCGCGGCGCTGGCGCTGCTGGAAAGGGGAATGCGGCAATCGGAGCTGGCCAAGTACCGCCGGGAGCTGGCGGGCGTCGAGTTCAAGGACCACCCCTTCCTGCACCACTGCATGGACATCGACCGCTATGACGCGGTTGCGGGGCGCGACTGGGGCGCAACGAGCATGTGGGGCGTGTTCGATTGGGTGGAGAGCTCGGCGACTGTTCGCGCGAAGGTCACCGAGATGGCTGGGGCCGACGCACCGGAGAACCCGTCATTCGAGGAGGGCACGGGGGCGCTGGCGACCGGTTACAGCTACTGGCTGCAGGACAACGTGGGCAAGCTCACTCGCAGCGAGGAGGCGGCTTACTCGGGCGAGTTCGGGCTCGTGGCCGAGGGTGTGCAGTATGGTGGCCCGCACCAGTCGGTGGAGTTTGTGCCGGGGCGCTATTGCCTGATCGCGCGGCTGTTCCTGCCCGAGGGCCAGGAGGAAGGCGGCTTCGTGGACCTGAGCATGCGCGCGATCAACGAGGCGAACGGCAATCTGTCCAACGGAGGCACTACGAGCATCATTCCTACGCCGGGGAAGTGGCATGTGGTGGCGACGTTTATGGACGCTACCACACCACCGGCGGGGGCGGCGAAGATTCGCGCGGGAGTGTGGGTGCGCAACTATCCGGAGGGCAAGCGCATCTTCATCGACGACATGCAGCTCATCCGGCTGGAGGACTAGTGACGGCCAGCTTGAGGCGGTCGATGTAGAAGGTCGCGTCATCGTTGGCGAGGCTGACGAATCCGAGCCACTTCAGTCGCGCGAACTCCGGTGAGCCGCACGGGAGTTCGCCGAAGTTGCGCTCCTGGTCGACCTCGGGCTGCACAGTGAGATCGTACGTGCCGGTGGCCATCGACCCGAGGCCGCAGGTCATCTGCAGGCGCATCCAGGCACCGAACGGGATGGTCATGAGTGTGCGCTCGCCGGCCCTGAGCTCGTTGCCGGTGATGCGCAGACTCGGGCCAATCCGGAACGGCTGGGCCGCATCGCGCCACTCAATGGCGATCTCGGCCCCCTCCTCCACGCGCAGGCTGAAGCTGACGGTGGCCATGCCCTCGCGCTGGTTGGGGTGGTAGTACAGGTGCGGGTCCCAAATGTGTTGCAGGCCGGGGGCGTCGATGAACTTGAGGCTTCGGGAGCCATGCGCGGCGGTCTCGTCGGTCACCAGAATTGACGCGTCGCCTTCCCCTGCGCTGGTGGTGGCGAGAGCGGCCACCGATCCCACTGGCGTGGACTCGAAACTTTCGTCCAGCGTCATGGGCGGGGGAGGGGGCGGCACCGGCGGGAGGACGGTCTTCGGGAAATTGGCCTGCTCGGGGAGCCGGGTCCACTCGGGCTCGCCCACGAGGCCGGCGTCGGAGCTGTCGATAGGCTCAATGCCCATGGCCAGCGCGGGCGAGTCCTCGCGCAGGCGGAAGTCGTAGCGCGCTGCATCCACGAAACGCGGATCCTCGACGCGAGAGTTCAGGCCGAGCCCCTTCGCCTGCCATTGCTCCAGAGTCTCTTCGTAGAACGTGACGGGCACGCCGTCGGTGCGCCAGTAGAGGTTATTGTCCCAGATGGTCTCGGTGTCGGCGGCTCCGCTGTCGGCGTGGAACAACTCTCCCTGGGTCAGGTAGAAGATGTTGCGCTCGACGACGGAGGGTTCGCCCTCGGCGCGGGCGTAACGCCAGGCAGCTTGCCGGGCGCTGTGGGCGAAGATATTGTTGCGCACCACGTTGCCGAACTGCCCGGTATTCATGATCCCGCCGGTGAGGGTGTTGTAGACGATATTGTCCTCGACAGTGATGCCATTGCTGCCCTGGTCGAAGTAGATGCCCCAGGCCATGGGGGGCTTGCCCATGTATGGGAAGACATCGTGGATGAGGTTGCCGCGCAGCACGGTGCCGGTCTGCGTGCCGAGGGTGTAGATGCCGCCGCCATCGCTGAGGACCCCGCGCACGACATGGTGGATGTGGTTCTTCTCGATCAGGTTGCCGAGCGTGCGGGAGGGCGCTGCGCGCCACGTCCAGCCGAGAGACATGCCGGAGTAGTTAAGGCTGTGGATCTCGTTGTGGGTGACGCGGTTGTTGCCGCTCTGGGCGATCCATATGCCTACTCCGGCGGGGTAGATGTGGCCGCCGTCGTGGATGTAGTTGTTGTGGAGCACGTTGTGACTGGCTTCGGCGACGTCCTCGGTGGCCATCGCGGTTTCGCCGATACGCAGGCCACCCGCGCCGAGGTCGTGTACGTGGGTCTGCTCGATGCGGTTGCGCTTGCAGCCCGCCCGCAGCCAGATACCGTACATGCCCACGTGGGCGACCTCGGAGCGCTCGATGACGCAGTCCAGCGCGCCGGTCGCCATGACCGCTGCGGGGACGCTTGCGGCGGCCTGGGCGTCGCCATGGCCCTCGGGTGGGAGCGGATGGTCGGCGTGCTGGAAGCTCAGGCCAGAGAGGTGGATGTTGCGTACGAAGCTGCCCTCACCGGGGCTGCCGTCGAAGATCACGAGCGTCTCGAGTACGGGCGCGATGACCTCCGCGCTGCGCATGTCTTCGCCGGGAAGGGGCCAGCAGGTCAATACGCCGGAAGTCCGGTCCAGTCGCCATTCTCCCGGCTCGTCGAGGGCGTCGGGAGCGTTCTCGATGTAGTAGCGCTGCTCCGGGTCCCAGGCGAGTGGACGGGACCGGGTAGGGCCCGCGAGCGTGACGAGGCCGGTGTCTTCGTCGACTGCGGCGATAGGAACGCGAGAGGTCTCCCAAGAGTGATAGACGATGGCCTCGACCTGAGTGAGGTCTGGCCAAGCGCGGACCTGCCCCGGCTCAACCAAGAAGCGATCCACGCCATTGGACCACCGTTGATCGCCCAGCTTGTCCTCGGCGACGAGGTCGAGTATGCGGTAGTAGCCCTCGTTGGGTGTGCGGGCGCGGGTGGCTCGGCGGCCGTCGATGAAGAGTTGGCGGAAGTTCCATTGGCCGCGCTCAACCGCGCTGATAGTGGTGGTCCACAGGCCCCCCGCTGCGGGCTGCCAGCCGCGAACGAGTCGCCCGCCACTGAAGACCGGGCGCTCGCCCGGCCAGGCGGCGTAGGTGACTGGTGCGGCCTCGTCGCGGGAGTCTTCCGGGCTGAAGCGCAGCGGCTTGCGGAGCTGGTAGCGCCCACCACGAATGAGCACGGTTGCGGGCCGACCGGTGATTTCGCGCACAGTGTCGCGGGCCCGCTCGATGGTCGCGAACGGGCCATCGGTTCCGGCCTGGTCAGGAGCGGGAAGTGTACCCGACCAGGCATCGTTGCCATCGGTCGCCACGTAGTAGTCAGCCTGCGGCGCAGCGCACGTCGGTGCGCTCGCCCAGAGGCAGGCGGTGGCGAGGATCAGCGCTATGGACGTGCGGATTGGCATGGGTCCGGGCTCCCTTCGGGCGGGGCAGCGCAGACGCATGCTACTGGCCCGGCATGCGTGCGGCCCTTTCCTGCAGCTCCCGTGCGCGTTGTCGGGTGTGTTCGGGTGCATCTACCGGCGGCACGCCTCGAAGTCCTCGTTCTCGAACAGAAGTGTGGCCAAACGTAGCAGCACGAGATCGTGGATCTGAGGGGGCGGTGCGTTATCGGCCAACCTCTCGAGCAGGCGAATGCGCTCGTCCGCGCTGAGCGCCGGCCAGCCTGACATGGCGAAGCGCGCGTACTTGCCGTAGGACGTGTGCCCCAGGTCCTCGAAACCCGCAGCTTCTGCGCGACCGCTTGTGTTCTGGGGCATACCCCACGGCAACCGCCATATGCGCGACCCTAGCACTTCCGCTCCCTCCGGTTCCGCGATCGTGAGCGAGACGATGTTGGACTCCATGGCAGCAGGACGATAATCCTCAATACTGGTGCCGGCGAAGAACTGTACCCAGAACTGCAGTTCATACTGCCCTGGCTCTGGGAACAGATACTCGCCGACCCGCGGGGCATAGAGCGCTACCACGTCGAGTATCTGCTCGAAGCCAGGCTCATACGTATTGGCCCGCGCGGGAGGCAGAGCGTCGCTGGGAGCCATGGTGTTGAGAACCATGTCGCGGCCGTTCACCTGCCTCCTCACTCCCTCAGCATCCACGATGAGACCGCATCTCCCGGCCTCTGGGTCCAGTATGAAGGCACCACGCACGGGCTGGTCCCCGACAACCATCACCCGCACGATCAGTCGCACCGGCTGCATCGGCAGCAATTCAGTGGTCAGGGTCGATAGCTGCACGGTGACCTGCGCCTCTTGCTGCGCCTGAACGGCCTCAACTGTCCACACCAGCGTCAGCACAGCCGCCAGAGCTTTCCACGGCCGAAGTCTATCACTACTCATCTTTGCATCTCCTCACTGTGCCGGTGACCTTCGACTCACCGGGCGCTACTTGAGCTCTGCCGGGAAGGTGGTCCACTCGTCGACGCCCTGATCGGCCAGCCAATCGAAGAGCGTCTCATACAGACGCGTGATCAGCGGCACGTCGCGCGCGATGGAGTAATAGTGGGACGCGAAGATGCCGAAGGGCCAGTCGCCGAGGGCGTCGAGGTAGTGCCCGAAATCGCGCTTGAACAACTCCAGCACCATGTCGAAATCGTCCTCGCTGATGCCCTTGATCACCAGGTCCTCCATGCACGGCATCTCCAGCACGCCGGGCGGCTCCTCGAAGGGCAGGCCACTGTAGTCGGGGTTCCACGCCTGCAACTCGGGCTTGCGGGTGATGACGTAGCCGGTGCCGGCGGGGTTGACTGAGCGGCTGGAGGAGTAGCGCAGGCCGGCCTCGTGCATGGCCTGGTAGGCGCCGTCGCCGATGCCCAGGCAGGCAGCGCGGAAGACCAGCGGCGGTGTGTCGAAGGCCCGCTGGTATATCTCGACGGCGTCCTGAAACTTGGACCGGAGCGCCGAGACCGTCCAGTCGCGGTGGAAGGAGTCTGGGTCAAGATCGTAGGCCTCGTACATCTCGGGAGCGTGGCGGCGGATGCTCTCCTGCGGTATGCCGAACTCGAAACACTCGTGCAGGTGGGCGTGAAGCTGGAAGTCGTGGCCGCGTTCGCGGGCCGCGTCGATGTGGGGCATCCACGCCTCGCTCTCGTCGGAGGGGCGTCCGCCGCCGGGGCGGGGCACCCAGAAGAACGTGCCGGGGATGGCTATGCCGTCGAGCCAGTCGGTGACCATATTGAACTGCTGCACGCGGGCGGGGTCGTCGCCTGAGCCGACATCGTCGCTGGTGAAGATGAACTTCATCGCTCACCGCTCCCTTCACATGTCTGCGCTCCGGGGAGCTTCGCCGCCGGGCGGAGGCGGCCCTTCGTGGCCCTGCATTCCCGAGGCAGCGGGCAGGTCTGGCCAGCGCCGAGGCGAACCAAGTGCAGACTGCCAACGCCTGAATTTCGCTATGGAGCGAACCCGAATGAGAGTGACGAAGAGCACGCATATTTCCACGTGGATCGTCCTGAGCGCAGGCGTCCTGCTCTGCGCCTGCTTGCCAGTGTGGGCGCAGGCGAGTGCGCCCTCGGCGGCTGCGTATGCCGAAGAGGTGCAGGCGGGCCTGAGCGGCATCGTGCCACTGCTGCCGGAGTACGTCATGCGTGCTGAGGAAGTCGCTGAGCAGATGGTCGCCGGAGGCACGTTGTGGCTGGCGGGTGACAAAGGATTCGTGCTGGAGGGACTCAACCGCGCCGGTGGGTTGATGGCCTCCAAGCGGCTGAAGTCGGCGGATGAACTCAAGTCGGGAGACGTCATGCTGTATGGGTTGGTGCAAGCCGCCACGGCTGAGGATGTCGAGTTCCTGCGGGCCGCGGTGGACGTGGGCGTGCTGTGCCTGGCGGTGGGGCCCGTGGCGCCGGAGGTGGCGGATGTGCGCTATCTGCGGGTGCCGGTTGCTCCGGCGGATGACCCGGAGCGCATCCCGGCGGTGTCGCCAGTGCAGGCGGCGGTGCTGTGGACGTTCTCCGCCGAACTGGTGAGCGCGCTGACCAGGCTGGGCAAGATGCCGCCGATGTATCAGAGCGTGATGGTGGAGGGCGGGCGTGAGCGCAATGCGGAGCACCTGAAGCTGACGTGGGAGCCGGGGGTGCCGGAGGCCATCGGGCCGATCCTGCTGGGGCGGACGTACCTGGCGTCGGTGGGCAACTTCTACCGGCGCTTGCGGGCGACGCAGATGAGGAAGTTCTCGCAGGCGGGCGCGCTGGCTGCGAAGGCGATGTCGGTCGGGCATGAGGCCTGGTACGCGTCGCTCGGGCATCTGCCGCCGGAACTGCCCGGCCAGGTTGGCGACCCGGGCGTACTGAATACACTGGAAATCAGGAAGCCTGATACGCTGGGCGAGTTCGTCAAGGCTGGCGATGTGATCCTGTATGTGGGCTACTACGAGCCGTACGGTCCGTGGGTGGAGCAGGCGCACGCGGTTGGCGCGAAGATAGTGACCGTGGTCTCGGGGACGCCGGAGGTGCGCGCCGAGGACATGGGCGCGGATATCAACATCAACGGCTGCTGGCCCTATGGTGACGCGACTATTTCGGTGCCGGGCCAGAACCTTCGCGTGCTGCCGCCGTCGGGTGTGATCCAGTCGGCGGTTTACTGGATGCTGGTGGCGGAGGTCGCCTGGAGAGTGAAGTGACTCGTTATTGCGGGTGGATGGCCGGACCACGAATACTCGGAAAGTGAGATGAGATGGACATGAGCACACTTCGAGCAGGTACCGCCAAGAGCGATATCACCACCAGCCAGGAAGGGATCGTGATCCACGACCCCCTCCACGCCAAAGCGCTGGTGATTGACGATGGGAAGATACAGGTCGTCATCCTCGCGATGGATCTGGTGGCGCTTGCGATGATCTGCGACGTCGCCGACGACTTCATGCCGACACTTCGAGGGCGGATTGAGGCGGAGTTGGGCATACCGGGCGACCACGTCCTGGTGAACGCTTCGCGCCGGATGCTGTGCGAGGATGAGGAACTCGTGGAGCGGACCCTGGACGCGGTGCGTCGAGCTCAGGAGAACCTGACGCCGGTCACGATGGGCAGCGGTGTGGGCTATGAAGATCGGTTCCAGATCAACCGGACTCTGCGACTGAAGAACGGGAAGGGCTGGACCATCCGCCATGCTAACCCCTGCCCGCCTGACGACGAGGTGGCGAGCTTGGGGCCGGTCGACCCGGACATCGGCGTGCTTCGCTTCGACCGCGTGGATGGCGGGACACTGGCGGTAGTCTACAACTTCGCGTGCCATCTGCTGCTCGGGGTGCCGGGGGGCGCAATCACGGCGAACTTCCCGGGGTTTGCGTCAGAGGTCATCGAGGAGACTCTGGGGGACGGCGCGATGGCGCTGTTCCTGCAGGGCACGGGCGGCGACATGACCGAGGTGCTCTATAAGGATGTCAACCATCCGCGAGACGCTGAGCCGCCCGGGCGGATGCTCGGGGTGAGCGCGCTTAAGGCGATCCGGGAGATCGAGACCGGGGACGCCGAACTCGCAGTCGCGCGCGTGGAACTGGCACTGCCGCGCCGGACCGATATCCCCGAGCGTCTGGCGGAGTTGGAGGCGGAGCGGGATGAACTGCTCGTGACGATGCGGGGCACCAGCCTGAGCTTCAGGACCTTCGTGCCGCTATACATCAAGCACATGATGAACCCCGACTTCCCGGCGGATTACTCGTACCGGTACATGCACGATGAGAGTATCGGCAAGGCGGATCTGCGCGCGATGGACGCCGAGAACGAGCGCAACATGGCCAAGTACCGGGCCAACATCGAGACCATGGAGAAGCTGGCGCGGATACAGGACAAGATGGGCACGCGTGCTGGTCACTTCCCCGGCCGAGGTGCTGACGCAGATCGGTCTGAACATCAAAGCTGCGTCGCCGTATGAGCACACGTTCGTGTCAGCGTTCTCGAACGGCTACACGCACTATGGTCCGCCTGCGGAGGAGTATGCGCTGGGTGGCTACGAGACGACGGAGTGTTTCCTGGCCCCCGAGTGGCAGGAGATGTTCGAGGCGGCGGCTCGCGAGGTCATCGCGCAACTGTGACGTGCCGCCCCGCGCCACCGCGCCGCCGGCGTGCGATGCTTCGCTGCGCTCCGCTTGCGCACGCGCCGGGCGGCTTAACGGTTCGCTTCGCGAACCGTCTGCCCTGCCGCCCCGCGCCACCGCGCCGCCGGCGTGCGATGCTTCGCTGCGCACGCGCCGGGCGTCCTGACGGAGGATGACAGTATCGGAGGACCATGATGAGAGCGACAATCACACTGGTGGTTCTGCTAATTGCCGCGATATCTGCAAGCGCCCAGGTGGATGAGGGGGCGACGGCTCTGCGTGTTCTGAAACACGGGAATGAGGTCTACATACGAAGCGCGTTCTCGCCCGCGGACGACCTGGTAGTGCGGGTCGGCAAGGGCACCAACCGGCAGATCACCTTCAGCAACGCGTATCTGATCAGCAGAGACGCGGGGATGAGCGTCGAGGAACTGGGCGCGGCGCGGATCTTCCACGCGAACGGCGACGACGCCACGCCTTGGAATCTGAATGGGACGTACATCGGCGCGAATCACGGGTGCTCGGATGCGCGAGAGATAGTCTGCGCCGACCACGGTCGCACGGTCGCGGATCTCGGCACCGTGTGGAAGACCGCCGACGGCGGGGAGTTCGTGCTGGTGAAGATTGCGGACGCCGACAAGCTGTGGTTCCTGTCGGTGAACATGTCCGAGAGCGATATCTGGCAGTTCAACAAGAAGCTGGCGGGGCCGACACTGACGCGCGCGGATGGGACGACGCTGGAGTTCACGGACGTGCGCATGGTGCAGCTCACGCCGGCGTGCCGGATTGCGCGGCAGGACTATCTCGTCGATGGCGAGGAAGCGCTGGCTGACGACGAGGCGGTCTCCTGCAACTACTTCGACATCGTCGAGGAGTACGACGTCATCAATCCGGGTTCGCTGGTGCAGGACATGATGGATCACCCCGGGGAGGAACGCAGTTTCGTGGGAGATGACCTCGAAGGCGTGGTGCGGAACGAGATCGTCTATCGCTTCCACCCCAACGGCGCGTGTGTGATCTCCTACAACGCCGAGGCGCTGCAGGACTTCAATATTGGCTATATGGGTTTCATCCAGTCCGGGAAGTTGACGCCGGGCAGCGAGTATTTCACGCACGAGTATTTCATCCCCAAGGCGCTGCCCTTTACGCAGGATGATATTGTGTATGACTTCCGGGCCGGGCGTGACTACCTGACGCCCCCGTCCTCGCCACTGATGTTCACGGCGGCGAATGCGAACGTCGAGGACCCGCAGAATCTGCCCGAGCGATTCATCCAGATCCTCGGACATGAAGAGGATGGGCAGGTCGTGCGGGATGTCGGATACGCGCTTGGGTATTCGCTGGTCAACGGCATGACTGTTCCGGCGGAGAGAGCGGCGAATGCCGGGCGGGCGCTGATGCTCTACACGTCGAGCAAGACGTATCCGACGGCGGTGGACAGCGCGTTCGGCAACCCGATCCCCGCAGGCACTGAGTTCGAGTGCATCGCCTATCGACAGTACTTCTACCCGCGCGAGCAGGGGAACGCGACCTGGGTCTACTGGCATGAGGAAGATGGGGCGATCGTGGCGTATGCGGATTACCACAAGTCGGTAGCGGAGGAGACGCTGGCGCTCCCGGCGGAGTGGGCCGGGCGGAGCTTCACGGTGGTGGAGAAGAGCCCGTCAGTGACGCTGCACGCGGAGGGCACCGTGCCGGCGGAGGGGCTGGCGGTGTCAGTGGAAGGTGACTACGGCAGCCTCGTGCTGCTGATCGACTGACGCGACTGAAATTGGGGATCATGATGAAACACACATCTGTGTTGATGATGGGCATCGCCATGTTCGCGGCGCTGCCGGTGCTTGGGCAGGATACTGACGGGGATACCATTCCGGACGCCATCGAGGTGGAAATTGCCACGGACCCGGCGTTCGCTGAGCCTCTGGAGTTGCTGTGGGAGGACGGCACCGGAGACGCGGACGCACGCAAGGGTGCCGAACTGATTCCGGCGGGCGACTATACGAACATCTGGTTCGCGCCGGTGGCTCGCGGGCGGTATGTGTGGAAGATCGATCTCGCTGCTGAGACCGAGTGGCCATACCCCAGTCACGATGTGCGCATCCTGTATGTGGACGCTGATAACGACGAGACGACCGGTCGCCCGGACGCTGGGCCGGGGTGCGACATCATGTTCTACCCGGATCGAGAAGACAGGATGATCGGCTGGACGCGGCCCATGAAGTCCGTGGCGGCGTCAGACGGGAAGTCTATCTACCTCGTCGCCGATGTTGATCTGAATCAGGAGGACGGGAAGTCGGTCTTCCGGATGATGCTGCTGTACCAGGACACGCGCGAGGGCCAGACTGAGAACAGGGACAACATGCCGTGGCTGGCGGTGCAGGCGGCGGGTGAGTCCGACAGGGAGCCGGTCGCGGTGCCGACCAGTCACGCGCTGTATCTGCCGCCACAGGCGATCAGGCATCTGGGCGCGCGGGTGCTCTTCGATGGTGACCAGCCGCGCGCTGAAGTGACCTTCACGACCGACCGCCCCGTCCCTCCCACGGTTGAGTATGGGCTTACCACTGACTACGGTTCGATCGTGCAGGGCGCGGATTCATGGAACAATCATCGCGTGTGGATTGAGGGGCTGGAGGCGGGGCGCGAGTATCATCTGCGAGTGCGTGTACCTGATCGCGATGCGGACATGGTCAGCGAGGACTTCGCGGTCTCGACTGCTGCGCCCGCGTCGGTTGTGGGGAGTGTGGAGCGGGAAACGGTGATGCTGAGCGTGGACAATCCCCACGCGGCGGATGCGGTGCGGGTGCCGATCACGACCGGGCTTCCGTTCCCGCAAGGTGCGCTGGGAGATGATGCGCACCTGCGACTGCTGGACTCCGGTGGGCGTGAGATGGCGCTGCAGAGCGAGGTCACAGCGCGCTGGCCGGACGGTTCGGTGCAGTGGGCGCTGCTGGACTTCGTGGCGGATATTCCGGCTGGGGCTACCGGGCGCTTCGGGGTGGAGTATGGGTCAGTAGTGAAGCGGACCGTGGCGGCTGAGGGGATCGCCATCGAGCGCGATGGGGATGTACTGACGGTGGACACGGGTGTGCTGCGGGTGACCTTTGATGCGGAGAGCGGCGGGCGGCTCCACGAGGTGTTGCTGGACGCCAATGGCGATGGGTCGTATTCGCCGGACGAGACCATGCTCGGCGACGGCTGGCCCGGCGGGCCGGGGATAACGGTCCGCGAGGGTGAGAACTGGCTCAATTACGCCTCGATCGACGCCTGGCCGGAGATCGAGATTGAGCGCGCCGGGCCTCTGGTCACCGTAGTGAGGGTCTCCGGTATCCATGCCGACCTGGACGGCAACGGGCTGTTCCGGTACGTGTCGCGCTACTACTTCGCGGCGGGCAGCGGGCTGGTGCGGCTGCAGCACGCCGTTGAGAATGATCAGGTGGATCAGAAGCTCACGCGCATTGACGGCTACGTCATAGGCCTGCCGCTGCCGCTCGATGACGCGACGGTGACAGTAGAGGGTGGGGAGGAGGGCCTGATCTCGTCATTGGGGCGTGACGCCCCTCCCGTGTTCATCCGGCAGGATCTCGACAACCATCTGCTGCTGGGGGCTCTTGGCGAGCAGCATGAGAGTGAACACGGACCGGCGGCCCTTGATGTGAGCTACGGCAACCGCGGAGTTTGGGTCGGCCTGCGGCATTTCCGGGAGAAGTGGCCCAGCGAACTGGTCTGGAACGGCCAGGTGGGCGGCATTGGCATCAACCTGCTGCCGGGGTTCGAGGAGGGGCGCTACGCCGAGCTGGGCGACGCCATCGAGAGCGACCGGCTGTACTACCATGTGCGTGACGGCGGCTACCGGCTGCACTGGGGCATGAGTTTCACGCGGGAGATATGGCTGGGCTTCCACGATGGGGAGGAGTGGCCGTCGGCGTGGGCGCAGCAGCTTCGGGAACCGCTGGTGGCGGTGGCTCCGCCGGAGTGGTATTGCGCGTCGGGAGCTTTCGGGGAGCAGCTTCCGCGCACAGAGGGGATGTTCCCGGAGTACGAGGAGATGGTGGATCATATCTTCGAGCTGCTCATGCAGCGGCGGGAGAGCAATCGCTCGTACGGGTTCCTGAACTTCGGCGACTGGTGGGGTGAGCGCGGGTATAACTGGGGCAACCATGAGTATGACACGCCGCATGCGCAGATGGTGCAGTTCGCGCGCACGGGCGATCGGCGGTTCTTCGACGAGGCGTGCAACAGCGCGGAGCACATGCGGGACGTGGACTTCGTGCACCACGCGCCCAGCTCGCGTGACGTGCATAAGACGCGCGCCCATCGGATGTTCCACACCGGCGGCTACACCCCACGCATGACCAAGGAGCAGATGGGGCTGGCCTACTTTAGTGATGGCGGCATGACCTCTCCGTTGTCGGGGCACCAGTGGAACCGAGGGCTGCTGGAGCACTACTTCATGACCGGTGAGAGGCGCTCGCAAGAGGTGGGGCTCGGGCTGGCTGAGTTCATGGCCGGGCCGGGGACGGTGAACTGGACGATCGGGCATGGGGCTGAGCGGTGCGCGGCATGGGCGATCTATGATGTCATCTCGGCCTATGAGGCGACGTGGGACCCGTTCTACCTCAACGGCGCGAGGATCATGGTGGCGGATGTCATTCGGCGGCAGACCGAGGCGGGACACTTCGGGATGCCGGCGGGCTATTCGGACCTCGACCCGCCGCCGACGGGCGGGTACGCCTGGTGCTCGGGATTGCTCATCACCATGCTGGAGGGGTATAACCGCCACGCCGGGGACGCGCGCGTGGATGAGGTGATACTCAACGCTGCGCGGTGGCTGGCGCGGGAGGAGTTCATACCGGAGGGCAAGGGCTTCCGCTCGTGCTCGTGCGACACGTTCAACGACAAGACGCGGCCGGGGCATTCGGCGTGGGGCGTGGCGAACGCGATGGCCCACGCATATGAGTTGTCGGGCGATGAGCACTTCCTGGACCTGGCGCAGATGACGTATGGGTATTACATGCAGACTGCCGGGGGCATGGGGAAGAACTATTCCACGGCCATGGTGACCAGCCCGCATCTGATCTACAAGCTGCATAAGGCAGGGCGGGATGATCTGAGCACCGCGCGCTGGGACCAACCGTTCGAGGCAAGGCTGCCGAGGGTCGTGCCGGCCGGGCGGACGGTCCAGGTGCTGCTGCGCACGACGAAGCCAGAGGCTCTGGGAATCAGCGCGACTGTCGGTGAGCGTGAGCAGAAGGTGCTGATTCAGCCGGGCGGCGAGTGGCAGCTCGTGGATCTGGGCGATGCGCCAGCGGGAGATTCGGCGCTGGAGATGAGGTACGGGGATTACGCCAGCGGCTGCGCCCTGGAGGTGCTGGCGGACGGCGAGGTGGAGCCGCCGGGCGAGGGTGTGGGGCTGATCGCTGGTGCGGAGGATTTCCTGGGGCCGGCGCTGCCATTAGTGGGAGTCGATGCCACGGCGATCGCGGCAGGTGACGACCTGAAGACGTTCGGCACGATCTTCCTCGGCACCCAGGCGTGCACGCTGGACGCGGCTGGAATCAGGAGTGACCCGGCACCACTGCTGCGCTGGCTGAGGTCGGGCGGGAGGCTGGTGGTCTCGCATCCGAACGATGAGAAGTGGGACCCGTTCCTGTTCGGGGCGCCGCTTGTGCTGCAGGAGGAGAACTCCACCAGCGGCGAGATAGTCGCGGCCGATCATGCGCTGCTGACTGCGCCGAATGCGGTCACGGACCTCGCGGGTGCGGCGATGTTCGATAGCGTGGCGCTGGCGGCTGACGAGTGGGAGACTATCGTGCGAGATGTGCAGGGACGGCCTGCGGTGCTGATGCTGGAAGTGGGGCTGGGCGATGTGGTGGTGATGGTGCCGAGCTTCGAGCGGTACGTGTCCGGCGAGTTGGCGGCATCTGCGGAAAAAGCGGCTCAGTGCCGGGCATTCATGCAGAACCTGATCGCGTGGGGCGCCCGGTGACTCGCGGCGTGTCTGCGCGTGGCTGGAAGTGATTGAGGGAGGCCCGGTGGAGCATGGGTATTCGTGGCATGGTGCGCGCGTGTATCGCTTTAGTACTTCTGGCAGCGGGAGCCGGTGCGGGGGGTGCGGCGCCGAGCTTCTACGCGCCATATGACACCGATACGGCGGCGGCGGAGGCGGTCGGGTCGGCGGTGGGCATTGCTACCGGGGAACTTGTGCTGGCGGATGGTCTGATGGGCAAGGCCCTGACGGTCGGGGTCGATGACGACAACGAGGCGCTGTGCAGGTACGATGCGGCGGGGAACGTCAGCGTCGAGCAGGGCGCAGTGAGCATGTGGGTCAAGCCGGTGGACTGGGACGGTACGGACCGGAACTTCCAGGCGTTCCTCACGGCCACTGGCGCGAACAGCGTCCTGCACGTATACCGCTACCAGGACGTTGGCGTGCAATCCCCGAACAGCCGCAAGCTGCTCTTCCTGTATGGCCCTTCCCAGAGGGACGAGGCGGGTGAATGGCAGTGGACGATCGCGTCCTCGGCCCGCGCCCGTGAGTGGGAGGCGGGCGGGTGGCATCACATCGCCTGCACGTGGGACGCTGAGAAGCTGACGCTGTATCTCGACGGGAAGATTGAGGACACTCGACCGGTGAAGGCACAGCCTGGCACCGAGTTCGACAGCTTCGGTGTGGGCGGCGTTGGGGGATGGGATCCCGCCGACGGGACAAGTCTGATCGACGAGTTCAAGCTCTACGCTACGCCGCTGACTGCCGCCGAGGTGTACGCGGAATGGGACAGGCACCGGGATAATCTTGATGCCACGGCGGCCGAAGATGATGCGGCAGAGTTTGGCCTCGACTATGTGTACACGAAGATCGAAGCCGGCACTCTTCACCTCGGCTTGCGGCAGCCATACCCGTTGTGGGCGGGGAAGAGCATCGCGGCGAGAGTGCGCCTGCTCGACGAGGGCGGCGGGCAGGTGCTTGAGGAGACTTTCGGCCAGGCGGAATACAGCTATGAGGTCAGCGTGGACATCTCGGGATTGCCGCCGGGGACGTATGGCGTTGATGTCCTCTTCGAGGGCACGGGCGATGTGGCTGTCGGGAGCGTGCAGGACTCTTACACCAAGTACCCGCCCGGACCGGCAGCGTGGGAGGGGAACCGGATAGGCATCAGCGACGCGGTGCCGGCTCCCTGGACGGCGGTGGAGGTCGCGGACGGCGTGGCCCGCTGCTGGGGGAGGGAATACGCATTCGATGGCGGCGCCCTCCCGACGCAGATCACTTCCAGCGGGGTGGAACTGCTCGGGGCGCCGATCGGCATGTCGGGTGTGGTCGAGGGGCGGCCGGTGGAACTGCAGAGCGATGCCGCGCGATGGGAGCAGGCGTCGGGAGCGGCGGCCGCGTTCGCGGCAGACGCCGCGCTGGGGCCCGTGACGGTGCGCACTAGCGGCCGGATTGAGTATGACGGCTTCGTCTGGTTCGATATCACGCTGGACGCTGCCGAGCCGACTGACATCTCGGAACTGGTTGTGGACCTGCCTCTGCACAAGGACGCCGCGTCACTGCGGAACATGGGCCGATACAGGTTGGAGGGCACTGGCGCGTCGCCAGAGACGGGGACATACTTCAAGAATCTGGACGAGCGGCCGATCTTCTGGCTTGGGAACGAGGAGGCCGGGCTGCAGTGGTTCGCCGAGTCGCTGCGCGGATGGCATGTGGCAGACTATGAGCGGACGCTCGAAGTGACTGCCGAAGAGGACGGCGTGGTCGCGCGCCTGAACATCATCGACACGAGCACGGTGCTGCGGGAGCCGGTGACGATATCCTTCGGACTTCAAGCGACGCCGGTGCGCCCGGTGCCCGATGAGTGGCGGCAGTGGCGCCTGCGACCGTGGAGGGGGCCGCGCCCGGCGTACACAATCCGCCCGTGGTTCACCGAGTGGACCGACCTCTTCAACTACCCGAA
>JALGSU010000084.1 GCA_029821735.1 Candidatus Zipacnadia bacterium | reverse complement strand
ACGCCACCGTGCGCGACTGCTGGATGCGCGACTGCAAGCGGGCGCTGTCGGCGGAGAACCTGCATCACCTGACGATGCACGGTAACCAGACGCGGCGGCTCAACGAGGGCCAGGCGCAGGATGAGCACGTCTACATCGACCGCAACTGCCGCGAGGTGCGGATCGTCAACAACCACCTCGCGTACGGCGACGCCGAGGGCATGATCCTCGACGGCACCGCTCAGCACGTGATCGCGAACAACACGATCGAGGGCTTCGAGCGCTGCATCTACGTCATCTCCGGCCGCGACCTGGTCATCAACGCGAACTACCTGCACGGGCCGCACGGTGTGGTGCTGGCGGGCGAGTGCAACGGCGTCACCATCACCGGTAACACGTTCATCAACAACCCCGAGGCGGCGGTGCTGATGGAGGACGCATCGGGTTCGGGCGGGCACGTCATCTCCGGCAACGTCATCCGCAAGAGCGTCTACGCGGACATCGTCGAGGACAAGCGGCAGGGCGGAATCGACCTCGGCGCCGCGTGCGACTGCGTCGTCACAGGCAACGTACTGGAGGACGTGACCGCGGACGCGGCGATCGTGGGACTGCGCGGCGGCGGGCACGTGATCTCGGCCAACCGCATCGCGGGTGGCTCGGGGGACGCGGTGCGCATGACCTGCGACGGCTGGTGCCTGACCTCGGACAACCTTACGGACCGCCGCCTGGGGGCGCAAGATTGAACGCATGGCCATTGATGGACTTATGAGGAGGTCCTGAGGCTATCCAGAGGACCTAAGAAGCCGTGCCATGTAGTATCGTTGCACCGCTGGCTACGGACGTCGTGCAGATGGACCCACCATACGTGTATGCGTATGGTTCCGGGTCCTGCATAGTTCGTAGCCTCGTGCATTTTAAGGGCATGATGTCTGCGCCACCGGACGGACAGCGTCAAGGACCTGGGGGAGAGCCGCGAGAGGGTCGCAGTGTGACTGACGAGGACCACCGATGGTGAAGAAGCTCGTCGAACTGATGCGCGACGAAGAGGCCGTTACGACGGTCGAGTACGCCCTGCTCCTCGCGACGGTCACAGTCGCGTCCCTCGGCGCCTGGACGCGACTTGGTGACAGCATTCGCAGCACGGTGAACGATGCAGCGTCGAAGCTGGAGAGCGCCGGCAGCTCCGCCTCCGCGCCGGGCGACCTGCCGAAGGTGTAGGGGGGCCGCGCACAACCTGAGGTTTCGCCGCTTGGCTCTTCCCCCGGCTGAGCGGCACGCGGAAGGCCCCGCCTCGTGCGGGGCCTTTCGCACGTACGGACCTTTTCGCTCGCGGGAGGGGGCGGGCGGGCGCGTGGCGAACCGACCACTCACGCGGACGCACAGTCCCGCGAGACGGTCACACTCAGCGACGTGGGAGGGTCCGAGATGGAGCGGGTCAAGCACGGAGTTATCGGCATCGGCTGGTTCGGCGAGAAGCACTGCGAAGCGATCGACTCAATCCCGAACATGGAGATCTACGCGCTGTGCACGCGCACCGAGTCGCGGCTGGAGGAAGTCGCGGAACGGTTCAACGTCAAGCACATCTACACCGACTACAACGAGATGCTCGCCGACCCCGAGCTGGAATCGGTAAGTATCACCACGATGTGGGACCAGCACGTCGATCCGGCGCTGGCGGCGCTTGAGGCCGGCAAGCACGTGTTCTGCGAGAAGCCCATGGCCTCGACCGTCGCGGACTGCCAGAAGATGGTGGACGCGGCGCACGCGGCGTCGGGCTCCTTCATGGTCGGCCACATCTGCCGCTTCAACCCCCGCTACCGCATGGCCCGGGACAAGGCGCAGGAGGGCATCTGCGGCGAGATCGTCTCGATGTTCGCCCGGCGCAACATTCCCGGCTGGGTCACCACCGGTATCCTGCCCAAGATCGGCCCGATCGTCGGCGACGGCGTGCACGACATGGACATCATGATGTGGGCCTCGGGGCTCAAGCCCGTGAGCGTCTACGCGAAGACGGTCACCGTGCGCGACCTGGGCAATCCGGACCTTGGCTGGAGCATGTTCACGATGGACAACGGCGCGATCGCGGTCCTCGAGAACGTCTGGTTCCTGCCGGAGAAGACCGCGATGCAGATCGACGAGCGCATGGAGATCATCGGCACGGAGGGCTCGATCCACGTGCAGGAGTCGACGCCGGGCTTCGCGTACTGCGACAAGGACGGCTTCGCCTACCCGGACACCACCTACTGGATGACCGTGGAGGGGCGGCTGCTGGGCGCGCTGCCCGATGAGCTGCGCTACTTCGGCGACTGCGTCCAGCAGGGCGTCGCGCCGACGATCATCACGCCCGAGGAGTCGCTGGCGACGGTGAAGGCGTGCCTCGCCGCCGAGGAATCGGCCGCGAGCGGCAAGGAAGTCGCGATCGAGTGGTAGCGTAGCGCGCTACTGCCGAGCCGTGTGGAGGGGCGTGGCACGCGGCCACGCCCACTCCCGTTCTCCGCGTTGCGCAGACGCCGCAAAGGGGAAAGGGCCATGAGTTCGACCGGAGCCCCGCGAGCCGCGATTCTGAGCGCATGTGTTGTGCTGGCGTCCGTCATCGCCGGATGCACGACCCGCCCCGCGCAGCAATCACCGCCGCCGGATGA
>JALGSU010000083.1 GCA_029821735.1 Candidatus Zipacnadia bacterium | reverse complement strand
TCGGCGGCAAAGGACGGGGCCGCTGCCACGGCCAGAATGACTCCCCAAAGGACGGTCCTCGCGCAAGTCATCGCGGTGCCTCCGTTAGTGTGTTCTCGGTTACTTGACCGTCCAGGCGGCCTCGGCTGACTGACCGGAGAACAGCTCGGTCGCGATCAGTCGCCAGCGTCCGGGCGCGTCATTGTGAGCGACGCGCACCTGGACCTGTCCGGCGCCCCCGTCGAGCATGACGACCTGCTGGCCCCACAGTGGGCGGTTGCCGTCGGGGTCGACGACTTCGGTCCAGACCGCGAACTTCTCGTCGGCGCGGCGAGGCAGCCGCAGGTTGATGGATGCGGTCACGAGGTCGTCGGGCTCAGGATTGCGCGGCGTTGCGGCCACTTCGAGCGCTGGGATCTTGTAGGGAAGCGCCATGAAGAAACTGGCGCGGCCCCAGCGAAGTTTGGTGTTCATGTGGTCAGTGCTGCCGAGATATTTGCCGGCGCGCAGGTCGTATACGTGCGCATCCCGGGGGAGCGTCACGCGGGCCGCCTCGGGCTCCCCGGCGAGGGTGCCGGACTTGGGTGCGAACCACTTGTTGGGCATCTGACGCCACATGCCGAAGACGAGAGCGTCGCCGTTGTTCCACACTCGGGTCTCAGTGGCGGGCAGCGGCCCGCCGCTCGGGGCGGTGGCGGTGATTGGCGGCTGCACGTCGGCCAGTTCGTAGAGGAAATCGAGGAGCCTGCGGAAGTCGGGCGTGCTTTCCTCGCCCTCGCTCGCGGAGCCGAGCTGGAAGTTGAGGAGGATCGCGCGGCCTTCGCCTACGCGGTTGGACATCAGCGCGGATGCACCGTCAACCGTTCCGAGCACCTCGGCGCCGGCGGACTCGACCTGCGCGTCGAGGGTGACGTCGGTCAGTCGCAGGTCCACGGGGATGTCGGCCATGGTGCCAAAGACCGTGACGGTGCCCTCGGCGACTTCGTCGCTGCCTGTGCGAGTGATGCCGAACATGTCGTCGAGCTGGCCGGGCATGACGGGCTTGCAGTGATCGTCAAAGATGCCCGGGCGGACGTCGGCGATGACGGTGCCGCCCTGCTCGGCGAAGGCCCGGATCAGCGCGGCTTCCTCCGGGCTAAGGGCTTGCGACATGGGCAGCAGGAGCACTTGGAACTCGTCGGTGTCGAGGACGCCGCTGCGCAGCATCTCGCTGGTGACGTAGCGGTAATCGAGGCCGAGTTCGTAGGTGAGTTGGGTCCAGATTTTGTGGGTAGCGTCGGGCCTGATGAACTGGTTGCTGCTGCCGATGTTGCCGGAGAGCGCTGAGGCCACTGAGTAGAAGACGCCGATGCCGCTATGGGTCATCTCGGAATTGAGCAGCAGGTCTCCGAGACCCTCGCGGACGGGGCGCATCTCCTCGGCGAGGTCCTCGGTGGCGGGCCACAGGTCGAAGGTGGGCCGCAAGTAACCGCGGTAACTGCCGATCCCGGACCACATCCAGAACCAGATGCTGTCCATGCCCTTCATGACCATGCGCCAACCGGCGTCGGAGAGTGCGTCGCCGGTTTTCGAGTAACCCATCCAGTTGGAGCGGACGGTTTCGCGGGGCGCTGCTGAGCGGACAATGTCGTCGCCGATGTCGGGGTAGGGGCCGTAGAAACCGTTGGTGCCGAGTATGGCGTCGTAGTCATCGCCAAAGCGTCCGGTGCCCTCGAAGCCGGTTTTGGCCTGCGGATCGAGAGCGGTGTAGGCCTCGACGAATCGGCCTGAGAGCTTGGCGAGATTGTAGCGCGCGAAGGCCTGGCGGTCATACCAGCGGGGGAAGTTGGTGGTCTTGGCGGCGACCTCCATGTTGTCTTTGCGGTCGAGCAGGTCGACGGCATCGAAGGACGCGTAGTCGCTGCCCCAGGATTCGTTGAGGGCGTCGATGGTCTCGTACTGGTCGGCCAGGTAGCTGCGATAGGCGGCGATGCACGCGGGGCTCACGCAGCAGCCCTTGGTCACGCCCTCGTCGCCCAGAGAGTAGACGAAAACGCCGAGCTCGCGCATCAGTTGCTGGTTGCTGACGATTCCCTGCACATACTCGTCGACGGCCGGTTCGTCGTTCCAGCAGACCGGCTCCATGAAGCCCTGCTCGTCCTTGGGGTCGAGGATTCGGGTCGAGTAGGGGGCCATTGAGGCGTCGCAGGCTGCCAGGGCGGCGTGCGGGCGTCTGGGGGTGTTGCCCTGGCTGCCGAGGAGGCAGATATCGTGCCCGGCCTCCTGCATCTGCCGCCATGCGTACGGCGCGACCACGTCGGAGGGGGCGTCCCACATCACGAAGTTCATCTGCCCGTGGCGACGCTTGGGGACGTTGAAGGAGGCGTCCTTGATCTCGACTTCCTCGTCGCCGTCGAGCAAGACAGCCTCGACGCGGATCCAGTTTGTCCAGAGACCGTCGGCGGTGTATTCGAAGGGCACTTGCGTGGCTCCCGCCGCGAGGGTCGTGTCTTCAAGAGAGACGATGCGATCATATGAGTCGCGCAGGCGGATGCGAAGGTCCGCTGATCGATTCGCCGACCTCGACGAAGCTGCTGTCCACAGAGACCGCCTCGACGCCGAAATCGCTGGCAACGGTGAGTGCGCCGGCCCCGAAGGTCTCGATGCCTCGCTTGCTGCGGACGATCACATCGAGGAAGTAATCGCCCGCCGGAACCTGTGGGATGGGGACGGTCAGGTTGGCTTGACCCAGAGCGGCGAGTGCGACCGGCTGGGCGTCGATGGCGTATTTGACGCCGTCGGCGGCACGGCGGAGTTCGAGCTGCGCGGTGCCCTCGATCGCTCGGTCGAGGGTGCTGCTGATCGCGATCTCGCCCGAGTTGCCCTGAGCTGTACGATCGAGGGTGGGTGGCTGATCGCCCATGACGGCGTCAATGCTCAGATCGCCCTCACGGCCAGCGGCCCATAGCGCCGCTCGTCCGACAAGCATCATGTGGTAGTCGTAGGCGGCTTGCTCTGACGGGCTGAAGGTGTTGTTCGGCACCAGGGAGCGCGTGCCGTATCGGAGCCACGCGCCGCGACCCTCGCCCAACTGGTAGGCGGAGACGACGTCCGCGACGGGGGCTTCACGAAGCTGTGGCACGCCCCCAGTCAGGAAGCCTGGCGTGGGAGCGATCTTGCGCCGGTCAACCATGTACTCACCCGCGCCGGGGCCGCAGCAGAGCAGGCCCGCGCCGTCGGCCACTTCTTTGAGGATGAGGTACTGGATCTTGGCGGGAAGGTTGCTCATGGCGAAACCTGCGAGAACGTACAGGTCATAGTTCTTCTTGAGCAGACGCTCGGCGCGTTGCTCGCCGAGCTTCTGGCCATGGAAAACCCATTCGGAGCCCGCTTTGCCGCAAAAGAGGAGGGCCTCCGCGTCGAGGTCAAAGCGCTGGTTGAGCTCGACGACCTCGCGGACGCTGCTGCGCGGGTCCTCCCACTCTCCGGCGTAGGCGCCCGTGTAGATGAAGAAGAGAGTCTTCACTCGGCCGCCGACATGGCCCTGACCCCAGGGCTTGTGGGGGGTGACCAAGTCAGACTGAAGCGAACTGGCCTCGTCGACCTCTTGAGCGTTTGTGGCGGCGAGGGCGGGGATGACCCCGGCGACGACGATCAGCAGGCTGGCGAGGAACACTGGCGTCCATCTGTTCATCGGTGGGCACTCCTTTGCAGGCTGCGCCATGCGGGCGACAGGACCGTGAGACGTCATTGTGCGCCACTGTCTGGTTCGCTGGTCAGTCCGTAAACAGTTGGGCTATGAGGTAAGCGTAAGAGA
>JALGSU010000054.1 GCA_029821735.1 Candidatus Zipacnadia bacterium | reverse complement strand
CGGGCGCGCGCGATCCGCATCCACGCCATCGGGACGGACACGATCAGCTACCTGAAGATCGTCAAGAACAACGAGCCACTGTTCGTGCGCGAAGTGGGAGACGGCGAGACATACTTCGAGTATTTCGACAGCACCGAGGCACAGGACGGGGACTTCTACTACGTGCGCGTGGTGCAGGCGGACGACGAGACGGCATGGTCGAGCCCAGTTTGGCTGAACGTGTGAAAGGCGGGGATTGGGGAACGGCGGGCTTGCCGGCCCAGCCGTTCCCATCAGATCTGCAGCGGCCCATCCCCGGCCGCCTCAAGTTTCTGCTCGACCTCGGGAACGAACAGCCGCGGGTGCGCGTCCCCCAGGCGTTCGGCCTCCGAAATCAGGACTTCGAAGCATCGCTGGCGGACCTCGGGCACGTCGTCATCGTAGAAACGGTTGGTCAACTCGTGGGGGTCGGCCTCGAGGTCATACAGCTCGCAGCGGTCCGATAGGTTCCACACCAGCTTCCAGCGCCCGTCAGTGACCATGCGCGCGGAGTAGTGGCCGTACCAGTCGCCATGGTACTGGGCGTAGTGCCACTGGCGGGGCCACTGGTCGTCACCGGCCGCCAGCGGCAGCAGCGACCGACCGTGGAGCTCCTGCCCGCCCATCTCCTCGGGCGCCTCGCCAGAGAGCGTGTGCAGGCAGGTCGCGGACGCGTCCATCAGGTGCACCGGCGCGTCCACCCGCCGTGGCTCGAAAGCGCCGGCGGGCTTGACGATCATGGGGATGCGGTAGATCTCATCATACATGTAGGAGCCTTTGCTGGCGAAGCCGTGAGAGCCGGCCATGTCGCCATGGTCGGCGGTGAAGATGATCGTCGTGTCGTCGTAGAGCCCGGCCTCCTTGAGCTCCTCAATCACCTCGCCCACCATCAAGTCGATCAGTTCCACATATGAGAAGCAACAGGCCAGCAGCTTGCGCAGGACGTCATCGTCCTCGGAGGCGTTCACGAGACCGTCGCGGTGAGCCTGGTTGAGGCGCAGTTTGCGCTGGTTGAGTGGCTTGCCCTCGAACCTATCGTGGCGGTTGGGCCAGATGGGAATGTCCTCGGGGCGGTAGCGAATGCCGAACTCGCGCGGGGGCAGCCACGGGCTGTGCGGGCCGGGGAACCCGCAGAAGGCCAGGAAGGGCCGCTGACTGTCGCGCTCGCGCAGGAAACGGCGGGTCATGCGCGCGGCGATGACGTCGGGGAATTCCTCCATGGGTATGTCGAGCATCCCGCCTGTCCTGCCGACGGGGTCGACCACCTCGCCCAGCGCGCGGGTCGGGTGCCAGTGCGAGCTGCTCAGCAGCGGTTCAGTGACGCCGTAGTCGCGATGCGTCACCTCGAAGCTGGAGGCGTAGAGGTCCTCGGCCGGCCCGACGTGCCACTTGCCGAAGTAGGCTGTCTGGCAGCCGGCATCCGCGGCCCAGTCGTGCAAGGTCACCAGATAGGGCCGCAGGTGCTGGCAGTATGAGTAGCGCGGCGTGGAGTTGTTGTACATGTGGTGCCCGTGAGCATAAAGACCAGTGAGCAGGCTGGCGCGCGCGGGGCTGCAGATCGCGGTCGGCGTGCAGGCCCGGTCGAAGACGACGGCCTCCTGCGCGAAGGCGTCCAGATTCGGCGTGCGCACCGGCCCGCCGTTCCAGCCCACGATGTCGCGCCGGAGCTGGTCGCAGAAGAGCACCAACACGTTGCCGCGGTCACTCATCGGTCCTCTACCCCTCGCCGATGGCTTTCATGTCAGCGATGACGTGCGGGAGGTCGCGGTTGTATGAGCCATAGGACTTGCCCCACGCTGTGCCGCCACGCTGCGAAGCTACGTGATCAGCCCAGTTACCGAACACACGGCGCAAGACCTCGGCGTGCCTCTCGGAACCGCCAACGCGCGCGGCGAATGACAGTGAGCGCAACGAACCGAGATCGAAACCGTGGGGAGTCACCGGGCATGATGTGTATCGGAACTGCCCCACGTGCTCGTCCCAACTGTCGGCGATGATGAAATCGCAGCCGCGCAGGACGGAGTCGAGCACGCGCTCGTCATCAGTCGCCTCGTAATACTTGATCATTCCATTCATCATGATCGCCGTTATGAAAGTCGCCATGCCCCAGTGCGGAGTGCGGCACAGGCAGTGGCCGGGGTAGAGCTGGTAGATCCAGCCGCCGCAGTTGGGGTCCTGGTCCGCGAGGATCAAGTCGACAATCTTCTTCGCGGCAGTGGCATACTTGCGCCGGTGAGTAACGCGATAGACGCCCATGAGCGCGTGCAGGGACCAGCCGGCGGTCCGCCCGCAGTGGGGATCTTTGCCGATCCACCAGGTCATGTCCTCACACTTGCCGATGGTCTCGAGGTAGTCGGCGATGCTGGTGGCGACCTCGAGGGCCCAGGGGTCGCCGGTGAGGCAATAGTAGTCAACCATGCCCTCGGTCCAGAGGTGGCCGAGGTTGCGCGGGTCGGCGGCGGGGTAGGCCTTGGGCCAACGTTTGCGGGCCATGGTCTTGGGCCAGTATCCGCCGACGTGGCCCATGGCGTGGAGGTAGACCGCGCCGGGCATGACCGGGAATACGCCGCCCTGATTGATTTCCCAGTTGCTCAGGTAATCATCGTTGACCGCGTGCACGACGTCGACGTCGATGTTGTGACGCGCGTTGGTTTCGCCCCAGCGGAAGTACTTCACGTCGCCGGTGCGGGCAAGCTGGAGGAAGAAGGCGTGCTGGGTGTCATACTCCTCGTTGCCCCAGTTGTAGGTGCGCTCGCCGAACCAGTCGCCCCAGTTGAGGACGCCGTAATACCCCTCGCTGTCGACGAGACCGACGTAGGTCTCGAAGCAATCGCCCTCGGCCTTGTTGTAGACCGCGGAGGCGGGGTCGGAGGCGGGGATCATGTCGCCCATCGCGCCGGATGCAGTGAACTGCTCGGGAGAGGCGACGGCGAAGAGCGGCGCGTTCGCACACTCGGCGAGGGCGTCACCGTCGGCGACGGAGCCGTCGGCGCTGAGGCGCAGCCAGAGTTCGTGGCGCTTGGCGACGCCGGTCTTGATCATGTACTTCGCGCCATCGAAGAGATAGTAGTACATCTCGACGGGCTCGAGGCCATCATACTGGTCGTCGGCAAGGGTCGGGAAGAGGCCGAGGACCAACTCGCCATCGTCGATCGCGAGGGACTTGGGCCACTGCTGCCAGAAGTCGCGGACGGTGGCGGTGAGCGAGAGGTCACCGGCGCTGGCTGTGACCCAGCCGGGCGCGCGGCGGCCCTTCTTCCTCGAGGCGCCGTCGGCGACCCAGCCAGTGTGGTCAGTCTGGAAGAGGCGGGCGTCGCCTTTGGCCTTGCCTGCGCCACCGATTTCGGCGGAGGTGATCTCGCCCGCGGGGCGCAGGCCGAGTGAGACGTCGCGGACCTTGGTGAAGACGCCGCTCTCGTTATCGTTGAGGATCATGTGCTCGACGCGGACGAGGTCGCTGCCCGCGAAGGCGTGCAGGCGAACGGTAAAGGAGAAGCAGCGGGCGCCCGACTTGCTGCGATACTCGCCGCGAAAGGCGACCGTGACGCGCATGGGACCGGATTGCTCGATGGTGGCTTCGACGGGCGCGAGGTGGCCGAAGTAGCGGCGCTTGCGACCGTCGATCAACGTCAAGCCGGAGCCCTCACCGAGGACTTCGGTCATGCGGCCATCCGGGCCGAGGGCTTTGGCCGAGGTGATGAGGCGGAAGTCATTGAGGTCGACGCTCAGGTCGAGGGCACCGGTGCGGATGCGCACGATACCATCGCGCTTGCTGGCGGAGGCGCTTGCCTGCGGGGCAGCGGTGGATTTGCCCCGGCTCAAGGCGAGCTTGTGATCGGCGCCGGCGCGAGTGTCGGCCTGCAGATCGAGCAACGCCCACTTCACGCTTCCGTCGGGCCAGGTGACCAGGGGCTGAGCCTGAAGCGGCAGTTCCTCGCCCTTGGGGCCCGAGACTTTGAGCTGGTCGGACGCGCTGAGTTGGCCCGGCGCGAAGGGGACGCCAGACGTGAGGGGCCAACCCGCGCGGGACTGCTCGGTGGTTTCGGCGATGGTCAGTTCGATAGGTCTGACTTTCCGGGCCATGGCGATCCGCTCCCGTGAGTGAAGACCTGGGTGCGACGGCGCGTAGTTACGCCGCCGGCTGCGTAAAGACCTTTGACAGGAACCGGCTTCCCAGCGGCGAATTACTTCAGGTGTGTGGAGGCAGACGTGTCGGGAGGAGAGATCATGATCGTGAACAGGGCGGGCGTGATGATCGCAGTCGTGGCATTGCTGGTAGCAGGAGGGGTGAGCATGGCGCAGGACGGCATAGAGGCGTCCGAGACCCGCGCGGGCGCGCTCGGCATCGACGGGGCCGCGTTCACCCTCCACGGTGAGGACACGTTCCTGCTCGGCATCAGCTACTACGCCGCGCTGGGCGCGACGGCGGAGTGTGTGGCCACTGACCTGTCGGCTTTTTCGCGGGCGGGTCTGAACTGGGTCCGCGTCTGGGCGACCTGGGACAAGTACGGCGATGTCTCGGCCGTCGACTCGACGGGCGCGGCGCGCGAGCCGTATCTCACGCGGCTGAAGGAGCTTTTGGAGGCCGCCGACCGCCGAGGCATGGTGGTCGATGTGACCCTGAAGCGCGCGGGGGTCCTCACTGATCACCAGGCGCATCTTCAGGCGGTGAGCACCCTCACGCAGGCGCTCAAGCCGTGGCGGAACGTCTACTTCGATGTCGCCAACGAGCGCAATGTCGGGGACGCGAGGTACGTCAGTCTCGAAGAGTGCGGGGAGTTGCGCGATGCCATCAAGGAAATCGACCCGGAACGCCTCGTCACCGCTTCGCAGGGCAGTGACATTTCGCGCGAGGAGCTGGCGGAGTACCTGCAGGTCGCCAAGGTGGACTTCATCACGCCGCACCGGCCGCGCGATGCGGAGGCACCGTCGCGCACCGAGGCGAAGACCAGGGAGTATCTTCGGTGGATGGCCGAGTTGGGCAAAGCCGTGCCCTTGCACTACCAGGAGCCGTTCCGACGGGACTACCAGAGCTGGCAACCGGAGCTGAACGATTTCCTGCTGGACCTGCGTGGGGCTGTCGCCGGCGGGGCGGCCGGCTGGTGCCTGCATAACGGCTCGCCCAAGCCCGAACGCACGGGCTCTGGCGACGAGGGTCCGCGGCGCTCATTCGACCTGAGCGAGCGATGCCTGATGGCGCAACTCGATACAGTTGAACTCGCGACCATGGGAGGAATGAGCATGGCGCAGGACCGCATCGAGGTGTCCGGGACCAACCCGCGCTATTGGAGCTACGCTGGGGAGACTGTGCTGTTGCTGGGCGGATCGGATGAAGACAACCTGTTCAACGACCCGGCGATGATGGCCGACAATGTGGAGAAGCTGGCCACGTGCGGAGGCAACTACATTCGCAGCACGCTCTCGTGGCGCGACGTGAACAACGTGCCACCGTTCGAACTGGTCGGGGATGCGTATGACCTGAACCAGCCGAGCGCGGAGTTCTTCGAGCGGCTGGAGACGTGTTGCCGGGAGTGCGAGGCGCGCGGGATCGTCCTGCAGATTGAGATGTGGGCGACGTTCGACTTCTACCGCGACCTCTGGCTGACCAGTCCGTGGAACCCGGCCAATAACACGAACTACAGCACTGAGAATACGCGGCTGGAAACCGAGTGGCCACACCACCCGGCCAGCAAGCCGCAACCATTCTTCTTCTCGGTGCCTGAGGTCAATAACGATGCGGTGCTGCTCGGCTACCAGCAGGCGTTCGTGCGCAAAGTGCTGGACGTGACGCTGCCGTTCGGCAACGTGCTTTACTGCATGGACAACGAGACGAGAGCACCGGCGGAGTGGGCGCACTACTGGGGGCGATTCATCAGGGCAGAGGCGGAGGCGCGCGGGACGACGGTGAACCTGACCGAGATGTGGGACAACTGGGATATCAGCGGCGACGAGCATGAGAACACGTGGGGGCACCCGGAGATATTCGACTTCTGCGATGTGTCGCAGAACAACTGGCAGGACGGCCAGACGCACTACGATCGGCTCATCTGGTATCGCGAGAATCTGACGGGCAACGGCGGGCCGCGGCCGATGAACAACGTGAAGATCTACGGGCGCCAGGGCGGCGGGCAGGGGCTGAACGCGGTCGAGAATGTGCAGCGCTTCTGGCGAAACATCTGGGCAGGCTGTGCGAGCGCGCGCTTCCACCGTCCGGATCACGGTCTGGGGCTGAGTGACGAGGCACAGGGCGGCGCGGCAGTTCACGAACAGCTTCGACCTGTTCGCCTGCGCGCCACGGCCGGACCTGCTGGTCGGTGCCGCCGACAACGAGTGCTATCTGCTGGCCAATCCGCCGGGGACGTTCGCGCTCTACTTCCCGGACGGCGGGTCTGTGACGCTTACGCTGGGTGACGAACGGGCGCGACAGGCGAGAGTTCGGTGGTTTGACGTAGCGCGCGCGGAGTTCACGAGCGACATCTTCAGGCCGCGACAGATCAACAGAGGAGCGAGAATGTCGGACGACCAAAAGAAACGTCCATACTGCTGGATTGACGAAGCTGAAGTGCGGACGGTGCTGGCTGCCGAGCGTACGCTGGCGGCGTGGATGCGCACGAGTCTGTCGGCCATCGGTGGCGGGCTGATCGTGGCCAAGTTACCCGAGGGCATCCTGCACACGCAGATAGCCACGCTGGCGGGTGTGGTGCTAACGCTCATCGGCCTGCTGATGGCAGGAGTGGCACTGCATCACCACATCTGGCTGCGCCGGTCGATGCGGCACGTGCATATGCGAGGGGCATCATACTGGGCGGCGTGGCCGATGATCGCCGGGCTGTTCTTAATCGGCGGGCTAGTTCTAGCGATGATTATCATCTAGTAGCAGTCAGGCGAGGTGCTCGCGCAGGAAGTCCTCGAGGAGAATGAGGGCGGCCTGCACCTGCGGCGCGTCGGTTCCAGGCCAATCGTCGCGCTTGCCGAAGACCCCGTGCGCGCACATGCTCTCGCCACACTCGAAGGGCACGTCGGTGTCGGCGGTCCCGTGGATCCAGAAGGTGGGCGGGAAGTCGGGAGTGACCAGGACTTCGGGGCAGGCGCGCCGGTATTCCTCGGGGCACTCGTCGGGGCGGCAGCCCATCAGCGTCGGGCCCCAGGTGCCCTGCTGACGATGGTGCAAGTAGAGCTGGCCGCCGAGCGGATCGGAGCGCCAGGGGATCTCGTGATCCTGCACCGCCACGCGCACATCCTCCCACGCCAGCGGCGGCTGGGTCTCGTTGTAGAACGGGTCGGGCTCTTGCGCCCACGGCTCGGTGATCTCGCCATACCCCCACATCGAGAAGACCAGTCTGGGCCCCGGCTGCGCGTGCGCTGCCAGCAGGCATGAGAGGTAGCCGCCAGCGGAGCCGCCAGAGACGCCGACGCGAGCGGAGTCGATGTTGAGGTCGGCAGCGTGGTCGAGTGTCCACGCCCACGCGTCGAGGGTGTCATCGAGCCAAGCGGGCCAGCGGGACTCGGGGGCGAGGCGGTAGTCGACCGATATCACGGCGATGCCGCAGCGAGCGAACAGGTCGAGCAGCAGCGGCGACATCGCGCGGGTGCCATTGATGACCGCGCCACCGTGCAGGTGAAGCAACGCAGCAGTCGGCTCGGCGCTGGGGGGCAGATAGGTGTCCAGCGCCAACTCAAGATCGCCAACATGCTTGTAGATCAGGCCCTCGGTTACGCGGTGATCGCCAGCGTCCACGTCAGCCACCTCACTTATCGTGCTGCTTGCCCGCAGCGGTGCTGTGGTCTACGCAGTCGGGCCCCAGGTCGAATATCCGCAGACTCCAGTAGTGCGAGTTCGCCAGCGTGTCGTCGCCGGTCTCGTGGATCTTGCGCCAGATGCCCTTGAGCATCTGCTCTTTCGCGTCCGTGTAACCGGCGTCTTCGACCACGTTGACCATCTCGTGCGGGTCGCGATCGAGATCATACATCTCGTCGAAATCGAAGGCGTTGAGCACGTACTTCATGTGGTCCTGCCAGAAGATGCGCTGTGTGAAGAAGAAGCGCTGGCCGTGGAACTCCGCGTAGGCCTCGTCGACCCAGTCCTCGGTGGCGGGGTCTTCGAGCAAGGGCGCGAGCGAGTTGAAGTGGCACTCGTCGAACTGGTCGAGGCCGGCGATGTCGAGCACCGTCGGGCAGACGTCGCCGATGGAGACGATGTGATCGCAGTCGGCACCGCGCACGGTGCCGGTTGGGTCGCGGATGATGAGGGGCACGTTGTAGACCTCCTCGTAGGGCGTGATGCCCTTGGTGAGGAGGCGGTGCGCGCCCATCATGTCGGCGTGATCGGTCAGACAGCAGATGACCGTATCATCCATCTGCCCGCTGGCTTCGAGCGCGTCGAGGGCCTTGCCGACCTGCGCGTCGATGAGCGTGTTGATGCCGAGGTAACAGGCGGTGGCCTGCGCGAATTCGGGCCAGGACAATTCATCGAAGACGCGCTGCATGCGCTTGAGGATATTGGGCTTACCGGCGAGATCATCGTAGAAGCTGTCCGGGCAGGGGATGTCTGCCGGGTCATACATCTCATAGTATTCGCGGGGACAGATGTATGGATCGTGGGGCTCGGGGAGGCTGATGAACAGGCACCAGGGCTCGTCGCCCTGCATGGACTGCTCGAAGTATTCGAGGGCGTGGCCGTAGATCTGCGCGGGACGGGTGGCATCGCCGGGGTCGTCGGTCACGCCGTAGATGGTGGTGTCACGGTAGCCATTGCCGCCGAGGCTGCGGGACATGGCCAGCTCACGCTGCGGGCCGAAGCCGTGATCCTGGCGCCATTGCCTGTCGTCCATGTGGAGCATCTGGTGGCGCCAACCGTATTGGCTGAGGTCTTCGGAGCGCTCGACGTGCCACTTGCCGAAGTATGCGCAATGGTACCCGGCATCGGCGAGCGCGCCGGACCAGGTCGGCAGGTCGGCACGGTATTTGGCGCGCGAGTCGTCGACGGTGTGTGTGCAGTCATACATGCCGTGCGAGTGCACGTGCAGGCCGGTGAACATGGAGGCGCGCGTGGGCGAGCAGATGGCGTTGACCGTGTAGTTGCGGTTGAAGCGCACGCCATCGGCGCAGATGCGGTCGAAGTTGGGGGTGTGACACAGGTCGCTGCTGACGGTCGCGGCCTGCTGGTGATCGGTCATCAGGAAAAGGAAGTTCGGTTGGCTCATGATCCATCTCCCCGTGCCATGCTGGGCGTCCAATATCGCTTCGACGCCGGATCGCCGAAGGCCTCCCCGTGCAGGTGCGTGGCGGCGCTTCAACGACCGGCGGGGCACGGGACCCCGCCCTACAGAACGGCTCGCACCGGATACCCTCCCCCGTGCAGGTGCGTGGCGGGGGCAGGCGAAGGGGTGCGTCATGCAGATCGACAGGCGCGAATTCATGAAGCTGGCCGGGATCGCGACCGCCGGTCTAAGCGGCGCGTGGCCGATTGTCCCCGCCATGGCTCAGCAGACTGCAGGAGGCACCGAAATGGACTTCCACACGCGACAGTTCATCCCCCACTTCCTCGACGACTACGTCGATGAGATGACATTTCCATTGTCCTTTGCCGAGGGCGAGTTCGTGGACTTCGACGCATGGAAGCAGACCGCGCGGGACAAGGTGTTTGAGCTGATCGGGTACGACCCGCCGGCTGTGGACCCGGCGATGGAGACGCTGAGCGAGGAGGACCGGGGCGGGTACGTGCAGCGGAAGATCACGTTCGCGGCGTCGCCGTGGTATCGCGTGCCGGCGTATCTGCTTATGCCAAAGGGGGCGGGGCCGCATCCGGGGATGGTGCTGTGTCACGATCACGGTGCGTTCTTCTACTGGGGCAAGGAGAAGCTGGTGGCGACGGAGGCGGATGGGCATCCGGGGCTGGCGGCGTTTAAGGAGACGAGTTATGACGGCACGTCGATCGCGAACGAGTTGGCCGCGCGTGGGTATGCGGTGATCGTGATTGATGCGCTGCATTGGGGCGAACGGGCGGTGCGAGACGCGGGTGAGGATGAGCTGGATCTGAACACGCGGGAGGGCGTGCTGGCGTTCAACGAACTGGCGCGAGACGCGCAGACGTCGATGGGCCTGAACCTGCTGAACGCGGGGATCAGTTGGCCGGGGATCATGATACGGGACGACATGCGGACGGCGGAACTGCTGGCGTCACTGCCGGAGGTGGACGCGGGGCGGATCGGCTGCGGCGGGCTGTCGGTGGGGTGCTGGCGGAGCTGGCATCTGGCGGCGCTGAGCGACCTGATCCAAGCGTCGGTGAACATCTGCTGGATGGCGCGGGTGCAGGACCAACTTCGCGAGCGGCGGAATTTCGCGCGCAGCAACTCGGCGATCAGCATGACGATCCCGGGGCTGCGGCAGCATATGGACTTCCCGGACGTGGCGTCGCTGACCGCGCCGCGACCGGCACTGTTCTTCAACGGCCTGCAGGACGGGCTTTTCGGGCCCAAGAGTGTGGAGCGTGCGTGGGCGAGCATGGGGGCGGTGTGGGAGTCGCAGGGGGCGGGCGGGGCGCTGTACACACACATGTGGGACGTGCCGCACACGTTCAACCGCGCCATGCAGGCGGACGCGTTTGAGTGGCTGGATGGGAAGTTGCGGGGCTAGACTGCCTCACTCAGCGAGGCGGGAGAGGCCCCGGTAGTCCGTGATGCCCTCGGGCAGGTAGCTCAAGTCGTTGGTCAGAATCGCGCCATCCACAGCGACATCAGCGGACGTGGTCTGCCCTATCTCGACCGTGTGCGCGCCGACTTGCAGGAGACCGACCGCCCGCGGACGGACAGTCTGCAACGGCACCGCTACCCACAGCCAAGTGTCCTTGATCGGGCCACCATGACCGCGCGTCACATACTTCATGGGCAGCGTCCATTTGCTCACGACCGTCTCGCCATCGAGCGTGACCGTCACCGGCTTCGGGCGGGCCTCGTCACGAGAAGCTACCCGCAGCCACAGGATGTAATTGCCGCCCGCAGGCGCGTCGAAGTCCAGCGACACCGGACCTTCGAGCAGGCTCCCCGTCACAGCCACTGCCACCATGTCAGTGTCACCTGCCGGCGTCTTCACGAGCACCTGGGCAGGCGCGCTCTCGTTACCGAGACCATCAACGCAAGTGACGCGGTAGGTGCACTCGGTCCCCGGCGAGAGGCCCCAGTCAAAGCGGAAATTCTCGACCGGTGAGGCGATGATCTGCTCCTGGCCAGCGGCTTCGGCAGCGTCGGTGCTGCAGTAGATGTTGTAGTGGGAGAGGCCCGACGCGTTCGCCGCGTCCCAGTCGAGGCGGACCAGGTAGGGCGAGAGGGCCTCGGCGGTGAGGCCGGTCGGGACCGGCAGGTCGGCGGGGGCCGCGCGCAACGTGACGGCGACGCCCTCGGGAGTGAAATCGGGGTCGGTGGTGAGCAGCAACTGATCCACGGCGGAACCGGCAGCCAGGGCAGTCAGCGTCAGGGCGCTCTCGCCAGCCGGCAGGTCGAGGGCGGGGCCCCGGGCCCAAGTCCACTCGGGTGAGCGGGCAGCGAGTTCGCCAAGCGCGTCGCCATGCGAGACCTCGAAGGCCCCTTCGTCAGCGACGCCGCGAGTGCAGGCCCAGAGGCGGTAGCTGCCCGCCCGGGGCACGGTCACGGGCAGGGCGAGCGCGGGCGTGCCCTCCTCGGCCTGCAAGGCGGTTGCGCAATACAAGCCCGAGCAGTCGGTCTGGAAGTGCTGGAGCATGGGACGAGTCATCTCGCCGGCTTCGGGCTCGAACCAGAGGCGCAGCGGGGCATCGGCGGCGGCGGTGTTGGCCTCGGCGGACGGCATGCCCTGGAGGCCGGAGCGCTCGACGGCAGTGACCACGAAGAAGCGCGGACCGGCGCCCTCGACGGTGGCCTCGGTGGCGTCGACCGGAGTCGGCGTCAGCAACCGGTAGCCGCCGCCGCTGGCGTCAGAAGCCCAGACGTTGTAGCCGCCGACTTCGCGCGCGTGCTCGCCGGGCTCCCAGGTGAGACGGGTGGTATCGCCAGCGACGGTCGCAGTGAGATTACGGGGGGCATCGGGGGGCTTCATGACTACCGAGTACATGTCGACGTTGCCGAGCATGTCGGAAGCGTAAACGATTTTGGTGCCGTCCGGGCTGGACTCGAGGTGGGCCTCGCACTCGTAGGTCTGGTAATCGAGCTGGGTGTTGGGGGCGCATATCTGGGTGGCGTATCCGTCAGTCCAGATGCGCCAGATGATGTTGCCGGCAGTGGCGACCAGCCAGTCGTCGTCGACCTCCCAGGCGAGGTGCCCGCCGGGGCCGCGCCAGATGGTGTGCTCGTCGGTGCCATCGACGTTCATGAGCCGGACACCGCCGGAGTGAAAGGCGACGCGCGTGCCATCGGGGCTGTAACCGCGGTGGCTCATGTGCCTGTCGCGGACCTGGCGATGGTTGGTGCCGTCGCCGTCGACGAGATAGGACGCGTCAACGTAGGTCTCGGTGTTGCGGGTCTCGAGGTTGTAGGAGAGCGTGTAGTCATCGTCTTTCGTGAACCAGACCTGATGGGTGACGCCGGGGAAATCGATGCGAACCGGCTCGCCGGTGCCGTCGGTGTTGACCATGTAGCCCCAGTTGCGGGGCACGCGGGTGGTCTGGTTGCCGATGACGATGAAGACTTTCTTGCCATCCGGGTGGACCGGCCAGACGGTGTAGCCAAGTCCGCCGAGGTCTTCGGGCACGGACCAGATGACCTTGGTCTCATCGGTGGCAATGTTGCGCGCGGCGATGGTGCCGTCTTCGACGATGCGGTGGAAGACGATGTCGGGGTCGGTGCGGCTCCAGTAGGAGGTGGAGTTGATGCGCCCGCCGATATTGCCACCGTCGGCGTCGAGGAAGTAGTAGCCGGTCTCGGCACGCTCGGAGCGCATCATCATCTTCGAACCGTCGGCGTTCCAGACCAACTGGTTTGAGTAGATGTGCCGATCGGAGCCGTCGCCGCTGCTCAACTTCCAGGTGGGCGCGCCAGTGGAGGTGTCACGGAAGTCGACGCGTTCGGAAGGGTATGAGCCGCCATCGCCGATCTGGCCCCAGGGAGTGAAGCCCGAGCGCCGAGTGAGTTCGCGCAAGCTGTGGAAGCGGTCGGGGACGCTGCCCTCAAGCAGGGCGCGAGTGGACGCGCCGGTGGCGATGAGGCGCACATCGTCGACGATCATCGTGCCGGCGACCTCGCTCATCTGGAAGGCGATGGTCACGCCGTCGATGCCCCCGCCGGTCTCGAAGGTGACGGTGATCCGCTGGGGCTCGTCGGAGGCCTCCTGGGTGGTGTGGTATTTCGCGCCACCCTCGCCGATGAGCATGTAGCGAAAGGTGAAGGGCTGGTCGGACTGCACCAGCGCGGACATCTCGTAGGTCCAACGGGGCTTGACGTCGATGCGCTGAGACCAGACCTGCGGGTACCATTTCTGCGGGTCGGTCTTCACGTATCGCATGGAGCGCTGGCCCTCGAGCGCGCCCTCAGTGATCCACGTGACTTCGCCGAGCACGCCGAACTTGCCCTCCGACACGGACCAGCCCTCGGGGGCGCCATCACCGTTCGCGTCGATCTCGAAGTCGCCATTGAACAGGAGGTTCTCCTGAGCCGAACAGGCGACGGTCAGAGTGAGCAGGACAATCGCGATTATCAGCAGTCTCATGGTCAATCTCCTCAGGGCCTGTGCACTTCGCCAGTTCTCGTTTCGCGCCGGGACCGCCGCTGGCCTCCCACGGAGGCGAAGGCGGAGGCAGTGACGAATGGGCGTGACGAGAGTACGGGAGAACGGCCAGCGTGCCGGCAAGAGCCATGGGAGGGCACCATGAAGACCGGAGTTTGCCAGTGGGTATTCAACAAGCTGCTCATCGAGGGCGAGATCGATATGGGCGGGTGCATCGAGTTCGTCGGCAAGGAGACCGAGGCCGACTGCTTCGAACCGCTGAGCCGCTACTGGGTCGAGGACCGCGACGAGAACGAGCAGGCCATCGAGGCCCGGGCAGCGCTGGACGGGGTCGGGCTGGAAGTGTCGTCGTACACGCTCGACAGCGACTTTGCGGTGTACGATCAGGGCCGCTTCGAGGACTGCGTGGCTACCAGCATCGCGCGGCTGGATACGGCGATTCTGCTGGGCACGCATCACATCCGGCTGGACCCGCGCACGTCGCTGCCGCCCGAGCGGGCCGAGACCCCGGACATGGACTACATCCTCGGGCGCATGGCCGAGGGTATGGGGACCATCGCCGACGCAGCGGAGAAGCTGGACATCGAGGTGGGCATCGAGAACCACGGGATGCTGGTGGGGACGATCGAGCTGGTGGGCAGGCTGGTGGACATGGTGGGGCGGTCGAACTTCGGTGTGAACATCGACCCGACGAACTTCTATGTGGTGCATGGTGAGGACTACGTTGAGGCGACGCGGATTTTCGCGCCCAAGGTGACCCATGCGCACCTGAAGGACTACTACTTCGCGGACTCGGCGGCCGATGATACGTGGCGGCAGGTGGCCCCGCATACGCCTTACGTCAAGTCAGCGGTGGGCGGCGAGGGAGACGCTGAGTGGGTCACGATGCTGGAGATCCTGCGCGACGCGGGGTACGACGGCACGGTGTCGCTGGAGGTGTCCATGCCCGACGATATCTTCGGCAGCGTGAAGCAGGGCGTGGCCAACCTGAAGCGGGCGATCGCCGAGGTGGAGGCGGACAACTGAGAAGGGTTCGGGAAGCGAACTGACAGGGGCGCCCATGAAGGGCGCCCCTGTGTGTTTGTGCGTGATGCGCTCAACGACTACTGCGGGTCGAGGGTCTGCGTCTGGATCACCTGATTGGTGCCGAGGTTGCGCAGTTGCAGGCGCAGTTGCGACTGGCCGAGGCTCTTCCAGTCGGTCGGCTGCAGGCGCAGGGCTGCACCAGCCTGCAACGCCAGGTTGGTGAAGTTTCTTACGTTCGCTCCCTGGCCGACGGGTCCCTGAATCTGCAGGTCGAACTGCAGGGCAGGGCCGCCCTCGACGTCAAGACGGGTGCCGGGCTTGTTGGGGAGCAGCCGCAAGGTCTGAGCGTCCAGACCGCGCAGGTTGTCGAGATTGAACATCTTGTCGCCAGGCCGGGTGGACCTGATGAACTGGAGGCGCGTGACCTGCAGGGCCTGCGGGTTGAGCACCTCAACGGTGAAGGTGTCACTGAGCAGATCGTTCAGCTTCAGGTCACCGGCGCCATTGGCCCTTGCCTCAAAGACGACGCCTCTCTGGAAGAGGCTGCACTGCTTCTCGGCGGGGCCGCTGAGGGCTATCTGCAAGTCCTTGCCGGAGCTGTTGGCGAAGACGAACACGGTGGGCGCATCGGTCGGTACGCGAGGAGCGATTTCCGGCCTCTGCAGGACTGGTCCGCGCAGTACGGGTCCGCGCAATACCGGTCCACGGATCACCGGCCCCTGGACCAGCGGGTAAAGGACCGTGGAGTTGGGGATGCTGGTGTTCGGGTTCGTGTTGCGGGTGCCGTCGGGGTTGAAGAACGTGCGGCCAGCTTCGTCGGTGATCTGGTTGATCTTGGTGTCACTTGAGGCGACGATGACCGAGGTCTCCGCCCCCGGGCCACCATACTCGGAGCCGGGCAGGTGGGGGTTGGCGGGCGTGCACTCGTTGTAGGAGACACATATGCCGGTCGTCCCGCCGCCGCAGGAGAAGGTGTTGGCGCCCCAGTTGACGGTCGCGATGCTGGGGTCAACGTTGCCAGTCTCGTTCTCGCGGTAGGGATTGTTGTTGTCGTAGACGAGCATCTCGCGCGCATCGCCGTTCACGCGGACGCCGTAGGGCACGACCGCATGCCCCCAGCCATTGCCCCAGTAAACGAGCACGGGCCGGTTCTGCGGCTGAGTGACGAGGGACGCGACGCGGTTGTAGCAGCCGCGAGCGTCCTGGGCGGAGTCGGCGGCGACATAGGCGTCGAGCTGCTCTTGAGTGTACCAACTGCCCTGCATCTGCTGGACCGTCTCTTTTGTCTCGGTCTGCCATTCATAGTCCCACAGCCACTGGTGGTGGTTGGCGGGATCATTGAGCCAGGTGCCCCAGTTCATATGGCTGAAGTTGCTGTTGCGGAAGCGCAGGCTGGAGACGGACATGCCGTAGCAGTTTCCTCCGCCACCGGCACCCTTGTAGGCACTGTCATACCAGGCCTGGGCGGCGGGGCGGTGAGTGCCGTTCGAGTATTCCACGGCGCTCTCGCCGAAGTAGTTGGAGTAGAGGTGCCAGGGGATGGTGTTGTCGCTGAAGTTATGGAACTTCCAGCCCCATATGCCACGGTAGCTCCGGGGCGCCACGATCTCATACATCTTGATCGCGGTCTGATTGCTGTTGGTCATGTTGCGCGCGTAGACTTCGTGTTCGACACCGCGGGATGCTGCCGCGGGGATCTTGAAGGCCAACGAGTTCGGGAAGAACTCGAAGGACCATGAGAGGTAGTATGTCTCGACCTCTACGCCATCGAAGAAGATTTTGCAGTCGTCGTTGAAGGACATGCCGTAGGCATAGCCCCAGCCGTCCGGCGTGCCTTGCGACGGCCAGATGCTGCTGATCATGAACGCCAGTTCGAGGTGATCACGCAGCCATCTCGCGTCAACTCTGGTCATGAGAAGGTCATCGGCGCGGACCAACTTGGCGTAATCCGGCTGAAGCGTGGTTATGATTTGGTCCTGGAGTTCGTCGGGCAACTGCTTGAACTTCGCAATCGCCGCGCGCTGGTCCTTCTGCGTAACCTTGTTGGCGTTCATCGCGCTCTCGAACTGGTTGACCCGCATCGCGGGAGTCAACTGCAACCTATGCATCATTGGGGTCGGCAGCGGTTGTGGCGCAGCCCATCCGACTCCCAGAGAGATCCCCGCGATCATCAGCGCAAGCACCGCCAGTGTCGCCATCCTGTGCACGTGCACCACTCCTCTTCAACGCCAGTGTGAGTCGCCGCATCTGTCTGAGAGTTCGGTTCCGGTCCCCGCTATTCCTGCCGCAGTTTCTTGCGGGCAGGAGAACACGGGTGTTGCACGAACACTTCAGTGGGAGCAGTCAATCGTCGTCAAGGCCATATGGGAGGTGGCAGATGATGCGCGACAGGTATCGCGGCTGCATGTTGGGACTGGCGATCGGCGACGCATTGGGCCAACCGGTGGAGTTCCTGCATGGTCAGGATCGGCTGGACGCTTTCGGCCCGGAGGGTGTGGGCGGATTCGAGGCAGGCAGGTTCCCGGCGGGCAGCTACACCGACGACACGCAGATGAGCATGGCGCTGGCCGAGGGGATCTTGTCGGCGGGGCCGGGTGCCGCGCTGGGCGATGTGATGGCTGGTGTCGGTACGGAGTTTGTGCAGTGGGAGTCTCAGCCCGAGGGCGGCCACAGAGCACCTGGGAACACATGTCTGACCGGCTGCCGCAACTACGCGTCCGGCACGCACTGGCGAGAGTCAGGCGTGGCGGAATCGAAGGGGTGCGGATCGGCGATGAGAGCCGCGCCGATCGGGCTGGCGTGGCCGGACGATGATGGGCAGATATCCGAGGTGGGCATCGCCTCGAGCGTCATCACGCACGGGCACCCGTGCGCGCTGGCAGGAGCTGTCGGGATGGCGGCGTTAGTGAGCATGGCGCTGGCGGACGCCGATGTGGAGGAGATGTACGATCGCGTGTTCGCTCTCACGGACGAGATCAGCGTGGAGTTCACGGACCGGTTGAGTACAGTGCCCGAGGCGCTGAAGTTGCCGACCGCAGAGGCGTGGGAGTTGCTGGGAGAGGGCTGGGTGGCGGAGGAGGCGGTGGCGGGCGCGCTTTACAGCTTCTGGCGAACGCCGGACGACTACGCGGCGACCGTGCTGCATGCGGCGAACACGGATGGAGACTCGGACTCGCTGGCATGCATGGCGGGCGCGATCTCGGGGGCGTACAACGGCGAGCGCGCCATCCCGGAGGAGTGGCGCGCCGATGTGGAGAACGCGACGGCGCTGATGGACATCGCCGACCGTCTTTGTGAGTATGCGGGGTGCGGGTGAAGGCAACGGCGGCTGTGTCTACATGCCAAATCCCCCCGATGGGTTTACACCGGGGGGATTTGTGTCTATAATAATGGTGGAGGCTTTGGTGGCTAAGTGTCACCTCTGTCTCCTTTTCTTTTTGCTCAGCCATTCCTCTCTTCGCGTGCCCGCAGGTCGCTGATGTACTTGACTCCATATATCGGCCAATCTCTGCTGTTCTCGTCCGTGCGCACCGTCTGGAAGACCATCTCCTCTATCTTCGAGGCGTAGTCCCGCAACTCCTCACGAACCGGTCCGTCCATGTCACTGCTGAAGCGGTACGCCCAGTTGAGAACGTAGATCACAACGTCGGCGACCCTCGTTCCGGTCGTGAGGTCGCTGTGGACGAAGAATGGCTCGGGGATGATGAGACCGCTGCGTTCCTGACCATTGCGGGTCCTGAGGAAGTAGCCGTGCATGCGCTCGATCAGGCGGCGGCATTGGGACTTCTCCAACTCATCGAAAACGACGAGCCCCCGCGCGTCTGAGTGAAGGTCCTGCAGGTAATAGAAGTATCGCTCGAAAAGGAAGGCCACGTCCCTGCGCAGAGCGTCGGCGCTGCTGGGAAGCGGCGCTTCGGGCGCAACCATCACCGCGAAAACTCTTACCCCAAAGGTCTGAGACAGGCTGAGCACTTCGTCAACGTAGGTCAGACATGCTTGGCCATAGGCGGTGAATTCCTCCCGACGGGGGGCCTCGCCGTGCTGGCCTCTGTGCAGAAACCTGCAGGCGAGTTCACGCCGCTCCTGCGCCGGCAGAGCTGGGCTCTGAGCGGCGAAGCGGAACTTGTCCCTCCCGAGCAGGTTCTTGCCCTTGAACTCCTTGCCCGGACAGAGATCACTCAGGCGTCCTCCGAAGCAGCGCTCCTCGATGTCGGCGATGCTCAACACATACTCCCACAGATATCGCTCATCGATGGCTATGCCGCCAGTGACCTCATACGGAGCAACGCCGTGATCGGTTCCGCTTTCGTCGAGAAAGAGCAACATCGAATCGCTCCCCGCAGTCTGTTCGGCAGTCTGTTCCGTTCGCTATCCCGCCATCCACGCGCGGAGGTCGGCGGCGATAGCGTCGCAGGTCATCTCGGTGTGCCGCCGGGCGGCCTCGGGCGTGACCTTCTCGACGAGGTCGGCATCCCAGTCATACAACTCCTTGGCCATGAACTTGTGGACTGCTTCGGTGGCGTCCGCGCTCAAGCCGCGTGAGTAGAGCTCCGGATCGCAGCCGTCATACTTGGGGAGCTGCCGGTCTTCCGGGTCGAAGCGGTCGAGGTGCACGTAGTTGGCGCCAGCAGCCATCACCTCGCCGGTCTCATACGGGCCTGCATGCCCGCCGCCGAGCCCGGTGTCCGGCGGGACGGCGGGGCCGGACGCTACGAGTACGCGCAAGTCCGCGTCTTTCATGTACTCCTCGGCGGTGTCGCCCCAACTCTCGCTCTGCATTCTGCCAGCGTGAGCGAGGTGTACGAAGACATAGCGGAAGCCGCACTTCTCCAACTCTCGGTAGAGCTCGGCGGCGACCAGTTTGACGAGTTCGGGCGTGAAGCTGATGGTGCCGCGCCAGTTGCAGAAGCCGGGCGCCGCGACCCATGTGGCGGGCAACACCACTCCCCCATCGAGGCGCTCAGCAACCGCGGCGCAGATGTCGTCGCCGCGCACGTAGTCGGCGCCAGTGGCCAAGTGCGGTCCATGCCATTCGAGCGAGCCGGCCGGGACGATAGCCAGGGGCAGGTGATCGATTGCGGCGTCCAGGTCATTGGGAGTCATTTCGGTCCAGTGAAGCAGTCTCTCCGACATTGTCATCGTCCTCTCAGATCAGTTGGCATCGAGCACCAGCCACAGTCCATCCAGCGCGGGGACTGTGATCGGCTGCGTCAGATCCACGTCGGTGTCGGTCATCAACATCTTCGCATCGGTCGAGCAGTCCTCGACGCCCGCGGTCAAGCTGCGGTCCTCCTGGGACAGGTTCACCAGCGCCAGCAGGCGGCGGCCACCGTGCGTCCAGACGATGCGGCGGAGCAACTTCGTGTCATCGTCATCAACCCGGGCGAGGTCGTCGTTGCGCTCGCCATGCCAGAGGAACTCGCTGGCGGTGGCGAGCAGGTTGTGCCATTTCACGAGCTTGTGCATGTAGCGCCCGTCGGTGCCGCCGTGGAAGTGTCCGCCCCAGAATGAAACCCCGCGGGCGCCCTGGGCGATGATGGTCTGTATCTGCGCGTCGAGAATTTGCGGATCGCTCCAGCGTGTTCTGCTGCCGCAGGGGTATCGAGAGTGTCCTGGACGGTCTTGATGCCCATCTCAACACTGCCGAGGCCCGCCTCATCGATCCACATGTCCGAGTAGTCGGCGGGCAAGGTGTAGTGAGGAGTCTCGGGCTCGGTGAGGAACTCGGCGGCCCTGGACACGTCAATCTGGTGCGACTTGATCGTGTTGCTGTAATCGTAGCCAGCCAGCCAGGCCTGCATGGGACAGTCGGGAACGGCTCGGCGGGCGGCGTCGCGGATGGCCCCGCAATACCTGCCCCCCTGCCACGAACGGAAGCCGATCCACTGGTCGCGGTAGCGACCCTCGTCCTGCACGTCCTCGGGCCAGTTGACGTCGGCGAGATCGGTATACTCGATGAAAGCCTGCTTGCAGCGGTCGTCAAAGCACATGGGCATGGTGCACTCGTAATCGAGCATGAATCCGACGCAGCCGCTCTCGGCCATCTTCGCGGTGACCTCATCGAGGAAGCGACCGTAGGTGCCGATGCCCTCGCCGATGACTTGCGGGCAGAAGCCCGAGCCGCGCCGGCGAGGCTCGGAGCACTTCTCGTCATCGGCGGGCAGGTACGCGGGCGGGCACTGGGTGGAGTAGTGCCACCAGGAGTAGAGGAAGGGATCGATGCCATGGGCTTTGGCGGCGGTGACGACCGGCTCGCGCCCGTGGGTGTGGATGCGGTTGACGCCGAGGCGCGCCCATGTGGCCATGAGGCGGTCGAGTATTTCGGGTTCGGCCGAGACCTTCGCCGCGATGTCGCCGCCCCACATGCTGAGGCCGAGGTCCTCGTCGGGGCCATCGAGCAGTTCGGGGACAGGAGCGACCATGCTGATGGTCATCTCGCGCCAGGGCCCGGCACCGGAGGAGGCCACTGCGCGCGCGCGGATGGTGGCGCCATCGGCGGCAGGTACGGGCTCGCAGAAGAGGGCGAGGTCCTGCATGACCGTATTGCGGGGCCATGAGAACCAGCCGGGCTGCTGCTTGGTTTCATAGTCGACGCCGCCGATCTCCGGTGGCATACCCATCCCGCCCCGGGGGCGGATTTCATACGCGGTGCCACCCGCGATGGGCGTCTCGGTGATTTCGAGGGTCTGGGCGCCGAGTGTGATGCGATCAAGGCCGAGGCCGTCGGGGAGTTCGAGCTGCAGTCGGAAGTCTTGGGCGGCCTGCTCGGAGTCGAAGTTGGAGTACAGGAGCGTCAAACGCTGATAGAGGTCCGGCGCGAGCCAGATGGTGTCCTGAGTGTCGGGATGGGTGATGCTGGGCCAGAAGGCGACCTGGAGCTGAGTTGGGTCATGCTGGCCGGCAATTTCGCGGTGCTCGATGCTGGCCGCAATCTGGTCGGCGAGACCGGTCGGGTCGCCGATGATGACGTCATCGCAGGCCACACGCGTACGCTTGGCGGCTTTGTGGTAGTTGTTGTCGAAGTCCGGGTTGCCGGTGCCGACGTGCATGTACCCCTTGCCGATGATGATGGTCGGCTGCCCGGTCCAGCTTTCGGGACGGGGCAGGACGGCGACCTCGCGCAAAGGCTCGCCGACGGGAGCGCACGTCACGCGGACAGTGTCGGCCTCCATCTGCATCGCGCAACGGTACCAGTCGCCGGCGCGGATCTTCAGGCCACCGGGCGTGACCTCGTGTTCCTGGTCAACTGAGGAGAGCACGCGCAGGTCATACATGAGACTGACCATCAGCCGAACCCAGTTGCCGTCGTCCCAATAGAGGATGAGGCTGGGGGACCAGGAGGCGGTGATATCGGAGATGTTGCAGATGTCGACCTGCACGCGGTCGGCGCCCTCGGGCATGGGGGTCTCGACGTGGTTGAACTGATTGTCGAGGCCGGCGAGCATGAGCGCCTGACGCTTGAGGTCAACGCTGGCGGTGTTGTCGCCCGCGCTGTCAACGGTCCAGCGTTCGTGCAGGGGCTCGGTGTCGAAGCTGTCGTACACGGGCAACTGGGCCTCTGCGCAGGCGCAAGTGAGCGCCAGGCACAGGCCCATGATCGAGCACATGAATGCGCGCATGGGAAATTGCCTCCAAGGGGGGCTTCTCCACCACACCCCCGTGCTCTCATCGGCTTCGCCGCTGTTCGCTCCGCGCCACAACGCAGTTCGCTGCGCGAACTGCGGGTCAACTACCGTCGGGCATGACTCGTGGCCACGGGATGCGCCAGGGCTTGCGGCGACGGAAGGGCGTCTCGAACTTGTTGTCGAGCTTGTCCTGCTCTTCGAGGTGGATCATGCATGAGCGGATGCAGCCGCTGGCGCCTTCGAGCGCCCGGCCATAGCCGTAGGTGGGTCCGACCTTGTACTGCTGGCTCTGGGAGACGGGCTGCTGGAATCCCTCCTGGTCCTTCTCGGTGACCATCCACGGATTGTGCTCCTCGGCCGCTCCGCAGAAGTAGCGACTGCAGTCGACGTAGTTGATGTCGCCCCACTCGAGATCGTGGCCGGCGACGGTGACCTTCACCGACTTGTCGGTGGGGATGCAGTTGCCAGTGCAGCCGACAGTGCACTCCATGCACTTGTCGCACAGCGTCGGCCCTTCGTAGATTGGGTCGGGTTCAAGCGGTGCGTCGGTGATGATGGCGGCGAGGCGCTGGCGCGGACCGAAGCGCGGTGACAGGAACATCTTCGACCAGCCGATCTCACCAAGGCCGGCCATGTACGCAGCCAGGCGCATATGGACGAAGACGTCCGGCGCAGCTCTGCCAGGCTCGACGGGCACGCTCTTGTTGTAGTTCGGCAGGCCGGTCTGCGACGGGTCCTGACCACCGGAGTTCTGGTTGGTCCAGGGGAAGTTGTTGGGGATGGGTACGGCCTCGTAACCGGCGTCCTCGATCATGGCGGTGACGTCCCAGCAGACCATCGGCTGGAGCACGTGGTTGATGGCCGCGTAGCCCATGGAGGCGTATGAGATGTAGAAGGTGCCCTCCTCGATACCGCGCAAGGTGCCGCGCGGGATACGGAAGCCCATCACGACCATGGATTTGGCAGCCGGGGCGATCTGGCGCGCGTCACATTGCAGGGGCGCGCCCTCCCAGCGGTCCATGGACGCGATACCGACGATGTCGGCGCCTGCCTTGAGTGCATGCTTCTTTACGTCCTCTGACGTGAGCATCGTATGCTGCTCCTTTCAGCGGGCGGGGACATCTCTCAGGTCTGACGCGGCCAGGGAATCCGCCAGGGCTTGCGGCGGCGGAAGGGTGTTTCGAACTTGTTGTCGAGCTTGCCCTGCTCTTCGAGGTGGATCATGCAGGCGCGGATGCAGCCACTGGCGCCCTCAAGGGCGCGGCCATAGGAGTAGGTCGCAGGGATCTTGAAGGAGTTGGAGCGTCCGGAGGGGAGTTGGAACCCCTCGCGGTCCTCCTCGGTGACCATGAAGGGATTGTGCTCCTCGGAGCCTCCGGCGAAGTAGGGGCGGCAGAGATCGTAGTTGATGTCAGCCCACTCCAGATCGTGGCCGGCGACATTGACCTTGACGGACTTGTCGGTCGGGATGGCGCCACCGGTGCAGTCGCGCGCGCACATCATGCAGCGGTCACACAGCGACGGTCCCTCGTAGATCGGGTCGGGTTCGAGGGGGGCGTCGGTGATGATGAAGGCGAGACGCTGGCGGGGGCCGAAGCGCGGCGAGAGGAACATCTTCGACCAACCGATCTCACCCAGACCCGCCATGAACGCCGCGAAGCGAGCGTGGAGGAAGACATCAGGCGCGGGCTTGCCGGGCTCGACGGGAACACTCTTGGCGAGGTTGGTCGTGCTGATCGCGTCGGGAATCTGGCCATTGAAGTCCGTGTTGTTCCAGCCGAAGTTATTGGGGATGGGCACGGACTCGTAGCCCTCGTCCTCGAGCATCGCGGTGACTTTCCAGCATACCATCGGCTGGAGAATGAAGTTGATCGCCGCGTAGCCCATCGAGGCATAGGGGATGAAGAAGGTGCCCTCCTCGATGCCGCGCAGCGTGCCGCGCGGGATGCGGAAGCCCATGACGATCATGCTCTTGGCGTCCGGGGCGATGAAGCGGGCGTCGCACTGCGTGGGCGCGCCCTCCCAGCGATCCATGGAGGTGATGCCGACGATGTCGGCGCCACACTTGAGCGCGTAGTCCTTGACCTGCTGCGACTTCAGCATCAGGCATGTCTCCTTGCCGTGAGGTCACATATAGTGCGCAAGATTGCCCGCGCGCGGGCCGATTCCTCCGTCGCCCCTACCGATTGGCGTCAGCGGACAGGACGAGAAGGGTGAAGGGCGGGAGGCTGCCGCGGATAGTGACGCCATCGGCGGCCTCGGTGATTTCGGTCTGCACGGCGACGAATTCGCCGGCGGTGTCAGCCACGTGCACGGTCGCGTTGGCGCATGAGCCAGTCCAGCCATGCTGCGCGAGTGCCTCGCGCGAGACGAGCAGCGAGAAGTCAGCGTCGGACGCGTCATCGTTGAAAATCGCCAGACGCAGTCGGGCGGCATCGGCCCAGCCACCGGCGTGCAGCAGGGCGGAGGTGTCGGATCCACCGGACAGTTGCAGCGCGAAACTCTCGTGCATCGGGGGGACATTCATGATCTCGCGCATGAAGGCGAGCAGGTCCTCGTGCAGAGGCCAGGGGTAGTAACGTATGCCGTCTGCGTATGCCCAGTTGGCGCCGAGGCCCATGTTGCGCAGCCCCGCGCGCAGGTGCATCCGGTAGGCGAGGCGCTTGATGCGCGCCTCCTCCTCGGCGGGCATGTCAGGCTGGGCGAGCGCCCAGGTGGCGCAGCGCTCGGCGTCCGCGCGGCCCGCCGGGTAGGCCCAACCGGCGGTGCCCTTGACGATGTTCTCGGCGAGGCGGCGGAACTGGTGGGTGCGCTCGATGCTGGCGATCTGAGTGCCGAAGGCCTTGCCGACCTCGTCCACTTGCTCTTCCCGTAGAGGATACCGTTCTCGATGAGCACGCAGTCGGAATACCACTGCGAGGGCGTGCCGGAGGCTTCGTTGGAGATCACGCGCATCTGCGGATGGTTCTCAGCCAGCCAGCGATACATCTGCGCCTGCACGGCGAAGATGCCGGGGTTCTTCGGAGCCCAACCCATGTCCCAGGCGAAGCCGGCGGGCTGGTAGTAGTCCATGCAGGCGCGACATTGCGCGAGGTAGTCGGCGCGGAAGTCGGCGTTGCCGAAGTCATACATGCCCCAGGGAATCTGCGAGTAGCCAGTGGCCTCCTGCACGTTCTCGGGCAGAGCGACGGTGTAGCCGCCACCATACATGTCGAGCGAACCGCCCGCTCCGGCGCGCACCCAGTCCTCGGGGATCTGCTCGCCGCGCTGAGCGAGGTTGGCGATCTGGCGGAAGTAGAGGTAACACTTGAAGTCATTCTCGCGGTATTCGGCGATTGCGGCGCGGAAGTCCTCGGCGGATTCCTTGCCCCAACCGGCGAAGCGGGTCCACCACTCGCCCTCAGTCGGGTAGCGTTCGTTGACCCAATCGTGCCAGCCGAAGTACCAGACGTTGCTCCCGGGCAAGGTGTTGGCCATATCAAAGCGCGCGCCCTGACCGGTGGGCTTGCCTGAGGCGCTGACCTCGCACCCGGGCGGGAGTGTGCGTGCCGGGGAGTGTGGCTGGTAGGGCACGAAGTCGGTCAGCAACGGGTTTTCGCTGCGGACGCTCTCGCCATACCAGCGCCAGGCGTCGCGGAGCAGACTGGTCTGCTTCGGGAAGGACTTCCAGGTGAGCGAGAAGCGGAACTCGTCGCCGGGCTTGATGCCGATGGGGTTTTGCTGGACCGACGGGAAGTAGCCGGCGGGCGAGTTGGGAGTGAGCGTGGCGAAGGCGTCCAGCGAACGGTCTCCGATGACGACCCAGCGATCGGGGCCTTCGAGGACGGTCATCGGGAAGGTGACCGACTGCCAGGCATCGAGGCGGTCCAGG
>JALGSU010000082.1 GCA_029821735.1 Candidatus Zipacnadia bacterium | reverse complement strand
CAACCGCTGCTTCATCCCCCGCGACAGCGCCTCCACGTACGTATCCCGCTGGTAGCCCAGATCGGTAAGCTCCAGCACGTCTTTGATGATCTTGCGCCGCTGCGAGTATGGGACGCGGTGCGCCGCTGCGAAAAAGTCCAGATACTCCCAGACCTTCATGTCCTCATACAAGCCGAAGAAGTCCGGCATGTAGCCCACAACCGAGCGCACCCCCTCCGGGTCCTTGCGGATGTCGTGCCCGCATACCTCAGCGGTTCCCGCATCCGGCTCCAGCAGTGTCGCCAGCATGGTGATCGAGGTGGTCTTCCCCGCCCCGTTGGGCCCGATGAATCCGAATGCGTCGCCGCGGTCGATCGACAACCAGAGGTTGTCCACCGCGACGAGTTTCCCGAACCGTTTTTCTCGATCTCGCCGGTCAGCCTGATTTTGGTGATATGGACCCAGTCGGACGCGCTGAGACGCACGCGCACCACGCCGTCCGCGCTCATGCAATCACCTGGACGGCCCAGAACATAGTCGTGAGAGGTTGTATCCCCCGCCGAATAGCGCAGCGTCTCCGCCGGCCTGCCCGGACCGGCGTTCAGCGCAACCCACTCGCCACGCGACCGGCTCCACGCTTGTGTTCTCGGGGCTGTCGGGCTGGACGGGGTCGATGAGTACCCGTCAGAAGAGCTGTCTATCTGCAGCTTGAGGCTGGTGGCTCTGCACTGCTTGTCGCCGGTATCCACCTGGATGTCGAGGATGATGGCACCGTCGCTGATGCTCATCAGTCGGTCATCGCGGGGCATAGTGGCGACGCTGCCCTCTGTAACGACAACGTTCTGTGATACCATCCAGTCCTCGATCGAGACGCGGTTGCCGGAGCTGATGGTCACTACCAGCGGAACGATGATGATCGTGCAGTCGGTGAGGCGGGCGCGCGTCCTCACCGGATCGACCGTCAGCATCGGCTCCTCGCATATCGCAAGCAGGTATGGTCTGTTGCTGTTGCCCGCGTAAGGCGACATCCCGTATGGCTGCATCCGGTCGTCCTGCGCCAGCTCCGCCACCGCGAGGTCCGCCAGGCTGTGTTTGTCGAAGAGACTTCGCCGGCGGGCCGACGCGCGTCTGCCACTGTAGCTGTACGGATCGTTGCCCGCACCGAGGTCGAGATTACCGGCTTGTGTCGGGCTGTCGAAGGTCATCTGGGTACTCGCCCCGGCTGCGAGGTCCACACGCGCCCCCTCTTGCCCCCCGCGCAGGATGCGGCAGCCACGCAGAGGCAGCCCCGTGTTGTTGGTGACTTGCGCCGTCAGTTTCCGGCCATCGAGGATGGCGTGCGCCTCGATGCCCTCGCCCAGATCAGCCACGAAGTCCGCCGTCAGCGACCGGCACGACCACTTGTTGATCCGGAAGCCGGTGATTTTGCGCTGCGGCCCATAGATCACGTTGCCCGGGTCGCCGACCCAGCTCGGCGAAGCCACCGAACCTTCCAGGTCAAAGGCGTACTTCCGCGAACCAGGCGAGAAGACCGCGACGGCGCCTGATCCGAGCGCGGCGCTGTCGCCCGACTGAGCCACAACCAGCGCGACGCGATCAACGATAGTCTTCCCGCCTCGACTGAGATAGCCGATGCCATACGCGCCGAAGGTGAAGACCAGCACGACTATCGGCGTGGTGATCCACGCCCACTCCCGGCGGTCCCGGCGCGCCAGAACGATGTAACTGACCGGCACCAGGACAATGATATACGCCAGCAGAAAGCCCATCACCAGCCCGGCGGAGGGGAGCCCGGGCTCGACATGCGACCTCGCCGTGCGTGCGAGGCTGTCAACGTACCGATCTGTCATCCCGGGGAAATAGTCCTGAGAACTCAGCGTGTCGAAGTGGCGCTGACCTCGGTGCACATCGAGTTCGCACGCCAGCCGCACCCACATCTCTTCCTGCCCGTCCCAGTACTTCACCGGCCGGCCCGTGAGGTCGAAGGCGGTCATCGCCACGACGCCCGAGCCCACATCGCGCGTCGTGATCAGCGGCAACCCAGGAGTCCCGCACAGCACTCGCGCGCCAGCGGCAGGCCGCCCCGCGGCGATTAGCGTCTCTTGCACCTCGAGGGGGTGACCAGCCCACGCACCCAGCGCCCGCAGCTCGCTCACAGTCCGGGTGCCGGTCACCTGCAGAGGCAGCATCTCACCCAGCGGCCCGCTGGCCATCCCCGGCCCAAACACGCCGCCGTTGACGATCAGGCTCCCGCCAAGCTGTACCCATTGGCGTAGTGCGTCCATTTCTTGAGGGGATGCCTCCGACAACCGCTCGGCCGCCACCACCGCTATGTCCACGCCCCGCCAGCCCGCCCACGAGTGTGGCATGTTACCGGGGATGGTGTGACCGATCGCGACTGCACCTTCAGCCGGCTTGGCTATATTCCCCCCATAGGCCAGGGCGCTTCTGTCGAGGAATTGCAGCAGCGAGGGATTTTCGGAGATGGCGACGATCAGCACGTCCTCGGCGGCGACCTCACGGATGTCCCGGATATCGCGCTTCTCGCTCTGGCCGTTGAGCGTGAGGATCAACTGGCGCTGCGACGGGTTGCGCACCTCAAGCGAGTAGGTTTTGTGGGAGTTCTCGGGGAGATCGAGGGGGACGATGTAGCGCACCGAATCATCGCCGTGGCCTTCGCGGCGACTGCCGATGGTCAACTGGCCTTTGCGCGCCGGGCCGTTGTTCGTGAATTCGACGAGGACCGGCACGGGACTGTCGTACGAGCAAACGCCCTCGAACCCGGCGTGTACCTGCCATTCCACGCCCTGCGCGTGGACCGGCGCGACCGCCGCCAGCCAGACGAGTGTTCCCCACAACCATGCTCGGCTCAGCCTGCGCACATTGGGCCCCCCGTCCGAACTCTGTCATGCGCGTCCGTGGCCTTCATAGAGAGCAACGCCTGCGCTACCTGCGCGGTTCCCGGCAGTCCCGCTCGATGGGCGGGCCCCTCGCCTGCGAGTATCTGTGTGGTATTCAGCACTTCGGCCCGGACATCCGCCACTGTCATATGTACTACCCACCGCGACCGAGATCGTGCGTTAAAGTTCATGTAACACCATAGACTCGCCCCGCGAGATGACAGAGGAG
>JALGSU010000081.1 GCA_029821735.1 Candidatus Zipacnadia bacterium | reverse complement strand
CATAGCCCGTGGGGGCGCGATGAACACCCGCATGACATCTACGACGACTACCACGAGAACTGCGCCTTCGACTCGATCCCTCGAGAGCCGATGCACGCGTGGCAGATCAACTCCGCCCCCTACGGGACGGATGAGGAGAGCCGGCGCTCGATCCTGAGTGGGTATTTCGCTGCGGTTACCGCGATGGACCGCAACGTGGGGCGCGTCGTCGATTGGCTGGAGGCTCGGGGCCTGCGTGAAAACACGCTCATCTTCTTCACCAGCGACAACGGGATGAACATGGGCCACCACGGCCTTTATGGCAAGGGCAACGCCAGCTTCCCTCTGAACATGTATGACACATCGGTGAAAGTGCCCGCCCTGATCAGCCGGCCGGGGCATGTCCCCGAGGGTCAGGTCTGTGAGGATCTGCTCAGCCACTACGACTTCATGCCCACGCTGCTGGACTACCTGGGGCTCGAGAATGCGGACGCGGGTTCGCTGCCCGGGCGGAGTTTCGCGCCGCTGCTCAGGGGTGACGGAATGGACGGGCGAGACCAGGTGGTCGTGTACGATGAGTATGGACCCGTGCGCATGATCCGCACCCGGGAGTGGAAGTATGTGCACCGGTATCCCTACGGTCCGCATGAGTTGTACGACTTGGTCAATGACCCCGACGAGACGGCGAACCTGTACGGCGCAGAGGAATGTGAGGGGGAGTCGGAGGGCCTGAAGGGGCGACTGGACGAGTGGTTCGCGCGCTATGTGGACCCGGCCCTGGACGGCGTGCGCGAAGCCGTGACGGGGAAGGGTCAGGTAGCTCTAGCGGGCCCGGCCGGCAAGGGTGAGCAGGCGTTTTTCAGCGACTGGCACTACCTGTCCGACGGCACGCAGGATCCCAGGAGTGGCTGACAAGGGTCCGCGAAGTCACTGGCGAGGCGACCTTGGCCGGGCGCCGCCTCGCTCGACGACGCCCCGACCGACCCGGCTACACCACTTCCATCGTGGACGGCGGCTTCGTGGCAACGTTGTAGGTCACGCTCACCACGCCCGGCACCTCGGACACGAGCCGGGTCGCCAGGCCCTCAAGCGTCTCCCACGGCAGGCGCGTGGGCGTGGCAATGCGAGCATCCACGCTGTCCCAGCAGCGCAGCTCAATCTGGTTGCCGAACTCGCGTCGGTTGTCCCTCATGCCCGTGACGCGGTCCTCGTGCAGAATCGCCATGTACTGGAAGGCGTCAACTCCCGCCAGCTCTTCTTCGGTGATGGCGGTCGCATGGCGGACGAGTGCGATGCGCTCTCGCGTGGCCTCGCCGATGACCCGAGCTGCGAGCGCCGGCCCCGGGAAGGGCATCCGGTCCCAGATCGCCTCGGGGAGCCCCACGGCCGCGGCGATGATGCGCACGCCATCCTTGCGCAATTGGATCAAGGGCTCGAGGATCTGGTAGCCGAAGGCCTCCTGTGGGTCGATGCCGATCTGCTCGAAGACGTTGTGCTGGCGCTTGATGCCTGCGGCCGTCTCGTCGACATCGGTGAGGATGGTGCCCTGTAGGAGGAACTTCGCTCCGCTGTCTTGCACGAGTTGCGCGAATATGTCCTTGTAGAAGGTCTGGGTGACCGCTTCGCGCTTCTCCTCCGGGTCGGTGATCCCGCTGAGCGCGTCGAGGAACTTGTCGCGAGCGTCCACGAGCTGGACATGCACGCCGAGCTCCGCGAACACGTCAGCGATGTACTGCGGCTCGCCCTCGCGCATGATCCCGTTGTCGACGAAGTAGGTCTTGAGCCGATCCCCCAGAGCCTTGTGCCCCAGCATTGTGACGGCGGACGAATCCACGCCGCCGGACAAGGCGTTGATGGCCAGCCCGTCTCCGACGGCAGAGGATATCTGTTCGACTTGTGTGGCGATGAACTCCTCGGCGTTCAGCTCAGTTGCCGGTATCTCTTTGGTGGACATGTTCTTCTGCTCTCCTCCCTGTTTCTCGAACGGGCTGTCGCCGCTGCACACCACCGGACTATTCGTTTCCGGCTCCTTGCATGCCTCCCGGTGCCCTGGCCGCCCAGCCGTGATGGCGCTCAGAAGCCAACGGGTTCAGTCAGCATATTTTCTTCGCGCCTCGTCGATCATCGCGCAGTCCGCCGTGAAGTCTGCACGCGAACCGATCAGGAGCACTCGCCCTTCACCGGGTCCGAGGTGAAGGGAGCAGTTGGGGCCGTCGATCTCCCGCCGATCCAGCAGGTCATAGATGCCCGCGTCCGCAGTGATCTCGATCTCCACCGTCTGGGCCTCAAAGCCGTCCAAACTGGCCACCACTACGTATCGGCCCGAGCCCGGGTAGCCCTCGCGCTTCACGAAGCTGTGCGCGATCGCATTGCCTGAGTTCAGCTTGACGAATCCCTCTTCTCCGTAGTCGCGCTCCAGGCGACACAGGAGTGGCCCCACGCGCGCGACTTCGGCGAAGAGATCACCCGCTGCGTCGGCGTTCGCAGTCCGCTCCCAGTCTCGGGTCCAGAGCTGGTGCTCTCCCGCACGTGAAGCGACTGCTGCGTAGAACATGATGCCTGTGGCGCCCTCGGCGATGGCCACCCAGCCCTGCAGTTTGATCTCGCCGGGGGCCGGCGTGCGCATGCCATTGCGGTAGCCATAGTTGGGCGGATCCAGAGGCATTGTCTCCTCAGTGCCCCAGCTTTGAGGCATCATCCACAGGCTCGCACCGTGGTCGCGGCACGCCTTGTAGAAGCTGCTGACCCGACCCCGGTAGGCGGCGATTGATCGTCGCGGATTGGACGGACCGGACCGCGGCGACCAGAAGAACGGGTAGAA
>JALGSU010000080.1 GCA_029821735.1 Candidatus Zipacnadia bacterium | reverse complement strand
CGGTCGAACCACCGACAGACGCAGGCCGCGCGCAGCAGGTGCCACTGCTCCTTTGGCAGGCGCTCGGCGAGGCGCTCGAAGAGGCGTTCGCGCTCTGCCGCGGCTCCGTACAGGTCCTCCGCGGTCAGGGCACGATCTTCTGTATCCTGCACCTGGAGCGCGATGTCCGCGGCCACGCCCATCCACAGCGCGTGCCCGCCGGTTACGTCGATGATCGCGTCGTGACTCTCCTCCCGGACGCCGCGCAGATTGAGGTAGTAGCGCTGGTCCTCTCCATCGCGGATGACGTCGATCGCGTGGCACGTGACATCGCGCTCGCCGCAGAAGCACGGGAGGTCGGCGACTTCCTTACCGTCGGACGTCCGCACCCCGACGATGATCGGGACCTGCGGCAGGCCCTCGCACAACTCCCCGATGGCCTCCAACGTGAGGGCATCCGATTCACCATCCGGATCAAGCCATTCCAGGCTGTCCAGGAAGAGGATTGGGCGGCAGGGAGCCTTCTCGTCGCGCAGGGCGTCGTTGATGTCATCGATGAGGGCGGCAGGGAGTGCGTCGAGGGCCTCGTATGGCTGACGCCATTCGAGCGCGTCCTGCAGGTCGAGGCGGTGATACGACCTGCGCCGGAACCGTTCCAGCTTGCTCGCATTGCGGAACAGCGCCAACAGCGTACCGACTCCGGGTGCCGTTTCGAGGGTGGCGAGGAGCACTGAGAAGTCGCCGCTGCCCTCATCGACGGGTCTGCCCGCAAGCTGGCGGGACATCGCGTCCACGGCCTCGAAGCGCGGGAACTGCATCCCCTCGTGAGCGAGGTCGCGCTTGATGTGGTGGAGCAGCGCCTCGCGGTCGCGGACGTTGGCCCGCGCATCGGCGAAATCCGCCCAGGCGATGGGGAGGCGATCTTCCTCGTCGCCGGTTTCGAGGTCGGCGACGATCTTCTGGAGCAGCGTGGTCTTGCCGAGGCCGCCGGTCCCGTGGAAGACCAGCACGGGCAAATCCTCGCCAGCGGGCGTGCCCAGCACCTTGCGGGTGAGGGCAAGCGCCTCCTCGCGGTCCACGAAGTACTTCAGCGCGTCTTCCTCGCACACGAATGTCCTGCGCTTGCGTCGCATGACGAACTCCCCCTCCACGCGTCGCTCGGGCGGTGCTGGGGGGGAGTTCGGCGTCTGTGGGCGCGGGTCCTCCGCGTGCGGAGGGAATGGTGGCGCGGGTGGTGAACTGTACGCCAACTGCAACAACACAGGCCGCCAGACGCAAAGCGTCTGCCGGGGGGGGGCGGCCGCTCCATAAAGGCATTCTGGAGGCGCATCATGCCCGATCGTCAGCCGAATCTTCTCTTCGTCTTCGCCGATCAGATGCGCCAACGGGCGTGCGGGTTCATGGGTAACGAACAGGTGCGCACGCCCGTCATGGACCGCATGGCGCAGGAGGGCGTGGTGTTCGAGAACGCAGTCTCCACCTGCCCCGTGTGCACGCCCTACCGCGCCTCCATGCTCACCGGGCGCTACCCGCTCGCCTGCCGGACCGCCATGAATGACGTGCGCCTGCCCGTCGATGAGCTGTGCATCGCCGAGGTGCTCGGCGACGCAGGCTACGCCACCGGCTACATCGGCAAGTGGCACCTCGACGGGCCCTACCGCGGCGGCTTCACCCCGCCCGGCCCCCGCCGCCAGGGTTTTCAATATTGGGCGGCCAACGAGTGCACGCACAACTACATGAAGACGCACTACTACCGCGACACCCCGGAACCGATCTTCATCGACGGCTACTCCGCGGACGGCTTCACCGACATCGCGGTGGACTTCATCCGTGAGCGCGCGCAGGACCCGTTCGCGCTGTTCATCTCATGGGCGCCGCCGCACAACCCGTATCACGCGATGCCCGACGAGTACGACGTCTACGATCCGGCACAGATCGCGCTGCCGCCGAACACCGAGGACTTCGCGCGTGGGGATATCGCGGGCTACTACGGGCACATTACCGCGCTGGACCGCAACCTCGGGCGGCTGCTGCTGGAGTTGGAGGAGCAGGGGATCGCGGAGGACACGATCGTGGTCTTCACCAGCGATCATGGCGACATGCTCGGCGCGCACGGTCTGCAGCGCAAGCAGAAGCCATGGGACGAGTCGATCATGGTTCCGTGGGTGATGCAGTGGCCGGGCGAACTGCCCGCGGGCCTGCGCACCGACACGCTGCTGAACGCGCCGGACATCATGCCGACGCTGCTGAGTCTGATGGGCGTGGAGGCGCCTGACACCGTGCAGGGCTGCGATCTGTCGCTCGCCGCGCGCAATGAGGGTGGGTTTGAGCCGACCTCGGCGTATATCGCAAACCCGATGCCCTTTCCGGGCGATCAGCACGACGCCGGCGCGTGGCGGGGCGTGCGGACGAAGACGCACACGTACGTCGAAGACGAGAACGGTCCGTGGCTGCTGTATGACAACGACGCCGATCCCTACCAACGCACGAACGTGATCGCCAGCCCCGATGAGGCGCACAGGCGCGAGGAACTCCACGCGGAGCTGATGGCGTGGATGGAGGAGATCGGCGACGACGGGGCGTCGAAGGAGGAGCTGGTGGCGCGCTTCGGGTACCCGATGGATGAGCGTGGCGTCGTGCCGTACTACAACGAGATCGGGCTCCACGATCCGGATAGCGATTGATGCGCGGAGCGCGGGCGGGTATACTGTGGGAGAGAGGAGTGTGAGAGTGATGGCAACTACGAAGGTCGATGACAGACGCGCAGCTGCCGAGGAAGAACGCAGTCACCTGTCGCCGGAAGCTCGGCGGGATTTGGCGTGGCTTGACGAGTACATGTCCAAGCCGCTCACGGAGGAGGAA
>JALGSU010000053.1 GCA_029821735.1 Candidatus Zipacnadia bacterium | reverse complement strand
GCGAGGATCCCGAAGAGTGGATGACCATGAAATCAGCGGTCGCATTTCTGCCGCTCATCGGGATGATCCCTGTCGTCACGCAGGCCGATATTCTCGTCGATCACTTGACGGACCGGGAGACGTTCTGGTCGCCCATGCCCGTGCCCACCGTCGCTCTCGACGAGCCTGAGTATAGCGATGACATGTGGCGCGGCCCGAGCTGGATCAATGTCAATTACCTCATCTGGGAGGGCCTGTCCAACTACGGTTACGACAACGTTGCCGACCAGCTGCGTCGTCGCTCGATGGCCGCCATCCAGAAGTGGTATTACGAGGCCGGCGGCGTGTTCGAGTACTATGATCCCGCCAACGAAACGCACCCATTCTGGCTGCATCGCAAGGGCGGACAGGCTGGCGAGGGCGGCATCGGCACCATCCGCGACTACAACTTCACTGCTGCTCTCTACATCGCCTGGGCGAAGAACCACTGAGCCGACTGCCCGCAAACACGAAACGAGGCCGGTCGATTGGACCGGCCTCGTCGCTGTCTCAGCAGGCGCGTCAGGCTTCACTTCAAGTAGAGTTCCACCACCGGGATCGCGACCCCCGGCTTCTCGATCGGCAGTTGCAGCACAAGGTCCTCGCCATCCTCACCGAACTGTAGCTCCGACGCGTCGTTGAGCAGTTGCGCATACCCGACTTTGCCCGCCATCCCCGGCAGTACCAGTTCTCGGAAGGGCCATGTGTAGACGTGGCAGTATAGCCGCCCCGTCTCCAGATTCTTCGTGTATCGGCAGTCGCCCGGCGCGGTGAAGTCCGACTTCGTGCACCCGTAGATCGACCGATTGTGCAGGTCCATCCACTCGCCCATACCGGCCAGCCGCTCTTTCGCGCGATCGTCGAACGTTCCGCGCGCCGTCGGGCCGACGTTCAGAAGCAGGTTCCCGCCGAGAGCCACGCCGTTGATGAGAATCTGCAGCAGCATCTCCACCGATTTCCAGGTGTACTCGTCCCGGTGATATCCCCACGCGCCCGAGAACGTCTGGCAGGCCTCCCACAGCACCGGCTTGCCATCCTCTTCCGGCCAGCCCTTGGCGGGGCGCTGCTCGGGCGTCGTGTAGTCCTGGAAAATCTCGGTCCGGTTATTGACCATGATCTCAGGCTGAAGCCGGCGGATCAGTTCGATCAGCTTCTCGGACTGCCAGTCATCCTTACCCTTGCCATGCGACACCAGACCCTCGGCGGCGCGCTGCGAGTAGGAGAAGTCGTAGAACAGCATGTCAACTTTCCCGAAGCGCGTGAGCAGCTCTTCCGTCTGCGCGTGCAGATATTCCGCATACTTGCTCACATCGCGGTTCTGGTTGGCTTTCAGGAACTCCTCGTCGCCCGACTGCGGATGCACCATGTCCACCGGGAACTCCGGGTGATGCCAGTCGATCAGCGAGTGGTAGAACCCAACCTTCAGCCCTTCGGCCCTGAAGGCCTCGACCATCGGCGCGATCAGGTCCTTGCCCCACGGTGTGTTCGTCACCTTGTAGTCAGTCTGATCCGTATCCCACAGGCAGAACCCGTCGTGGTGCTTGGTGGTGATGACGAAGTACTTCATGCCTGCGGCTCTCGCCATCGCCGCCCATTCGGCCGGATCATACAGGTCCGGGCAGAAGTGGTCGAAGTACTTCTGATACTGCGCGTCATTCATGGCCTCGCGCTTCTTGACCCACTCGTGGCGCGCGGCCAACGCGTAGATGCCCCAGTGGGCACAAACCAGTCGGTGTTGCCGGGCGTCGGCTCGATCTTCACGGGCATGAGGTATCCTCCCTTTCGCATCGCATCGCTCAGCCCACGTTCCCCGCCTGCCTCCCGCTACCTTCTCCGAGGCAGGATTCCTCCACCGACCAAGGGAAGACGTGGATGGCATATGCTCTCTGGCTCCGCTCTGGGAGGCGCACGATGACTACTCCACGCCTGACCGCCACAGCGGCTCTTACGCTATTCATGGTTGCGTGCATCGCCAACGCCGCGCCCGTCGTCACCACCATACCGCTCGAATACGCATCGGGCGACGGTTGTGCATTCGACGCTCGCGGCGCCACAGCATTGCAGTCGGTCCCTGGCCCTGACGCTGACGGTCGCATCGTCATCGAGGCAGAGGCACCGACCCGTTACTTCTGCCACCCGGACTTCCGCCGGTCAGACGCTCCTCTGCCAACAGATGCCGACGCCTCTGCCGGAGGCTTCATCGATCACGTCATCACCGCCCGGTACCAGTTCGTCGCCCCCGCTGCGGGCGAGCACTGGCTGTGGCTGCGCGTGTCCACGCCTGAGGGCACCAGCCGCATCCGGGACATCGTGAACGGTGGTATGTGGTATTTCCTGGAGGAGAAAGATAACGAGGAGCCACAGGACTGGCACTGGGTGCAGCGGCGAAGCATCACCCTCAAAGAGGGCCTCAACCACCTTACGCTCACCGAATTTCACCTTGCCACGCCGGCCATCGACCAGCTTATCTTCTCGCCAGTCGAGGACTTCACCCCCGACGGCACATACGATGAGACGCGCGTCGCTCCTGCCGTCGCGTCGGTCGAGACTTCACCCATCCTCATCCCTGGCGCTCAGGAGTTGCTTCAGGTAACTGGCCTGCCGGCGCAGACCAGTTCTGTCTCCGCCTCACTCGCCGCTGGGGCTTGGTGCGAAATTCCCTATGACCCGGCCACACGCTGCGCCGACATCTCATCGATCGCACCGGGTCAGTCCCTGCGCCTTCGCGTCCAGCTCGATGCCGATCTTCAGGCTGATCCCGGCAAACTCGCTCTTGTCGCCCGTGTCGAATCTGCCCAGTTCGTCGACATCTCCGACGGCCAGACCCGATGTGTCTTCGACACCGCGACCGGCGGCCTCTTTCTCATCGAGGACCTTACTGCCGGTCGCGCGGTCGCCTGCCCTGGAGTTCCTCGCCCGCTCGTGTCGGTTGACCTCAAACGTGCTGGCGAAGCTCAGTGGACACGCATCGGCCCGGAGAGCGTCACCGAAGTGTTGTGGGAGGAGGTCCGCGAACGCTGGGTGCAAGTTCCCCAGGAACCCGTGGCCGCCGAGGTCCGCCCGAAATCCTGCGAGGGGGACTCCGAGCACTTCACCGCGACATTCAGCTTCGGCATGGACGGTATCGGTCGAACCGAGGTGACCTATCTCATCAAGCCCGGCGAGGGTGGCGCCTGGACATGGGACGTCTCCGCCCAGGTGCTTGAGGGGCCCGCTGATCTTGTGGCTGTTGAGTTCCCGATCCTCGATCACCTCCGCCTCGGGGCCAGCGGTCTTGATGACCGCCAGTTCCGTATGCAGTCCTTCGGCCACATTGCTCTCCAACCCGGCATGCATCCCATACGCGACGAGCGCTATCCCGGCAGCACGGTCATGCCCTGGCAGTCCCTGCACGACTCCGACGGTGGACTATACGTCGGCGCACACGATCCCCAGGCGATCAACTTGCTCTTCACCTCGCGCGCTTCCGGCATCGAGGGCGAGCACTTCGCTGCTGGCTTCCGGAAACTTGACGACATCAGCCCAGGCGAGGAGCGCAGCTACAGCTACGTCGTCGCCACCCATCCGGGTTCCTGGCATTGGGGCGCCGACCGTTACCGCGAGTGGTTCTACGAGACTTTCGGCCGCGCCAGCTATCCTGATTGGACGAAAGCCTGCGACGGCTTCCTCGACATCCAGGCCGAAAACTATCGCGAGCGGTTCACTTTCGCCGGCCTCGTCGACTGGTATGATAGTGGCCAGGCTTTCGGTATTGACTGGATGCAGGTGTGGGGCCAGTTCGCTTTCAGTCTCGGTCCCTGCTGCGCTGCCTGGTACCAACCGTCTCCGCAGTATGGTGGGGCTGAGCAACTCGCCGAAGCCGCCGCTCAGATCAAACAGCGGGGTGGACATGTCGGAGGCTACTACCATTACGCCTACATGGATCTTCTGCCCATCGTTACTGACTGGTATCTGGGCCACTTCCGCAAATCCGAGTATCCGGGCGACACTCCCTGGATGACTCCCGAGTACTTCCAGCGCATGCAGGCCATCTCCGAGCCGGCGGGGGCTGTCCCCCCGTGGCCACCTGCGGACGACGAGCTTGGCGAATACCTTGACCAGATCGACGCGCATCAGGCCGCATTGGCTGCTGGCGAACGCGCCAAGACCGTGTTCTGGTGGAAGACCGCTTGGGTCAACGACCCGGACTGGTGGGAGTATCTGCGCTTCTGGATTGGCGACAAGTACGTACGCGAGTGGAACTGCAACACCGCTTACATCGACGTCCTCGGTACAGGCGGCGCCTACGAGGGCTACGATCCGCGCCGCGACCAGAACGGTGAGGGCACGTGGGGTCTCGGCCGTCTCGGGATCGCCCGCACGGTCGTCGAGGATGCGACCGCCGCCGATCCGGACTTCGTCTGCTCCATGGAGGGCCTTGGCGATCTCCCCGGTCTCTACTGCGCCGCGATGTGCTCAGGCGTGTATCGTGGTGCGCGCAACGTCATGCGCTACACCTTCCCTGAGCGCATCTTCATCCACGGTGCAGCCAACGCAGGCAGCGGATCGTCCTATCTCGACCGCTACCTGCTGACCTTCCGCGAAGCCATGCGCTATGACATCGGTGGCCTGCCCGGTGCTGACTGCGCTGCGCTCCTGCAACTGCAACGCAGCTTCAAGCCCTGGATATACGAGGCGCAGTTCATGGACACGCTCGGCCTCACCACCTCCCACCCGCGCGTCGAGGCCCGCTGGCTCCACCGTTCCGAGGGCGACGCCACTGGCGCGCTGATGACCCTCACCAACCGCGACTATCTGCCCGGCCAGACCGTCACCTTCGACGCCTCCCAGATCGGTGGCGCGCGTGCCGGGTTCTACGTCACTCACTCGGGCCAGGCCGGCGCGCTCGACCTGCGCCGCGATGGCGACGACGTCACCTTCGACGTTCCGGCCGAACTTGCCGCGCAACTCTTCTTCGTTGCGCAGGCAGGCGGCACCGAGTCCGTCTGGCCAGTCGCCAGGCTTGTCCCCGGAGACGAGCCCCGCGTCGCCGTTACGCTCTTCAATCTCACCGATCAGCCCCAGTCAGGCGTGTGCACGATTGAGAACCTTGGTTTCACCGAGCCCCGTGAAGCCGAGCTCGATCGCGCCCGCGTCTCTCTGCCCATGGATACCACCAACGCCGACTTCTCTATCGACCCGCTCCAGGCTCTCACGCTCGACTTCCCGGTGCAGTCCCTCCGGCGCTTCTACTACACCGTTCGCTTGCGCGCCGCTCTGAATCTGCGTGATGCCGCCGACATATCTCGCGAGTTCCTGATCATCCCATTCACGAACGATGGCTCTTTCGAACTCGCCGGGAATGACGAAGACCAGGCCGCCGAGGGCGGTCGCAGTCTCATGCTTGGGCCCTCCCTCGAGGGGTACCAGCACCGCACTGCCCAACTCCTTGTGCTCCCTAATCGCCAGTATCGGGTCTCCGTGCAGATGCGGCGCAATGGCTTCGCCGCGCGCGTCCACGGTACCGCGCTGATGATCAAGGACGCCCGCGGCAACGCGCCCATCGTCCGCGAGCCGTCAGACACCGCTGCGGTAGATCAGTGGCAGACCATCAGCTACGACTTCGAGACGCCGCCCGATGTACAGGGTGTGACCCTGTACCTCTACAACGTCGAATCCGAGGACACCGCCTGGTTCGACGACATCCACGTCGAAGACCTCGGACCCGTCGAGAATTGAGGCCCGCCCCCCACAAAGAAAACTCCCCCCGCCTGTCGCGAGGGGAGTCAGGTGTTCGCTTGAGCGACTTTCCAGCTTACGGACTCCAGTCCAATCCCGGGACGTTATGTGACCCGTAAGCAATCTTGTACCACTTGCAGTGGCCGTCTGCCAAGGCGAAGTTCGCGCCGCCGTTGTGCCGATCCGGAATGATGGATCGATATGTCGGCCCGCCGGCGGGGTATGGGGTTGGGTATAGGCGGTAAGACATCGAGTTGTAGTCGTCGCTGTTGTCAGCCATCATGATCAGCGACGCGGGGGTCTTGAAGTCAGCAATCGCCCCCCCATCGATGCGGTCGTTGATTGAGTAAGCCATTCGGCCGCTGTATCGGCCATTCCACTTCCAGCTCCAGGACGGACAACTGAATACTTGGATGTTCCGTCGGGCCGCCTGTGTTGAAGTACAGCATCGGCAGCCTTTCGTCATAGTCCTGGGCATACATGAGTACGCCGAGAGACAGCTGCTTGAGGTTGCTCAGACAGCTCGTCTGTCGCGCCTTCTCCCGAGCGCGGGCGAAGACCGGGAACAGGATCGCCGCCAGAATGGCGATGATCGCAATCACGACCAGCAACTCAATCAGAGTGAAACCTTTGCGTCGCATGGTTCGCTACCTCCTCGATCGATTGGACATCGGGTACACGTACTAGTGGACACAGGTGAAACGACTCTCAGCAAGTTCAATCGTTCTACTCTTCTTCACGCGGCTCTTCTCCCCTCCTCCACCTCGCGAATAAATGCACTTGCCACCAGATGCTTTTCCGCGTATCATACACGCCACTAAACAGTTCGTGCGAAGGTTCCTGCCCCCATGCATAGTCTCGATTTCCTCATCTGGCTCGAGCAACTACGTAACCCCGCCACCAATGCGCTTTTTCTCGCTGCGAGCGTGCTCGGGACCGAGCAGGTCTACATGGCCATCCTCATGACTGTGTATCTGTGCGTCAACCACCGCTTCGGCTTCCACCTGATGGCCGTCTTCCTCGTCAGCGCGTGGGCCAACGCTGAACTCAAGTGGCTCTTCGGCACGATGCGTCCCTTCGAGATGTATCCCGACCAACTCCACCCGATGTTCACACGCGGCGCCGAGGGCAACGCCTTCCCCAGCGGACACGCACAGAACGCAACGGTCGTCTGGGGTATGCTCGCCATGCGTGCGCGGTCGCGCCGCGTCCAGATCGGCCTGGTGGCTCTGATCGCAGTGATCATGTTCTCGCGCCTGTTCCTGCAGGTGCACTGGCCGCTGGACTTGCTCGGGGGATTGCTCGTCGGCGTGGGGATGCTCGGGATCTATCTTCTGGTGGTCAAAGCCTGGCTGGCTGGGCGCCTACGACTGGGGTCCGCCGAATGGGGCCTGCTTCTGCTGACTGGCACTGCGCTGATGCTGGCTTTCGGCTACCAGGACGCGACCTGCATGCGAGCCGCCGGGGCCTTCTTCGGCACGTCGCTCGGCTTCTGGCTGCTTGACCGCCGAGGCTACGATCCCACCGGCGCACCCGCCGTGCAAGTCATGAAGGTCACCGGGGCCGTCGTGACACTCTTAATTCTCAAGCGCGTCTGCATGGGCTTGATGGGCGAACTGCCCTATGGCACACCGCTGGTCTATGCAACCACTGGCTTCATCGGCGCTTTCGTGATTCCGGTGATCATCACAACGCTCCGCGCTCGCACCCAGAGCGCCGCGAAGGCCGCCTGACCCTTCCCTACTCCGTCGCCACGAGCATCACGTAGTCGAGATTCATCCCCTTGCCGTCCACGTTCGTCAGCCGCAGCGTATGCTCCCCTGCGTTCAGGTGCACGGGCGTCGGTTCACCCGCTGCCGTTAGCGCCAGATGCTTCCAGTCACGCGCCGATCCGCTAAAGCCCCCGGTCGGCGGGAAGCGAAACTCCTCGCGGCCGATCGCCTGCCCATCGATCTGCGCACGTCGGACGTTCTCGAACCCGGTGCAATATCGGAGCACAACGTAATACTCGCCCTCAGCTGGCACGTTGAGCTTCCACTCCAGCCAATGCTCCTTGTCGTCCCAGTGTGAGATGCTCTGCCCGTCATCCCCCATCTTGTCGTCCCGAACCTGCACCTCGCCGCCGCCCTGCGCGCTCATCGCCTCCGCCTGCACACGTGGCATGTCGCTGGCGATGTGGTCTGCCACCTCGACGCTCGCCTCCGCCTCCAGCGGCCCGCCGTCGCCGGAGTAGACCGCAGTCACCACGCCGTTCGCCTCTCCACCGAGCAGCGACGGCGTCCCCGACACAGTCAGCACCACCTCGTAACGCTCCACACTTCCCGGAGCCACGTCCACCGCGATCTCCCGCTGCGCCAAATCCACCGCTGCGCTCGGCGTCAGGCTCACCGTTCCCTTCATACGCGCGCCCACTGGCGCGACCACCGCCACCTGCAGACTCGCCGCCTCGCCGGGAGTCACCTGCCGCTCGCGCAGCCCCACGGTTAGACTCGCCTCACCGGCCGACAGGCAGTTCGTGGTCATCGGCTGTTGGGTATATCCCATCGCCTGGATGACCACATCCATACGATAGATCGGGTCCTGCATCAGACACACGCGCCGGTCATCCGCCGGAATCGTGGTCGTGTAGATGCGTATCTCGCCCTCCGAAGTCACTATCAGCTCTTCGCGCCAGTCGCCGATGACATCCGCCACGCTCACGAGTCGACCAGACAGATCGTCGCGGTGCACCGCCCCCTGGTAGTCATAGATACGTGAAGACCGGACCATTTCTCGCTGCAGGTCCGCGTCCCAGTATGCCGTCCGCGGCGCAAGCCCGCCCAGATCCGGCGTGTCGATTAGCTCACCGTCTGCGGCCCACAACCACTTCTTTTCCGGGAAGTCGCGTTCCCCGGAATAGCACTCCATCCCCGGGCGGCTTGCATCAATGTCCGCGCACATGCCCGTCGAGTGCACATGCGTCGTCGCTTCGTCCAAGCCCCACAGCTCCTCGCCCGTAGCCGCGTCAACCAGCAGGCATCCGCCCTGCGCCTGGCGCGTCTCCATGCCATAGTAGACCTCTAGTCCCGGCCGCGACGGGTCGATGTCACCCACGTAGTGGTGGTCTGGATGCCCCCGCCCGGTCGACCACAGGCCCACGCCGTTGTCATCGAGTACCGCCGAGCCCAGGAACACTTCGTCGCACCCATCGCCATCCACATCCACTGCGTGCATCGAGTGCGCCCCTTGGCCCCGATACCGGCCGCCCTCATCGCGGTCGCTCCAGTTCCACAACTCCTCCAGTTTCCCGTCGTGGTATTGGTATGCGACCACCTTGATCGTGCCATACGTCCCGCGCCCTACGATCAGACATGGCGTCTTCCCGTCCAGATACGCCACGCACAACTGGTTGCGCGACGACACGTTGTAGCTGCTGAAACCCTCACGGCTCGGCCAGTCAACACGCGTGACTTCCTCGCCCGTCATCCCGTCCCATACTGACAGCCACTCGTCGCCGCCGGGCACGCGCCCCTCGCCCTCGCGCAAGTCCTCAGGCGGAGCGGTCTTCAGGCACACCTCGGCCTTGCCGTCCCCGTCCAGATCGTACACGACCATCGGCGAATACCAGATGCCCTGCTCTATGTTCCAGCCCAGATCATTGCTCCACAGGAAGCTCCCGTCACTCAGATATGCCTCGACCTTGTAAGAGCTCGGGCTTGGCTTCCAGTATTCCACGTAGGGATCGACGTTCGCGTTCGGCTGCTTGATGACGTAGTCAAACGCGCCGTCGCCATCCAGGTCGGCGATCCCGGCCTTCTGGAAGGTATAGTCGCCTCGCAGTGGGATCGAGATGTAGGGCCGGCCCTCCTCGGACGGGGTGACGGGGTTGCTGGTGGCGTGCCCGCCCGTCTCGACGCCGTCCGTCACCGCCCAGACCGCGTAGGTGTTCTCAAGGCCCTGTACCGGGCTCTCGTCCACGAAATCACAAGCGGCGGTGATGGGCTGGTCATTCAGCTTCTCGAAGGCCGAGTCGGCGGCGCTGCGGTAGACGTTGAAGGCCACATCATCCGGGTCGCTTGCCAGCAGGCGCCAGCTCACGTACACCTGGTTGCCGGCGGTCGGCATCGCGACGACGCCACGGCCGAGGTTCTCCACCACGCGCTCCTCGGCCCAGCCCGCCACCAGTGGCTTCTGAACTCTCGGGCGCTTCTCCCAGCCCTGGGTCACGGCCACGTCATCCACCCACACGCGCGCCTCACCAGTGCCGGTAACGCGCACGTATATCTCATCAATGCCCTTGGGTACCCGCACCGGAGCCACCAGCCGGGTCCAGTCGCAGGTCCCGTACGTCCCATGGCTCGCTACTGCCCACTGGATCGTCTTGCCCTCGGCCAGTGTAACCACTGCCAGCTGCACGTCGGCGGTGTCCTCGCACCGCACCCACGCGGTCGCCGTATACTCCTGCCCGGCTTCGACCGCCAGGCGTCCCCGGTTGCTGAACGCAAAGTCGCGCTCACCGGTGTGCTCAAGCAGCGCGCAGCGGCTGCCCTCACGCCCCCCCTCCGCAACGTGGGTCATGCCTCCGGTCTCAGGCTCGCGCATGAACCAACTCCAGCCCGCGACGCCCTCATCAGTCGCGAACTCAAAGTCGCCGTTCTGCACACCGTTCACCGACGATATGGTTCGTGAGAACACGAGGTAGTCGAAGTAACATGAGCCGGGATTCGTGTCCGCAGCGTAGCGGTCATCAAGCCACAGCTCGAAGCGTCCGCCGGTGACCTCGCGCTCGCCGAGACTGGCCCCCGTCTGCTTCTGCCAGGTCTCACCGTCAAACGATAGCCCGATCGGTCTGCCCACTCGACCTATCGAAACCGCATAGGTCCCATCCGGCAGGTCAGCGACCACGGCGTGCAGCACGGGCGCTCCGTCCTCGGGTTCCTCGCGGTCGGCCATCACCAGGGGCGACTGTAGCACCACGCCCTCCGACCACTTCTCCATCGCGTCGCTGTCGGTGGACCACAGGTTCCAGAGCGTCTCGCTGAACTTGTTGGTCTGCCAGGCGCCCTCCGTAACCACGATGTCCTCCGCCTCGTACCGCAACTCCTGCGCGCTGCACAGGAGCCCTGAGCCAATGAGCGTCGCCGCCACGAATCCGCAGATGACCGTTCGCCGCATGGTGACTCTCCCAATGCGTCCGTACACACCCAGCAGCTGCTTTTGGGGCCGGAGGAGACTGGTGGTGTTTACTCCACTTCCTGCGACCACTTCATCAGCATCTGGCCGGCCGCCTGTCCCTCCGCTATCAGCGTGCCTTCCTCATCGTAGATCTGGAAGTGCGGAATGCTGCGCAGACTGAATTGCTGTGCGACCGGTGACTGCCAGTCGATGCCCTGCACGCCCGGGCGGTTGATGTCCACTTTCACCAGTGCCAGGTCCGGCCTTTGGTTGACGAGGTTCTCCAGCACTGGCCCGATAGCCAGGCACGGCGGGCAGAACTTGCTGAAGAAATCTACGACGGTCTTCTTGCCCTCTACCACGTATTCGGCGAGGTCTACCTCTTCGCCAAACGCTATGATCTGTATGGCTTCAGCTTCACCGCGGCCAAAGACCATGTCTGCCGTCTTCTCGGCGAATGCCAGCCTGTCGGCGCTGAGGCCCTCAGCGCTCACCGCGGTGTCCATAGCGATGCCCATCATGTAGTAGTGAGCCACGCCAAGCATGTAGACCTGGTCGGCCGTCATGGCGTCCAGAGCCAAACCGTCTCCCGCCGCCGCGAGGGCCTTCGCGGCTGTCCACACCGCTTGCCACTCGCCGACCTCCACCTGCTCAAGCAGAGATGTGTACGCACTCGCCATTGCAGCGCCTGGGTCTTCGTCCTGCGCTGTCGCCGGCACCAGTGCCAACATCACCAGTATCATCATCAGTCCAGTGACCTGAAACGCCCGTCCCCATGTCATGCTTAGTGCCTTTCTACGTCAGAGGTCTCCTGCTATCATCAGACTCTAATGACGCCCGAACACGCCGCTCAGTTCGCGCCCTGCACCGAGGCCAGCACTTCTCGCAGATAGGGCATGGCCTCTCGAGTGGCCTCCACGTGGTCCAAAACGCCCTCATACTCGTAGGCAAGCCAGCCATCATACCCGGCCTCAATAAGCGCCGCGAAGACAGCCGCGTGATCTATCATGCCCTGTCCGTGCAGGCCCCCGCGTATCCAGCTTCCATCAGCCGTCTGGATCCGCGACTGGTCCGGGTCAGGCTCCCAATCCTTGATGTGGGCATTCGCAATTCGTCCGGCAAACGCTCGTGCGGCCTCAACCGGGTCATCGCCGCCAACGATCCAGTTCCCGTTGTCGTAGTTGACCATCAGGCCTGGGGCTCGGCCGAGTAGGTCCTCCATTTCGGCGATGCTACTGCACGGGGTAAGCAGGTTCGGGAAATCTTCCACCGTCACTGTCACGCCCGCCGACTTCGCCTCATCGACGATGATCCCCAGACCTTCGCCCATGCGAGCGGTTGCCCGTGGCTTGTCCTCCATGCTCGCCGCACGCGCGGGCACGATCATGATTACCGGGCAGTCCAGCTCTCCGGCCATCTCGATGTATTCACGCGCTTGATCCACCCCAGCGGCAAACTCCGCGTCGTCCTCTGCGACGAGGTCCGCGCCACCGTTGATGCACGAGACGGCGAGGCCTCGGTCCCGGCAAATTGCCCCAAACTCGGAGGCCGGCCTGCCCTTCAGGCCGCCGGCCGACAACTCCAGTCCCTCGAACTCGACCTCGACAGCGAGGTCAGCGATTGCCTCCAGCGTCTCCAATGCCCCAGCCACCGTATATGTCATCAGCGAAAACTTCATGTGTCATCTCCAATCAACCGAACGCGAGTTCCCTCAAACCTGCGATCCAAGCACGGCATCCTGAGGAAACGTTTCGTCTGAAACGCTGCCCCGGCGTCTGCAGACTTCCCCACGGGGCTCGATCACACCTCCAGATTCTGCTCTGCCAGGCTCTGCACAATGAGGAGGAACATGGCACCGCGCCGCGAATAGGCTGCGGACCCAATGCTCAGTTGAGTCAACCCGTGCCAGCAGCTCGAAATGGAAGTGGTGCTCAATGAAGCTCGATGAGACCATCAACGCCAAGCCTCCAACTGACAGGCAAATCGCGAGCGCCTACAAGTCGGCATCAGAGAGATTTGCGGCGATCGGCGTCGACGCAGAGGCGGCCATCGCAACTGCGCTGGCCACCCCAATCTCAGTCCACTGCTGGCAAGCGGATGATGTCGCCGGTCTCGAGGCGCCGGACGAGTCGGCGAGCTCAGGCGGAATTCAGGCCACCGGGAACTACCCCGGAGCGGCTCGAACCGGCGATGAGATTCGGGCGGACTTTGAGCAGGCCGCGAGCGTGATTCCGGGCTCCCTGCGCTTTGCCTTGCACGCGCTGTACGCAGAGACAGGCGGGGAGGAAGTGGCGCGAGACGAAGTCGGCCCGGAGCACTTCGCGACTTGGATGGACTGGGCCGAGGACCATGGCTGGGGCCTCGACTTCAACCCGACCCTGTTCGCGCACCCGCTCGCCGACGACAACCTGACCCTCAGCCACCACAAGAAGTCCGTTCGCGATTTCTGGATTCGGCACTGCATCGCCTCCCGAGAGATTGCACGGGCGATGGCGAAGCGCTCCGGCGAGTGCGTCAACAACATCTGGATCCCCGACGGTGTCAAAGACAGCACGGTCGATCGAGGGGGCCCGCGCCGGCGGCTGATCAAGGCTCTCGACGAGGTCCTCGCCAAGAAGATGACCGGCGTCGTCGATGTGGTGGAGAGCAAACTCTTCGGTCTTGGTGTCGAGGACTACACCGTCGGCTCGCACGAGTTCTACCTCGGGTACGCGATCTCCCGCGGCATCGGGATATGCTTCGACACCGGGCATTTCCACCCGACTGAATCCGTTGGCGACAAGATCTCTGCGGTCACCCCGTTCGTCTCAAAGATCCTGCTGCACCTCAGCCGCGGCGTGCGTTGGGACAGCGATCACGTAACGCGGTTCAATGATGAGATCCGGATGGTCTGTGACGAGGCGGTACGTTCCGGGGCCATGAAGCAGCTCCGCTGGGCCACCGATTTCTTCGACGCGAGCATCAACCGACTCGCGGCGTGGGTCATCGGCCTGCGCTCAGTGCGCAAGGGGCTGCTCTACGCGATGCTGGAGCCGTGGCAGGCCGCCGCTGAGGCAGAGCGCACAGGCGATGGAGCGGCCAAGCTGGCGCTGCAGGAGATGCGGTCCGAGCTGCCGTTTGGGGCGGTCTGGGAACAGGCATGCGCAGTTTCCGGCGTACCCGGCTCACCGAACTGGCTGCGCGAAATCAAGCAGTATGAGGCCACAGTACTCAGCCAACGCTGAAGCGATATCAGACAGAGAGAGGCGACGTCATGGACATCTACGAGGCCCCATCCCCGAACGCGATCGTGTTGTTTGACTGGGTTATAGAGGACGGCATCCTGAGCTGCAACGCCACGGGCAATATCATCACGAATGAACTCTTCGAGGACTGCTACATCCACGTTGAGTTCTTCATCCCGTCCGAGGGCCCCGGGAATTCCGGCGTCTATCTTCAGGGCCGGTATGAGATCCAGGTCCTCTCTCACGATTACCCGGACCTGCCTGACACGAAGATGTGCGGGGCGGTCTACAACCTGGCGCCGCCGCTGCAGGCCGTCGCGCAGGCGCGCGAGACTTGGCAGAGCTTTGACATCATATTCCGTGCGCCGCGTGTGGACGACGCCGGAAACAAGGCTGAGAACGCTCGCATCACCGTCCTGCACAATGGGATGATCATCCACAACAACGTGGAGATTCCAGCCCCCACTGGAGGCCACCTGGACGTGGATGAGGGGACGCCCGGCTCCCTGATGCTCCAAGATCACGGCGGGAACCCGGTGTCGTTCCGCAACGTGTGGGCAGTTCGCCTGTAGTCTATCGCCTCAACCAAGCGTAACGGCCTGGCGACTCCTCAATCGCCGGGCCGTTGTCTGTTTCTTGTCGCGCCCGTGCGCTCACGGTAGACGCGCCACGCTTCGCGCCATACCCATATATACCGGGGCAGCATCGTCGGGACGCCCAAGCTGACTCCCATCCACGCTGCTAGCACGGGCCAGTCAGCCGCACCCAACCGAGGGACCCAGACGATGAGGCCAACGAGGCCGAAGTAGGCTACCAGGTCCTGCCAGCGCCAACTCGGGTCGGTCCGACTGCGCTTGCCGAGAAGCATGTACAGATACCAGTCAAGATGGCAGCGCGAGTCCCACTCGTAGTAGAGCAGCGAGAGCAAGCCAACGCCAACGCCGTACGCAAACGCGAACCAACTGAATTGATAGCGGGGCTCTGTACGAGTCGAGACTAGCCACCAAGCCAACGCCAACGCGATCACGAGTGAGCACACCACCACGGCGGGGTGCGAGGACCAGGACGGCCTGCGCATCGGGACCGTGCGTCGCTTCTGCATCTTCCTCACTCCATTGGACGCGATCGGCCTGAGGTCACGCCACGTCATTACTTGACTAATCATAGTCCAGCACAGGACATTTCTCCCCACAAAGCCGGTTGACCTGCACTGTTCGAGTTAACCCGTCACGAGAATACTCAATTGGCTGCAAATCCAAGGAGGGAGATTGGGGCCGGCGGGCGAACTTCTTATCGCTGGCTGACTTGGGGGTCAAGGGGGACACAGAAGATGCAGCAAGCGAAGCGAGAATCGTGCAGGGGGGGCAAGGCGCCCCAGACACGGGCTGCTCTTCCCTATGAGCGCATGTTTGAGCCCGAGGAGATAGAGGCCCTTCGCTGGGGTCACGTCCCATCCGCTTCGAGCGATCACTGGCACGTCTTCATGGAGGGGAGTTGGCTCTACCTGCGTGATGTTGACACACCGCACTACACATACTGGCTCCTGCTCGAGCATGACGGGGACGCATGGCAGGTCGGGGAGGCGTGGGCGAGCCGCGAGTTCGGCGAATGCTGCGACACGCTCGCCGCGGATTTGAAGCTGTTGGACGATCAACTCGAGCTGCTGCTGGCGGAGAACGCGCATCTCGCGGGCCCCGCGACAAAAGAGAGCTGGCCGTGCAAACCGATGCCCCAGGAGACGGGGCTCCTGCACTACGAGCGCCACTTGAGCCAAGGCGAATACGAGACTCTCCTCAGAGGACTGGTTCCCGAAAGCGGCGACGACCACTGGTTCGTGTACATGCAGGGCGAGTGGGTGTGTCTGCACCGATCGTGGACCGGTGAGTGCGTGTTCATGGTACGCCTCACGCCAACGGATGATGGATGGCGCGCGGCGGAGACGTGGGTGAATGGCGACCGCTCGCAGTTTCCGGAGACCAGTGAGCATAAACAAATCGAGATGCTCGACGAGATCATCGACCGGCTGACAGGTCGAAAAGCGACCTGAATAGGGACAAAGGAGCAGCGTCATGCGCGTATTGGTAGTTGGAGGAACACGATATCTTGGCCGTGCTGTCGTCGAGCGGCTCGCGGCCCGCGGAGATGAAGTGACGGTAGCCAACCGCGGGCGCACCGCGTGGGAACTGCCGACGGGCGTGGCCAGAATCATCTGCGATATCACCGAGCCAGGATCCCTCCTCGACGCAATCGAGGGCAACGTCTTCGATGCGGCAGTCCATATGGTTGCCATGGACGCGGGCAGAGCACGCTCAGTGATCGAGGATCTCACCGGGCGCATTGCCCACTACGTGCACTGCGGATCGGTGGGCATATACCTGCCACTATCGTATGTGCCGGGCGATGAGGAGCACCCGGTGGACCCGCGCGACGATGAACATGGTGGCTTCAATGGGAAGTGCGCGGCTGCACACGAAACAGAGGCCCTGTGCGCCGAGCGAGAGCTGCCACTGACGATCGTCAATCCGACCTGCGTGATCGGTCCGGGCGCAGTACCGATCGATATCTGGGGCTCGCGCGACCCAAAACTGTTCCAGCGCATCCTCGACGGCAAACGCATCACGGTCGTGAACGATGGTCGCGGCCTGGTCCATCTCGGGGACGTGCGCGACATCGCCGACTGCTTCGTGCTGGCACTGGACCAACCCGCCAAGACGGGCGTCTACAATGCGGGCTCGCGTTACGGCATCACGCACGACTACTACGTGCAGGTTCTGGCGGACGCGATGGGCGTCGAGGCCAAGGTCAGGCACATGCCTACGGAGAAGATCATCAAGCGCTGGAAGAACAAAGTCAACGTTCGCGGCATCCGTATCTTCGAGGAGCACATGTGCTTCACGATGGGCAAAGCCGAGCGCGAGCTGGGCTATGACCCGAAGATGACGCCCGAGATGTCGATCGAGGAGAACGTGAAGTGGCTATTCGATGAGGGCATCATCGCGAGGAAGTAGCCGACCTCGAACCTTGCAGCGACCACAAGTGCGCCAGCGCTTGGCTTGGCTTCTGACTTGGGCAACAACGTGCGTGACCGTTTTGTGCTGCGGCATCGCGGCTGGCCAAGGCTCCACGGGCAAGGGGCTGGTCAACGTGGAGTTCTTCTGCGTGGATGACAATGCCACGACCTACGCGACCTTCCAGAGCCACAACCAGAAGGTTCTCAGCACCCCGAACGGCATCTTCATGACACACCTGCGATCGCGCAACGAAGAGTACACAGCGCAGCAGTGGCGGCTGTCGCGCAGCACCGACGGCGGCCAGACGTTCAGCACCGTGTATGAGTCCACCGACGCCACCAACCCGGCAGTGATAGAGAGCGACGAACTCGGGAATGTCTACCTCGCCAGACCGGACTTCGTCGATGGCAACGCCTATCTCTACCGTTTCCTGGCCGCCGACGAGTACCGCAACCCACAGGTCACGACTCTTGAAGGTGGGGCAGCGGGAAAGTTCTGCATGATTCGCGACGAGACACGGGGCAGGCTCTACCACTTCGCGCACAACGGGACTTTCCACACCACCGACCTCGACGGCACCGTGCTGGGTTCGCAGCTTCTTATCAGCGCGGGAGAGCACGCGTATCTGCAGTACCCATCGCTGTGCATGGAGGGCGATGTGCTGCACGCGGCGTGGACCACGGTCAAGCGCGACGCGTATCTCTATTGGGACATTCACCACATGCTCTCGCGCGACGGCGGCGAAACGTGGGAGACGATGGCCGGACAGAAGCTGACTGTTCCAGTGGTCGCCGACGACAGCGGGCCAGCCGACCGCATCTCGCTGGACGAAGACTTCGAGGTGCATTCGTGGCTGTCTAACGTGCTGGTCAAGAACGGCAAAGCGCACTTCATATACATGGCACAGAGCGTGCCACCCAAACAGCACTATGTGCGCTATGACGTCGCCACCGGAAAGCGCGAGATCGATGTGTTCCCACGTTTTGGCGGCGAGACGATTGCGCTGCAGGGACTGAGCGGCTTTCTGGCATCGAACTCGAGCGTACCGGATGCACCGCTGTATTGCGTCATGGCATCGGGCCAGAGCATAGGGTGCCTGATCAGCCGGGACAACGGCACGACATGGCAGGACTACGCGGTGAGCGAGCCGCTAGCCAGCACTTACTCGATTGGAGGCTGCCGGGAAGTGACCGAGGACGGGTATGTCATCGGATCCTTCACGGAGCCAGTACCTACCGAGGAGAACGCGAACGCGGCAAATGTGCATTTCTTCCGCATCAAAGCCGAGACAACGCCGCCGGGCGAACGCTGAACAGATGGGAATGTGCAATGCATGAGTAGTGAGAGCAAGCGACCAAATATCTTGTACATCATGAGCGACGACCACGCGGCCCACGCGATCGGCGCTTACGGCAGCGTGATCAATGAGACGCCACAGATGGATCGCATCGCCAACGAGGGCATGCGACTGGACAACTGCTTTTGCACGAACTCGATATGCGCGCCCAGCCGAGCCGCAATTATCACGGGAAAATACTCGCACCTGAACGGGGTTTTTGACCTCAACGATGACCTCGACGGCCGGCAGATGACTTTCCCGAAACTGCTGCAGGCCGACGGCTACCAGACGGCGATGGTGGGCAAGTGGCACCTTGGCCACCAGGGAATCAACTACCCGACCGGGTTTGACTACTGGGAAATCCTGCCCGGGCAGGGACTGTATCATGATCCGGTGATGCACCGGATGGGCGAGGTCGTGCAGCACGAGGGCTATGTGACCGACCTGATCACTGACTTCTCGCTGAACTGGTTGGAGGCGCGCGACCGCAACCGTCCCTTCTGCATGCTGACCCACCACAAGGCCCCCCATCGGCGGTGGGAGCCGGATGACAAGCACGTGCACATGTATGACGACGTGGACATCCCCGAACCGGCGAGCTTCCACGACGACCACTCCGGGCACGGGGCAGCAGCGCATTACGCCAAAATGAGCATCGACCGGGACCTAACGCCAGCGGACCTGAAGCACCGGGAGCCGCCTACGGGGCTCTCCCCCGTCGAACTCAAGAGCTGGAAGTACCAGTGTTACATCAAAGACTACCTCCGCGTGATTGTCTCAGTCGACGACAATATCGGGCGCATGCTCGATTACCTGGATGAGGAAGGACTCACTGAGAACACCATCGTGATCTACACCTCGGACCAGGGGTTTTTCCTGGGCGATCATGGATGGTATGACAAGCGCTTTATGTACGAAGAGTCACTGCAAATGCCTTTCCTGGCGCGTTACCCCGAAGAGATCGAAGCGGGGAGCGTGAACGAGGACATCGTGCTCAACGTGGATTTCGGGCCGACGCTGCTGGACTACGCAGGGCTGCAGACGCCCCGCCAGATGCAGGGCGCGAGCTTCCGAGAGAACCTGCGGGGCAACAGCCCGCAGGACTGGCGCAGCTCGTTCTACTACCGTTACTTCATGCACTGCGCCGGCGGGCACGATGTGTACGCGCACTACGGCGTGCGCACCGATCGATACAAGCTGATCTACTACTACGAAGATCAGCCGGGGCCACGGTACTGGGAGCTCTTCGACCTTGAGGCGGACCCGCTGGAGCTGCAGAGCGTCTACGACGACCCGGCTTACGCGGGGACGGTGGCGGAGCTTAAAGAGGAGTTGCTCAGGCTGCGGTCGGAGGTCGGCGATCAGACCAACCCTTGGCTTGACTAGGTGAAGGCGGTCAATCTGCCTCGTAAGGGCCGGGCGCAGTGAGCGTCCGGCCTTCTTTCTTTGTCCATACTTTGCCGAGGAACTACGGGGGATGGCCCGCCTCTTAGGGCCATGTAGATGTCTATATCGAGGATATCTCAATGACTACTCTGGATACACGCGCAATATGTTCAATATGCAATGAGCGTCTCGCCACAGATTCTTCAGTGCAACTCGCATTTAAGAAGGTCTCTACCCAAACGACCGCGCATTTGGGGTATACAGACGCCTCCCGCTCCGTGTCCGCCAGGCAATGCGGGGACAGGTGCCGGGCATCGCTGCCTCACTTGCAGCGGGGAAATGTAAGTGCGGGTTCACACGCCTGAGGGACACAGATATGTCAGTGCGACTCCCTCGCAACGAAACAGAGCTAGTGCGACTGGCAGCGTCGTGCAACGATGCCGCCTTCTGCGCGATTCACAAGCGCTACCGCGCGTTGATACGGTCGCTGGCGCGGCGCTTCGCCTCCACCCCCGACGACTGCGACGACATGGAAGCGGATCTCGTCGCGAAACTGCTTGAGGACAAGAAGCGAATACTGCGCAAGTGGGAGCCGCTCGCTCCCTTCGCTGCGTATCTCACGACCATCGCCACGCGACGGTTCATGGCGCAATCCAAGCGGGCCAACAGACTTACCGAGATACCGATTGGTTCGCTCCCCGGCCGAGACACCGAAGCCTCGACGGATTCGATGGACCGACTGTTGCGGGCGGATGACGCCAGTGACCCGTGGACGTCCCTCGACCAGGCCGAGAGCCAGCGCCTCGTGGCGACCGCCCTCTCTCACCTCTCTGACCGCGATCGCCTGGTTCTCATGCTGCGCTTCCATGATGGGCTTACAGGCCCCGTGATCGCCACCACGCTGGGAATCTCGCAGGGAGCAGTGCGTCAACGTGTGTTCAAGGCACTGCAACGCCTTGAGAGATCCCTGCTCGCCGAGGCCCCCGAGCAGTTCAACGGATACTCAGATCAAGAGAATGATGCGACGGATCGCTAACGTTTAGGCCGCGGCGCACATAAACATATTAGCGGAAACTATGGAGTATCACTGTCAGCAGATGACTGATCTCCTCGCCTCCATCGGTGAGGAGATGACTGAACAGGACCAGATGGCGATTCAGAGCCATCTGGAGAATTGTGGGTTCTGCACGGCACAGTTCAATCGGGTGCGATGGATAGTCCGGTACGTTGCGGAACTCCCCGCCGATACGCCCCCCGACACGGAGCACTTGACCGACATGGAACTGGCGTCCTTCGCGTGGGCGCGCTTCAACGCGGACGACGCCGACCGCATCGTGAAGCATCTGGCACAGTGCCAAGAGTGCCGGCGAGCAGTGGCGGCAGTGCGAGTTGCGCTGGACGAATATGAGGCCGAAGAGCGAGCACGTAGCTTCTCGTGGGACCAGATCAAGCGCGAGATGCGCATGGGCATGTCCAGCCCCACTCGCTTTGCCGCCCTCCTCGGCGCAGCGGCTAGTTACATGTTGGAGTGCCTGCTGCTGGCGGCAGCGGTCGGTCACCTGCTGCTGGCATACGCGATCGCGCCAACGGGCTACGAGGCCGTGCCCGCTGTCTTCCCGCTCAGTCTGGTTGCGGAAGGTGCGGGTCGGCTGTGGGCTCTGGTGACGGCGGCGCTCGCCGGTGGCGTGGGGTTCAGACAGCTCGCTATGCGGTTGTATAGAAAAGCCGTGCGCTTGGCCGCATCCGGGCAGGTAGAGGACCAGTGACACTTGAGAATGGCGTACGTGGGCCCAACCGACGACTGGTCGAGATCGTGGCGACGACCGTCCTCATCGCCATACTGGCCATCGCAGTGGTGGTACGTGCGGTGAGGTCAGGCGAGAAGTTGCCCTGGCCGCCCGGCGTGGATTTCGCCGCGGCGACGCCAGTGGACAACTACCTCGATCCACGCCCGGCGCCGGAGGCACCGGCGGCTGACGATCCGCCGATAATGCTCGAGGCGGGCAAAGGCGCCATGCGCGAGGACTTCGACTCCCTGGCCGGATGGCTGCGCTGGCGCGGCCCGCAGTCAGCAATCGAGGAAGGTGCGCTCACGATCTTCGATCAGCCCGAGTACGCGCCGGTGCTCTATCGCGAGACACCGTGGAACATGGCGGCTGGTGAGCTGGAGGTGAGGTTGCAGTGCACGGAAGGCGGGTTCACGCTGGGGCTCGCGGAATTCCGGGGCACACCTTGGCGGGAGTTGGGGGGGCGGCTCAATCAGTCTGAAGTGCGTGATGGCCTCTTCGTCTACGTCAACCGGTACACCCGACCGCACACGGCAGGCATGGACTACAGAGTTAATGATGTGCAGCAGTTCCAGACGCAAGCGCCCATTCCGCTCACGGACGCTGACGAATGGTTCACGCTCCGGATAGCGCTGGCGCCCGAAGGTGCGGCGCTGGCGGTGGATGACGTGGAATACATAGCGGAGGTCTTTGACTGGCCGAATGTGCCACGGCGGATATACATGGGCACTGTCACTGCGGACACGGAGGTGGACTACCTGGCTTGGAGCCCTGTGGGCAGCGTGTCCACAGGCGACTAGAGCACGGGAGCCAGATCGACCAGGGGCATGCACGTAAAAAGTTCTACACCGCTGGTAACACTTTCGTCGTTCACGTGTTATACCTAATAAGGACCACGCGCCACAAGCGGGCGAGGAGAGCGGGTGTGGCAGGGCGCTGGTTCGCGAGGCCGGGGGGCTCGTAACCACAGGGAGGGCGAGATACACATGAAGTTCTGGGTTGACATGCGACTTGCGACCGACGCTGGCGAGACCATCAAGCGCCGACGCTGCTATGGTGATATGAGCCCAGAAGACTTCGAGAACCTGTGCAAGGAGATGGGTGAGTGCCTCACGGACCTCGCAATGACATGTGAAATCGAGGAAGACCGGACGCAAGTTGGCGTCGGCGGCATTGCGGGCTCACTGTAAGGCGCATTTGCCGGTCCGCCGCTAAGTTCCATGGCCAGACGCACCCGACGGTGGGTGTGCGTTTGGCCACGGCATTTACCCAAATGGCGCTATATACCCAGAACGTCACGCAGCGCTGGTTCGATGCCCCTTGCCATCGACATGAAGCCGATGTCATTGGGATGTGAGCCATCCACGAGGCCGTCGCGATCGCCGGGCCCCAGCATGTCGTAGCCCTCGACCACGCAGATGTTGGCATCACCGACAGCGATCCTCTCAGCCACCGCCGCACGCACAATCTCGCGCATGGCGTCGAGACGGATGTTGTTGTCGCTGAAGGCCTCGCTCGCCGAGAAAATCGGTGTCACGCAGATGATGGGAGTGTCCGGGCGAGTGTCGCGGATGGCCTGCATAAATGGTGCGTAGAGGCGCTCGAACTCGTCGACGTCAGACACGTTCTGGCACCAGTCCATGACGTAACAGCTCGCGTCGATTTCGCGCACGGCTTCGGCGAGTTCGGGCTCTCCTCTGCCCTGTCCCGAGAAGCCGAGGTTCACGAAATCGAGATTGAGCGCGCGGCTGACAATCGCCTGGTAGCTATTGCCTGCGCGTGAGGCACAGCCGCCCTGAGTGATTGAGGAACCATAGTAGACCACCGGGAGGTCGACGGCGAATGGAGCCGGGGCCTCGATAGTGGCGCCCTCGCTCAGGCCGATCGCGCTCACCTCGACCGGCCCGTAGAGGCCGAGATACATACACACCTCGCGGCGCTGAGCCGGACGATCCTCGAAGAATAGCTCCTCGATATCGGCGTCATCGGTGGGAATGATCGGGCGCCAATACTCGCCGTCCACCCACAGGTCAATGCCAAGCTGACCGGTGCGCGGCATGTTGTTCATGTGGCCCAGGTGTGGGAAGTGAGCGCGGATGCCAAGCGATACCGCATCTGTAGCGAAGCGTATGCGCGCACCACTCGGGCTGCGGGAGAGGCCCCATACGGGTGGGCGAAGCCGCTCCTGCATGCGGTCAGGGAAACGCTGGAGCTTTGGACTGGTTTCTCCCCACCAGGGGAGGCCATCGACTACAAAACGATCGTCATCCGGAAAACCGAGCCAGTTCATGGAAACAGGACACCTCCCGAGGTCTGGATTGCGCGGAGATGTTCGCTCGGCCAGGCGGCGTGACCTGCGTACAGGCCGGTGGGGCTGAACGCAGGACACATTAACGGAGTTTGACGACGTCCGTGGCCGGGTAACAAGATATAGGTGGGCAAGCCGCGCTGGGGTTGCTACCGACATACTGAAGCTCACTTCTGAGGGCGCGGCGTCAGTCCGCCGGCAATTCGTTCCCTTTATACGCGGCGGGCGGCCTCTAAGGCCGCCCGCCCAATATGAGCAGATGCAGCCCAATATGCAGGGGAGCACCAGAAAAATGGCACGTGCGTTGGTTGTCGAGGATGAACAGGACATTCGCGAGCTGTTGGTTATGACCGTCAAAGAGCACAACTACGATGTCGTTCCTGCCGCCAGCGGGCGAGAAGCACTGATGAAGATGTGCGAGTCATCGGCCAATGACGAGCCCTTCGACATCGTTCTCCTGGACATCTCGATGCCTGATGTCGATGGCTGGCAAGTAATGACGGCAATCGAGGCGAACCCCCTGTGGGAGGACATTCCCGTAATCGTTGTCACCGGTCAGGCAGGAACGCCCTCGGAAATCACGCGCATGGCCAAGCACGGTGCTCTTTACGTGGACAAAGGTACAGACTACCTGCACTACGTGGGAGCCATGCTGGATCGGCTCGGTCCGAAAGCCTGCTAGCACGCAAGGGGAGCACGCCGGCAGGCAACGAGCAGCCGCAGCGCTATGAGGGGCTCGTTCTGTCAGGCTCTACCGGGGGGGGGGGCACTGCGTTGAAGAGCCGCCTTGACCGCCACTGAGAGTTCCTGAACTCCGAATGGCTTGCGGAGGAAATCAGTCTCGGCGATGTCCTCTGCAGCGATCTCCCCAGCGCTCAGATCGTAGCCCGAGGTGAGCAGCACGCGGGCAGCGGGATTGATCTCACGAAGCCCCTGCAACACCTGCACCCCCGAAATGCCGGGCATAACCAGGTCCAACATGACGAGATCGAGTTCGGCCCAGGCCTGGCGGTATGTGTGAAGGGCTTCCTCGCCGTCAGTAGCCATAGTGACCTTGTAGCCGAGCTGCTCGAGCATGGACGAAACGGCCTCCCCCACGCGCGGGTCGTCCTCGACGAGCAAGACGCGGCTCTGGCCAGCAATCGGGGCTTCCTCGATGGCGACCTGCTCCTCTACCATCTGGCGGGGGGCACGGCGGGGCAACGGGAGGTAAAGCCCGAAGACACTGCCCTCCCCCGGCTCACTGGCGACCTCGACCGTGCCTCTGTGTTCGCGCACTATCCCCCACGCGGCCGCAAGGCCAAGCCCGACGCCATCGCCAGCGGTTTTGGTGGTGAAGAAGGGCTCAAAGATGTGAGGCAGCACTGCCTCGCCCATTCCCATCCCTGTGTCTTCAATAATGAGATTGAGGTAGCGCCCGGGATCAATGGCAAGTGCCCTGCGGCGACACGCGGCTTGATCGAGGTCGATGGCGAAAGTTCGGAAAGTGAGACTGCCGCCGTCAGGCATTGCCTCTACGGCGTTCTCGGCGATGTCGAGCACGACATTCCCGAGCTGGTCGGCGTCGCCCTGAACCACTGCCTCAATGGCGTCGAGATGCAGCAATATCTCTATGGCCGGGCCGACGCGGAGTGACAGGTGTTCGGCAATGCGTTCGACGACTTTGTGCAGGTCGACGGGTACTGATCTGAGTCTCGCCCGTTGTGAGAAAGCAAGCAGCTGCGCTGTGAGTTCGGATGCGCGAGCAGCCGACTCCACCACGGCCTCAGCGTAGGGCACGAGTTCGGGTTGGCCAATCAACTTGCGTTTGATCAGGTCTGCATAGCCCATGATGCCGCCGAGAAGATTGTTGAAGTCATGGGCGATGCCGCCGGCAAGCTGCCCGACTTCCTCCATCCGGTGCGCCCGGCCAAGGCGCTCCTGCAGGACTTCTTTCTCCTGCTCGGCGAGCACGCGGGCGGTGATGTCAGCGATGAATCCCTCCAAGGCAAGTAACTCGCCGCCTTCGCCCAGCACTGCTGTCCCCTGCTCCCAAACCCACTTCTCACTGCCGTGAGCTGTCACTATTCGATAGGTCAATGCGAATGCCTCATCGGCGGCAATCCCGCGCTGCACCGCTTCGTACAACATCTCGCGGTCGTCGGGATGCACAACATCACTGTAGGACAAGCGGGCGTTGCCCAGCAAATCTTCAGGCGCGTAGCCAGTGAGTTGACGACAGCCGCTGGAGACGAACTCCATCGTCCACTCGGCGTCGTTAGCGCAGCGGTACGCCATGCCCGGCAGGTTGTCCATCAGGACCGAAATCCGGCGCTGACTCTCCTCGAGGCGCTGCCGGACCCGGTGGGCCTCCGTCACATCGCGAATGACTGAAAGGACACTTACAACACGTCCATCCTCGACGACGGGGATCTTACGCGTTTCGCTGATGACGATCTCGCCGCCGAGGCTCGTTTCCTCGAACGTGACCAGCGGCTCACCCGACGCAAAGACCTGAGCATACTCCTCGAAGACGTGCGGTTGGAGAAACGGAAATGCTTCGCCGATAGTCTTGCCGGCGATCTCTGTCTCCAGACGCAAGTGACTGAGCCATCCGGTCAGCGCCGCGTTTGTCTGAATGATACGCAGATCTCGGTCCACCATGTGAACGGCATCACCCAACGTGTCGAGCATCAGGCGGTATTGCGCGCTGACTTCGCCCGAGTCGGCGGATGCGCGGAAAGCACGCACGGTGTCTGGTGTGATGAGCTCCACATGGGCATCGAGGTCGGCCGACAGGCCTTGCGGTCGGACGGAGTCGCCGTTGGGTTCGTCGGAATGGTTGAGGCGGTAGAGCATGTCGAACGCTCGACTGGCGAGGCCCCCGCGCTGCGCGACAAGAACACCAGCGATCGCGGTCACAGGCACGCCTGCACGAGCGGCATCAGCGATGGCCGCGGCGACGTCGGGATGATGTCCGCCGCCTACCATGATGCCAGCCACTCGGCGATCGACAGCGTCCCGAATCGCCTGGACACACACGTTCGGGTCGTCACCATCGGGACCAGCGAAGGTCACGATGACGCCGTGTTCTTCGGCCTTTCGGGCGAGTACAACTTGCGTCTCTTTGACGGCCTCCGGGTGATGCGACAGATTGGATATCCAGACGTACTCGTCCATAGTGCTCACTTGGTGAGGCAAAGTAGGGTCAGGAGTCAGAATCCACGGCATCCGGATCGGCGGTGATTCGGACCGCGAACTCACTTACTTTCTCGAGGAAGTCACTCGGGCTCGCCTTGTCGATATCGCGATCGATAAGTGTGAGTGTCCCCACAGGCTCATGGTCGGTGAGGGCGGCCATGTCGCGGAAAGTGCGCTGGTCGCCACTGCCGCCCATGGTGCACAGGAATGCAGCCCGAGTGAGGTCCGCAGCATGGTCCGCGCAGAACGCTCTGATCGCCGGAGTCATCGTGAAGGCCCAGACGGGAGTGCCTATGACCACCAGGTCGTATGAGGCGACATCGGCAGCGACAGGCTGGATAGCGCCTTTGCGCTTGAGCGAGGCATCACGGCCACCGGTGAGCCACCCCCACATTCCGGCGCGGCTGGCTTTCTCAACGAGTTGCACGGTGTCAACGGGGCCGTTGCCCGCTTCGACAAGGGCGTCACGCAGGGCCCCAGCGGCTTTGGTCGTATGGCCATCCCTGGAATACCAGACAATGAGCACCTTCATGCACCGCACCTCCAAGAAGCCCCCGGACTATTCATGTTGCCATGGTGTACACTTCAGCCCGCACACACGTTTTCCCTGCAGAAGAGCGCTCGCCGGCGCGAACTCTACCCAGCGGCATCAAGGCTTATCCGCGCTGACTGTCACGGATGATACGCTGCTGCCGAGGTGACCAGGAATTGGGCGAAAGCCGGGCCAACCGTCTGGTTCGCGAGAGCGTTCGGGTGCGAATCGCCGCTGCCGTGCGACTGCTCATAGTCATAGCGGAGCATGTTGCGCGTAGCCGATGCGTCGTCGGAGCGGGCAAGCATGTCGAAGAGATCGAAGCAAACGATGTTGGCGTGGCCTGACAGATACGCGGCGCTCTTAAGCCAGTTCGCGAAGGCTCGGGCGTTGTCGGCTTCGGTGACGTTTGTCGAGAGGCGGTGCAAAGGCGGCGTGGACATGACCACGAAGAGTCTCTCGGGATGAGCATCAAAGTAGGTTCGCATCGCTCGGTAATACTGCTTGTACTGTTCGAGTTCCGCCGCATTACCGATCGCCGACGCCGGGAAGCAAGACTTGAAGGCGATCACTTGGTGGTTCGTCATGATCGTGGCGCGGGCACCGTTGTTCGTGGTCCACAGATTGTGCAGGCCATCGGGGTCAGTGTTGTCATCCGGGATATTGTAGCCAGTGCCTGTCCACGTGCCGACGGCGTTACGCAAACCCTCGTAGTTATACCCCCGTGATCCCAGAGCGCGTAGCTCTTGCCATTGGCGGCGTTGTAGGTTGAGAGCCAGCCGCGCATGTCGCCGGCCTCAATGAATCCGTTGCCCGTGGAGTGGTGCAGGAAGAACAGGTTGGTCAGATCAGCGGGCGCTGGATCGGTGACCGTGATCGATGTCTGGCCGACGATAGTGCCCGCAGTGGCGGTGACTGTGCCAGACCCAACCGCACTGGCCGTGAAACGGCGCGTCGACGAGGTCGCGGCCGTCACTATGCCCACGCTCCCGATACCACCGGTTACGTTCCACGTGGGAGTAAAGTCGATGGGATCGCCGAACTGGTCCCGGCCGGTGGCGGTGATATCAAGCTGCTCGCCGGGGCTGAGCGTGTGCGTGGCGGGGCTCATGGAGATGGCGGTGAGCACACGGGCATCGCCACCGACTACGCTCACACCGGCCTCGCCGGAGATGCTGAACTGCGTTGCACGCACAACGCCATCACCGATGACGCGTCCGGTGAAGGTCGCCGTGCCATCACCGTGGGAGACTACGGTGCCCACTGAGCCGGTGATGGTCCACGCCGGTGCGATCTGCATCACGGCGCCATTCTGGTCGCGGCCGGTCGCAGTGAAGAGCTGCGTGCCGTTGACGGCGACCGCACCACTGGCCGGCGTTACGGTGATGACGGTGAGCACTGCCGTCTCTTCGCTGCCACCACCACACCCGGAGACCAACAGTGAGCAACTGACTGCTGCGAGGAGCAGGCCGAACGCGATGCGCTTGGCGAATCTGAAGACCGTCGTGACCATTTAGGCCAACTCCTTCAATAGGTCGATCAGTGAGTATGTGTTCGCCCCTCGGCGAGCTCTGTCCTCCCGCTGGGCAGGGCCTGCGGGCCCACACGAGGAACTGTGCAAAGCGCACACGAACAGTCGGGAATGAGGGCGACATAATGCGATCCATTCAGATCATTGCAGGTGTGATAATCATGAGCACGCTGGGCGCCGCAGGAGCTGGCGCGCACTGGGAGCCGCCAACGGAGATGTTCCCGTGGGCGAATCCCGGGGCAATACGTTGGATGATCGCCTATAAGACGATGAATGAGAGCCACGTCGAGCGGCTGCTCGGAGCGGAGTTCAATCTGCTGCAGGGAGGCGCCTTCAACACCGAGTCCATGAAGAGGGCTGCCGAGGCGGGCGCGCATCGGATGATGTATATCTGCAGCCGGACCATCTACCACGAGAAGCTCTTTCCCGACCACCCCGAACTGCGTGACGCGGCAATCCTCACGCCCGACGGTGAATACAAGGTCATCTACAACAACCCCGCGCGATACGCGGGCTGCTTCAACCGGCCGGCCTGGCTGCAGTACATCAAGGATCGGATGGATGAGTTGCAGGCCCTGGGCGTGGACTGCATCTTCTTCGACAACCCGATGACGTGGGAGTGCTATTGCCCCACCTGCCGAGCGGAGTTCCGCGAGTACGCCCTTGAGCACACGGGCACGGCCTGGGAGCTCGGTGGTGAGGGGACGCCGCGCGAGCTCGAGCGATGGTTCACTCTGGACAGCGCCAGAGATTTCTTCGAGCAGATTCACCTGTACGCACATGACCGCGAGGCCCCGCTTTTCATCGTGGCCAACAACTTGTCCTACTGGCTGATTGACCAGGGCGTCACCGATGGGGTGTTCACCGAGGCCTTCAGGCATCCGCCGTTCGGACGCGACATCGCGGCATGCAAGATAGGCCTGGCTGCGAGCCATGGGCGTCCGACCGGGTTCCTCAGCTACGTGCCCGGCGAGGTACGCAAGGCGCGCGGCACTGAGGTATATCATGCGCCGGGCGCGACCAACATGTGGGTGGGATTGCCGATCGCGGAGGAATACGCGCTGGGGTGTGCCACTGGCCTCGCTCTCGGCGGCAACTATATGCCCAACATGAATCTCAACGGCGACCGGTACGTGCTGGATCTGACGAAGCCTGAAGAGGATACCGCAATTCTGGCGGCGTGCGAGAAGTATGCGCGCTTCGCAGGGCGGTGGGAAAGACTGCTGGCCGACCAGCAGCCAGGCAGCGGCGTCGGGCTGCTCTATGACATGACGTGGGGACCGCGTCAGGGGCAGATCCTGGGGCTCGACCGCGGGAACACCAACGACGTGCTCTGGCTCCTGCAGGCCCACGGAGTGCCGGCGGACGTGGTCGTGAATTCGGATCTCGTGGACGGAGGACTGGCCGGCTTCAGCGCGCTGGCAATCGACGGTCAGGCGATGCTCTCGCCCGCCGAGGCCGAGGGGTTGCGGGCATTCGTCGAGGGCGGGGGCACCCTGGTGCTGTCGGCGTCGCTAAGTATCCGCGAGCGGTATGAGACGACAGAAGACGCTCGTCCGCTGGCCGAGTTCCTCCCGGGCGTGACCGACACCGCGCGCCAGGAATATTCGGCCGTTGACATGGACCTCGACGGGTACGAGCTGGATGGCGGGCGTATCAAGACGATGCAGACAGGCATGGCGTCTGTGGCCTACTCAGGAGATGCCGGACTGTGGAAGATTTCGGTAAGTTACCTCGACGAGAGCGACGGACAATCCACGTTCGAGCTCGCGATCAATGGCACGCCGGCCGGGACGTGGCTGGCCGACGCTGATGACGACAACTGGCGCCGGTGGACGAGCGAGCCCACTACACTCGCCGAGGGCGACGTGATCTCAATCAAGGGGACCGCGGGCGGCGGGGAGTACGCGCGCCTGAAATCAGTGAGCATGCTCATCGGAACCGACGCCGCCGGGGCGACGGTCGTGGCGATCGGCGCTGGGCGCGTAGTGCAGATTCTCGACCCGCTGGAGATCGCGGCCGACGACGAAATGGCCGACGCGATGGAGGCGCTACGGGCTGCCGCGCCAGTGACAGGAGACTGGCCAGACACGGTGCTCGTGAACCTGCTGCGCCAGCCGCATCCGGGGGTGCTGTCGGCGCACATTCTGAACTATGATTACGAGTATGCGGATGATTTCACGCTGACCGCAGTCAACCCGACGCCTGAAATCACGCTCCAAGTTGCCGACGCGACGATGACTAATGCGCTGCTGATCTCGCCCGATGCAGAGCCACAGCAACTGAGCGTTGTGGATGGCAAAGTAGCTGTACCGGCCATCACCAACTACGCGGCTGTGCTGCTTGCTGCGGACGCGGCGAGCTTTGCCGAGCTGACCGACGATTGAACACGATCCACCACACCTTCAACGAGAGAAGTGGTCACTGATGCCAGAGACGCCGCAGCAAGACACGCCGAAGCCAAACGGATTCTACAAGCAGCCACAGGATGATCTGTATGTGGCCCGGATCAAGCTCATCGCAGGGCACATAACCAGCGACCAGCTTCGCGTACTGGCTGATGCCGCCGACCAATTTGGCGAGGGCGTGGTGCATCTCACTACGCGACAGGGCGTTGAGTTGCACGACATTCGCGACGCAGAAACCGAGGGCCTGGCCGATCTGCTAAGCACGGGGGGGCTGGCGTGTGGCGGCACCGGCAAGCGCGTGCGGACGATCATCGCCTGTCCCGGCAGCCGCTGCAAGTACGGGCTGATCGACAGCCAGGCGATCGCGGAGGTCCTCAACGCGCGGCTACAGGACTACGAAGGGTTGGCGAGCAAGTTCAAGGTCGCGATATCCGGCTGCCCCAACGGCTGCACGTCGCCGCAGGCCACCTGCATCGGAATCATGGGCGGACGGCGCAAGGACGACGAGGGCGTGGCACGGGAGGCGTTCGTCCTGTACGCAGGCGGAAAGATGGGGAAACGACCGATGATCGGGCAGCGGCTGCCGGTGAAGGTCAGTGGCCTCGAGACGCTGGCCGATGTGTGCGCGACCATCGTCGAGTGGTACCGTGACCAGGCTGAGCAGAGGGAGCGACTCGCGAACACCCTCAAACGCCTTGGGATGGATGCGCTGATGAACCATCTGACCGCAACTACAGATATCGGCGGCTGAGCCGTCGCATCGGGAGTTGAGGACTGTGGCCGGACTCTGGGAGCCCGATTTCGAGCGACTCATGACCGTGCTGCGCAGACAGGGCGAGCCCGATCGCGTACCGTTCTTCGATCTGTTCTTCGACATGCAGGTGGCCGGGCCGCTGTTGGGGCGAGCATGCCCGACGGACCCGGACGAAGCGATGGCGTACGAGATCGAGTTCATGGTCGAGGCGGGCTACGACTTCGTGGTCACGCGGGCGAGCTACGGTTTCCCTGGACGGGAGACGCGCGTCTCGCAGGACACAGCCGAGCGAGGCACCCAGCGCGGATGGCGGGACGACAGTCACGGGCCCATCGAGACGTGGGCCGACTTCGAGAGCTATGAGTGGCCCCGAGTGCGTGATGAGGACTTCGCCCCCGTCGAGAAGTTGGGGTCGCTGCTGCCGGCGAGCATGAAGGCCATTCCCGTCCTGCCGGGCGGACCGCTGGAGAGCCTCATCGGGCTGATGGGCTATGAGCCACTGTGCTTCGCGTTGATCGATCAACCGGACTTGGTGCAGGCAGTGGCGGACCGGGTGGGCGAGACGGAGCTTGAACTCTACCGGCGCTACTGCCAGTACGACGTGATAGGGGCCCTGAGCCTCAACGACGACTTGGGCTTCAAAACTCAGACTATGATCGGCCCGGCGGATCTGCGGCGCTATGTCTTCCCGTGGTACAAGGAACTCGTGGGCATGGCACATGCTAATGGCCGTCCAGTCATCCTGCACGCGTGCGGGAACTGCTCGGAGGTGTGGGGCGACCTGATACACGAGGCGGGAATCGACGCCAAGCACTCGTTCGAGGATGTCATCGAGCCGGTTGCTGCTTTCAAGCGGCACTGGGGGCACCTGTGCGCTGTGATGGGCGGCATTGACGTGGACATCCTCAGCCGCGGGAGCGAGCAGCAGGTAAGGGAATACACGCGCCGGGTTATTGAGCAGTGCAAGCCCGGCGGCGGGTGGGCGCTTGGCACCGGGAACTCCGTGACAAACTACATCCCCATCGCGAACTACTACGCGATGCTGGATGAGGGGCGCAGGCACGGGGTCTATTGAGCGGCGGACGCGGTCAGAGCCGCCTCGTACACAGCGCTGTAGCGGGCGTTGTTGTCGGGGTTGTAGGGGACCGTGCGGCCCGCGCTGGACGCGTAGATCCACACCCAGTCATATGCGTCAAAGAGCGTCTCGAACATCGGCTGGAAGTCCTCGATTGTCTTGAGCTCCGGGTCGTCCCCCGCTCGATCCTTGACCCAACTCGTCACGATCGTGTGGTCGTGATACGGTGAGATCGTCCCCGCCAGGAAGAGGTGGTCCGGCCAAGTCTCAAGCGGGCCGGCCATCTTCATGTCGCGCTCGGCGATCTTCGCGCGCAGGGCCTCCGGGTTTGCGTTGTAGTAGCCCACACTGACCTCTCCCCCACACAGATACTTACACGGGACCCCGTGCTTTTTTGCGTAGTTCAGGAACCCCTGGCTGATATGACCCGGCATGGGGTGCACGAGGCCGTCATGGCCCGGGACGACGACGGGGCGGTCGAGGCGCGAGAAGAGCGTCCACACCACGCACTCCGGATACTCTTCTTCGAGCACTCGCGCCATGTCCGTGCCGAGGGCCTCGCACAGCTCGATGGTCTGCTCCAGTGGCTCGCCGCGACGCTCCGCGAGGATGGTCATCGTGTAGGCCATATAGTTGTTGTACGCCTCGTAGTCGATGACCAGCCCCGGCGATCCCCAACGCTTTGCCGCGCGCGCAGCAATGCGGAACATCTTCAGGAAATCAGCGCGCGCACCAGTCTCGTTGGCGAGGTCCAGCATGGGGATAGCCTGGAAATACTCGGGCCTCTCCGCGTGCGTTGAGGCGTGCCCGCGAGCATCCTCCGGGGCGCCGATCATGCGGTTCAGCGAAACCCACGGCCAAGCCTCGATCTCCAGCGCGTCAGCGACCATGTCGAGCTTCGCGGTCAGATCATCGAAGTCCGGAATGGGGTCCGTGTTGTAGCTGCCAAAGAGCGGGATGGCGACGGCGGCGTACGCGGAGTCATTGAGGACGCGAAGCTGTTCCAGCTTCTCCTCGTCAAGCTCGATCAACTGCGGCGTGTAGAATGTGATGAGCGACAGGTGCGTGCGCTTGCCTGGCTGCATGGTGCGGAAATACTGCGTGCGGATGTCACGAACCGTACCCGCGGCGTCAACGACGCTCGCCAGCGCGTAGTGGCTGCCGGGCTGAAGGCTGTCGGCATCGGTTCGGACAAGCGCGCGACGGGCCTGCAGAGGGAACCGGGCCTCGTACTGAGGAGCGCCCTCCAGGTCGGTGATGCGGCAACGCACCGCGGCACCGTCGAAGGGGCCAGATATCTGGGCGTCCAGCACCGGCGGAGCACCGCGCGGCCCAATGCGCGAGGAGATCGCGAGACTCTGGAAGACCGGCCAGTTGCGGCGCGCGAGACGCATGTCATCAATGTAGAAGTCGATGCGGTCGCCGTCCTGATACCAGCCCTCAGCCACATAGAAACTGAAGCCGGTGACTGCCGACCAGTCATACTCGGCCCCGAGCGGCATGAGGACCTGCTGCCAGACCCCGGCCTCGATCCCGGGGATGGTGTACCAGTCCTGCCCTTCGTCACCGTCGACGAGCGGCTTGCAGCGCAGGGCGCGGCCAGAGGGAATGGTGATTCGGGTATCGGTGTATAGCCAGAATGCCACGTGGTCGAAGGCAGACCAGTCGACGGGCGGGTCGAAGTGCCGGGTCATCATGGGCCAACCCCTGGGGTATTTCTCACCCTCGCGAGGCGTCCAGTTGACACTGACCATGAAGGCGATCGACTGCGTGCCCTCGTGCACGAACTTGTCAGACGGGGTGAGTGCGGCGTCTTTTTGAGTGAGGTCAGTATTTGGGTCACCCCCGATCCAGGGGCTCGTGTCTTCGAAGTCGTCCAATGGGACGAATGTGAACTGAGCATCCCGCGCATGCAGCGGCATGATCGCGCATAGGAAAACAGCGGCGACAGTGAGGCGGGTGGCTGTGTTCATCACAGGCGAGATCGGCCTCCTCGACGGAGCCATTTTCCACGACGCCTGCGGGGAAGCAGCTTCCGCAGGCGTCGGCAGGCAATCAGCGGAACTGTGTGCTCAGTCGCGCTTCACTTCGATCTTCTCGGTGGCGATGGCTTCGCCGTCAGCGCCAAGCAACTCAGCGACGATCTCATACCTGCGGGACTTGCCGAAGACCGAGATGTCCGTGCTCAAGTCAGCCGCTTTCCACTGACCAGCGGCATCGGCGGTGACCTCAGTCTGACTGAGCTGCGCCCACTGCGAAACGATCACGCGGAACCAGTAGTTGACGGTAACTCGGACCTTTGAGCCGGGCGCGGCAGTTCCGCTGACATTGACCGTATTGCCGACCGCAGCACCCGCAGCAGGACTGGTGAGCGCGAAGTCATGGGCTGCCTCCGGCACAACGGTCGCCGGCGCCACTCGCGTGAAAGTGTCGAGTATCTTGGTCACCACGGGCAGATTGACAGCCTCGGTGCCCTGATCGGTGAGGCCGATCACGCTGTAGTAGTCGTCGCCGAAGCAGAGGTGGTGGATGACGGTCTTGAAGGGCACGTTGCCCTCAGTTCCGGTGAACACCATCTCGAGCCCGACGCCGCCCTCAACGGTCAACTGCCGCTCCGAGACCTTGGTTTGCAGGACCGGCGAGTCGACGTTGTTGTCAGCGTGCACCTTGAGCTGCGCCTGGTTCATGGGGCCGGTGCGCTCGTAGAGAACGTGCACTGCCACGTTACGCGTGAGGTTCTTGCGGAAACGCTGGAGCGATGTCTCAGTGGCCGGGATGTCTTCCTCCGCCCAGTCGAGCGGAATGCGCATGCTATACCCGCCAGCCTGGTTGAGAACATACTGCCAGTCGGCAGTCTCGTCGGTGGGCTCAACGACCGGCGTCGCTGTGCCAGCGCCGGCGATGGTGACCGTGGCCTCGCCAGTGGGGCCATCGAGCTGACCGTCATTGGGCGTGACCACGCAGCGCCACGTCTGTCCGTCACGGGTCCACTTCGCGCCAAGCCCTGCGAAGATGCGGCCCTCGGCGATCTCCCCGTTTCGATACCACTGGAAGGTGTACTCGATCGGGTCACCGTCCGGGTCGATGCTGCCTGCAGCCCGACAGTAAAGGCCATCGGCGGCCCCTGGGGTCGGCGGGTTGATACTGACGACCGGCCGTGTGGGCGGGCGATTTCGGTCGATGCCCCAGACGTCGGTATTGGCGGCGCCGAGGAAACCCTTGATCGTGGGGGCCATCGCGACGCCGTCAACCATGAGGTTGTCGACCGCCCCATCGCCCTTGATTACGCCGGTCATGGCCGTGCCCCACGCCGTGGGGATGCCGGTGAAGGCGGTAATGCTCATGCGAGTGGTTGAGTCCCCGCGCATGACGTTGACGCGCGTTGAGCCGGGACCGGTCCCACGGACCTGGAGCGTGAATTGCTCCTCACCGGGCAGAAGATATATCTCAACGTCGCTCGAGCGGAGGACATCCGCCCGCGGGACTTCGGTGACGAGCTGATCGTTGACGACGCCGACGCGTCGGCCACGCGCATCCAGCAAGAATGCATCAGCCGGACAGGCGATGGAGACGAGGGTCTTGCCGCTGCGCGCCATCGCGCCAGCCATCTCGTAGATGATGCGCTTCAGCGGACCGACAAGCGTCTTGCTGTCAGCCACCGCGAATGTCCGCTCGATGTCCTGCACACCAATCCACTCTGCGCCATTGGCGTCGTAGACCGAATCTTCACCGGCCGAGAAGCTGTCCTCGCCGATGGTGAGCTGTGGCATGACATGGGTGTCCGCCACCTGCGGGCTCGGGGGGAAGGCCGGGTCGTAGATGTAGACGACCGGGTCGCGGCCCTCGACGGCGATCATCTTGTAGGCCAGGACGCAATGGCCCCAGCCGCGGCCGTATATCTCGAGCAGCGCGCACTCGCGCCGATCGCGCAGATACGTGGTCACATCAGCAAGCGCCTTCTGGGGCGTGAGCTCGGCGTCGAGGTAGTTCTCGCCCTTGAGGACGGCCTCCATCAGCCCGACCATCTGGGCGTCCTGTGTCGCCGCTATGCTTGCGGCGGCCTCGGGCTCTGAGATCTTCCAGGTCGGCTTGGCGACGGGCTTCACGCTGCCGTCGACGTAGTAGATCGCCGCGGCGGCGGCCATGCCGCGACTGTGGCCGGCAGATTCCGTGGCGGCGGCGTCGAAATACTCGGCCAGCTTGAGGAATGTGACCGGCAGAAGCATCTCGTTGACCATCGCCTCGACGGAGGTGTCGCCAATGCCCATCTGGCCGACAACCGCGGTCACAGCCGCCAGAGATGTATCCGCGAGTTCCTGATCGCCGATGCTGGTGGGCCCGAAAGCGAAGGAGTCCTCAGGCCAGGAGAACGCGCGTCTGCCATTGTTCACGTAAGCGATGGAGGCGGTGATGGATGCGGTATTGTTGGCGGGCGTAGCATCCTGCAGATCAGGAATGTAGACCTCGGCAGTGATCTGGTAGTTTGTGATGTTCTGGCCCTGCATGTTCCACATGACGACCGCGGTGGATGATGCGCCTGCAGCCACTGCGCCGACCGCAACCGGTTCCCCGATCGCTTCGGCGTTGCCACCAGCAGGCCCAGCCATGAAGCGCACATGCACGTTCTCGGCGTCGTTCTCACTGGCGTTGACCACAGCGCATGCGACGCACTGGCGATCAGCGGCGGGCTCCATCAACATGAAATCGTTGGCCTGATCGAGTGAAAGCACAATCCAGTCAGGCTGG
>JALGSU010000079.1 GCA_029821735.1 Candidatus Zipacnadia bacterium | reverse complement strand
CACGCGCACGGGCATCGCGGACATCCCCATGGAAGCCGGCGATCCCAACTGGGATGAATGGCTGGCATTCCACCGTGACCTGTTCGTTGAGCATGTCACCAAGTACGCCACGGCGTGCCACGAACTGAAGCCGGACGTGTGCATCTGCAGCAACTGGATGTACACCGTGCGGCAGCCCGACCCCGTCGTCGCCGCGGTCGATTACCTGAGCGGCGACTATGACTGGATCTGGGGCGCGGACAGAGCCGCCGTGGAAGGCCGAGTGCTCGACGGGCGCGGGATCACGTGGGACCTCATGGCCTGGGACTTCACCAAGACTCGGGAGATGCGCAGCGACCAGCCGTGGACGGTGAAAACTGCAGAGCACCTGAAGCAGGAACTGAGTGAGGTGGTGGCTCTCGGCGGCGCGGTCATGTGCTACGAGAAGCCCGAGCGCTCCGGTTGGCTCGTGGGCTGGCGGCATGACATTCTTGCGGAGGTTGCTGAGTTTTGCCGCGAGCGCCAGGAGGCTGCCTTCAAGACAAAGTCCATCCCCCAGGCCGCCATCGTGCACCTGGCGAGTCATTACTACAAGCACAATGCCCCCCTGTTCAACTATGGCCCTGCAGTGGAGCCCATCGAGGGCGCGCTGCATGCCCTGTTGGAGACCCACCGGTCCACAGATATCCTCACCGAGGAAGCCACGCCGGCCCGGGGCAAGGACTACAAACTCCTGGTCCTCCCCGAAGAGGGCAATCTGAGCGCCGAGGTCGTGGACTTCCTGGAAGATTACGCTGGCGCCGGCGGCGTGGTTCTCATGACGGGCGAACACCTGTCCGCCGACTATCCCGAGCTCGTGGGATGCACGCCGCGCCAGGTTGCCGAGGGTGAAGTCACCGACGCGGACAGCAGCGCCACGTATCTCGAGGTCGGCGGCAAGACCATCGGCGTGTCCGGCACGTGGCAGCCGGTGCAAGTGGGCGATGACGCCCAGGCGCTACGCTGCAAGCTCATCAACGAGGAGCCCGCCAAGGACGCGACGGACTGGGTCATCGCCACCTGCCGCAAGGTGGGTGAGGGGGCCATCGTCGCGGTCCACGGCCCGCTGTTTCTCAACTACTTCCAGGGGCACTACCCGTGGCTGCGACAGTTCATCGGCGAGCTGATCGATGAGATGGGGATCGAGTGGTCCGTAACCCTCGACGCGCCACCGCAGATCGAGCTGCTGCTGCGCGAGAAGGACAACAAGACTGTGGTGAACCTCATCAACCGCGGCGCGGGGGAGATGCTGATGCCGCGCCGAGTGGTCGTCGAAAAGCTGCCGCCGGTGCGCGACGTCACGGTCCGTCTCCGCATGGATCAGGCGCCGCAGTCGGTCAGCCTGATTCCAGGTGACGAGAGCTTCGAGTGGTCCTACGAGGGCGGCGAGGTCGTCATCAACCTGGAGCAGGTGCACATCCACTCGGTGATTGTCGTCGAGTAGCGCCCCGCACGGGGCGCGGCAATGTCAGGAGGTCGCAGCGGCGTGTCAGCATCGATCTGGGGCAATCTGCGCAGTGAGTTCCCCATCAAGAACCGGTACGCATTCTTCAACCACGCGGCGGTGGCGCCGTTGCCCGCGCGCGCTGCGGACGCGATCCAACAGACCGTCAGCCGGCAGCGCGACCGGGGTACCCTGGACTACCCCGCGTGGGAGCGTCAATTGGCCGAAGCGCGGCGGAATGTTGCTGGTCTGCTCGGCGCCGAGCCGACTGAAGTCGCCTTCGTCAAGAACACCACCAGCGGCCTGATCATCGCCGCCGAGGGCATTCCCTGGCGCGAGGGCGACAACGTGGTCACCTCGGCCATCGAATTCCCCGCGAACATATACCCCTGGCTGAATCTGGCCCGGCGAGGCGTGGCGACCCGCATGGTCCAGCCCGTCAACGGGCGCGTGCGGATCGACGACCTTGCCGATGCGATGGACGAGCGCACGCGGGCTGTGTCCATGAGCTGGGTCCAGTACAGCAATGGATACCGCCTGGACCTCGCCGCGCTGTCTGAGGCCGTTCATGCACGGGGCGCATACCTGGTCGTCGACGGTATCCAGGGGGTCGGCGCGATCCCGCTGGATGTCCACGCGCTCGGGATCGACTTCCTGTCCGCCGATGGCCACAAGTGGATGCTGTCGGTGGAGGGCTGCGGGGCCTTGTATGTCTCGCCCGAGGCGATGGGCCGGATGGACCCGGTCAACATCGGATGGATGAGCGTCGAAGGCGCCAGCGACTACAGCAACTACGATATGGTCCTGCGCGACGACGCCCGCCGGTTCGAGGAAGGCTCCCACAACATGATCGGCGGCCATGCCCTCGGGGCCTCCAGCGGCCTGATTCTGGAGGCCGGCATCAACGCTGTCTGGGAGCGCATTCGGGGCGTCACCGACCGGCTTCTCGAGGGTCTTGACCGGCTGAACTGCGAGGTCCTCTCGCCGCGACACGAGTACGAGCGCTCCGGAATCGTCAGCTTTCGCGTGCCGGACACGGACCCGGTCGCCGTCGTCCGCCGGCTGGAGGAAGCCGGCATCCTCGCCTCGGCGCGCAACGGTGCCGTTCGAGTGTCGCCGCACTTCTACAACGATACCGACGAGATCGACGGGCTGGTGGCCGAGCTGTCGCGGCTCTAGTTCTCAGTGCTCCCGCTCTGGCGTCAGGAGGCGTGGATCGTGACCGGAAACAGACTTGTGTACCTGTTCGCAGTCCTGATCTTGCTGCAGTCCTGCTTGGCTGGTCATGCTGACCAGGCCCGGCTTGTGTTGGCCGACTTCGAGGACGCCCCCCGTATCTGGCTGGTGGGTGAAGGCGTGAGTCCCAAGTCGCAGGCGTCCGTGACCGACGAGCAGGCCCAC
>JALGSU010000078.1 GCA_029821735.1 Candidatus Zipacnadia bacterium | reverse complement strand
GCTTGCGTTAAGCCGCCCGGAGCGTGCGAAAGCGTTAGCGACGCACGCAAGGTGGCGTGGTGGAGAAGCGCGGCAGGCCCACCCCTCGCCCGCGACGAACCTCTCCCCCACACGCATTTCCTTGTGGAGGTGCTCGCGATGACTCGTTGCCTCGTCGTCTGCTTCGCGCTCATGCTGCCCGCTTGCCTGGTCTCTGCCGATCGCGCCGAGGTCGAGGCAGAGCTGGCTCGCGTCGCCGACTTGATCGATGGTTTCGCGGTCGTGGACTTGCCTGCCACGGGCGAGGTCGTCCTCTCCCCCACCGACTCGGTGACGGTCGAGAGCGTGCGCGGTATCGCGCTCGACGACGACCCGCCGGTCTCCGCCGAGGCTCCCGCCGAGTGGGATCCGCGCATGGCCGATGATTGCGAGCCCGGTTCCGAGCCCTACGTTCCCGAGGGCATCGAGCCTTTCCGCCTGCGCCACTTCAACTGCGAGTTCAGCTACGGCGGCTGGCACACTTGGACGATGAACCAGTTCGCTGCCGAGCACGGCTTCAGCATCGTCTCCACGTACAATAGCAAGCCCGCCGACTGGTCGCACTTACCCGAGGGCACGCGCTTCATGCGTTGGGGTGGCTTCATTGACTGGCGCGCGTGGCTGCCCGAGCACGATCTCGCGGAGGGCCGTTACGATCTCCTGCTTGGCATGGACCTGGTCTCATTACTGGTGGCCGACGAGAAGCTCCAGCTCATCGACGGTTACGACTCCATCATGATCGATCTCGAGCATCCGCGCTTGTCGCCGGAGAAGCTCCGCGAGCAGGACTGGTATCCCGCGGGCGCTTCCGACGCTGACCGCGCAGCCTTCGAGAAGCGTTACTTCGATGGCTACGCGCAGACGTATGTCGCGCCCCTGGAGGCCTTGCGCCGCAACGGTTGGCGCGACATCTCGGTATACGGTTGGGAGCCCTTCGCGCGCCAGTGGCACGGTCTCGCCGACGTCCAGCTCGACCCCGCGACTGACTGGGCCTGGAACGCCTTTGGTCTGCCCATTCATGCCGCCGTCGACATCCTCAACCCCAGCGTTTACTGCTTCTACTGGTCGCCGCAGAACGTCGCCTACACGCTCGCGAACATTGACCTGAACATGCAGATGGCCGCCGCTGACCCCAGGCCCACCCGCCCCTATTACTGGACGCTCCTGCACGGCGGTGGCGCGGACGCCCGGTGGTGGAAGAACCAGCCGTTGCCCGACGAGGACGCGCGCGCGATGACCACCCTATGCTTCTTCACCGGCTGCGATGGCATGGTCTTGTGGAACTGGTCGGGCACTGGCAGCCATCAGATCGTCAAGCTCGAGGCCGACGCTTACGTGATGCTCCGCGACGAGTTCGCTGTCGATGATCTGACGTTGCAGCGTTATGACGTCATTCGCATCGCGTCGGTCGCTGACGATGGTCTGGTCACTTTCCAGTGTATGGATCGCGCGGCGGGTGGTCCGATGGGCATTCCTGACGGGGCGCCGAGTTACACGATCGCGGGCGAGGCCCTTCTCCCCCACCTCCGCCCGCGCGCGGAGCCGGTGGCGGCGCTCATTGAGGGCCTGGCGTTGGTCAAGCCGTTCGAGTGGTTGTTGAGCGAGGGTGCGCCCATGGTGGATGTCCCGGCGCAGGAGCAGTTCCGCGACACCTTGCCGATCATCCGCCGGGTGGAGCTTGAGGGCTACCAGCTTGTGGCGACCTATGACCCGATGGTCATTCACGGTGGCGAGCCCCGCGAGGTGGTCCTCGATGACTTCGCGGGTCGCGGAGGTCTGACGCTGACCTTCCCCGCGGACGATCAGGTCCGCATCTTCGCCCTCCGCACCCCCTGATCACTTGCGGGCGGGTGGTCAACGGAGGGTGGGGACCTGAGCCGCCAGCCCTCAGGGCTGGTCCCTGTAGGCGCTATGCAGGGCGGGCACTCACGGGCACAGCCTGTCTGACCAGCGTTCTGATCTCATCATATATCTCGATGTCAAGTTCCGGGGCGATCTCCAGTGTGGCGGCCAAGCCATAGGGGATGCTCCCCTCGAAGCTGCCCGCGTCCTCGCGACAGTTCACTTGCAGTGGTAGTATCTCTCCTGAATCATACCCGGAAGCGCTCTCGCCCTCGAAGACTTCGTGTTGTAGGGTGCCCCGTTGGGCCGCCCGGTAACCACGCTGTCTACTGACCCTCAACACTCCGCGGGCGTGTGCAGCCTTGGGCGTGAAGAAGTCGGTGAACCAGAGATGGGCGCGGCGATACCGCTGGTGATTTGCATGGATCGGCGTGAGCCAACCCAGGGAGAGGGTGAGACGTCGCCAGCCTGTCATGGTGGCGAGTTGGGAGGGTAGGGGTACCTCATAGGCGTGGGCTTTGCCTGCAGTCAGCGATCCCCAAGCTATGAGCGTGACGCGATGGTCCGTGCAGCCCAACACGCGGGCTATATCCGCCTCACCGTATCCCAGCAGCCTGTAGGTGTCCTCGAGGCTACATTTCTGCAGCGTCTCGCAGGCTCTATCCGATGAGGCAGTATGCACAAGGAGCGTCTTCAGCAATGGTGCGACACATTCCTCCGGCGGCGGATCCGTGCCTTCTTCAGTGAAGAGGCCAGTGAGCATTTCGTGGATCAACGCCATCGACCGGCTGGCCAGAGCCGCAGCGTAGCTCGAACCGTGACCATACAGCGCCGCATCCAATCGCCCCTCACGAGCGCTTGGGGCAGCCGCACGCTGTCCCGGAGGTGATATCCTGCCAGAAGGCAGCGGCTGCGCAGTGACACCGCCATCCGGATCCTCCTTAACCGGCCGATGATAGGTGCTTCCGCCAGGCAGAAACACCTCCGGCTTAACCGATCTACGGAACCCA
>JALGSU010000052.1 GCA_029821735.1 Candidatus Zipacnadia bacterium | reverse complement strand
GCGGAGGGTCTCATTTCGACGATGTCGCCACGCTTGAGTTGCACGGCTTCGGGCAGGAAGAAGAGGCGCTGGCGCCTGTTGTCCTCCTTGAGCGGGAAGCGGCCGACGCTCTCGCCGTTGATGAGCATCTCCCAGCCTTCGCCGCCGCTGCCGTCATAAACGACGACGCCGGGGAAGAACTCGCCCGAGCGCGGGACGGTCGCGCGCACGAAAGCCCGACCGCTGGACTTGATCAGTGAGGGCCAGCGATACTCCGAGTGGTTGTAGCGGAAGCCCTCGTATTCGCAATCCTGGAAGCTGTTGATGATGACGTTGCGCTCGTCGGCCTGGATCTTCCAGAGCAGTTCGGCGCTCTGCGTGTCGAGGAAGTTCTCACTCTCGGTCATGTCACCCAAAGTCTTCACCTTCTCGCGGTCTGAGTCGCCGGGGGCGTCGATATCCCGCCAACCCAACGAGTCCCGCGATTCGTGCGGCTCGCGTTGCTCGGAGAGGATGGTCATGCGGAACTTGGAGCGACCATCCTCCTGGTTGAGGGGGAAGTCGGCGCATATGTAGAGCGCCCCATCGGCGAGGGCCACGCGCGGGGGCCCAAACTCGCTGGCACGCTCGGGGCCGAGGTAGTACATCTGGCTTGGGGAGCCGGATGAGTGCCCGTAGGTGGTCTCGCAGCCCATGCCGGGCCGGCCCGTGGTGGGGTCGTTGTCGGTGTCGACGTAGACGATGATCGAGTCATTGTCGAAGTTATAGGGGATCTCGAACTCGATGCGCCACAGCCAGCGGCCCTGGGCGACGTTGCCGAAGTAGACGCGACGGATGTTGAATCGGGCGTCGTCGCCGGTCAGTTCGGGCTTCGCCGGGCTTTCGGCGACCAACTCGAGCTCTTCGGCGAACTGGGCGTCGGTGGCCAGCATCTCCTCGACGTCGTCAGGGATGCGATCGCCGTCAGCGTCCTGGGCTGTTGCGGGAGTGATGAGTGCGAACGCAAGCAGTGCCGCAAGCGCGGCGAAGCAGTATCGGGACATTCTTGTGCCTCCTGAGAAGGCTTGGTGCGACCGCGTGCCAGTGTAGCCCTGTAGAGTTGTTCGCGAAGGGCCTCGGAACCTTCCCGGCGGGGACTGACACGGCTATGGGGATGTGGTATCATGCGCGGCATGACTAATAGAGAGCGGATACTGGCCGTGATCTACGGCGAAGAACTGGACCGCGTTCCGTTCGTGCAGTACTCGAGTCTGGCGGCGCCCAATGAGGAGATATGGGCGGAGCTTGGACGCGACGCGATGGGCCTGCTGCAGTGGACGGGTCTGCACCGAACCGTGACCCCAAACTGCGGCGGCGGCAGTGAGGATATTGGGCACGAGGGGCATGGGGCAGTGCGGAGCACTCTGGTGGCGCCGGCGGGGACGCTGACCGAGCGCAGGCGCTTTGAGCCGACCTACGGGACCGCGCATATCTACGAGCACTTCGTCAAAACGCCGGAGGACTTCCGGGTGCTGACGAGCTACTTCGCGGACATGCAGGTCATCGAAGACCTGACTACCTTGCACGCCAACCGTGCGGTGCTGGGCGACGACGGTCTGTGCCTGGTGAACTGCGGGCGTACGCCTTTCCAGCAGCTCTGGGTACAGTGGTGCTCGCTGGACGACCTGGTGCTGTGTCTGGTGGACGAGCCGGAGATCGTGGGTGAGTGTATCGCACAGATGCAGCGCGTGCAGCGGCAGGCGTTCGAGATCGCGGCACGGTCGGACGCGCATCTGATTGATATCGGCGACAACATCACCGCGCCCGCTATCGGGGTCCGGTATTTCGAGGAGTATTGCGTGCCAGCGTATCTGGAGCTGGCGGGGATGCTGGCGGTACGCGAGCGCCCGGCGCCTCTGTTCGTGCACATGGACGGGGGCCTGCGCCCGCTGCACGAGGCGATCGCGGGCTCGGGAGTGGGAGGGATCGACTCGTTCTCGCCGCCACCGGATGATGACAATCCGCCGGGCGAGGCGCTGGAGATTTGGCCGTGGATGCGGCTCTTCCTGAACTTCCCGTCATCGATCCACATCCAGCCCGCTGAGAGCGTGTACGAAGCGGCGATGGACATCCTCGAGCAGGCGGGGCATTCGGGGCAGTTGCAGATTCAGATATCAGAGAACGTGCCGCCGGATGTCTGGCGCACGAGCTTCCCGGAAATCGTGAGAGCCATCAAGGACTTTGGCAAGCCATAAGCCGCGAGAGGAGTTGTACCAGAACGTGCAGGAACTGATCGCTGATCTGGAAGCAGTCGTATACGGACGCCTGGGGAACTGGCCGGCCGCGTGGGAGGGGTATCACTGGCCGGGGTACACGTGGGAGCATACTTTGCGGGTGCGTGCGCTGGCGCTGCGCCTGGCGCGGGAAGTCGGGGCCAACGAGGATGTCGTGGGGCTGGCCGCGCTGCTGCACGATATCGAGAAGGAAGTCGGCAAAGAGCATGCGCACGTGGGAGCTGTGGAGGCCGAACGGCTGCTGCGTGAGCGGGATGTAGACCCGGAGTTGACCGAGGCGGTGCGCTTCGCGATCGACAGTCACGCTGGCGAGAATACGCCGGATCACCCGATCGAGAACCTGGTGCTGGGTGACGCGGACCTGATCGACGCGAACTTCGGGTTGGTCGGTACCTGGCGCTTCATCACCATCCGCGCGGGTCACCAGTCGACGCCCGAAGAGACAGTGGCCGGGATGTCGGAGTGGCTGCCCAAGAAGGACGCGCTGCTGGACTGGCTGAACACCGATGGTGGGCGGGCGGTGGCGGATGAGCGATCGGCGATGATGCGTGCGTTCTGCGGCGACCTCGATGTGGCGTTTGGCGACGGAGAGGCCGGCGCGGGCTTGCGCGACTGGGTCTGCTTCATCAACGCCAACCACGAGCGCGGCAGCATGATAGAGCAGCTTCCGGGCTTGCGCGAGATGGGCGAGAGCCGGGGCGATGACGCAGTAGTGTGCGCGTGTGAGCGGCTGGCGGCCGAGGTGGGCGGGAAGCTGTAGGGAAGTGGCGTCAGGGAAGCCGGCGGGTGAAGTCGTCCGTAGCGTACTTGGCGGCACGGAGGTCGTCGGCGTCGGCACGTTCGGAGTCTGAGAGGTCCGCGGGTGTCAGGTCAATCCCCAAGGCACCCGCGAAGCCCCGTGCGATCGCGTCACTTAGTTCCTCGTAGCCTACCGGCCGGCCCATGAGTTCGGATACGCTCATGGCCGCGCCCGCGAGCACCCGCGACGCGTCCACGCCATCGGTCTCGCCGGGCATGACCGCCGCCTGTGCCGCGAGGTCGATGGTGATGGGGATCGAGCCATGCTGCAGGATCGTCCCGTCCCGGCGCATCTGCGCACTGCCGACGATTTTGCGGCCGGCAGCCTGCAGATCGCAGCGGGCAGTCTTGGCGAAACACATGCTCCGCACCGTCTGCGACGGGCCGGGCTCGCGGTCCGTCGCGCCATCGTCTCCGAGCGATACGTCCGCCCCCAGCAGCTCGAGGCCCGCGATTATGCCGCGCGATATCTCGCGGTAGGAATCCATGGTGCTCTGCCCGCCGCGTATGTGATCCTGGAGGATGCAGACTGAGTAGGTGAGCTCATCGGCGTGCAGGATCGCGCGCCCGCCGGTGGGGCGGCGCACGATGTCGAAGCCGCGCCTGGCGCATTCGTCCGCGTCGATGCCCTCACCGAAAGGCTGGTGGTAACCCAAGGTCAGCGCGGGCGGCCGCCAGCCATAGAAGCGCAGCGTGGGCGGCTGATCAGCAGCCGTGACGGCACGCATGATGGCTTCGTCCACAGCCATGTTGGCCGGGCCGTCGGCGTATCCCGAGTTGATCAGTCGCCAGAGCATTGTTGCTCACCCACGGAAAGTGGCCGGCATGTGTGAAGCCGGCCACCTGTCACGTTTGCATGTCGACGGGACGGGATCAGAAGTCGTCGTCGCCGTCGCTATCGATGGTGTCGAGGTGTCGCTCGTACTCTTCCTGGGTCATGAGCTTGGACATGTCGGCGGCGTCATCGAGCTTGACCTCGAAGAGCCAGCCCTCACCGTAGGGGTCCTCGTTGATGGACTCAGGGGCGTCCATAGCGTCTTCGTTGACTGAGACGACCTCGCCACTGACGGGGGAGAGGAGATCCTCGACCGACTTCACGGACTCAACCGTGCCGCAGGCGTCTCCGCGAATTACCATCGCGCCCTCTTCGGGCAATTCCACGAAGATGATCTCGCCCATATTGTCCTGGGCGAAGTCTGTCATGCCAATAACGACCGTGTCCTCATCTGCGCGGACCCACATGTGACCTTCATCGAACTTAACGCCTGCAACTGCCACCCGGAACGCCTCCTTCAGGTACTCCCGCATCGCTGCCTCTCGGCGAGCGAATGCGCTTTCTTCGGACCGTGCCACTGCGGCAGTCGGAGCTGCCCTTCCGCAGGTGCACGCACATATTAGGGAACCGTTTCACGACTGTCAACAGGTGTGCGGAAAAAAGGTTGTGTGGGGGCCCCGAAGGAGGCCGGGCGTGGGCCCGAAGCAGGTCATCGGGGAAGTTTGACAGGAGCTACAGCTTGCCCTATACTTCGTTAAGCTACCCCCATGACTGCCCGAACGCGGTGCGATGATTCCCTATGGAAAGCCAGACATATTGGGACGTGAGGCCGCGTGACCCCAGCGGCGAAGATCGGCTGGTCGAGGTACTGGACCTGCCGCCGGCCCTGGCGGGCATCATAGCCGCCAGAGGCATGACCGACCCCCAGCAGGTGCGCGAGTATCTTCAGCCTTCTCTGGATTCGCTGCACGACCCCTTCGGACTGCCGGACATGGAACCCGCGGCGGATAGGATCATCAAAGCCGTGGGCGCCAAAGAACCGATTTTGGTGCACGGGGACTACGACGCGGACGGTGTGACCTCCGCAGCGCTGCTGGTGCGCTTCCTGTCGAAGCTCGGCGCCGATGTGCAGTATTTCATCCCGCATCGCTTCAACGATTCGTATGGCCTGAGTGAACGGGCGGTGCGATCTTCAGCCGGTCAAGTGGGCCTCATCATCTCAGTCGACTGCGGTGTGCGTGACCACGCCGCGATCGAAATGGCGGGCGCGCAGGACCAGGACGTGATCGTGGTCGATCACCATGAGCCTGGCGAAGAACTACCCCGGCCGGCGCTGGTGGTGGACCCCAAACGGGAGGATTCAACGTATCCCGAGCGGGATCTTGCGGCGGTTGGGCTGGCGCTGAAGCTCGCGTCAGCGATCTGCCAGAAGATGGACCTGCCGGAGAATTCGCTGCACCGGGCGTTCCTGGACCTGGTCGCCATCGGGACGGTGGCTGATGTGGCTCCGCTGATGGGCGAGAACCGGGCAATGGTGTCGGCTGGCCTGGGCCTGCTTCCGCACACGCGCAAAGTAGGTCTGCAGGTATTGCTTGAGCTATGTGAACTGTCCGCGCCGATCAGCGCGCAAGACGTTGCCTTCCGGATCGGCCCGCGTCTGAATGCGGTGGGCCGGATGGCGGACGCGGCTGAGGCACTCGAGTTGCTGCTCACGGACGATGATGTGGCAGCGAGGCGTACCGCGCTGCGGTTGGAGGGGCTGAACCGTGAGCGGCGAACTATACAGGACAAGACATTCCGCCAGGCGATGCGGCTGCTGGAGACGCAGGCTGACCTTGAGGCCGACCGAGTGGTTGTGCTGGCCCAGGAGGGGTGGCACCGGGGGGTGATCGGCATCGTGGCGTCGAAGGTACTTGAGGCGACGGGGATGCCGGTGGTGCTGCTGGCGATTGAGGGCGACGCGGCGCGCGGTTCGGGCCGGAGCGTCGACGAACTGAACTTGGCGCAGGCGCTGGTGGCCTGCGACGAGGTGCTCACGCGTCACGGCGGCCACGCGTTGGCGGCGGGCCTGGAAGTGGAGTCGGCGAGGGTGGGCGATCTGCGCGAGCGCCTGAACGAGGCCGCTCGCGAGATGATGCCCGACGAGCCGCCGCGCAAACGGCTGGTCCTGGACTGCGAAGTAGAGCTTGGCGAGGTGGACGAGGCGCTGGTGTCGGCGCTGGCGCGCATGGAGCCTTGTGGCGAGGGCAATCCCGAGCCGCTGATGTGCGCGCGCGCGGTGGAGGTGCTTGATGCGCGTACCGTGGGGGCCGCGGGCAACCACCTCAAGTTGCTCGTGGGGGATGGCGAGCGTCGGGTGGACTGTATCGGGTTCGGATTGGGTAAACATTTAGAGTACGCAGGCAAAGGCGCTTGCGTCGATCTGGCATTCACGCCAAACATAGATACATATGGCGGTCGGCCCAAACTGCAATTGCAGCTTGAGGCCATTCGATCTGCCCAGCCGCAATCATAGCGACTATCGTCGCGACGTGCCCCGATGGGGCGAGGAGTTGATCAGCCGGTGACCAAGACCTTCACTGTTCCGAGCAGCTCTCGACAGCAGGTTCTGGACATCACCGACGAGGTGAAGGAGATTGTCCAGAACGGCGGGATCGGGTCGGGAGTGTGCATGGTGTCGGTGCCACATGCCACCTGCGCCATCTATCTCAACGAGAACGAGGAGGGGCTGGTGCATGACGTGCTCACGCTCGTCAACGGCCTGTCCCGCCGGGACAACTGGTACCATGACCGGATCGACCAGAACGCCGCAGCCCACCTGGGCGCGATTATTGTGGGCAACAGCGTGATGTTGCCCGTAGAGGGAAGCAATCTGGTTCTGGGGACATGGCAGCGGGTCATGTTGACCGAGTTGGACGGGCCGCGGCACAGGCGCATAAACGTTACAATCACAGGACAGTGACGTTGACCTGCGAGGCGTCCATCAAACAAGCGGTTCTGCTCGTCGGCGGCCTGGGCACCAGACTCAGGCCGCTGACCCTTCGTCGTCCGAAAGCACTCATCCCCGTCCTGAACCGGCCACTGATCAGCTATGAGCTGGAGCTTCTCGCGCGCCACGGTGTGCGGGATGTCATCATGGCTGTCTCGTACGGCGCCGCTGCGTTGCAGGCGGAACTCGGAGATGGGGCCCAGTGGGGCGTGCGACTGCGCTACGTGGAGGAGGAAGAGCGGCTCGGCACCGCTGGGGCGATCAAGAACGTCGAGGATTTGATTGAGGGCCCCTTCCTGGCGATGAACGGGGATCTGGTCATGGACGTGGACCTCGAGGCGGCAATGGCCGAGCACACGCAGTCGGAGGCGGTGCTGACGTTGTGCCTGCGTCGGGTGGAGGATATATCCGCGTATGGGCTGATCCGGCGCAATGAGGATGGTTGGGTCACCGATTTCCTCGAGAAGCGACCCCATGATGAGACTGGTCAGAATACTGTGAACTCAGGTGTGTATGTGATGTCACCGCAGATACTGGCGCACATCCCGGCGGCCCGGGATTGGTCGAACGAGTTCAATCTCTTCCCGGACTTGCTCGAAGCAGGCCTGGGTGTGCGCGGGCATGTCCCCGATCACTGGGGCTACTGGAACGACATCGGGCGGGTGAGCAACTACCTCGATGCGAACCGGGCGCTGCTGGGTGGCGCGATCGAGTGGGTCGAGACCGGCGTGGCGGCGGAGGCGTGTGTGGCAGCGGACGCGCGGATCACCACCAGTTGTCTGGTGGGCGCGGATGTGGAGATTGCGGCTGGTGGGCAGGTGGGGCCAGATGTGACGGTGGGCGAGGGCGCGAGTATCGGCGAGGGGGCGCACGTGACGGATAGTGTGCTGTGGCCGGGCGCGCAGGTCGGCGCCGGGGCATACGTCGCGGGAAGCATCGTGGGCTCGCCAGACACCAGCGAAGGGGTGATGTCAGATGCGTGATGATCCCCTGCTGATGATACCGGGCCCGACCAATCTTCCCGACGAAGTGCGCGAGGCGCTGGCGCGGCCGAGCGTTTACCATCGCGGCGACGAGGCGGCAGCACTTCTGGACCGATGCAACCGTGGGCTGAAGGAGCTGCTGGGCACATCGGGCGACGCTTTGCTGCTCACCAGTTCAGGCACGGGGGCCATGGAGGCGGCAGTCACGAACTTCCTGTCTCCGGGCGACCGCGCATTGGCCGTGCAGGCTGGCAAGTTCGGTGAGCGGCTCGGGGACATCGCGGCGGCCTTTGGCGCGGACGTCACCCGCTGCGAGTTTGAGTGCGGTGCGGCCGCAGACCCGAACGTGGTCGCTGAGGCGTTGGCCGCCAACGAATACAAAGCTGTATTGTGCGTGTATAATGAGACATCGACGGGCGTGACCCACCCACTCGCGGAGATCGCGGCAGTTGCGTGCGACGCCGGCTGCTGCGTCATCGCGGACTGCGTAAGCTGCCTCGGCGGCGTGCCGGTTCTGATGGACGAGTGGGGCGTGGATGTCGTGGCCGCGGGGTCGCAGAAATGCTTGATGCTGCCGCCTGGGCTGGCGATTGCAGGGGTCGGGGCTGACGCGTGGGAGCGAGCAGCGGATCCGGGGATGCCGCGGTACTACTTCGACCTGCATGCGGCGCGTGCGTCGGCGGCCAAAGGGCAGACGCCCTTTACGCCCAACACAAGTCTGCTGGCAGGTCTGGCGGCAGCGCTGGATCTGATTGAGGCTGAGGGAGTTGCGAATGTTTTCGCCCGCCACCGGGCGATGGCGATCGCCGTCCGGGCTGCTGTGGCGCCGGGCGGACTGGCGATGTTCAGCGATCCGGCGTTCGCAAGCAATACTGTCACCGCGATCCATGCGCCCGACGGCGTGGACTCGTCGGAGTTGGTCAAGCGTGTGTGGGAGAGCCATCGGGTGCTGATTTCGGGCGGGCAGGGCGAATTGCAGGGGCGGATCTTCCGCATTGGCCATATGGGCACGGTGCAGCTCCCTGATGTGCTCAAGACGCTCGAAGCAGTGGGCACAGAGCTGGCGGCGATGGGGCATGGGTGCGACATGGCGGCAATGCTGGACGCGGCTGAGAGCGCGGGGCGAGTGTGAGCGATGGCGAGAATTGTGGTGTGCGACAATGTGGCGGCCGAGGGCGTGGAGCTGCTCAGTGAGCAGCATGAGGTGGTGAACGTTGGCAGTTGCAGCCGCGACGAGGTGCTGGCGGCGGTCGTCGGTGCGGATGCGATCGTGGTGCGCAGCGCGACGTGCGTCGACGCGGAGATGATCGAGGCGGGGGCGATGCTGCGGGTCATCGCACGCGCGGGAGTCGGCGTGGACAACATCGACGTGGGCGCGGCGACGCGACGGGGCATTGCGGTGGTGAATACGCCCACCGGCAACACGATTTCCGCCGCTGAGCACACGATGGGCATGATGCTGGCCGCGGCGCGCAAGATACCGGCGGCCGACGCGGCTATCAAGAACGGTGGTTGGCCGAAGAAGGAGAGCGTCGGCCGGCAGCTTTACGGGAAGACGCTGGGGATCGTGGGGTTGGGCAAGATCGGTCAAGAGGTGGCGCGTCGAGCGCGGGCGTTCGAGATGCGCCTGGTCGCGGCCGACCCGTTCGTGAACGAGGATCGCGCGCGTGAGCAGGGCGTGGAGTTGCTGGGTCTGAACCAGTTGCTGGCCCAGTCGGACTTCGTCACACTGCACGCGGCGCTTACGGATGACTCGCGGCAGATGATCGGCGCCGATGAGATCAGGCTGATGAAGCCGGAAGCGACGCTGATCAACTGCGCTCGGGGTGGGTTGGTGGATGAAGAGGCGCTGGCCAATGCGTTGATACAGGGACGACTGGCGGCGGCTTCGCTGGATGTGTTTGAGAATGAACCGACGCCTGACCCAACGCTGATCGGACTGCCCGGGGTGGTGGCGACACCGCACGTTGCGGCCTCGACTGAAGAGGCGCAGGCGCATGTGGGGCGCGAGGCGGCGCAGCAGGTGCTGGCGGTTCTGGCGGGGCAACGGCCGCGCTGGCCGGTGAATGTGCCGGCGCTTGGTGGCGATGAACTGGCCGGCGTGGGACCGTATCTGCCGCTGGCGGAGCAGATTGGCAGGATGCACGCGGCGCTGCTTGAGGGAGCGCCGCAGCAGGTGCAGTTCGATGTGCACGGGTTTCTGTCGGCTGAGCATCTGGGTATTGTGGGCGGGCACTTCCTGGCCGGCTTGCTGGAGCGTATGGCTGGGGAACCGGTCAACTACGTGAATGCTCCGGTTATCGCTGAGGAGCGGGGCATCCGGATGCAGGCCATGCGGCTGATCGGGTATGATGACCCGGAGCGCCGGCGTGGCTATGCGGAGTTCGTGCAGGTGACGGTCACCGACGCGGAGGGGACGCGCACGGTGAGCGGGGCGATTCTGGACCGGAACGTGGGGCGGATCGTGGAGGTGGCGGGATTCGGGATGGACTTGCCGCCGGGCGACGCGGTGCTGCTGGTATGGAACGAGCGACCGGAGAAGCCGGGCTTCGTGGGCACGATCGGTCGCGTGCTGGGCAACTGCTCGATCAACATTATTGGTCTGCAGGTCAGTCACGAGATCATCGAATCGCGAGGGCTTATGGCGGTGACCCTCGCGGAGGGCGCTGCGCCGGATGTGCTCGAGGAGATCGGCAGGCTTCCGGACGTGGCGAGGCTTCGTGTTGTGGACTTCTCAACTTGACCGAGGGACGCGTACCGCGTCCTCGGCGCGCGCAGGTGACCGATGCGGATACTCATCACGAATGATGACGGGATCGGAGCCCCGGGGCTCCTGGCGCTGGCTCGCGAGATGGCTGAGCTGGGTGAAGTGCTGGTGGTCGCGCCCGAGCGTCAGCAGAGCGCGGCGGGCCATGGCATTACGCTGCACAAGCCTCTGCGCATGGAGCCGATGTCGCTGGATGCGCCGGTGGTCGAAGCGCTGGCGACCAACGGTACGCCGGCCGACTGCGTGATACTTGCCACGGCCAACGGCAGACCGGAACCTGACCTGGTGGTATCGGGGATCAACATGGGCGCGAACCTGGCCGAAGAGGTGCTGTACTCCGGCACCTGCTCCGCGGCTATGGAGGGTGCGCTGCTGGGCATCAACTCGATCGCGGTGTCGGTCGCTGAGTATGCGGCACCGATCTTCGAGGCCTCGGCGGCGTATGCGAGGCAGTTGGCGTCGAGGGTGATTGAGGAAGGGCTGCCGGAGGACGTCTTCCTGAACGTGAACGTGCCCAACTTGCCAGCGGGAGAACTGGGGGCGCCGGTACTGACACGTCTGGGCAGGCGACGGTACGTGAATGAGTTGGACCGGCGGCAGGATCCGCGCGGTCGGGACTACTACTGGTTCTCGGGCGAGCCGACTGAGTGCGATTGCGAGCCGGGAACGGATGTCGCGGCAGTGCTGGCCGGCAATATCTCGGTCACGCCGGTGCATTTTGATCTGACGTGGCGAGGCAACAACGGGTGCTTGGGCGCGCTCATAGGCGAGCCCGAGGAGTGACCTGATGGCGGCGCCGGCCAGCTACCTGAAGCTTCATGAGAGCGGGGAACTGGCGCGGCGGGCCGCGATGGCTCGGGCGATGCTGGAGCAGTGCCGGATCTGCCCCCGCGAGTGTGGAGTCAACAGGCTGACGGGAGAGACGGGGTTCTGCGGGACGGGCGAGCGGCCGCTGGTGGGGTCGGCGGGGCCACATATGGGTGAGGAGCGGCCACTGGTGGGCCGGGGTGGATCGGGGACAGTGTTCTTCGCCGGCTGCAATCTGGGATGTGTCTTCTGCCAGAACGCCGAGTTGAGCCACGGATTGGCGGGGCGGCAGGTATCGGCGGGGGAGCTTGCGAATACGATGGTGGCACTGCAGGAGCGCGGGTGCCACAATATCAACTTTGTTACGCCGACGCACGTCGTGCCGCAGATACTCGAAGCACTGGGCCCAGCTATTGAGGCCGGCCTGAGTGTGCCACTGGTGTATAATTGCGGGGGCTACGAGTCGGTGGCGACGCTGCGGCTGCTTGATGGCGTGGTCGACATCTACATGCCGGACGCGAAGTACGCGGATGGGGAGGTCGCGGGGCGGCTGTCCTGTGCCGATGATTACCCCGAACGCATGCGCGAAGCGTTGACGGAGATGCACCGGCAGGTGGGCGACCTGGTCATTGACGAGCGAGGTCTGGCCACGCGCGGGCTGCTCGTGCGACATCTGGTGCTGCCGGATGATCAGGCGGGCACGGCCGAGGTGATGGCGTTCCTCGCGTCACTTAGTCGGGACACGTACGTGAATGTGATGGCGCAATACAGGCCATGTCACAGAGCAGGGGCGTATCCGCCGGTGGATCGGCATCCGACGCGGGATGAGTACGCGGCCGCGATCGCGTCGGCGCAGGAGGCAGGGCTGCATCGGCTGGACACGTGACAGGGGCGAAGTTTCTTTGGAGGGAATCGGAGTGGCCCATAGAGAGGGGCGTGAGGATATGTCGGACGTGAACAGGATCGTCAATCAGCTTTCGCGCCAGGTATCGACGTGGCTTCGCGACAGCAGCGAGGGCGCATCGGACTGGTGGGACACGAAGAACTCCGTGCAGAAGCGGTTCTCGATGATCCGCGGGTTGATCGCGCAGCGTCGCGAGATAACGGGCGGGATCGGAGCGAAAGTGTACACGCTGCACCGGAAGGGCAAGGTGCGCAATTCGGACCTGCTGGCCGATTGCCAGAAGTTGGACGACATCGGCGATCGGATCGAGCAGTTGAAGCTTGAGATTGAGGAGCTTCGGGACAAGGAGCGCGGCATCACCGCTGAGGATGTGGAACTTAGTGACGAGTCCCCGGTGGTGGACGAAGAGGATGTGGATACGCGCGTGGCAGTCGCGGTAGAGGTCGAGGTGGTGGACGCTGACACCGAAGTTGATGCGGAAGACGAGGAGACGGACCCCGAGGGCGGGGTCAGCCCCGGCGACGGGGCCGACGAAGAAGACAGCGAGGAATAACCATCACCAGCCGGGGGCGGACCTTTCGCCCCCGGCGCTCACTTTTAGCATGAGGCTGCGGGGAGCGCCACAGAGGATGGAGAATGCAGGATGAAGTACTGTTTTATCACCGGAGGAGTCGTATCTGGGATCGGCAAGGGGATATCGTCAGCGTCGGTCGGGCGTCTGTTGAAGGCACGCGGCTACAAGGTCGCGATCATGAAGATGGACCCGTACATCAACGTGGACGCGGGTCTGATGAACCCCTTCCAGCACGGCGAGGTGTTCGTCACCGACGACGGTTCGGAGACCGACCTGGACCTGGGTCACTACGAGCGGTTCGTGGACGAGCCGCTGAACCAACTGTCAAATCTGACGACCGGTCAGGTCTACGGTTCAGTCATCGAGAAGGAGCGCGACGGGGACTACTATCTGGGCCAGACCGTGCAGGTGATCCCGCACATCACCGACGAGATCAAGTCGCAGATCCGCAAGTGCGCACAGACCTCGGGTGCGGACGTAGGCATCGTGGAAATCGGCGGCACCGTCGGTGACATCGAGGGCATGCCCTTCCTCGAGGCCATTCGACAGATGCGGGCCGACGAGGGCGCTGAGAACGTGTGCTACATGCACGTGACCCTGGTGCCATACCTGCCGATGGTGGGCGAGTTGAAGACGAAGCCAACCCAGCACTCAGTGCGCGAACTGCGCGGTCTGGGGATCCAGCCCGAGATCCTGGTCATCCGCGCGAGCCAGGCGATGGGCGCGGACGTCAGGCGCAAGCTGTCGCTGTTTTGCGACGTAGCAGAGGCGAACATCATCGAGGCTGTTGATGAGAAGGAGTCTCTATACCACATACCGCTGTCGATGGAGAAGCAGGGCATCGCTGACCTGGTCTGCCGGGAACTCGGGCTGCAGCAGCGCGAGCCGGATCTGAAGGACTGGATCGAGATGTGCGAGCGAGTCACGTCGCCGGAGCACGAGACAACGGTGGCGATGGTCGGCAAATACATGGACCTCAAGGACGCCTACCTGTCAGTCACCGAGGGGATCATGCACGGCGGCATTGCCAACAACGCCTGCGTGAACATCAAGTACGTGGACTCCGAGGACATCGAGCGCGACGGGGCAGAGGCGCATCTGTCGGATGTGTCCGGTGTTCTGGTGCCGGGCGGCTTCGGGGACCGGGGGATCGAGGGCAAGATCGCGGCGATCGGCTACGCGCGCGAGAACCTCATTCCCTACCTGGGGCTTTGCCTGGGCCTGCAGACTGCCGTCATCGATTTCGCGCGCAATGTCTGCGGACTGGCTGGCGCTGACTCGAAGGAGTTCGACGAGGAAAGTGCGCACCCGGTCATCATCTATATGAAGGAACAGGAGTACATCACCGAGCTTGGCGGCACGATGCGACTGGGCGCTTACCCCTGCAAGCTACAGCCAGAATCGCTGGCGGCGAGCTGGAGGTCTTCGCCGAGCACGGGATGAGGTTCTCGGGCACGTCGCCGGAGGGCGATCTGGTGGAGATCATCGAGCTGCCTGATCACCCGTTCTTCATCGCGTCGCAGTTCCATCCAGAGTTCAAGTCGAGGCCGAACCGCGCGCATCCCCTGTTCCGTGGGTTCATCGAGGCGGCGTTGCACCGCGACGGATCTGTGTAGGGCGCGCTAGAAGTAGCCGAGGCCCTCGAGCCGCTTGCGCACTTGAGGGTCTTCGTCGGCCTCCAGCCCATCGGTCGAGTCGTGAGGCCTGGCGGACCGTTCCCAATCAGCAAGTAGAGCACGCAAACGAGCGACCTGTTCGGGTTCTGAACCGATCAGGTCGCTCTTTTCGTCGGGGTCGAGGGCGATGTGGTAGAGTTCGTCGGGCGCGGTCTCGGCGTACATGAGCGACCAGCCCTCGCTGGTCATGCGGGCCATGCGGCCACGGTGCGGCTCGAAGTCGAAGGCCGGGTTGCGGCGCTGCTCCCGGCGCATGCCACGGCCGGCCCAAGCCTGCCGCTCGGTAATCGCGAACGGGCGGCCCGTGCCTCCGATGGCGTCGCGCAGGTCCATGCGCGGGGCAGCGGTGTGGACCAGTGTCTCCTCGGCTCCCGCAATAGTTGCGGCCATCTGCGTGATGTCCGCAAGCTGCACCACTGCGCTTTCGCGAGAGCCGGGATCGGTGACGGCCGGTATGCGAAGAATCAGTGGCACGCGCACCAGCGGATATCGCATTCCCGCGGAACGCCCGTGACCCATCAGGCCCGCCTCGCCAAGCATGTCCCCGTGGTCAGCGACGATGACCAACACAGTGTTTTCCCACTGCCCGGACGCGCGCAGAGCATTGGCCACCTCGCCAACGAGATGGTCCGTGTAGGCCAGCCCACCATCGTACAAGCCACGGATGTCGCTGAGTTCCTGCTCGTCGGCGGTTGCGCCAACCTGTCGCATGTTCCGCATGCGGCGCATCAGATACTGGCGTCGCCAGAACGGTAGCGGGCGGGGGCTGAAGCGCGTACTGAAGGGGCGCTTGCCCATGAATGGATGGTGCGGCTCGTTGTACCAAACCGTGGCGAACCAGGGCTTGTCGGTGCGCTCGATCCAGGGCAGGACGTGTGAGTTGAGCGTGGCGCCACCGACGTCGGTGATGCCCAGGCGGCGCCCGACGTAGCTGAAGAATGGCTTGGTCATATGGTGAACGTGCATGGCCATGAAGTAGCGATCGAAGCCGCGGTCAAGCCCGCAGCGGCGGCCGACGAACTGGTTGGCGGAGGCAAGCATGGTGGTGTAGCCGCCGCGCTTCATGGCGTCCTGCAGCGAAGGAATCTCGGGCGGGAGTTGGCGGTGGGTCTCGGACTGGTGCTCGCGTGGATGCAGGCCAGTGAGCAGCGTGAAGCATACAGGCAAAGTCCAGTTGGACTCGCTGTAACAGTTCTCGAAGACCGCCGACTGCTCCGCGATTGCGTCGATGTTCGGCGTCGTCGGCAGATGATGACCGTAGCAGGACATGCGGTCAGCCCGGGCCGAGTCGAGGACCAGGAGCAGAACGTTGGGTTTGGCTGGACTATCCGACATGTGAGGCCTCAGGGAGTGCCGTATTACTGAGCAGCGGAAAAGCTGGCGATCAGGCCAGGCCCAGGGCCTCGGTGGCGGCGGCAATGCCGTTGCGGACCATGCCCAGTTCGGAGCCGCAGTGCACGAGGCGGAAGCCCTGATCGGCGCGCCGGAGCGCAGCGTCGACATCGCCGCAGGGGAAGCCGCATGGCAGGCCCGCGTTGGTGGAGGCGTCGAGTATCTTCTGTATGGCGGCCTCATGTTCCTCGCCAAACGACTCAACGCCCATTGAGAACGCGAGGTCCCACGGGCCGATGAAAAGCGCGTCGATGCCCTTCACGGCGGCGATGTCGTTCACTCGCTCAAGAGCTGCCGGGGTCTCGATCATGACCGCGAGCAGGATTTCGTCATTGGACTCGTGGGCGTAGTCGTCGCCATAGACCATCCAGGTGCGTCCGCCGCCGGACGATCGTCCGCCGACTGGCGCGTAGCGCGAGTTGTAGACTGCCGCTTCGGCGTCCTCGACTGAGTTGACCATGGGCACGACGAGGCCCATGCCGCCGCAGTCGAGCGACAGCCCGATGCGCGCATAGTCGTTAGAGGCGGGGCGGATGATGGGCGTCGGGCCGTCGGGCCCAAGTATCTGGCAGGCTGCCAGCATCCTGTTGTAGTCCCAGTAACCGTGCTGGGTCTCGATCCAGAGCCAGTCGAAACCTGCGCGTGAGATGACCTCGAGCAGAATGGGGTCACCGGTTGCTGAGGCCAGACCGAACGCCGTCTCACCATTGCGGATCTTCTCGAGCGTCGGGTTCTTGAGCATCGTCATCGCTCCGAGCATGCTGGTGGCGTGGTGCGTGATTGGAGAGGGGCATTTCTCCCTGCCACGGAAAGCACCTGCGGAAGGCGCAAGTTGTCGCAGCAGCGAATACTCCTGCAGCGATGCAGGGATCAGAGAGAGCGAGGGACCTGATCATGGCGAAGACTTGGTGCAGTTGGGCAGTCGTTGGCGTGCTGGTCATAGCGATGTCTGGCGTGTGCGTGGCTGCGACGGTCACCGGGGGCGGCGTGGCCCTGGACGTGGATGGCGCAGGCGTGGTGCAGGGAATCAGTGTGGATGGGCAGGCAGCGAACGCGCAGCCGGCGCCACTGCTGAGTCTGTGCGACGTCACGAAGGACACCGAGTTCGTGGCCGGCACCGTGACCGCCGGCGACATCGGCGGGACGCTTGAGGTGTCCTTTGAGGGGCGCGACGCGCAGGCGTCGCTGGCGGTGGATCAGCGAGACGACGCGCTGCATTTTACCTGCGATCTTGTGGGCTCGGCGGGGCTGCCGGCACGCGGCGTGTTGCTGCGGATCACGCTGCCGATCGACTGTCTGGGCTGGCAGTGGCATGACGATATGCAGAGCACGCGGGTGATCGATGGGGACACCGCGTATGAGAACGTGCAGGCTCTGCGGGCATGGCCGGATCTGCCCGAGTGGGCAGACAAACCGAATCTGCGGGTTGGGGCCGCGAACCGGAACTTCTGCACAGTGGTGGCCGGGCCGGTGGGACTGTGCCTGGCGCCGGACATCGAGCGCCCGGTGATCTTCCGCACCAGCTACGATGGCGCAGCCCGGCAGTTGCAGCTTGTGTATGATCTGGCGCTGTCGCCGGATACCGATCCGCCGAACCGGTGGTCATTCGCTTTCGATGTGTATGCGTGCGACCCCGAGTGGGGCTTCAGGGCGGCGCTGCAAGAATATTACGAGATGTATCCGGAGCTGTTCAGGAACTACGTGCCCGAGCCGGGGCAGTGGATGGCCTTCTCGGACCTCAAGTACATCGACAACGCGAACGAGTTCCACTTCGGGCTGCAGGAGGGCGCGCGCGATCCTGCGTATGACGACAAGATCGCGGTGCAGGACTGCACATACTTCACCCACGCGGGCCAGTTCATCCGCATTCCGGACCATGACCCGGAGAAGGACCCGGAGCCGCCTTGGGACGTGATAGTGGGCGAGACCGAGAAGACTTTCGAGCGCAACACCGGCCTGACGGGCATCTACGGGGAGATTGGCCTGCACGACACCGACGGGCAGTTCCAGATTCCGAAGACGCGCGTCTACGGGCACTACATCGCGCAGTTCAACATCGACCCGGACCTGCGCTACGGCCAGTGGTACCTTGACCGGACCGCCCAGCAGACGGCGGGCTTTGCGGCGAAGGGCGGGGTTCTGGACGGCTTCTACTACGACGGGCTGACCACGGGTCTGAACTACCGGGCGGACCACTTCAGTTCGTCGAACGCGCCGCCAATGTGGGACCCTTCTTCGGAGAAGCCGGTGCTCAACAACTTCTTCAACTCGTGTGATTTCGCGCGAGCAGCAGCCGAACTGCTGCGGCCTCGCGGGCAGATAACCATGATGAACGGGGCGCTGGGCGCGACCTTCTACGTGGCGCCGTGGCTGGATGTGTTCGGGGCCGAAACTGGCGTGCGCATCGCTCGCGAGAACTTCAACTTCATCCGGACGATCATCTACCACAAGCCGATGCTCACGCTGCTCAAGGGTAACTACGAGCAGCAGATCGGCTATGACGAGATGGAACTGTTCATGAAGCGCGCGCTCGCGTACGGCATCTTCCCCGGGTTCTTCGACTGGCCCCCGAGCGGGCTGGGACCCGGCGGGCGCTACTGGGATCACGCCGACTATTTCGAGCGTGATCGCGACCTGCACCGCAAGTATCTGCCGCTGGTGAAGACGCTCAACGCGGCCGGTTGGGAGCCGGTGACGTACGCGCGGTCTTCGAGCGAGAACGTGTTCGTTGAGCGCTACGGGCCGGACGCGGATGGCATCTTGTGGCTGACGCTGCTCAATGAGGACGCCGACCCACACGTGACGACACTGACCGTCGACGTAGGGGCGCTGGGGATCGACGCCGCGGCGGTTGCCTGCGTTGATGTGGTGGGAGGCGGCCAGGTCCGGTTGCCCGAGAAGGGCGGGCAGTTGGTGGGCGAGATCGAGGTGGCGGCGGACGGAGTCATGATGCTGCAGATCAGCACCCCCGAGCAGGCCGCAAGCTGGCGGCTGAAGTGGGCTGCTGAGGCCGTCGAGCGTGGCATGACGATGCGCGAAGTGGACGCCGAGTACGGGAAGCCGGCGCTGGGCACGCACTGGCCGCCCGTGGGTGGATCCTATGGGCGCGAAAGCAGCGACGAAAGCAATGCGATCGTGCTGGCGGCCGGGGAGGTCGATGTGGCGGCGTCGCAGTATGCGATGCTCTTCCAGCCTCAGGCGGCGCCGGTGACGATGCGTGTGCGTGCGGCGGGCGAGGGCCTGTCGCGCGAAGGCGCGGCCCGCATGGTCACTCAGCCCGCATGGGTGACCGCGAGTTTCACGCACCGGGAGAAGGCGGACTTCGACTTCCCCGAGGGCACGTGGGACTGGCAGGATTTCGAGTTCGTGATCGATGTCGAGCAGCCTCTGCGCGCGGTGCTGATCAGGCCCTGGCTCAGCAAGGGCGAGACCGGGACGCTGAAGATTGCGTCCATCACGCTTGAGGACGAGTTCGGCGATGAGTACGTGGTCGATCCGACCTTCGAGCAGTGGTACGAGCCGGTGCCAGAAGCGATGCGCGAGCGACTGGCGAATGACAGCCAGGGCCTGGTGGATGCGCTGGGCAGTGCGCGTGAGGCGGCGATGGCGGGGCTGAGGGCTCCGGCCGCGCGCGATGCAATCATGGAGGCGGGGTCGAGGGCGAGGGTTTTGCGGGAATGGATCGTGGCGGAGGAGGCGCAGAATGGCTGCCGCCGGGCGCTACGTGACATTGAGACCGCTGAGCGGCAACTGGCGGTGGCGCTGCTCGGGTCGCTCGGGGTGACGGCACCGCGTCTGGAGGGCCCGTCGCGCGCGGCGGCTGGTGATGAAGTGAAGCTGTCGCTGGCGCTGCAGGCTCCGGGCGGGCTGAAGGTGACCAGCGAGATCACAGCCGAAGAGGGCGTCAGCGTGCGCCAGATCAAGAGGGGCGCGATGGTGACTATCCCGGCAGATGCGGCGCCGGGGACGACGCTGGATATCTCGGGGGTCGTGAGCATCGGAGCGGGCGATCGCCAGGTGACTGTGCACGCCAACCACGCGATCGAGGTGGCCCGGCCGATTGAGTTGACGATGCAGACGGCCGGTGCAGACCCGGAGACCGGCGCGTTCCACGTGAAGGCTGAGGTGCGCAACAACCGGGCGCGGGCCCTGACCGTGCAGATGACCGTCGAAGCGCCCGAGGGCTGGGAGCAGGTCGGGGCGCATGAACTGAGGATCAAGCCGGGCGAGGTGGCCGGCGCTGACATGATGGTGGCGCCCACCGGGGACGCCGGAGCGGGCTCGGTGCCTGTGGTGGTGACGGCGACTTCGGGCGCTGACTCGGCACGCGCCACCAAGCGCCTGCTCTACATCCCACCGTCCGCGAACCTGCTGACGAACTCGGGCTTTGAGGACGGTCCGTGGGCTGGCGGGGAGCAGGACACCGAGGTGGCATACAGCGGCGCGGCGTCGCTGCGCATGAGCAATCCGCAGAGGACCGACAGCCAGTCGACTCGCACGGTTACGCTGAATCAGGAGCGACCGTGCCCGATCCTGGTACGCTGTGCGAGCAAAGGGACGGACGTCAGTGGCACCAAGGGCCGCGGCTACTGCCTGTACGTGGACATCTACTACACGGACGGGACGCCGCTGTATGGGCAGACCTATCTGTTTGAGACTGGCACCACCGACTGGCAGGTAGCGGAGAAGATCATCGAGCCGGAGAAGCCGATCCGGAACGTGAACGTCTACCTGCTGCTGCGAGGCAAGTCGGGGACGGTGTGGTTTGACGACGTTGCGGTCATGGAGGATCCGAGGCGCAAGGGCAATACCGCGCGCGAGGCCGAGGCGACCGTGGACAGTCAGTACAACGGCTACAGCGCTGCGCCGATCACGGACGGGGTCGTGCACGTTGCCGAGGACGCGCACTGGACGGCGGAGGCGTGGGCATCGGCTGATGATGAGACCGATCACTTCATCGAGTTGAGCTACCCTGAAGAGCGCGAGGTCAAGCGCGTCGTGGTCTACTGGAGTCAGGATGCGGGCACGCCAAAGACGTCGCGCGAGTTGCGTCTGCAAGTGCCGGACGGGGATGGCTGGCGCACTGTGATGACGGTGCTTCCGTCAGGGCTTGAGGAGGAGACAGTGCTCGAGTTGGACGAGCCGGTGACCTTGGCGCGGCTGCGCCTGCTGCAGCCCGCCGGCAAAGGGCCGGCTGAGCGGGGTAACGTGATGTGGGTCCGTGAGGTGGAGGTCTTCGAAGCCGACTGAAGGGCAACAGGTGACACAGAAACGGGCCGCCTGATTGGGCGGCCCGTTTGCGTTCTGCGCGTGTGGGGCTATGCGCGGTCGAGCTTCCACGGCTTGCGGATGCGGAAGGGCTTATCGAAGGTATTGCCGAGCTTGCCCTGCTCCTCGAGATGAATCATGCAAGCGCGCATACATCCGCGCGCGCCGCCAATTGCCGACGGGTGATGCCAACTCTCCCAGGCCTTTGAGCTGTAGGGCACTTCGTTCTTGGCGAAGGAGAAAGCGCCGCCCCCGTAGGAGAGCATCTCGCTGCGGTTCTGGCCACGTGGCTCGGAGGTCAGCGTGTCGACGTACTCGGCCACGTGCTCGGGCATGAACGGGCTGTACTCCGGCGTGCCAACCTGGTAGACGGCGGCGCAGCGCTGTTCGTCAAGCTCGCCCCACTCAATGTCCTGCCCGGCGATCGTGCAGCTAACTGATCGATCGGGGCTGATGGCATTTGCGGGACACTCGCCAACGCAAGCCATGCAGCGGTCGCAGATTGTGCCAGGCTGCATCATCGGGTCGGGTTCGAGTTCGGCGTCAGTGAAGATGAACGCGAAGCGCTGGCGGGGTCCAAAGCGCGGGGTGAGGAAGACCTTGCTCCAGCCAATCTCGCCCATGCCGCAGATGTAGGCGGCTATGCGGAAGTGCAGAAAGACGTCGGGCTTGGGGTAACCCTCGCGCACGGGTTCGCCGACGCCGCAGCCCATGCGGATGGCGGTGTTCTGGTAGAGCACCGCTTCGTGACCGGCGTCCTCGAGCACGTCGCCGACTTCGCGCAGGGCGATGGGCGCGTAGACGTCATTGATGTTCGCGTAGCCCATGGACGGGTAGCCGGCGAAGAACGTGCCCTCCTCGATGCCGCGCAGCAGCCCGCGATGGATGCGGAAGCCCAGGCCAATGACCGACTTGGCCTCGGGGTAGATGTAGCGCGGGTCGTTTTGCAGCGGCGCGCCCTCGAAGCGATCCATGGACCCGATCCCGACGATATCCGCGCCGCTGGCCAGTGCCGCTTGCTTGACGGCTTCTGCGCTGAGCATTGTCTATCCCCTGTCTCTGCTACGGCTGCGGGTGCTTGATGCGCAGGTACTCGGCCAACTCCGGCGTGTCATAGTCTGACTGCCAGCTCAGGCGAGGCTGGCCGTAGGGAGGGCCGCCCTCTCGGTCCACGCGGTCGATCAGCTCCCACTCCTCGGCAGTCATCTGTGGGTCGCCGTCGAGCGCCGTCATCATATAGGTGACGTCGTTCATGAAGAAGAGCGAGCCGCTGACGGCGCCGCGGAGCAGGCCCTTGGTGCCTCCGTAGAACTCGGGGTTGTGGACCACGGTCTGCAGGAGGCGGGTGTTGTTGTAGGCGTAGCCGCGCAGCCACTCGCGATAGGGCTCGGGGTTCTCGGCGTAACGGGCGGCGAAGATCATGGCCTTCTGTTGGACGGTCATCTTCCGTCCGCCGAGGACGAGATCGGCGACCTTGATGAGCCCGTCATGGATGCCCTGGTGGTGGGTGAGTTCGTAGTATTCCAGTAAGCCGTGGCCAGCGCCAAATGTCCAGAAGAACATGCTGGTCTCGTTGACGCCCTTCTCCTGGCTGGTGCACGTGACCTCGGGGAACGCAATGTCGGGCGAGATGCAGATGCCCTCGGGCACGACGAAGCAGTCGGCGTACTTGGCGATGATTGCGCCGACCTCGTCGGACCCGGTGAACTCCCACCAGGTCAGCAGGCCCTGCCATCGGCCGCTGTGGGCGGCGTGAACGTAGACGCGCCGCTTGGAGTAGATGCCGTCGAAGAGAAGCTGGGCGAAGTCGCGACAGCGCATGTCGCCGCCGAGCTGGTAGATGTAGCGGAACTCGGAATGAGTGGTCTGGCGCTCCTCGTGGTTGCCGTCGCTCCAGTGCTGGACGCCGTGGCGGGTGCCCGCGCCAAACCAGCCGCCATCGTGGCGCATGTCGACGTCACGGACGTGACGGGCCATCGCTTCGGCGAAGAAGTACATGTCGCGGTCGCCCGTGCGCAGATACTGCTGCTGCATGTACATGCCGGGCAGGCCCTCGGTGTTGGTCCAGCCCCAGCGACCGTTGTCGAAGGCCCACTCGTTGTTCGGGGCATAGTCTCGCACCGAGAGCCTGCGCACATCGATCTCGTTGTCAGGCGGAATGCCGTCGCGGACGAGTTCGGCGAGTTGCTCGGCCGGAACGATCGATCCGTAGCCGCCGCGGTAGTAGTGCTGAACATCGCCATAGTCCCACATGCCATACCAGCCCCAGAGCTTCTGATGATGCAGCCAGAAGCGTGCGTAGTGGTCCAGGTTGGCGTCGATGCGGGCGAAGCGCTCCTGACCGGGCGCCTCCTGGGGCACAGTCACCGCAGTGTCGATGTACCAGTCTGATCCGCAGTAGACAAGCGGCGGGCGCTGGAAATCGGCGTTGACCGAGGCGACCCGGCTGGCATCGGGCCCGTGGAAGTAGAGCAGCACCTCGTGGGTTTTGGTGATACCGACGAACTGCTGCTGACCGTAGTAGGTGTGATTGATCCAGTCGGAATCGGAGGGAGTGGATTCTCCCTGCGAGCGGTGCGGATAGTTGGAGTAGCGACGCACATCCATGATCGGCCCGCTCTCGGGCCAGAAGAACGCAGTGAGGTGGCCTGATGCGCGGTCGGCGACCAGCTCGTTCGGGAATTGCTGCCACATGTTGCGCAGCATCACGGTGACGCCGCCGGCCGCGTTGCTGACGTCGAGCCAGCCTTGGGAGCGTTGCTTGATTTCGTCGTTGCGGACGAAGCGCTCGCCGTCGGCCTGGTGCCAAGCGGTGTAGCCGAGGTGGCTGTGCTGCTTCAGGCCGGCGCGGACGCCGTCGCCCAGAGCGATGGTGCCATCCTGGCCGCCGGCGGTGACGGTAGCGTCGGCGATGCCTGCCAGTGGCAGGTCGAGGCCCATGCGGCGGACGTATGCCAGGCGTGCGTCCTCGTGCAGGAACTCAACGCTCTGGAAGACGCGCACTGCTGATCGGCCAGCGTAGGCCTCGAGGCGGATCACCATGCGCGGGGACTCTTGGGCGGTGGTGTGACCGACGAGCCGGACGGTAGCGCGCAGTGGGCCGGCCTCTTCAAGCTCAATGCTCTCGGGCACGAAGCCGCCATCATCGAGTGCACCCTGAGCATGGGCGGTGCCGGTGGGGTATGAGTTGTCGGCGCGCAGGAAGTCGACGAAGCTGCTTCCGCCGGAGGCGAGCAACGCGCGCCCATCGAGGGTCACATTGCGCAGCCAGTCGGGAGCCTGGGCCACCTCGAGTTGCAGCGGACCGGTGCTGATGGCGACGGTGTCACCGTTCGCAGCGGCCTGCAGCGCGGCGGCGGGCGTGCCAAGCGTTGCGTTGCCACCGTAGTCGAAGCGGTAGCGCACTGGATCACCGTCGCGGCGGGTGAGGTCGAAGTCGATGGAATCTCCCTCGCCGGCTGCGCCCGCGACGTCTCCACCGTCGGCGGGGAAAGTGAGGAGCAGCCACTTGATCGAGTGGTCGGGCCACCAGCCGGTGACCTTGGTCTGCAGCGGCACATCCGCGCCATCGCGGCGCAGACGCACGTTGGCGGGATCGGTGAGCGCGCCGCGAGGCAGGGGCACGCCGCCGGAGACCATCGGCGATGCATCGTCGGCGGCGGGCGCTGTCAGCACCTCGAGGTCTGCCAACGGCGGCTCGTTGAGGGCGGGCGGATCGCTGGCAAGACCGTCAAGCCCCCAGTGTCTGGCGAGGGCAAAATCCGGCTGTGCGAAAGTGAAGTCGTCGGTGTAGACGAGCCAGTCGGTCTGGTGTGGCTCGCCGAAAACCGCAGCCGCCTGGGGCGAGTTGACATCGAGCGCGGGCAGGCCATCGTGCCACAGGCAGACGCGCGCCACTCCGGATTCGTCGGCCTCGACGCGCAGAGACTTGGGCGTGCGTTCGGCCATGCCCCGATAGGCGAAAAGCATACCGATGCGCTCGTCGTAGGCGCTCATCCAGCCGGGCGCCTGCGGGCCGCGCTGCATCGACAGGGGAGAGGTGCAGGTGCTCTCCGAACGCCATATCTGGTAGTCGCCGGGGGTGTTCTGGTGCCGACGTGGAACTGGTAGAAGTGGCGGGTGCTCCACTGCACGCCCCGGTCGCCGCCCTGCACGATGCGCTTGCGCTTGTTCAGGGCAAGCGGCAGGCGCAGTTCGGCCGCGCGCAGGAAGCGGTTGGTGAAGGCGCCCTGCGGATTGAGGGAGACGGTGGCGGTAAGGAACGGGCTGCCCTTGGACGCAGCGATCTGGTACGAGCACTCGATGGAGTCGCCGCCGCCGAAGTCCAGCGTGCCTCCGAAGGTAGCAGCGAAGCTCTCCTGATCGTGCGCGAAGTCTTGAGTGGTGGCCTGCCACTTGCCCTCGAGGATCGCCCCCGAGGCGAGATCGTGGTAGCCATCGTAGTCGGCGGATTCAAAGAGACTTGCAGCGAGGAGCGGGGCGGTGTTGTCGGCGACAACTGCTTCGCCGTCAACGGTGATGCTGCGGATCGCGCCCTCGTCCGTGAACTCGAACACGGCAGCGCCAGTGTCAACGCGCCTGCCGCCATCGATCATTGTCACGTCCATCTTCGCGTCCTCCGGTCTGACCTGCGCAGCGGTCACGATTTGAGTTGAAGGCACGTCGTCGGGACGGGGCGGGCGGGGGTAGTCGTAGATGCGGACCTCATCGAGCTTGCCCATGAAGAAGTACACGGTGCCCGCCTTCGAGCCGAGAATGAGGTCGCCGCCAGCGTCGATTTCGTGATCCCACTGACGTTCGGCGACGAGTTCGCCATCGACGTAGAGGGAGGCATTGGGTCGGTCGAAGACGCCGGTCACCCGGTGCCATTGGCCTTGTTCGAGTGTGCCGCCGCTCAAGTCCATACGGGCGTCGGTGGCCTTGAGGCCGAAGGTCGGCGTGGTACCGGTGATCTGGATGCGGTAGCGCTCGCCGCCCTTGTCGACGATGCAGGCAGGCTCTGGGCGCTCGACGTCGTCGAGCATCAGCCAGACGTCGACCGTGACCTGATCCGCCATCACAAGATCGGGATGGCCCTTCGCGCGGTAGAAGGTATTGAGGCCATCGAAGACCGCAGCCTTGCCGCCGGGGGAGTCGACCTGCACCACGTCCTGTGAGGCGACGGCGTGGTGGGCATCGGAGGCCGTGTCACGCATGAGCCCGCGAAGGTCATCGTTGAAGTTCCACGTGGCGACCGGATCAGCATCCTGCGCGTGGGCGCTGAGAGCAAGCGTGAGGAAGAGTGTTGTCAGCAGACCGATCGAGAGAAGGCTTCGCATCATGGTCACGCTCCCGGGCGGACATGCAACTATGGTGAGCGACACCCATCAGGTGGAGAGCATTCGCTCTCGGTCGGAGCTTTTCCTGCGCGGCGGCCAACAGGACTTGATGCGAGCTGGGGCGAAGAGGCGTTGGACCGATGAGATTGGGAGCGGAGGCAAGAGTATGCGAGCACTGATGGGCGTGATCGTCCTTGTTGCACTGCCGTTGGCGGCGGTGGCGGGGCCGAGGGACGTCAACCATGTAGCCAATCCTGGCTACGAACAGCAGGCTGACGGACAGGCTGCCGGTTGGGCAATCTCAGCGTATGGTGACACCGAGGACTTTGGCTACGTGCGTGAAGGCCGGGACGGTGGCTGGTGCGCCAGGGGCACCAGCCCCAACACGGAAGGCGGCTTCGTGACGAAGCAGGTGGTCACCTTTGACCCACCGGTGCAGCACCCGATACTGCTCTCAGGCTGGGCCAAAGCCGAAGAGGCGCACGGGACGGACTTCGCCCTCTGGCTGGATGTGCACTATGCAGACGGCACGCCGCTGTGGGGACAGCGCGCGGAGTTCGAGCGGGGCACGCATGACTGGGAATACTCCGAGAATATGTTCACGCCGACCAAGCCAATAGAGAGCATCGAAGTCTTCATGATCTTCCGCAAGATGATCGGGGCGGCGTGGTTCGATGACGTGCGGGTGTCGCTGGCGCCTTTTCGCTTCGAGGCAGTCAAGGTGCTGGCTGGCGCGACGGGCGATGGGTGCTTGGACGCCTTCGCGTCGGTGAGCATGGCGGCGAAGTGGCGCGCCGAGATATTGCGGGGCGAGACTGCGGTCTTCACTGCCGAGGCGGAGGGGCTGACGCAGCGGATCGCGTGGGACGGGACCGATGGTCAGGGAACCCGACTGGCACCGGGCGAGTATGCGGTTCGCTTCGAGGCGCAGGACACGCTGCTGGGTGAGACGATTACCGAGGCGCGGCAGGTCGACACGACTGCGCGCGGCCCGGGGGAGAGCTATGCTCTGTGGGTGGAGGATAGCCTGACGCGGGTCATGCCGATGGACCTGCCAGACCAGGTGCCCACCGCACCGAAGCTGGTGCTGGCGGCTGCGCGGAACGAGTATGAGAGTGGGCAGATCGTGCTCATGCCGGGCGCAGACGGGGCTCTGCAAAACGTGCGCGTGGAACTCTCCGAACTCACGGGCCCCGGCGGGGCGATCATAGGCGCCGAGAACCTGCAGTGGCATCAGGTGGGCTATGTGTGGGTGGAGCGGCAGTATGCGCACCCGGCGATGGCCATGTATGCGCCCTGCTGGTGGCCGGACCCGCTGCTGCCGGTGGCGAGCTTCGAGGTCGAGCCGGGATGGGCTCAGCCCGTATGGATCACGGTCCATGTGCCAGAGGGGACGGCGCCCGGGAAATACTCCGGGAGCGTGACTATCGAGGCCGACGCCAACCCGGACGCGCTGGTGCCTGTCGAACTTGAGGTCTACAACTTCGCTTTGCCGGTCCAGGGACATCTGAAGACCGCGTTCGCGCTCATGCCGGGCTTCCTGGAGAAGGTCTATGGCAAGGGAAACGTGACTGAGGAGTTGCGCCTGGCGTATGGCGACTACCTGCTGGCGCACCGGCTCAATCCCGACGACATCTCCCGGACAGAGCCGCCGGAGATCGAGGACATTGCCCACTACGACAGTCGCGGCCTGAACGCGTTCAATGTGCTGAATCTGGTTCAGCCGCGAGGCGACGCTACCTGGCGATGCTGGAGTCCGGTCGAAGCGTACACGCCTGAGCTGAAGCAGCACTTCATCGACACGCTGGACTCGTACGTCGCGCAGTTGCGGGCGCGAGGGTTGGCTGACAAAGCATACATCTACACCTTTGATGAGCGGCCCGCGGAGTTCTATCCGATCATGAAAGAGTACTTCGGGCTCGTCAAGGAGCGGTGGGGCATCCCGACTCTGACCACCGCTAAGGTGCCTCAGGATCCGGAGGTCATGCGCGACCTGAATGTCGACTGGAACTGCCCGGTGAGCACGCGATATGTGTTCGAGGATGCTGAGCGCTGCAGGGCGGCCGGTCTGCAGGTGTGGTCTTACGTGTGCTGTGGGCCGAGGGCGCCGTTCGCGAACTTCCTCGCAGATGACCCGCTCATCGAGGCCCGGCTGATCTGGTGGCAGGCCTTCGACCAGAAGATGGACGGCTTCCTGTACTGGGGAGTCAATATCTGGGGACGCCCGCACAATGACCAGCCCATAGATCTCGGTGAGGGCGCGCGGTTGACATGGTCGATCACCACCGGCGGCGATCGGTGGGAGGCACTGCATGGCGACGGGGCGCTGCTGTATCCGCTGCCGGACGGGCCCGCGGGGTGCATCCGCCTGGCGAACATCCGCGATGGGCTTGAGGATTACGAGTATCTGTGGGCGCTGGGGGAGAAGCGGGGCGATCTGTGGTCTGCCCGCGCCGATTGCCGGCCGGTGACCACTTCGCTGACGGCGTTTACGCGGGATCCAGCGACGCTGCTTGGTGCGCGCGAGCGGGTGGCGCGGGAGCTGGCAGACTGAGTTGCGGCGGCGGCGAGGAGGTAACCGCGGCGGGGTGGAGAAGACAGGACGCAGTCAACCGACACGAAGTGACGTCGATACAATTGGGAGAGATAACGATGAGCTTCAAGTGCGCTTTTCTGGGATGTGGTGGCCGGTCTCACGCGCACGCGTGGGTTTACCCGAACATCACTCGAGGAGGGGCAGTCGCCTGCTGCGATCTGGTGGAGGAGAAAGCACAGGCCTACGCCGAAGAGTTTGGCATCCCGGCCTACTACACGGAACTTGACGAGATGCTCGAGCAGGAGAAGCCCGATCTCGTGCATATGGTCATGCCGCCGACAATCCGCGTGCCGCTGATGACACGGCTTGCGGAGGCGGGCGTGCCTGCGGTCATCGTGGAGAAGCCGGTGTGCATCGGCGCCGATGACTACAAAGCGCTGCGGGCGCTTGAGGCGAGTTCGAGCACGAAGTTTGCGGTGAATCACCAGCTTCGTTACCACGAGAAGATGATGGAGCTGCTGGAGTACGTGCACGGCGGCGGGATCGGCGAGGTGCGCTTCCTGGACGCTTCCTCGGTGCTGCCCATGTCCGGGCAGGGCGTTCATGTGCTCGATCTGCTGTTCGCGTTCGCGGACTACGAGCCGGTTCAGACCGTCTTCGGCGCTTCGGCCGGGTACGATGATATCAATGGCACGCACCCGAGCCCACGCACCGCTGAGTCGCTGATCAACTTCCCTAGCGGCAAGCGCGCGGCGTTGCAGGCTGGCGAGGGCGCGCCGATGATGGCGTCCGACCAGCCGCGGCATATGCACAAGCGCATTGCCGTCTACGGCACCAAAGGCTTCATCCACTGGACGATGTGGGGCTACGAGCGCAGTCTGCCCGACGGGAGCATCGAGACGGGCGAGCATGTCTACCGCGAAGTCGATGACCCGGGCCAGGTCAATCTGACCAACGCAATGTTCGACTGGCTTGAGGACGACAACAAGCCGGCACCCACGAATCTGGCGACATCGCTGGATGAGTGGCTGGTGATCCTCGCGGGCTACCAGAGCACAGTGACGCAGAATCCGGTGGATATGCCCTTCGATCCGCCCGACGACCTGCTCGACCAGTTCAAGGCATTCGTCGGAGCAGAAGAGTAGCACAACGGTCATCGCAACCAGCATGAGGAGACGAAGACATGGTCAAGATAGGTATCACAGCTGCTTGTCGGTTTGAGGGCAACAAAGGCTGCCATCACGGCAACGCCTTCAGCTCGATGTTCAATGGCTGGGACAAGGCGAAGGCCGAGGAACTCGGGTGGCAGAGCGGCGGCGCGAGCGATCTGCGCATAGAAGGCGGGCACGTCGCGAAGATCTACGACGACAACCGCGAACAAGCCGAGATCATGCAGCAGGTCTACGGCATCGATGAGGTCGCCGACAGCCCCGCGGCACTCGCCGACGGAGTCGACGCGGTGATCGTCGCCGACAGCGGTGAGTTCGACAAGTGGCAGTTGGCCGTCCCCGCACTGCAGAAGGGACTGCCGGTCTTCATCGACAAGCCACTGGCCGAAACCGGCGCGCAGGCACAGGAGATCGTGGACATCGCCGCCGAGGGCGGCGCCCCGCTGATGTCATGCTCCGGGTTCCGCTGGTGCGCCGCCGCCATCGGCGCGCGGGAGGCGCTGCCGGACCTCGGCACCATCGAACTGATGACGGCCACCGCGGGACAGGGCCAGTACCACGTCTACGGCATCCATCCGACCGAGATGGTCTACGGCGTCCTCGGTCCGGGAACCGTAGCAGTCAGGAACCTCGGTCGCGAAGACCGCGATATCCTGCACCTGCAGCGCACAGACGGAGTGCAAGTCGTGCTGAACATGTTCTGGCGTGAAGTGATTGCCGGCGGCCAGCAATACGTTGTCTGTGGCAGCAAAGGCTGGCATACGCTGGGCGAACTCGGCGCAGTCTACCAGAACATGATGGGCGCGTTCGTCGAGATGTGTAACACCGGCGTGCAACCCATCTCCAGCGTGGAAATGGTCGAGGTCATCAAAGTGGTCGAGGCCGGCCGCCTCTCGCGCGAACAGGGCGGCGAAGAGATCAGCATTGCCTGAGGGAGGGCAAGCGGGGACAGCGCGTTCGGGCCTGCGGCCCGAACCACGCCGCATGAACCATTGCCGGGAGGGCAGACGCCCTCCCGGCAATGGTTCATGCGGCAGCCGAGCGCGGAGCGCTCGGGCGCTGTCCCCGGCGGGTGGTCGTTGCGCGAGAACGCCGGTCATCGTGTGGCGCGGGTGAACTGCTCGGCGGCGCAAAAGAGCGTGTCTTGTACGGACTGGGAACTGACGACGAGCAGTACGGCGACGAGGAGCACCGCCGCGGTACCAACGGCCCAGAACAGGGCGCGGGCGGCTCTGGCCTGCGCCGGATCGGCGTCGGTGAGGGCTTCCAGGCGGGCGAGGCGCTGGTCGGTTACTGGCAGGTCGGGAATGAGCAGGGAGACGAGTGTGGGCGTACTGACTGTGCGCGGTGCTTCGCCTCGCAGGGATTGCAGCGCGGCGTGGAGGACCTCGGGAGCGACGCCGGCGCCGAGGGCCGCGTCGTCTGCAGCGGCTTCGGAGGCGGCACGCCACTGGTGGCGGTAGTAGTGGGCGGTGGGCATGAGGGCCTGCACAACGACGCAGATGTCCGCGACCAGAGACGCGAGGTTGTCACGGCGGCGACAGTGGGCGCGTTCGTGGGCAACGATGGCTGCGAGGCGCTCGCTGTCGAGAGCGCGCAGGAGTGATGTCGACAGGACCACGACGGGGCGCGCGAGACCTGCGCTGAAAGCGATGAGGCGGGAGAGGCGCACCTCGTTGACGAGACAGCCACGTTCGAGTCCGGGGACAGGTGCGCCGTTGGTGAGGGCGAGGCGGCGCAGCAGATGGCTGGCAATGGTGCCAAAGACGAGCCTCAGTAGCGTCAGGACGACGAGTATAAGGGCGATCCAGGCGAAGATGGACAGGCGGTATGCGCCCGCGGGAGCGTCATGGAGCGGGACGAGGCACAGGTGGGGCCGCTGGCCGCCCTCATGGGGCGAGGCGACAAAGCCCTGCGCGTGCAGCATCAGTGCCGCGACGGCGCAGATGGTGCCGATCAGGGGCGGCAGAACCAGAGCCGCCAGCCAGATGCGTGCCCGGCTGGCGGCGTGATGTTCACCGGCTGTCTCAGCAAGTCCGGCGGCGGGGAGCACGAGCAACAGGCTCATCGCGCCGGCGGTCGCCACGAGTATGCTGGCAGCTGCCAGCAGCTCGGGCATCTACTGATCCCCCTGGGCCTCTGCGTCGGAACGGCGCTGCTTGATCATTTCGGCGAGCGTCTCGAGCCTGTCAGGGTCCTCGTCGCCCAGCGCTTCGACGAAATATGCCATCGCGGGTTCGGCGAAGCTGCCCAGGAGGGCGTCGAGTACGCGCCTGGTGACACTGCTGCCCAGTTCCGTACGGGTGAGGGCGGGGGAGTAGTGATAGGCGCGACCGTGAAGCTCGCGCTTGAGCAGCCCCTTGTCGAAGAGACGGCTCATCGTCGTCATGACCGTTGTATAAGCTGACTCTTTCCCGTTCGCCTCGAGCGCGGCACGCACGTCCTCTACGGCAGCTGGGCCGTCTGCGTCCCAGACAGCCTCCATGACCTGGGCTTCGAGCGTGCCCAGCGCCTGCTCCAGACCCTCCTTACCGGGCCGGAAGACGGCCAGATCCGGCTGATCCAGATCGTCGGCTTTTCCTGCCTTGTCGCTTACCATGGCTGCAATAACCTCCTTTGACCGTATCTGGGAGGCGGCTCCCTTATATACTACCCATTATAGTAGACGATCAAGCGCATGTAAAGTGCTGCGAGCACACAAGTTTCTTATGTTAAGATATTGCGGCGACGCTTTCGAGCACCCATGTTGGGGTTCGCGTTGAAGCTTGTAGGTCCTCCTCAGTCGTGCATCCGGTTAGCACGAGACAGGTATCCAGACCGCCGCTCTCGCCCATGGCCATGTCGGTGTCGAGGCGGTCGCCGATCATCAGACAGTCGGTGGCGTCGAGGCCGATCTGCTCGAGGGCCATCTGTGTGATTATGGGCGAGGGCTTGCCGATCATCACCTCGAGCGCGCGGCCGGTGGAGGCCTCAAGGTAGGCGATATTTGCGCCACAATCGGGCACGGTCCGGCCGCCTTCGAGCGGGCAGACGACGTCCGGATTCGTCGCGAAGAACCGTGCGCCCGCGATGAGTGCGTCATGGGCGAAATGCAGGCGTCCGTAGTCAAGCTGGCGGTCCCATGAGACCAGCAGGATGTCGGTCTCCTCGACGGTGTCGGCGAAGCGCACACCGGCCTCGGCCAACTCGTCGAGCAACGCCTCCTCGCCGATGACGTGCACGCGCGCGTCGGCGTGCTCGCCTGCGAGATACCGGGCGGCGGCGAGGGGGGAGTTGACGACATCCTCCTCGGTCGTGGGCATTCCGAGCTTGCTGAGCTTGTGTGCGTAGCTGGCGCGGCGGGCGACGGGTTTGTTGGAGAGAAAGAGCACCCGGGCTCCGCGGTCGCGCAACATCGCGACGGTCTGATCTGCGCCAGGGATGAGTTCGTCGCCCAGATATATCGTGCCGTCGAGGTCGAACAGATAGCCTTCGTACTGTCTCACGTGATGTCTCCTCGGCAAAGATGCGCTAGATGATGGCGTCGCGACAAGGGCAGTTCGGGTCATCGGTCAGGTCCGAGAGCGCGCGACGCAGGATGGTGTGGAGGTCTGCTGAGACTTCCTCCATGATCTTCATGAACGCGGTGTGGGCGATGAGCGACGACTCCATGCCTGCCGCCCAGTTGGTGACGATGCATATCGACGCATAGCACAGGCCTGCTTCGCGTGCGAGGACGACCTCGGGAACCCCGGTCATGCCCACCACGTCGCCGCCAAGGCCGGTGAACATGCGGATCTCGGCGGCGGTCTCGAAACGTGGCCCCTCGCAGCAGACGTATGTGCCCTCGGGGTGGACCTTCGCGCGGAGCCCCTCGGCCTCAGCCGAGTCAACAAGCAAGTCGGACAGGGCTGAGCAATAGGGATAGGTCACGTCCACGTGACGGACCTGACCGTCCTCGCCATCGAAGAACGTGAGCGGGCGCTGGTGGGTGAAGTCGAGGAACTGATCAAGAACTACGAACTGGCCCGGCTGCATTGCGGTGTTAAGCGAGCCGACGGCGTTCGTGGCGATGATGTTGGTGCACTTAAGCTGCTTGAGGGCCATGATGTTGGCGCAGTAGTTGATGTTGTGGGGTGGCAGGTTGTGGCTCTTGTTGTGGCGCGGCAGGAAGACCACTTCGCTGTCGCCCACCGTAAGAATGTAGACGTCTGCTTTGCCAAAACGTGTCTCGATGCGCTCAGCCTGGAACTGCGCGTCGTCGTACATGTCCTCAACGCCTGAACCACCAATGATTCCGATGCGCATGGGTGAGTAGCCTCGATTTCTCCCGCCTGGGCGGGTGAATCAGCCGAAGAAGACGTAGTACCGGCGGAAAGCTTCACCGCCGAACGTCCCGATGAGCCCCCAGAGCATTCCGGCGGTGAAGTAGTGTCCCAGGGCCAGCCCGAGGAACCCGGGGATCAGTCGCCGGTAGGCAGACATGCCGCCGAGCTTGAAGACAACACTCTTGATGAGCCAGACGATGAAGAAAGTGCCCCAGACAAGGCTGCCGTAGGAGGTGGCCATGCCGAAGGCGAGCGGGTGCAGCGGGAAACGCAAAAAGAGCATACGCATGATGGTCAGGAGGATCGCGAACCCGGCGCCGGCCCCGGTCGCGCCGATGCGCCATGCGTCCGGGCCGGTATGGGCCATGGCGTAGGAGGTGAGTTGCTCATACTCGCGGACGGCAATACTTGATCCCCAGCCCGCCAGACCGGTCAGGCCGCCGGCGCCATACATGTAGTAGGCGCGAAGGTGCAGCCAGATGGCGACGTAGAAGCCGACGATCAGCGCGATGACGAGGACCCAGGACATGCTGCGCGGCTTGATGTTGGTCTCGCGCGCGAGCCGGAAGCCCTCCGTCTGGTAGCCCATCAGCGACGGGAAGTAACCGCGGGAGAGGAAGACGAGGGTGCTCAGGACGCTGAGCGTTGACCAGTTGTTGCCGACGAAGAGCGGCCGGGAGCCGAACATGTACTTCATGGCCTTGTAGTGCTGGTAATACGGGAACATCCAGATCAGCGGCACGCCGACCTCCGCGCGGATTCTGGCGTACACCAGGCCCACCGCGAGGATCATGCCGAAGTAGACGATGGCCACCCACAGCGCCATGCCTGCGTAGTTGACCCAGCCGAGCACGACGACGAGCCCTACGACGAAGAGGATGCAGGCCATGCGATAGCTCATGGGCTCGTCAGAGTCGTCAATGGCGGGGTCGCCGCTGATGGCTTTGCGGATCACGTCGCCGATATGCGCTCGCGCAATCCAGATGATGAAGACGAAGAGGCCGAGGTAGGCCCCGAGGCCCTGTTCCTGCATGAAGGGGAAGCCGGAGACGTCCATCCCGGCAGCGGCCGCCGCGACGGCCTGACTGCGCAGCATGAGGTAAAAGATCCAGGCGCTGAGCGCGACCTCGGTGCTCACGAGGTAGCCGAAGCCGAGCATCTCAGGGCGGTAGTGAAGCTGCAAGGGGCGCATGGCGGACCAGGGGCGTTCGGTGAAGAGGGCGCCGATGTCGTAGTACTTGCCCAGGCTCTTGAAGGCCGGGTTGTAGGCGTTGACGATGTTCGTGACGTTGTAGACGAATGAGAGGCCGAAGCCGACCCACATGACGGGGTTCTTAAAGAAGTCCACGACCAGGTTGCCCTGATCCATTCCCTCGGTGACTTCAATGGGTAAGTAGAGCAGTGGATAGGTGAGCTTCTCCTTCTCCGACCACTGTCTACGCATGACCACCAGCATGGCCATCATGGTCACCCACAGGGCGAGGAAGAAGATGCCCCACGCTGCGAGCGGGACGAGCCAGGGGCCCCACTGGATGGCTCCCGAATCGGAGGCCTCGTAGAGCAGGCGCATGGCCTCGGGGTCGTGGGGCACCATCCATTCGGGGATGAACTGCTGGTATTGGGCGAAGTTGTTCTCGGGGGTGTCGAAGTAGAATGGGACCGGGATGGTGTTGATGAAGAAACGGGCGATGCCACAGCCGGCCATCGAGGTGGCGACCGTGAGGAAGACGTAGATCATCAGGACCTCGCGGCGGTCGAGGGCGAGCTTGCGGCTGACGCGGCGGACCAGGGGGGTGACGACGACGAGCACCATGAGGAAGGCGACCGCGGGTACTGCGGGCACAGCCTCGGTGATCTGGCAGAAGAAAGTGACCACTTCTGACCATTCGATCCAGTAGCTGGCAATCACGCAAAAGCCGATCGCCAGAATCATCGACCGCCAGGTCAGTCCCATCATGGGCTGATCGCCGGTCGTCTCGTCGGTCGGAACGGTGAGTTCAGTCGCCATCTTCAGGTACACCCCCTGGGCGGTGCGGTCGGCTACTGGCTATCTCCAGCCACCTGCACGGATTCGATGCGCAGGCTGGGGAGGATCATGCCGGGCTCCTCGCGATAGTCGCTGGAGACCGCGTCGATGCCGCCGAGCAGCTCGAACGCGTCACTGCCGATGAGCGTGGTGCTGAGCGGGTGGGTCAGTTCGCCATGCTCGATCTTGAAGCCAAAGTCCACGGTTGTGGATATCTCGCCCGTTACCGGGTTTGGGCTGAGGCCAGCGTAGCAGATGTAGAGCCCGTCGTCCACCCCGGCGATCAGATCGGTCTCGGGAGTTGGCCCGAGGTCGAGCGAGACGTTGCTGACTCCGATGCCGAGTGAGCCCGAGTAGCCGCTGCGCGCAGCGTGACCGTTGTTGGGCACGCCGCCCTTGTTGGCGGTGTAGGAGTTGTGCAGATAGTCGGTCAGCACGCCACCGTCGATGAGCGTCATGGGGGAGCGGGCGACGCCCTCACCGTCCCACGCTGAGGAGCGCATCCCGGCGGGGATGCGCGGGTCCTCGCGGATGGTCAGGTGCTCGGAAGCGACCTGCTGGCCCTTGCGACCGGCCAGATATGAACGGTTGTGCTGAACGCTCTGAGCGCTCATGGCACCGAGGATGGAACCGATGAGCCCCATCCCGGCGAGCGGCCCGAGAACGATGGGCATGCGGGCGGTGGCCACGGGGCGGGCGCCAAGCTGGCGGAGGGCCTCGCGGGTGGCTGTCTCGGCGAGCCCCTCGGGCTCGAAGTCGGACATTCGGCGAGCGAGGTCCTGCTCGAAGTAGGTGCCGACTTCCTCGTCACGCACCACGATCGAGAAGAAGCTCATGCTAACGGTCGAGAAGCGATCGGTGATACACACGCCGGTTGAGCTGGCGAGCGCGAACTCGCCCCAATCGCAGCCCACGCCGCCCTGAACGACGACGTCGTCGGCCACGGAGCGAGCTTCCTCGATGCCCTTCGTGCACAGGTCCACGAAGTAACCCGCCGACAGGCCGGCAAGCTGGTCATCGAACATGTCCGGGACTGGGTCGGCCTGGCACGGCTCCGGGAGGGCGACGAAATCCGGGTCCGGGTGGGTCGCCCCGGCCATCTCAACGGCACGCTTCGCGCACTCCCGAGCGCTGGCTGTGTCAAGTTGCTGGACGCTGGCGAAGCCGCTGCCTCCTCGGCTGAAGGCGCGCACGCCGAGGCCCTGGTCGCGGATGGTCGCACAGAAGTTGATGGAGCTCTTCTCGACCTCAACGGCGACCTCGACGGTGTTGGAGCAGTAGGCGTCAGCGTAGTCGGCCCCGGCTGCCTTGGCGGCCTCGACGGCCGCGAGTACGTGATCGGTGAGCTCGCTCATGAACAGCATCCCTCTCCAAGGTCCTGTTGGCCGCCGACGACAACGTCGCGGATACGCATGTGTGGCCCGCCGGCGTCGACCGGCATCCCCTGGCCGTTCTTGCCGCAGGTGCCTCCGAGGTCGAAGCTGATCTCGCTGCCGACGGCGTCGACGTGCGAGAGCATCTCGAGGGTCAAGCCTGCGAAGGAGGCGTTGCGGTACTGCTGGCCAACCTGACCGTTCTCGATGGCGTAGGCGTTCTCGACGTTGCACGTGAACTGACCGCGGGCGGTGAAGACGTAGCCCCAGTAACCACCCTTGAGCAGCAGACCGCGCTTGGTGTCGGCGATCATCTCGTCGAGAGTGGCATCGCCGGGCTCGATGAGGGTGTTGCTCATGCGCACGATAGGCTCATACTGGTGGCCCTGCGCGCGGGCGGCGCCGTTGGGCTGTACCCCGAGGCGCGCGGCAGTCTCGAGCGAGTGCAGGTAGCCGACGAGAACGCCTTCGTTGACGATCTCGTGGCGGACAGCGGGAACGCCTTCGTGGTCATACTTGAACGACCCGTTCAGGTCCTCGAGGGTCGGATCGTCGACAATGGTGACCAGCGGTGAGCAGACCTGCTGACCCTCTTTCCCGGCGAGGATGGACTCGCCGGCCCAGACTGCATCGGCCTCGGCGTTGTGACCGAAGGCCTCGTGCACCAGCAGGCCGGTGACGCGCGGGTCGATGATGATGTCGAATGAGCCGGCGGGCGCTGGTGCGGCGTCGAGCAGTTCGAGGGCCTTGTCGGCGGCCTCGCCAGCGATCTCCTCGGGGTCGGCGTCGAGCATGACCTCGTAGCCGCCGGGGCGGGCGTTGGAGCGGTGGGCATACTGGCGCGTGTCGCCGCTCTGGGCGGTGGCGATCACTCGGACGGCGCAGCGCACCGCCTCGGCCTGGATGTAGGTGCCGAAGGTATTGGCGATGATGAGCGAGCCGACGCCGTCGGTGTAGGCGGCGTTGGTGTTGACGATGCGCTCATCGCGTTCGCGGGCTATGCGCTCGAGCTCGAAAATGGCCTGGACGCGGTCAGCCAGCGGCACATCGCGCGGGTCAACGCGTGCCTCGATCTTGGTGGTGACCTCGACGGGCTCGACCTCGGCGACCATGCCCGGCTCTGAGACGCTGCCAGCGGCGGCCTTCGCCATGGCGACGGCGTCATCGAGGCAGCGCTGCAGCTCGGGCTTCGTGACGGTGTTTGTGGGTGCGAAGCCCCATGCGCCGTCCACGAGCACTCGCAGGCCTGCGCCCGAGCGGGCAGCGCTGGCTATTTCATCCGCGCGACCGTCCTCGATCTTGACGGATGTGCCCTCGCCGTCGGTTACGCGCAGGTCAGCGAAACTTGCGCCGCGTGCACGGGCGGCATCCAATGTCTCCTGTATCAGATCACGCATGTGTTTCCCTTCCCGGCATCGTGTCGTCTGCGGCACAGTGCGCAGCGTGGCAACGCAGTAGCGACGGCCAATCATCAGCCGCCGCGGATACGTCGTGCCAGTGCGTAGAGAGAGTACCAGACGGGGGAAAAGACCAGATCCCACTCGCCCAGATATTCCATGTATTCAGCGGCGAATACCCTCGGTCTCGCCCTCGACCTCTCTGGTGACGCCGCGGAAATCGTAGACCGTGCATCCCTGCTCGCGCGCCCACTGCATCATGGACCACTGCATGAGATGGTTGGGCATCAGATTGCGGTGCTCGTTGCCGGAGGCACCGTAGACGTAGACGGCGACCTCCCCCAACCGGAACACCAATGCCCCGGAGATCATCGCGCCCTCGTGGTCGGCGGCAAAGAGTTTCGCCATTCCCGCAGGCACGAGCAGATCGTACATGCGTTCGTAGTACTCGTATGCGCGCACGCGGAAGCCGTCACGCTTGCCGGTGACGAGCAGCACGTCGTAAAACTCACTTGCGGTCGGCAAGGCGGATGTTGTAGCGCCACTTGCTGTGGAACGAGGCCAGCAGCTCGTCGGGCTCGGGGCGCAGGTCGGTCTTCATCACGTAGCGTGGCTGCGTGCCGCCGAGGTCCGGGTCGGGGCTGCCGGTGAACCGGAAGCCCCGGGAGCGCAGCGCCTGCAGCACGTCGGTCCGATCATCCGGCACGCAGGGGTCGATCTTCAGCGCCACCGCTCGGTGCTGCGCAGCCACGGCGCGGATCTCGGCGAGGAGTTCGTCCAGCAGCGCGGGCTCCGACCAGTCGAGCACCGGGCCGCGAGGGGCGTAGAGCAGGCTGCGGCCGAGGTGGGGAATGGGGCGACGCAGCAGCAGGGCGCCCGCACGGATCGCGCCCCCGTCCTCGAGGGCGACGATCATGGGCTCCCAACCGGTGGTGGCCTTGAGTTGACCCCACTGCCACGTCTGCATGACGGTGGGGTACTCGGAAGCTGCCACGAATTCGTTCCAGGTGTCGCTGCGGCTTTCGTCAATCAGCATAGGTTATGAGGGCGCCTCCCCGGCTGGTTCCTGGGGCGTGTCCGGTTGGGCTGGGTCAGGTGCGATGGGCTCGGGTGGAGGGCAACCCTCCGGGTATTTGTCGAGCGCCGCCTTGAGGAGCGCAGACGCAGGCGGTCCGGCGGTTGCGCCGCCGTGCCCACCTTCGCTGACGAAAGCGACGCACGCGAAGCGCGGGTTGTCGTAGGGCGCGTAGCAGGCGAACCAGGCGTGCGTTCGTCGGTCAAGACGCCATTGCGCCGATCCGGTTTTGGCTGCCATCGCCACGCCGATGTCGGCGAGGTTGTGGGCAGTACCATTGGCGCTGGTGACTGCACGCCTCATGCCGCGCCTGACAATCTGGAAGTTCTCTTCGCTCGCCGTGACGGTTCGCGTGACCTCTGGCTCGGTGACAGTAGGTTCACGGCGCATGTGCTCGGGCCACTCGATTCTGCGGACCAGTCTGGGCCGGACGACCTGGCCACCGTTGGCGATCGCGGCAGTAGCGACGGTCATCTGCATGGGCGTGGCCATCAGGAAGCTCTGGCCGATGATATACTGCAGCGTGTTGCCGGTGGTCCAGATGTTGTCCTCGCCCTCGGGCATGTCGGCGTCTTCTTTCCATTGCCGATCGGGCACGAGACCGGGCTGCTCGCCGGGCAGGCCGCAGTTGGTGGATTCGCCGAGGCCGAAGGCACGCGCGTACTTCGCTATGCTGTCTGAAGACGTGCCTGCCTCCAGGACAAGCTTGTAGAAGTATACGTCACAGGATTGGGCCATGCCGCCGTACATGTCGAGGGTCTTGTGCCCGGGATCTCGGTTCCAGCACTTGTAGGGCGTATGCCGGGCGCCATGGTGGATCATGCCGTCGCAGTAGTAGGTCTGCGAGGGTTTGACCGAAGTCGTCTGCAGCGCGGCAAGCAGGCTGATCATCTTGAAGATCGAGCCGGGCGGGTATGTCCCCGCGATCGCCTGGTTATACAGGGGCTTGCGCGGATCGTTGATGAGCTTCGTGAACTCATCGCCGGTGAAGCCGGTGACCCACTTATTGGGGTCGACGCTGGGCTTGGAGACCATCGCCAGGACTTCGCCACTGTTGACGTCCATGAGCACGATGGCGCCAGTCAGACGAGTGCCGACGCGCGCCTCCAGCATGCGCTCAGCATATTGCTGGAGCTCGAGGTCAAGCGTCAGGTGCACTCCGGCACCCTCGACGGCCGGGCGTTCGCTGATTACGCGCAGGGGCCTCGCCTGGGAGTCGACCTCCCATATCTGCCGGCCTCGCCGGCCCTGGAGTATAGGCACGGCCGGGTCGACCGTCTCATCAAGTTCGCAGGCGGCCTCGATGCCAGTCTGTCCGAACTCGGCGTTGGGACCGTAGATGGGGTCGCCGCCCAGCATCTCGGCCAACTCGTCGACGTCTTCAGGGCTCGATGGGTATTCCTGCTGCCCCCAGGTCTCATACTGCTCCTCGGTGATTGCGCGGGCGTAACCGAGGACGTGCGAGGCGCAGTCGCTGTGGACGTAGTTGCGCGCGAAGTCCTCCACCACGGACACGCCCGGTAACTCGAGGCGGCGCTCCTCAATCTCGGCGACCATGCGTAGTGTGAGGTCCTCGCCCACGTCCTCGATCGGCACCGGGCGCACCGGCATGTGCATGGCCATTTCATCGAGCACCTCGCGCAACTGCAGCGTACTGGCGCCCTTGTCGCGGAGGATGCTGGCGAGTTGCAGGATTACGTCCTCGCGCTCGGCGGGATCGGTCGGGAGATCGGCGGGGGTGATGACCAGGTTCCAGCGAGGTCGGTTCTCGACGAGCACCTTGCCGGCGCGGTCGTAGATCATGCCGCGCGGGGCGGGGGTGCGGACAATCTTCGTGCGATTGTGCAGCGCGCTGGTCGTGTAGCGCATCCACATCGGCAGGTCGCTATCGCCATCGGCGCTGACCCAGTTCGACAACTGCAGCATCCATAGTCGACCGATCAGCGTGAGCATGATCACGCCGATCAGGACTGCGGAGAATCTGAGGCGATTGTCGAAGCCGGTACGTGGCACGGACACCAACTGCCTCTTCGTCAGGGGTGAAGATGGAACGGATCAGCCCGCGTCCTCGGTGATCGGGTCGGGCTGGCCGCCGGGCTCGTCGAGCGGAATGTCGGCGGGCGGCTCAGGCGTGTCCGGCACGTCGGGTGTGTCAGGTTCGTCGGGCGGATCGGCGGGCGGGGTCGGCCCCGGGCCAGAGGAGCCGCCACCGTGTATGGTGCAGCGTCCACCGGGGGCGGAGCTGGCAGGGAAGCTGCGCTCAACGGTATCGGGGCAGTGGGGCCCGGCGGGCATGCCCGAGTCAACGCAGATAGTGACTGTTACCGTTCGGCCGCCGGTGTCAGGCACGTCGTGCACTTCATCGGTTGAGTGGGTGTCGGGAGGAGCCGCGCCGCCGTGGATGCGGCAGCGCCCGGGCATGGGCTCGCCTGGGCCGAGAGATCGCTCGACGGTGTCGGGGCAATAGGCGGTCGCGAGGCCGCCGCTGCTGGTGCAGACCGTGATGGTGCGCCCAGCAGTTGTCGGGGGCTCGATGACCTCCTCCTCTTCCTCTTCTTCCTCCTCCGCGGTCTCGCCCTGCCTGCTGGCGCGGACGCCGGCCCCCTCGGGGAACTTGCCATTCAGGCCCAGAAGCGCGGTCACGTCACGCACGACGTCGCGCCACACGGGGGCGGAGAACTTGCCGCCAGCGGCGCGGCTCATGGGCTTGTTGTCGTCGTTGCCAACCCATACGGCGCAGGAGAGATCGGGCGTGATGCCCACCCACCATGCGTCGCGGTCGCCACTGGTGGTGCCGGTTTTACCGCCGCACTGCAGGCCTGGAATGCGGGCCCGTCTGCCCGTGCCGTATGACACGACCGAGCCGAGACAACTGACGAGGCTGATGGCCGCGGGTCTGCTGATAACCCGCACCTGCTCAGGATCGCGGCGTTCGATAAGATCGCCCTTGTAGTCACGGATCTCATAGTATAGTCGCATGGTTGGGCGCAGGCCGCCGGCGGCGAAGGTGGCATACCCCAGTGCCTGCTCCAGCGGCGAGAGTTCGGAGGAACCGAGCGCCATGGCCGGAACCGCGCGAATGCGTTCCTTTGGTATGTTGAGGATGCGAGCGGTATATCGCTGCGCCTTCTGGATGCCCACTTTTCGGAGAACTCGCACTGCGACGAGGTTCACAGAAGCAGCCAAGGCGTTACGTAAAGTGTAGTTCCCGCCCTGGCTGGGCGAGTAGTTTTTGGGAGTCCAGTAGCGGCCCGCGCCGAGGCGCCACGACAGCGCGCTGCCGCTGAAGCTCGAGTTGGGGCTGTAGCCGGACTCGAATGCGGTGGCGAAGAGATAGGGTTTGAAGGATGAGCCGGGCTGCCGACCGTAGTGAGGCGGGCCCGGGTGGGCGCGATTGAACTGGTTGTCCTTATAGTCACCCACGCCACCGACCAGCGCCACGATGTCACCGGAGTTGACAGAGACCAGCGCGAGTGCGCCCTGCCCTGTTGTCGCGCGGATGCGCCGTTGCTTACGCAGGCTGATAACCTGCTCGGTCAGGCGCTTCTCCGCGATGTTCTGCGCTCGGATGTCGAGGGTGGTGTATATGCGCAGGCCACCCTTGTAGACGGCGTCGACGCCGTAACGCGGGTCTCGGCAGAGCTCACGGATGAGGAGATTGGTGAAGTAGGGGGCCTGCAACGCCGCGATGCCGCGTTCCTGCAGCGGAATGAGGCGACTCTTTATCTGCTCGTCATCGGCCTCAACGGCACGCTCGGCGGTGATCATGCCAAAGCGGGTCATCTCGTTGAGCACGACCCGGCGGCGCCGCTTGCAGCGCCCGGCGTCCTCATAGGGCGAATAGCGGGTGGGGCTGCGGGGCAGACCAGCCAGCAGAGCCGACTCGCCCAGCGTCAGGTCGGAGACGTCCTTGCCGAAGAATGTGTGGGCAGCGGTCTGCACGCCATAGGCGCCGTGACCGTAGTAGACCTCGTTGAGATACATCTGGAGGATCTCGTCTTTGGAGAACTTGCGCTCGAACTGCAGCGCAAGCAAGAGCTCCTTGAGCTTGCGGTCGATGGTGCGCTCCTGCGACAGCCAGACGTTCTTGACAAGCTGCTGGGTGATAGTGCTGCCGCCCTGTTGGATGGCGCCACTGCGGAAGTTCGCCACAGCAGCGCGGAGGATGCCCTTGGGGTCGATGCCGCGGTGCTGGTAGAACCGCGCATCCTCGACGGCGAGGGAGGCCTGGCGCAGGTGGATCGGGACCTTGGACAGGTCGACGGGCTCGCGGTCCTCCTTGGCGATCTTCGCCAGAAGGGTGTGGCCGACCGTGCCGTCTCTGTTGCGCTCGGTGGAGTAGATGAAGGTGGTGCCGAGCGGCCGATACTGGGTGAGGTCAGCGTCGGGAGGCATGACAGCGCGCACGCTCTGCAGGCCGCCGAGGCCGAAAGCTGCAATGCCCACGGCGAGGATGCAGATGAGCGCGTTCACCACGCGGAAGAACCGCACAATGGGATGACCGTATCGTTTTCGCTTCGTGCGAGCCATGCCGTCTCTCCCAGAGAAGCGATTATACACCAAATCCGAGGAAAGATAAAAGGGGCGAATGGGCCCGCATGGGCCACGGGGGATGGCTCACAGTCAGCTTTCCGCGTCCTCTGTGAACTCGTCGAGGAGGCGCGCATGGCGCTCGCACAGGCCCGTACCGGCAGAGAACTGGGCGCGGGTCAACTCCTCGTGTGTGCGGGCCTTAAACATGCGACAGTCGGGGCTCTCGCATCCGGCCTCGCCGAGGAAGTGGCCGAGAACCGCCTGGAGAGCGTAGCCCTTGGCGACTTCAGTGACGCGCGGGTCAACATAGGTGAGGATACGGGCAGCCAGGTCGTCCTCGAGTTCCTCGATCTGGTCCTCCGCGCCCAGCGCCTCAAGCTGAGCACGCCGGAAGATGTATTCGCGGGGCAGTTCGAGCGCCTCAACAAAGCCGGTGGTGGATATCAGCAGCGGCACGCCCTGCTGCTGAATGCGCAGGCGGTACTCGGCCTCGTCAGTGCTCTGCCGCGCGATGCAGTGGGTCAAGAAGACAATATGCAGGTGGTCGGGGCCACGCTGGTCCTCGGGCAGCAGAGGGCGCATGACTTCCTGCAGCCGCGGGGCGTCATAGACTGTGCCGATGTCACTGTCGTCGGTATCGCTGATCTCACGTTCGGCGAGTCGGGCGACCAACTGATCGGAGACCTGGTCGATCTGCTCGGGGGTGAACCGTGCGAGTTGGTGCGTGAAGTAGTCCGTGTGTGGGGTGATCGTCACAGACGGCAGAAGCTCGGTCAGGTACGCGGCCACCTGATCGATATCGAGGCCGATGGTCTCGGGAGCATCATATATGTGTATCTCGCTGATTGGCTGCAAAGCTGGCAGACCACCTGTGTAAGAAGCGGTTGAGGCGCGGCTTTGGGTGAGGGTTTCGCTGTCTTTTGGCGCGATACCTGCGCACTTGACCCGGCACGGATCATGCGAAGGCCAGCGCGGAAGCGCAGGTGGAAAGCCGACAGATGTTGACGGTGCAGGTCCGCTGTGCTATATTTGAAATCCATCCTCGCCTTCCCCAAGCCAACAGGCCCTTATCGATCAGTCTCTAAATGCGCCGGCCATGCAGCGCGCCGGCAGGAGAGCCATGGGCTCCGGGCTCCTGGGACAGATAGCTGCTACCATTCTAGGCATCGGCATCGTCGATGTTCTGGACGTGGTGGTGCTTGTTCTGGACGTCGTGGTGGTCGCGTACATAGTGTACCGCGTACTGCTGCTACTGCAGGGCACGCGAAGCGTATCAGTCATCCGCGGCCTTATAGTGGTTCTCGTGATGCTGTCACTCACGTCGTGGCTACCAACGCTGAACTGGATGCTGGGCCAGTTGGTGCTGCCGGGCGTGATAGCGCTGGTGGTGATCTTCCAGCCCGAGCTGCGGATGGCGCTGGAGCGACTTGGCAGGGGCGGGATGCTGGGCGGCCTGGGAGGCGTCCGCGCCGGCGAGACACAGCGCGTGCTCAACGAGATCGTGGACGCCGCTGAGGAATTGTCCAATTCGCGCATTGGCGCCCTGATGGCATTGCAGCGCGAGAGCGGTCTGGTGGACGTGACCAGGACGGGCAAGACGCTCAACGCGCGCGTATCGGTGGACCTGCTGAAGACTATCTTTTTCCCCAACACGCCGCTGCATGACGGCGCCGTGGTGATCCGCGACGATGTGATCGTGGCGGCGGGGTGCGTACTGCCGCACTCAGAGCGGCCGGGCCTGTCGGTGGCGACCGGTATGCGCCATCGCGGGGCGCTTGGCCTGTCAGAGCGCACGGATGCGGTCGTGGTTGTGGTCTCCGAGGAGACCCAGGGCATCTCGCTGGCAGTCGATGGGAACTTGAGCCCGAACCTGGAGCGGACGCAGTTGGCTGAACGCTTGAACCAGTTGTTTGAGACACCGACTGATCGCTCCAAGCTGCTGTTCTGGCGTCGCTGAGATGGACCGGCGGAGGACGCGGCCGCTGTTGCGGCCCCGGCGTGATCGAGCATGATGCAGGCAGTGCTGGAAAACTGGCCCGTGAAGTTGCTTTCGGCTGTGATCGGTATCATACTGTGGTTCTACGTGCTGGGCGCGGAGAACCCGCAGGCGATGCAGACGCTGACGCTGCCGGTGGTGTGCGTCAACATCCCGGCGGGCACGACGCCCATCACCGTGACTCCACGCGAAGTGGCGGTGCGAGTGCGGGGGCGTGCACTGCGCCTGGAGCAGACTGACTTCGAGCGCATGCGGCTGCGAGCAGACATGAGCGGCGCCAAGGTCGGTGAGCAGACCGTCCCGATGAGTGTATCGGGGTTGCCTCTGGGGCTGCAGGTATTGCCGGGACATCCCTCGACGGCGCGCGTGAAACTGGACAAGCTCATTCAGCGCAAGCGCCCGGTGCAGCACCTCAAAGTGGGCGAACCGTCCAGTGACTTTGCGGTGCAGAAGATCGTTATCGATCCCGAGGAGGTCGTCGTCACCGGCGCAGCGAGTGTGGTGGCTCGGGTGGCGCGGGTGGCAGTGGTTGTGGACGTGTCGGGGCTGAACTCGAATCTCGAGTCAGAGGCGGACCTCGAGGCGCGAGACCTGCGCGATGTGGTTGTCAACAATATTCAGTTTGAGCCCGCGCGGGTAACGGTCAAAGTTACCGTTAAAGGACTGAACATCAGGACGGTGCCGGTGAGGCCCATTCTGGGCAATCCGCCCGCCGGCTACCAGGTGACGTCGGTGCAGGTGAGCCCGCCGGTGGTTACGCTGACAGGTGGCGGCGAGGCGCTGGGGGCAGTGGATTCTGTGAGTACCGGACGTGTGGACATCTCAGGCCTGCGCTCGCGCAAGACTTACGCGGTGTTGCTGAACGTGCCGCGGGGGACATCGGTACTGGGAGTGGCTTCGGCGAATGTGACGGTGTCCGTGCGCGCTGCGGACACAGGAAGCGGAAGCGGGGAGGCAGGCGCGGAGGGTGGCGAGCCCGCTACGGATGAGGGAGCTGGCGCAGGTGGCGATGCGGCGGGAACTGCCCTGCCGCCGCCCGGCGAAACACCAGCCGGTGAGGGAGGACCGTCCGACGAGAACGGAGAAGCATCGTCAGGCGATGGGGGCGACGGTGGGGAGACGGACGCAGCAGGAACCGGATCGGGCGGCGGCGACGGGCCCAGCCCCGGCACGGATAGTGACGATATAGTAGTGCCAGTCCCGCCAGATGGCGGCGAAGCGGTCAACTGAGGGGAACTGCCCGGTTGCGCTAGACGGGGCGGTCTCCATGTATGATCCGTTGAAAGGAAGATAGTAGAATGTGCGGCATAGTCGGTTACATCGGTCAGAAGAAGGCAACAGACGTGTGCGTTGCCGGTCTTAAGCGCCTGGAGTACCGAGGCTACGACTCGGCTGGCGTCGCAGTCGCAGGAGACGGTAAGCTGGATGTCCTGAAAGTCGTCGGGAAGCTCGACCGTCTTATCGATGCGCTGGACGAGTCCCCGCTCGATTCCACCTGTGGGATCGGCCACACTCGCTGGGCGACACACGGCAAACCCTCGAAGACCAACTCGCACCCGCACCTGTCCAACGACGGCCTGATCGCCGTTGTCCACAACGGCATTATTGAGAACTACGCACGACTGCGCGACGAACTCAAGGCCGAGGGCGTCGAGTTTTTGTCCGAGACCGACACCGAAGTCATTGCGCACCTGGTCCGCAAATACTATGAGGGCGACCTGGCCGCGGCTGTGCAGCGCGCCTCTCAGGACCTCGAGGGTGCTTTCGCACTTGGCGTCGTCGCAGGCGACCAGCCCGACTTGATGGTGGCCGCGCGCCGCTTCTCGCCGCTGGTCATTGGCATCGGCGAGGGCGAGAACTTCATCGCGTCCGACATGGGCGCGATCCGGCAGTTCACTGACAAGGTCTACGTCATCGACGACGATGAGATGGCGGTTGTCAAGCGCGATGGCATTACGCTCTCGGACATGGACGGCAACCCCGTCGAGCGTGAGGCCTATGTGATCCCCTGGCCCGCTGAGGCGGCCCAGAAGGGCGGTCACAAGCACTTCATGCACAAGGAGATCCACGAGCAGCCCCGCGCCATGCGCGAGTGCCTGCTGGGGCGCCTGAGTGACCCGAACGCGTCAATCACGCTTGAGTCGCTGAACATGACCGCGGATGAGATCAAGGGCCTGCGGAAGATCGTCTTCACGGCCTGTGGCACCGCCTACCATGCGGGCCTGGTCGGCCGCTTCCTGATGGAGAAGCTGGCGCGCATCCCGTCCGAGTGTGACTTGGCCGCTGAGTTGCGCGCGCGCAACCCGGTTGTGCTGGACAACACTCTGGCGATCATCGTCAGCCAGTCTGGCGAGACGGCCGACACGCTCGTGGCCCTGCGCGAACTCAAGGAGAAGGGTGCCAAGGTCATCTCCGTGGTGAACGTCGTGGACAGCTCGATTGCACGCGAATCCGACGGCGTGGTATACATCCAGGCCGGGCCGGAGATCGGTGTTGCGTCCACTAAGGCATACACATTGCAGATACTTACCATAGCATTGATCGCCGCGCACTTCGCGGACGTGCGTGGGGCCACTCCGGAAGAGGATCTGGTGGCGCTGCGCGAGGCCATGCTGTCGTTGCCGGAGCTGGCACAGACGCTGCTCGACCGCGAAGACGATGTCAAGGCGGTTGCGGCGAAGTATTTCGAGTCGCCCAACGCTCTGTACCTCGGCCGTGGCGTGAATCTTGCTACAGCTATGGAGGGCGCGCTCAAGCTCAAGGAAATCTCGTACATCCACGCCGAGGGCTACTCGGCTGGCGAGATGAAGCACGGTCCGATCGCGCTTGTTGAGCCCTCGCTGGTGACCGTGGCGATTGCGGTCAAGGGTGACGTCTACGAGAAGATGATCGGGAACATTCAGGAGATCAAGGCTCGGTCCGGCCCAGTCATCGGCGTTGCTTTCGACGGCGACACCGAGATCCCGCGGCAGGCCGACGATGTGATCTGGGTTCCGGAGTGTCCGGAACTCGTGTCGCCAATCACGATTGCGATACCGCTGCAGATCCTGGCGTATCACATAGCCGACATGAAGGGTTGCCACATCGACCAGCCGCGCAACCTGGCGAAGACCGTTACCGTAGAGTAACCGCCCACGGGCGGCATCATTCAGACCGATATCGGGGGCGCGACCCCTCGCGCCCCCGAGCGAGGAAGGCTGACCCACTCACGATGAGGCGGCCCAACCGCAAGCTGCTGATAAACTTCGTCTCTGGCTTCGATGGCATGAAACGGGACGCTGGCCTCGAGCGCCAGACTGGTCCTGAGACTACCTTCGAGCCCCCGACTGACATCTACGAGACCTCCGACTCCATCGTGGTCCGCATGGAGATCGCGGGGATGGCGGCCGATGCCATCGACCTGTCGATCGACGAACCGCGCGGCCGCCTGACCATCTCCGGCTGTCGCGTGGAGGGCGGCGAGGAAGCGCGCCGCCGATACTACGCTTTGGAGATTGCCTCGGGGCCCTTCACGCGCGTCGTGCAACTGGCGCGTCCAGTGGTTGCTGAGAACGCAGTCGCCGCCTACGAGAATGGCTTCCTTGTTGTCCGCCTCCCGCTACGCACCGAAGAGCCCAGGCAACCGCGATCCGTCCCGATTCAGTAGCTCTCACTCCACTGGGGATGTGACGCCAGTAATATGTCTGATGCCCCCGACCGCGAAGACGACGTCCAGTTGCCGAGCGCAGGCCTGCCAGAAGAGCTCCCGGTAATCCGGCTGCTCAACGGGGTAGTGTACCCGGGCATGCTTACGCCGCTGACCGTCACCAATCCACTCGACGGCGAACTGATCGACGAGGCCCTGCAAGGCGATCGCATCGTCGGGCTTGTCGCCCAGCGGAACTCGGACGATGAGCGCCCGGGTCCCGAAGGGCTGTACGAGTTCGGGCTGGCTGCTGTGATCCAGCGAATGTTGCAGGTGCCGGATGGGGATCGGCAACTCCTCATTCGCGGTTTGACGCGGCTGCGCATCAACAAGTACACGCAACTCGAGCCGTTCCTGCGCGCGCGTGTGGAGACCATCCCCGAGCCGGTGGATGAAGATGAGACAGTGGCGGCTCGCGTCCAGGCGCTGCTTGATCTCTTCCGGCGGATCGTCGAGCTTTCGCCGCACCTGCCCGAGGAACTGTATGTGCAGGCGATGAACGTCGAGCTGCCCGGCGGACTGGCGGACATCGTCGCGTCCACGCTCAGCCTCGATGTGTCTGAGCGCGAGCAGGTTCTCGAGACGGTCGACATCACAGCGCGCCTGAAGCTCGTGACCATGTGGGCCACCCGCGAACTGGAGCGGCTGGAACTGACCGCGCGCATGCAAGAGGACGCGCGCGAGGAACTCAGCGACGCTCAGCGCCAGTATTTCCTGCGTCAGCAACTCAAGGGCATCCAGGCCGAGCTTGGCGAGGGCGGGGATGAGCGGCCAGACTTGGTGGAGTTGCGTCAGCGTCTCGATGAGGCCCAACTGACCGAGGAGGCCCAAGAGGCAGCGGAGCGCGAGTTCGAGCGGCTGGCCAACATGAATCCGGCCGCGGCCGAATACAACGTCTCCCGCTCCTATCTGGAGTGGATTCTCGATCTGCCGTGGCAGGTGAGCAGCGACGAAGTCATTGATGTCGAGCACGCTCAGAAGGTGCTCGACGAGGACCACTACGACCTGGAGGACATCAAAGACCGGATCATTGAGCATCTGGCCGTGCGCAAGTTGCGCGAGGATATCCAGGGCCCCATTCTGTGCTTCGTGGGTCCGCCCGGAGTGGGGAAGACGTCACTGGGGCAGTCCATTGCGCGGGCCACGGGCCGGGAGTTCCATCGCATCTCGCTGGGCGGGGTGCGCGATGAGGCGGAGATCCGCGGCCACCGGCGCACATATGTCGGCGCGCTGCCGGGTAGGATCATTCAGGGCGTGCGCCGGGCCGAAGTGAACAACCCGGTGTTCATGCTCGACGAGATCGACAAGCTGGGGTCTGATTTCCGCGGCGACCCGTCATCAGCCCTGCTGGAGGTCCTCGACCCCGAGCAGAACGACACCTTCCGCGACCACTACCTTGAAGTGACCTTCGATCTGTCGAAGGTGATGTTCATAACGACCGCCAACGTGTTGGAGACCATTCCGGCGCCACTGCTCGATCGCATGGAGGTCATCCGGCTCGCCGGATATACCGCCAAGGAGAAGCTGGCGATCGCGAAGCGCTACCTGGTGCCGCGCCAGCGCGAGCGACATGGTCTGAGCTCCTCGCAGTTCAAGGTGACCGACGCCGCCCTGACTGCGATCATTCGGGGCTACACTCGCGAGGCGGGCGTGCGGAACCTGGAGCGGACGATCGGGATGGTCGCGCGCAAGACCGCTCGCCGCGTGACCGAGGGGCAGGCCAAGCCCCCGTCGATCACCGGCAAGAACCTTGAGGAGCTTCTCGGGCCGCGCATCTTCTACTCGGAGGTGGCCGAACGGACCGGGCAGCCGGGCATCGTGTGCGGGCTGGCGTGGACCCAGGCAGGTGGCGAGATCCTGTTCATCGAGGCCACCCGCATGCCGGGGAAGAAGAGCCTGACGCTCACCGGACAGCTCGGTGACGTTATGCGCGAGTCGGCGCAGGCAGCGCTGAGCTGGGTGCGTTCGCACGCAGCGGAGATCGGCGTGGATGAGGACTTCTACGAGAGCACCGACCTGCATCTGCACGTGCCGGCGGGGGCTGTCCCGAAGGACGGTCCGTCGGCCGGGGTGGCGATGGCAACCGCGATCGCGTCACTGCTGACTGATCGGCCGGTGCGGCCCAATGTCGCCATGACTGGCGAGATAACGCTGCGGGGGAAGGTCATGCCCATCGGTGGTGTGAAGGAGAAGGTGCTCGCAGCGCGGACCGCCGGGATTGACACCGTCATTCTTCCCGCGCGCAACGAGGCGCAGCTCGCAGATATTTCCGAAGATCACACCGAAGGCCTGACCTTCGTGTTTGCCTCAACAATCGAGGACGTTTTGGCGGCGGCCCTGGCACCAGCGAAGAAATAGCTGGCGCTTCTGCTTGGACACGCTTTGTTGAGTTTATGGGGGCTGCGGGCTATAATAACATTGGGTAATAATATGTGACGATCAACACGCACCCATTCGAGCGACGCATCTGGAGGTGCTCGATGATGAGATGGGTCCCGTGTACTTTGCTGCTTGCTGTTCTCCTCACCCCGGCGGTGGCTCAAGAGGATACCTTTGACCTCTCGCAGGCGCTTGGCCGGTCCTTCTCCGACGTGGCGCTGCTGCCCACCAGGCTTACAGTGTACAACCAGCACGATGACGCTGCGCGTGCTACGTACACTTGCTGCAAGCCGTGGCAGGAGGAGCAGATCGCGAAGGCGCTCAAAGCAAACGCGGCCTTCCTCATGCGCTACCCCACCAGTGACTACGCCGACGATACCTACATGCATACTGCGCGCGTGAACTCGGTCAAGAAAGATTTCCGGGCCGAGGTGGCCGCGTACCGCGGCGTGCTTCGAACGAAGCCGCACAGCGATCTGGCTGACGACGCGGCGTGGGGGCTGGCGACGCTGTTCGCGCGCGACAAGGACCACGGGCTGGCGATTGACGCGCTGAACTATGTTATCGTGAACTACCCCGAGAGCACGTGGGCTGATGACGCGCACCTCGCGCTCGCGATCCAGTTCCGCGAAGTGGACGACGAGGCCAGCTACCTGGACACGCTCAACGGTCTGGTCACGAAGTACCCGCAGGCGGACTGCTGCGCCCAGGCGCTCAACTTGCTGGCCGAGAAATACCGGGAAGTTGAGAACTACGCTGCGGCCATCGACGCTTCCGAGGACCTGATGCGGCGCTTCCCCTACAGTGACTACCTCGACGACAGCCAGTTCCGGATCGCGGAGAGCCTGCGGATGATGGGCAGGCCACGGGACGCCCTCGATGCCTACTGCTACCTAGTAGAGGAACTGACTGGCTCGAGCCTGACCAACCGCGCGATCCGTGAAGCCAACAGACTCTCCAAGAACCTGCGGGGCGCCGGGCAGGGCAACACGGCGCTGTACAACGCTGAGGTCTTCGACCCCGGTCGAGACGCCCAGGACTTGTGGGACACGGCTCAGCATCTGCAGAATTACCGCTCGTTCGGGCCTGCGGTCGCCCGCTACCGGGAGTTCATGCAGCGCTATCCCGGGCATGACAGCTACGACAACGCGATGTACAACATCGGTGTCTGCTACCAGCAGATGAACATCCTCTTCGAGGACATCAACAAAGCCGAGGGTCCCGAGGACCTGTACGCTTTGCAGGGCCGCTATGAGGACGCTGTGGGGCGGCGGCAGAGCATCCCCGGTAACCAGGAACTCAGCGCGGTGGCGGACGGCGCGTCGGCTTTCGCGATGGTCGTCAACCGCTTCACCGGCAGCCTGATGCGTGATGATGCGCTCTACGAAATCGCGAAGACCTATGAGGACTCCGATCGCAACGAGGATATGGTCTACACCTACCTGCAACTGGTGGCCTACTACCCCGGCAGTTCGAACGAGATGGAAGCGCTCTACGAAGTCCTCAAATACATGAGCGTCGCGAAGAACTACGATAAGGCGAAAGCGATGTACCCGGTCCTCTCGAACGTTTTCCCGAACGTCTTCCCCAAGGGGCTGGAGCAGAACAAGAAGGACTACCTGGCCCTGATGGGGGCGTTCTTCAAGCATGTTGACTTCGGTTGGTTTGAGTACCACAAGCACCACATCCCGTACCGGGTGACGGTGGCGGATCTGGTGCCGGACGCGGCGTATACGCTGGCCGCCCTCAACATGCAGCGGGGCAACTTCAAGCACGCTGTGAAGCAGCTGCGGTTCCTCGTGGACAGGCCCACGCACGATCTGTGCGCCCCGGCGCACTACCTGACTGCAATCTGCTACGAGCGCAGCGGCAAGCTCGGTGACGCGCGGAAGACGTACGAGACGATCATCTCCCAGTTCCCTGACAGCGGGCTGGCAGACGACGCGCGTCTGGCGCTGACCACGCTGGGGGAGGCGCCGGATGCGGCGTGCGTGGCCGCGGTGAAGGACAATCTCGACTACAGCCCGGGCGCGACGGATTGGTACAACGGCGAGCGCATCTTCGTCTTCGCCCCCTACACCGTCTCGGTGAAGATGCGGCAGTACAACCTGCCTAACATCTGGGAGGAGGCGCAGTGCCTGCTTTGCGATTGGACGGGCGTGGCGCCCGACAGCCGACCCGTCATCGCCATCGACCCCGGCTGTCGGAGCCGCAACGGCAATCCGATGCTGCTGCCCGGCTGCAAGATCAGCGATCCACCTGACTGGTCGCTGGGCTTCGAAGCCATGGCGAGACTGTCGATCGAGGACGCGACCGGGAACATCCTCTCTGGTGGCCCTTACGTGGAGGGGCTGGCGAAATTCGCGGCCTCAAGCCTGCAGTATGATCTGGTCACCGAGACGCGCGATGCCATCGGCAGCGCGTCAGCCGTGGTCTTGCCCCAGGAGGACGTCATCCGCGCACGTGAGCGTGCCCTGACGGCATTGGGGGAGCATGTGCGCGAGGGCAGCGGCCAACCTGACGCCGAGGTGGTCGCAGGCATGCTCTACGCTCTTCTGGATGCCAACGGGTTCTCGGAGACCTGTCTGATAGACCGCCAGCCCTACGCCGAGTTCTTCACGGCGCTCAGTGGTCCTTTCGACCGCAAACCTAAGGCAGGTGCGGTGGCCTTCAGCTATGGCCTCGCCTCGGCAATGGGTAGCAATTGCGGCGAGCAACTGCGCACTTGGGGCCTGCCTGCGATGGGGCAGCACGGCGGCTAGAACACCGCAAACAGAGGAAGCGTCTCGGGGGTGGGAGAGGCAGTCGGGACCCCGCCCCCGTTGTTTTGTGCGGATACAGAGCGGATGTCATCGCAGCCGGGAGGGCAGAGACAGGAATGGGCGATAGCGGGATGCAGAGACGCGAATTCATTGGCACCTGTGCCCGCGCGGGCGCGCTGGCAGCCCTGCCTGCGATGGGTGGCGGGGTACTCCTGGATGCACTGACATCGGTGCCGCTTGCAGTCGGCGATGTCTCGAACCACCCGGCATCCTACTGGAAGACCATCGCCGGCGGAGCGGTGAAGTGCGAGCTCTGCCCGCGAGGCTGCGAGCTTACCCGGGGCCAGCGAGGGACATGCGGCGTGCGCGCGAACAGCAACGGGAAGCTCGTCTCCCTGGTCTACGGCAGACCGACGATGATCAAGGACGACGCCATTGAGAAGGCGCCGCTGTTTCACTACATGCCGGCGACGAAGACGCTGAGCCTGGGCACCGCGGGCTGCAATCTCGATTGCGGGTACTGCCAGAACTGGGAGTTCGCCCGAGCCCTGCCTGAGGATACGGACAACAAGAACCTGCCACCTGAGAGTCTGGTGAGCCAGGTCAAGGCCGCAGGCGGCAAGAACATTCTTTTTACCTACTCGGAGGGCATCGTCTCTGTCGAGTATCTGCTTGAGACCTCTCGCCTGGCGAAGCAGCAGGGGCTCGGTGTGCTGCTTAAGACCGGGGGCTTTGCGTGCGCCGATGCGTTCGGCGACATACTCGGTGCGGTCGATGCGATCAATATCGATCTGAAGGCCTACAGCCATGAGACCTACCGGACCATGACCACCGGCGAGCTGGATCCGGTGCTGGCGAACATTAAGGCCGCGGCGGCATCAGACGTCTGGCTCGAGATCGCCAATCTGATCGTGCCCGGCTACAACGACAGCGACGACATGGTCCGGCGGATGTGCGAGTGGATCATGAGCAACTGCGGAGTGAACACGCCTCTGCACCTGTCGCGGTTCTTCCCGAAGTACCGTTACCGGCACGTCCAGCCGACATCGAAGGACACGCTGGTCCGATTGCGGAAGCTTGCCTACAACGTGGGCATGAAGTATGTGTATCTGGGGAACATGGGCGGCGATCCGGCGGAGTCGACCTACTGCCCCAAGTGCTGGATGAAGGTGATCGAGCGAGTGGGCTTCCGGGTGGCGAACAAGGGGCTGAACCTGAGCACCAGCACCTGCACCAAGTGTGGCTACAGGATCCCCGGCATCTGGACCTGAGGGCATCTCACCAGAACTGAACGCGGCCCGCCGGCAATCCGGCGGGCCGCCTGGTGTACTGAGGTCTACAGACCGAGGCGGTCCTGCAGGCCGAACAGCTCGATGGAGTTGAGGGCCGCGATGCGGTCCACATCTTCGTCGCTCGCGCCGGCCTCGCGCAGGAAGCCCTCGAGGCTGGCAGCATTGCACGGGTAGGGCATGTCCTCCGGGTCGACGTGGAACAGAACGCCGTATGGCGCATAGGGCTCGTTGGCGCGTCCGAGCCAGTCCGTGCCGACGATCAGCCTCTCCGAGCCCAGACGCTGCAAAGCTGCGCGCAGGTAGGCCCGCGTGTTGAAGTCGCGGATCTCCAGCCACAGGTTCTCGCCGCCCATATCGTAGTAGACTTCGGCGGCAGTGATGTGCAGCCACGAGTTGGTGCCGCCGAGGGCGTGCGCGGCGATGATCTTCGCCTCGGGGACCTGGCGCGCCAAGTTGATCGTCTGGCGGATCTGGTTGCCGAAGGGCTGGCCGGCGGTCGAGCAGTGGCACTCGAGCGGCAGCCCGCGCTTGGCGGCGTGGCGGGCGATCTCTATCATCTCCGGGGTGTCCAGCGCAAAGCCCATCGCGTAGCCGAGGACTTCGCCAACCTGTGGGAAACCATGCTCGCCGGAGTAGACGTCGATCGCTTCGATGGACTCCGCCACCGCTCCGGGGTGCACCGAGATCGAGCCGAACATGCGCCCCTCGGGTACCTGGCGGATCAACTCAAGCTGCGCTTCATTGATCAGCCGCACGAACTCGGCGGGTTCCTTGTTGAGCTGTCCATAGTCGGGGCGGGCGTCGCTCGGTATCCAGATCAGGTGTGCGTCGTCCGCGTCCAGCACGGCCATGAGATTGTCGATGTCGTAGCGGGGCGTCCCGTCGGACATGTTCGCGTAGACGTGGATGTGCGAGTCTATCCAGACGCGCTTGCCGTTGGCTATCATGAGCGCTCCTCACTTGGCTACTTGTCGGGCGCGACGCAACCAGTCCAGGAAATCCTCTGGCAGAAACGCCTCGGCCTCTCGGTCGAAGCGGTCGAGGATGGTGTCAACGTTGATCCCCGTGCAAGTGGCCCGCAGCGTCGCCGCGCCCACCGTGGCGTAGCGCATGGCGTCGACCTCTTGCAGCCACTCCTCAACCACCGCGAAGCCGAGATTGGGCCAGACGCCGTCGCGGTTCCAGCCGCGAAGTTCGGCCTCAAAGTCCTCGCGCCGGTCCCCGCAGGCCTCAAGGATTCGGCGGACGAACTCAGCCTGTGCGAAGTGACCGATGGTGTTGCACGATGTGGTGGTGCCGAGGAAGAGATACTGCGCGTCCCAGGCGTAGAGCTTATCCCACGGGCTCTCGATCCCGAAAGCCGCCGGTCCCCAGGGGCTGGGTCGACCGTGGGCGCTGGCGTGGTCGCGGGTGATCTCTTCAGCGCGTGCACCGATCGCGGCGACCGAGTGGGTAGGGTGATCGCTGCGGATGGCGTCGGGATGGAGGCGACCGGCCTCGGTGATGGCGCCGACGTCTGAGGGCGAGGTCGCGATATCCCAGGTCTCGAAGCGACGCTCCTTGTCGCTCTGACAGAGAGTGGGGAGGACGAGCGTGCCCAGCGCGGGATCAACCACCGCGAGGCAGGCGTCGATGACCGCCCGGGGGCCGCCCTCGACCCAGCCCATGCTTGACAGCGAACTATGCAGCAACGCGACGTCGCCAGCGTCCAGACCGACCTCGCGAAGTGCGTCCTCAATGGCGGCCTGCGTCACTTTCGTGGGGGCGCTCATGGTTACTGCCCGATCACTCTCCGGCGGACGCAAGATACTTGTCGATGGCTTCCGCCGCGCCACGGCCAGCCCCCATGGCCTCGATAACCGTGGCCGAGCCGGTGACGATGTCCCCGCCGGCGAACACGCCCGGGCGAGAGGTAGCGCCGCTTCCGAGGTCGGCGGCAATGCCTCCGCTGTCGGTGGTCTGCAGGCCAGGCGTGGTGCTCTGGATCAGCGGGGGCGTCCTGGTGCCGACCGCAATGATGGCGGTATCGCATGGGATGTCGAACTGTGAGTCCTCGATTTCCATGGGGCGGCGGCGGCCGCTCTCATCGGGCTCGCCGAGCTCCATGCGGACGCAGCGCGCGGCGGTGACCCACGATTCCTCGTTCCCGAGCAGTTCGGTGGGGGCGGTCAGGAAGAGGAAGTCGATGCCTTCCTGCTCGGCATGCTCGATCTCCTCGGCACGGGCAGGTAGTTCCGCGTGCGAACGCCGGTAGACGACCGTGACTTTGCCCTGCGTCAAGCGTCTGGCGCTGCGAGCTGTGTCCATGGCGACGTTGCCGCCGCCGACCACGATGACCTGCTCGCCGCAGTGCACCGGCGTGTCATAGTCCGGATAGCGGTAGGCTTTCATCAGATTGACACGGGTCAGGAACTCGTTGGCCGAGTAGACCCCGAGTAGGTTCTCACCGGGGGTGCCCAGGAAGCGCGGCAGTCCTGCACCACCGGAGATGAAGACCGCACCGTATTCCTCCAGCAACTCGTCCACGGTCGCCGTGCGGCCCACGACGAAGTTGGTCCGGATCTCTACGCCCAGTTTCTCCATATAGCCCAACTCAGCGTTGAGCACGCGGCGGGGGAGACGGAAGCGTGGGATACCGTAGCGAAGCACCCCACCGGCCTCGTGGAAGAGCTCGAAGACAGTCACCCGGTGCCCCAGCTTGGCGAGGTCGGCTGCGCATGCCATGCCCGCGGGCCCCGATCCGACCACGGCGACGGCCTTCCCTGTCGACTTGCCGGGCTGCGGGGGAGCCGGGTCGTCATGGGCGCGCTCGTAGTCAGCGACAAAGCGCTCCAAGCGCCCGATGGCCACGGGCTCGTCACGCTTCCCCAGAACACACTTGAGTTCGCACTGGCGTTCCTGGGGGCACACGCGGCCGCAGATGGCCGGGAAGACGTTGGTCTCTTTGATCTTGCGTGCGGCCTCGGCGAACTGGCCCTCGGTGACCATCTTGACGAACTCGGGGATCTGCACAGCCACCGGGCAGCCGAGCACGCATTGCGGATTGCGGCACTGCAGGCAGCGCTCGGCCTCACGCACGGCGGTTTCCTCATCATAGCCAAGGGGCACTTCGTCGAAGTCCCGCACGCGTTCGTCGGCCGGGCGCTCCGGCATCGGTTGGCGCGGCGCGCGGGAGGATGTGTTGTCACCCATTGTTCTTCGCCTCCCGGAGCTGGCAGGTGTACTGGCGGCTACCGTCGCTGACAAGATGGTCGTACATCTTCTGGCGCTTCATGAGCATCTCGAAGTCCACCAGATGCCCATCAAACTCGGGGCCGTCGACGCAGGCGAACTTGGTCTCGCCCCCGACCTCAACCCGGCAGCCGCCGCACATGCCTGTGCCGTCGACCATTATCGGGTTGAGACTGACGATGGTCTTGATTTCATACTCGCGGGTGAGATCGGCGATCGCGCGCATCATCGGCGTGGGGCCTACAGCCAGCACCATATCGATCTGCTCGCCCGCCTCGATGATATCGCGCAGGGCGTCGGTCACAAAGCCCTTGCGGCCGTAACTGCCGTCGTCGGTGCACACCTCAACGCGTTCGCATATCTCGCGGAGACGGTCCTCGAGGATGACGTTCTCGCGGCTACGGGCACCGTTGATGCCGATGAGCGTGTTGCCCGCGTCCCTGAGGGCTTGGGCAATGGGGATGACCGGCGCCATCCCGTAGCCACCGCCAATCACGACGCAACGCCCGTAGTCGTGAATCTCGGTGGGATTGCCGAGAGGGCCAACCAGATCGAGGATACTATCGCCGACTCGATGAGCGGCCAGAATCTCGGTGGATTTGCCCACAGCCTGGAATATCAGTTCGATGGTGCCCTCGTCTGGATCCGAGCTGACGATGGTGAGCGGGAAGCGCTCGCCCGGCCCGTGGACACGCAGTACCACGAACTGACCTGCTTCGCGCTTGCGGGCTATTTCAGGTGCTCTGACGAATATCTGGAAAGTGGAGGGTGCGATCTCGTTCTTGGCAACCAGCTCGTTCACGGTATGGATCATCTCCTTGCAGTCTGAGAACCGCGTGTGCCTCCGGTTCTGGGCCACTAGTTTGCCGTCGGGCACTGGTTTCCTCCCTGAGCAGGCAATTGATTTGCGGCCAGCAATGGCCCGGGTCGTCGATGCTTGAGAATGTTCTGAAGTCTGCCTCTGCCAGCGTAGAACTTTATGGCGGTTCCGACCGTCAAAGTTGTACAAAGCTGGTATGGCGTCGCGACCTTCGGGGTATACTACCAGTGAGGATGAAGGACGGGAGGCGTGGCTTCGCAAGCAACGCGGGGAAGAGGAGGCGCGAGCCATGAAGACACGAGGCAAGCAGAAGGCGTTCTCCTACGTCCTGGTAAGCGCATCAGAGATCGCGGCAGGTTCCGCAGCTGGCATAGGCTTGATATTCAAGGACGACCATCGCAGCACCGTCACCAAGGTAAGCCAGGCGTTCGGGGACACAACAGTTGAGGAAGCAACCTACGAGGCCCTGCGGATTGCGCTCGAGGAGGCCATTCGTCTTGGCGTCCGGGCGTTCTCGATATACACGGACAGCCCGGCAGTCGTGGGCCAGTTGACGCAGGACACTCGAGTCCCGCCACATCTGATGGGAGGCCACCTGCGGGCGCGGGCTCTCATGAACGCGGTAGGCTCCGTGCAGATCAAACTGGCGGGGTCGGGCGGAAACTTCTCAGCGAGGAGACTGGCGCAGGGGGCCACATCGGTGGTCAGCCCCAACGTTAAGCACCAGGCACCATTGCAGCTTCAGTTGCTCGGCAGCGCACAGCGTAATATGCCCTCTAACCTCGGGGAACATCACGAGTGTGGATTACTACATCCGCACGAACATCAGCCGGGGGCGGAGGGAATGCAGTTGATATACCTCGATAACGCTGCAACCACGCGCGTCGCGCCCGAGGTCCTCGAGGCGATGACGCCATATCTGCAGGACGACTATGGTAACCCCAGCAGCATCTACTCTCTGGCAGGGCGCTCCGCATCTGCTCTGGATTCGGCGCGCACCAGCATTGCCGACTACCTCGGTACGAGGCCCGACGAAATCATCTTCACTGGCGGCGGCTCCGAAGCCGACAACCTCGCCATCAAGGGCACGATGTGGAAGAAGCCCGATGGCCATATGATCACCAGCGCCATTGAACACCACGCCGTGCTTCACTCCTGCGAGGCGCTGGCCGAACAGGGCTATGAACTCACGATTCTGCCGGTCGACAGCCATGGGATGGTTGATCCCGACGATGTGCGCCGCGCGCTGCGCCCGGACACTCGTCTGATCACCATCATGCACTCGAACAACGAGGTGGGCACGATCCAGCCGATCGCCGAGATCGGGGCCATTGCGCGCGAGGCAGAGGTCAAGTTCCACACCGATGCGGTGCAGTCGCTGGGCAAGGTGCCGCTGGACGCGGATGAACTGGGCGTCGACATGATGGCATTCTCGGCGCACAAGGTCCACGGCCCGAAGGGTGTCGGCGCATTGTATCTGCGCAAGGGTTTCCGGCCCGTCAATCTGATCGACGGTGGCGGGCAGGAGAAGCGGTTGCGCGCGGGCACCGAGAATGTGCCGGGGATTGCCGGCTTTGGCCGAGCGGTCGAGTTACTGGCCGAAGAGGGCGAGGAGAGCGTTGAGCGCATGCGCGGTCTGCGCGACGAGCTGATCGCTGGCGTGTTGGGCGCAATTCCGGACACCGAGTTGAGTGGCCACCCCGAGCAGCGGCTGGCGAATATCGCCAGCTTCCTCTTCAGCTTCATCGAGGGAGAGGGCATCCTGCTGTCACTGGACATGCACGACATCGCG
>JALGSU010000077.1 GCA_029821735.1 Candidatus Zipacnadia bacterium | reverse complement strand
GGCACGAGTCCAGGCTGTTGCTGCCGGTGGTTGAGGAATAGGGGGGATGCAGCCGGGCTACTCGCGCGCCTTGGTGGCCTGGGACAGGTCGAGTGCGGCAAGTCGGCGCGTGGCTGTGCGCGCCGACAGGGCCACCAGGCCGAACAGGATCGCCGCCGTGACGATGAACACCCAGGGCGGCAGAATCGCGCGGAAGGACATGTTCTCCGTGGTGAAACTCGCCATGTAGGCCTCGTTGAGGACCGCCCCCGCCGGGCAACCGACGATGAGGCCAAGGGCCGCGAGAATGTACAGTTCCGTCCCCAGCAGCCCCGAGGCGGCGCGCGCTGTGAATCCCAGGCTGCGCAGAGTCGCTAGCTCCCGCGTGCGCTCCAGGATCGACACCGAACCAACGCTGTGGATGACCGAGCCCGCCAGGACCCCTCCGAACCCCAGCAAGAGAGCGATGAAGATATACATAAGCCCCATCTGCTCGTCGACTTGCTTCCTCACGTCCGAGGTGGTGAAGGCGAGGCCGACGAGGTCGGAGCGCTCCAGCCGACGCTTGATCGCCTCCACGCGGCCCGGGCTGCACGCCAGGAACGCGCCGTAGGAACTGTACGGGAAGAGCTTGTCCGAGAACGCACGGCGGATGTCGTGGAACTCGCCGTATGCTGAGTTGCCGAAGGACACGTCGAGAATCCCCGCCACGCGCATGCTTCGCCAGACGCTGTGCCGCCTGCTGGACTGGATCCACTCCACCCGCACCGGGTCGCCCGCTTCAACCCTCAGTTTCGCCGCGATCTGCTTCGGAACCCAGACCTTGCCCGGCTCAACGACGAACGGCCGATCGTCGAAGGTCCGCACCTTGAACAACTGCTGTCCACGCTCGATGCCGGTGAGCAATAGCTCGCCGCCAGCCCAACTGGAGCGCATGCGAACGGGCACAGTGGTCGTCAGGCAGACGGCTTTGCCGCTGGGTAGGCCCGCGACGGCATGCACCAGATCCATTCCCTCGGGGGCCGTGAACTGCAGGTCGATCTCGTAGTGGCGAGAGTCGACGATGTACTCATTGATCGCGTCCATGGTGGAGACGTACATGCCCAGGGTCGTGATGATGATGATGGCTCCGCCTGAGATTCCGGCGACTGCCAGAATGGTTCGGGATGCCCGGCTAAGCACGCCGCGCAGGGGAATCAGGTAGCTGACGGTCTTGAGTCGTACCCACTGGGCGAGCCGCCGCTGTAGGTTGATCGATGCCGGGCTGATCACCTCGCCGCGCATCGCGACGGCCGGGGGCATCCGGGCGGCCATGCGTGCCGGAAGCCAGGATGCTGCCAAACCCGTCCCCACAGCGAGTATCAACCCGGTGGAAAGCGTCTCCCAGTGCGGTGATGTGAAGATCACCGGCAGGTGTAGTTGGTTGAGGTAGCTATGACCGATCCACACCGAGAGGAAATGGCCGATGATGACGCCCGGGATCGCGCCGCCCAGGCCGACCAGGGCACCTTGCAGCATGTACTGGACCATAATCTGACCCGAGCCGAACCCGCAGGCCTTCAGCGTGCCGATGATCGTGACCTGAAGCCGGACGATCCGCGCCAGGGCGCCGTACAGCGACAGCCCCGCCGCCGTCAGGAAAAGAATGGGGAAGAACACGCTGAGCGTCGCGAAGCCTTGCTGGTCGAGGGTGAGCAGGTGTTTGCTGGGCTGATCGTCCTGAACGTAGGACGTCTCGACTCCGTACATCTTCGAGAGCGCTTCCAGCTTCCCCAGGACCTCTGCTTCATAGCCGGGCAGCGTGTCCGCGTGGATTTCGGTGATCTGTCGGCCGGTCCCGAGCCACTCTCTCGCTCGGTCCTCGGCGATGAAGACCACGCCGAAAGTGCCGCGCGATATCCACATCGCGAGCTTCGAGGGCACCGGATACACATACTCGGGACTCAGCGCGAGCCCGACGATGCTGAACTCGCGTTCGCGCCCCAGGTACGCGCACTTGATGGTATCGCCCACGTGGTAGCCCGTCTCCCCGGCGAATTGGTGCTCAAGGACGGCCTCGTCGGCGTTGGCGATGTATCGGCCCTCGATGATCCACAGGTCGTTGATCCGCGGCCGGCGTCCACGGGGCACGCCGACAAAGCGGCCGGTGACGCGCTCGCGCTCCCGTCCCCGCTGGATGATCGAGCCGTCCTTGACCACACGCCCCATTGCCGCGCGAACGCCGGGGATCGTCCGGGCCTGCTGCACCAGACCCTCCGGTGCGCGCTCCACGAGCACCGATGCATCCGCCATGCGACCCCGCTCATAGATCGTGTCGTAGGTGAGCGTGAGGTGCTGATATCCCTCGTACAAGGCGACGAAGAGCATAACGCCGAGGCCGATGAGGACAAGGAGACTGAACGCGTGTCGGGCGAGGTAGCGGGCGTCGGCATAGAGCTTGCGGCGGACCATCGGGATGCTCAGCGCCGTAACGGGCTCCCACAGGGACGCCGCGAAGCGTCGCAATCGGGCGACGACGGCCTCAGACCTCGATCTCGCCAGGGTCGCGGGCCTCACCCGGCGCCACCTCCGCTACCGCACCGTCACGCAGGTGCACGATGAGGTCCCCCATCTGTGCGAAGGCGGTATTGTGCGTGACCACGACAACGGTCATTCCCCGGCTGCGGGTTTCGCGCCACAGGAGCCCGAGGACGTCTCGTCCTGTGTTTGCGTCGAGGGCGCCCGTCGGCTCGTCGGCCAGCAGCAGACGGGGCTGCTTCACGAGGGCCCGCGCGATGGCCACGCGCTGCTGCTGGCCCCCGCTGAGCTGAGAGGGGAGATGATCGGCGACGTCCGTCAGGCCCACATCATCCAGCGTCTTGTCCGTCTGGCCCTCGGTGCCCATCAACTGCTCGATCAGGCGCACATTCTCCACGGCCGTGAGAGTCGACACGAGGTTGAACATCTGAAAGACGAAGCCGACGCTGACGCGGCGATACTCGGTGAGCTGCTCCTCGGTCATCGTGTCGAGGCGCTCGCCGAAGGCGGTCAGCTCACCGCTCGTGGCCGT
>JALGSU010000051.1 GCA_029821735.1 Candidatus Zipacnadia bacterium | reverse complement strand
CTCCTTTGCAGGCTGCGCCATGCGGGCGACAGGACCGTGAGACGTCATTGTGCGCCACTGTCTGGTTCGCTGGTCAGTCCGTAAACAGTTGGGCTATGAGGTAAGCGTAAGAGACCTCATACGATTGCTTGAGCAATACATCGGCGTTTCTGAGCATCTCGCGGAGGGCAGTGATGCGGACGCCGGCGGTGTCGCGCCGCATGCGCTCGAGCTTGCTCCACTCGAAGCGGAGTTTCCTGGCCTCGTGAGCGAAGTCGGCGTCGCCAGCGGCCCGGTCAAGCACCGGGAGATACTCCCGGCCCTCGGCCGCGACCACGCGCAGATCTGCCTGCAGGCGGGCGCGGTAACGGCTGTTGAGCGCACCCTCGATAGCGACGAGTTGGTCAGGGGCCGGCGCAGCGCCGAGCATCTCAAAGACCGCAAAGTTCTCGGGCTCCATGAAGCGGGCCTGCAGGGGAGCCCAGCAGGTGAACTTGTCGCCGCCAGAGTTGGTGGTGAAGATGTTGCGGCAGATGTTGGCGTGCCATGGGGTGCCTATCTCGGGGGTGGCCTTGATGATGTGGTGGGGCACTGCGATCTCGAGTGTGTATGAGTCGCGGTCGGCGCTGGTGGCGGCCTGAATCTTCAGGAAGTCAGCGGAGCCCTCACCACTGGCCCGCGAGCCGGCGGAGGTGACTACGAACTGGAAGACCGGGCCGTCGCCACCGGGCTGGAGGAACAACTCCGCCCCGTCATCGAGCCAGGCCTCGCCACCATCGCGCACGTTCGGGCTCAGGCGCGCGACGTCCGGCTCCTCGCAGACTATTGCGAGGTAGAGCGCTGCGTCATCCCAGCCGGCTTGGAACTTCGTCTGCTTCGCCTCGGTGAAGTCGGCGCCGAGCCTCGAGAAGCCGGTTGCGGTGGGGGCTCCGGTCCAAGCCGGATCGTCATCGACACGGATACGACATTCGTGCGGCGGTGGCTGGCACGACCAAGAGCGTCAAGAGCAGCGTGATCGCGACCGTCGGGTGTGCTCGCATGACACATGCACCTCTTCAGTCACTGGCTTGGGGGTATCGTCGCCCCTTAACTGGCCGGTGGTGTGCTGCAGCATTCGCCATTGCCCACGTGTGTTCCTTGGGCTATTCCTCGGCGCCCCAAATCTCGACTTCACATAGAGTCATCGGCTCGGCAGCGCGTGGGCCAAAGCGCAGGCGGGCGTAGCGCAAGGACGCGGTCGACGTGGAGTTGACAGTGAAGTCGAGCACGTCGTCGCCCGCGGAAAGGGCGGGCGCCTCGCCGAGTTTGACCCACTCGGTACCATCGGCGCTGCCCTCGAGGACTGTAGGCGGTACCTCGCCCGAGACGAACAGGCGTGCTCGCAGCACCTGGCGCGGTGCGGCGAAGTCGAAGCTGACGGTGACCTCGCCCTGGGCTTCCCATCGGTCAACCCACTGGGTCAGCGGCTCGACGTAGAGCTTGTAGCCGGCGGCCTCGGTCTTCTCCAGTTCGGGCCAGTTCGCCCTGTCGGTGAGATCGCCATCGGCAAAGGAGATGCCGGCGACGCCGCCATCATCGGGAGCGAGGTCCGGGGCGGGGGAGAGTGAGTAGGTGCCGGAAGCGTCGGCGTTCGCGACGAGATGCTGGGTCTCCTCGCGCCACTGCACGTGGTTGCCGGTGAGGCAGACGCCCTCGGGGGCGGGGAGTTCGACTGTCTCGAAGGGCGGGAACTGGAAGCGCCAGATGTCGAGGTCGGTGGTCATGCCCAGACCCCGCTGAAGCGAGGTGAAGATTTGCTGCCACTCATCGACAGCCGTGGCCGCCGCGCTGAATGGCTGCAGGGCGAAGTAGATGACGCGGCCCTCGCCAAGCTGGCGGAGGGTGATCGCGGGAGAGCCGTCGTCGTAGGTGCCCAGCACTTCGGTGCCGGGGGCGAGCGTGAGGCGGTTTGCCGTCGAGAGCGTCATCAATTGAAGTGGCTCATCAATGCCGGGCAAGAGTTCGTTCGGCGTGACGGTGAGTATCTGGGTGCCGCCGAGGCGTTGGCCCAGCTCGGCGCCGACCAACTTGGTTCGCTCAGCGTCGGTCGCGTCACCCGTGACATCATGGGAGAAGGCCTCTGGGTCGGCGACGATCAACGTTCCGCCCTCGCGAACGAAGGCGGTCAGCCGATCGCGGGTGTCGGCATCGACGATGCGGGCGTATGGCAGGTAGATGACGGAAGGGCTGGCGCCGGGCAACGGATCGGCGAGACGGTGCTCGTCGATTATGGTGAACCAGGAGCGGGCCTGAGGTCCGAGCAGCATGTAGCAAGCCTCAACTTCGGCGCCGGCCGAACTTGCGTTGGCGAAAGCCATGTGCGAGTAGTTGCTGAAGAAGACGCGGCAGCCCTCATCGGCTGGGAACTTGAGTTGGTTCTGATTCGCGGCCCGGTCCATGATTTCGAGGATGGCCCGGTAGCGAGGCGGCGAGCCCCACTCGGTCAAGCGCGTGTCGCCCTTGAGCTTGCCAGCGTTGGCGGTGTCGGGGATGTAGAGATGAAAGCCGGATCCGCCATTGCGCCAGACCTGTGAGTAGAGTTCGCGGGTCTCGTCAGGCGTGGTGGGGTATGCGTAGTTCTCGACGTGGACGCAGGGCCAGAATTCCTTGCCGGTGAGGTCGACGACCATCTTCGTGAAGAGCCCAAGCTGGCATCGGGAGGGATTTGAGCGCGGCAGGAATTGGTGAGTGAAGATGTCGAACAGGTCGGCCTGCAAACTGAACTCGTAGGGAGAGAGCTGGCCCATCGGGTCAGTGGAGATCAGGCGCAGCTCTGGCGCGATCTCCTGCACGAGTTCCCCGAGACGCTCGTGGCGCTCGCGCAGTCGGGCGTTGACCCAGCGGCGGTACGCAATCCAGCGGAAGGGCTCGTCGGGGCCCTCGCCCTGGGGCAGGCCGAATTCTCCGGAACCATACTGGTCTCGGATCTCCTGCTCGATCTGATCGAGGTATGGGTAGTCCTCGGGCGGCTCTTTGGCCAGTGTGATGACCTCGCGCAAAGCGTGCTCCTCGGCCTCGTCCTGGGCGAAGACGGCCCATATCTGGCCGGGATGCTCGGTGAGGGTGTCGCGGACACCGTTGAGGTAGAAGTCGAACGAGTCCGGATGCAACATGAGACGCGCGTCGGGGGCAGTGTGCCTCGGATAGATGGCTGTGGTGAGGTCTTTGGCGGCATAGAGCGGGTTGTCAGGCACACGGATGGGATGCAACTTGTGTTCGGCGAGATGGGCGAAGGTCTCCTCCTCTGAGAAGCGCCGGCCCATGCGAGCGGCGATGTCGCGAAGCTGCTTGATGTAGAGCATGTGGGACCAGACCATCGCCCCTTCGGTGACCAGACCGGGAGGCTCATCGCCGAGCAACTCTTCATAGAGCGGGTCGGGAACCTGCCACACTCGGCCACTTACGCCCTCGACCTTGCCGAGCGGCGTGAAGCTGACGTTGTCGCAGTAGAAGTCCGACTCTTTGTCCTTGTCCAGAGTGAGGACGTAGAGACGAGCATGGTCGGCGCCCTCCGGGGCCACCAGCAGGCCGCGGGCGGTCTCCCAGTCGTCGCTGGTGAGCGGGTAGCGGATGTCGATTGAGGCGAGCTTAGCGTCGTCGGCGTCGCGAACGCTAGCAGTCATGCGCGCGGCGGAAGTGCCACGGTGCCGCTTGACGTCCATGCTGACGAGGTAGCGCATCCCCGGCTCGACGGGTACCGCCTGGTTGAAGCTCCACGTGAAGGGCACGACCATCACGTGATTGCCATCGGGCAATTGCTCGACGCGGCTGTTCTCCCAGCCGACGGCCTTGCCATTTTCGTCTAACTGCTCGAAATCACCGTTGATGACAATCGGGTCCTGGGCCATCGCCGGGATTGCGCAGATCAGGATGGCCAGCGACAGTGCAGCTATGACGCGCACGACGACTGCAGGGAGGCAGAGTCTCATCAGTATCGTTCCTCTCTCACATCCGGTTATGCGGGGCAATTCGCCGTGCGAAGGTGGAATGCCTGTAAGGTCCGTCGGGATGTGTGACGCAGGAGTATGCGGCGGGAATGTTGAAATAGCCCGCCTGAACGCCGGGATGAGTTGTGAGAGGAGCAGCGCACGTGAATGTATGTGTGATAGGCGGAACTGGACATATAGGTAAGAACCTCACGCCCATGCTGGTGGAGGCCGGTCACGAGGTGACGATAATCACGTCGGGCAGGACGCCCGCGCCAGAACACAAGCCTTGGGATCAGGTGCGGCAGGTGCAACTGAGTTACGGGTCGGCGGGATGGACGGACGTCATCCGTGAGCAGAAGCCGGATGCGATCGTCGATATCCTGCAGGGCAACTCGCCTGACCTGTACGATGGGCTGAAGGACACCTGCGAGCACTTTGTCTTCTGCGGATCGATATGGATGTTCGGACTGCCGCGCTCGGTGCCTACACCAGCGACGACGCAGGGCCCGTGTCAGTTCGATGGCTACACGCAACGCTACGAGCAGATGCAAGCCACGAGGGTGCGTGCCGCCGCGGACGGGCGGGCGTTCACCGCGATCATGTGCCCGAATATCTGCGGCCCGTACAAGATTCCCCTCGACTGCAAAGGCGGGCGGAGCCTCGATGTGCACCTCTCACACCAGCGGGGGGAGACAGTCATACTCCCGGACCCCGGGCACGGTCTGATCGGCCCGTGTGACGCGGAAGACATTGCGCGCGCGTTTGCCTGCGCGCTGCATAATCGCGACGACGCCGCGGACGAGATCTTCAACGTGGGGTCGGCGTACGCGCTGACGGCCCTGCAGTTGGTCGAGACCTATGGCGAGATATACGGGGTGAAGATCCCGGTCGAGCTGGTCAGTTGGGAACGCTTCGAGGGCGAAGTACTTCCGGAGATCGGCGCCAACTGGCACTTCAAGGCGAACATGTGTCCGGAGATCGCCAGCATCTCGGCGAAGGTCGGCTATGAACCGCACTACACGCCCGAGCAGACTCTCGAGCGCGCCGTGAAGTGGATGTTCGACGAGAAGCTGCTTGAGGGGTGAAGGCGCGTTGGTGCGGGGTAGGAGAGACTTGAGCGACACAACGCGCGTTGACTTCCATTGCCATTCCACGCACAGCGACGGGACGCTCAGCCCTCGCGAGATGGCTGGGCAACTCGCCGCCGCTGGCGTGGCATTTGCGGCCCTGACTGACCACGACACGGTTGGGGGGCTGCCCGCGTTCGGACGCATGCTCTCTCGCAGGGGCGTGGGGCACATCGCCGGGATCGAGATGACGACGCAGGTGGGGACAGAGGAAGCCCACCTGCTCGGATACGGCTTCGATCCCGCGCATGCTGAACTGCAGGCAACGTTGCGCTCCATGCAGCAGACCCAGTCGCCGGCGGTGCACAGCGTCGCCGGCTCGATCCGCAGTCACGGGTCAACGGAGCACAACCATGTATCCGCGCCGGCAGAGAGTGCGGCGCCGGGCGGCAAGATCGGGATCGCCGAAGCCATCGAGCTGATTCACCGCGCGGGCGGCAAAGCATTCCTCGCCCATCCCCTTGTGCTCGAACCGGATGTCGAGCGACTGCGGGCGCTGCTGATTGAACTGAAAGCTCAGGGGCTCGACGGCATCGAGGTGTTCTACGGGCCATTCACTGACGAGCAGCGGATGTCTCTGCGCGAGATCGCGGCTGAACTTGGCCTGTTGATGAGCGGAGGCAGCGATGCACACGATCGGGACTCGGGCGGGGGCGGGCTTGGGGTGGAGATGCCCACCGAGGACTGGAAGCGCTTCCGCGACGCCGTCTGCTGCAGCGATGCCGCCGCTGGCGTGAACGGTGGGACGTCTAAAGCTGAACTGCCCCGTCAGCGCTGGCGCCGTCGACGGTTCTTCTTCCACGTGGTGTTCCCCACGCTTCTTGCCATCGGCCTGTTCGCGGCGGCGATCTTCGCGGTCTTTCTGCCCGCGTTTGAGCAGTCGCTGCTGGATCGCAAGCGGGAGATGATCCGCGAACTCACGAACGCGGCGTGGAGCGTTCTCGCCGGGTACGAGCAGGACGAGCGGGCAGGGGTTCTGACACGCGAGCAGGCTCAGGAGATGGCGATATCGCGCATCGAGCTGCTCCGCTACGGGCCCGAGGGCAAGGACTACTTCTGGATTCAGGACACGCGCCCGGTCATGATCATGCACCCCTACCGCAAGGACCTGAACGGGCAGGATGTGTCACAGTACCAGGACGCGCGCGGGGTGCGCATCTTCGTGGCGTTCGCTGACCTTGTGCGGCGACAGCGGGACGGCTACATCGACTATGTGTGGCAGTGGAAGGACGACCCCAGTCGACTTGCGTCCAAGGAGTCATACGTGCGGGGCTTCGAGCCATGGGGATGGATCATAGGCACGGGGATCTACATCGAGGATGTGCAGGCGGAGATCGCGCGGGTCGAGGGCAGGCTGTTGCGCACCTCGGTGGGGATCGTCGCGATCGTGGCCATGCTGCTGCTTTACGTCATGCGGCGCAGTCTGCGGATTGAGCGGCGACGCTCGGAGGCTGAGGAGAGTCTGCGCGAGTCGACTGATCGCTACCGCTCCCTCGTGGAGGCGACGACGGAGGGGACGCTGCTGGTACTGGACGGACGGTGCAGCTACGCGAACCCGATACTCCTGGAAATGCTGGGCTGTTCGGCGCAGGAACTCGAACTGCTGGACTTGGCGGACATCATCCCGCCCGGCCCGGACAATGAGACGGCGTGGGAGAAGATCAACGCACTGCTGGCGGGCGAGGAAGCGTCGGGCGGGTTCGACGGTGTGTTGCTGCGGCGTGACGGCGCCCTAATCGAGTGCGTGTTCGCGGTGAGCCCGATCACCTTCGCCGGTCGCAGCGGGCTTATTCTGCTGGCAACTGCCGTCGGTCCCACGGCGGGAGCGGCGGTTGGCGGTGAAGCTGCCGGTGACCAACGCTTCGGGCTGCTCGACCAGGTGTCGGGCAACATCCCGGCCGGACTCTTCCGGGCGCGAGCGACGTCGCAGGGCACGGTGCTGCACCTGAGTCGGTCGGCCGACCGATTGCTCGGCCTTGCGCGGGGAGCCAACGCGGTGGGGGCGCTGACGCTGGCGGCGGTATTCGGCGACAGCGCTGAGTACGAACGCTTCCTCGCGGAGGCCCGGCGCGATGGGGCTGCTGAGCGTCGCCTGCCGGTTGTCACTGACGACTCGGGGCCGCGGACGCTGCTGGTCAGCGTGGTGATGGTCGAAGACGATAGCGGCAGCGCACGCTTCCTCGACGGGGTCATCGAGGATGTTACGGATCAGCAGACTCGAGCGGCGGAACGCGATGAGACCATGCGGCGACTGCAGGCTTCGCTGCTCTTCCTGCACGAACCGGTGAGCGGGGCGAAGCGCAGCGAGATCTTCTGCCGGTATGATGCTTCAGTGCGATCAGTGGCGGAGCTGATGGTTGAGGGCGAGGCGAGCGCGGCTCTGGTGCAGTCTGATTCGGGCGAGACCATCGGCATCTTCACGGACCGCGATCTGCGCGAGCGCGTGGTGGCTGACGGCGTGGATATGCACTCGCCGGTGCATCGAGTGATGAGTTCGCCACTGGTGACGGTGTCCGAACGCGCGGAGGTCTATGAGGCGTTGCTGGCGATGGACGATCACGGAGTGCAGCACGTGGCAGTGGCCAACCAGGCGGGGAGGATCCTCGGTGTCATCCATCACCGGGAGTTGGTTCGCTTCCGCAGCTACGGACCGATCGTTCTGACGCGCGAGATCGCCGGAGCTACCGATGCCGACCAGGTGATCGCCGCCTGTCGTCGGGCGCCGGGTCTGGCCCAGACACTGCTGGACAGTGGGGCGCATCCTGATCGGGTGACGCGTATGCTGACCTCGGTGTGTGACGCAGCGACCGAGCGGTTCATCGCACTGGCGGAGGCGGAGCTTGGCGCGGCACCGGCACCGTTCGCGTTCCTGGCTCTGGGGAGTCAGGGACGGCAGGAACTGGTGCTCTCCAGTGACCAGGACAACGCCATCGTCTACGCGGACCGAGCGGCGGACGAAGAGGGGGCGGCCCAGCGGTTCCTCGAACTCGGGCAGCGCGTGTGTGGCTGGCTGAACGAGGCCGGGTATCCGTACTGCACCGGCGATGTCATGGCGCAGAACCCGAAGTGGTGTCAGCCGCTCTCAGTCTGGAAGAAGTATTTCACCGGCTGGATCCGGCGCTCTGAGCCACAGCAGTTGCTCGAGTTCAGCATCTTCTTCGACTTCCGCGCGGTGTGCGGCGCATCGGATCTCGCTCGCGATTTGCGCGGGCATGTGTTCGAGGCCGTAGCGGCGAGTCCGGCTTTCTTCCCGCACCTCGCGCAGAACGCGCTGAGCTTCAAGCCCCCGGGGACGCTGCTCGGGAGGATACTCGCGGGCGCGGGAGTCAGTGACGGAACGGCGGATTTCGAGGTCAAGGAGGCGGCGATCCCGATCGTGAGCTTCGCGCGGCTGTACGCGCTTCGGCATGGTCTGGACCAGACGCATACCACTGACCGCCTCGATGCGCTCGTGGCCGACGGCGCACTCACGCAGGTGAGTCGTGACGAGACTACGGCGGCGTATGAGTTGTTGGCACGTCTGCGGCTGGAGCATCAGGCTGCCGAGTTGGACGCGGGTCGTGAGCCGGACAACATGATCGATCACCGGAGCCTGACGCAGCGGGATGCGACGCTCCTGCACCAGGCGTTTTCCCAGATCGCGGCGCTGCAAAAGCGCATCAGCTACGATTTCCTGGGCGGCACATGAGGCCTGTGAGGGTGCTGAGGGGCAGCATGGCCTCAATAAGAATTCATTCGAGTGCTTGCATCGACCGGACAGATGTGTTACGCTAATCCTGTGCAGAAGGCGGATACATCCGCCGGGTCGTGTGATTGTTCGAGTCGCCAGTCCTTCATAGGCGGCGGGAGAACGGCGCACCGCCAAGAGAACGTATGGAGGTTGTTTCGTATGGCGACTGGTACAGTCAAGTGGTTCGACGACGCAAAGGGCTTTGGTTTCATCGAGCGTGAGGACGGCGAGGACGTATTCGCGCACTACTCCGCAATCGCGGGCGAGGGCTACCGCAGCCTTCCCGAGGGCGCCAAGGTCGAGTTCGACGTTGAGCAGGACGCAAAGGGCCCCCGGGCCGCAAACATCGTGGTCACCGAGGCCCCGGCAGCTGGCGATTCCGCCAACTCCTGGTAGAGCTAAGCTCTGCGAAAAAGACAAGCGCCCGGCCAACCGGCCGGGCGCTTTGACGTATCTGATTGGTTTTGATCCGCCTCAGTCGTCCCCGGCAAGCAGCGACATCCCCAGATACGGATAGACGTCATCGATGTACTGTGAGTAGACGCTCCAGATAACGAAGCCGCCCGTGCCCAGTTCGCGGGAGATCCGAACCTGACGGCACGCCCCCACCGGTCCGAGGCCCTTGAGCAGCCCGATGCCCGGGTAGCAGGGTACTACTGCGTCCAGGTATTTGAGTTGGGCTGCGGTCGTCTCGCGGAACTGAGTGTCACTGGCAGTGTAGTTCATGGGGCAGAGGAAGTCGACGTAACCCTCGTTCGCCCACGCGACCCAGTCCTGCGCTACGTCGTCGCGGCACTGCGGGTAGTTGCGGAAGACGGCGGCTGAGATCATGCAGTCGGGCACTTCGCGGCGGACGGTCTCGGAGACTTCGCGGACGACCCGCGTGATGCTGGCGCGGCGGAAGTCCAGCCACTGCTCGCGCAGATCGCCGCCGGCGAGAACTTGCGTGGGCCAGTCCGGCAGGTCCACTCCGGCGAACTCCCCGAAGCGCTTTCGGCAGCCATCGCAGAAGCAGGTCTTGCCACTGGGGTAGCGGATGTAGTCGAAGTGAATGCCCGAGACGCCGGGCCTGTGGGCGACCTCGACCATCGCGCTGATTTGCAGGTTCTGGTTGCGCGGATCGGTGGGGCAGAGGGTGTCGGTGTGCTGTCCGTCGAGCTGGACTGCGATGCGGCCCTCCTGCTCGAACCGCTCGACATCTTCGGGCGGGGCGTGACCGCCTGCCTTGAAGTTGGTCATCCACACGTGCACCGCGATGCCACGCTCGGAGCAGGCGTCGATGGCTTGCTGGAGGTAGTCGACGCCCTCGGTGTTGCTCTTGTCGAAGGGCAGCACGGCGCTGGGGTAAGCGGCGGAGGTGCCGTGGAGGGCGTTGAGAAGCAGGTGGTCGATGCCAGCTTCGCGGAGACGGTCAGCGGTCTTCGGCCAGCCCCAGCCTGAGATGCCCTCGGGCGGGTGGCACCAAGTGGCTCGGAACTCGTTCGCGACGGTCGCTTGCGCGCGGCAGAAGGCTTCGACGAGGAGACGCTCGGCTTCGTTGGCGAGTGCGATGGACTCGAAGGGATCGGTGGCGTCGATGGCGCGGGTGCGGGTCGCCTGTGCCTGCTGCACCAGCGTCTCGGAGGGATTGCCGAAGGCGGGTTGAGCGCGGACCGCTGTGAGGGCGGCGTCCCAGTCCTCCGCGTGAAGCTGGCCGCCCATCAGGGCGATGCGACGCTGAGCGACGACGTCCGCAGTGCCGGGGACGAAGTGCTCGGCAAGCGCCACGAGCAGGCGGCCCTTGGCGGCCGGGTCGTCGTCGAGCAGGATATGGGAGAACCAGACGCCGTCGGCCGACGTGATGATCGCGGGGGCGTCGGTGCGTTCGCCCTGCTGATCGTGCCACCACGCCGCCACCTCGCCGATGCCGGCGACGGCCTCTGAATCGATGATGCCCCACGAGGCCTGCTGCACCTGAGCGGGCGCGCCCGATGGTGGATCAGTAGCGAACCGCATGGTGGCGAACTCGCCCGCGTAGGCGCGACTGCGGTAGTCCTTCTGCCGGACGCCAAGCGCCTGCGCGAGTGGCGCGGGCGTTGAGTAAAGCGCGATCACCTTGCCGCCATCACGTATGAATTGCGCGAGCAGCTCGGCATCCTCGGCTGACGCGCCGGCAGTATGTGGGAGGACGATGAGCTTGAGGCTGGCCATGCTCTCGGGCGTGAGGTCGCTGGTGCTGAGCATCGGGAGCGGGCAGCCCGCCGCATCGAGCACTGCGGAGACCGTGTTGGCATACTTGGTGGCGGCGCGCAACTTGGCGGGATCGTGTGTGTATGAGGGAAGCACCACGGCTGCGGAGAGCGGCGCTTCTTCGACCGCGAAGTTGGCGATGTGCAGGACCGCGTCCTCTCGCGCGCCGGCCCAGGGGCTGAAGCGAATGGTGCTGATCTCACTCCATCCGCTGCCGGGCTTGTCGATGTAGAACTCGCTACGTGGCAGGCGGATGCGGCACCAGAGGCCTTCCTCCTCAGGGTACCAGTAAGCACCATACCAGCCATCGCCACTGCGCAGGTAGAGGTTGATGGTGCGAAGGGCTGATAGGTTCTCGGCGTACACGTCGAAGCAAATGGCCGTGGCGCGGGTGAGGTCGAGGTCGACGGCTCGGTCCCATACGCCGCGGGGGATGTCAGTGCCCGCGAAGTTGCAGGTGAGCTTGAGCACGGGGCGTCCGTCGAGAGTGAGGAGCTCGGCGGGAGCGGTGCTCTGTTTGGCGATGATCGCACCCGCGTCGTCGATGGCGTTCTGAGCGCTCCACGAATTCTCGACCGTGGCCCCCTCGGGGATTTCCAGTACCGGTAGCAGGCGCACTCCCGGCAGTGGGAGCGGGGGTGCGGGCGGCTGCGCCAGAGCAGAAGCTGTCAGTGAGAGAAGCAGCGCAATCGCGAGGGAGAGGACGCTCGTTCTCATTGTCATGGCCTCCTCGTGCTGGCTACGACACAGAACTGGCGTGAAGGCAGTCCCATCATAGACTGCCGGGCATAGTGGCGCAACCGCTAGAGATGGCAGGCGGGCAGGAAACGGGGCGTGTGGCGGTCAATATTGCGCGAGTGGTATCCGACAGCCCGCCCCAACCATGGAGGGAATGCCGGTGCGCCTGCCCCTTGTTCCGCTCATCATCGTCGCTCTTGCCTCTGCCATCGTACCCGCATGGTCAGCACTGCCTGATCCGCCGACGGAAACTGAAATGCTCGCCCAGGTCGGGCAGCTACCCAACCCGATGATCTCCGATCTGATGGAAGTGGTCAGTGACGCCGAGTAGATCTTAGTGGCGAGGAAGGCCGCGTGACCGTGCTCCGAGAAGAAGCGTCGTCCCAGTAGCTGAGAGAGCCCATCTCGCACTGACATTCCGGAGATATGAATGGATACGCGCGAGCGGTTCGTAGCAGTGATGACCGGCCAGCCCGCCGACCGAGTGCCCTTCATGAAGGTCTTCGGCGGAGCAAAGGCGATCAAGCCCCACTGGGACGAGGAGTTCCCGGGCATAGCCGAGCAGATTGACGATCTGCTGCAGTTCGAGGGGCCCCATCGGGGATGGGATCGGACGCCGGTGAACATGGACCCGTCGCAACTGGACCCGGTTGAGGTGATAGAGGACACCGACGAGCGGGTCGTGCACCGACGTGGTGACGGCACGGTTGAGATGATCCAGAAGGGTGGCGACTACAACCGCCACGACATCGACTGGCCGATCAAGTCGATGGACGACTGGGACCGGTACAAGAAGAAGCACATGCAAGCCGATGATCCGGCGCGCTTCCCGGAGAACTGGACCGAGTACGTCGAGGAATACCGGGACCGTGACTACCCGCTGCAGCTCACCCATCGGGGTGTCTACGGGTTCTGCCGCAACCGCATGGGAGACGAGAACCTGGCGTACGCGTTCTACGATGCCCCCGACCTGGTTCACGACATGATGGACTCATACACAGACATGACGATTGAGCTGTGGGAGAAGCAAGCGGCTGATGTTGAGTTTGATTTGATTGAGTGCTGGGAGGACATGGCCTTCAACAGCGGTTCGCTGATCTCACCGGCGACCTTCCGCGAGTTCATGACGCCGAACTACCGGAAGATTGCGGAGTGGGGGAAGGCCCACGGTATCGAGATCGTGCTGGTGGACTCCGACGGCTACATCGAGGACCTGACCGAGCAGATGCTCGAGGGCGGCGTGACGGCCATGTATCCGTATGAAGTTCAGGCGGGCTGCGATGTCGCACGAGTGCGCGAACGCTTCCCGACCATGGGCTGTATCGGTGGTCTGGACAAGCAGGTGATGGCACAGGGCACAGACGTGATCGACCGCGAGATGGAACGCGCGCGCGAGTTGATAGAGCTTGGGCGGTTCATCCCGGGCCCCGACCACTTCGTGCTGTCGGACGTGAGCTTCGAAGGCTACCGGTACTTCATGGAGCAACTGCGTGAGGCGGTACTGACCACGACGCCCGGGCACGATTGAGGCGGACCTTGGCAGCCAAGAAGCCGCTCCCGATCAGGGGCGGCTTCTGTTTGTCTGAGGCGCTGACGATCGGCGTCAGGGCACGAGTAGAGCGGCGGGGCTCGTGCTTACCAGCGCAGGCAGGTCGTCGTCGAAGTAGAAGTTTGACACGGTTGCGCTGTCGGGCTTGCCGGCAGTGAACTTCAGCGACCAGATCGCGCCGGCCTCGCCCTCGGGCACGGGGATCTCGACACGCTGATAGACTGCCCCGCTGGACTTCTCCGACCAGACCATCGCGCCTCCCGGGTCCATGACGGTCGTCTGGCCAAGCCCATCGCGCAGAGCCATGGTTCGGCCCTGCGAGTCGGCGATCTCATAACCGCCTTCCCGGTCGCGCGACTGCAGTCGCAGCGCTATGGTGTCGCGGTCCGGGGGGACGTGGAAGTAGAGCGTCGGGGGCTGGCCCCTGAAGTTGACGCGTTGCGACGGAGAGGCCGGCAGACAGATCCCGTGGGTCGTCGACGAGATCGCGATGTCGTCGGCGTCGGCCTGCGCCTGCACGAGGTACACGCCCTCGGTCTGCGCCACGAAGTCGAGGTCCTCGGAACTGCCGCACGCGACAGCGCCCGTGCGCAGGAGCGTGCCGTCTGGAGCGGCGATCCACCAGCGCGCCCACTTGCCCTCGGAACCGAAGGCCGCGACGCGGACGCTGACGGTGTCGCCGGCGGTGGCGTAGATCAGGGACGGGTGGGTGTAATTCAGGCGGATGGGGTCGCCACCGACAGCGGCATCAGTCAGGGCGATGGGGTGCAGGCTCGGGGCTTCGGCGTCTGGCACGTAGATGCCTTGGGAAGGGTGTGGCGTCTGAGTGGCGCTGACTGTCCCCGCGATTGTCTCGCCAGCGCCGGCGCCGGGCTGGAGCTTAACTCTGACGATTGAGTACAGCTCGACCTCGGGGACCGTGCAGACAATGCCATCGGCGAGTGGTTTGAAGGCCAGCTCCTGCGGATCGCTCTGGGGCATCTGCGCCCAGGTGACTTGCGCGGCTCGGTAGCCGTCCGGCAGGGGGATGCTCAGTGTCAGTTCAGCGCAACTGCCCGGCGTCCCATCCTCGGCGAGCATGAAGTAGCCGCCGGTGTCGTCGTGGCGCATGGCCATTTGTTCGTTGATGATGTGGACGGTCAGCGAGGGCTGCTCGGAGTCGATTCGGTAACGCCCGGCCACGCGCAGACCCGGCGCGTCTGGCACGTCCATCAGCGACAGGTCCCGGCCAGCAGCGAGGTCGAGGGCGTGCAGGAAGAGATCGCGATTGGCCGCGACCGACACCGGAATCAGCGGCCCTCGGGATTTCCCGCCATAGGTCTGCGGGCGAGAGACCTTGTAGTCGGTGGTGGAGAAACCGTCGGGCAGATCAGCGTCGGCGAAGCGTCGGGGGCAGGACACCACTGTGCCCTCGCCGATGGGTGTGACCGCGAGTTCCTCGCCGGGCGGAGTACCGCCGAGAAGGTCGGCGAAGATTGGGGCGGGACGCTCGGGGCCGACGTCAGAGTGGGTGCCTGCCGGGCCGGAGATGACGAGTGAGCCACCGTCCTGTGCGTAGCTTCGCAGGGCCTCAGCCCCGGAGTCGCACAGCGACTTGAAGCCAGGCAGTATCACCACGTCGTATCGGGCGAGGCGCTCTGCTGGTCTGAGAGCCAGTCACGGATAGCGCTGGCGTCTCGTGACGCATCGGCGTAGAACTCGTGGTCGAAGTAGAACTCGGACGCGCCGATGATCACAGCCACGCGGGCGATGGAGGTCCCGGCCGCGAAGAGATCGCGGTTGCGATCATAGTAGCTGTAAAGGTCCTGTCGGCTGGGCAAGTCGGCGTCCCATCGGGCTCCGTCGAGGAAGCATCCGTCCATGGCCAGCGCTTCGGACATCGCCAGGCGGTACAGGTTGTCGTGCACGGCGGTGTTCGCGTAGCTCTGAGCCGGGCAGGCATAGTAGTCGTCGGCGCCCGCGCCTCTGACCAGTCGGTAGCCATCGTAGATGTCGCCCGGCTCGACGGCCATGAGTCCGTTGCCCACGGGGCGCAGATTGACGCCCGAGAACTCGAATGGTGATTCCTTGAAGCCTAAGTTGACTCCCGCTTCGGCGTACTGAATGAGATGTCATGTGCGCCCCGTTCGCGGACAGCCAGATGGGATGGTCGGGGATGACCGCTTGCATCGCCTGCTTCATGGCCGCGAGGTGGTCGCCCATACTGTCTTCCCAGAACCGGCGGCGCTCGACGGCCATGGTCGGGTGCTCCAGAGAGGCCGTTCCCTGCTCGATATCGGGGAAGAGGGCCGCCCAGTGCTCGGGAGTGAAGCGGGATCGCTGGCGCTCGGCGAAGGCCTTCTCGCACCACTTGCACTTGCAGAACAGCGAGGGGTTGTCGACGAAGAGATTCGTGTATCCGACGCGAGCTCCGGCAACCGCCATCGCGACCGAGAGCTGCCGCCAATAGGGGTTGTTCGGGCAACAGAAGTAGCCGATGTTGCCGCCCGCGTCGGGCTTGTCCCAGGCGCGGATGTAGGGCTTGCCGCTGTCGAAGCGTATCTGCAGCCACTGCATCGGGTCCTCAGGCGGCTTCGGTCCGAGGTCGAAGACGTCCGCGTACTCTTCCCAGAGGTCATAGAGCGCGAAGATGCCATGACGGTCTTCGGGGTTGCCGCGTATGCTGATCGCGCAGCGGTAGAAGCCAACGTCGAACATCCCCAGGTCCTGATATCCGAGCAATTCATCCCGCTGGCTCGCCATCTGGTCGGTAATCTGCTGGATGGTCGGGATGGTCTGCTTGTCCATCCCGAAGAGGCGGAACTGACCGTTGGACGCCAGGTAGAGGATGTCGGGGCGCAGTTGCGCCAGCGCATCAAGCATCAACGGGTAGCGCTCTTTGGTGGTGGCATAGTGCGCTTCCCAGCGCTCATCGCTCATCCACGGCTCTCGGCGGTAGGGCGAGCCATGGTCGCGAGAATACAGAGCTACAGACGGGGACTCGGAGTACAGGAACATGTACATGCGCGGAGGCTCTTCAGCGGCGCAGATTTGAGCTAACGTGAGACCGCCCGCAACAGCGAAACACATGCCGGCCAGGGCCCGTAACTTCATGGGTTCTGGTCCTCCTCGAACAGTTCGACCCCGCAGATGATGGGGTCGAAGATGGCACCGGCTTTCTCGTCCTGGGGTAGCAACTGTATGTTGAGGCGCTCTGCGGCTCTCACGCCCTTGAATTCTTTGATCAGTGCTGTGTTTGGCCCGCCGGACTCGGCTGCGACGTCCAGTCCCTCGATCACAGTCTCGCCCTGCATGGCCACGTCAAACACTCGCTGGCCCGGCTGCGCGCCATCCACTTCAGCGAAGTGCAGACGGACCGTGAAGGCGCGCTCCGCGACCGGCTCAGCGGACCTCTCCGCGACCCGGCGGAACTGCACGCAACGCCTGAAGTCGGCACCGTAGAGGGGGTCAATGAGGAAGATCGACTCCAGACCCGAGGCAGTGAGACTCTGCACCATGCAGTTGATGCGCAGGCGGCTCGGGTCGATGCCCGCGTCGGTCAGCGTGCTGATCGGCATGCCCACCTCGGCCCACCACTGGTCGGCCTCGGAGCGGGTGGCGTGCTGCCAACTCCCGTTGTACCGTTGCGCCCGACGATCATGCGGATACCGTCCGGCAGTCTCTTCTGATGGGTGAGGAAGATGTGGAAGGTGTCGGCCTCATCCAGCACCGACTGGTCGATGCCCGGCTTTGGGTTCGGGATGGGCTTGCGATGGAAGGCGAAGTAGAGGTTCTCCGAATCCCTGAAGGCGCGCATATCCACGCTGGCTCCGAGCATGGTGAACGGAGTGTTCTCGAACGAGACCATGCCGGCCTGCTGCCAGCACGGGTCGTCGAGCGTGCCGTCCATGGCGGGCGGCGCGGCATCGAGCGTGGGTATGACCACGCTCGGCTGCAGCGCGAGGTCTACGTTGATCTGGCCGCGCCCGCGGATGCCTGAACTGTAGAGCCAGGGCGCGTCCGTGCCCTCGATTTGAGCAGAGACGCGCTGGTGGTAGTAGCTGGTGGCGCCGTCCATCGACACTGTAACCGGGGCCGGGCAGGCGGTTGCCAGCATCGGGCGAGGGAAGCCGAGCCAGACAGTTCCCCGCTCATCGCGCAGGTCTCCGGGCGCGCCGAGATTCACGGCGAGGCGCTTGATCGGTCCTTCGCGGCTGTTGGCTCCGAAGACATACCAAGTGTCGGCGGGGCGGTCGGTGGGGACCATCGCCAGCGAGGTCTGATAGTTGTAGGAGCATGAGCATCCGCTGTAGCCTTCGGGGTGGATGAGCAGTCCGTGCGCCGCGAGAATACTGCGAGTGCAGTTGGGGCGTATGCCACCGAGGTTGGTGGTGGCCTCCATGTTCATGTCAAAGAAGCCGTCTGCTCCGGAGCGGAAGAAGAGCAGGTGCTGGCTGCCGTTGACCGGCCCGCAGCCATAGGAACGTGGGAACTTCCACGGCACTTCCTCGCCGGTAAGGAGATCTTCGGCCATCCGTTGCTCGCCGGTCTCGATACTGTATGCGTGAGGCTGGGCGATGATCCAGTCGCCGTGGAGGAGCGGCAGCTTGCGCGGACGGGTTTCTGTCTCCCACAGCTTCTCCCCGGTAGTGGCATCCCAGGCGGCGTTCACGCCGAGCACGACGCGGTTGCGCGCGTAGAGGAGGTGATCCCAGTAGGGGAGGCCCATGAAGAGATGCGAGGGGTTGGATTTGAGGCGCGAAAGGGCGCTGCGCTCGCCAATGATGGGCACGTCATCGCTGCGCCAAAGCTCGTCGCCGCTGGCGAAGTCCATCGCGATGAGGGTGGCCTGCGCGTCAATGTCGACGCCGCGCCGGCGTGCTTTGACGCTGTCGGCCTTGGAGGTCGCATCCACCAGGAAGAGCTTGCCGTCACCGAACGCGATCTCCAGGTTGGCGACGGTTCGGTCCGCAGGCGGACGGTGCACCCAGCGCAGTGATCCGTCCTGCTTGCTCAAGGCGAAGACCGCTTTGCTCTCGGAGCGCCAGATGAGATGTGACTCGGCGGGCTGACCCTCAACGATGGGCACATTGTAGCTGCCCAGCACAAGCCCGTCAGCGGCTGAGACGTAGCCCCAGGTGAGATCGCGCAGATTCGGTATGTTCGGGTCGTCCCCGGTGGCGATGGGCATGAGGGCGGTGGCATTGGCCGCCTGGCTGGCGGACGCCAGGCACCAGCCAGTGCTTCCCGAACGGACCTCCACCGCCAGCACGTGTTCGCCGGCGGTCACGTCGATATCGAAGAGGTAGTCGGTGGCGGTGTAGCCGACGCGGCTGCGCAGATCGTGGCGCGAAGGCTCGTTGCCACCAGCGTTGGTGTGGAAGACCAACTCACCGTCGAGATACCAGGCCATCCACCAGTTCGCGCCCGCGCCCACGAGCAGCTTGCCGTCCTGGGGGCAGTCGATGGTGGCGAAGGCTAAGGCTGTCTGTCGGGCGAGTTGAATGTCCGGCTTGCCGAGGGTGCGTGGCTGGTCAGACGGCTCCTCGCCCGGGGCGAGTGGCTCGAAACCGTAACCGCCGAACGCGTTGGTGAAATCGAGCATGCCGTCGACCGCCTGCAATTGGACCGGCGCGTACTGTTTGCCGTCGACGGTGACGCTCTCGGGGATTGCCGCGAGTTCCTCCGCAGGTATCGGGTGCACGACTTTCGGGAATGGCCCGACAACCTGCCAGGTCTCCGGCCACTGGACGTCGACGTACTTGGTGACGGTCGGAGGAGGAGTTCCGGTGATGACCTCGTCGGGAATGGTGTAGACGGCCAGCTCGCGCCCGGTGCGCTGATCGAAGCGGTGGCAGCGGTCGCCCACCACGGCGTATACGCTATCCTCGTCGGCGACCAGGGCGCTGGAGTAATACTGCGCGTATTTGCGCCCGACGCCGGGCAGTGGCTGAGCCCAGAGCTCGCGACCGTTGTATGAATCGAAGGCGATTACGTCATCTTGGCCCGCCATGAACACGAGGCCGTTCGCGGCGACCGGTGGTGACGACATAAGGTGCCGATCCATCAGGCGATCCGGGCCGGGGCCGCCGAACCAGAGGATCTCGAGCGGGAGGCGGACGCGACTGTCGGCGCCGATGCCGGTGCGGCCTGCGTCCGCCCACGGGTAGCGCCATTCACCTGCACCGGGCAAGGTCCCGCGGACGATCGTGCGGTTTGCGGCCACTTCGTCTTCCGGGATGCCTGCGGCCGCGATGAAGTCTGCCTGCGCCGCGTCACCCATGCCCGGCATCACCAGGCTTCCGCCGCAGGGGTGCAGCACGTGGTAACATTCCGCAGGCGCGGGCGCGGGTGCTGAAACCACGACGAGGTCGGCGAAGTAAGGTGGAAGATCGGCGAGGGCGCTCGCACGCGTGAGCCAGACTCGTGAACCGTAGACCCCGGCGAATGTCAGCCGCTCGCGTTCGGCGACTACGGCAGCCAAGTCCGGGAGCAGTGAAATGACGTGCAGGTCGGTGCGTGCCGCGAGCGCCTCGGCGAGGCGTGCGTCGGGCTGGCCGACGATCAGAGCGAAGCCCTGCGTCTTCCCGGATTGCTCCTCGATGCTCGTGGCCAGGCGATCGCGGTCCGCGTCGACGGGAGTCGGCGTCGGGGTCTCGGCGACCACGGACTGCTCGCCCTGATACCCGGTCTCGAAGCTGATGATCTCGCCACCCTCGGTGGCTGCGATGATACGCCCGTCCGCGACGATCAGCCCGCGCACATTGCCCGCGATCTCGGTCGACCATAGCTCGCTGCCATCGGACGCGGCGACGGCAGTGATGCCGCCACGGGTGCTCAACAGCAGCGTGTCGCCGGCCATGGCCATGGAATACACGCGCGTCTCCCAGGGCACGTTCCAGCGCGCAGAGCCAGGGGCGGGGCGGGAGGCCGCGCGCAGTTGGGTGAGATCGAAGGCCTGGAGGGAGCCATTGCCGACCGAGTAGACCACGCCCTCAGCGGCCAGAACGCGGTACTTGCCGGCCAATGTGAACTCGACATCGCCTGAACTGAAGCCATAGCCGAACATCCCATCGCCGTTGCGCGGGTCCATCTCTCCCGCGAAGGCTTCGGAGGGGTTGGTGAAATGATTGCGGCTGTTGAAGTAGACCTCGCCGGCGGAGGTGAGCCACGAGCCACCGTGGTAGAGCGCGGCGGCTGGTTTGTAGTAGAGGAGGCGGCCGGTATGTCTGTCGTAGGCTCCCGGCACGGCCCGCCCGGTCGCTACAAGCAGCGTGTCTCCCTGCACGAGCAGATAGCCCTGGGGCGCGACGCCGCTGAAGCCCGAGGCGCCCGGGTGGGGGAGGTCCACGTAGATGGCGCCGCTGCTATCGTTGCACCATATCTCGTGGCCGGTGTCGGCATCAAGGGCGTAGACGAATACGCCCTCTGTGGGCCACATCCCGGCGGTGGCGTAGACTATGTCATCGACGACGACCGCTCCGCTGCGGCATGGCCAGCGCGAGACTATCCGTCCGTTGCCGAGAACTTTGTCGTCGCCTGGGGCAAGCTGGAAGCGCCATGACAGTGCGCCAGTTTTGGCGTCAAAGCAGTAGAGGTGTCCATCGTCGCAGGCGACGTAGGCCCGGCCGTGGGCGATGCTGGGGGCGAAGCGGATAGGGCCGCCGAGAGTCGCCTGCCACACGAGCGCGCCGGTGGCTGCGTCGACGGCTCGCAGAGTGTCATCGGTCGAGGAGCCGAAGTACACCATGCCCGCCGCGGCCACTGGCTGGAACGAGTAGTCGAAGTCGATGCGGTGCAACTCTTTGCCGGGCTGAGGCCACGCCGGCGAGGGCGGTTGCGCAGGTCGATACGACCAGCGAGCGGCCATCGGGAAAGACAGGCTCTCGCTGGTGATGCCGGTGCGCGCCGGATCACACTTGTAGGTCGGCCAGTCGGCTGCGAGGGTCGGTAGCGTGATCGTCAGTGTGAGAATGATGATGCTCAATCGCCAGTGGCGGATCATGATCCGGGTCCCTTCAGAGCAGAGCGCGCCTGTGGTCACTGCAGGGCTGCGGCGATGCTGTCGGCGATGTGCTGCATGTTGGTCATGTAATCGCGGGCCAGTGGATCGACCGTCACGACCGTTGCGCCGATCTCCCGTGCGATGGCCTCCGCGCTGCTTGAGGAGAACTCAGGCTGGACGAAGATGACCTTCGTGCCTCGCGCGCGGGCATCGTCAATGATCTGCTGCAGCCGCCGGGGGCCGGGCTCCTTGCCCTCTTCCTCGATGGCCACCTGACGCAGTCCGTAGGCATCGGTGAAGTAGCCGAATGATGGGTGGAAGACGAGGATGTCCGAACCTGCGAACGGCTTGAGTTGCTCGCGTAAGCGACCATCGAGGGCTTCGAGTTCGGTGATGAACTCTTCGGTGTTGCGCTCGTAGTGGGCTGCATTGTCATAGTCGCCCTGGGCGAGGAAGGCGAGGACGTTGCGCACGTAGGAGATGGTGTTAACCGGGTCGAGCCAGGTATGCGGGTCCAGTGTGGTCTTGTGTTCGTGGCCCTTGCCCCCGCCTTCTATCATGCGATGGTGACGAGCGAACTGCGCCAGATCCAGAATGCAAAGTGAGGGAGCGGCGGCCCGGATGCGGGGGAGAAGAGCCTTCTCGAAGGGCACGCCGATACGGAAGTAGACGTTCGCGTCGGCTAGCGCGGCCATCTGCGCGGGGGAGGGCTCGTAGGTCGCTGGCGATTGACCTGGCTTCACCAGCACCTGGACATCGACGAAATCGCCGCCTACGCGTTCGACGAAGTACGCCTGCGGCGGAATGCTGACAAAGATTCTCCGTGATTGGGGCTCCGGGGGGGCGTGCAGAGGCGCCGAAGACTGCCGGCTGCATGAGCTGAGAGCCAGTATGGATGCCGTGATGACTGCGATTGCCGCGACGGTTCGGCTCATATGGGTCGCCTCAGATCGTGAAGTCCGCACTCGCACATAGTTTCGCCGCCACAACGCTGAAGCCTGCCGCGAGGCCCGTCACGCAGGAATGGACGTTCAGGTGGTGGAAACCCCCTGCGCGCGAACAGCTTCTGGAAGGGATGCTATAGGGTCTATGCAAGACGACGGTAGGTTCGCCCCCCATGCCATCCACGAAGCCATTGACCACTACGCCCACACCACACCTGAAGCGACCTTCATGCTCGCACCGGGACGCAAGCCGCTGACTTATGCAGCGCTTGGGCGCCAAGTATCTTGCACCCGTGAGGCGCTGAACGCGGCTGGTGTCGGGCGGGGCGACCGGGTGGCGGTGGTGTTGCCGAACGGTCCTGAAATGACGGCCGCGTACCTGACGGTTGCTGCATCGGCGACCTTCGCGCCGCTGAATCCAGCATACCCGCAAAGTGAGTACGAGTTCTATCTCGGCGATCTGGGCGCCAAGGCCCTGGTGACACATCCGGAGCTGGACTGTGCCGCGCGCGCTGTGGCGGAGCGGATGGGTATGGCGATCATTGAGCTGTTTACCGACGGCGATTCGCCCGGGGGGGTGTTCGAGCTGCGGAGCGAGAGTGAGGGCACGCCTGAAACGCGTGGCCCTGCGCATGCGGATGACGTGGCGCTGGTGCTGCACACCTCGGGCACGACAGCACGTCCGAAGATGGTGCCGCTGACGCACCGGAAACTGTGCATCTCGGCGTGCAGCGTCCGCGATAGTCTGCGTCTGACCGAGGAGGACGTTTTGCTGAGCGTGATGCCGATGTTCCATCTGCACGGCCTACTGGCTTCGACGCTGGCGACGCTGGTGTCGGGTGGGGCGCTGGTGGCCACGCCGGGCTTCCACGCGCCTGAGTTCTTCACGTGGGTCGAGCAATTCGACCCGACGTGGTACACGGCGGTGCCTACCATGCACCAAGCGATTGTCGAGCGGGCAGCGGCCAATCGCGAGATCGTGGAGCGATGTCCCGTGCGAGTGATCCGGTCTTCGTCCGCCGCGCTGCCGGTGGACGTGATCGGGCAGCTTGAGGAGACCTTCGGTGTGCCGGTGATTGAGGTATACGGCACGACGGAGGCCTGCCAGAACGTGACGAGCAACCCGCTGCCCCCCGGGGTGCGCAAGCCCGGGTCGGTGGGGCCGGCACTCACGCCTGAAGTGGCGATTATCGATGAGCACTGCGGGTTCCTGCCGGCGAATACGCGTGGCGAAATCGTCGCGCGTGGCGAGATCGTCATGGACGGGTACGACAGCAATCCGGAGGCGAACGAGGAGGCATTCTTCGACGGGTGGTTCCGCACCGGCGACGAGGGTTACATGGATGAGGATGGCTACTTCTATGTCAGTGGGCGGATCAAGGAGATCATCATTCGAGGCGGCGAGAATATCTCGCCTCGTGAAATTGATGAGGTTCTCATCACGCATCCTGATATTCGGCAGGCTCTGACTTTCGCGATACCGGACGCTCGCCTGGGCGAGGACGTCGCCGCAGCAGTGGTGCTGCGCGACGGGGCCGACAGCACGGCGATGGCGATCAGGGAGTATGTGGGGGAGCGGGTGGCGGGCTACAAGGTCCCGCGCGAGGTGGTCTTCGTCGACGATATTCCGAAGACCGCGACCGGCAAGCTGAAGCGCATCGGCATGGCCGAGGCGTTGGGGTTGACCGGCGGCGAGAATGATTCAGCAGAGGCAGATTACGTTGCTCCTCGCAACGAGCTGGAGGATGCGTTGGCCGAGATTTGGGCGACGGTGCTGGGCATCGAGCGGGTCGGGGTGCAGGATCGGTTCCTAGTGCTGGGCGGCGATTCGGTTCTTGCGACGCAGATAGCGGTGCGGGTGCGCCAGGCGCTGGATGTGGAGTTCTCGCTGCTGCGGTTCTTTGGCGAGCCCACCGTGGCAGGCCAGGCCAGTTTGCTCGAGGAACTGATGGAGGATGAGCAAGGGGCGTCGGGCGCACCATGAGCGACTCCGAAGACCGTGATATCGAGGCCCGACGTGCATCTCTGGCGGCTCGGCTGCGGGGCGCCGCCAGCGATGATTCTGCCATCCCCAGAGCATCACGAGCCGGGCTGCTCCCGCTGTCTTTCGCTCAGGAGCGAATGTGGTTTCTGCACCAGTATCAGACCGCTGGCCCCGCACACAACTGCCCGGTGCCGATTCGGTTGAGCGGCCCCCTGGACCACGAAGCGCTGGTGCGAGCCATCGAGTTGATTGTAACCAGGCACGAGCCGCTGCGCACGCGCTTCCGCATGGCGGATGGTGAGCCCGTGCAGGAGATATATGAGCCGGGGCCCGTGGCGCTGGCAGTCGAGGACCTGAGCGAGCTGGCGGCTGAGCAACGCGCTGGGGAGTTGGCGCGGCTGACGCGTCAGTTCGCACGCGAGCCCATCGATCTGGCCGCAGGACCTCCGGCGCGATTTCTACTGGTGCGCCTGGCCGATGAAGCGCACACGCTGGTCCTGAATGTGCATCACATCGTGTGGGACGGTTGGTCGCGGGGCGTGTTCGTGCGGGAGTTGGGGCAGGCGTATGCCGAATTCACGCAGGGCCGAGAGCCGGCGCTGGCCGAACTGCCTGTGCAGCACGCCGACTACGCTGTCTGGCAGCGCGAAGAGTTGCAGGGCGAGCGGTTGCAGCGACTGGTGACATGGTGGCGAGAGTATCTCGCGGGAGCGCCGCCGACCAGCGAGATGCCGACGGACCGGCCGCGTCAGGCAGAGTTGACGCATGCGGGGGCGCGCGTGACTTTCCGCGTGCCGAGCGAACTTTCTGACGCGGTGCGCGAACTGGGGCAGAGCTCGGACTGCACGCTGTTCATGACGCTGCTGGCAGCGTGGGGCGTGCTGATGCACCGCTACACGGGGCAGGATGATCTGTTGATCGGGGGGCCGGTGGCGGGCCGAATGCGCGTTGAGCTGGAAGATCTGATTGGCTACTTCATCAACACACTGGTCTTCCGGCTGGATATCTCAGGCGACCCAGACGTGGCAGAACTGCTCGGGCGGGTCCGAGAAGCCGCATTGGGCGCCCATGGGCACCAGGAGCTTCCCTTTGAGCGACTGGTGGACGAGGTGGTGTCTTCGCGCGATCCCAGCCGCACGCCGCTATTTCAGGTGATCTTCCAGACCCGCAATTTCCCCAGGGCTGAGGCGGAAGTCGGCGATTTGCGCGCTGAGGTCATTGAGTGCGACGCGGGTACGGCCAAGTTGGACCTCAACGTGGAGATCACCGACCAGCCGGATGGTTTCGCGGGGCTTATCGAGTACAACACTGACCTGTTCGACGAAGCGACCGCGCAACGCATGGCGCGGCATTTCACGAATGTGTTGGTCGACATGACTGAGAGCGCCGACTTGCGCGTGTCGCAACTGGAGTTGCTGAGCGAAGCTGAGCGTCTCCAAACGCTGGTGGAGTGGGCGCAGAACTTCAGTGACTACCCGCGAGATGCCTGTGTGCCTGAGCTTTTCGACCAGCAGGCGGCGGCGACGCCGGATGCGGTTGCAGCGCGGGACGGCGACGCTGAACTCACCTACCGTGAGTTGCGTGAGCGGGCGAATCGTCTGGCGCACTGCCTGCAGGCCAGGGGTGTTGAGCCGGGCGATCGGGTGGGCATCCTTCTGCCCCGGTGCCTGGACATACTCGCGGCCACGCTGGCAACCGTGAAAGCGGGGGCTGCGTACGTGCCGCTCGATCCCGACCATCCCGCGCAACGCCTGCAGTGGATGCTGGCGGACGCAGGCGTGGCGGCGGTGGTGACCCTCGCGGAATTGAGCGACCAGATTCCTGATCTCGCCGGGCGCGCGCTCTGCCTCGACAGGGACGCCGAAGAGATAGCGGCGTGCAGCGCGGAAAGCCCTGCGGTTGATGTGGCGGGGACTGATCTGGCGTATGTCATGTACACCTCCGGCTCGACCGGGCGACCGAAGGGTGTGGCGGTGCCTCACCGGGCTGTGCTGCGCTTGGTAGTCAACGCCGACTACCTGCAACTGGGCCCGGGGGATGTGGTGCCACAGATAGCCAGCTTCGGCTTTGACGCGGCGACGCTAGAGGTCTGGGGGCCGCTGCTCAATGGTGGCACGGTGGCTCTGATCCCGCGAGAGGTCGTGCTGGACCCGGTTGCCTTGTGCGAACGTCTGCGGGCCGAGGGCGTCACGGCGATGTTCATGACCTCGGCACTCTTCAACACCGTTGCCGCCGATGCGCCCGATGGTCTGGCGGGCATCGGGACGGTCATCGTTGGCGGTGACGCGGTTGAGGCGCACTCGGTGGCGCGGGTGCTTGAGGCAGGGCCGCCGGACCGGCTGCTCAACGGCTACGGGCCGACTGAGAACACCACTTTCTCGACATGGCACGAGGTGACTGGGGTCGCGCCGGGAGCGGTCACGGTGCCGATAGGCAGGCCTATCGCCAACTCGACTGCCTATATCTTCGACGGGCAGCGACATCCCGTGCCGGTGGGCGTCACGGGCGAACTCTACGTCGGCGGCGACGGGCTGGCTGACGGGTACTGGCGGCAGCCGGAGCTTACGGCAGAGAGCTTCGTGACGGTTCACATTGGCAACGGGCGGGCTGAGCGGCTTTATCGGACGGGCGACCTGGCGCGCTACCTGGCTGACGGGAGCATTGAATGGGTCGGCCGCGTGGACGATCAGGTCAAGATACGCGGTCACAGGATAGAGCCGGCTGAGGTGCGGGCCGCTGTGCAGAACCATCCGGCAGTGGAGGTCACTGAGGCGGAGCTGCGCGAGTTTCTGGCGCGGAGTCTGCCTCGCGTCATGGTGCCAACGCATATCGCCATGCTGACCTCGCTGCCGCTGAGTGGCAACGGTAAGGTCGACCGCGATGCGCTGCCTGAGCCTGCCTGGGGCAAGCCGCTTGCGTCGGAGTCGCGGGTCGCGCCTCGTGACGGTCTGGAGGACGGGCTCAGACGAGTCTGGGAACGAGTATTGGGCGTAAGCGAGATAGGGGTCACGGACGACTTCTTCGAACTTGGCGGGCATTCCCTGCTGGCTGCGAGACTTCTGGCAGAGATAGAGGCCGAACTCGGGGTGGTTGCGCCACTGTCATCGCTGTTCCTCACGCCGACTGTCGAGGGGTTGGCGGGCGCAATGCGCGCTGCGACGGGCGCGGCGGCGCATCCGAGGATACTTGAGTTGAGGTCCGGCAGGTGTGGGCCGACTCTCTTCATGCCACACATCCGGCCACACCTGCCAGCGGGCTACCGGGGACTCATGGAGGCATTGGCCGAGGACCTGAACCTTAGCGTGCTGCACGATCCGTCGCGGCATCGGGAGATGCCTGCGGGGCTCGAGATCGGGAATGTGGCCGCCAGTTTCGTGGCTGACCTGCGGCAAGCCCAACCTGCGGGGCCTTACTTCCTTGCGGGCTTCTGCGTCGACGGCGTACTGGCCTGGGAGATGGCCTGCCAGTTGGAGAGGGCTGGCTGCGAGGTGGCGATGCTGGCCCTGCTGGAGGCACGTATCCCGGGAACGGCACCGTCTAACGCCAGCCTGCGCGGGAGGCTGGAGATACATCTGGCCAATGTGCGCGGCGGGGGCCTGCCAGGGGCTTCGCGGTATGTGTTCGAGCGTGCAGTTCACACACTGCGGAGCGCGGCAGGCGCTGCACTGCGTCGTCGCGGCAGCGGCGAATTGGTGCGTGAGTTGGGCCGGATGCAGCAGCGGTACCGTCCACGGCGGTATGCTGGTCACGTGCATATACTTCGTTCGGTCTGGCTCTCGAAATACTGGGACGAGCCGGCGGATCTGGGCTGGGCTGCCTTTGCGGACGGGACTGTCGAGACCCACCAGAGCGATACCGAGCACCGACTGCTTGCCCGCCGGGATGTCGGTGAACTGGCGGCGTATCTGAGTGATTGTGTGCATCGCGCCGCGGCGACCGCTGATGGTCAGGGCGGTGGGTGAGAGCATGCAGGTATTTGGCGAGTGGCGTGAGGCAGCGCTTGAGCAGGACACCGCTGCGGTGCATGTGCTTCGGGTGAGGCTTGACATGCCGCAGAGCGCGCTGGCGGCAATGCGCGCGACGCTCAGTGACGAGGAAGCGCACAGGGCGGGGCAGTTTCGGTTTGACGCAGATCGCGATCGTTACGTTGCGGCCCGTGGTGCGCTGCGCCAGATCCTCGGATGCTGCGCGCAGGTGCATCCGGCCGATGTGCGTCTCGCCCTCGGCGAGCACGGGAAGCCCGAACTCGGCGCAGAGCACAGCCGGATCGACCTGCACTTCAACCTTGCGCATTCGGCGGATCGTGCGCTGGTCGCTTTGTCGACGGCGAGCGAAGTTGGGGTGGACCTCGAGCGCGTGCGCGACGACCTCGATCACCAGGCGATTGCGGAGCGGTTCCTCGAACCGGCGCACGCGCTGGCGCTGCGGAAAGTGCCGCAAGCCGAGCGGCCGGAATGCTTCACACTGGCTTGGACGCGCACGGAAGCCTGCGCAAAGGCGAGCGGGTTGGGTCTGGGCCTCGCACTGGCGCAGGCGGACGAGCGCGACTGGGAGGTCGTGACGCTGCGCCCGTGGGACGGCTACGTGGGTGCGGTGGCCAGCCGGGAGCGTGGATGGTCGGCTCGCGTGTGGGACTGGTCACCCGAGTGAAGCGAGGAGCGCCCGGACCGCGTGCCCCGGGCGCTTTTGAGTGCAGATGCCGCGACGTCAGTGTGCCTATTCAATCGGGCAGAGCAGCGCGTCAGCCGTAGGAGCTAGCAGCGGGGGAACGCCGCGCAGGTCTACGTGGTGATCGTCCATCGGCATGACAGTCGGCCTGGCGAGGCGGAGGAGCCACGCCTGGCCGGGAGTTCCCTGAGCGAGGTCGACCTCGAACTGATGTGTCCACGCACTGTTGTCCACCTCATCGAAGATGTCGCCATCGGGGTCGATGAGCATCGCGCGAACGCCCTCGCCGTTGCCCTCGCCGGACACTCGCACCGCGAACTCACGCGTGCCAGCAGGCACCCAGAAGTAGTAGTCGCCAGGGCTGGCGGTGAGGCGGATCGGGCCTTGCTCGTTGCTTACGCTGAGCGGATGGCTGCTCGCGACTATGGCCATGAGGTTGACGCCCGGGGCAGCGTCGATGCGGTACAGACCGGTCTGGGGCGCGGTGAAGGCGACTTCGGTGTCCTGCGTGAAAGGCACGCTCACGCGGTGGACCTCCCCGCCCGAGGGACCGGTGATGGTGACGGGGAGATCAGCACCGTGATACTTGCCAACCTGGCCGAACTGCACAGTGAGGGAGACCTCGTCGCCCTCGCTTGCGTGCAGTACCCAATGCCCGATCCAGCGCGCCCGGCAGTGTGCGAACGCATATGAGTCCGCCGGAGCGTCCGGGACCAGCGGCTGCAGGTTGATGCCCTCAAGTGTCATGTGGGGAATGTCTCGTGAGGCGACCACAGGCATCCATTTCGCCAGGGCCTCGGCAGTCAGAGGTACCGTTTCTCGCTGCTCGTCCCGGTTGATGATGAGCGTCCCTGTGATGTCTGCGAGGCCTACGCTGCCAGCGTTGACGTAGGTGATAGGGCCGCGGTCGGTCGCGTCGGTGATCACGCAGTCGATGAAGTCGATGCCCCCTGCCGGTGCAGTGGCGTCCTGCCGACTCATGACCACGATCGGGTTGGTGCCCGGCTCGTCGGCTGAGGGATCGATGACCGAGCAGTTGACGAAGCGAGTGTGTGCGCGTGCTGCGGGCTTGGTCATCAGGATGCCGGGACCAATGGAGTCCTCGAAGACGCAATCGGTGAAGTCGATGGTGCCATCAGGCGCCTCATCGATGCTGCCGCTGAGGTCAACCCACACGGAGCCGTGGTCCGCGGTACTGGTGCAGTTCTCAAAGCTCAGCGAAATGTCGGGGGAGGCGGCGCTCATGTTGCGGAGCGCGAGGAGGATGCCACGGCCGGTGTTGTTGCTGAACTCACAGTTGCGCATGACACAGTTGACCAGCCGCTCCGCGGGGCGATTGGGCTCGAAGTCGATGCCGGCCATGGGGGCGGTACCGTCGGTGTCGCGCAAGATGGTGTTCTCGATGAGCAGGTTCTCGGCGTTGATAACGCTGATGCCCTGGCGGTAGTGGCGCTCGAGGGTCACGTCCTTTATGTGTATATCGCTGCACGGGTTGCCGGCGGAGTCGCTGCCGATGTAGATGCCGTCGCCACCGCTGCCGTCGAGGGTCAATCCGTACAGCTTCACGTTCTTGCAGGCACCGAGGAAGAGGGAGTGACGCCAGTCACCGTGCTCATACAGTTCGGGGTCCGCGTAGTCTTCGCGCCACATGCGCCAGGTGGCACCGTAGCCGATGAGAGAGAGATTTTCACAGCCGCCCGCGCTGAAGAGAATGTCGTTGCGTTTGCGGAACTCGCCTCGCTTGGCGAGGACCTCGACGCCCTCCTCGAAGACGATTTCCTGATTGCTGATGAGCTGTATGGGCGTGACGACCCAGGGGCCGGTCATTTTGTCGACGACGAGTTTCGGGACGCCCGAGTCGATGGCCGCCTGGAGGGTGGCGGCGGAATCCTCGGGGTCGAAGCCCCACCATGAGGCCTTCGCCTCGACGATCTCTCCCGCAGCAACTCCGGCGATCTTCCGGGCATCGGGGACGAGTTGCGCATCGCACGGTAGCAGTACGCTAAGGCCCAGCAAAGCGGCAATTGCCAGAACAGGTCTTCTCATGTTTGACCTCTTGATCTGCGGGAGCGAGTTCAGGTGCGTGCCTATTGCGCGGGTACTATGAGCGCCTCGGGTGACGGCGCGAGCAGCGGGGGAACTCCGCGCAGGTCGACGTGGTGATCCTCCATAGGCATGACGGTTGGCTTGGTGAGACGCAAGAGCCACGCCTGGCCCGGGGTGCCTTCGGGTAGATCGACCTCGAACTGGTAGGTCGCGGCGCTGTTGTCGACCTCATCGACGACCTCGCCGTCGGGGTTGATGAGTACCGCGCGGACGCCTTCGCCTTCGCCCTGTCCCGCGACGCGCACGCCGAACTCTCGCGTGCCGGCAGGCACCCAGAAGTAGAAGTCACCGGTGCTGCTGATGAGGCGGATCGGGCCGCCCTCGCCGGCGATGTTGAGCGGATGGCTGCTGGCGATGACGTACATCAGGTTCGCGCCGGGGGCGGCGTCGATGCGGTACAGACCGGTTGCCGGTGCGGTGAAGGTGACCTCGGAATCCTGCATGAAGGGCGCCTCGACGCTGTGGACCGCTTCGCCCGACGGGCCGGTGACGGTGACAGGCAGGGGGACGCCTCGGTAGCCACCGACCTGGCCGAAGTGGACAGTGAGGGAGACCTCGTCGCCCTCGCTCGCATAGAGTATCCAGTGCCCTCTGGACCGCGCTATAGCATGTCCGAACGCGAATGGCTCAGCGGGCAGTTCCGCGACCAGCGGCTGCATGGTCAGGCCCTCGAGCGTCATGTGGGGGATGTCGCGCCACACGGTTATGGGCATCCACTCCGCGAGAATCTCCGGAGTGAGGGGCACGGTCTCGCGCTGACCGTCGGTGTCGATGATCAGCGTCCCGGTGATGTCCGCGAGGCCGACGCCTCCGGCGTCAACGTAGCCGATCGGGTTGCGCTCGGGCGCGTCAGAGACCACGCAGTCGACGAACTCGACGCCACCGACCGCTCCCGTGGAGCTCTGGAGGCTCAACATCATGATCGGGTTGATGTTCGCCTTCTCGGGGGCGGGATTGATGACCGAGCAGTTGACGAAACGGGTGTGGGCGCGCGTGGCGGGCTTAGCGATCGAGATACCCGAGCCCGTGGAATCGGCGAGGACGCAGTCGACGAACTCGATGGTGCCATCGGGCGCGCCTTCGGCATCGCAGCTCATGTCTATGCGCACGGAGCCGGTGTCGCCGGTGCTGGTGCAGTTCTCAAAGCGCAGCGAGATGTCCTCGGAAGTGGCGTCCATCGGGCGCAGCGCGAGGACAATGCCGTTGCCAGCGTTGCCGCTGATCTGGCAGTTGCGCATGACGCAGTTGACCAGTCGCTCCTCGGGAGAATTGGGCTCGAAGTCGATGCCTGCGCACGGGGGCGTGCCGTCCGTATCGCGGAGAATGGTGTCCTCGATCAGCAGATTCTCGGCATTGATGACGCTGATGCCCTGGCGGTGGTTCCTGTCGGCGGTGACATCTTTGATGTGCACGTTGCGGTTCGGCGTCCGTCCGGTGCCACTGCCGAGGTAGATGCCGTCGCCGCCGCTCTCGGCGAGCGTCAATCCGTAGACCTTCACGTTGTTGCAGCCACTGAGGAACAGGCAGTGGCGCCACTCGGCCGGGTCATACAAGTCGGGGTTGCCGTAGTCGTCGCGCCACATGCGCCACGTCGCACCGTAGCCGATGATGGACAGATTCTCACAGCCGCGCGCCTTGAAGAGACAGGCGCCGATACTCTTGAACTCGCCGCGTTTGGCGAGCACCTCGACGCCTTCCTGGAAGGTGATCTCCTGATGACTGACCAGCTGCATTGGGGTGACGATCCACGGACCTGCCATCTTGTCGACGACGAGCTTGGGGACGGCCGAGTCAATGGCCGCCTGCAGATTCGCGGTGGCGTCCTCGGGGTCAAAACCCCACCAGGAGGCCTTCGCCTCGGTGATGGTTCCCGCGGCGACGGCTGCGATCTTCTGAGCATCCGGTGCGATCTGTGCACTGCACGGCAGCACTGCGAGAATGCTCAGCAAGACGGCAAGAGCCAGAATTGTTCTGGGCATGATTGACCTCCTGGTTTGGGCGGGCGTGCGCCAGTGTGCGCTTACTGTGCGGGAATGATGAGCGCCTCGGGCGTTGGCGAGAGGATCGGCGGTACGCCGCGCAGGTCCATGTAGTGATCCTCCCAGGGCATTGCGCTTGGCTTCTGGATCTTCAGCAGCCACACCTGGCCCTCGGTACCCTCCGGCAACTCGACCTCGAACTGGTAGGTCTCGAAGCAGTTGTCGACCTCAGCGACGATCTCGCCGGCGGGGTTGATGAGTTTGGCGGCCACGGATTCACCAGCGCCCTCGCCACAGACGCGCGCGCCGAATTCCCGGGTGCCAGCGGGCACCCAGAAGTAGTAGTCGCCGGCGCTGCCGATCAGGCCAACCGTGCCTCCGCGTCCGTCGAGGTTGATTGGGTTGGTGCTCTGGGTAATGCGCAGGCGGTTGGCACCGGGGTCGGCGACGAGATCGTAGACGCCGGTTTCCGGTGCTGTGAAGCTTATCTCCGTGTTCTCGAGGAAGATGGCCTCGCCCGGGCGCAATTCGGCGCCGGAGGGCGTGGTCAGGACCACAGGAACGGGCTTGCCGCCGTACTTGCCGACCTGGAAGTAGTGAACGGTGAACGAGACCTCGTCGCCCTCGGTAGCAGACAGCAGGAAAGCACCCGTGCGCCGCACTCTGGCCTGGCCGAAGTTGCACGCGTCGGCGGGCACATCAGCGTTCATGGGCTTGAGCGCAACGCCCTCGAGGTCGAGGTGTGGGATGTCCTTCCACTCCATCACCGGCATCCACTCAGCCAGCACCTCTTCGGTCAGGGCGACGGTCTCGCGCTGGCCATCCTTCTCGATGATGAGCGTCCCGGTGACGTCCTCGATGCCGACATCGCCAGCGTTGACGTACTTGATGGGGTTGCGGTCGAGTGTGTCGGAGACCACGCAGTCCACGAACTCAACGCCGCCGACGGGCGAGACCGCGCCCTGGCGGCTGAGCAACATGATGGGAGCGATAGCGACCGCTCCCGCGGCCGGGTTGATCACTGAGCAGTTCACGAAGCGCACCCGGCTGCGGTCGGCGGGCTTGGAGACCTGGATGCCTGAACCGTAGGCGTCCTGGAAGACGCAGTCAACGAACTCGACGAGGCCATCGGGAGCGCCTGCGGCACCCTCGTTGAGAGTAACCCGGGCTGCGCCTCGATCGCCGGTGCAGACGCAGTTCTCGAAGCGCAGCGAGATGTCCACAGAGGTCGCATCCAGCGGCCTGAGGTACATCACGATGCCGTTGCCGGAGTTGCCGCCGATGATGCAGTCGCGCATTACGCAGTTGACGACGCGCTCGCCGGGCTTGTTGGGCTCGAAGTCGATGCCCGCCATGGGCGCGGTGCCGCCGGTATTGGTGAGGGTGCAACTCTCAATAAACAGGTTCTCCGCAGTGATCACGCTGATGCCCTGGCGGTAGTTCTTGTCGCAGACCACGTCCTTGATGATGATGTCCTTGTTGGTCACGCCGGCTATGGCGGTACCCAGGTAGATGCCATCGCCGCCGCTCTCCGTGAGTGTCAGACCGTAGACCTCGATGTTGCTGGAACTGCGGATGGAGAGGCAGTGACGCCACTCCGCACGATCATACTTGGCCGGGTTGTCGTAGTCTTCCTGCCACATCCGGAAGGTCGCGCCATAGCCGGTGAGGGTGATATTCTCTTTGTTGCTCGCGGTGACCAGAGTGGCGTTCTTGGAGAGGTATTCGCCGCGCTTGGCGAGCAGCTCGACGCCCTCCTCGAAGAGGATATCCTGGTCGCTGACGAGCGTCAGCGGCGTGACGATCCACGGGCCGGCCATCTTGTCGACGATGAGCTTCGGGACGCCGGAATCGATGGCAGCCTGAAGCTGGGCGGTTGAGTCCTCGGGGTCAAAGCCCCATGCGGAGGCCTTGGCTTCCTGGATAGTGCCGGCGGCAACCCCGTCGATGATCTGCTGGTCGGGGGCGATCTGCGCCGAACAGATCGACGCTACGAGAAGACTGAGAAGAATTGCCAGTGCGACGGTGCTCTTGTACATGATGTACCTCCCGGGCCTGATCAGCGTCCCTGCGTTTCGTCTGGGCGCACTCAGACGGACACGAGACGATTGGGTTCGTTCCACACTATGCGGGCGAGCCAGACGCGATTGTTGGCGCCTCGGCTCTCGGAAAGATCGAGATTCATGGGCTCGGTGGCATCTCCGTGCATGCCTTCGGAGGTGACCACCCAGCTCTCCTCAGGGGACGCGTTCAGGGCGCCGAAGTTGCCCAGTTGCGCGCCCTTGTCGGGCACGAGGATGCGCTCGGTGTCACGTATCACGCAGAGGCGCTCGGGGTCGACCTCGGCGATGAAGAGCGGCGCTCGGTGGCGGATGACGTGATCGTTGTCAGCGCCTCGGCGGGTGTATGTCAGGAAGAGGCCATCGCTGTGCGTGACCCAGTGCTGCTGGGTGTTGTAGCTGCCGAGTTCGTCGCCGTCGTCAAACGCCCACGGGATGTAGTCTTCGAAGTGCAGACCGTCATCGCCGACGGCTACGTAGCCGCGAATGTCGTTGCGCAGCGTCAGGTAGTAACGGCCCTGGTAGACAGTCAGCGATGGTTCGTAGAGCCCGCGCGGCTCGGGGACAGACATCTCGTCACCGTGCTCGAGATAGGCGAGCTTCCTGCCGTCGAAGGAGCAGCGCAGGACGGTGGTCACGAAGCAGCCGGTCCAGAAGTTCTCGCCGACACTGGCGCGGTCCATGCGGGAGATCGGCAGCAGAACATCGCCACCAGGGAGGTCGACACGCTGGGCGCATCCGGGGGCGGCCCAGAAGAACTTCTCGCGGTCGGGCAACTCGACGGTGTCCCACTCGGACCAGGTGCGGGCTCCGGCGTCGTAGACGGTGTAGACGATGTCGCGCATGACGTCATCGTTGGCCATCAGCCCGCCCTTCTCGCCGGGCATGTAGACGGCAGTGTGGCCGGTGGCGAGGAGCTTGCCGGTCGCTTCATGCCACGCGGGGGTGATGTCGCAGGGGCAGACCTCAAAGTCGCCGATGCGGCGGCGGTCAATGGTGGCGTGAGCGACCGGGTCCGACCAGGTGCGTCCGAAATCCTCCGAACGCATCTCCTGCAGGGCCGTGAAGATATCACTTCCCCACAGGCGTGCCTTGGTCATGGTGAGGACGGCGGTTGAGGGAGGGATCATGCCGATGCGCGGCTGAAACCACTCGGTCTCGCGGTCGTAGCCCTCGCTGACGACGTCAAGCTGGACTTCGTAGTCGAGTCTCTCGGACATGCGGGCGATCCTCCAGGCAACCAGTGAGCGGGCGATCTCGCAGTCGGTCAGTTCCCCGGGAGCAGGCGCTTGCCCTGCAGGTGTGCCACTGGGCTGCGACGAACCGGTCGCCGCCGGTGCATACTGACCGACGGAGGTATCTGCGTGGCAACGGGCGAGAGAAAGCCGATCCGTCCCAAGCTCATCCTCAACGATGACGGTAGCAACTTCCTTTACTCCCACGACGACGTGACGGGCGATGACCTGCGGACCTACCTCTCGCGCCTGGAAGGCACACAGGTCGATATGGTTGTGTACTGCGTGGCCTTTGGCGGCTATGTGACCTACTACGAGAGCGAAGTGGCCGAGCCCATCGGTACCGGATTCAGGCTGGTCGAGAAGGTGAAGGATCGGCGCTGGGCCCACAATCGCGGCAAGCTGCGCGACGAGGTGGGCGACTACATTGGCTTTGTGTTCCGCACACTGCGCGAGATGGGCATTCCCGCGATCGCGAGTCTGCGCATGAACGATGCTCACATGAGCAGCGATCCTACCGGTCCGGTCGCCGGTCGATTCTGGATGAACCACCAGGAGTGGCTGCTGGGCGACCCGTACAACTATTACCGCAGTTGCCTCGACTACACCCAGCCGGCCGTGCGCGAGTATCTGCGCAGGCTGGTGATGGAGGTCGTGGAGAAGTTCCCCGACATTGACGGGGTCGAACTCGACGGCCTGCGTTCGCCCTACTTCTTCCCGGACGGCGAAGGGCGCGAGAGGGCTCCGTTGATGACGGATCTGATCTCGCAAGTGAGGGCGGACCTGGACAAAGCCGCGGCCGAACGCGGTCGCGAGAGCTATCTGCTGCGGGTGAACGTCCCGCGCAGTCCTGAACTGGCGCTGGAGTGGGGTATGGACGTCGCGACGTGGGATGCGGACGGGCTGGTCGATGGGATCTCGCCGGGCTGCTATGGCACCGATTACCAGTTGCCGATCGGTGACTGGAAAGAGCTGCTCAGCGACAACGTGCCGGTGCATTCGTACATCAACTGCAGCCAGCAGATGGGGCAGTATCTGTCGCTGGAGGAGTACCGCGGCGCTGCAGCGAGCGCGTGGAACCAGGGCGCCGACGGCGTGTATCTGTTCAACTTCCCGTGCCTCGACGAACTGTCGCGCCTGCTGCCGGTGCCGGCCGATCAGCGGCCATATCCGGTCGAGGACTTCGTGGCATACGCGCACCACCCGGATGTGCGGCGCACCCGCCAGGCGCTGAATGAACTTGGCGATCCTGAGGCCCTCGCCACCCGCGATAAGCACTTCCTGTACTACCCCGGCTCGTCGGTCTACCGGCACTACGTTCAGGAGTCGGCGAGCATCAACCGGTTTGGGGCGGCGCCGGCGGAGCTTGTGTGGGCCTGCCATGAGGACTGGGAGCGCGCGGCGGGGGTGCGCGTCGAGCTGAAGACGGTGGCGGTCACCAGTCTCGATGAGTTCGCGTTCGCGCTCAACGGAGTGGAGGTCGCGGCTGAGAAGATTGAGCGCCTGCACGCCTATGGTGGTCGCGACGCGCGGGTGCACTCGATCCCGCTCCAGCCATACTCGACCTACACGCTCAAGGTGGATCCCGCTGCTCTGAAGCGTGGCGAGAACCGGCTGACGGTGACGATGACGAATTGCGTGCCCGAGCTGGCTGAGGATGTTGAGATCCGCGAGATGGTCGTCAAGGTCTACTACTGAGCGCCTGCGCATCACGAGGAGAGAGCCATGGTCAAGCTCGGAATGATCGGCAAGACGCTCATCCACAATTACCCGTATGGCGCCTGGTTCAACGGCACTGACGCCGAGGCGCTTGAGGCACGCTGCACGAAGGCATGGATGCTTGAGCTCATTCGCGGGCGATTCCCCGAGCCCGTAGCGAAGGGCTCGCGGATAACCCACGTGTGGGCGGGTGTGCGCGAGGAGGCGGACGCGATTGCGGCGAGCTGCCTGATACCTAAGGTGTGCGACAGCCCAGATCAGGTCATCGAGAGCGTCGACGGTGTGCTGGTGCTTGATGAGGAGCTCGATTTTCGCACGGAGATAGTGGAGGACTGTCTGAACGCAGGCAAGTCGGTGTTCGTTGACAAGACGCCAGCTCTTGATCCGGCGAAGACCCGGCAACTGGTCAAGTTGGCGCAGGCGCAGGGCGTGGTGCTGGCGGCATGGTCGCAGCTTCTGTTCGCGTCGGAGGCGCAGGGCATCGCGGAGGGCGAGGGCGGGGCCGCGCTGGTGACCTTCAATCTCGGGCAGGATATCGTCGACAAGTACGGTATTCACCTGGTCTGCAGCGCGTTCGCTGCGTTTGGCTGCGAGCCGGTGCACATGGCGAAGATCGACGCTGGGCCGGAGGCGCCGGGCATGGTCTGCCTGCAGTACGCGGACGGCCGGAACGTGGTGCTGCGAGCAGGGAGCGACGTTCCGGCGCGCGGCACGGTGGCCAGCATCAGCAAGGCGGGCGATCCGAGCGTGGCGCGACTGATGGACATGGGCGCGATGTTCGACGGCTCGGCGGCGGCACTGACGGAGATGTTCGAGGATGGCGTCTGGCCGGTTTCGCCAGAAGCGGTTGTGAAGATGAGTCAAGCGGCCGCGCTGCTGTGTGACTGAAGGCGAGACCGCGAGTGGGAGGCGACCGTGATGAGGACCTTCGCGCTGATGGCAGTGCTGATGTGCACCGCGACTGTGTGTCTGGCCGCGACGGTGCCGGTGTCTGAGACCAACGCCAAGCTGTGGCTGCGGCACGTGATCCCTCTGCCGCAGGAGGTCTCGCTGGAACGGGCGGTGACGGTGGCTCCGGAGGACGTAGTGGTGGCTGCGGTCGAGGGTTCGAGCGACGTGGTGATGCGAGGAACCCGTCTGCTCATGGGTGCCATCGTCGGTGAGGACGGCGAGCCTGCGCAGATCGGCAGCTTCGAGATTCGGCTGGGAGTTGCCGGTGAGGGGACGCCGGAGGCCCGGCGTCTGAGCAACCTGCCTAATCCCGATCAGGCGTACTCCATCGCCCCGGACGGCGAAGACGGCCTGCTCCTGACCGGTCTGACGGAGCGAGGCGTGTACTATGCGGCGCTGACACTGCGCGACCTGATTGCTGCACGCGCTCGCGCTGACAGGCTGACCATTCCGCTGGTGACTGTCACCGACTGGCCGGACATGGCTGAGCGCGGTGAGTGGGGCGGGAGTTGCGCGGCGGACGTGGAGTGGCTTGCCGCGCACAAAATGAACCTGATCGAGACCCACGTAGACCTCGGAGTCGATGACCAGGGCAAAGGCACGGCGGCGATCAGCCCGGAGCTGGTCGATCTGGGGCGCATGAACGCGCTGAAAGTCGTGCCGATCATCACGCACCTCGAGCAGGTGGAGCGAACCGGGATGTTCGACGCGCTTCCGCAGACGCAGGGCCAGGGGGACGCGGAGAAGTGGGCCAAGATCGGGCACGTGCGGCCGGCATGCTGGTCTCAGCCTGACACGGTTCGCGTGCTGGGCGACTGGATGGTGGAGCTGGCGGAGCAGGAGCATGTTACGGACATCTGCGCATGGCTTTCGGAGAACGCGGTCAAGTGCGAGTGCGATGTATGCGCGGATCAGAACCAGTTTGCGCTGGAGACCGCCGCGATTCTGGCTGGCTACGAGCGGGCGAAGCAGGTCAAGCCCGAGATCGGCTTGCGGATATTGCTGACCCAGGGCAGCTATGCGAGCAATGACGTCGTGCTGGGCCTGGTGCCGCCCGGGGTGGGCGTGACCTACTACCACGGCGGCAAGACCTATGACTCCACGCGCGACCCGATGATCTATCCGCTGCTTGAGGACTATTCGCGCGGCGGAAACTGGCTCGGGTGCTACCCGCAGTTGACGGCCGCATGGCGCATCGTCTGCCCCTGGAGCGGACCACAGTTCATCCGCTATCGGATGAATGAGTTCGTGGACAAGGGGCTCGACTGTCTTTGCGGATATGCCACGCCGCACAACAAGCTTTACGAGTTCAATGTGATCGCGGCTGCTGAGTGGTCGTGGAACGCACGGGGCCGCGATGAGCACGAGTTTGCGGCCGCGTGGGCTACCCGCCGGGGGATCAGTGACCCGGAATCCGCGGCCGACTGGGCGGTGATGCTCGGGCCGGTGGGGTGGGATGTGTATGGCTCGCGGGTGCCATACAGCGCGTTCTTCGGACGGGCCGCGAGTGTGATCAAGGGCCGCCGGGCGCTGCAGCCGGGGGCGGACATGCTCCGCTACTTCGAGACGCCCGAGAAGCTCGACGAGGATCTGGCGATCTGCGAGGCTGCACTGGCCATCGCGCAGGAGCTTGATGAGCCGGTGATGATAGCCGAGACGCAGGTCATCGGCGGCTACGTCACCATGCTCAAGATGCTGTACGACATGGGGCTGATCGTCTCGGATCCCGAGCCGCCCAGCGAACCCGAACGGGCTCAACTGGGTGAGCAGATGCACACGCTCGCGCAGGCATGTCTCGATGTTGTCGACGGTCTCAATGCCTGGGAGGAAGCCGCCGGCAAGGGCGTCGGTGGATCTCGTCTGCGCGACACGATCGCCGTCACTGAGCAGACCGCCCGGGACGTCGGCAAAGCGCTGAAGCCATTTGGGGTGCAGGACCCGGGCGCGGCGTTCGGGAAGATTGTCGCGGGCGAGTGGGTCAGCGATGATTTCGAGGAAGAGTTGCGCATAGTGAAGACGTGGGAGGTGACCGAGGCCGTCAGCGGGGCCGACACCTACCAGGCGCGGTTCAACTATCGCAGCGGGTGGCACGGGCTCTACAGCTACCGGGTGGCGCTCGCCTCGGCGACTGCTGAGAATCCGGAGGACCTGACGGAGCTGGCGGCAGACGAGCACCCGGGGACGGCGGCGGTGCGCAACAACGGCAACGTTTACACGCTCGGGCTTGATGAGTATGACCCGAAGCTGCGCTATTTCATCGTCTGCGATATCCGCGGCACTCGCTCGAGCGACAAGCCGATGAACAGGCGCGGGTGCAACGGTGATTGCAGCTTCGGTCGGGTGCGAGTGCCCGGTGAGCTGCTGCCGACGATGCCGCTGCTGCCGGTGGCGGCCAGCGAGGCCGCGCGCTATCAGGGCCCCAACTTCGAGGGCGATGGCGTTCGCGTGGGCGTGGTGCAGGGCGGGTACGGCTCCGAGGCACTGCTGAGGCATCTGCAGGCCGCCGATGGGGTGCAGGTGCAGCCGCTTTACCACCTGGTGCCGGACTTCATCAGTCGGTGCGATGTCATAGTGCTGCCGCAGGCGCGCTTCGCAGAGGGTTTTCCAGCGGCGGCCGCGGGGACGCTGGAGCAGTTCGTGGCCGAGGGAGGCGGGCTGATGGCAACCCATGACGCGGTGGGCTTCCGGGGACTGCCCGTCATCTGCGCCGAGGTGTGTGCCGGTGGCGCGGACAAGGTGCGTGACAAAAGCTGGCGCGTCGCTGAGCAGCACCCGGTGACGGCGGGCCTGCCAGACGGCGAGTTGGCGATGGGTTACTATGATTTCATCGGTCTGACGCCGGGGTCCGCGGGGATGACCGTCGCGACTGGCGTGCCGGGCGGTCAGCCGGCCGTGGTATGCGGCGAGGTCGGCGAGGGCCGGTACGTGGCGTGTGGGGCCGGTACGTGGCGTGTGGGCTGGCGATCGGTCTCGGGGGCAGCGATGCCGCGGAGACACCGCCCACGGAGCATGAGGCGACGTTGCTGACGAACGCGATCAGGTGGTTGTCTGGAAACTGAACATCGCTGGAGGACATGCATGAAACCTGAGACAGGCGATCCGAACGTGCAGGTGACGCGCGAAGATGTGGCGGCGGCCGCGCGCGGAGTTGGCATTGAGCCAGGCGATACGATGCTCTTTCACAGTGCGCTCAGCAGCATGGGGCGAGTCGTCGGCGGTCCGGACGCAGTGATCGACGGGATGCTCGACGCGGTTGGTCCAGAGGGCACGGTGGCGGTCCCGACGCTGTGCAACTGGGAGGCCGACGAGCAGCATCTGGTCTTCGAGCGCTGGGATCCAGCGACGAGCCCGTCATATGTCGGCAAGCTCACCGAGACGCTGCGATTGCGGCCGGAGGCCTATCGCAGCGATCATGCCACCCATTCCGTGGCGGCCATCGGCGCGCGTGCGGAGGAACTCACGGCCGGGCATGGAGCATCCGGGCTTCGGCACAGCCCGTTCAGTGGCACCGCGTTCGCGCATGCGAGCCCGTGGCAGCGGCTGGTGGACTGGAATGCAGCGTACTGCTTCATCGGCGTGACCTTCTGGGTCAACACCATGGTCCACTATGTGGAGGCGCGGCTGGCTGAGAACGCGCTGGCACGGGCGGGTGAGCGGCGCGAGGAGATGGTCGCGGAACTGGCCAGTTGGATGAAGCCGGGGCCGTTCTCGGGGATTCGGATCGAGGATCGCGAGGTCATCGAGGAGATGCTCAGAGCGGAGGGCATCGTGCGCCACGGACCGATAGGCTCGGCGACGCTGCGATGCGCACGCGCCAAGCCGATGGCCGAGCGATGGATCGCCATAGTCGAAGCTGACCCGGAGCGCTGGCTGCAGGACGACTTCCTGGAAGTTTGTGCGCGCTACTGCTGAGGTGAGTGCCGTGGCTCTGCGCTGGATCGACACCCATATCCATGTCAGCAATGTGGGGCCGGATGGCTCGACACGGGAGAACATGCGCGCCGACCTGATGGATGTGCTGGATCGGTGTGACGCCGATCTGCGCCTGGTCATCAGTTGCGACATCCCGCAGTTCGCACTGATGCGACAGGCGCCCGAGCACATTCTGGAGGGGAACTGGATGGTGCACGAGTTGGTGTCGGCTGCGCCCGACCGGCTGTTCGGGAGCTGCTTCATCAACCCGAACTTCCTCGACGAATCGCTGCGCGTCATGGACGTGTGCTTCGGCGACTGGCGGTTCGTGCAACTGGGGGAGATGCTGCCATACGCGATGGATCACGTGATGGACAGCGATGAAGCCGAGGCCACCGTGCGCCGCGCGGTGGAGTTCGATGTGCCCGTGCAGGTGCACCTGGGGACTTACTGGAAGCCCGGTGGGCTGGGCAGCTCCGGGGACGGCATGAACCAGATGGCCGATCTGCTGGCTTGCGCGGAACGGGTGCCCGAGGCGAAGTATGTGCTCGCGCACGCGATTGGTTGTGGCCCGACCCCAGACTACATTCCATGGGCCGACTGGTTCCTGGACGTGATCGATGGCACGTTCGGGCAGTGGCCGGATAACTTCTGGATCGAGGTGCGTGACTTCCAGTGCAAGGCGCTGGCACGGACCCTCGATCAGGTACCGATCGAGCGCATCCTCGCTGGGACGGACTGGACCACGCGGATTGGCCCGCCCTTTGCGAACTATGGGACCATGTTCGATGTGGCAGAAGATGAGAACCCGTTCCCGGCGGAGGTCGCGTCATTTGTCGGTTTCCTGCGCGACGCGGGCGCGACTGAGGATGACATAGAGCGTATCGCGCACCGCAACGCTGAGGAGTTGTATGGGCTGAGGATGGACAGGTGACGGCGTCTGGTTCTGGCGCACACCCGTCCAAGGATGTATGCTGCAGAGAGATGCGACTTGGTGATCGCATGAACGGCCACAGCGACGACCGGCGGGTCTGACACCTTCGCCAAGGCTTCGGTGCCCAGGGAAAGACCCGCCCTCCATACGACAAGGCGAAGGCGATCCCCCTTCGCCAAGGCTATGGGGGACAGGCGGCCGGCGGGGCAGTGAGAGGCGAACGGTCACGCGACGAAGGAGAGACGGGTATGCACAAAGCAATTGGCCTGGCAATGATGATGTTCTGCGCGACAGTTTTTGCTCAGCAGGAGGAGGCCACCGTGACAAAACTCACGGGCACCTGGGAGTGCGTGACCGAGGAGGCGGCTTTCAGCCCTCGTGACACGGCAGAGGATTTCATTATTGACGGGAAGATGTGGATCAGCAACGGGTTCTACCACGGGAACGTGCTGCACCGCGATCTCTACTGGACCGAGGATGGGGCGACGTGGACGCAGGTCGAGGGCGAGACGCCCTACGACGGCTACAGTGAGATGGCCGTGTACGAAGACAAAGTGTGGGCAGTCAAGAGCAGTGTCTGGAACTCAGAGGATGGGATCAACTGGTCGCTGGTGCTGGATGAGACGCCATTCGGCGTCCGGGGCTATGGTGAACTGGTGGTCCATAACGATCAGTTGTTCCAGCTTGGCAGCGGCCGGGACGTGTACTCGAGCAGCGACGGGGCGACGTGGGAGCGCGTGCAGGCCGACACGGGCTACGAGTCGCGCTCGGGTTCGGCGGTCGCGTCCTACAAGGGCAAGCTGTGGGTCATGGGGGGCGGCGTTCCACCACGCTCAACGATGTCTGGTCATCGGAGGATGGCGTCACCTGGGAGCGCGTCATCGAGCATGCTCCGTGGGCGCCGCGCAAATGGTTCGTCTCGGCAGTGTACGCCGACAAGTTGTGGATTCTCGGCGGCTATGACAACGCCAACAGCGACAACTTCGCGGACGCCTGGTACACGGAGGACGGAGTGAATTGGACGGAGCTGAAGTCTGAGACCATGTGGTCCTCGCGCCACGAGCCGACAGTCTACGCGCACGATGGGAGCCTGTGGGTCGTGGCCGGCAACCACTGGCCTGTCACGAACGATGTCTGGCGGCTGACGGTCGAGGAGGAGTAGGAGAGGATATGCACGGGCGAGGCCTTGAGGGCAGGACGGCGTTGGTCACGGGTGCCGGCAAGCGGTTGGGGCGGGCCATCGCGCTGCGGCTTGCTCGTGAGGGCGCGGACGTGGTGATACATTACCGATCGTCCGAGGACGAGGCAGAAGCCACCCGGGGTGAGATCGAAGAGCTTGGGTCGGAGGCGTGGACGGTACAGGCGGACCTGGGCGAACCGGCGCAGGCCGCTGAGTTGGTGTCTCGGGCTGCGGCCGTTGCGGGGCCGCTCGGAATACTGATCAACAGCGCGTCGATCTTTGACACGAGCAGCGTCGATGACGTGACCTTCGATCAAGTGACACAGAACATGGCAGTGAACGCGTGGGCGCCCCTTGAGTTGATGCGCCACTTCGCCGCGCAGGACATCGACGAAGGGCAGATCGTCAACCTGCTTGATACGCGGGTGATCGGAGCGGACCCCGCGCACGTGGCATATATCATCAGCAAACACGCGCTGGCGCAGTTCACGAACCTGGCCGCGCTGGAGTATGGGCCGCGCATCGCAGTCAACGCCGTCGCGCCGGGGCTTGTTCTGCCGCCTCCGGGCAAGGATGAGAGCTACCTGGCGGACCTCGCGGGAAACCTGCCCCTGCAGCGGCATGGTGGGGCAGAGGACGTGGCGGACGCTGCTGCGTATCTGGTCACTGCGCGCTTCGTGACCGGCCAAGTGATTTATGTGGACGGCGGACGCCACCTGAGGGAGTGAAACAGGACTACACCTCGACGGACCTGTGTTCCTCAGTCGTCGGCAGTGCACATGGGCACGCAATCGCCGCGGATGGCCTCGAGGAAATCCTCGATCTGGACTCGGTAGATGTCGTCGCGGCCGGTCACTACACGCTCGACCTCGTAGCCGGGCTTGTCGGGCCTGAATATGCGCAACTCGTACTGCTGGAAGTCGTAGGCGAGCACCGCGCGGTCCCCGAACACCTCGCACGTAGACCGCTGCGGGTGTTGCACGTAGTCGGCGTGCATCTGCGACAGCGCGCCGGATTCGTGGGTGAGCAGAATGCTGAACACGTTGGGGGTGGGCAGCATGTCGAGGTCGCCCATGGTCACGGACTCCGCGCTCACGCGCACGATAGGGCCAATGAGCATCCCGAGGTAGTCGAGTAGATGCGTGTAGTCGATGATGAGCGCGTTGGGCTCGGTCATGCGGTAGGGGGTGGTGGCGCACATCAGGGTGAAGTAGGTGCCGACCATCGCGCGACCGCCGACCGTCAGCATCCGGTCTGACGCCGCCGCGGCCGCAGCGATCGCCTCTGCGTTCTCGATGCTGTCCGCCACGGGCTTCTCGCACATCACGTGGCAGCCCGCTTCGAGCGCCGCGACTGCCATGGGGCGGTGCAAGTGGTTGGGGGTGCATACGTAGACTGCGTCGGGGCTCTCGGCCAGCGCTGCGTCGAAGTCAGTGAAGCCGCGCGAACCGGGCGCCTGTTCGAGCGCGAGCTTCAGGTTATCCTCCAGCGCATCACATACCAGCACCTCGACGCCATGCTGCTCGGTGAGCAGGCGGGCGTGGCGCTTGCCGATGGAGCCGCATCCGACCACAAGTACCTTCGTCGTCTCGCTCATCAGTGTCATCCTCGCTCGTTCTGTCGGTTGCGGGGAACTAAGGCCGGCTCTGCAAGACGCAGGCGATCCCGCGGCAATCGAGTTGCAGACTCAACTCAGCCATGCCACGTCTGACGGTGGGCTGGAGCTGCGTGCCGGTCCAGAGGTCTTCATAGGTCGCGCCTGGCACATGAGGCACCCGCAGGATTGGGCGTCGCAGCGTCCGCCAGTGCCCGTTCCACACCGTCCATATGGTCTCCGAGGCGCCCGGGAACTGGTTGGCG
>JALGSU010000008.1 GCA_029821735.1 Candidatus Zipacnadia bacterium | reverse complement strand
CCGCACCTCCTTGCGTGCATCGCTCGCCCTGCGGGCATCGCTCCCGCACGCTCCCCGCGGCTTAACGCAAGCTGCGCTTGCGTCGGGGGAAGCGATAGGGCAAGCATCAGCGCGGTTCTCCACCGCACCTCCTTGCGTGCATCGCTCGCCCTGCGGGCATCGCTCCCGCACGCTCCCCGCGGCTTAACGCAAGCTGCGCTTCTCCACCGCACCTCCTTGCGTGCATCGCTCGCCCTGGGGGCATCGCTCTTGCACGCTCCCCGCGGCTTAACGCAAGCTGCGCTTGCGTCGGGGGAAGCGATCGGGCGGAAGGCGGATGTGGAACCGACGGTCGGCGGGTCTGACACCTTCGCTGAAGCTATGGTGCCCAAGGAAAGACCCGCCCTCCATACGGCAGAGGCAACGGATCGACGGCATGACGACCGGGCCGGATAGGGTCCCACCGCGCCCTTCGGGCACGGTTCCCCCTATTCGGCACCCTCCGTACGGCAGAGATGAATGGCGAGGGCGGAGGCAGACGGCAAAGGCCGGGGAAATGGGGAGGGATCGTCGAATGAGGATGGAGAGCGACGAATACTGACGGTGAGGAACGATGATGAGCGAGAGAGGCGCGCGAGTCGTCGACGCAACCGTGACCTTCGAGGACTATGATCTGCGGTCAGCGCTGGTGCTGACGGGCGGGACGATTGAGGACGCCACCGAAGCGCGGGCGACGGTGACGCTGGAAGATGAAATGGGGCACAGGGCCACCGGCGAAGGCGTGGTGTTCCTCAGCGCCATCTGGGCGTGGCCGCAGTCTGAGCACGGGTTCGTGGAACGCGTCGATGCGATGCAGCAGATGTGCATCGAAGTGGCGGACTTCATGCCCGCGCTGTGTGTGGAGGACGATCATCCGATCGCGCATGGGATGAAGCTGGAGGACTGGGTGGACGCGCACCGCGTGGCGGTGGGGCTGCGACTGTTCATCCGCGAGCGAGTGCCGAAGCTGGCGGCGCTGGTGAGCCTGTCACCGTTCGACGCCGCGCTGCATGATGCGTATGGGAAGCTGCACGGGGTGTCGAGTTACCAGACGCTGTCAGAGGAGTTCGTGGGCGGGGACCTGTCGCGGTGGCTGGGGCCGGTGGGAGAGGGGCGGCACCTGGATGAGTTCGTGCGCCCGCAGGGGCGGGATGCGCTGGAGGCGTGGCTGGTGGTGGGGACTAACGACACGCTGCGGGAGGCGGACGCGACGGACCTCGGGGACGGACTGCCGAGCAGCGTCGAGGGATGGCTGCGGAAGTGCGGATACCGGCACTTCAAGCTGAAAGTGAAGGGTGCGGACCCGGTTGCCGAGGCGGAGTGGGTCGCGGGCGTGTATGCGGAAGTGGACGCCATGCGCGGCGAGATGGGGCTGGCCGGGGAGACGACGTTCCTGGTGGACCCGAACGAGGGGTGCGAGGGCCCGTGGGTGGTGCTGGAGTTTCTCGACGCGCTGGAGAAGGCGAGCCCCGCGGCATACGCGGCGCTGGACTATATCGAGCAGCCGACTGAGCGCGACCTGAATGCGAACCAGTGGGATATGCGCGAGATCGCGGCGCGCAAACCAGTGTTCGTGGACGAGAGCGTGGAGGACCTGGCGGCGCTGGAACACGCGGCGCAGCTGGGGTGGACCGGGCCGGCGTTGAAGACGTGCAAGGGGCACTCGGCGGCACTGCTGGAGATCGCGTGGTGCCACCTGACGGGGCACCCTTACACCATGCAGGATCTGACGAACCCGAACATCGGGGCGGTCCAGGCGGCGGGCCTGGCGGCACGTTGCGAGGCGCTGAACGGCGTGGAACTGAACGTCATGCAGTTCGTGCCGGCGTCATCGATCGCGACGGCGGCGGAATATCCGGAGCTGCTGCATGTGAAGGACGGAGTGCATCGGGTGGTTGGGGTGGCGGAGCGGGGGCTGTATTGAAGGCGGGGATTGGGAACGGCGAAAGGCAGAAAAGACAGAGACGAAAGAAACGACAGCAACGACCGGGCGGGGACGTAGCCCCGCCCCTCCAGACGACAAGGCATACGACACAGGCCGACGCGGGGGTCGGCCTCTCCATACGACAAGGCGACGGCCGGCGGGTCTGCCACCTTCGCCAAGGCTTCGGTGCCCAAGAGAAGACCCGCCCTCCTGATGGCGTACGGCAGAGGCAGACGGCCTGGCCCTTCGGGCCAGTGGGCTGCGTGGGAACACAGCCCCTCCGACGGCAACAGCAACGACCGGCCGATTACTTCGCCGCGAGGGCGGGCTCGATGTGAGAGACGACCTGCGTGGCGAGGACCGCCGAACCCTCAGGCGAGAAATGGACGTTCTCCGGACGCTGAATCTCCTCGAGCCGCTCCAGCGCGAAAGTGTAGAGATCGTTGATCGCGATCTCGTTCTCGGCCATGATGGCCGCCGCGATCGCGTTGTAGGCCACGACATCCTCAGACTTGCGGACCGGACCCCCGACGGGATCGGGCACCGGCGTGGTCGCGCACCAGATGACCTTCGCGCCCGTGGCGACGAGCTTCGCGAGGATTTCGCGCAAGTGCGCCTCATACTGCTCGGGCGGGACCTGGTGCGTGCCATCCTCCATGTACTTGAGATCGTGCAGGCCGAAGTTGAAGTGGATGACATCCCAGTTGCCATCGCCGAGCCAGGCGTCAATGTAGGCGATGCCGCGTGAGGCGGGCCCGCAGTTGATGGGCGGGCGGTGGACGTTGGCCTTGCCGGCGAGCAACTCGCGGACGTCCATGTGGTAACCGATGGAGATGGAATCGCCGATGAGCAGGACGCGGGGCAGGCCCTCGACGTCCTCGATCGGCAAGGCCCACTCGGGCGTCTCCTTGGCATCAGCGGCGGCGGTCATGAGCATGAGCAGAGACATGAAGACGACTCCCTTCGCAGCGTGGCGCATGGCAGTGACCTCCTGGCGATACAGATGAGGAGACGAGACGGCGACGGCCGGGCGGGGACGTAGCCCCGCCCCTCCAAACGGCGGACGGCTCAACGGTCGGCGCGCTACGGGTGGATGGGCAGGCGGCCGTGCTCCTGCACGGCACGGTTGATCGTCATGCAACCCTCGATCCAGCGGTCAGGAGGCATGTCCTCCGTGATGCCGATGAGGAAACCGTTGCCCGGCGCGGCCTCGCGGAGCATCTCGATCGTGGCCTGCTCCATGGCCTCGTCGGAGGCGAGGAAGAGGGACGACGGATAGTTGATCCAGAGCGCCTTGTTGGGCCACTTGGCGCGCGCATCGGCGATGGAGAGATCACAGTCAGGCGGCGGCGTCCAGGCCTCGATGTAGTCGAGGCTGGTCTCGGCGATGGCGTCGGCGAGGATCGCAGTGTTGGCATCGAAATGGCAGCCGACGAGCTTGCCCTTGGCGTGGAGCACCTCGCAGCATTCCTCGTAGTGCGGGACGTAGTATTCAAGGAAGCGGGGCAGGCCAACGATTTCGGGGGAGACGTTGCCACCATAGTTGAACATCTCGCAGGGGGAATCGGCGAGGATTGGGTAGATGCGGCGCCGCTCCTCGACGAGGGCGTGGTAGAGGCGGAGGACCTCGTCGCGGCGGTCGGCCCACTCGATTGCGAAAGTCATCGGGCCCATGTGCCGGTAGAGGATTTCCTGCATTGGTTCGTAGGCGACGCCGCCACGCATGGTGGCGTCATCGCCCATCATCTCGCGCTTGCGGAGGAAGGCATCGTAGGCCGGGAACGGTTCGCGCGCGTTGACCATGGCGATGAGCTTGTCGTAGTCCTCGGGGCCCTTGAAGGGGTGCTCGATAGTCCAGGTGGTGATGCCCCTGGGCTCGGTCTTCTGAGTGAGATCGCCAGCGGGCGTGTGGGTTACTGTGGTGGTGACCGAGCGACCGTTCTCGGGGCGCGTGTAGCTCTCACCGGTGATCCCGGGGGTGCGGTGGCCGAAGAGGCCCATGCGCTGGACAATGCAGAGGCCCTCGTTGCGCATGATGCGCTCGGCCTCGCACTGATGGATCATGCACTCGTACACGGTGAACGGGACGTGGTCGATGTCCTCGAAACGCACGGCGCGTTCGACGCGTTCGCGGGGCGACAGACCAGAAGACATGACGCAGCGGCTCCCATGCAGGGCGGGATGGCGGGACAAGAGAGATTTCGTCGGCATCCGATGTGTCTCCTCCTGAACGAGTCACGGGCAGGTCTGCTCGACGCCACCGGCGTATGTACCCCCGAGGCGCAGGAAATGAACGGAGGGGACGACATGAGCCGAGCAATGATGCTGTGGTGTTGCGGGCTGATCGCAACCTGTGCGGTGGCCGCCGGTAGTGCTGAGGCCCCCGCCACAAAACAGGTCAACCCGCATTGGCTGGCGCAGAACCTCGCCAGTGAGGGTGTGCGTATCGTGGACATCAGGAGCGATATGAAGCAGTACTGGGCCGGGCACATCCCCGGCGCGGTGTACCTGCACTTCGAGTCGCTGTCAGCTACGCAGGACGGAGTGGCCGGGAAGCTGCTGCCCGCGCGCGGCCTCGCGACGCTCCTCGGGCACCTTGGCATCAACCGGCAGAGCACGGTGATCGTCTACGGCGGCGATGACAGCATGTCGGCGACCTACCTGATCTGGGCGCTCGACTACCTCGGGCACGAGTCATCTGCGCTCCTGACCGGCGGCTACGCGCGGTGGGTCAAGGAGAATAGGCCCACCACGCAGGACTACCCTTCGGTGCGTTCGTGCACCTACGTCCTGCCCAAGCAGCTTGACAACGCGGTGGTGAGCGACACCGGGCGCGTCGAGAGGACGATCCACAGCGGGGACGCGGTGCTGCTGGATGTCCGGGTGGCGCCGATGTTCGCAGGTCAGGCCGGTCCCTGGAAGCGCAAGGGTCGGATTCCCGGTGCGGTGAACCGGTGCTTCAAGATGGACGTGAGCGAGAGCGGCGTCTGGCGCGCGCGCGAGGAACTCGCGGCGGCCTACGCGGGCATTGGGGTGGATGGCAGCAAACCCGTCATGGCCTACTGCGGACGTGGCAAGGCATCAGCGCAGACTTACTTCGTGCTGCGCTACGTGCTGGGGCTGCCCGACGTGAGTAACTACGACGGTTCGTTCAGCGACTGGTCGAGCGTGGACAGCCGCCCGGTGGACGGTGGGCCAGAAGGCCCGTGAGCGGGCCTCAGAATTTGACGATCTCGCCGGTGCGGACGGACTCGAAACACTTGAGGATGAAGCGGGTCGCACGTGCGCCATCCACGGCGGTGGCGATGGGCGTCTCATCCTCGATGATCGAGCGGCCGAAGGAGGGCAGGATGTCGCCCATGCCACTGGACTTGTTGTTGCCGAACTCTTCGGCGTAGTCGGCGATTTCGTAGGGCGGTGTCCAGACATCGGCAGGCACCGCGGACTCAAAACGAGCGTTCTGCCCGTGGTCGATGGCGATGCCACTGCGGCCCTTGTCGACGGCCATGACGAAGAATGGGCAGGAGACGTATGCGCCCGGCAAGAGCAGGCGACCGGCGCCGCCGTCGCCGCCCATGAAGCTGCCGACCGCACCGTTGGCAAAGCGCACGGAGGCGTTGACGGTGTCGATGACTTCGGGGCTCTCGTGGTGCTTGACGCCGCCTGTGGCGTAGACGGACTCGGGCTCGGAACCGGCGAGATACATCATCAGGTCAACGACGTGGCAGCCCTGCGAGAGGATCTGGCCGCCGCCCTTGATGGGATCCTGCGCCCATATCTGGGGGCCCCAGATGCCGGGGACGCGGGCGAAGGTGATGACGTTGTCGGGGCTGGGGATTTCGCGCTTGACGTCACGGGTGCCCATGGCGAAACGGCAGCGGAAGGCGACCATGTACTTGACGCCAGTGCGCTCCTCGGCCTCGAGAATCTGGTCGCACTCGGCCTCGGTCATGGCCATGGGTTTCTCAATGAGCACGTGCTTGCCGGCCTCCATGGCACGGAGGGAGAAGGGCGCGTGAGTGTCGTGCCAGGTGGTGATGAGGACGGCGTCGATGTCGGGATCGGTGAAGATGCGCTCGGGATCGTCAGTGACGTATTCGCCGCCGAACTCGGCGCGAGCGGCCTCGGCCTTCTCTTCGGTGACATCGGCCAAGCCGTGGAGCTGGACGGCAGAGGCGTATGGGCGCAGCTCTTCGGAAGTATCCTCGCTGGCTCCGAGGGCGGTGGCCATGTGGACCTTCGACATGTTTCCGCAACCGATGACGCCGAGCCGGACTTTGTCCATGATGCACCTCGCGTGACTGGTTCAGGTGGGTGGGCAAACGTTGGGCGAGGTTCGGCATGGGGAGGCGAAAGACCTTTGGGCACGGCAAACGGCGGCAATGGGCAATGGGCAATGGGGGAAAGGCAGAGAAGGCAGAAACGAAAGAGACGACAGAAACGAAAGCGACAGCAACGGCAAAGGCGGACGGCGGCCACCACCGGCCGATTCTTGCGAATCGGCCGTCCATACGACCACGGCGACGGCTACGGCTAAGGCTACGGCGGAGGGGAGGTGTGCGGAGGAGTACGGGGAACCGTGCGGGCGCATGCCGACCCAAGTCGACAGGAGAGAACCTGACTATGAGCAAACTGGCAATCGATGGCGGACAACCGGTGCGAACGGATCCGTGGCCGGGACGGATACAGATCGACGACCGTGAGATCGACGCCGTCATGGCACTGATGACCGAGGCGCGGGCGGGCGGAGCGTTCGACCGCTACGGCGGCGTGCACGTGGACGCCTACGAAGAGGAGTTCGCAGCCTACATGGGCACGAAGTTCGGGGCGGCGTGCAGCGCGGGGACGGCGTCAGTGCATACGGCGCTCGGGGCACTGCGGCTGGAGCCGGGCAGCGAAGTTATCTGCTCGCCAATCACCGATCAGGGCGCAATCATGCCGGTGGTAGACCTGAACATGATCCCGATATTCGCGGACGCCAGCCCGAAGTCAATGAACATGGACCCGGACAGCGTGCGCGCGAAGATCACCGATAAGACGCGCGTGATCGTGTGCGGGCACATCGCCGGGATCCCGTGCGAGATGGACGAGATCATGGCCATCGCCAAAGAGCATGAACTGTGGGTGATCGAGGATTGCGCGCAGGCGCATGACGCGATGTATGACGGGAAGAAGGTCGGCTCGATCGGGCACCTCGGGTGCTTTAGTCTGATGAGCGGCAAGCATACGACCGCCGGTGGGCAGGGCGGGATGGTCACCACCGATGACGAGGAACTGTACTGGAACGCGAAGCGATTCGCGGACCGGGGTAAGGCGTTCAACTCGGATGTGGGCAGCAACCTGTTCCTGGGGCTGAACTACCGGATGACCGAACTGGAGGCGTGCGTGGGGCGCGTGCAGCTTGAGAAGATGGCGGGCATCGCCGACGCGCGGCGCGCGTTCATGAACCGACTGGAGAGCGAGATCGCGGACCTGCAAGCCGTGCACGTGTGCTGGTATCCGGAGAAGAGCGACCCGGCGTGGTGGTTCGGACTGCTGCGCATCGACGAGAGCAAGTTGACGGTGGATAAGGGGACCTTCGCCGAAGCAGCGGCCGCCGAGGGCGTGCCGATCGGGGCGGGGTATGGTGCGGTGGCGACGCGCGCGCATTGGCTGGTCAACCAGAGCGCCTTCGGTAAGGAGAGCCACTACCCGTGGGACGTGTTCTATAGCGGCGACTGGGAGGAAGCGCTGAAAGTGCCGGGCGCGGAGGCTGCCGACGCGAACCATATGCGCATCGCGGTCCATGAGTGTCTGACCGAGGCGGAAGCGCTGGATACCGCAGCGGCGATCAAGAAAGTCGAAGAAGCATACAGGAAGTGAGAGACGATGTCAGGCAAGAACGTGTGCGTGTGGTATGACGCGACTTCAGCGATGAAGCGGGCTTACGACGCAGGACGACTGGACAAGCACTGGATCGACGACTACTGCCTCAACGGCGGCAAGAACTGCGTGCGGAAGAAGCGGTGGGAGGGCGAGGGATACATATCGCCGGGGTGGGTGCTGCCGGACGGAAGTGTGGATGAGGACTTGAAGGCGGATGAGCCCTGAAAGGGCGTCCACAGAAACGACGAGGGCCGGGCAGGCAATGCCCGGCCCTTGTTGGTGTACGGAACCCGAGGGTGGTGCCAACGGCCGGGCCGCGCTTCTCCACCACGCCCCCGTGCGTGCGGCGCTATCGCTTTCCGCGCGGCTTAACGCAAGCTGCGCTTGCGTCGGGGTACGCGACCGAGAGAACGGCATCGATTGTCGGGCTGGCCCACCTTCGCTAAAGCTTGGACCTTCGCCAAGGCTTCGGCCCACAAGTCGGTGGGTGCAAGCAGAAGCTCAACCTACGGTTAACGACTACGAAAACGACCGAGCCGGTCGATGGTCAGGAAATGCCCGGCCCTTGTTGGTGTACGGAACCCGAGGGTGGTGCCAACGGCCGGCCGCGCTCCGCGCGGCTTAACGCAAGCTGCGCTTGCGTCGGGGTACGCGACCGAGAGAACGGCATCGATTGTCGGGCTGGCCCACCTTCGCTAAAGCTTGGACCTTCGCCAAGGCTTCGGTGCCCAAGGAAAGACCCGCCCTCCATACGGCCACGGCGACGGCAACGGCAAAGGCAACAAGGAGTCAGCGGAGGACCAGGATCTCGTGCTCCTCCACGCGAGGGACGGTGATGAGGAGCGAGTCGCCGTCGGGTACGACCGAAAGATCAAGGTCGGCGATGGCCGCGCGTGCAGAAGTGAACGGCTCCCCATCCGCTGATGAGAAAGCGCCCAAGTTGACCCGCACGACCACGTCATGCAACGGCACGACCTCCTCGACCGTGGCCATCGCGTTGCGATTCATCATGCGGTTGGTGGCAAAGGGCAAGTTGAGCAAGTGCACGCGGAGTTCGCCATCGGCCTGCAGAGCGTTGATGTGCAGCACCGAGGGGCCATCAACCTGAACCGGAGGCGTGCGGCGCAGGGAGAGGCCTGCCAGCAGATCGCGGGTCCAGGTGTATGGGCGGGACCAGTAGCCGACGCCGAAGTCCTCCGCGAAGTAGATCGCTTCCCCTGAACCGAACGAGTTGGTCACGATCGCGGGCTCGTCGCCGGCGTTGCCGCCGAATGGGTCTGAGACGGCCAGCACCTCGGCGCCGGCGGCGGGATCGATGAGGCAGTGGCGGGCGCCGATGCAGATGTGCTCGACGCCGCCGGTGAGGGACGGGTCGACCATGATGAGACCGCGAGAGACGTCGCGCTGGCGCTGGGGGGTGATGCTGTCTCGCCAGGATGCGCCGAAGACATCGGCGAGGGCGAAGTCATCGCGGCGGGCACCGTGGGCATCGCAGAGAGTGGACTCGTAGCCGGCGATGAGCAGTCCACCGGAGTCGACGAAGCCGCGGAGGGCATCGCAGCAATCGTCATCGAGGCAGGCGGCGTTGCTGAGAATGACCACCTGGCAGTCGCCGAAATCGCGCTCGCGGAGGTGGTCTTCGTAGAGAATACGATGCAGCAAGTGGGCCTCGGAGAGCATGGCGTGAGTGCCGAAGAGGCCGCTGGAGTGGTCATCATAGTTGTGGGAACCGTCGCGGGCGCGGTCGTAGAAGTTGACGGTATGCTCGCTGGCGACGATGCCGACGAACTCGAGTTCGTCGCCGCCAAACCAGGGCTCGCGGGCTTTGACCACCTGGTTGGCCTGCTTGAGAGCAGTCCAGCGATAGAGCGGCTGGGTCTCGGCGAGCGACTGGTCAGAACCGTGGGCCATACCCCACCATGGCCAGACGCCCTCAGTGATGGCGGCGAGCCCGTGGTTGGCGAGATGGCGTGGGCGCGGTGAGCCGGCGCGGGACTCGCGGCCGCTCCAGAGGGGTGTCCAGATGTCGGCACCCTCGTCAGACTGGGCCTTGGCGAGCTTGGCGTTAAGCATGGCGAGATTGGAGCCATTGAAGTCGTAGGTGCCTGCGTGATGGGAGGTGTAGACGTTGCGGTAGCGGCGCATGGGGCCGCCCCACTCCCACTGCTGCTTCCAGCCGGGGGCGTCCCATGGGTGGTTGGCGGTGTTGAGAGTCATGGGGACGCCGGGGCGGTGGGCGTGGACGCGCTCGACGATCTTTTCAGTGTTGGCCATGAGGCGATCCCAGCGCCAGTCGACCCAGGTGAGGAAGCGCTCATCGTGCCAGTCCTCGCGCTCGGGCAGGTCGAGGCCGGAGTCTTCGCGGAACGCGCGCGCGCAATGATCGCAGACGCAGCCCGGGCGGAATTCTCCAGGCATGCCGCGCAGGGAGTAACCGTCGAACCAGAGGGCGTCGACGTCGAGGTCGAGGACCTCGGTCTGGAACTCAGCGAGAATCTCCCAGTATGGTGAGCCGAGCAGGCACATGCCGACGGGGCCATCAATGGTGGTGCCATCGAGGGCGGGGAGGAACTTGATCTGCATGTCAGGCCATTTCTGCGCGGGCGCGTAATCGTCGGCGGAGCGGACGTCCTGAATGTTGAAGACGACCCAACTGGTGACGGCGATGTCGCGCTGGTGGCACTGCTCGACCACGCGGGGCACGTAATCGGGGTCCATGTCGGGGTGGTGAGGCATGATCCGGGAGGGGAAGAGGGCGTGGCCGGTGCCGATGGTGGCGCTCATGACGATCATGTCGCACTCGGCGTATTCGAGCAGGTCGACGAGTTCGTCAACATCGTAGCTGACCGGGCGGAATTCGAGTCGGCGGAGGCGGTTGCTGTGGGGATCGATGACCATGGGCGATGCTCCCGTGTGCGACGCAAGTGAGCGGGCCGGAGCAGCGTTTCTCCCGCGCAGAGGCGTGGACCTGCAGAAAAAGCGGGGTCCTGTGGAGGGAACACAGCGCCGCGCGCGGCAATATCCCCGTGGGATGCAAAGAACGAGCGACAAGGGCCAGCGGCCCGAACCCAGAGGGGAGCCGGGCCGACGGTGGCGAGCAGCGTTGCTGCTGGCGGCGGTGGTGCTTGCCCTGAGCGCGGCACTGTATCTGCAGGGCCGGCGGTGCGAGGTCTGCGGGCCGCCGCTGAGCACGCCAGATGCGCCGGAAGGACGCTTCACCGTGAGCGAAATGAGCGAACACGTTCTGAGGCCGATGTCGGTCGAGGAGCCGATGCGGCCGCGTTGGCGGGACGTGGCGGATGTGGTGTATGCGCGAGATTTCCGGGAGGATTTCAGCTACGACGCGTGCGAGGTGCGGGTGGAATACGAGGCGTGCGCGAGGACGCTGAAGGGATGGCTGAGGGCGCGGGGGCTGAAGCCGTGGTTCGTGTACCAGATCAAACTGGTGGGCGCGGCGCCGGTTCTCGGACCGGATGAAACGGACAACGTGGACATGGAGAGCTGGTCGAGCTGGCAACTCGGGCGGATGGGACGCTGGTGGTGTCACGACTGCGACTGGAACGTGAGTGACGCGGAACTGGGCGAACATCTGAGCAAGGGGCATGAGGTGCGTGGGTATCTGCTGTTCGACTGGCTCATTACCGACGGGCAGGGCGAGTGTGACCATCAGTTCTGGATGGACCGGAGCCTGCATGTGCTGTGGAAAGTGGGGCAGAGGGACCGGGGTGAACATGACAGCTCGCCGCGATGGTACGGGATCGAGCGGGGCGAGTACGGATACGAGAGCGGTGACGTTGGCGGCGGGGGCGAGGAAGCGGTGTTCGGGGAGTGGGAGCCGGCGCGGGCGACGGTCGGGAAGCTGGGAGTGCCAGCGGGCGAGTACCGCGTGCGGATGAACCTGACCGAAGAGACGTGGCACTCGAACCTGGGCGACCGGACGCAGGAACTGGGCGGGCATTGGGCGTGGGTTCTGGACGGCGACCTGCAGTTCACGGTGAGCGATGAGGCGGCGTGTGAGGTGACCCAGGCGAGCTGCCCGGGTTGTCTGCCGGGACCGAACGGGGGAACGGCAACGGCGGCAAACGGGAATGGGCAAAGGGCAAGAGGGAACAGCGACGGCTGGGCCGGATAGGGTCCCACCGCGCTAGAGCGCGGTCCCCCCTATTTGGCCCCTCCGTACAGCAAAGGCGGACGGCAAAGGCACAGGCCGGAACGGGGTCCGGCCTCTCCGTACGGTAACGGCGGACGGCAATCCCCCTTCGCCAAGGCTACGGGGGACAGGCGGCCAGCGGGGGCAAGGACAGAGAATCCAGGGAGGATTTGCTGATGATCGAGGGATTTGCACGAGAACAGCTCTGCGGAGTGTGGTCCGCTACACCAACACCACTGTGTGAGGACCTGTCACTGGACGTGCCCAGCATAGAGCGAATGGTCGAGCATCACGCCAAGCTCGATATCCGCGGACTGTTCGTGGCAGGCTCGTGTGGAGAAGGCCCGTGGCTGCCAGACGAAGACCGGCGGACCCTCGTGCGTGAAGTGGCGAAGTTCGCCAAAGGCAAAATGGCCATGGCAGTGCAAGTGACCGACAACTCAGCAGCGCGAGTTATCGACAATATGAACCGCGCCGCCGAGGACGGCGGAGATGTGGCGGTCATCGCCCAACCGTTCTTCCGGATGAATAAGACCGATGCGAGCACACTGGCAATGTACATGCAGGCGATCGACGCCAGCCCGCTGCCAGTGGGTATCTATGAACTGGGTGAGCGTGGTCCGAGCCCAATCCCGACAAGCGTCATCAGCGAGATCTACCAGCACCCGAAAGTGTGCATGATCAAGGACAGTTCGGGCGACGACGAGCGTCGGGAACTGTGTCTGGCGGCTCGGGAGCAACGGCCGGAGATTCTGGTGCTGGATGGGGATGAGTTCCGCTGCGTGGAGTATATCGCGGCCGGATACGACGGCCTGCTGTTGGGCGGCGGGATCTTCAATGGGGCGATGGCGTGGGAGATCATTCGGGCCACGCAGGCGGGGGATATCGAACGCGCAAACGCTGTGCAGGACCACATGAACGAGATCATGTGGGCTGTGTACGGGGGCAAGGAGATCAAGTGCTGGCTGGCCGGGCAGAAGCAACTGCTGGTGGGGATGGGCGTGTTCCGGACCAACGCCAACCACCTGAACTATGAGTTGAACGACGAGTGCGCGGCGGGCATAGAGCGCGTGCTCGGCGAGGAGCGGGAGATGCTGTTCCCCTGGGAGGGATGAGGCCATGCCCAAAGAGGTGATGGAGCGCAGCGCTTCGGACAACGAGTACCTGCACAAAGATTTCCACGGAGCGCTGAGCACGGGGATCGCGTATCTGCAGGAGAAGTACGGCGACGATTCGGTGCGCGACTACCTGCGACGGTTCACGCTGGCGCATTACGCGGCGTTGCGCGAGGACGTGCAGGCGCGGGGGCTGGTGGCGCTGGCGGAGCATTTCCAGCGAGTGTACGCGACCGAAGGTGCGAGCGCGCGGATCCGGTGCAGCGACGATGAGATGGTCATCGAACTGGACGAGTGCCCGGCGGTGATGCATATGCGCGAGCATGGGTACGCCATCGCGCCTATGTGGGTGGAGACGACGCGGGCGGTGAATGAGGCGCTGGTGGAGGGCACGGTGTTCCGGGCCGAACTGGTGGACTACGATGAGCTGACGGGGGCGCGTGTGGAGCGGTTTTTCAGGAGGGAGGAACTATGATCCCGTGCACGGATTTCATCCCGGCCTACAGCGAACTGTTCAAGTATCTCGAGGAGCGCAGCGGGCATGAGGGTGTGGTCGATTACTGGGAATACATATCGGATAACTTCCTGGGGAATCTGCGCGACCTGGCGGAGAAGCACGGTCTGCGGGGCTGCTGGATGTACTGGTCGCGCGCGCTGAATGAGGAAGCCGCGGATTTCACGATGAGCATCGACGACGAGGCGGGGGAGTTCCGCATCGAGATGCACCACTGCCCGTCGAAGGGCATGCTGCTTGAGATGGAACATATGGAACCATATCACGACTACTGCGGGCATTGCGCGGTGCTGTATGCGCGGGTGCTCGAGCCGATGGGGTTTGAGTACGACAAGGACATGTCGGGGATCGATGAAGCGCGGTGTGCGGTCATCATTCGGGAGAAGCGGGGAAAGGCGTGAACGGCAACGGCGGCAATGGGGAATAGGGAATAGGCAATGGGGGAACGGCGGGGACGGCAACGGCGGGAACGGCAACGGCGGCAATGGGGAATAGGGAATAGGCAATGGGGGAACGGCGGGGACGGCAACGGCGGGAACGGTGACGGCGTGAACGGCAACGGCGGCAATGGGGAATAGGGAATAGGCAATGGGGGAACGGCGGGGACGGCAACGGCGGGAACGGTGACGGCGGGAACGGTGACGGCGGGAACGGTGACGGCGGGAACGGTGACGGCGGGAACGGTGACGGCGGGAACGGTGACGGCAGACGGCGATGGATCAGGCGAGTGAGCTGAGAGGCAGGGAGTTGGTGTCGGTGCGAGTGTGGCTGACAGCACAGTTGGGGTTGGTGGGCCTGTGCGTGTGCGCGATGATGGGATGCGCGCAGGAGCAGGCGGCGGTGATTCCTGAGAGCCTGGCGCCGAACTGGAGTTTCGAGATGGGCGAGGGCGACACGCCTGAGGGGTGGAGCTACTACTCGTGGCAGGCCTCGCGCGGGTGGTGGGCCGATGAAAATGCACATAGTGGGGATCGCAGTCTGGGACTCGAGGGACCTAACGGCGGGTGGAGCACTGACGTGGATGTGGAGCCAGGCGTCGTCTACAGCCTGAACTTCTACTACCGGGCGGGAGAGGTGCCATGCCGGACAGTCGTGTACGTGCGCCATCCGATCGGCGACGGCAAAATGGCGAACGTCATATACAAGCCGATGGTGGCGACACCGTATACGCAGACGGGGACCTTTGTGGATGGGGAGTTCCTGGGCGGCGCGGATGAGGCAGGTTGGGCGCTGGCGGAAGTGGGCGAGTTCGTGGCACCGGCGGGCGTTACGGAACTGAACCTGCTGATCAAACTCAGCAGCGCAGAGGCAGGCGCGCGTGCGTGGGTGGACGACGTGGTGCTGACGGCGCTGGAGCCGCGTGAGCAACCGGACACGGCGCGGGTGCTGCGGCTCTTCGAGGGCGGCGTCGCTTGGACCGAGGACGTGAACCGGAAGATCCTGGTGGATCAGGCGACGCCAGAGGGAGAGGCGCTTGAGGCAATCGAGATCGCGGCCGCGGGGGGCGAGTATGAGAGCTTCCAGATCGCGCTGAAGCCGGAAGCGGACGCGAGCGATGTAACGTGGACGTGGGGCGCGTTCGAGGGACCTGGCGAGATGCCGGAAGATGCGTTGCGCTGTCGGCGAGTGGAGTATGTTGACATCCAGCAGACACGGGGGCCGTTCGGGTACAAGGGGCTGAATCCGGATGCGCTGACAGAGCAACTGCCGTGCGATGTGGCGGCCGGGACGAATCAACCGTTCTGGTTCACGGTGCGGGTGCCAGCCGGGCAGGAGCCGGGAGAGTACGAAGCGACACTGACGCTGACGAGCGCGGGTGCGACGCTGTGTCGGGTGCCAGTGCGGCTGCGGGTAAGGGGCTTCGATATCCCGCGGCGGCCGAGCATCGACATCCGGTCGAACTTCCGCTGGAACCTGGTGCTGGCGCGGGAGAGTGGCGACGAGGAAGACGTGCTGCGAGCATACTACCGCAGCTTCTACGAACACAGGACACGGTGCATGCCCGGGGCGCTGGTGAGCGTGGTGGTGGATGGGGACGCGGCCGAAGTGGAGATGGAGACCTTCATCGACCACCTCCGGTACATGCGCGATGAGTTCGGGATGCGGCGGACCAATATCCCGTCCCTGTGGATTGGCCACCGAGGTACTCACCAGATGCCGCCGGACGCTCAGTGGCGCGGGGTCGCAGTGTTCGCAGACGCGGCACTGACGATGCTCAACCCGGCGTTCGAGGCACCGTTCCGGGACTACATGGACCAATTGCTGGGGCGGCTGCGGGATGAGGGACTGTTCCTGACGCCGACGGTGCGATTCATCGATGAACCGAATCTGACGCATCAGCCGACGGTGAACGGCATCCGGACGCTGTGCGAGTTGCTCAAGGATATAGACTCGGAACTGCAGGTGGCGCACACCGTCTCGTACCCGCACCCGGAGCTGCTGGACGTGAGCGACCTGTGGGTGCTGCATACGGATAGCTGGAACAGGAATATCGCGAACATCGCGGCGGCCCGGGCGGCGGGGAACCGGATCAGCGTGTACAACAACGCGGTGAACCTGCCGGACCACAAGCCGATTCGGGTGCGACTGTGGCCGTGGCTGCTGAAGAAGTACGACGTGGACGGGACATACTCGTGGTGGGGCACGGTGTGTTGGCGGGGCGGTATGGCGGACCCGTGGACGAACGGGAAGGGCGGCTCGGGCGTGATGCTCTACCCGCCGCGGAATGCGGACGAGATAGGGCCGATCGAGTCGGTGCGCTGGGAGCTGTTCCGCGAGGGCCTCGAAGACTTCGAGTACATGGTGATGGCGGAGGAGCTTGCAGAGAAACTTGAGGCAGCGGGTAAGCCGGAAGCGGCGGCGCAGGGGCGGGAAGCGGTGGCCGGAGCGCTGGCGCTGGTGGATAAATGGCCGAACGTGAAGGCAGCCAACGACGAACCGTATACGTTTGACGTGACGAAGGTGGCGGCTGCACGAGAGGCGCTGGCGGCGGCAATCGAGGCGATGCGGGCGGAGTAATGGAAAGGCGATCACCCTTCGCTCGGCAGACAGCGCCGAGCTATGGGTGACAGGCGGCAAGAGACTAACGACGTGCGGTGGGCCGGTGAGATGACCGGCCCGTTGTCGTGTACGGGATGTGCGGGCGGCTAGGGGGTGGAGGTGCGGTCGGCGATGAGGGCGGCTATGCGCTCGGTGGCTCCGCCATCCACCGGGCCAATGTGACGGCGGATGAAGTCAGGACGGGAAGCGGCAATGCGCTCGCGAGTGGCGGCGTCAGTGAGCAGGGCGCGGAGGCAGGGCACGAGTTCGTCGCACGAGCTGGCTTTGAGCGCGGCACCGTCGCCAGCGAACGGATACTGCTCGCGACCACCGGTGGGGTAGACCGTGAGGACGAGTTTGCCGAGCAAGTTGGCCTCCATGGCAGTGGTGGAAAAGCGCGTGGCGAGAACCGTGCATTCGTCCATGAGTTCGGAGAGCGGGCGCTCACCGTGAGGGACGAAGGTGACGGTGTCAGGGATGCGCAGCGCGAGAGCCTGCCAGGACGAGGTGTCGGCTTCGTGCGGGTGGGGCTTGATGACCATGCGCGCGCCAAGCTCGGCGCAGGCTTGCGCCAGCTTCTCGACCCATGAGCATGGCTCGCCGAGCATGAGACGTTGGCCGATGGGCTGGGTGGTGACGAGGACCATCGGAGGGCCGTCGGGCACCGGGGCCAGGTCTGGCTGGACGTGGGCGTCATCGTAGTCACTGTGGCCGGTCATGGTGAAACGGGTGCGCTCGTGGGCGATGGGGCTGAGAATCTCGCGGGCGTACTCGCCGAAGACCACAACGTCATCGTACGGCAGCAGTGAGGCCGCGCGGAATAGCGGGCCCCAGATTCCGTGCTGGCAGCAGACGGTCGGTATGCCTCGATGGCGAGCCTGAAGGACGCCCGGTGCGATGGCCTCGTTGAAACTGTTGAAGGTGACGAGCACTCGCGGGCGTGTGGCGTCAAGCAGGCGCTCCCACAGGCGGGCGTGATACGCAGCGACCGGGACAAGGTGAATGAGCGCTTGAGCGACGCGCCTGACGAACACCTCGCCGAGCTCCGGGCCGAGATGGGAGATGCGACGCGACCAGCGCAGCCGGCGGGCAAGGCCGCCGGCTCCGAGCGTCGCCGAGCGGACCTCGCGGCGGGCCGCGGTGAGCATGGCGGGCGTGGTCTGGGCGTAAAGGTGAGTGTGGGCGAGGCCGTCGACGGTCAGGCCAGTATCGGAGGGGGCCACGGGGACTTCGACGCCCATGACCGCGAGGCCGTGCTGGTCGCGCAGGCGTTCGCCGATGCGCCCAAAGAGCGGGAGAAGCGTGGGCCCGACGTTCGCGAAGAGGACGTCGCAGGGAGCCGGTTCGGGAGACGGGGGCAGATCGGCCCGAGAGCGGAAGTAGCGTGATGCAAGCGCGCCGGTGGCCCACTGCACAGACAGGGCGCGGAGGGCGCGCTGGTGGCGAGAGGCGCGGAGGGTGAGGGGTGCGCCGGTGCGGTCGGCGATCTCGCGGGCGACGGCATCGACCATCTGACGGCCAGACCACCAGGAACTCTGGCGGGGGAATTCCCAGCCAACGAGCTCGGCGGGATCCTCGAGCGCAGCCGCCTGCGCGAGACGGGCGTTCGCGAGCAGCGGGCCGATGGAGAATTTGAGGAGCACGCCGCGGACGACGTCCCACGAAGAATGGCCCCAGGCGGCATCGTCAGTTGCGGCCGCCGGCAATTCGTCCGCAAGATCGGCGAGAAGATCGAGTGCCTCGGCGCGCATGGCGGGGACTTCGTCGTGGAGATCGGCGTAGAAGGGCGACGGCATGAACAGGGCCTCTTCGAAACGCTCGACGAGCGGCAGGACGGCGTCGTTGGGACCCAGCATGTCGCGAGGTGGCGGCGGGTAGGCCAGAGCCGAGTTGGTGACGAAGAGCTTGTTCATTGAATCTCCGAGAGGCGGGAGTATGGAATCTCAGGGCAAATTCAGCGTGAGTTGTAGTTTGACCTGCGTACGATAGAGATGAAGTAACAGCAAGAGCGGATGGCAACGACCACGGCCGGGCCGGATAGGGTCCCTACGGCAGAGAAGACAGAAACGAGAGAAATAGCAGAACCGACAGCGACGGCGAACGGCAGAGCAAACGGCTATGCCGGCTGGAAGCCGGCGCTCCCGGCAACAGCAACGACGACGGCAACGGCGACGGGGGTGACGAAGGGCGGGCCGCCGGGAGTGCGGAATAGGCCAGCAACTGGCAGGTCATTGCCGGAGAGACAAGGCAAAGCGGGAAGTCGCGGGTTAGAGCCGGGAGGCCGACGATGAGCAAGCAGGGCAAGCCGGGGCGAGTGCCAGAATGGTTTGAGCGGGGACGTATCCGTTGGGCGTGGGGCGGGTGGGAGCCGCCGTCGTTTTATCTGCGCGCCGGGAGCCTCTCGGGTGGCGTGGACGGGCGAGCACTGTGGGCGCCGCGCTGGTGGGAGCATCTGCATAGCGAGAAGCACGTCGCCGCCATGGCGGAGATCGGCATAAACCTGGTGACGACACATTACTACAAGGGCTTCGGGCTGGAGTTTGAGGCCGAAGAGATGGAGCGGACACGCAAGCTGGTCGAACTCTACCACCAGTATGGCATCCATGTGCTGGGGTATTGCCAGTACACAACCGTGTACCCGGAGGCACTGATGGACGAAGTGCCCGATCTGGCCGAGCATGTGCAGTATGCGCCAGATGGGAGCAAGCGCCTGTACGGCGGGAGCGGATACTTCCGGTGGCAGTGGGACTTGACCAGCCCCGTGTTCATGGAGTATCTCAAGCGCGTGGTGAGCAACGGGCTGGAGAATATCGGGCTCGATGGGGTGGAGTGGGATGGGACGGTCTTCTCGTGTTACTGCGACCGGTGCACGGAGGTATTCCGGCAGTATCTGAGAGACAGCTACGCCGGTCGGGAGTACGAGCTGTTCGGGCTGCCGCACTTCGACCACGCACTGCCCGCGCCGCAGATCTCGTCCTCGGACCCGATGTACCACGCGTGGCACGAGTTCCGGGTCGACCAGATGCACGGGACGCTGCGTGAGCTGTACGGGCACGCGAAATCAGTGCGGGAAGACGCGGTGTTCGCGACCTATCCGCCCGCACCGGGACTGACCCGACCTGATCGGGACCGGATCATGCCGTGGAGCGGGGACTACCTGGACCTGGCGACATCGGAGTGCCACGAGATGCCTCGCGTGACGGAGGACGGCCGGCTGGTGTGCGCCATGCGGCACCTGAAACAGTGCACGGCGATCGGGGTGCCGAGCTTCGTGACCGCGTGGATCGTGCCCGATAGCGGCGGGTATCGCGCGCCAGAAACGGCGAATGAAGTGAAACTGTCGATAGCGGAGTCGGCGGTCTACGGCGGGCACCCGTTCCCGGCAACATGGGCGAACCGACCCCTGGGGACGGACGGCAAAGCACTGTATCAGGACCCGGCGCGGGGCGGCGCGCTGAAGAGCTACATGAACTTCTTCAGGGACAACGAAGAGCTTTACGCGGGGTCGACGCCGCTGGCGAACGTGGGAGTGTATTACTCGCTGGCGTCGGTTGACTACGACCGCGAGGGCGCGCTGCGAAGTCTGCAGGGGATCGAGCAGATCATGCTCCAGAACCAGATCCCGTTCCGGATCTACATGGGTATGCCGGAGGACGAGGTGTTCGACACCGACCTGGTGTGCATTGCGAACCAGCGGCTGATGAGCAATGTGGAGGGGCACGCTTTCCGGAACCATGTGGCGGCGGACGGCGGGCTGGTCATCACGGGGGAAACAGGGAGCTATGATGAGAATCGGCGGGGACGGGCGGATGATGTGCTGGCGGGTATGGGAACGCACGCGAAGGTCACGCGCCTGGAGGGATTTCCGGAGGCGTGTGAGGCCGGGCCCGAAGGTCGCGTGAGCCCGCTGCACCCGTATCTGCCCGCGAAGCACCGGGAAGTGGCAGCGGCCATCGCAGCGGGCGCGCCGCGAGGGCTGGCGGTGGAGGTGCGAGCGGACGCGTACGTCGGGGTGGACCTGTGGCGGACGGCGGACGGGCGGGTGGCGGTGCATCTGATTAACTACAACAACCAGGCGGGGCCGACGACGGTGAGCTTGCGGCCGGCGACGTGGCTGAACGCGGATGTGAACCGGCTGGAGCTGCTGACACCTGACGACGACACGGCTGTGCAGACGCGGGACGACGGTAGTGTGGTGGTGACAGGGCTGGCGAGCTACGCGGCGGTGGTGATAGGGTAAGACAACGGGGGGAGTGGGGGACGACGTACGGCACAGACTGATTGTCGGGGTGGAAGCTCGACCCACGATAGGGCAACGGCAAACAGCGGCGGCGGCGGGTTGGGTCAGTCGCCGAGGTAGTAGGCGAGGGCCTCGAGCTGCTGAGTGAGGTCGACGTTGCGTAGACGGACATGCGGAGGGACGCGTAAGGTGATGGGGGCGAAGTTGACGATGGCGGCAACGCCGGCCTCGGCGAGAGTGTCGGCGACGTCCTGAGCGCCAACGCGTGGGACAGTAATAATGCCGATGGTGACGTTCTCGCTGGCGACGGTGTTGGCGAGCTCGGACATGGGCATGACTTCGAAACTGCGCAGGATGTGGCCGACCTTTGCGGGGTTGCTGTCGAATATGGCAGCGATGCGGAAGCCGCGCGCCTGGAAACCGGGGTAGGAGATCAGGGCAGAACCAAGAGCACCAGCACCGACGATTACCGCGCGGCGTTCGCGGTCGAGGCCCATCGCGCGCTGCACACCGGCAGTCAACTCGTCAACGTGGTAGCCCACGCCGGGGCGGCCAAAGTCGCCGAAGAAGGACAGGTCTTTGCGGACCTGAGCGGCGTTGACGCCCGCCGCCTCGGCGATGCCCGCCGAGGAGATGGTCGGTCCCGAGTGGCGCTCCAGCACGCGCAGATAGGTGCACATGCGCAGGAGTGTCGGGTCGGGAATGTGCTTCCTGTCTGCCATCAATCGCTCCTCGTGTGTGGGTGCGGCGCGTGCGGGGCGATACTCATTGGGGTAATTCCAAGCTCAGTGAGGGGAATCCTCCTTTTGGGGGATTGGCGGGCGGGGACGCCGTTGGGCAGAATGGCAACGGCACCTTCCGTACGGCATCAATAGCAACGACCTGGCCCTTCGGGCCAGTGGGCTGCATGGGCATGCAGCCCCTCCGGACGGCGACGGCAGTGATTGTCGAGCAGGCCCACCTTCGCTAGAGCTATGGTGGGTGCAAGCAGATGCCTGACCTACGGTAACGGCGACGGCAAAGGGCGGACGGTCAGTGGGATGAGAATCGAGGCGGCCCGGCGGAGTGCGCCGGGCCGCGAGCTTTATGTGGGGACAGTGGCGACGGTGGGGGGCGAGGCTACACGTATGTGATCCAGCCAGCCTCGGCGAGCGGGTCAGTGTAGACACGGATCGCCGCGACATCATCATCGGTCAAGGTGCGCATCGGGAAGAAAGTGCGCCGGTTGCACAAGCCCTGGAGCTCCTGGACGGCCTTCATCGCACCAACGATGCCCGAGGCATTTGTGGTGCCGGGATCAGCTGCGAAGAAGTAGGGGAAGGCGTTGTGGATGAGGCGCTGGAGCTTGCGGGCCTCGGGCAAGTCGCCGGCAGCGGCCGCCTCGTATACGGCGTTGCACAGGCGCGGGGCGATGTTGGCGATGCCCTGCACGCCGCCATGGTATCCCTGGAGGATCGAGGTCGCCAGCAGGCGCTCGGAGCCCTGGAAGATGCTGAAATCGTCGCGACCGTCAAGCGCGTCGGCGATGCCGAGACCGCGCTCGATGTCGCCGGAACTGTCTTTGAGGCCGATGATGCGCTCGTGCTCGCTCAAGGTAAGAATGGTGTCGACCGTGAGGGGGTTGTCCGAGCGTCCCGGGATGTCGTAGATGAAGAGCGGGACAGGACTCTCCTCGGCGAGACGAGTGAACCAGTTCTTGAGTTCGCACTGAGAATAGTGGAAATAGTATGGGGTGGTGGCGACGATGGCGTCAACGCCACGCTCGGCGAACTCGTGGGCGAGCGAGATGCTGATGGCCCATGAGGGGGAGGTGACGCCGCCGAGCAACGGTAGGCGGCCGGCGAGCGAATCGGCGACGGCGTCGACCATCTCGAGCTTGCGTTCGACCGTCATGCACGGGCACTCGCCGGAGGAGCCGAGGACGAACATCCCGCCGACGCCCGCATCCACGAAGAAGTCCATGAGGCGCGCGACGGATTCCCGACAAATCGTCTCGTCGGACGTTAGAGGGGTCGTGGTGGGGGGTATTATACCTTTGAGGTCTGACGCGCTGAGCATACCAGGCAGCCTCCTGACAAGGGCTGTTGAGTTGCGGGCAGGATAGCCAGTGCGGCAGGCCATGTCAAGGAGGATGATGACACGCCCCCAAGTCACGTGCCACTGACCTGACCGCCCAAGCAGGATTCGGAGCATCATAGGGTCAAATCAGCCATTGTGCTATCTCCGAGAAGATGCGGCGGTGACCGGTCAGATGGGCAGCTCCCCCGGGTCCGTAGTGATCGACAGCGCAGGGCAGGCGTGGGCGCATGTAAGGTCCACGCTCTTTAGCAGGTTCAATCTGAGCCTGTGGCTGAAGCTCGCGTTCATCGCCATGCTGGGCTCGCCCATGGGCGGGGGTGGCGGTGGCGGCAGCGTGAATGTGCCCAATCCTGGCGGGGAGGATCCGGGCTTAGGCGGCGAGGCGATTCAGTGGGCGCAGCACGCGATGGAGTTCGTGCGTGAGAATATCGCGAGCCTGCTGGCGCTGATAATCGGCTTGGCGATCCTGTGGATCGTGGTGACGTTCGCGATATTCTACATCCGATGCGTGTTCCGGTTCATCTTCGTGGACGCGGTTCGGATGGGAGGGAAGCGCTCGATCCGCCAGGCGTGGGGGCAGCATTCGGGGCAGGGCCTGTCGCTGCTGCTGTGGTATCTGGTGGTAGGGCTGGTGCCGGCGTTGCTGGGGGCGCTGGCGATCCTGCCGATCGTGATCAGCGGCGTGGGGGTGGCGAGCGGCGAGGCGATCCTGGCGGCGATCGGTGTGGGCGGGCTGGTGCTGGTGATCGGGCTTATCGTGCTGGCGGCGATCAGCATGGGGCTGATCCAGACGCTGACGCGTGACTTCCTGGTGCCGGCGATGTATGCCACAGGAGGCGGGGTCTGGGAGAGTTGGCGGGTGGTGCGGGAGGCGTGGCGGGGGCGATTCTGGGACGTGGTGGTGTACTACCTGCTGCGGCTCGCGGTGGGGATGGGCGTGGGGTTCGTGGGGCTGCTGATGATCGTGCCGATGATGCTGCTGCTGATGCCCGCGGTGCTGAGCGCGGGGGGTATGGTGGCAGCGGCGGCGGCGACGGGGATGGACGCGCCGAGCATCGCGCTTTATGTGGGGCCCGCGCTGGTGGTGTGCGGGGGCGCGTTCTTTGTGGTGCTCAGCTACTTGAGCCAGTGCGTGTTCCTGCCGTTCAGCGTGTTCCTGCAGGCCTATGCGCTGGCGTTCGTAGGCAATCTCGATGCGAGATTGAAGACGCTCTAAACGGCGGCAAGAGGGAATGGGGAATGGGCAAGGGGGAACGGCGGGGACGAAAGAGACACGGCAGAAGCGACAGAAACGCAAGCAGCGACGACTACGGCGAACTGCGAGGACGGCACAGGGGAACGGCGGGTAGAGAATCGGTATAGTATGCTTGCCCGGGGGGGGCGGGTGGGCGTAATATAGATGCGCCGCTCTGGTGCACCATCGTCGTACTGGAGGCGGAAGATGGAGCCGTATGTGATCTGGTTGGCAGTTGGTCTCGGGACGTTGATCCTGGAGCTGTTGTCTGGGACGATGTTCCTGCTGTGGGTGGCCTGTGGCTGCTTCATGGCAGGGCTGGTTGGGTGGTTGGCGCCCGGGGTGATGTGGGCGCCGTGGGCGATGTTCGTGGTGAGCACCTCAATTCTGCTGTATGTTGGCAGGATTCTGGCGCAACGTCTGCACAAGGCCGGTGACATGGTGTCGAACGTCGACAGCCTCGTGGGGCAGAAGGCGGTCGTGCTGGAGACCGTTGACGCGATTGAGAATACGGGTCGAGTGCGTATCGGCTCTGATGAGTGGCGCGCACGGTCAGACGCGCGACATGAAGAAAAGGAGCAGGTGCTCGTCACTGCTATTGAGGGAGCAACACTGATTGTGTGCGCGGTCGCGGGCGAGAGCTAGACAGCCGCGCAGTGCGATGATACCCAACAGGCGTAGACTTCAAGGAGGTCGGACAGCATGCTGTGGGTAGTTCTCGGCATACTGGCTGTGATATTCGTGAGCCAGGCGGTTTTCATCGTCAAACAATATGAGCGTGGCGTGGTGGCGACTTTCGGGAAGTACAAGTACACGGCAGAACCAGGGCTCAAGATGATCTTCCCGTTCGTTGACACGCTGACGCGGGTGGATATGCGCGAAACAGTCCTGGATGTCACGCCGCAGGAGGTCATCACGGAAGACAACGCGGTGGTGACCGTGGACGCGGTGATCTACTTCGAGGTGACCGACCCGTTCCGGCGGTCATACAACGTGACTGACTTCCGCCTGGCTGCGATGAAGCTGGCGCAGACCAACCTGCGAAACGTGGTCGGCGACATGGAGCTTGATGAAACGCTGACTTCGCGCGAGACAATCAACGCGCAGCTCCGGGCGATACTGGACGACGCCACTGACAAGTGGGGCGTGCGGGTGACGCGAGTTGAGTTGCAGCGGATCGATCCGCCGCGGGACATCACAGAGGCGATGAGCCGGCAGATGAAGGCCGAGCGTGACAAGCGGGCATCGATCCTGGAAGCGGAGGGTGTGCGGCAGTCGCAGATTCTGGAGGCCGAGGGCCGCAGGCAGTCGCAGATCCTGGACGCAGAGGGTCGACGACAGGCGCAGATTCTGGATGCTGAAGGCCAGGCGCAGGCTATCCGAGAAGTGGCGGACGCCGACCGGTTCCGCGAACTGACGGTGGCTGAAGGTGAAGCGCAGGCCATCGAGACGGTCTTCGCGGCGATACACAAGGGCAATCCGACCCATGATCTGCTGGCGGTCAAGTACCTAGAGACGCTGCAGCGCATGGCGAACGGGCAGGCCACGAAGATCTTCCTGCCGATGGAGGCGACCGGCGTGCTGGCGGGTATCGCGGCAATCGGCGACGCCTTCGAGGAGGGCAAGCAGTCGGCAGGGCCGGCTGACCCGGCCTGAGGGTTGCGAAAATAGTACGAACCGAAGTCTGATGCGCGACAACGCGCATCAGACTTCATTCAGTGTACCGATGACAATGCACACAAAGGGAGAAACTCAGATGAAGATCGGTATAAGGCAGGGCTCGCTGGGCAATCCGGAGATGTCCGACGCATTCGCGATGGCCGCGGAACTTGGGTATGACGGGCTGGAGTTCGAGGTGGCGGCGGACTACGAGGAGACACTGTTCTCGACGGCTGAGGGCCGCGAGCAGGTAAAGCAGTACATGGCGGAGACGGGCGTGGCCGTGCCGTCGATGTGCGTGGGCGCACTGTGGGCGACAAGCCCGGCGGCAACCGATCCGGAGAAGCTGGCGCGTGCGCAGTACCTGATCTCGCAGGGCATCGAAGCGTGCGCGGCAGTCGGTGCGAAGTGGTTCCTGGTACCGATCACGCCCTCCGAAGACGAGACAGTGACGCATGAGGAGCAAGTGGCGCGCTGGATTCGCGAGATCAAGGCGCTGGCACCACAGGCCGAGGCCGCAGACGTGACGATCTGCCTGGAGAACGTGGGGCGCGGTGTTGGCAAGTCTGCCGAAGAGATCAAGGCGCTGGCGGACGGCGTGGGCAGCTCGCACGTGAAGACGTACTTCGACATAGGCAACTCGTGCAACTTCGGATTCGACACGATGGCGGAGATGGACCTGCTCGGCGACATGATGGCCATCATCCACATCAAGGACTTTGAGGGCGATCTGCTGGGCGAGGGTAAGGTGGATATCCCGGCGTGTATCGCCAAAGCGCGGGAGCTTGGCTACGACGGCTGGCTGGTTCTGGAGACGCCGCCGACGGATGACCCGGCGGCTGCTGGGAAGGCCAACCTGGAGTATCTGAAGGACGTTGTGGGGTAAGAACGGCGGGTCCTCCTCCGCTCGGCAAATGACGCCGAGCTACGGACGATCTTCGCCCGACATTCGTCGGGCTCGAGAGGTGGGAGAGACGATGGTGGCAAGGGTCGTGTGGGTGCTGGCAGTCAGTGTGCTCGTGGTGGGAGCGTGCGTGGCGGATGATGAAGACTTCAGGATGATCGGGATTGGTGCGATGCTCATTCAGGTCGAGACTGACGCCGGCAGAGCGGTACGGATCGAGAAGCTGATTCCGGACGCACCGGCGGAGAAGGCTGGAGTGAAGGCCGGGGATGTGGTCACGCATGTGGACGGAACGGCGCTCGCGGGCATGCCCCTGGTGGACGTGGTCGGGCTGGTCAGGGGTGAAGTGGGCACGCAGGTGGTGCTGACCGTCACGCGTGAGGGTGCGGATGCGCCGATGGACATCACCGTCACGCGCGGAGAAGTGAAGTTCGAGGGGCAGGACGATCTGGCAGCCGAGCGAGCCGAGGGGATCGGGCGAGTAGCGCAGGAGCAGGAGGCCGGTGGCGCCGCCGGGCAGATGAACTTCACAGTGGCGGTGGGCGGCGAGGATGGCCAGATGCGCGTGATCAGTTCATCGGGCTGGGGCAGAGGCGGTGACGCGCAGGCGGACATGGCGGTTACCGATACGCACGTGTTCGTGCTGCGGGGGCATATGCTGCACCAGTTCGCGGCCGAGGGGATGGCGCTGGTGTGGGAGCGGGACCTGCGCACTGAGGAGGAACTGAATATGGCGGAGGGGCGCAGCTGGCGTATGCCGGGGGTGGCTGGCGGCAAGCTGGAGCTCATGGGGCCATACCTGTACGCGCTGCGTGGCTATATGCTCCACCAGTTCCGGGTTGAGGATATGGTGGAGCTGGCGGCGATGGATCTGCGGAGTGATGAGGAGAAGGAACGGATGGAGCGGATGATGCAGGCCCTGCCGCGGATACAGATGAGGATGCAGCCAGCGCCGGAAGGGTAGGTAAGGCAAGAACGGCGGCAAATGGGAATGGGCAAAAGGCAAAGGGGAACGGCGCAAGGCAGAAACGATCCCCCTTCGCTGAAGCTATGGGGGACAAGCAGCGGACGGCGAACAGCAGAAACGGCAGCGAAGGCAACGGCGGGCCGCCCTGATGGGCGGCCCGTTTGGTGTACCGGGAGTATGTGCTACCACATGGAGGCGGCGGTTTCGACCATTGCCACGTAGTTGCGCACCGTCTGGTCTGTGAGCACCGCAGTGTGCGGGGACGCGGTGGGGCAGAGGATGAAGCCACCGCCCGGCGCCCCGATCTCACAGGTGCGCTTGACCTTCTCGACGAGGACATCGGTGGGATCGTGGTAGACGTCGCCGATCTGAATGTTGCCCTCGAGGCAGACGCGGTCGCCGACCAGGCGCTTGGCCTCGTCGAAGGGCATGTCGCCGAGAGGCGGGGCCTCGATGGGATGCAGGCAGTCAGCGCCCATCTCGATGTAATCTTCGAGAATGGCGGCAATGGAGCCGTGGGAGTGAATGTGGCGCAGGCAACCGGCCTCGTGGATGCGGTTGCCGAGAGCGATGCCGGGCGTGGTGACGAAGTCGTGGAAGTCGCGCGGGCCAGCGAGCGGTGGGGCAAGATACTCCTCGCCAAGCGTGCTAAAGACAGGGCCGACGCCCTGCGACAGGCCCCAGTTGAGGATGTCGAGGGAGCGCTGCACGAAGACGTCGGTGAGGCGGTGGATTACGTCGCGCTCAGTGATGGACCAGATGGCAAGGGTGTCGGTGCCCATGAGTGCGTGGATGGTCGTGATGGGAAGCGGGACAGAGCACATGACGATGCCGCGATCGCCGAGCGCCTCGTCGGCTGCGAAGAAGCTGGCGCAATCGGGCTGGTGTGGGACGTAGGGGACGGAGAGGACCTTCTCGACGTCCTCGAGGGTCTTGACGGGGAACTCCATCGCCAGACCGGGGAGGCCGCGCGTGCTGTTCAAGCGGACCGAAGTCATGTCGCCAGCGGGCGCGTGGATGGTGGTGATGTGGCGGATCCAGTCGCCCTCGTCGATGGTTTCAGTGGTGGTGGTGAGTTCGGGCGATGCGGTGAGCAACATTCCGCCGCCGAGTCCCCAGCCAAGCTCGATGTCACCGTGTTCGCGGACGGCCTCGATGACGGGTCCATAGCTGGCGTCGCGAGTCGCGCACCAGTCGTCATCCCAGAAGCGGACGCCTCGTATCTGGATGGGGAAGTGATCGACGGGCTCGAGACGGAATGCGGCCATCATGCGCTCACGTGAAGTCATGGGCGGGCTCCCAGTTGCGGGAAGTGGGTTGGGCAGACGGCAATTCGCCACGGGAGGGCGCAGCGCCTCCGTATCCGGTGCGGCTGCTGGGGTCTTGAGGGTGGAATGGGTGCGTGCTTGACAGTGCAGCAAGGTGGCCCCTATAATGCCAGCGACTGAGCAACCCCATGTGGGTAAGGAGGCGCGTACAGTGCCTGAAGAGGCTAAGCTCGGCGCTGAAACCCCCGAAGGTCAGAAGCAAGCCCGCAAGAGCCGTGTAGCGACCGCACACCGACGCGGCGTGGTGGGCCGGACCGCGGACGCGATCGTGGCTCCGCTGTCGGAACTGCGGCTGCCCACGCTGGACTGGAAGATGGTCAGCTACGGCCTGCTGGTTCTGATCGCCATCATTCTGGTAGCCCGGAACTGGGCCCCGGTCCGCCTGAATATTTTCGGGTGGTATCTGGATATGCCCAAAGCGATAGCCTTCGGGCTGTTCTTCGCGCTGGGCGTGCTGTGCACCGTGGCGTGGGAGCGGCGACGGAAGAAGGCGAAGCATGGCAGCGTGGCCCCCGAGAGTGTCGAGGAGGCCGGGGAACTCGCCGACGAGGACACCGGGGAAGACACCGGGGATGACGTGGACTCGGTGGCGTTCGAGGAACCCGTTGATCTGGACGAGGACGATGAGCAGGGCGGAGAGTTGATCTGAGCGTCAAGGAGATGATCTCGCTGTGAAGGCGGGACTGCGTACCTCCCTGCTGGCGGCGATACCGTTCGTGCTGTTGTTCAACAGCGACCGCGTTGAAATGAAGACGCGGATGTATCAGGACGCGTCGGGCGTGAGGACCATTCAGACCTCCGGCGACGTATCACTGCAGCGACAACTGCTGCAGTGGACGCGAGACACGTCGCGGGGGTACAACAGCGACGGCATGCACGTGAGCAACAACCGGGTGCATATCTCGCGGAGCAGTCAGGTGGCAAACCTGGGGGCATTGGACGAGGTGGATGCCCAGGTGATGGATTTCGTGCGGGCACCGCTGTCGCTGAAGACGACGTATGAGTTCTCGGAGCGAATCACGGTTGATTTCACGTATGGCACGGAGAAGGAACGCGTGCCCGCGCCGTGGACAAGCCTGGAATACACGCTGATCATGCCGGGGCGGATCACAGGCGTGGCGCCAGCGAAGACGGAGGTCTCGGGCGGTCGCTGCACGTGGATCCTGAGCGCGTCGGAGCCGGACGTGAGGATCCACGCGACATCAGAAGCGTGGCGTTGGGACCTGATTGTGGTGCTGGCGTATGTGCTGGTGTATGTGGGGTATAGAGTGATCTCCTATCTGACCAAGCGCGCACGATTGCGACCACGGAAGATATAGAGAAGAAATGATATGATCCAACGGCCGCGGAGACGACTTCCGCGGCCGTTTCACATGACAGTCAGCAAAGGAGAGCGAAGCAATTGAGCACTCCAGGGACAGGCAAGATTGACCTGCGCAGCGACACGAAGACCGTGCCGGACGAGGAAATGCGGCAGGCGATGGCCGAAGCGGTGGTCGGCGATGACGTGAGCGGCGAGGATCCGACCGTGAATGCCCTGGAGGAGCAGTCGGCGGAGGCAATGGGCAAGGAGGCGGGGCTGTTCGTGGTGTCGGGGTCGATGGGGAACTTGCTGGCGATGTGGGCGCAGACGCAGCCGGGGGAAGAGATCATTGTCGAGCGCGGCAACCATATCTACAACTACGAAGCCAGTGGCGTATCACAGATATGCGGGCTGATGGTGCGTTGCGCGGACGGTGAACGCGGGGTCATGGCGCCTGAGCAGGTCAAGGCGCTCATGCACGATGGCAGCAACATCCATACGCGGCGCACGGGGATGCTGGAACTGGAGAACAGCCACAATATCGCGGGCGGGACGGTGCTCTCGGTGGAGCGGACGCAGGCGCTGGCGGATGTGGCGCGCGAGGGCGGAGCAAGAGTGCATCTGGATGGCGCGCGGATATTCAACGCAGCAGTGGCGCAGGGGGCGAGTGTGCAGGACCTGGTGGCGCCGGTGGACAGCGTGCAGTTCTGCTTCTCGAAGGGCCTGGGCGCACCGGTTGGCTCGATGATCTGCAGCACGCAGAGCGTCATCGACCGGTGTCGGGAACTGCGCAAGGCGGTGGGTGGGGGGATGCGGCAGGCCGGAGTCATTGCGGCGCCGGCGCGGATTGCGCTTGAGAAGGGACCGGGGCGCCTGGCGCAGGACCACGTGAATGCGCGGACGATCGCGGAGACACTGGTGGCGCTGCCGGGCGTGAGTGTGGATATGGGGAGTGTGCAGACGAACCTGCTGAACTTCTCGGTGGAGCGCGAGGATATCGACGCGCCGAGCCTGTGTGAGCGGCTGGGCGAGTATGATGTGCTGGCGATTCATAAGGACGATACGCGCATTCGCTTCGTCACGCACTGGCAGGTCACGGTGGAGGACACCGAGCAGGTGTGCGGGGCGCTGCGCGAAATACTGGGCGACTGATATGCTGGAGCATACTTTCGTGCATCTGCCGGGCGTGGGGGAGACCACGGAGCGGCGCCTGTGGGAGAGTGGCATCGTGACGTGGAGCGATGCGCTCGGTCCTGGCGACGCTCCGCGCGGGTTCTCGGGGGCGCGGTGGGAGCAGGTGCAGCGGGCGGTCGAGGACTCGGGGCAGGCACTTGAGCGGGCAGACCACGTGCATTTCGCGGAGGCGCTGGCGGCGGCGCATCACTGGCGGGCGTGGCCGGATTTCATGGGGCAGACGGCGTATCTGGACATCGAGACGACGGGACTGCATAGCAGTGATGCGGTGACGGTGGTGGGGCTGTACGACGGGGTGCGGACGAGCACGTTTATCGCGGGGGAGAACCTGGATGAGCTGCCGGCGGCGCTGGAGAAATACGCGATGCTGGTGACCTTCAACGGCGCGAGCTTCGATCTGCCATTCCTGGCGCGATGCTTCCGGGGCTTGTGTTTCGGGCAACTGCACGTGGACCTGATGTATCCGCTGCGGCGGCTGGGGCTGCGCGGGGGGCTGAAGGCCATCGAGCATGCGCTGGACCTGCCTCGTGATCCGTCGATCGAGGGGCTGGATGGCTGGGACGCGGTGCGATTGTGGCGTGAGTGGCAGCGTGGCAACGCGCAGTCGCTGGAGTTGCTGGTGCGATACAACACGGCAGATATCGAGAATCTGGAGCATCTGATGAAGCATACGTACGCGCACATGCGAAGTGCGGCCGGGCTTCCGTGCGACCGCGATGGCGGTCGGGAGGCCATCGATGGCCGCTGAGACGCAAAAGACAACCTATGAGTTGACACCCGCGAGGCGGCTGATCATAGCCGCTTTCGTCGTGGATTTTGCCGTGTCGATTGTGGGCCTGACGGTGCAGTTCAAGGGAGTGGCGCTGAACGCGACGCCACTGCAACTGGGCCTGCTGGGTACTTTCGGGTCACTGGCGTACACGATCGGGTGCCTCTTCTCGGGGACGATGTCAGACAGGCTCGGGCGTCGTCTGCTGGCGGCGGTGAGCTGCTTCGGGTGTGGCATCGTGTGGCTGGGGATGACGCAGGCGGGGAGCCCGGCTCAACTGCTGGCGCTGGTGCCATTCTCGGGCGGGAGCCTGTCGCTGTTCTGGCCTCCGGTGCAGGCGTGGCTGTCGCAGGTGAGTGCGACGCCGGCGCGTCTGACGCGGAATATCGGGAGCTTCAACCTGTCGTGGACGATCGGGCTGATGCTGGGACCGCCAGCGGCGGGGATCCTGTGGGGTTTCGGTGAGGCAGTGCCCTTCCTGTTCGCGGCGGGCGTGATCCTGGCGCTGATGGTGTGGACGCGGACGATCAAGGGGGGCGGTCGGTCGGAGTGTGAGTTGGCGCCAAGTGCGGCCGAGGGCCCGCCGATGGACGCGAAACTGGCGCAGCAGTTCCTGCACCTGGCGTGGGTCGCGAACTTCGCGGCATGGTTTGGGCGCGGTGTGATCGGCGTGGTGTTCCCGAAACTGGCGAGTGACCTGCAGATGAGCGAGCAGATTATCGGGGTTATCATCGCGACGCTGCTGGCGGGGCAACTGGCGATGTTCGTGTATCTGAGGCGGCACACGGGCTGGCAGTACCGGCTGTGGCCGCTGCTGGTGGGACTGGGATGCGGGGCGGTGGGGATGACCATCGCGTATTTCGCGCGGACACCGTGGGTGTTCATCGCGGGGTTCGTGACCGCAGGTATGGGCGGGGGGATCACGTACTCGGCCAGCCTGTATTACAGCCTGCAGGGGCATGAGGAATCGCGTGGGGCGCGCAGCGGGCTGCATGAGGCGGTGCTGGGGAGCGGGATCTTCCTGGGACCGCTGGTCGGGGGCGCGGTGGCGAACTACGTGAACCTGCACGTGCCATTCCTGGTGGGCGCGGGCATGTCGGCGGTGCTCGCGGTGGTGCTGGTGGCGATGTGGTGGCGGACAGTGCGTGCCAGACGCAGGGAACTGCGGGCTGAAGTCGAGGTGAACAGCAAATGAGCATGAAGGCAGTGGTGCTGGCGGCGGGTAAGGGCACGCGGATGATGCCCCTGACGAAGCTGCGGCCGAAGCCGCTGGTGCCGGTGGCGGGACGGCCGATCATTGATCACATCATCTCGGGGCTGGCCGCGGGGGGCTTCACGAAGATCGGGCTCGTGGTCGGGTACATGGAGGAGATGCTGCGCGAGCGGATCGGCGACGGGCGGCGGCTGGGAGCCGAGAGCGTCGAGTACATCGTGCAGGATGAGGCGAAGGGGACCGGGCACGCGACGCTGCTGGCGGCGGATTTCGTGGGCGACGACCCGTTCTTCCTGGGCTGGGGCGACATCATCGTGCCGCCGGGCAGCTACCGAGAGATCGGTGAGATATATCGCACGGAGAAGCCGCAGGCGATTCTGTCGGTGAACCATGTGGATGATCCGTGGGAGGGCGCGGCGGTCTACGTGAGTGAGGATGGATTCGTGGAGCGGATCGTGGAGAAGCCGCCGAAGGGTACGGCGACGACGAACTATAACAACGCGGGTCTGTTCGTGTTCGGGCCGGAACTGATGGAGATTCTGAGGAACACGCCGCCTTCAGAGCGGGGCGAGATTGAGGTGCCTTCGGCGATCGACCAGATGCTGGGTTCGGGGGCGCGTATTCGCGGATACGTGATCGATGGGTACTGGTCGGACGTGGCGAGGCCATCGACGAGCCTGTGGATCAGCGGGCAGATGATCGAGCTGGCGAGCCGTGATGGGGTTATCCTGCACCCGGACGCGCGGGTCGCAGGCGCGACGGAGCTGGTGGCGCCAGTGCGGATTGGCGCGGGGGTGCGCGTGGCCGGGGGGCGGATCGGGCCGAACGTGGTGCTGATGGAGGGCGCGGAGATCGGGGCCGCTGCGAGGCTGGCGGATGTGTGCGTGTTTCCGGGCGGGAGCGTCGGTGGGGGGGCGCAACTGCAGCATGTTGTTGTGGAGGAAGGAGTTTCGGTGCCCGAGGAAGCAGATGTGAAGGGCACTGTCGACGAAGCCGCGATTGTGGAGGGCTGACCGGTGGCTGAGCGGGAGCAGAATCGGAGCGTTTTCGAACTGCGGCCGATGAACCTGGCCGATATCCTCGACGCAATCGTGCGTATCTATCGGCGGAACTTCTGGCAACTCATCGGGATTTGCGCGGTGGTGCTTGCGCCTCTGGGCGTGCTGCAGGTGGTGGCGTCAACAGAGATTTTCAGTTTGGCGATGGCGGAGCCGTCGGGCGGCCTGCCCGATATCTTCTCCGGCGTCGGACTTACGGGCCTTGTTGTGTACGTGCTGGTGCTGGTTCTGACAACTCCCCTGATGCAGGCGGCTGTGGCGAAGGCCGTGGCCGAGCAGTACCTCGGGTCGCGCACCTCCATCAAGGCGGTCTATCGCTTCGCGCTGCGCAAGTGGTGGACGCTGCTGTGGGTCATCTTCGTGGCCGGTCTGATTTACGGCGGGATTGTGGTGGTGAGTGTGCTGCCGCTTGGGGCGGTGGTCGGCATGATGGCCACGGGTGCGGGCGACAACGTGGCGCTGATAGTCATCGGGGTGCTGCTGTTGCTGCTGGCCATGCTGGCGGTCACGGTCGCGAGCGTGTATGTCGGCGTGAAGCTGATGTTCTGCGCGCTGGCGGTGGTGCTTGAGGACGCGGGCGTGATGGAGGCGCTGCGGCGAAGCTGGGACCTGTCAACGTCGCATTTCTGGCGGGTGGCGGGGACGATGGGGCTGCTGTATGTGATGATGGGCATGGCGCAGAGTATGGTGGTGTGGCCGGTGCAGCTCGGCGCCACGGTGATTATGGGCGAGGATATGGCTCATGTGGCGTACGCGTTGTCGCAGGGGCTGGCGGGCGTGATGCAGTTGCTGCTCGAGCCGCTGCTGATTACGGGAACGGTTCTGGTGTATTACGATTTGCGTATCCGGAAAGAGGGGTTCGATCTGGTCGCGATGGCGGACGCCATCGGTGAACCAGACCTGGCCGCCCGGACCGAGACTGGTGAGGCGGCGCCGGCGCTGTTCGGGGCCGCTCCGGCGCACGATGAGGAGACGGTTGATGAGCCGCGAGATCACGATCAGCTTCCCTGAGATGAAATCCAGCGCGACGGCTGCGCTGATTGAGAGCGACGCACCACTGGCGTCTGAGCTTGTGTGGGGACTGCTGGGGACCGCGTTTGCGGGAGTGGGAGTGCACGCGATGTACGCGGGACCGGCGGTGCTGGTGGCAGTTCCGGCGCGGCACGGTGAGCCGCGCGGTGGGCAGATTCCGTCAGAGAACGAGACGGTCGGGCCAGCACCGGGCGATATCCTGCTGCTGCCGCCAGACCCGGAGGCGTCGGTGCGCGGGGACGATAGCGGGGTCACGGTAGCGATCTTCTATGGCGACGAGGGGCGGCCATTCTCGCCACAGGGCTGGGTGCCGGGGGTGCGAGTTGGGCGGGTGATCGAAGGGCTGGCGGAGTTGCGTGAGGCGTGCGGACGGATGCGGCTCGAGGGGGCGACGCCGGTGCGACTGGGGCGAGTGGAGGCGGCGGTCGCTCCGGAGTCGGCAGTGCTGCACGCGGATGGGTCATCGCTCGGCAATCCGGGACCGGCCGGGGCCGGGTTTGTGCTGGAGACGGAAGACGGGCGACTGCTGGCCGAAGGGGCAATACCGCTGGCACCGGCGACGGTGAATGTGGCTGAGTATCGCGCGCTGATCGGCGGGCTCACCGAAGCGCAGCGGCTGGGGGTGCGGCGCGTGCGAGCGATCATGGACAGCCAACTGGTCTGCCGGCACCTGAGCGGGCAGTACCGAGTGAAATCTGCGAGCCTGCGTCCGCTGTACGAGCGAGCACGCGAACTGTTGGGGCACTTTGAGGAGGCGTCCTGCGAGCATGTGCCGCGCGAGATGAACGCGCGTGCGGATGAGCTGGCGGGAGTCGCCTCGAAGCAGTCCAAGGAGCGACTGCGGAAGAATGCGGATTAACGGTCCGAGTATCGGCATGACGTGGATCATTCCGGGCGAGGTCGCAGCTTTCGGGGTCTGGGCGCTGAAGGAACCCGACGTGCTGGAGGCAGCAGGAGTGCGGGCGATCGTGTCATTGACGGAGACGCCCGCTGATGAGCTTGTGGGGGAGAAGCGCTTCGATGTGCTGCATCTGCCAGTGGTGGATATGTCGGCACCCACGAACAAGCAGATAGAGGAGTTCGTGGGCTTCGTGGAATGCAAAGTGGCGGAGGGAAAGTCGGTGGGCGTGCACTGCATGGCGGGGCTGGGGCGGACCGGGACGATGATCGCGTGTCTGCTGGTGTCGAGGGGGCTGGAGGCGGATGAGGCAATCGGGCGTGTGCGCCTGGCCCGGCCGGGATCGGTGCAGACGGAGAGCCAGGAGCAGGCGGTGCGGGCGTGGGGCCTGGTGGTGTCGGCCAAGCGGGAGAGCGGAGCATCGGAGTAGGTCGAGAAGTGCAGCGACCCCGGGGGCATAAAGCCGGCCCGGGGTCGCTTAGACACGCGGTCCACCACGGCCGCTCGCGCGGCCGCCTGTAACCCGCCTATTGAGGGCGGGCCACGATCCCAACAGCCTGCTGCTGACAGATCAGCACGCACAGGCCACAGCTATCACACTTGTCTGGGTCCACTTGCGTCACATCATCCACGCGGGTGATCGCCATCCACGGACAGGTGCGCACGCAATCCCCGCAGTTACTGCAGATTCCACAGTCCATGCAACGGCCAGCCTCCGCGAGGGCGAGCTGCTCGGGCAGGCCAAGGTCGACCTCGGCGAAGTCCTTCGCACGCTCTTCGGCAGCGCGACGCGGCATGCGCTGGCGGCGGGTGAGGACGACGGGCGCAGCGGCCTCTATGACGTCCTCGGGCTTGGCGGGCGCCAGCGTCGGGCCGGTGGCGGTGGGCAGGTCCTCGCCACGCAGGTAGGCGGCGATGGACGCGGCGGCGCGCTTGCCAGCAGCGATGGCGTTGACGAGCGGCGCGGCGCCGGTGGTGGCGTCGCCAGCGGCGAAGATATCGAGCTCGCAGGTGGCGCAGGTGTTCTCGTCAGCGCAGATCACATCGCAGTCGATCATGTGAGCGAGCCCCATCGCCTCCATCCACTCGATATCGGGAAGCTGGCCGATGGCGATGACGACGGTGTCACACTCGATGATCTGCTCGGAGCCGGGGGCGGTCTCGAAGCCAACTCGACCGTCCGGACCGGGCTCTGTGGGACGGGTGGCGACGCAGCGGATGCCGGTAACGCGCCCCCCCTCGCCGATGATCTCGACAGGCTGGAGCTGACCGATCACCCCGACGCCTTCCTCAACGGCCTCATCGACTTCATCGGCGCGAGCAGGCATGTCCTCGCGGCGGCGCCGGTAGATCATGGTCGCTTCGTCTGTGAGGCGGATGGCAACGCGCGAGGCGTCAACGGCGACATCGCCGCCACCGATGACCGCGACGCGCTTGCCGAGCTGGACGAGCTCGCCGAGGCCGTGAGCGCGCAGGAAGGTCACGCCCTCGTGAACGCCCTCGAGATCCTCGCCGGGCACGCCGAGCTTGCGTTGCTTGTGGCCGCCGATAGCGAGGAGAATGGCTGAGTATCCCTGGTCGCGAAGCTCGTCGATGGTGAAGTCGCGGCCGATGGCCATGTTGGTGCGTATCTCAACGCCGAGGGATGTGATGGCGTCGATCTCCTCATTGACGACCTGCTTGGGCAGACGGTACTCGGGAATGCCGACGCTGAGCATGCCGCCGGCGATCGGGAGCTTCTCGAAGACCGTGGACTGGTATCCGCGCAGTGCGAGACGATACGCGGCGGTGAGACCCGCGGGGCCGGCACCGACGACCGCCACGCGCTCTGGCTGCGGCGGCTCGGGCACGGGCGTGGAGTCAAGGTAGCGGCCACCGTGATCGGCGGCGAAGCGCTTGAGGGCCGAGATGGCGAGCGGATCGTCGACGTCGGTGCGCGTGCACTTGGTCTCACACGGGTGATGGCAGCAGCGGCCAAGGACGCCGGGGAACGGGTGGTTTTGCTTGATCAGGGCGAGAGCGTGGTCATAGCGCTGCTCGCTGATCAGGTTCACGTAGCCCTGCACGTCCTCGTTGATGGGACACTCCCACCTGCAAGGGGCGGTGCCGCGGGGCTGGATTTCGGCAACCATGGTGTGGGAGCGGTCGACGTCCTGCAGCGCGACCACGCGAGACGGCAGTAGACCGCGCAACTCGTCGGGGCTGGCGACGTCATGCTGATCCAGATATTCGAGAAGCTGGGCGTTGAGGCGGCGGAGGATATCGTATCCCTCGAGGTAGACGCCGGTGCAGACCTGGACGGTGTTGGCTCCGGCGAGAAGATATGCTGCGACGTGCTCGCCCTCAGCGACACCGCCGCTGGCGCTTATACCGAGCGTCGTCTCGGGTGAGACGGCGGTGATCCAGCGCAGGACGAAGTTGCGCGCCCAAGGGCCGCCGTGGCCAGCAAAACCCCCATGCATGACCGGGCGCTGCTCGTCGACGTCAACGTCAATGCCCGTGAAGCGGTTGAAGAGCGTGACTGCCTCGACGCCGGTTTGCTGCATGCGCAGGACCATGTTCAGCGGCGACGTCAACTGGGGCGTGAGCTTGACGATGAGCGGGATGTCAGTCTGGGCCCGGACGGCCTCGACAACCGCGACAATGCGGTTCTCGACATCGTTGCCACTGAAGGCGATGGATCCGTGCGGGCAGGAGACGTTCATCTCGATGGCGTCAGGCCGGGCAGCCGCGATGATGGCGGTGTTTTCGAGCCAACTGTCGATTTCCTGGCAGTCAATGTTGACGATGACCGGGATTTCGAGTGCGTCGCGGGTGCGCGCGACTTCGTCGGCGTATTCGTGGGCGGTGCGAGAGCTGGCCTGCTCGTATGAGTAGAAGGTGAAAGCGTCGCGGTGGGCCAGCTTGTGGTCGATGATCCGATAGCGGGGGGCGGGCGAAATGCGCATCGCCTCGACATCGGAGAAGCCCTTCATGATGACTGCGCCAGCGCCACAATCTTCGGCGCGCTTCATGATGGCGAGGTCTTTTGTGATGGCCGCGGAGCCGGCGATGATGGGGCTGCGCAGCTCCAGACCGGCGAATTGCGTGGTTAGAGATGGCACGTTGCACGGACCTCCCAGGTCAATTTGCTGAGGCTAGGGTGGTAACGAGGGAGGTTACCACCAATGTGCGGTGGCGTCAACTGGCCGCGGTTCTCCACCGCGCCCCCTTGCGTGCATCGCCGCCCAGCGGGCGGCTCCTGCACGCTCCCCGCGGCTTAACGCAAGCTGCGCTTGCGTCTGGGGTACGCGAATCGTCGGGGAACGAAGGCAGGCGGAAGGCCTACGGCGACGGCAGGTGGGTCAGTGGGTCAGTGGGTCAGTGGGTCAGTGGGTCAGTGGGTCAGTGGGTCAGTGGGTCAGTGGGTCAGTGGGTCAGTGGGTCAGTGGGTCAGTGGGTCAGTGGGTCAGTGGGGCAGTGGGGCAGGGGGGCAGGGGGGCAGGGGGGCAGGGGGGCAGGGGGGCAGGGGGTCAGGGGGTCAGGGGGTCAGGGGGTCAGGGGGTCAGGGGGTCAGGGGGTCAGGGGGTCAGGGGGAGCGCATGGGCTGTCCGGCCATGCAGGCATTGAGGAGTTCGGATAGCTGCTCGAGCTTGAATGGTTTGTGTATGTGTGGCAGCCCGGTTTCGTCGAAGAGAGCGCGAGTAGCCGGGCTGAGGACGTCGCCGGTGGCGATGACGATGTGGTTGTCGAGTTCGGGGCGCTCCTGCAGAAGGCGGACCGCGACCTCGTCGCCATTGATGCCGGGCAACTGGACGTCACAGATGATGAGGTCGAAGTCCTCGGCGAGGGCTCGCGCCAGACCATCATTGCCATTGTGCTCGGCGACGACCTCGTGGCCACTGCGTTGGAGGTAGATGGCGACGAGTTCGGCGAGCGCGATCTCGTCTTCGATGATGAGCACGCGGGCAGGTGTGATCTGGTCGGACAGCGCTACGGCGTCAGTCTCGGTCGGTTCGGGTTCGGCGGGAGTGTCGGCGTGAGCGGCGGGAGGGAGGGCGACGGTGAATGCGGCGCCGCCGTCGGGACGGTTGGCGGCAGAGATAGTGCCTCCATAGATTTGGACAATGTTCTGACAGATGCTGAGGCCGAGCCCGGTGCCCTCGCCGCGGGCTTTGGTGGTGAAGAATGGTTCGAAGATTTTCGGGAGCAGGGCGGGCGGAATGCCAGACCCAGTGTCCGCGATGGTGAAGACGACGTTCCCGTCGCTGACGCCGGTGGTGATAGTGAGGATGCCGCCCTCTTCGGCCATGGCATCGTGAGCGTTGGAGACGAGGTTGTAGATGACCTGCTGGAGCTGGCCGTGCTCGGTGAGGACCTCGGGGAGGTGAGGGTCAAGGTCGGTCTCGACGCGGACGTTGGTTGAGCGCAGGTCGTAGGCCTGCAAGTCGAGGACGCCGCGGACGGCGCGGTTGACGTCCATTCGGGTGAGATGGTCCTCGGGGCGGCGGGCGAAGCCAAGAAGGTCCTGTGCCATGGCTCGGCAGCGCTCGGCCTGCTCGGCGATGGTCGCGAGCGCTTCGTCAACGCGGCTCTCACTCAGGCCGCTGCGGAGGAGTTCGACATAGCCGGTGATGACGGTAAGCGGATTGTTGAGTTCGTGTGCGATGCCGGCGATCAGGGTGCCGACGGAAGCGAGGCGCTCATACTGCAGGAGCTGCTCGGTGAGCTGCTTCTCGGCAGTGACGTCGCGCGCGATGCCGTGCACGCCCACAGGCTGGCCGTCGCGGCGCATGAGAGTGGCGCCAAGCTGGAGGACAACGACGGAGCCATCGCGGGCGAGCATGGGGAACTCGCTCTGTTCGCCCTCTGCGCCGGCAACGAGGTCAGTGATGTAGTCTTTGGCGCGCGCGGCCTCTTCGGGAACGACGAGGTCAAGGAAGCGCAGTTGCGCGAATTCGCGGCGGGAGTGGCCGAAGACGTCGACCGCGCGGCGGTTGACGTAGAGGAAGTTGCCGAGCAGATCGTGGGTGTATATGACGTCGTTGGCGCCTTCAGCGAGTTCGCGGTAGCGGCCCTCGGACTGAGCGATGCGGTCGGCAGCGCGCCGGGCAGTGGTGACATCGCGAGCTACGCGGACGCAGCCAGTGACGACGCCGCGGGCGTCCTTTATGGGCGTGATCTGGACTTGGTGTATCTGCTGGTCAGCGGAGAGGTGGTCCTCGGCGGGCAATGATTCACCGGTGACCAGGCAGTGCTTGACAGCCTCGGTGACCTCTTCACCGCGCTGAGGAAAGAGGCGCTCGGGCAATACGCCGGGGACTTCGTCGGCATTGAGGCCAGTGAGCTCGAGCATGGCGTTGTTGGCAGCGGTGATTTCACCGGCGGCGTTGTGAACGGTGACGAGCTCGGTGATGCTGTCGAAGGTCTGCTGCCAACGGTCGCGGGCATCGCGGACGCCCTCGAGAAGAGCCATGTTCTGGATGATGATGCCAAGCTGTGCACCGGCGTTGCGGACAGTCTCAATGTCGGCGGGTTCGAGGCGATCGCCTGGGGTGGCTCCGACGACGACAACGCCAACGAGGTCGGCCACTCCCATGAGGGGCGTTGCGACGGCCTCGCAGAGGGCGCCGTGGTATGGTTCACCGGCTGGGAGAGGTACGTCAAAGCGCGCACATTCGTTGTCCTCAGCCGCACGGGCTATGGGATGATCATCAGTGCGATGGATGCGAGGGGGGAGGTCGATGGCACATCCGCCAGTGCTGTGGAGGAGGTCGAGCAAACCAGTGGTGGTATCGATCAGGTAGATGGCCGCGCCACCAGCGGCCATGACGCGGGCGAGTTCCTCGGTCGCCGCGCGGACCATTTCGTCGAGTCCGGGGGCGGTAATGCCCTTGCGCGCGACGGCGTCAACGACGGCGAGACGACGCTGGCGCTCGTGGGCGACTCTCTCGGCCTCATAGACGAGCATGGCGAGAGCGTTGCCGAGGAAGAGACTGCCAAGTACGCGGAGGAAGTGGGCCACCCAGAAGAGGTCGACGGGGACCCCGAGATTGATTATCTGTACGAGCACGGCAAGCGCCCAGCCGAAGAGTGCGGCACCGAACATGCGCGAGATGCCATCTCCGACGGGCTTGTGGACCCAGTAGGCCCAGGCACATACGAGCCAGGCAGCAGCGACTGTAGCTCCGAGCACCAACTGCACGGTCTGCGAGCTGCCGGTGGTCTGGGCGATGCTGAGCATTTCTCGGAGGGGCTGCCAGAACGGGAGCGCCCAGACGACGACGCTCGCGAGTATGGCCAGAGCGGCGGCGATGGCCATGAAGAGCGTGCGGAACGGGTTGGGCTGGGTTTGCCTGGGCGCGCGCCTCATCAGGGCGATTGTGCCCCACGAGACCAGGAAGGCTGCAGTGGCGACGGCGATCGAATCGGACCATGAGGCGAGGACTGAGTCGGGCGTGTGCAAGCCGCCGTACATGAGCAACTGGTCATGAAGTACTCGGACGGCGAGTACTCCCATGCCGATTGCGAGGAGGAGGTAGCCTGCGTGGCGTCGCCGGTCATGCAGGACAGCGAACAGGTAAACCCCCGCCACCAGACAGAGGAAGTCGATGACGTTGAGCAGACTGTAGGCGTTGCTACCGAGCAAGCCCTCAGTGTATGGGAACAAGCACAATCACTCTTATCATAGTCCTCGCCAGGCCCCGGCAGAGGAGTTGGGCGAAGCCGCAGCGTCCCTAACCGTCGTTCCGCAGCATCTGCATGGAGGAGAGGCCGCGGTCTTGATGGAAGAGCCTGCGTACGTGTGTTTTGGGATCATGCATAGCAGGGAGCATGCTGCTCGCTGTCGACAATGGTCTGACACAAGTAATCCTACCCAAAGACCGAACCATTATAACCAATGGAGGAGCGCAGTGCAAAGCATATTGGTTGGTTTTGTGGCTTTACTCTGTATTTGCTCATGTGTGTGTGCAAGCGAACTTTGTGTCGCCGCGGTCCAGACAGAGCTGAGGCTTTACACGGCCCGGTCGCAGTTTGAGACGCACATGAGGCGCGTGGTGCGGATGGCGGCCGACCACGAGCCGGATCTGATAGTGCTTCCAGAGGATCTGGGTACGGGTTTGATGGCCCTGGGTGCGCCGGATTCGGTGATGGATGCTGACAGTATGCAGGACGCGATGGTGTCGGTGGCGGCCGTGAAAAGCGCGGAGGTCTCAGGCCTGGCGGCGCGCGGAGTGCCGCTGCCACGCGCGATCATGTTGGCCCAGGCTGAGGCGGTTCGCGCAGTCTACGTTGACACGTTCAGCGCACTGGCGCAGGAGATGGATGTATGGATTGCTGCCGGCACGGTTCTGTTGCCGCATGAGGGGGCAGATGACCTGCACGTCTACAACACTTTTTACTTCTTTGGGCCAGATGGGACCGTGGCGGGGACCGCGGACAAGGTGAACCTGATCCCGCTGGAGGCAGAGGAGGGGATGGCCCTGGTGCCGGGCAGTAGAGAAGCTCTGGCTCCGTGGGAGACGGCGGTCGGGGCAATTGGTCCGGTCGTGTGCGCTGACGCGTGGGATGCGGAGCTGGTGGGCGAACTGGTTGGGCAGGGGGCGGAGCTACTGCTGTGCCCGTCAGCGAACCCGGAGCCGTGGAGTGACGAAGTGAGGGTGGCTCGCGAGGAAGGGCTGCGGGCGCGCGTGCGGGAGTTGGGCGTGCCGGGAGTGGAATGTTTCGGCGTGGGCAGGATGGCCGGGTTGATGTTCGAGGGCGTGACGCAGATCATGGTGCCGGACGCGGATGCGGCAGACGGCGTGCGCGTGGTAGCCTCGGCGGGCGATCCAGTGGGGGAGTGCGTTGTGGTGGCGCGGGTACAGTTGCCGGCGCCGGGCAGGGAGAAGTGAACGGCCCCCGGTAGAAGCCGGGGGCCGTTGGTGGCGTGAACGAGAGTGGCTAGATGTAGGCCTGGTCGTGGGACGGGCCGGTCTCGCTGGGCTGCAGGCGCCCGGTTGTCTCAGAGGCGTGCTCCGCCATGTAGCTGTGCATCCACGCATCCATCTCCGCGGCGACCTCGGGATGTCCCTCGATGACGTTGACGAGCTCCTCGGGATCATTCTCCAGATCGTAGAGTTCAGCGGCACCGGCGGGGGGTCGGTTCGCGGGCGGCTCGGCGTAGGGCGCGATGTAGTTCCACTTGTGAGTGCGGACCGATGCGTGCCAGCCGAATGCGGTGATGATGCGCTCGCGGTCGCTGTCGCGTCCCTCAACCGCCAGGGGCCAGAGGCTCTCACCGTTGGCACGCTCGGGCGGGTCGATGCCGAGAATGTCGAAGGTCGTGGGCAGGATGTCCTGGTGCTGGACGAACCCGCCGACGCGCGTGCCAGCGGCCTCGCCCTTGGGGTGGCGGATCATGAGGGGGACCTGGGTGACTTGATTGCGGAGGCGGTCGCCACCCTTGTGGATCTGGTCCTGCTCGCCCATCATGCAGCCGTGGTCGGAGGTGAAGACCACGAGCGTGTCGTCGAGGACGTTCTGGTCGGCGAGTGTGTTCATGAGCCTGCCGATCCACTTGTCGACCAGTGTGCACTCCCCGGCGTAGCCGGCCTTGACCATCTCGAAGTCTTCGTCGCTCATCTTGGCTTTGCTGCCAGGCGGGAATGCGGACTTGTAAGGGTCGAAGTGGGCGCAGTATTTCTGGCCGAACTCGATGGGCGGATCCCACGGCTCGTGGGGATCGAAGCAGTCGACGTAGAGGAAGAACGGGTAGTCACCGTTGAAGCCGGTGACGAAATCTGAGGCCTTGGTCATGACGCGGGCGACGAGGCTGTCGGCGTCAGTCTCCCACTGAACGCGACCGTTGACGTGCTGCACGAGCCAGTGGCGCGGGTCCTGGGGGCCATGGCCCCAGTAGCCTATTCGCGGCCAGACGTCTTTGACGCGGTCAAGGTCGCGCCAGTTGTAGCGGTCATCCTCGACGCCTCGGATCCAGTACCAGTATTCGAAGCCGCGGTGGAAGTTTTTGCCGGGCTTCATCATGTGATAGACATCGGTGACGAGACAGGTGGCGAACTCCTGCTCGAAGAGGGCCTCGGAGATGGTGACATCATCGTGGAAGAGCGGGTGCCAGCCGGGGACGGCGACCTTGTCCCAGTGCTGATGGTGCTCCTCGAAGGGGATGATGCGGCGACCGGTCATGATGACGCGGCGGGCCGGGAGAGTGGGGAGGCCCTCGGCGAAGCACTGGTCGAAGACGGCGGAGTCTTTGGCCATCGCGTCGAGGTTGGGGGTCTCGATCCAGTCGTTGCCATAGCAGCCCAGGTAGTCCCAGCGGAAGGTGTCAGTGACGAGCATGAGTACGTTCATCGGCGGCTCACCCTTCAGATAGACGCTCCATGGCGCAAGGCTGAGGCCATGTTTTCGCCGCTCAGGAGGCGGTCTCCTCCAGGGAGGTCGGGAGGAAGTAGCGTTTGCGGAAGAAGAGGGATACGCTGACGAGACCGATGAGCACCGGGACCTCTACCAGCGGGCCGATGACGGCGGCGAACGCCTGTCCCGATGAGATGCCGAACACGGCGACAGCAACCGCGATCGCGAGCTCGAAGTTGTTGCTGGCGGCAGTGAAGGAGAGAGTGGCGCACTCGCTGTAGGATGCGCCAAGCTTCTTGCTCATGAAGAATGAGATGACGAACATGAGTAAGAAGTAGATCAGCAAGGGAAGAGCGATGCGCAGCACGTCAAGGGGCAACTGGACGATGTAGTCACCCTTGAGCGAGAACATGACGACGATGGTGAAGAGGAGGGCGATAAGCGTGATCGGGCTGATGCGAGGGACGAAGACCGTCTCGTACCACTCGTGCCCCTTGTGGGCAATGAGCGCGTAGCGCGTGATGATGCCCGCGAGGAAGGGGATGCCCAGGTAGATGAAGACGCTATAGGCGATCTGGCCAATAGTGATGTCGACCTGGGTCCCGGCGAGACCGAAGAGTGGGGGCAGGATAGTGACGAAGACGTATGCGTAAACGGAGTAGAGAAGGACCTGGAAAATGCTGTTGAAGGCGACGAGCGCAGCGCAGTATTCGCTGTCACCATCGGCGAGTTCATTCCAGACTATGACCATGGCGATGCATCGTGCGAGGCCGATCATGATGAGACCGTACATGTATTCGGGGTAATCGTGGAGGAAGATGACGGCGAGCAGGAACATGAGAATCGGGCCGATGATCCAGTTCTGCACGAGGGAGAGGGTGAGCACCTTACCGTTGCGCAGAATCCGGCCCATCTGCTCGTAGCGGACCTTGGCGAGGGGCGGGTACATCATCAAGATGAGCCCGATGGCGAGCGGCAGGGAAGTGGTGCCGATCTGCGAGGCCTCATTGAGCGCCTCAATCGATTTGGGGAACAACCAGCCGGCCGCGACGCCAATGGCCATGGCGAGGAAGATCCAGAGGGTCAGATAGCGATCGAGGAACGAGAGACGACTGGCGGTTGTGGGGGCCATTGGAGTGCCTCCGGGCAGAATCAACGTCGCAGCGGGCGCAGGACGCTCACGCGGCGAGGTAGATCATGTAGAGCGCGGCGATGATGATGAGCACGCCGCAGACGCCGCGGATGATGGCGGTCGCGCGGGACTGGTTGTTCCACGTCACGTAGCGTTGGACGAGTTCGGTGGATGTGCCCGCCGCGACGATGACCGAGCAATGACCGAGGCCATAGGTGACGAGCAGCGCGGCGGCGTAGAGCGGGTCCGTGGCACCCATGCGGAGGGTGACGGCGAGCATGGGGGCCATGTATGCGAAGGTGCAGGGACCGAGCGCGACGCCGAATACCAGGCCAAGGACGAAGGCTGCCTGCAATCCCCTGCCGCGGAATCCCTTGGGGCCAGCGGCGCTGAAGGGTAAGGCGAAAACGCCAAGCAGGTGCAGGCCGATCACGAGGAAGAGGGCGGCGATGATGTAGTTGACCGATCCGCCGACATCGCCGAGCATGCGACCGAGGGCGGCGGTGACCATGCCGATGGCGCCAATTGTGACGAGGATGCCGGTGGCGAAGAGGGTGGAAAGCCAGAAGGCATGGCGTGTGGACGTCTGGCCCTGCTGGCCAACGAAAGCGACGATGAGCGGGATACTGGCGAGGTGGCAGGGGCTGAGAACGATGCTGAGGACACCCCAGACAAAGGCGGCGCCCAGCGCAATGCCGGGCGCGCCCTCGAGTGCGGTACCGAGTTGAGCGAAGAGGGCTGGAAGGTCCATCGGGCCTCCGTTACTGCAACACGACGCCGTGGTCTGAGAAGGCTTTCAGGATGTCCTCGGTGGGGAAGTAGCCCTCGTGACGAAAGACTTCGTTGCCCTGCGCGTCAAGGAAGACCTGTGTGGGAATAACCCGGACGCCATACGCCTGCGCGGTATCGGGGTCCGCGTGCACGTTGACGAACTGGACGTTGAGGCGCTCCTGATAGCCGTCGCGCAACTCGTCGAGGACCTCCTCCATCATCTGACACGGGACGCAGGTGGTGGAGCCAAGCTCGACGAGCGTTGGCAGACCCGAGACGACCTCGGGCGACACGGCTGTGGCCGGGCGCGGCCCCGTCTTTGCCGCGATGACCGCGCTAACGGCGACAGCGACCACCACGACGATGGCAATGCGGGCGGAGTTACTCAAAGTACCGCCTCCACAGCAGCGCGAGCGGTCGCGATCTGCTCTGGCTGGAGCTCGAGGTTACTGTTCTTCTCGATGCCGGCCTCGGTGAGGTCGACCCAGGTGTAGTCGGTGCAGCCGGCAAGGTCCATGCATTTCTTTGCGCAGGCGACCGAGCATCCGTCAATGACGATGACCTGGTCGGCGTCCTTCGTCTTGGCGACAATGCCTTCGACATGGCCGCCGACGCCGGCGAGGCAGAACATCGCACCATTACCGTCGAGCGTGAGCTGACGCGCGACCTCGTTAGCGAGCTGGCCTACGTTGGAGCCGCCCGAGCACGCCATAAGCAGAACAGTCTTTCCACCGCAGCAACTGGGATCCATCGTCTTAGCCTCCCTGCAGAATGTCAGTGATCTGGTCCTTGGAGAGGACCTTGCCACTGGACTTGACGACATCGTCCACGACCAGAGCCGGCGTGGTCATCACACCAGCCTGCATGATCTGCTTGAGATCCTCGACCTTCTCGACCTCGATATCGAGACCAGCGTCCTCGATGGCCTGCCGAGCGTTGTCAGCAAGTTGGGCGCACTTCGGGCAACCCGTGCCCATGATCTGGACTTTCACGATGAATGACCTCCTTGACATGTGCGGCTACATCAACGCGTTGAAGATGAAGCCGACGATAATGATGCCGCCAGCGACGATGCCGAAGAAAGTCGCGAGCAGGCGTGGCTTGAGGACTTTGCGCAGAATGACGCCCTCGGGCAGCGAGAGGGCAATGACGGACATCATGAAGGCAAGGGTGGTGCCGAGCGCGGCGCCCTTGCCGAGAAGCGCTTCGACGACCGGGATGACGCCAGCAGCGTTGGAGTACATGGGCACGCCCATGAGAGCGGCGACCGGGACGGCCCACCAGGCGCCGCGGCCCATGATGGCGGCCATTGTCTCCTCGGGAACATAGCCGTGGATACCTGCGCCAACGGCGATGCCAATGATGACATAGACCCAGACGCGACCGACGATATCGCGGAGGGCGACGAGACCCTCATCAATACGCTGAGAGAAGTTCATGGGGCCTTCAACAGCGGATTCGCCGAGCTGCATCTCGTAGACCCAGTCCTCGACATGGCTCTCCATGTGGAGGCGACCGATGATCCAGCCGCCGACGATGGCGAGAGTCAGTCCGGTGCCGAGGTAGATGAGCGCGACCTGCCAGCCGACGAGGCCGAAGAGGAGGACGAGGGCGACCTCGTTGACCAGAGGCGCGGCGATGAGGAATGAGAAGGTCACGCCGAGCGGAATACCGCTCTCGACGAAACCTATGAAGAGGGGGACCGCCGAGCAACTGCAAAACGGAGTGACAATGCCGAGAACGCCGGCGAGGACATTGCCGACGGATTCGCGCTTGCCCTGAAGGGCTGCGCGAGTGCGCTCGGGAGTGAAGAAGGTCCGTACAATGCCGACGCCAAAGACGATCAGGGCGAGGAGCATGAGGACCTTGGGGACCTCGTAGACGAAGAACCAGATGGTCTCGCCGAGGTGGGTCTCGTGGGCGAGGCCGATGAGGTCATAGACGAGCCACTCGGTGGCCGGAATCAAGTTGCGATAGAGCAGCGTCCACAAAGCCAGAGTGAGGACCAGCAAGAGAACGCGACTAGTGGCCGGGAGGGCCCGGCTTTGCCGGTCGGGAGAGGCTTGGGGGGCAGGTTCACATGATTGCGCGGCGTTCATGGGCTCGGATCCTATCGGGCGGCAGTGAGCCGCTTGCGCTCCGCGTCGAGTACCTCTTCGACACAGGCGAATATTTTGGTTATGCAGGGGACCTGGAGGCTATAGTGAACCCAGCTGCCCTCGCGCCTGCCGGCGATGATTCCGGCGGCGGCCATCTGCGCGAGGTGTCGCGAGACGGTGGGCATGGATGAGCCGACGAGTTCCTGCAGATCGCAGACGCACTTCTCGCCCTCAGCGAGGGCGTCGACGATGATGAGGCGCGAAGGGTGAGCGATCGCCTTGAGTATCGCGGCTCTTCGGTCGTAGTCGGGCCTGTCCATCGCGCTGCCTCCAGTCAGTAGGGTGTTTCGTGCAACACTTAGCAGTTTAGCTAATTAGCGAAGCGTTGTCAAGGGGGGCGGGGGCGGTCTGTGTGGGTGAGTAAAGGAGAAAGCTGGGGGAGAGGGAAAGAGAGGCCAGTAAGTTCACCCACAGGCAGGTGCGTTCGTGCAGAGACAGGAGTCACCAGACGTGTCGGATCGCCCCACGCAGCGGCACCGAGGCATGTTGGTGCCGCTCAACATCAGGACCTACCGGATCGCCATCTTCAACGGCATCATCTCGATGGTGGGTCTGCGCCTCGCGGACGAGAGCACGATCATCCCGCTGGTCATGTACCGGCTGACGGAGCTGGGTTGGGTGGTCGGCCTGACGCTGGGCCTGTGTATGGTCGCGCGGACCGTTGCGCTGGTGGTTCTGGCTCGCCGTCTGGACACGCTCGCGTACAAGAAGCCGCACTACATCATGTCGGCGATCGTGCGAGCGGTGGCACTGATAGGTACCGGGGCGGCGCTGTTCTGGGCGGAGAGTCTGGGGATGCGGGTGGCGGCAGGGATCGTGCTGGTGGGTGTGCTGGCGCGCGCAGTGGGTGGCGCGTACGCGAACCTGGGCTTCACGGATATAGTGGCGAAGTCGGTGCCAACGACCAAGCGCGGGAGTCTGTGGCTGTGGCGGCGGGTGATAGGGCTGGCGATCGCGGGAGCGGTGGTGACGCCGCTGGTGCGCTACCTGGTCGGGCCGACGAGCCCGTTCCCGTTCCCGGTGAACTTCGCGATTCTGTTCACGACCGCGGCGGGGATCATGTCAGTGGCCTGGGTTGTGTTTTCGACGGTTCACGAACCCCCATCGCACGCGTCGAGCCGGCAGCTCGCACTGCGCGCTCATCTCGTGCGCGGGTGGCGGATTCTGACGCGTGACGCAGGCTATCGGAGACTGATTCGCGCGCGGATGACGCTGGGGCTGGCAGGAGCGATCCGGCCCTTCTTCATCGTCTTCGCCTCGCAAGTTTGGGGGCTGGGCGACGAGGTAGTGGCGACCTTCATGGCGGTGCAGATCGGGGCAGAGGTGCTGGCGGCGATCGTGGCGGGGCGGATGTCAGACAAGCTTGGGAACCGGCGGGTGCTGCTGCTGGCGTCGATGGCGCTGATGATCTCGGCACTGGTGGCGGTGGCCGCGGCGTTCGGGGAGTGGAAGTTCGCGCTCAGCATCGGGCCGTGGACGGTCGACGCGCAGGTGGCACTGCTGTCAGTGGCTTTCGGGGCCGGGGGCTTCTACCTGTCGGGGCTCACGATCGGGTCGATGAACTACATGATGGACATCGCCCCGGAGCGCAAGCGGCCCTCATACCTGGCATTCATGGGTCTCTTCACACTGCCGATGGCAATCGCGCCAATGGTGTATGGGTGGGCCGCGGACGCTGTGGGCTACCGGGTGGTGTTTGCGGTGGGGCTGGTACTAGCGTTTACAGCACTGTACTTCGCCACGCAACTGCTGGAACCGCGAGATGATCTGGCAGACGGGGACCTGGAGGCGTATACGTAAAGGCGGGGATTGGGCGACGGTAAGGAAACAATATGCAAGCGGGGCGCTCGAAGGCGAGCGCCCCGCTTTGGGTTGTAAGGTGTGACGATCTAACGCTCCATGAAGAGCAGGCGGAAGTTGCGCGCAGTGATGGGCACCGTCGCCGCGCCACCGGTCAGCGTGAACTGCTCGCCAGTCTCGAAGTCGCGCAACTGTGTCGCAGGCACGCCGAGCTTCGCGAGATCAAAGGCCAGGGACGCGTCCTGAGACTCGTCCGTGTTGTTGAAGAGGACCACCAGCGCGCGGTCACCGTTGCGGAAGATTGAGGCCACGAGCGCGTCAGTCATGGGCGCGAGGTAGTCGGCGTTGTCCCAGTAAGGCAGGAAGTCAACATCGTCGCCCCAGCCGAGCTCGTCCTGAGCAGCCCAGATGGTGACGTAAGGCTGGGGGTCTGAGTAGGCCGGCCAGGGCAGAGAGTCGTGCAGGAAGATCATCCCCGCGAGATGGCGCACCTCGATGGCGTCCGGCTTCTCATAGCGATCCTTGTCAGGGACGAGGGCGCGAGTGAACTCGGGCAGGAAGACACCAGCGGGACCCCACTGGTGGACCATGAACTCGGCGCGGAACTTGTCCAGGCCGATGAGGTCGTAGTAGTTCTCCTTGAACATCGAGGTGTAGTTCTCACCGTCGATGATGATGTCGGAGAACGACTGGGTGATCATGTACATGTGCCCACTCATGTGGTGGGTGATGAACCGGTCGCCCAGCTCCTCGTGCATCATGATCCACATGCGCTTTTGCAGCTCGCTCGTCGGTGTATCCGCAGCCATGGGCGGCATTGGAGCAGGCGGGCGGACGGGAGACGTCATAGTAGAGGGCGTCGAAGCCGAGAGTTTCGGCGGCTTTCTTCGTGGCCCACACAGTGAAGTCATCCCAACTGCGTGACTGCGGGCAGACGGGATTGCCGGCGGCGTCCCAACCGACCTCCTCATTGTAGGCCTTGCGAGGGCCGGGGTGCTGGCGCCACTCATCGCGGAAGTATGCGTACCATGGGCCCTTTACGGAACACTCGCACAGGCGGGTGTAAGCGCAGACCTTGTGATGGTCGAGGTTCTGACGGTTCTGCACGTGCTGGATGCGCTCTTCGAGGATCGGCCAGTTGTAGCTGCAGCCGAGGGAGAAGTGTGTCCACCACAGAGCGGTGTTGGGCTTGGGGCCCTCAGGCTCGTACTTCGCCCCGTAGTTGGGGCGTATCATGCGGCGGCCCTCGAGGGGTGGACGGACGGGCGTCGGGTGCAGGCCGAAAGCAAAGGCGCGGTCGCCGGTGAGAGTGGTGGGGGCGTCCATGATGTTGGCGACCAGCGTGTTGGCGGAGTCGGAGGGGATGACCTCGAGTGCGCGATCGAGGTCAGACAGATTCCAGCCTCGGCGTGACTCGGCATACCACTGCATACCGACTTGCTCGTTGGAGAGGCCGATGGCGGGCGTGAACCCCTTGGCCCAGGGCTCAGTGGGGGTGAGGCCGGTGTCGATGGTCCGGTAGTCGCCGGTGTAGATGAGAGTGGACTGCTGCTTCGCCATGGGCACCTCGAGGCGGAGGGAATCGAGGGTGACGGCGTCGGCGTTCATGGTGACCTCGAACCAGAGCAGGCCATCGTACTCCATGAAGGCGTCAACGGTCACGTCGACCGGCCCCATCTTCGCGGAGGCCGTCCAGCGGGCGACCTGATCGTCGCGCTCAGTCCAGGTGAGCGTGGCGGCGCCGAGAGTCTGCTCCTGACCGGCGATGGTCGCGACGAGGCGAACGGGCTGGGCGAGCAACGACTGGCCCTGCGAAACCATCTGCACCGGGAACGCTCCGCCGGTGAGGTCTACTTCGCGACCCCAGCACGAGACCTTGTCGGCGTCGAAGGTCATGGGCGTCCAGGGCTTGGGCACGTAGTCGATGATGCCGACGGTACTGCCGAGCCACTCGGGTTTCTCGAGGATTTCGAGAGTGAACTGCTGTTCGGCGAGAGTGGCGTCACCCCCGCCGATGGTGACGCGGACGGGGTACTCGCCGGGCGCCAATCCGGCGACGTCTACGGGAATGGTGCGGGCGTCGCCGGTGTTTGCGGGCGCATCAGCGGTGCGCAGGGCATCGCCGCCGCCGGGCGGGAGGAGCTGAACAGAGGCAGCGGCTGCGGACGCGGCGCCGCGGGTGTTGACGATCACGTCCATGCGGTCGAGGGACGGATAGAAGAACCTGTCGACCTCAAGCATGGGTGGATAGGTGAAGGGCACCGTGGCGGCGAGCAGCGTCTGGTCGCCGGACTTGGCCTCGATGGTCAGAGCGGTTACGGACATGTCGGTGATGGGCGCGGTGATGCGCGAGGGACCGGCCAGGCTCACGGTGGTCGTCTCGGCAATCTGCCCGGTATTGCTGGCGACCGTCAACTGGGCGGGCGCGCCTACCGCTGCAAGCGTGACGTCCACCTGCCCGGCCCAGGGCTGGCCGATGGAAGTGAGTTGGACCGCGGGACCATCGGCGAGAGTGACCTGAGCGTAGACGTCCGGGTCGGTGGCGGGCCAGGCGCATTCGTCATGGCGGAGGAGGCGATGGGAGCGGCCGATCTTTGCTCCGAACGTGTCACCGGCGGCGAGGCCGAGGTCGGCGAGTGGCACGGACATCTCGCAGACCCACCAGTCGCTGCCGAGGACGGACGCGGCCTGCACGTTGGCGTCCCAGGCGAGGTCGCGGTCGCGGATGTCGAGGATCGTGCCCAGGGCGTTGGCCATGATGCCAATGATCTGACCATCGCGCTCAACTGTCATGCCGACGGCGTCGTCCTGGAGAAGCGCGGGATCGTCGCGGTCGACGGTCTTCTTCTGAACGGGGCCGAAGGAGTAGAGGTCGGGCTCCTGGCGGACCTTCTCGGGAATGGGCCACTTGTGGGCCATGTAGAGATTGGTGTCATCCCAGCCGATGAAGGCGACGCCCTGCTCGGTATCAGCAGAGCCGGTCACGCGGTTGATGTAGCCGGTGACGGCGGCTGCGGCTGACCACTCGGCATCGTCAATGACGCCGTCAAGAGCCGGGGCGGTGATCTTCGGGGCGACGAGTGCGGGCTGGTCATCGCGAGTGCCACGCTCGTAGAGCGCCTTGATCTCGACGTCCTCGAGTGCGCGCGAGAAGACATACAGATCGTCGATGAGGGTGTCATCGGGGTGAGTGCCGGGAGTGCCGATCTGCAGCCACTCGCCGATGGGCCCGAGTTCGACGTTGAGTTCCTCGGGCACGCGCTCGGCGTCAATGTAGAGGCGGAGGCGCCCATCACGCCAGGTGGTGGCGAGGTGATGCCAGTCGCCGGGCTGCCAATCGATACCGGCTCTGATGATTGAGGGCTGGTCTCGGCGCTCGTCCATGTGGTAGAAGAAGACGCCACCGGAATGCAGGTAGTGGTAGAGGATGAAACGGGTGGGGCCCATGCAATCGATCCACCAGCGATTGACTTTCTCGCCCTTGAAGTCCCAGTTGATCGACTGGACCCAGATGGACCAGGTGCCCTCCTCGGGGTTCATGTTGCCGGCGGTCGGGTAGCGAAGCTGCACGTCCTCGCGGCCGACGGTGATGGCCTCGCCGACCATGCCGGGCGTGTAGGTGGCTTCGCCCTGGATGTCGGGCTCGACCTCGCCAGCGTGGACGAGAGGGACGGCGCTACCGTCAAAGGGAACGTGGAGCAGGACTTCGTCGCGGGTGTAGCTCCACGCGGGGACGGTCATCAGGAGAGTCAGCAGGGCTGCTGCGATGTGTCTGGTCATTACGGTCACCTCTGGTGTTAGTGGGTCAGCGGGTCAGCTTGATAATCCAGTCGGCTGCCTGTGTGCGGATCTGATCGTAGTCGGCGGGCTGCAGGCCCGGGTGGGCGATGTGGCGATAGACGCGATCGACCTGGGATGCCGGCATGGGCTGATCGGGTCGGTGCCCGCGGGTCTGGACATCATCGAGGAAGGCGCGGGCTCGTGCAACGTTGCGGCCAGCTTTCTCGGCAGCGTCGATGGCCTCGCGCAGGGCCTGCAGGTACCGGTAGTCATCGGCGCCTTCGCGCCGGGCCTCCCAGCCAATGGTCGGGTAGTTGGCGTCCGGGCCGGGCACGACGTATGAGTAGCGCCACGGGTCGCCGTAGGTGGGAAGGGCGTACTCGATCTCGCCATCCTCGCGGAGTTCGCCGGACGACTCTTCAGTGTAGCACCACTGCCAGTTGCCGCGCAGGCCGGCGGTCCAGGTGTGCAGGCCAGTGAAGAAGCGGTCGTTGCGGGGCTCGGTGCCGCACCACTGACAGTTGTAGGTCCACACTTCCTTGCCAAGTTCGCGTGCCCTCTGCACGAGATCGTCGATGTACTCGATGGTCTCACTGACGATCCAGACATCATAGTAGCGGGCCAACTCGCCGGGGTCGGCGATGGCGGTGGTAGTACGAACGCCGTCGACACGGTGGACGACATCATTGAGCTGCTTCGCGGCCTCGATCTGGGCCTCGCTGTGGGGTTCGTCGACGAGATAGAAGAGCAACTCAGGCCAGGCGCGAGCGCGTCGGAGTTCGTCGGCTGCGGCCACGAGGCGCTCCTCGTTGTAGAAGGTGCCATCGGTGCGGCCGTGGGCGAGGAAGAGCATTGGGTGGTCTTCGCTGGCCAAGCCTGCGTCGCTCATCATCTGCATCTGATGGGGGAGGGAGTAGCGGCGGCCGGCAAGGTCGAGGGCGATCTCGCCGGTACCGTCGGGAAGCTTGCGCTCGACATCGGCGTAAACGCTCATGGAGTTGCAGCCGTGGGCGCGCATGTCAGCCATGCTGCGACGGAAGAACTCCTCGGTCTGGAACTGGGGATGCTGGTGCGTGTGGCGGAAATACATGCCGTAGGTGACCTCGGGCTCGGGCAGCTCGATCGGCAAGACGCGCACGCGCAGGTCGAGTGTGGCGCGCCGGGACTGGCCGAGGGCGACGGCGACCTGACCGGTGTAGAGGCCAGGGGGCGAGTCTTCGGGCGCGTGTATGGTCAGCCAGAAGCGCTGGGTCTCGCCCGCAGGCACGTCGACGGGAGCCATGGGGAATATGAACATCGGCCGGCGCTCGTAGCGCTGCCCGGGCTTGAGCGGCGCGGCATTGGTGAGCCAGCGCTGCATTGTCTTGATGCGGCCGAGCTGGACCTCAGAGGCAGGGATGACCGCGCCACCTGGGCCGAGGAGATCGGAGTTAAGGCTGACGTGGGCATTTCGCAGGGAGCGCAGGGCGGTGAGGGAGACGGTGACCGGCTCGTACTCGCCCGGGGCGAGTGTGGCGCGGAGGACGTCGGTGACTTGGGCGCGCTCGGGATGGAGAGTCGGGTAGGCCTGGATCATCCAGTGACGGCTGGAGGTTATGAAGCCGCGACGGGTCTCGTCAGGCGTGGGCTCAGGGACGGGATTGGGGGTGGGTGAGACATCGCCGATGCGGACGGCGTCATCCTCGACGAGTTCGACGGAATCAAAGAGCACTGAGCCGGTTCCGTAGCGGCGGCCACAGTATATCTGGATGGTCTGCTGGTCCTCAGTGCGGAAGGGGAGGAGCATTTCGGCCCAGTGGTCGCGGCTGCCGACGTAGGTGTCTTTGCACACGAAGAAAGAGCCATCGGGGTTCATGATTCCGAAGGTCAGGTGAGCGGCGCCCTCGGCCCGGTACCGACAGCGGGCGATGTAGCCGCAGTCGGGCTTGACCGCGATTGAGGGGCGGGTCGCGTAGGATGCTGAGCCGGGCTCGCCACAGGCGCAGCGCAGGAGATGGTCGCCGTCGTGTGCGTCGCCGGACTCGACGGTTGCGTTCGCGGAAAGGCGCCAGCCGGCTTGCTCGATGGCCGCATGGCCGATCTCGAAACTGTCCTGGAGGACGACGGGAGAGTCAGCGGCGCAGAGCAAGGTGCACGCCGCAGCGAACAGTACGATGGGATATCTGGTGCGCACGATGTTGCCTCCTGTGTCTGTCTCACGCGCACGCGGACGGGCGGTGTTCTGTTGCGGATGAATGTATTGAGCGGACGGGCGGCAAATCCCTCCATGGGGCGCTGGAGGTGGGGGCAAAGGGGCGCGGGAAGGGGGTCTCACCATTCGAGAAGAGGTGACGACGATGCGCTTGGTGATGATCGCCGTGCTGGCGGTGCTGGTGTCGGTCGCGGGGGCGTTGGGGCAGGAAGACGTGATGGCGAACCTGATGACTAACGGAGACTTTGAGGCCGAGGACGCCGGTGGGTGGAAGTTTAACGAGCAACGCCGCGTGGAGGAAGTTGAGGACGCTCCGAGCGGGACGCATGCGCTGGTGATGGAGTGTAAGGAGGCGGCGTATTACTTCGCGATCGCCGGACCCGATGTGCCGATCAAAGCGCGGACGCTGTATCGGATTCGCCTGAAGATCAAGCGCACCAGCGGCGGCGGGTACCTGCGGGTTGGCGGCGGATATCTGGATGCAGAGAAGAAGGGGCTCATGCGCGGGAGCTGGAGCTTCAACACGTACCCGATCAACATGACGCCGGGGGAGGGGTCTGGAACGTGGCTTGAGCAGGAGGGGACGTTCCTGTGCAAGCGGGCGGATGTGGCGTTCCTGGCGTTCCGGATCATCATCAAGGATGGGGTCGATACCGTCTATGTGGACGACGTGTCGATCGAGGAAGTTGAGCGGCAGGAAGCGCCACCGCTGACACTGCCGGACCAGGTGCAATGGCCCGGACATCCGAGCACGATGGGGATGGCGGTCGAGTCAGCGGAGGTGACCGACGCGGGTGTCGTGGCGGTCACGACCGGAGCGCGGTACGAGTTCGGTGGGGGAGGGGAGAGCCTGACGTGCTACCAGCGGATTCCGGCTGAGCGGGAAGTCGCGAGCTTCCGGTTCGACCCGCCTCTGGGGGCGCTGACGCTCGGGCAGAGCGATGCGGATGTGGCGGTGCTGATGGGAGATGAGTGCGCGCTGTCAGTGAACGGGGACGGGCTGGTGGCGCTCGGGACCAACCGGAAGGTGAGCATCACCGTGACCTCGGCGATCGTGCCGGAACACTACCGGCTGGCGAGCGACAATCTGCTGGCGATCGACGAGACCGGCGGGTTCTGCCTGTATCCGGAGCAGCGGCATGCATACGAGACCGAACCGTCGGTGTTCAGCGCTGAGCCAGAGGACACGTCAGCGGCGGGCTGGTCGGCGACGCTGGAGGCAGGCGCGCGCAAGCGTGTTGCGATCGCGGTGTTCCCGCCGAAGGAGTTTCCGTGGGAGCAATCGTTCACCGACCGGATCGCACACTCGAACCACTTTCCGGCGGATGACTCGATCCGCTGGATGGCCGAGTACTGCAACATCATGGTGCTGCATCAGAGCATCTACGAGGGCGCGAAGAGCTCGGGGCCATACGTGATCAAGGACGACGCGGAGTACGCGCGAACCATCGCGACCGCCCATGAGGCGGGGCTGCAGGTGCTGCCATACTTCAACCCGGGGGCCTACAGTGTGCAGGACGTCGACCTGGCGATCAAACTGCTGGCGGACCATCGGGAGAAGTATGGCACGGACGGGTTCTACTTCGACGGACTCTACCGCAAGAATGAGTGGCCGAAGTCCTACTACTTCATACGGCGCATCCGGGAGATGGTCGGCGAGAACTGCATCTACGCGCATACCACGCTCAACCCGCCGGTGAACTCACCGTCGATCTACTGCCCGTTCATCGATGCATACTGCGACTTCATGCTGCGGGGCGAGGGCCAGCGCATAGATGGGCCAGAGGATCCGTACATGCGGTACGTGATCGGCACGTGGAATATCAGCAACTGCATCTCGACGCTCAAGGGCGACAAAATGGAGGGGGCCGACGAGCGCGCGCAACTTGAGGCGATGCTGGAGCTGAACGGGCGGGCGCGGTGGGGGTATCCGGGGATCAACGCCGAACGTGATACGCTGTTCACGGGCTGGTATTTCCCGCGGCTCGATGAGTTGTATGAGGCGTGGCAGGCGGAGCAAGCGCAGTAGGCTCTGGCGCAGGAAAGAGAGAGGCCCGCCGGAAAGCCGGCGGGCCTCATGCTTTGTGGGTAAGCAGCGCTCAGGCCGGGTCGATCCAGACTGGGCTTGACCATGCCATCTCGCCATCAGTCTGGAAGACGCGAAGGTAGTAGAACGCGGCGCCCTCAGCGTCGGCCTCGGCAACGTCGAGGCAGTCAGTAATGCCCCGGCAGGCCTGCTCGTAGACGACCTCACCATCTTTGACCAGCTCGAGATGGTCGAGCGGGGCGGTGCCGGTGACCTGGGCCTCGATGACGCGGGCCTCGCCATAGGGGGCGGTGATCTCACTGCCCATGATCGCGCCGTTGACGGTGAAGCTCAGGACGATGCGCGTGCCCGTGGTGGCGTAGCAGCGGCGGGCATACATTGCGTCCCAGATGGCCTCGCGGGTCAATTCTTCCGCGAGGACGGCGATGAAGCCGCTGCCGAGACGGTGGTGGATGTGGGCCTGGCGGTGTGACCAGTTGGCGTTGCCGGGGTTGCCGTCGTGACCGTCGCTGGAAGCCATCATTCCGAGGCGGTGGCCGAGTTTGAGAGCATCAAGCGCGCCGAGACCGGCGTGGCGGTCGGATGCGTAGCCAGGGAAGGGCGATCCGAGGTATTCGGAACTGCCCCAGGTGGAGTAGACCTCGACCAGTCGGTCGAACTCGGGGTCCATGTAAGACCAATCGACCGGGAAGAAGCCGGTCGAGGGATGGTGGGCGATGGTCAGGGCTTTCGCGCCACATTCGCGCAGGGAGTCCCACAGGTCAGCGGGAGAGTTGGCGTCGGCGCTGATCTTGTTGTGGCCCGGGCCGGGACTGTTGTCGAAGTAGGGCCAGCCAGTATCGCGGTAGTAGATGTTGCGGTGCCCGTAGGTGGCTGAGGTCCATTCGTAGGCTGGTATCACCACGAAGCGCCCGTCCTCGTTCCACTCGTCGTTCTGAGCCATGCGCTGGTTCCAGTCATCCTGGTCCTTGAGCTGCCAATCGTGGTCAGCGATGCCGAGGATGTCGAGACCGGCGACGTCGCGCGCGTATTCGTAGTTCTCGTCGAGCGCACCAAGCCCGCAGGTGCGGCCGGACCCGTGCTCCTCACCGGTGTGGGCGTGCAGGTCGCCGAAGTAGACGTTGTGGGCTGCGGCGACGGGTGGCTCGGGGGCGGTGGCGGCGGCGTCAAGGACTGCGTCGATATCAGACTTCCAGACCGGGCGAGCGAACATGTCGACGTCGAGCTTGAACCAGCGCTTGGAGGGCTGGCGGTTGAATGGTACGACATCGAGCCGAGCGCGCTGGCCGGGCTTGAGGAGCGACTTGGGGACTTTGAGGGCCATGAGACCGTAGGTAGCCGAGCTTTCCTCAGTGATGTGAGCATCCATCTTCATGATGTGATCGTTCTGCGCCCAGGCGTGGCGCTTGATTTCATAGGCGAGAGTGACGTCGCCCTTGCGCCAGATGCGGTCCTCCTTGGTGACGTTGAAGGAGACCAGATCGGTGCTGATGCCCGGAGGGACGTTGAGCTTGACGTCAAATCGGCCGGAGGGCTGGGGGAGGACGTCACCCATGCCCATACCGACAGAAAGCAGGAAGATAACCCAGTCGGCATTTGTGTCCTCTGGGACTTCCTCGGTCCAGAACTGCAGGTGCGCCTCGCCATCCTGGTGGATGTAGTAGGCGCCACGGGCGTCGGTGAAGGAAGCCACCCAACCACGCTCGCGGTGGGCACGGCCCCATTCGGAGATCTCGCTGAATCCGGCCACAAGGTCGGCGTTGTGGAGCTTAAGGACCTGTTGCTTTATCTGCTCCTCAGTGTGCCTGCCAGCCCCGGGATCGCTCATTTTGAGCATTGTGGATGAACCTCCGTAGCACTTGATTCGTCGAGCTTAACTGGAAATGGAAGTTGGCCACAGGTGGACCGGATTCCTCCAGAGGGCTGATTTCAGTTTGGCACGCACTGAAAGAATTTAGCCTCAATTGAGAGTAAAACTTGTGGTGCTGGGTATAATGAATCCGGTATGGCTGTACGGTAATGAAGCAGACGGGAGGTGTCCAGGATGGCGCATCAGATCCTCTACGACCACGGGATCATGGGTGACGAGTACTTCAAGACGCTGACTGTGCTGTGGGAACCTCATACGAACAACATCTCATTGCGGTTCCAGAACAAGCGTGAGTCGGCTTCAGGAATGGTCGGTTCTGTGGAAGAGATGCTGCAGTATCTCGATTCGCGCGCTCTCAATGGCCATCCCTGGGACAGCGAAGGGCCGCGAGAGGCCCGGAGGAAGCTTGCGGATGTAATTGGGGCAGACGCGCCCGCAGATCCGCTGCAGCGACACGAAGAGACGGGCGGACAGGCTCTCCGAGTGAGTTAACGTAGCCTGCGCGAGTGCCAGTCAGGTCCAGATCATCCGTCGGGTGTAGCGAAGGGAAGCGGACGGGTGGTCCGTACGCGCATGGCGACGATCCTCATGATGGCCTCAGCATCCCGCTCCGACGTGGGTCCGTACGCGATAGCCAGGAATTCATCCTGCCACATTCCGACACATACCTCGGCCTCTGTTTGTGATACGAAACCCTCAGCCCCAAGCCCCGTGACCTCGAGTGCCTGACGCTTCTCAATGACTGCCGTAAGCAAGTGGGTGTATTGTGCGCGAGCGGTCGCTTCGTCGCGGCAATCCATCACAGCGACACGCAGAGAGCCATCGCCGAGCGAGTAGTCAGCGGTGAGTGCATTGCTTGCCGAAGTCCACTCGGATATCCCGACGAGTTGCCAGGTCAGGCTGAAGGGGTTGAGCCAGCGCCGGGGCATCACGCGCATGATGCGGGGACGTGTGCCTCGGGCGGGCAGGCGCAACTCAAGAGACAGCGCGAATTGCTGGGCGACGGCCATGCCCGGGTCGCCGGTAAGGTCGGGGGTGAGGCGCAGGTAGTTGCGTCCGGCGTAGACGTGCAGGCGCCCGTCGTACCAGTATGCGGCAGTGGCGGTTGAGACGCGCTGGGGATGCTCGGGCCGCGGCGCGCTGAAGACAGCAAGGGCATCGAGCCATGATGCGGTGACCAGCAGGTCGACGCGCACCTGGTCGCCGCCATCGGGCAGGCCGAAAGTGGTGGAGCCAGCGGCGACGACCGTGCCGCCCTCGGCCTGGACGGCAAGGTCGGGGTCGAGATCGGCCAACTCAGAGCCGGCGAATACGCGGGCCGGGGCGAGCTGCAGCCAGGGCTCGCGGGGCTCGGAGAGGACGTGAGCGACGACTTCGGCATCGCTGGCACCCTCGGGTGGCGGGGCGGCTGGAGTGGTGTCGGCGCAGGCTCCGGCGAGGGCCATCAGCATGGCCATGGCGAGAGCAGGGAAGAGGCAGCGGTCAGGCTTCACTTGTGTGCGACCTCCCCTCGGCGAGATACTGTGCGACGAGCGCTTCGGTCTCGCCCTTGTGGACGATCTGGCCGTCCTGCATCCACAGCACACGGTCGCACAGGAGCTGGACCTCCTCCATGTAGTGGGACACGAAGAGGATGGCGCTGCCAGCGTCCGCCTGCTGTCGGAGGCGTTCGCGGACTTGGGAGCGGAAGGCCTCGTCACCGGTGGCGAGTATCTCGTCGACGATCAAGACGTCAGGCTCCATGTGCGCAGCGACCGCGAAGCCGAGACGCATCAGCATTCCGCTTGAGTAGGTGCGGACGGGAGTGTCGACCCAGTTCTCCGCACCGGCGAACGCGACGACGGCGTCGAGCTTGCTGTCGATCTCGCGGTGGCGCATGCCGAGGATGCTGCCACTGAGGTAGACGTTCTCGAGGCCGGTGAGGTCAGGATGAAAGCCGGCGCCAGCCTGGAGCATAGGGCAGACGCGGCCACGGACCACGACGCTGCCCTTCGTGGGGCGGAGGACGCGGGCGATGGTGGCGAGGAGGGTGGTCTTGCCGCACCCGTTCGGGCCGATGAGGCCGACGATCTCGCCAGCAGAGACGCTCAGGGACAGGTCCTGGATCGCCCAAGTGTCCTCGACCTGATGGACATGGCCCATGATTCTGCCGAGCAGCGCGTCCTTCATGCGCGCGGGGCGATCGTGGTGGCGCCGGTAGCGCTTCCAGAGACCGTCGATTTCGACAAGAGGCGCTCGGTCAGTCATCAGAGCACCTCCGGGAGCTCGTGCTCGTGGCGGCGATAGTAGAAGACACCAGCCGCCAGGCAGACGATGGCAAAGAGCGTGCAGGCAGCGAGGTGCTCGATGCGGGGCAACTCGTTGCGCAGGAGGCAGCCGCGAATGCCCTCGCAGATGGTGGCGAGTGGGTTGAAGAGGAACCAGTATTGATACTGCGCCGGGATCTCCTCGGTCGGGTAGAAGACCGGAGTGACGAAGAGATAGACGCGCATGAGTGAGGTGAGCGCATACTCGGTGTCCTGGTAGAAGGTGTGCATGACCGAGAAGAGGAGCGCGAGGCCGGAGGACATCGCGACCAGCAGCAGCAGGAGCACCGGTACGAACCAGAAGGTGTGATGGTAGGCGACACCGATGATGCGGAAGACGGCCATCAGGATCACCAGTGACAGGCCGAAGTGCACCAGCGAACTCGCGGACACTGCCGCGGGCAGGAGCCAGCGCGGGAAGTATATCTTCTTGACGACCTCGCGGAACTTGAGGAAGGTCGGGCATGAGCCGAGGACGGTGTCATTGAAGTAGAGCCAGGGCAACAGGCCGCACAGATACTTGATGGTGAAGTTCGGGATCTCATGCTGGAGAAGCTGCTGGAAGACGAAGCCGACGACGACGATCTGAAAGAGCGGCGTGATGAGCGACCACATGAAGCCGAGCATGGAGCGCCGGTAGCGCGCCTTGAGCTGGGACACGGTGAGAGCCCAGAGCAGCTCGGCAGGCTGAGAGACCTTGCCCTCGCTGGTCTGGTGGTAGCCATCCGTGACGCGCTCAAGCGTCGCCATCTCAGAGATACCCCAAGTCTGAAAGTCGCTTCTCGACCTGCGCGCGGTCCTCGTCGCTGTAACTGCTCCCATCGGCGGCCCATTCGGGGGGCGCCAGCGGTTCGCGGGACTGAGGCGGCGTGCGCTGCAGCATGGCCGGGTCGATGATTTCGGTAAGAACGCGGCCGTCGAGGCCGTCGGGCACCGGGCAACCCATCAGGTAAGCGGCGGTGGGCATGACGTCAGTGATATCGCAGTGCATCGGATCTTCGACCGAACGCACGCCCGGACCTGCGGCGATGAAGATGCCATCGCGGGTGTGGTGTCCGATGAAGGGCAGGTCCCAGTTGCCGGTTGACGAGTGGTTGACCGTGACCTCGCGCCCGTCGGACGTGCGTGAGCGCAACTCGGTGCAGTGCTGGTCCTCGCGCAGATAGACGAGGAGGTCCGGAATGTGGTTCGAGTGCGGACCGGCAACGGCCTCCTCGCGGCGGAGAACGCGCTGCACCTGCGGGGCGCCGGTGCGCGTATTGACAGCGGAGGTGAGGGCTGCCGTGAGTTCGGCTATAAGGGCTTCGCGCTCGGTGGGATCGTCGACGGTGAGCCAGATCTCGCCGACGCCGCCTCCGGAGACGATGGAGAAGGCGCGGGTGGTATCCCAGTCGATCACGTCGAGGACGTTCTCGCGGGCCCCCTGCTCGCGGCGCTGCTCCGAGATCGGGTCGATGAGGCGGCGGATCTGCCAGGGAATGCGCGCGGCGACCGCTGATTTTGCACGTCGGAGCAACGAGACGGGATCGCTCTTCTGAGCAGGGGCGGGCGCCGGCTCGCGCCATCCCTGGTAGCCGAGGGCGATGAGCAGCGGCCTGAGGAGCTGGTCGCCGGGGTCATCGGGGCCGATGCCGTGGTCGGAGGCGATGATGACGTTCCATGAGTCGTCGAGGCGCTGGAGCAATCGGCCAACGCGCTCGTCGATGGTGCGGAAGAACTGCACGACCTGATCGCGAGCGGCGGGCGGCAGGTGCGTGAGTGGATTGTCGCCAGCCGCTGACGGGCGCAGGAGCGGCGCGAGCCGATGCAGCAGCGTATCGGTCTCCGAGACGACGGCAAATATGTGGCGGAAGTCGCCATGATCGAGGGCATAGTCGATGACGTCGAAAGTCAGACGGACGCCTCCGGTGAGGTCGCGGAGCAATTGCCGGAAGCGCCCGGGCGAATCGGGAGAGGCCAAGTCTGCCTTGACGCCCCAGCCGAGGAGGCCGAAGCGCTTGGTGAGGCGCGGGCGCAGTTCGCGTGGCCATGTGAACTCGGGATGGCGCGGCGAGGGGGTGAGATGATCGCCGACCATCATCCCGGCCATGGGCCGCGTCGGGAAGGTCATGGGGACACGGAGGATCGCGCTTTGGCCGCCGGATTCGCCGACGAGGTCCCAGAGAGCGCCCGCCTGCCGATGCAGCGCGTTGGTGATGAAGATGTCGCGGCGCGCGGGGACATACTGGACGAAATTGAACATGCCATGCCTGCCGGGGTTCTGGCCGGTGAACATGCTGGGCCAGGCGGAGGCAGTGAGCGTGTTGGCAGTGGAGCGCATGCTGGCGAACACGCCGCGCTTGCTGAGGGCGGCAAGGTGGGGGAGGGCCCTCTCCCCTGCGAGCATCTCGATGAGCCACGGGGGCACTCCATCGAGGCCGATTATCAGCACGCGCTGGTCGTTGGGCATGCAAGATGCTCCTGATGCAGAGATGCGTCAGGTTTGTGGCGCGTCATGGGCTTAAGCGCCACGACGCTCACTATGGTTCCGGATTGAGCGATGGTTCTGCTGGCGGGGCGAGCTCGCGCAGGCCAGAGGCCATGCCGCGGTAGTAATAGTATGAGAGAATCTGGAAGTAGAGCGTCTCGGCGGCGCGTGACATTCCGGCGCGGTCGATCCCGTTGGCGAGCGAGCGCCAGAGCGCGATATTGAGGCGATTGCGCGCCATGCCCTTGATGAGCCAGCGAAGCGACCCGGGGCGCGGCAGCTTGTCGCGACCGATGTATTGGGGCAGATCGGGATGCTTGCGGGCGAAGTACGCGGCGGACCTGCCGATGGCTTCCTCGCGGCGGCAGTAGGACGGCAGATCGATGACGTGATGATGCCAGCCGAGGGCGCGGTCGGCGTATATGAGCGGTGTGCCAGCGCCGTCGAGGCGGAGGCCGAGGTCGGTGTCCTCGAAGCCATAGGTGAAGCCCTGATCGAATGACCCGACGGCGCGGAGGGCGGCGAGATCAACGGAGGCATTGGAGGTTACGAAGTGGCGCCAATCGAGCTGCTGACCGTCAGCGAGATCGTCGAATGACCAGTGGTAATGCTTGAGCGCGAAGTCCATGAAATGGGTGACTTCGGTGTCGGGTGGCCAGTCAACGCGGCCCTGCACGCAGCAGTCCAGGGCGCCGGCGTCTCGGCACTCGTGGTGGGCGCGGATGAGGGCCGGATGGGCCTCGATGTCGTCGCAGAGGAAGAGCGCGTAGCGGCCCTCGGCGACTTCGATCCCGGCGTTGCGGGCAGCAGCGGGGCCGCCGCGTCGCCCCTCGAGCAGGCGCAGCGGATGGGAGGGCGTCTGCTGCCTGACCCAGTCGGCGGTGCCATCGCTGGAGCCGTCATCGACGATCACGTCCTGCGCCGCAAGCCCGGAGAGGACCAGCGCGAGACCTTCACGCCGGTTGTAGGTGGGGATGATGACACTGTAGCCCTGAGCCATCTGGGGCTCCTTCGGGTGGCGCAAGCGCCGCAAGCGGCTGTCGCGAGGGCATTTCGCGGCCAGGGGCGGGGTTCCTCCCGAGAGGGCCGGAGGTCGGGCGGACCGGGGAGGCGAAAAACGACGCGAGCACGCGCTAAATCGTCTGGCAGGTGGATCTGCAATCGCCATGCGCATACTGGTGTCCGCAGTCGTGCATCATGAGGAGCTTTGCGAGAGCCTTGCGGCCGAACATGGCGCTGAGGTGGTGGCGCTGTCGCCTGCGCGCATTGACCTCGGTGAGTACGGCAACCAGCAGCCGCACGTGCAGCGGAAGCGCGCACACAGGCTGGTTGCGCTGCCGGTAGCGCCGCAGCGGCCATATCCTTACAGCATGTATGTGCGGGGGGTCGCGGGCCTGCTACGGGAGTTCAGGCCGGATGTGCTGCTGTGCGTCGGCGAGCCGTCGGAGCTGGGCGTGGCGCAGGTGGTGAGGCTGGCGAAGCGGACGTGTCCTGAGGTGCGGGTGGTGCTCAACACGCTCGAGAACGTGCCGCGGAGCTGGGCGGGGTTCCCGAAAGCGCTGCGTGGGAGAGCCCAGACGGCGACGCTGGCGCGGACCGACATGATCGCGGCGGCTTCGGTATCGGCGCGCGAGTTGCTGGTCGGGCAGGGCTTCCCGGCGGAACGGATACGGGTGGTCTATCCAGGCTTTCACGCGGGGCAGTTTGCGCCCGGGGACGGGGCGGGCGTGCGTGGTCGGCACGGATGGGGAGAACGGTTTGTGGTGGGGTTCGTGGGGCGCCTGGTGGCTGAGAAGGGCGTGGACACGCTCCTTAAGACGTTGTGTGGACTGCCTGAGCGGGTGATTGTCGCGATTGTCGGGGATGGGCTGCTGGAGCAGGAATTGCGGGCGGAAGCGAAGCGGTTGGGCGTTGAGGCGCGGGTGGAATGGCTGGGACGGGTTGAGCGTTCACGAATTAGTGAATATATGTGTGCTTTCGACGCACTGGTACTGCCATCGCGATCGCTACCGGTCTGGCAGGAGCAATTTGGCCGCGTGCTCGCAGAGGCGATGCTATGCGGCACGCCGGTGATTGGGTCGGATTGCGGGGCGATCCCGGAGGTCATTGGCGACGCCGGCTACGTGTTCGCCGAGGACGACGTTGACGGTCAGGTCGAGAAGATCCAGCGCCTGGTCGATGATCCTGGTGAACGCGAGCGGCTGTCGGCAGCCGGTATCGAGCGAGCCGGGCGCGAGTTCTCCCACGAAAAGCTGGTCAACTCCCTGATGGAAGTGTTCGAAGCGGTCCTGGCAGCGCCTGCTCGGGGCTGAGGGGTCCTGGGGCGCTATTGGGACATACGCATATGTATGGGTATTGTGGCGTATCTCGTTATGACATAATCTATGTTATGCGCACTTCGGGCGATATTCGGGTTTGGCGGGGTCCAGTGTCGCCACGTCACTCCCCCTGGTACATAAAAGTGGGCCCCAACTTGAGTTGGGGCCCACTGGTGTTTCGGTCTGCAGCGGCCTAGAGACTGGTCTCCGCAGTGGCGAAGAGGAAGTCATCGTTGCCGCCAGCGTCCATATAGCTCAAGCCGAGTTCGACGAAGCCCATGTCGAAACCAAGACCGAAGGTGGCATCGCCGTCGTTGCTGCCGGCGCGGACGATGAAGCCGTTCGTGAGTGGGCCGGCGTACTCGGCGCCGAAGTTGACGGCGCCGTCATCAGTGATGTCGAAGACGTCGACACCGACGGTCAGGCCAGCGGAGGTCTTGAGGCCAGCGCCAAGGTTGAGGTCCATGTCGCCGAACTGCTCGGTGACGTCCCACAGCTCAAGGGCGACGGTGAGGTCGTTGAGCGGGAGGGGGACGTCGAATGCGAGATCGAGGGCGAACAGGAAGTCATCAGAGGCGCCGTCGTCGAAGCTGACGCCGATGATGCCCCAGTTGAGGCCGTCGACGAAGTTGCAGCGCTGGCCGTAGCCGACGCCGAAGGACTGCATGTCGCCGCCAAAGCTCTCGAAGCCAACGCCCCAGCCGCGCTGGCCGGCTGCGTCGCGGGACGAGAAGTTGATGGCGAGGTCATGGAAGTCTCCGCCGACCTCGGCGCCAATGGACATTGAGTTGGGCCAGGGAGATACGAGGCTGTCGGCGTCGAGATCCGGCAGCAGGGCCGGGTTGTTGAACCAGGCTGCGGAGTCGTTGCCGACGCCGAGCATGGTGTTGCCCATGCCCAGAACGCGAGCGGTTGTCTCGGCGTTTGCGGGCAGGACCACGAGCATCAGCATTACGATGAGACCGATGAGACAGTGGATGCGACTCATGCGTCTTCCCTCCAATGGGACTGACAGTAATGGGTGCGTCGGGCACGTCAGGTGCGTTGCGAACGGCATCACCTGCGGGCTTTCCTAAGTTTCGCCCGAAGCGATGGGCGCATTATAGCATACGAGAAGCGTAACGCAAATCCTCCGGCGGCCTTGCGGCTCGCGTCATTCAGATTCAGCGTGGAAGAGCCGCCCGTACTCGGCCTGGAGGCGATCCTGGCGGGTACGATACTCCTCCCACGACCCGTCGAGAGTGAGGAGCTTCATCTCGGAGAGCTTGGGCCTGCCCTGGGGGGGATCGACGTCGTCCCGGACCGAGTAACAGCCCATGATCTCGGTGAGAGCGGTCTGGCCCTCCTGGGAGAGGGCGAAGTCGACGAAGAGGCGCGCGGTGTGAGGGTGCGGACCACGGCTGAGAACGGCTACGGGCCCGACGATCATGGGCACGCCGTCCTCGGGCCAGATGGGTGTGACCGAGGCACCGTCGGTGCGGGAGGCCTGGTAGACGCGGTAACCCAGCATCCCCCCAGCGAGCTTGATCTGACCACTGGCGAGGGCGGCGAGTGTGTCGGATTCGGAGCGGAAGAGGGCGGGGTTCTGCGTGGCCATCGAGTGCCAATATGAGGCGCCATACTCCTCGCGCAGGAGGTAGTACTGGGCGAACGCGGAGCCGCCAGTCTGGGCGTCCTTGAGGCCTACCTGACCGCGCCACTTGGGGGCGAGCAACTCGGGCCAGGTGCGTGGCGCCTCCGCGTCTGGGACGGTGGTGGGATCGTAGGCCATGCAGATGGTCACGGCGCGCATGGCCCACCAGCGGCCGGAGTCGAGGTACTCAGGCTGAAGGAAGCGTGCCTGCTCGGGGTTGAAGACGTAGAGCTCTCCCCTCCTCCGCAGGTCCGTGAAGACGGCGGGGTCAAGCACGTGGAGGGCGTCGGCCTTGACCTGTCCCTGCGCGATCTCGCGGTCAATACGCTGAACGGTCTCGAAGGTGCTGCCGCGGACGAGCCGGGTCTGGATGAATGGGTACTTCGCCTCAAAGCGCTCGAGGAAATCTGAAGCCTGCTTCTCGGGCAGAGACGTGTACCACCACATCTCGCCCTCGCGGCGGGCCAGAGCAATGAGTTCCTCGGGGGTCAGTGGACCGGCCGACTGCCCCTCCTCGGAGACCGTCACCGTGATCTCGGTCTGATTGGGTGGCGGGCAGCCGCACAGACCGGCAACCAGCACCGCGGATGTCAGAACTGCGATCAGGGAAGCGCTCCCGCGCAACAGCTCTCTCCCCCGCGAGATGTGCGGCGAACTCGTGGTCATGCCAGCTCCTCCGGTTCGTCAGCGAGATCCTCCATGAGTTCAGGGCCGCCAAGCCCCACCACACGGACGGCGTCATGCTCTTCATCCATCGGCTTGAGGCGCAACTCGTCGGCGAACAGCTCCAGAGCCGATGCCTCGGCGACAACGTCGGTTTCGGTGAGGCGGGCGAGGCGTGTGGCCTTCTCGATCGCAAGACGGCCGTCGCCCTCGGTGCTGGCGGCAACGCCGATGCCCACATCGCTTTCAGGCCCGCCGAGGCGCTCGTGAACAGCCAGCGCCGCGAGGGCGGCTCGGAGGGGATCGTCCTGCTCATAGCCGTCGGCGCCCCAGGTTGCGGCCAGCACGCCACCGGTGGCTCGATGCAGGGAGCCTCCTTGGGCCGTGACCTCGCGGGCGACGGCCTCGATGACGAGCTCGAGCATATGGCTCGATCCAGAGGGCAACAGGTCGCGCAGATCAACGGCAAGCGCCGCGCGCGGTCCATCGCTGGCGGCACCGGCAACGGTGTCACTGAGGACCTGCTGGGCGAGAGCGCCGCGCAGGGCCGCAAGGGCGCCCTGTTCGCCCCTGAGTTGCTCCACGACCCTGCCCACAGCGAAGCGGATCTCCCCCACCTCATCGCGCATTTCCTGGCTGGTTTCGGGACGCTGCGCGCGAGTCATCTCGGCGGCGAGGCGCTCGATGGGCTCGACAAGTTCGGCCCCGGCGACCACTGCTATGGCAGTCGCGAGCAGGAGGACCGTCAGGGCCGCGACGGCGCTGCGGCCAATGATCTCCCCCACCATACCGCGCTGCATCTCGTTCGTGCAGCCCATTTTGATGGTGCCAACGCGCCTGCCGCGACTCATACGGTGCACGGTGGCGGTGATCAGATCGTGTTGCGCCGCCCCGCCGCCGTCCATCTCCGCGAGGAAGCGCTGCTCGGCCTGCCGGTCACCGGCTGCGAGTCGGCGGCCCTCGCGGTCAACCAGCTTGAGCCGGTCAGAGATGGCGAAGGCTCCGATGTTCTCGCGTTCGTCGAGGACCGCGACGTAGACGACTTCGAGGGCATACATGTCGCCCTCGACGCGGTGGCCGATGACTCGCGTGAGGTATTGCTGGTAGCTTTGCCAGGACGGGCGCTCCTCGAGGCCGCCGAAATCCACGAGTATGGCGCCGATTTCGCCGATGGTCAGCTCGGTCTGCTGGCGGAGGAGGCGTTCGCTGTGTTTGATCGAGAGATACCAGACGACGCCGACAGAACCGGCGACGAGGACGATTACCAGAGCAATGAAGCGAGGCCGGATACCTGCCCACAGACGGCCTCCGGGCCGGCGGATTGGCGCGACATCAGTTTGTGTGTGTGAGGCGCGGATGACGAGCAGATACGCGCCGGAGACGAGGACGCCGATGCCAGCGAGGTGGTAAGGCGTGAGTGCTTCGCCAAGGACGATCCACGAGACAACAACGGTGACGACCGCGCCAAGAAGTTTGAGGCTGACAGCGATGTGGGCGGGAATCTGCGCGAGACCCCGGTAGTAGAGAGCCATCGAGACGCTGGTGCTGACCCAGCCCAGGGCGAGGAGGATGGCCCACCCTCGCAAGCCAAGGCCCATAAGGGATTGCCAGCCGCCAGTGCTCACGGCTACCACGGCGGTTACCGCGAAGCCGACGCCGAATCTCCAGAGGGCGACGGTGGTGGGCTTGAAGCGGCGGAGGGCGCTCTTGCCGAGGATCTCGGCGGCTGCCCGCGCGAGTCCGGCACCGAGGGCAAGCGCGTCACCGAGGAGGCGGGCCGACACAAGGTGACCGCTGAAGCTGAGCTCCCCGGCGGCGATGAGGACGTCGGCGGAGACCATGACCACCACGAGCAGGAAGCGCAGGTACGTGACTCGCTCGCGGAGGGTGAAGTACACAAAGAGCGAGACGAAGATCGGGGCGGTCTTGGAGATTGAGTTGACGACACCCGCTGAGCCGAGGTCTACGGCCTTGGTGAAGAGCAACGCGCCGAGGCCGGAGCCGAATACGCCGACGAGCACGAGCGTGATCCAGGCCCGGCGGTCGGGAGGCGGCGCGTCCTTGGGGCGCTTTTGTGGGATGCCGAAGGGGATGAGGAAGAGTGTGGCCAGGAAATAGCGCGCGGCGACGATGGACTCGCCTGCGACGTTTTGCAGGAGGAGGAGCTTGGTGAAGACAGGCGAGAGGCCGCCGAGCATGACGCCGGCGAGTACGAAGGCGTAAGGGCTCAGGCTCTTCTTCTTGTCCTGCTCCATCGCCCTGCCTTTCCGCGCCTGCCGAAGTGCGCTACGGTTGCGTGACAGCTACGACCGACGTGGGCAACCAGCCGCGCGCGCCGCCCTCGGCAACGACCTGCAGCCACTGCCCGTTGGGTCTGACAATGCGGACCATGCGACCGTCGGAAACTCGCTGCACGATCTCGAAGCTGTCGCCCGGACCACTGCGGATCTCGGTCTTCTCGGCCATCACCACTCCGGCACCCGTGTGGTGATAGCCCCACCATCGGGCGAAGGCCAGACCGGTCAGGGCGACCGCGGAGAGAACTATAATTGTGAGCAGACGCGCCATGCGTCGCCCGCCACGTCCGCGCAGCCGAGAGGCCGTCAACCCGATCGCCAGCCAGTAGAGCGCGGCGGCGGCGATCGCCAACTCGCTGAGCGTGTAACTGCCGACGAGCGAGCGGCCGATCGCGTGCAGCCACATGGCGGGCGGCGCGGGCTCGCCGAGTTGGCGCTCGTGGTACGCGCGTCGCAGGTTCTCGGCGATGTCCCGATCGCGAGGCGCGAGGCGGGACGCGCGCTGGTAGTATGCGATGGCCTCGCCGAGGCGGCCGCACCTGAAGGCCGCGTTGCCGAGATTGTAGAGGACCGTCGCGCCATCGAGCCCCTCCCCCACCTTGGCGGCATAGGCCTCGCGCGCGCCCTCGAAGTCGCCGGACTGGTAGGCCGCGTTGGCGTCAGTCAGCGGACCACTGTCCACCGGTGTGGCGGCTTTCTGCGCATCGGCTGCGACTGTGAACAACAGGGCGCCGGCGAGCATCGCGTGGCGGAACGCTGGTCTCATGCCCGATGCCCCCCGTCCCACTCAAGCGTGCGCTCGATCTCGGCGATCAGGTCGCGGACCTGATCGAGGAGAGCGGAATCGTCGATCGCTCCGGCGCTGGGCGCAAACCGGCCCGCGCGAAGTGTGCTGAGCGTTTGCGCGACGCGCTGGGCAAGCTCATCTGAGGCGCCCGCTTGCGTCAGCGATTGTGCCGCCAGAGTCGGCGACAGGCTGGTTGCGGCCTCGAAAGTTTTGTCTGCGACGTAGCCGCTGAGGGCCTCGTCGGCCAACTCGTGTGAGCCCTTGTCGGCGGGCTGTGAGCCAAGCGTGCTCTCGGCGAGCGAGAAGGCCTCGACGAAGCGGCGGTAGCGCGGGTCGCGCTGGCGGCGGACGTCCTCGGCGCGCTCACGCAGGACCGTGCCGAGCCAGATCAGCGGCAGCAGTTGCAGGACCCAGAACCCAGGCATCGCGGTGATTGGCGGTCGGGCGCGTAGACCGCGAGTGCCGGTCTTTATGTAGCGAAGCTCGTCCCCCGGGTGCTGCTCGGCGACGGGCGCGGCGGCGGTGCCCTGGCGCACGTCAATCTTCAAGGGCTCGGAGGTGGCAGTGCGGTATTGGTCTGCGTCAGGATCAAAGAATGACATGGTCACCGGGCCGATGGTCAACTCGCCCGATTCGCGCGGGACGAGAAGATAATCGAAGCTCGCCGCGCCGCCGATGAGCTGCTGGTCGCCACGCTGCTGAGCGCGTATGGTGGGCGCGCCGCCGGCCGGATACACCTTGCAGTCCCCGGTGGCCGGCAGTTCGGGCGCTGCGATGCGGCGCATGTCGCCCACGCCGGTGGCCTGCACGCGGACCGTGAGGCTCTCGCCGGTTGCGAGCCGAGTCTGGTCGGCGGTCAGGCCTACGGTCATCTGCCCGACCAGGCCGCAGAAGTTGTCGGGCTTGCGGGCGGCAGGCAGTGGCCTGACCCGCAGCGTGAGCTCCTCGCTCTGGATTGTGGTTTCCGGGTCGAAGAAGTTACGGGTGTACGTGATAAATGCGGGCTTGATGGTGTAATCGCCGGCCGCGGGCGCAAAGAGCGCGGTTCTTCGCTGGATGACCGTGTAGTTGGTGCCGGCGAGCATGACTGCCTGCTGATCGGGCTCAGGAAGTGGCTCGGCGACGAGGCCCTCGGTTGTGGGTGGTGTGTAACTGGGCGTGCCGGCCATCCGGATGCCCGCGAGTTGGTAGAAACTCATGGTGAGTATGACCTGCTGGCCGACATAGGGCTTGTCATTGTCGACCTCGAGTGTCACGAAAAGGTCCTCGTAAGTCTCTTGCGGAGGCGAATCCGGTTCGGTGGGATCTTCCGCGACCGGCGGCGTGGCCGGAGTGGCGGGCTGGTTTGAGGTGCCACTGGTTCCGGTCACGGTAATCGCGAGAACCTGGGTGGTGAAAGTGGTGCCTGAGACCTCGACGCTGATGGGCGGGATGGTGTAATCGCCGGGCTTGATTGCCCGAATGACGTAAGAGTGCTGGACACTGGCAGACATGTGCCCGTTGGTGAATGACATGTTCTGACTGCGCCCGCTGGAGATGATTTCGAGACCGTCCATCGCGGGAATCTGCGGCTGAGAAACGCCGCCTGCCGCGCCATTGACCTCGATGGTGAGTTGGGCGGCTCCGCCGACAGGAATGCTCTGGCGACTAAGGGAGGCGCTGACGCTGACGTCGGCGCAGGCGTGCAGAATCGCCAGCGCAATCAGCGCGGGTGTGAGGGCAAGTATCCGCCAGTTGAGCGAACGGCGTGTGTCGATCACCAGTCGTTCTCCACGTCCTGCGTCGGGCTTGCAGGCGCCCGACGGATGAGTTTCTGCAAGTCAGCGTCCTCGAAGCCCAGGGCCCGCAGGAGTTGAGCTGCCTCCTCGGGCGTCATCTCCTGCTCGTCGCCGGCACCGGCCTGGGACATGTCCTGCTGGTCCTGTTGATCCTGTTGATCCTGCTGATCCTGCTGGTCATGTTGGTCCTGCTGGTCCTGCTGATCCTGCTGATCCTGTTGGTCCTGCTGGTCCTGCTGGTCCTGCTGGTCCTGCTGGTCCTGCTGGTCCTGCTGGTCCTGCTGGTCCTGCTCGTCCTGCTGGTCCTGCTGGTCCTGCTGGTCCTGCTGGTCCTGCTGGTCCTGTTGGTCCTGCTCGTCCTGCTTCTTCATGGCCATTTCGAGATTGTGCTTGGCGTCCTGATCGTCGGGTTTGAGGCGCAGCGCCTGCTTGAACTGCTCGATGGCCTTGTCCATCTGCCCCATCTTGTAGAGGGCATTGCCGAGATTGTAGTGCAGGTCCTGCTGCATATCCTCGGGCGCGTCGGCCATCGCCGCCGAGAAGGACTGGGCCGCCTGGTCGAATTGCTCCATCTTGTAGAGGGCAGAGCCGCGATTGTAGTTGAGCGTCGCGTTCCCCGGCCGGGCCGCGAGGGCCTTCTCATAGGCGGCAGCGGCGTCCTCGTATTTCTCGGCCTGGTAGAGGCGATTGCCGCGCGCGCAGGTGCGCTCGACCGCGCCGGGCAGCGAGAACCCGAGCAGCAGCGGGCAGGCAAGTATGGCGACGATTGTCCAGCGTTCAGCGTTTCGCATGGCGGCCTCGTCGGGTATCAGCCAAAGTGGCGTGGATCGCGATGAGAATGATGGCGGCCAGCAGGGGCCACTGGAAACGGTCCTGGTACTCGGTGAACTGGTAGCTGCCGAGCTCCTGTGCTTCGGCGCCCTCGATCTGCGCGTAAATGGCGTCGATGTTCACGCCGGTCTCGGAGGCGCGGACGTAGATGCCGCCAGTCGATGTGGCGATCTTCTCGAGAGCAGGCTCGTTCAGGCGACTGAGGACTATCTGCCCGTTGCGGTCTCGCTTGTGGCCGGTGACCTGGCCCTGAGCGTCGAGCACCGGCACGGGCTCGCCCTCCTCGCTGCCGACACCGATCACGTGCACATGCGCTCCGGCTTCGGCAGCGCGCCTGGCCGCCTTCTCGGGACCGCCCTGATGATCCTCACCATCACTTATCAGGACGATTTGCTTGTGCTTGTGTTCCGCACCTTCGAAAGCGCTGAGGGCGGTGTCGATGGCGCTTGCGAGCGACGTGCCCGCCTGGCCGGTGACTTGGGTGTCGAGAGCGTCGAGGAACATGAGCGCCGCCCCGTAGTCGATGGTCAGCGGGCAATAGACGAAAGCGTCCGCGGCGAACGTGACTATTGCGATGCGGTCGCCGTGCATGCGGCTGATGAGCGCGCGGACGGCTGAACGACCCGCGTCAAGCCTGTCGGGAGCGACGTCGCGAGCCATCATGCTGGCACTGGTGTCGATGGCAACGACGACGTCGACGCCCTGGCGCTTGACCTTGGTCATCTGGGCGCCGACTTGGGGGCGGGCGACAGCGGTGACAAGCAACGCCAGAGCCAGGATCGTGAGTGCTGCGCGGATGAGGCGGCGGCGGGTAACGCGAGCAGGCACCAGATCGGCGAGGGCTTCGGCGGTGGCGAGTTGACGCAGGGCGCGCGCTCGGGCTCGGAAGGAGTGCACGTACAGCAGCACCGCCAGAGGCGTGAGCCACAGAAGCTTGAGCGCGGCCGGATTTGCCCAGCGAATGTACTCGTGCATGGTGTCCTGTGAGACTACGGGATTTTGCGCAGCCACGTGCACGACAGGAAAGCCTGCAGGGCCAGAATCAGCAAAGCGGGCCATATGAGGCGGCCGGCGAGTTCGTCGTAACGGCGGTATTCCTTGACCTCGAAGCGGCTCTTCTCGAGCTTGCGGATGTGGTCATAGATGCGTTCGAGGGCCTCGGTGTCGACCGCGCGGAAATACTCTCCCCCACTGAGTTGGGCGACCTTGGTGAGCGTCTCCTCGTCGATCTTCGTGCGCTGGTAGGAACCATCTGGATTGCGGGCGTATCTGGTGCCAAAGATGGAATCGCCAAGCGGGATGAGGGCGCCCTCGGGACTGCCAACGCCGACTGCGTAGATTTTGATGCCGAGCGCGCCGGCGGCTTTGGCGGCAGTGATCGGGTCTATCTGACCAGCGTTGTTCACGCCATCGGTGAGGAGAATGATGACGCGGCTGGTGGCCTCGGACTTCTCAAGACGCGCGGCGCTGGTGGCGATGGCCATGCCGATTGCGGTGCCATCCTCGATCATGCCGATCTCGACCTGCTCAAGCAGACCGCGGAGCATATCGTAGTCGAGTGTGAGCGGGCATTGGGTGAAGGCCTGACCGGCGAAAACGACAAGAGCCAGGCGATCACCGGCGGTGCCATCGACGAAATCGCCAAGGACTTCGCGGGCGACAGTGAACCGGTTTTTGGGCTTGAAGTCTTCGGCTTTCATGCTTCCGGAGATATCGAGGGCGAGCACGATGTCGATGCCCTCGGCGCTGACCGGGACGACCTCTTTGAGCAGGCGCGGGCGGGCCATTGCGATGATGAGCATCGCGAGCGCGATCAGGCTGAGCCAGGGGAGCGCGCGAGCGGCGACGACGCGCGCCGAGGCACCACCGGCGAGCGCGCGGTTCTCGGCGAAGCGAACGGCTCCGCTGCGCGCAGTGCCAGGCGTGCGCAAGCGCAACCCCAGCAGGGGCAGCGCCAGCAACAGGATCAGCCAGAAGGGACTCGCCAACTCCATACTATCCCTGAGCAGCGACGGGCTGTTCAGGCTCCTCCTCGTCCTCGACTGCAGTCAGTTGCACGAGCTTGCGCGTGCCGGTGAGGTGCATGTCGGCGGCGCGATCCTCGGGAGCGAACTTCGCGAACTTGACCAGATCAGCCATGCGTAACATCTCGATGAAATCCTCGGCGATCTTCGGGACATGCTGAGCGCGGTGGATTTCGACCGCGAGCATGAAGGTGGTGGACTCAAGGGCGTCGATAGCGTAGCGATTTTCGAGATAGCGTCGAGCGATGTAGCTGAGGGCAACGTAGTATTCCTCGAACTGCCCATGGGCCACTAATTCGCGCTTCTCCAACTCCTCGAGGGCGAGCAGCGCCTGCGAATGCGCGGGCAGCGGCGGGGCGGCCTGCTCGGCCTGCTTCCTGCGGCGCAGCAGGAGCCAGATTGCGAGGCCGACCAGCGCCAGGAGGAGCAGAGCGGCGAGCGCATAGGCCACGTAATACCAGGGGCTGAGCGGCATCTTGCGCGGGCCGCGAATGTCCTTGATGTCCTGGGCGTCGGCGGGGAGGACTGTCGTGACCATGATGGGCACGGGTTGTGCCTGCGCCTCGTGGGCAGCGCCATCCTCATCTTTCCATGTCACCGCGGGGGGCGTGATCTCGGTCTCGTCCATCACGAAGAGCTGGCACTCCCAGGTTAGAGTGGCTACCCGGCAACCGTCGTCGTCGGTGCCCTCGACTGCAGTGAAGCCTCGGACCTCGATCTCGCCAAGGTCGGCGTCGCTGCCCGGCAGGCCGAGCGGGGTGTCCGCAGGGGCGGTGACGGTCATCGTGAAGGTGAAAAGGTCGCCGATTTTCACGGTGGGCGGGTCAACGGCAGCCTTGGAACTCACCGGCGAGTCCTGACACGAGGCGGCGACCGCGATGAGTATCGCGGCGGCGACGGCCAGCCCTCGCACGGTGGTGGTGATCATCCGGCGCGCCTCGCCCTCAACTCGAAGAAGCGGACAAGCGCGTCGACGGGCGAGTCGTCGGTGTCGACCCGAACGATGTCGACGCCGCGTTTGGTCATCTCAGTGTCCTGCTCTTCGCGGCGGGCAGCGAGAGCTGCCTCGAATGCCAGGCGGAATTCCGCGCTGGAGGTGTCTACGAGGCGATGGGTGCCGGTCTCAGCGTCCTCGAACTCGACCAGGCCAGCGGGCGGCATGGCGCGTTCGGTGGGATCGACGAGGCGCACTCCGACGAGGTCGTGGCGCTTGGCAGCCACCGACATCGGGCGGAGATAGGCGTCATCGTGGAAGTCGGATATGAGGAAGACGATGGCGCGGCGATGCAGGACGCGACTGACCATCTCGAGGGCAGCGCCGATGTTGGTGCCGGGACTCTCGGGCTTGTGGGCGAGCATCTCGCGGATTATGCGCAGGGCCTGCTTGCGGCCCTTGTCCGGGGCGATGTACTTCTCGACCTCGTCGGTAAACATCATCAGGCCGACCTTGTCATTGTTGCGCATGGCGCTGAAAGTGAGGAGGCCGGCGACCTCGGCGGCGAGTTCCTGCTTGCTGGTGTCGCCACTGCCAAAGTCGACCGAGCCGCTGGCGTCGACGACGAGCAGGACCGTCAACTCGCGCTCGTCGATGTGGACCTTGACGTGCGGGTAGCCCATGCGGGCAGTCACGTTCCAGTCGATGGAGTTGATGGGGTCGCCGGCGTAGTAGCGGCGCACCTCGGAGAACTCCATCCCGCGGCCGCGGAAGACGGACCGGTAGCTGCCTGCGAAGAGATCGTCGGCGAGGTGGCTGGTGCGAATCTCCAGCCGCTTCACCCGCGCAAGCAGTTCGCGGCTGAACTGTGTTGCCGCGTCATCACGGTGGTCGGCCACCTACGGCACCTCCACCGTGTCGAAGATCGAGCGGACGATGGCCTCGGAGTCAATCTCCTCGGCTTCGGCCTCGTAGCTGACCATGACGCGATGCCGGAGGACGTCCATGCCGATGGCAATGACGTCGTCGGGAGTCGCGTAGCCGCGGCCCTCGAGGAAGGCATTGGCCTTGGCGGCGAGGGTCAGGTAGATGGTGGCTCGCGGCGAGGCGCCATACTCGATGAGCGGCACGAGATTGGGCAGGCCATACTGGGCGGGCTCGCGGGTGGCACAGACCAGGTCGACGATGTAACGCTGGACCTTCTCGTCGATGTAGAGACGGTGCAGGAGTTCGCGGCCGGCCATGAGTTCGTCAACCGTGGCGACGGGCTGCGCGGAGACCTGCGCGCCCGTGGTGTAGCGCTGCAGTATCTGCAATTCATCGTTCTTGTCCGGGTAGCCGACACGGAGCTTGAGCATGAATCGGTCAACCTGGGCCTCGGGAAGCGGATAGGTGCCCTCCTGCTCGATGGGGTTCTGGGTGGCCATGACCAGGAAGGGAGCCTGCAGGGGGAAGGTCTCCTCGCCGATGGTGACCTGGCGCTCCTGCATGGCTTCGAGCAGGGCGCTCTGGACCTTGGCGGGGGCTCGGTTTATCTCGTCCGCGAGGATGAGATTGGAGAATATGGGTCCCTGCTTGGCGTAGAAGCGATGCTCGCTCTCATCGTAGATCATGGTGCCGATGAGGTCGGCAGGCAGGAGGTCTGGCGTGAACTGCAGGCGCTGGAAGCCCGTGTTGATGGTCTGGGCGAGGGTGCGGACGGCAAGGGTCTTCGCCAAACCGGGGACGCCCTCGACGAGCACGTGACCGTCGGCGAGTAGCGCGATGAGCATGCGGTGGATCATGTGCTGCTGGCCGACAATGACCGTGCTGACCTCTGCGATGATTCGGTCGATGAAGGCACGGCGCTCCTGTATCTCAGCCGCTAGGGCATCGATCTCCGATGACACTGGCGTTCCCTCTCTCCTGCACGAACGTGTGATCTTAGGTGAGACGTGAACCACTTACGGTCGTCCCGCCTGCGGCTGAATCGGCCGCGGGAGGCACGACCGCTGGGAATCATGATACCACAACGACGGGCGGTTGTTAATTGTTCCCGCAGGAGGCAGTGTTTCAGGAGATACCGGTGACGATGCGCTCCTTGCTCAAATAGCGGCCGAGGTGGGCTGTGATCGCCAGAAGGATCAGTGATCCGCCGAGCAGCCACAATACGGCGGCCCAAGAGACGAGGGAACGATCATCGACGATCATGCGCGTGACGGCCAGCGCCGCGAGCAGGATGGTGATGGAGGCCATATTGACGACAACATTCTCGCGCATGCCCAGCATCAACTGAGCGAATCCGATCATGCCGACGGCCGCCACGATGAAGACGGGTACCACGATGATCATGTGGAAGATCACCGCCGCTCCGGGAAGCACTGCAGGGCCGCCGCCGCGATTGGCCACGTATACCATGACGCCGGCGGCAATCAGAGACATGACGTAGGATGGGCCGAGGACGCCGAGAGCTTTGCCCATCCACAGCGTCCGAAGCGTCACGGGTGCGCACAGGAGGGTCTCCACGATGCCAGAGAATTTCTCCCGGAGATAGGTCTGTCCGGAGTAGATGTAGCCGATGAAGACGCCGATGAGCGCGCCAGTGTAGAAGAGGGAGTTATTGAGCTGCATTGCGGGCTCAAGTTCCGTTTGCTGACCGACGCCGAGGCCGGCCATCATGGCAAACCATATCGCGAAGAAGAGCCCGGAGATGAGCAGGATGCGGTTGGCGACGATCTCACGGGCCTCCTTGATGATTATCGTCATCAACTGGCTCACTGTGGGTCGCATTGGGTGCCCCCCTCCCCCACTATGCTGAGATAGACTTCTTCGAGCGTGCGGGCACTGTTGGTGACTTCCGCGACCGGGAAGCCGCGCTGGACAAGCAGGGCAACCAGGTCGGAGCTCTTGTGCCCGTTGAGCTCCGCGCGCAGTTGGTGGTCACCGGCTTCCCAGTGTTTGACCAGGCCAGCGGCGGCCAGTTCGAGGCCCGCTTCATGGGCATCGCTGCCGGGGTCGAGGCCGATCTCCAGCATGGGCCGACCCTCGCGCTGGCGGAGCTCCTCGATGGTTCCCATCGCGCGTATGGTGCCATGGTTGAGGATCGCGATGCGCGAACAGAGCCGCTGCACCTCGGAGAGATTGTGGGAGTTGATGAAGACGGTCATGCGCTTGGCAGCGGCGAGCTCGAGGAGCAACTCGCGGATCATCTTCTGGCCCTCGGGGTCGAGGCCCGCGGATGGCTCGTCGAGGAATAGCACCTCGGGCTCGTGGCAGATGGCGCGTGCGATGCCGAGCTTGCGCTTCATGCCGGTGGAGAAGCTGCCGACTCGGTCGGCGCGGCGGTCCCAGAGGCCTACGAAGTCGAGGAGGTAGTCGATGCGGCTGCCCGGGTCGGTCATGCCGTAGAGGCGCGCGTGGTAGTTGAGGCAGTCGCGAGCGGTCATGCGCTCGTCGAGACCACTGTTTTCGAGGAGTACGCCAAGGCGCGCACGCAGTGGCAGGTTCTGGCCGGGGTCACCGCCGAATATCCATACCTGGCCGGAGGTGGGTTGCAGCAGCCCCAGGCAGAGGCGGACGGTGGTGGTTTTGCCGGCGCCATTGGGGCCGAGGTACCCGAAGACTTCGCCCGCACTGACCTGCAGGCTGATGGCGTCGAGTACCGTGTTGGAGCCAAATTGCTTGGTGAGGTGGTCGGCTTCTATAACGTGCATTGCTGCAGCTATTTCCCCCGTGAGGACGCGTCCGGCCGGTGACGGCTCATGCCTCGCGAGGAGCGCATTCATCGTCAAAACGGGAGGATACCCCCGCGCAGGGCTCGTGTCAAGCGGGGCGATCCGTCGCGGGCGCTTGCGACAGGGCGGGCCCGTGGGAAGGCTTGGTTGACATTCGGGGGCGGAGGCCATATAATTGTCCCCTGCCAAATGCAGACGACACCGCTATCCCGCTTGCGACCAAGGTTGTGAGCGGGCGCGGTTGATGTACGATGTGGCCCTGCCAAGTAGCTGACTATCTGCAGAAGCCACTGCCAGCCGGGAGGAATAGGCGAAGTGGAATCGATCCCGATCGAAAAGCTCGCGGACATGGTGGGTAGCCGCTATGCCCTCGCAGTGGGCGCAGCGAAGCGCGCACGGCAACTGAAGGACGGGGCAGTGCCCCTGGTCAAGGTCAACACGAGCCATCCGCTGACAATCGCGCTGCACGAGATTGCCGCGGGCAAGGTCATCGTGAAGGAACTCGGCGAGACCGGGGACGAGCCGCTGACGGACGGCCGCAAGGAAGAGCCGGTCGACGACACGCTGGGCGACGGCGACCTGTTCGACGCGGACCTGTTCGGCATCGACCCGGATGAGCCGCTGGTGGCCGACGATGTTGAGGATGAGGAAGAGGAAGATGATGAGGACCTCGAGGACGACGAGGATCTCGAGCTGGACGATGATGACTCCGACATCCTTGGCTGAAGAGCGCGGGAGGACACACCGTCGTGCCTCGTGACTACTACGAGATACTGGGCGTCAGCGTAACCTGTACGGATGACGAAATACGGCGCTCGTACAGGCGCCTCGCTCGACGCTACCACCCCGACGTGTGTAAAGAGCCCGACGCCGAAGAGCGATTCAAGGAGATCGGGCAGGCCTACGCGGTTCTGTCTGACAGTGGCAAGCGCGAGCGGTACGATCGCTACGGCCATGAAGGTCTCAATGGCGGTGCGGCCAACGGCGGGATGGGCGACTTCTTCGACATTTTCAACCAGGTGTTCGGGGGCGGTTTTGGCCAAGGCTTCGGATTTCAGGAGCAGGCGCGTGGGGCGGATATCGAGTATGAGGTCATGATCGACCTCGGCGGTGTGGTCTCCGGATGGGAATCGGAGCTGGAAGTAACGCGGCAGGCGGAGTGTGATCGGTGCGGTGGCAACGGCTCTGAGCCCGGGCATGACCCGACGGTCTGTGCGTCGTGCGGAGGATCGGGTTACCGGACGGTGCAGCGGCAGACTATTCTAGGTGTGATGTCAAGCAGCGCCCCGTGCAGCGAGTGCCGAGGGCGAGGAATGATTATCACCGAGGCGTGCACAGAGTGCAACGGGTCGGGTGTGGTGGAGGCGACGCACAGCGTCCATGTGCAGGTTCCGCCGGGCATCATGAGCGGCCAGCGGATCCGGCACCCCGGACAGGGCGACGTCCCCGCAGGCGGCGGTATCCCCGGCGACTTGTATGTGCGCGTTCTGGTGCAGTCGGACGAGCGTTTTGAGCGGCGTGATCGCGAGCTGTTCATGCCGCTGAACATCTCCGTAGCGCAGGCGACTCTGGGCGACACGGTGATGGTGCCGACGATTGAGGGCGAGGCAGAGCTGGCCATTCACGCGGGCACCCAGACGGGAGACACGGTGCGGTTGCGCGGCCAGGGCCTGCCTCCTCTGCATGGCGGAGGGCGCGGCGACCAGATCGTGGTCATGCGTGTAGTCACTCCCACCTCCCTCACCGATCGACAGCGGGAACTTCTGCTGGAGTTCGCGGAAGAGGGCGGCGAAGAGATTACCCCCCGGCCCAAAGGGATCCGTGACCGGATTCGCGAGGTCTTCACGGGGGAGGGTTAGCGATGGGCTTCCCCGATCCCGCGCGGACGTGGACGCGCGTCACAGTGGCCTGTCCCCCAGAGGCAACGGACGCAGTGAGCGCCATATTGATGGGCATGTGCCCGAACGGCGTGTCACTGGAGGATGTGGGCGCCGCGGTGCGGGTCTCGGGGTATCTGTCGGCGATGGTTGCGGGCAGCGCGCCGGACGGGGCTGTGGCTACAGTCAGAGAGACTTTGGTGCGGGTACCGGCGGAACTGCTGCCGCGCCCGATCAATGTGCAGGCTGTGAGCGTTCCTGAACGCGACTGGGTGGCGGCGTTCCGAGAGCATTGTCGCCCGCTTCGCGAAGGCCGCATTGTCATCAAGCCCACGTGGGAAGAGTGGCCGTCGGACGGCTTCGAGGCCCACGATGACGATATCGTGATCGAGCTCGATCCGGGGATGGCCTTTGGGACAGGTAGCCACGCGACTACGCGGGCCTGCCTGGCGGCGTTGCTGAGGCTGCTGCAGCCTGGGGGGCGGGTGCTGGACTTCGGCTGCGGCTCGGGGATCCTGAGTATTGCGGCAGCTTTGCTGGAGGCCGGCGAGGTGCGGGCGGTGGACTGCGATCCGCTGGCGATCGAAGTGGCGCGGCTGAATTTCGAGATCAACGGTGTGAGCGACGCGGTGGCGATTGCAGTGGGCGACACGATGCTGGGCCAAGGGGACGAGTGGGACCTGATCCTCGCTAACATCAGCGCGCCGGCGGTGAGTACCGAAGCGCCGAATGCGTTCGGCATGTTGCGCGCGGGCGGGCATTACGTGTGCGCGGGGATCCCGAACGGTCGCGAGGGCGAGGTGCGAGAGGCGCTGCCCGCGGCGGGATTTGAGATTTTGGCGCATGATCGCGCCGGGGAGTGGCACAGCTTCATTGGCCGGCGACCCGCGCGGGGGGATGGCCAATGACCCGCGTCTTCGTGGATGACGACCACATTCGCGATGATACGGTGACGCTGGACGGCGCCGACAGGCACCACCTGGTGGGCGTGCTGCGGATGTCGCCTGGCGATGAGTTGACAGTGGTTGATTCACAGGGGGCGGAGCGGTCGGCGACGATCGTCGAGGTGACCGAGGAGCGGGTTGTGGCGTCGCTGGGGCCGGTGGTGGAGCGCGAGGCCGAGTCGGGGCTGCGGCTGACGCTGTATCACGGACTGCCGCGGCTACCACGTTACGAGACGGCGCTGCGCATGTGCACTGAACTGGGAGTGGCGACGTTCGTGCCGGTGCTGACGCGGCGGTCAGTGGTCAGGATCGACGCGGCTGATCGAGCTCGCAAGGGCGATCGTTTCCGGCGGATCGTGGAATCGGCGGCTCAGCAGTCCGGGCGGGTGAAGGTGCCGGAGGTGCTGGACCCGATGAGCATGGACGAGGCGCTGGCGCACGTCCAGGCCAGCGAGGTGCGAGGGGTCATGCCTGCGGCAGGTCTGGCCGGATCGGACGCGCTATCGCTCGGCGAGTTCGCGGCAACAGAAGCAGACGGGGCTGGGGAGCTGGCGTTGTTCATTGGGCCCGAGTCGGGGTTTGACCTTTCGGAGCAGGCGGAGGCAGACAAAGCAGGTGTGACGCTGGTGACTATGGGCCCGCGCATCCTGCGCACTGAGACCGCAGCAGTGGTGGCCGCGACGATCTGTCTGGAGTATTCCGGGGCGTTGCGGGCAGATGCGGCGGGACAGGCCTGATCGCACTTGACGCAAGTCGCAGCATTAGCTATAGTTACTAGCCGTTGCATGGGACGTACAGCTGAAAGCGAGGAACTACCTTGGCCAGGAAAAGCAACTCTGACGATCGCGACGGACGAGGACGTGGACGCGGGCCCGGTGGGCCCGGTGGGCGTGGTGGAAGAGGCGGGCGCAAGAAGAAAGTTTGTCGGTTCTGCGCCGCTCCGCGCGAGAACATCATCGACTACAAGAACGTAGGGCTGCTCAAGCGCTACGTAGACGACGACCGGAGCATCCGGAAGGCCCGCCAGACGGGCACGTGTCGCAAGCACCAGGCGCAGGTGGCTACGGCCATCAAGCGCGCGCGCGAAGTTGCGCTGCTGGGCTACGTCCCCGAGTAGCAAAGTCTGACGGGGCTGCCAGGAATCCAAACACGCCGAGCCTTCCGGGCTCGGCGTGTTTTCGTGCGTGGGTGTTGGGGAGCCAGTCAGCCGACAGCGGTGGCTCGCGCGACGATGTCGGCTTCGTTGGGCCAATGCAGGAGGCGGAGGGCATCGGGCGGAGTGGCCCACTCGAAAGCGTCGAAGGTAGGCTCCTCGAGTTGCACACAGGCTGATTCGTCGGCCTGCATGGCGAAGAAGAAGACGATCTTGCTGACCTGTTCATCCCGTCGGGAGTCCTCGTAGAGGTAGCAGGTGGTGCCGAGAAGCTCGCGGGTCGGCAGATGGAGGCCGGCCTCCTCGGCCACCTCTCGCTGGGCCGCGTCGGCAGCACTCTCCCCCACCTTGAGTTTGCCCTTGGGCAGGCGCCACTCGTCAAAGTCTGCGTGATGGAGAATGAGCACGCGCTTGCCCTGCGGGCCGCGGCGAACGACGACCGCTCCGGCTGAGAGCAACTGCCGGGAGGGGGTCACGGTTCCGGCACCGCTTCGAGGAGACGGGAGACGAGATCGTCGGCGCTGATGCCGTCGGCCTCGGCGGCGAAGCTGGTGATAATGCGATGGCGCATCGCGGGCGGGGCCATGGCCTGCACGTCCTCGATGGCAGGGGTGGGACGGCCGTGCATGAGTGCGCGCGCCTTGGCGGTCAGGATAAGCGTCTGCGACGCCCGTGGGCCGGCGCCCCATGAGACCCAGTTCTTCACGAATTCGGGCGCGTCGGCTTCGTCGGGGCGACTTGCGCGAGCAAGGCGGACGGCGTACGAGAGCACGTGGCTGCCGACGGGCGTGGATCGGACGGCGTTTTGCAGCCTGATTATCTGCGGACCGGTGAGGACGCGTTCGACCCGGGGCGCTTCGGACGACGTAGTTGCCGCGACGATACGCTCCTCCTCGGCCTCGGTCGGATAGCCCACGTAGACACTGAGCAGGAAGCGGTCAAGTTGAGCCTCGGGCAGCGGGTAGGTTCCCTCCTGCTCGATGGGATTCTGAGTGGCGAGCACAAAGAACGGCGGGGTGAGCGGGTAGGTCCGGCCGCCGGCAGTGACCTGGCGCTCCTGCATGGCCTGCAGCAGCGCGCTCTGGGTCTTGGGTGGTGTGCGGTTGATCTCGTCGGCGAGCAGCACGTTGCCGAAGATGGGACCTTCAACGAAGCGGTAATGCCTCTGGCCGGTGGCGGGATCGGTCTCGAGAATCTCAGTGCCGGTGATGTCGGCGGGCATGAGGTCCGGGGTGAACTGCACCCGGGAGAACTTGAGATCGAGCGCTCGTGCGACGGTCTGCACGAGGAGCGTCTTCCCGAGGCCGGGCACGCCGATGAACAGGCAGTGGCCCTGGGAAAGCAGAGCTACAAGCAGATGCTCGATGACCTCGTCCTGGCCGATGATCACCTTGCCGACCTGCTCGAGAATCGCCAGTCGCGCGTGCGCGAGCTGGTCGATGATATCGCCTTCAGGCTCGGGGGTCTGAGTCGGTGGTCCTTCCACGGCATCTCCCTGTGTGGCGCCAGTGTTGTGCGCTGAGGATAGTATCAGTCGGGACGTGCAGCGTCAACTTCGGGCGGGGCGACCTGGGTCGCTGGTGTGTAGCCGGGGTCATTGACCGGGAAGAGCTCGCTGTCTGTGCGGTGGCCCGCGAAGAGGTCGCCGGCCCACTTGACGAAGTCCTGATTGTCAGCGGACAGATCGCGCTTCTCGCCGATGTCCTCCTGCAGATCGTAGACCTCGATGGGGCGTGTCATGCCCTCGCGAATTGCCTTCATGTTGCCGCGCCGAACCGCCTGCTTGAGTTCGCGTTGCTGGAACTCCCAATACATGAACTCGTGCTCGGGGGCGTCGCCGCCGAAGAGAGCGGGGGCGATGGAGTGGCCATCAATGCCCTGAGGTGAGTCGAAGCCCGCGAGTTCACCGGCGGTGGGCATGAAGTCCCAGAACGCCCAGGGCAGGCTGCTTTCGGCGCCCGGCTGGATGCGTCCGGGCCAGCGGGCGATCATCGGCTCGCGGATGCCACCCTCGTAGAGGTCTCGCTTGTACCCGCGGAGGGGGCCCCATGAACTGAAGTAGGCCGGATCGGCGCCGCCCTCTTTGTGTGGGCCATTGTCGGAAGTGAAGATCACCAGCGTGTCGCGGTCGAGGCTGAGCTCGGCGAGCAGGTCCATGATGCGCCCGCAATCGCGGTCGAGCAAGGTGATCATGGCGGCATGGCCCTTCTGCGGGGATGGCCAGTCGCGCGCGACGTAGGGACCCCAGTCGGGTATCTGCATTCCGTCGCCGGTCTCCGCGCCGAGCTCGTTGTTGGCGTGCGGGAGGGTGTAGGCCATGTAGAGGAAGAAGGGATCGGCCTGATTGTCGCGGATGAAGTCGAGGCCCTTCTCGGTCATGAGCGTGTGGGAATACTGTTCCTGGCCTCCGCCCATATTGCCGTCGAGCCAGTACTGCTGCTCGTTCTCCCACAGGTAGTCGGGGTAGTAGTTGTGGGCGCGCCTCTGGTTGAGGTAACCGAACCAGTAGTCGAAGCCTCGACGGTTGGGAAGGCCGCAGGTATCCGGCTCTGCGAGACCCCATTTGCCGACGATGCCAGTCCGGTAGCCGGCCTCCTTGAAGCACTCTCCGACAGTCTTCTCCTCAACCGCAAGCGGCACGCGGGCGTTGCCTCGCACATATGCGCGCCCGGTGTCCTTGCCGGTCATGAGGCAGCAGCGTGAGGGCGCGCAGACTGTGCTGCCCGCGTAGGCGTCGGTGAAGCGCATGCCCTCGCGCGCCATCTGGTCGAGCCTCGGGGTCTGTATGACCTGTTGACCGTAACAGCCAAGGTCGCCGTAGCCGAGGTCGTCGGCGAGGATGAAGATGATGTTGGGCTTGCGCTCATGGGCGTGAGCCTGATGGTTGTGCGCGCCAAGTGTCAAGGCTGCTGCGCCTCCGATTGTCGCTCGCGCCATTGTGCCGATGGCCTGTCGCCTGTTCATGGTGCCCGGGTCCTTCGGCATGGCGCGCGATGTTCCCTCCCGACAGGTGATGAAGCTCCATGCAGAGAAAGGCTTTGGTGGAAGGCTGCGCATATAGACGCAGGACCCGTGGAGTGATCACGATGAGCAGGAAGCTGGCAGTCTGCGCGTTGGGGTGTATCGTGGCGATATCAGTGGTGGCTCAGGCCGCGCCGGTGCGTATCGGCGAGGAGTCAGTGGTCTCGCTGAACCCTCGGAGCGAATACTGCAGGTACGTGAACTGGCGACCAGCGGACGGGGAGACCGTCGCGCTGAACCCGCCGCGGCTGAGCTGGCCGTACCGAGCAGACTGGCCGGCGAGTTTCGCGGACGGGATGCATATGTTCACGCTGGAGATCTCGCAGAACCGGGACTGCTCGGAGCCGGTGGTGGACGTCGAGACTCAGTGCAACTTCTACAACACCATCCCGGCGCTGGATGCGGCGAAGGCGTGGTACTGGCGGGTCGGGTACGACGTCGGAAGCAACGCCGAGCAGTGGAGTGATGTGCGATCGTTCCGGATCGCGGAGGATGCGGCGGTGTGGGATCGCGCGGCGCTGGCACCGGACAAGATTCGGGTGCCTGACCATCCGCGAGTGCTCTTCAACGCTGAGAATCTGGAGCGTATGAGGGCGCTGGCTGATGAAGACCCGGGAGCTGCAGGGGCGCTGGCGTATATGCGTGGGCAGGCGGACAACGTCCTTGCCAAGGACTGGTGGGCGAACTTCCCGGAGACGGATCGTGATCAGGAGCCGTCGCAGGCTTTCTACCGGATCGCGCAGGACCTGGCGACGGTGGCGTTCGTGTGGCAGATGACGGGTGAGGAGAAGTATGCGGGAGTTGTCGAGCGTGCGGTGACGTGGGCGAGCTATCCGCCCGGTGGCCGGGCGTCGCCGGAGGGCCTCGGTGGCGATGGGAACGAGGACGCGACGCAGGGGAATGAGTTCCTCGCGCTGCTGTTCGACTGGCTGTATCAGGACATGAGCGAGGATCAGCGTGAGGTGATGATCGGGTCGCTGGAGTGGCGCGTGGATCACATCATGAACCGGTTCTCGTGGCGGGGCTCGGGAGCGAACGGGCCGATGCTGCGCATTACCTGCCGCTCATCGGCGAAGACCGATGAGGTGCAGGCGGAGGCCATGCAGCTGTCAGGCGGGGCTCGGATCGTCGAGCATGAGAAGGCGGCGGGCGGGAAGATGGTGGAGCTGGCGACGGCGGAGGCCGCGATCTCGATGACGGTGACGCTGGCGAGGGGAACGTACTCGGCCTCGATCGTGGGGAATGGTGCGGCGCCAGATAAGGACGCATTCCGAGTTGCCGTAGACGACCAGAAGCCGCAGCGGGTGTTCATTCAGGGCTGGGGCGACGCGAGCGTATCGCTGGTGGTAACGGAAGATGGCGAGCACAGGGTCACGATTTCGGCGGACCCGAATGAGCCGGGCGCGGCCATAGACCGGTTGCGAATCACGGTGCATGGCGACCAGCGGCTGAAACTGCTGCCATCGCCGGAGTGGAAGCAGTTTTCGTGGCAGATTCCGGTGATTCCGGGAGCCGACAATGTGGCGGTGGAACCGTTCAACTACTATGCGCGCGGGGAGGTCTGGTACGACAGCATCGTGGTATCGGCGACCGATGGTGGGCCGAACCTGTTGACCAACGGCGACTTCTCGGCTGCGAGCGCAGATGGTGTGGAGGGGTGGCAGCCGAGCCAGTACAGGACGGAATCGACGCTGGAGCACAGGCTGACTGGGGGGCGTGACGGGGGCGCGGCGGTCGGGATCATCTGCCCGGACCAGTCTGATCGGGGGGCGTGGGCGCAGGTGATACCGATCACGGATGAGACGGAATTGTTCGTGTCGGGGTGGTACCGGACGGGCTCCGGGATGCTGACGGCTCCGGTGAAGGCGTCGGGTATGGCGGGGATGATATCGAGCCACCCGTTTGAGGGCGCGATGGATACGGCGGTGTGCGGGCTGGTGCTGCGGGAGCACTCGGAGATCGGGCGCGAATGGTTCGAGCTATGCCTGAACTATCTGATCGGCGTCACCGTGGGGCACGGTTTCGACGAGGGGTGGAATGAGGGAGCGGGGTACGGATCATCGAAGTGCAAATGGCTGATGAACGCGACGATGTACTACGACACCGCGCTGCCAGAGGCCAATCTGGGACTGAACCCGCGCTACCAGACGCTGGCGGAGTGGTTCTGCCGGATCATCCCGGTGGGCATGGACCATCATGCGTGGGGGAACCAGCGGAATGCTTCGCGGGGGAACCATCTCGCGCACATGCGGCAGTTCGCGCACCTGACCGGCGACGGGCAGTTCCTGTATAACTGGCAGCAATACGGCGGCGGGGACTACGCGAAGTTCCGCCCGTGGATCAGCTATGCACTGGCGGGCAACTATGAGATGCCGGAGCCCAGACCCGAGGCGGAGTTCTCGCGGGTCTATCCGATCGATGGCTGGGCGATGTCGGCGACTGGACCGCCGAGCGACGCGCGGACGTATGCCGAGGGTGCGGGGATGATCTTCCAGTGTCGGCCGCGAGGCGGGTACGGGCACTCGTTCAACTCGGACGGCTCGTTCCAGTTGCACGCGTATGGGCAGATGCTGAACCACGGCGGGGGCTCATCGGCGAACCTGGACGCTTTCGCGTATCACACGATGAGCGGCACGACGGTGCTGGTGGACGGGCTCGGGCAGGCGCAGCCGGGGCGAGGGATGCTATACCCGGCGTACGGGCGGATCGTGGGCCATGCGGAGGGCGATGACTTCTTCTACGTGGCTGGCGACCCGACGCTGTGCTACCCGAAGGAGCCTGGGAACTATGCGCGGTGGGGGCTGCCGCTGGATAAGGTGTATCAGGAGCGCGCTCTCCCCTACCTCGAACGGTTCGTGCGACATATGGTGTTCGTGCGCGGCGAGTATTTCGTGATCTACGACGATCTGCGGTGCTCGCAACCGGCGACCTATACGTGGCTGTACCACATCAGGCCTACGGATCCGATTGAGTTCGATGCGGGGACGTTCGCGGTTGACTACGAAGTGGGTGGCGTGCCGGTGCGACTGCAACACGTCTATCAGCCAAAGGGGCTGGTGCTCGATGATCGGCAGGGGATGGACGGGTACGTGAACCCGATCACGGGTGAGGACTATCGCTCGAAGAAGAACGCAAAGTGGGATCCGAGCGGGCATCACCTGTGGGTCAGCAGCGCCGAGCCGGTGGAGGACTGGGGCTTCCTGGCGGTAGTGTATCCGCAGGCGCCTGGGGGCGCGACGCCGACGATCGAGCGGGTCGATGATCGGACGGTGCGGGTCGGGGACGACGTGGTTTGCTTTGACCCCGACAGCGCGGCGGCTGCGGATGCGACAATCGTGGTGGATGTGGCGGCGTTCCGGCCGGAGCGCTGAAAGACCGAGACTATTCGTCGGCGGCGCGTCGGCGCTGGAGTTCATCGTAGCGGGTGGCGTAGAGAGCGACCCACGATGAGTCGGAGGCGAGGCGGGTGACGTGCCCGCCTTCGGTGGGGTACTTGCCGAGGCGGCCATCGGGCGCTATCAGATCGCGCACGCTCTGCTCCATGGCGAGAACCTTTTCCGCAAGTGCCTCGGTGGTGGGCTCGGCCGCCTCCTCGGCGATGAGCGTCTCGCGGCCGACCTCCTGGAGACGACCGTATCGCGTCTTCTGCGCGCTGAAACCCCAGTTGCCCTTGAACGAGTAATGGTCGGGCGCGTCAGAGTCGTCGTAGGTCAGGCGATACGTGGTGCGGTCGTCACTGGTGAAGTAGAGCGGGCGATTGGTCTTGAGTTCGTAGAAGCGGGCCCAGTTACCGTCAGGCAGTTGCGAGCGTTCGAGCCAGGCGAGGGCGGCGGGGATTGGGGCGAGGTAGCGGTCATCGCCGGTGAGCAGGTAGATGTCTATGAGCAGACCGCAGGCCGAAGACGTGGGGGCGCTGCAGGCAGCAGGTGGCTCGAAGCGCCGGCCCCACGCGGCGCGGTCCTCGGCATAGTATTCCTGGGCCCAGCCGGGCGTGGGTTCGGGGAGTTGGTTGCGGATGAACCAGTCGCCAGCGCGCTTGATGGCGTCGAGATAGCGCGCGTCATCGGTGCGGGCATATGCCATCATGAGCGTGCGGGTCGGCGAGATGGTGACGCCATCGTTGAGCATGTGGAGGCGGAGGTAACTGTGCTCGGGGGCGGGGTAGTCGGACTGCCAGGCGCCGTCTTCGTGCTGAGAGCGCAGGGCGCATTCGGCGGTCTCGATTACGCTGTTGAGGTAGCGCTCATCGCCAGTGTAGTCATACGCCTGCAGGATGACCTGGACGAGGTACATGCCGCGCGAGTTGCGGAAGGTCATCGATCCCTGCTGGGTCTCCGTCGCTCCGACGCGTTTCACCCACGCCTTGCGTGAGTATCCACCTTTCGGCTGCTTGATGGCCACTGCGAGATCAGCGACCGCGAGGAACCAATCGCGGAAACGCTGCTCGCCCGTTGCGTCCGAAGCGGCGCGGAAAACGCGAGCGTAGACCGGCGGGCGCTCGGTCTCGTATATGCTGGCCTGCGCCATGTTGTCGATGTCGACGATGCCCCGGGCGATGTCGGGAGCTGCGAAGGCGTCAACGGCGGCGGTCAGCGCTGCGCGGGCGTCAGAGCGCAGCTGAGGGTCGGGCTGGGCGGTGGCGCACAGGCACGATGCGATAGCGAGGGCAATGATCAGAACTCGTCTCATGGCACTGCCTCCCCACTGACGGTACAGCGGGTACGATGAGGGGGCCGCGCAGTCGCGGCCCCCGTGATACATCGTTGCTCCAGGCGGACTCTTCTGCGTCAAGCAGGAAGTTCGCTGAGCTTGACGGTTCGGCCTTCTTCGAGTGACTTCTCGATTGCGAACGCCACCCGATGGGTGGTGAACGCGCTGTCGAAGTTCGCCATCGATTCCTTATCCTCCATCAGGCATTCCATGAACTCGTCGACCAGCGGCGGGTAAGGGTGATCAAGGACGTCTCCGGACTCAGCCTGCGCGGAGGGGACGGTCATCCATTCGTCTGGTCGCAGGCCGGCGATCTGGGTGGACCACAGCTTGTCGTTCCAGAGCGTGCCCTCGCTGCCGACGAGGTGGACGTTGAGGACGTAGGGCTGGCGGCAGTCGACGGAGGACACGCACTTGCCGATGGTGCCATCCTCGAACTTGAGGATGGCGCAGGAAGTGGTGTCATATTCGTATTCCTGCAGGTAAGGCGCCGAGGTCATGGCTGAGAAGGCGCAGACCTCTTCGACGGGCTTGCCTGCAAAGAATACGAGGGCGTCGAGGGCGTGGATGCCGGCAGTAATCAGAGCGCTGCCGCCCCACTCTTTCTTCGTCTGCCACGCGTACTGACCATACCAGGGACCGATGCCGTGGTAGTAGTCGACTTCGAGGTGATGCACGTCGCCGAGCAGGCCTTGGCCGACGACGGAGTTGACGTACTGGAAGTGCGGGATGAAGCGCAACTCGAAGTAGACGGTGGACTTGACGCCGGCTTTGGCGACGGCCTCGCGCATTGCGAGGAGGGCATCGTAGGTGACCGCAAGCGGTTTCTCGATCATGAGATGTTTGCCTGCCTCCGCAGCAGCGATGGCCTGCTCGGCGTGCAAGTGGTGCGGGGTGCAGATGTCGACGACGTCGAGGCCGTCGTGGGCCAGGAGGTCCTCGAAATTGCTGTAGACAGCGACGTCGTCGCCGGCCATGGCCTTCGCCGCGGCCTCGTCCTTGCTTGTGCAGACGGCCGCGATCTGGCAGTTCTCGTTAGCCTGGAAGGCGGGGATGTGACCGCTCGCCGCCCATCCGAGTCCGACCATGCCAATCTTGATATCAGACATGTACGTCACCTCCGATGATATTCACCAACCGGGTGCCGCAGCAAGGCGCACTCGGGCCTCGTGTCATGGCGGTGCATTCGCCGGGCGCGGCGCGGACTCCTGCCTGTCTCAGATAAGAGCCGTGGAGAAGTAGCGCTCGGCTCGGTCGGGCAGTACCGTGGCGATATGGCTGCCGGCGGGCATCTTCGCGGCGAGTTGCCGAGCAGCCCAGACGTTGGCGCCAGAGGAAGTACCTACCAGCAGGCCGAGTTCGCCGGCGAGCAGTCGCGTGGTCGCTATCGCATCGTCATCGGTTACGGTAATGACTTCGCTGATGATCTTGGTGTCGAGGACGCCGGGTATGAAGCCATCACCGATGCCGGGGATGCGGTGCAGGCCCGGCTCGTTGCCCAGAAGTGCGGAGACGTTGGCAGGCTCGACGGCGACCAGGTAGACGTCCGGGTTCATGGAACGCAGGAAACTGCCCACGCCCTGGAAGGTGCCGCCGCTGCCGATACCGGCGACGAAGGCGTCGACCTTGCCGTCGAGATCGTTCCAGATTTCGGGGCCGGTCTGCTCGCAATGGACGGCGGGGTTGTTGGGGTTTTCGAACTGCTGAAGCATGACTGCACCATCGATCTCGCTGAGCAAATCGTTCGCTTTGCGCACAGCCCCGTCGATGCTCTGGTGGGCCGGTGTGAGTGAGAGTTCGCCGCCGAATGCGCCGATGATCTTCTTGCGCTCCTCGCTCATGTCCTCGGGCATGACGATGATGACCCGATAGCCCTTCTGCACGCCGACGAGGGCCATGGCGATGCCAGTATTGCCGGACGAGGGCTCGACGATGACGCCTGCGGGCTGGAGGGTCCCGTCTATTTCGGCGCGCTCGATCATGCACTGCGCGACGCGATCCTTGATGCTGCCTCCGGGGTTGAGGTATTCGCACTTGCCCCAGATTTCGCAGTCTCCCGCGTTGTTGATGCGAACGATATTGGTGTTGCCGATGGCTTCGAGAATGCTTCTGACTTTCAAGGCGGTGCCTCCACTCGTTGTTCGTGGCCCCGGCCTACCGATGCTGGCAGACGGGGCAGAAGAATGATGAACGATTGCTGATGACGACGCGGTCTATGGTTCCGGTGCAGCTTCTGCGGCGGCAGGTCTCGCCCTCGCGGCCATAGACGCGCAACCGCTTCTGGAAGTCACCGGGCACTCCAGCGCCGGCAACGTAGTCGGAAATCGTGGTGCCTTCAGCCGCGATTGATTCGTTCAGGACATTAGTGATCGCCCGATGCAGCCTGGGCCATTGCTCGAGCGAGACTTCGTTGCAGCGGGTCAGCGGATGGATGCCGGCGCGATGCATGGCCTCGCACACGTATATGTTGCCGAGCCCTGCGACGAGTTTCTGATTGAGCAGCGCGCTCTTGAGGAGCGCCGACCGGTCTGCCATTGACTCGCGCAGGCAGCGGGTAGTGAATTCGGGCGAACAGGCATCGACGCCAACGTTGCGCAGACTCATGCAGGCGGCCAGGTCTCCGTCGGCGACAAGCTCGATGTGTCCGAAGCGTCGAACATCCCGAAACACCAGCCGAGCGCCATCGGACAGGCCGAAGATGACGTGGGTGTGATCGAGAAGCTCTTCGTCGGGGGCCACCGTGTAGAACTGGCCGGTCATGCCCAAGTGGACGATTAATGCCGGGCCGTCCGACAGACGCAGTATCAGGTTCTTGCCCAACCGATCGATCGCATCGATGGTCCGACCCTCGGCAGCGCTCGGCAACTGCGCCCGCTTACACTGAAGAAGTATGTCCGAGCGGCGGACCTTCACGCTATCAATTGTCAGTCCGACAACCGACCTCCCCAGGTCGCGGCGGACGGTCTCGACTTCGGGCAATTCGGGCATCTGGACCTCCCGAGTGCTGGCGCAACGGAACAGAGGATAGAAGCAATGCGGTGGGCTTGTCAACCGGAAGTGGACTGCCGAGGCGGCAGTCCACTTCCGCCCTTGTGGCGAATGGTTCTGGAGCAGCTCCAGACGATCATCCTGCGGGCAACTCGACGGCGTTGTTGCCCTCGAAGAGCTCGCGCACGTCGTCGGTCGGGTCGATTAATACTGTGAACTGGCGCCCGCGAAGGTTGTCAGGCACAGGCCAGCGGAGTTCTGTGGTGCGTGGGATGCAGTCGATGGGCGCCTCAAGCGGACCGGCGGTTGCGTCGAGGACGGTCTGTTCGCCATCCATGACGATGCGGACGGCGACCTCGGGGGCATCTCCCCCACCGATGTTGTGCACGACGACGGTCACCTCGGACGCGTTATCGGCGATGACGGTGTCCTGCGGGCAGATGGCCAGGTCCGGACGACCGAAGAAGTGTTCCTTGATGGCAGCGTCCAACGTGATGCTGACCGCGGTCACCTCGCCGGGGGGAAGTGTCAGAGCGATCTCTGAGTTCATCGCGAGTTCGACCTCGGATCGCGAGGTGACGGTGTCGGGCTCGCCATCCTCGTCCGCATCGGGGCCGATGGTGACGGTATATGCGCCCGGCCGGAGGCGGTAGACGCGAATGGCTCCGCTCTGTGGGACGTCCTCGAAGTTGTAGGCCATCAGGCGAATGTGCTCGTAGTCGGTCTCGAGAACCCAGGCGGCGAAGTCGGGCGAGAAGCCCTGCCACGAGATCGAGTGCGTCTGGTAGATATTGTTGCGGTAGCCGGGAGTGCCACCGAGATACATTCGGTCGATCAAGTCCTTGGATACCGCGACTCGATCGTTGGACTGTTCGGCCCAGGTGTGCATTGGGAAGAGCAGCTCGATGCGCTCCCAGGAGTCGCGCAACGCTTCAAGAACGAGCGCGCGATCACCGGTCAACTGCCAGCCGAGATACTGGGCCTGCGTGCGCTTGTCATTGCCCATCGACGGGTTGAGTTCATCATACGTGGTGTCCTGCGCGCGCTGAACGAGTGTTTCGCGCCAGGGGGCCATATCGACCTGGCCGACCCAGTCGGAGGCGCTGAGGAGATCGACGCTCTCGCGAGCAAGCCAGGCGCGTGCGGGCAGGAAGTAGTCTTTGTCGCCGAACCACTCGTGAAGAGCGAGATACATGCTGGCGTGACCGTAGCCTGACGGGTACTTGCCGGATGCCACGACCGCGCGATCTTCGAAGCGCACGACCTTGGGCAGCTTCACGGCGTCGCTCGGGCTAAGTGGACCGTTCGCCGCCACCGCCTGTTCATACAGGTCAAGCCATGCGTCACCGTATGCGCGGACGAGGTCGGTGGCGTACGGGTTGCGGGAGTAGTGGCCGACGACGAGGGCGGGGTGGAGCATAAGCGTGCTGGAGAGCGCGTCCTGATCGTAGGGCTTCTCGGTGACGACTTTGGTGGCACCATAGAGCCGAGAGGTGAAGTGCAGGTGGCCGCCAGTTTCAGCCATGAAGCGCTCTCGCACGTTGCGGGTCGCGAGCATCAGACGCTCGAGGTAGACCGGGTTGCCATAGTGCATCTCGGCCTGTCGGCAGAGCGCGTTGACACCCTCCTCGTAGGCGTGCAGCGGGTCGGTGGTGCGGGTGTTGACTCCGTCAGTGATCCTGACATCCCAACAGGTGTCAGCAAGACGGCGGGTGGAGTCAGCGATGCGTCCGCCGGGATCGCTGATGGCGGCGATAGTGAGCCAGTCATTGACGAGGTCAGTGTCATCGCCGAGACCGTGGCCGAATTCGCCGTTGTCGACTTGACGCTCGTCGATCCACCAGTTCACGAAATCGCGGTAGCGCAGGGCGGCGGCGTGCTGATAGACGGCCCATTCTGGGGCATCGCCAAGAGGCGGCCGCTGCAGGTGAGAGCGATCGGCGGGCTCGCGGGGGTGGGTCCAGATGTAGAAGGCATTAGCGCCCGAGTCGGCAGGGAAGCGGTCGTGGACATCCTGCAGCGCGCGGTGCAGCTCCATGAAGACGCCGACGCGGTTGGCGAGATCGGCCATCGCGGTCTTGCCCCAGGGGCGGGGCTCGGAGACGTCGATGAACCGGTCCTTGACGAACTTGACCTGGTCATGGAGATACTCGTCGGCAAGCACGGCTGGCTCAGTGATCTGTAGATCGATACGGGATGGACGGTCCGCGTCCCATACCAGTTCAGCGTCCTTGCTGGTCATGAGCGTCAGCCAGACCGGCAGGCCGTTGGGGATGACGTGATCGCGCATGTCGAGCGTCAGGTCGGCGCGCTGGACGCCAGACCAGTCGCCGGTCGCGCGGACCTCGAAGTCGGCAATGTGGCGCGTGGGAACGATCGGGTCCATGGCGCGCAGCCAGATGACCGTGTCCGGCGCGAGGTCGCGGAAGTAGAGGGCGGCGCGAATGGCCGCAATCGGCCGGTCGGCAGACGCGGGCTCGATCATCAGATGATGGTAACGCATGGCCTGCATGGGGAGCGACCGGGCGTCGGCTGGCGGCGCGGCGGACAGCTTCAGGGCTTTCCGGTCATAAGCCTCGAAACGGCTGAGCATCATCAGACCGATCTCGGACTCCCAGTCGGTCCACTGGTCAGCGGAGAAGTACGCCGACTGCGCCGACCCGGGAACCGAAGCGGCGCCCGCGGGGGCGATGGCGTAGAAGCCGATCTCCCCCACCTTGCCGGGAGACGCGTCGGAACCTTCCGGAACGGGATCGGCGAAGACGGTCAGCTCGCGCTGGGCCATGGGAGTGTCGGAAGCGCGGACGATGAGCGGTCCGTCGGAGTTGAGTGGCAGGAGGGGCAGGCCATCGGGGCGGAATATGTGCGAACCCTCGTAGAGCGCGCCGGTGCATGGGCCCCAGAGGCGCAGGTAGTTCCACGGCTGGCTCTGGTAGAGGCGGATCGAGAGCCCGGCATCTCGCTGGAAGCTGTAGCCATGGTAGGTCAGCGGCCAGCGAGTGATGCGGTCGCCATCGGTGACCTTCCACGCGTCGGATTTGACCGCGCGGGCGTCCTCGATGCCGACGGTGCTGACGAGCAGCGTGCGGTCGCCGTCGGCAGGTTCGAGCCGGGCCATGTCCGGTGCTGCGTCCCAGCCGAGATACTGACGGCGATGGTCGTCGACGGTTGGCGAGGGCTCATGGGCGACTGGCTCGAAGCCGTCTTCGCCAGCGTAGACACGCGCGAGTTCGGGGTCAGTCAAGGGGCGTGAGAAGACGCGGAGTTCGTCGAAGTCGATCGGTATGGGTGTGCCGCCCCAGTGGTCCCAGGCGGCGAGATGGATGTTGCCGGGCTCGAGTTCCTCGGTCTGCCAGGTCATCTCCTGCTTGCGGGTGAGCTGGCCATTCTTGTAGAGGCGGATACCGGAGAGTTCGTCCCACGTGACCGCAACGTGATACCAGGTGTCGGCCTCCCATGGGGTGGCTTCGGCGTCAAAGCTGCCGCCCCACGCCCCATGGCATAGCAGGCGCTTGTAGCGACCACGGAGAGCGACGATGGTGCCGGTGCGACCGACGGAGTTGACGAACATGATGGGGAGATGGATTTCGCCGAGCGGCTGGGAGAAGCGGACCCAGAAGGCAATGGTGCCGCGCCGCTGGTTGACATTGCCGAGCGCGGAGTAGCGATGGGCCTGACCGGCGCCGGCGTGGATGCCCTTGTCACTGGCACCGTCATCGATGGAAGTGACCCGGTACAGGCCGATGTCCTTGGGGATGCCGCGGTCATAGGCGACAGGCACGACTTCACGGGAGCCGCGCGCGAAATCGGCCTCGAGGCCGCGCTGAAGGTCTTCGCGCAGACCACGGTCGAAGGTGGCGCGAAGCGTCTCGGCCTGATCGACCTCGAAGACCATGTCGACGGGCTGAAAATCCTGCGCCAGCGCATTCGACGCCCCGGCCAGGATCAATGAGAAGACCAGGGCGCCAGCGGCGATTCGCATCAGGTGGGCCTCCGATTACTTAAGGGCTTTGCAGCGCAGGATAAGGTCCACCATCTCGGCGCGAAGCACGTAGAGATCGCGTGCGGGGTCGAGATCCTCAACCCATTGGCGAGCGGCTTCGGCGACAGCATCGTCCTTGCACTCCTCGGTGGCCTTGAGGAGAGTGGCGAGATAGCGGACGTCGTCGGTCGCCTCGCGGGAGCCCTCGATTTGGACAGTGCCGATCACGCCATTGACCGTCGGGTAGGCGAAGTTGTGATCGCGGTAACGCACGCTGTCGAAGTCGTTCCAGACGTGGCCGAAGCCGTGCTGGTAGGCGTAGTCCATAGCGCCATCAAAACCGGCTTTCCACAGGTGCAGACCGTAGTTGCGGCGGAAGGTCTCCGCCTCCTCGGGGCCGACTTGTGGGAAGGCGTAGGTGAAGACTTCGCTGCCCACACCGTGGAACTTGACGGCTTCTTCGGCGATTGGTGCATGGGCGAGGACCGCGACGTTGAGCAGCGCGCCCATGGCCTCGAACGTGCCCTTGTAGCCAGCGACGAAAGTGAAGCCGCCGGCATCCTGGACGGCTTTCCAGGCGGCGCGCTGAGCGAGGAGCCGGTCGCCGCTCGCCTCGTCGACGCCATAGAAGTAGACCTTCTCGTAACCGTGCTCCTCAGCCAGAGCTTTGTACTGCTTGACACGCTCGACGAGCGCATCGATCTCGGTCTGGCTGGTCGGTGAGCCGGTGGTGACGCCGAGGCAGAAGAGCCTGTCGGTGGCGAGGCCGGCCTCCTCGCGCAGGTTGAGAGCGCGGGGCAGGGCTTCCTCGTGGTATGCCTGGTAGATGGTTGGGTGGAGGATGCCGTGCTGAGCCAGGTGGCGCATCTCGGCAAGATACTGGGTGTTGGAGCGATGTTCGGAAGTGATGGTGGGTTCGTTCTCGAGAGTGAGACGGCCGCGATAGTAGACCGAGTAGGTCATGGGGCTGGGCTCGAGATCGAACGGGTGCACGGCGATGGTCATCGGCAGTTGCACCGTGGCCGCACCCTCGGCAGCTATCTGCAGCGAGCCAGTGTATTCGCCCGCAGGCAGGTCATCGGGGACGTGGACCGTGACCCAGTACTGCTGCAGGTTCAGTGCGGGCAGATCGATGGGCTGGAGTGTGTCAGCGTCAATGGGCCGGACGCCACCGAGTTCGGCGCTCTCGGTGTCGGAGGCGAGGACGTAAGTCTCGGTGCCATCCTCGGCAGTGGAGCGCAGATAGTTCTGCTCGGTGTCGGGGTCTACCCGGACCAGAGCGGAGTCATTGAGTAGCAGCTCGGGGACGAGCTGCTTGTTCTTCAGGTCGCCAATACTGCGCCCGGCCTGATACCAGACCTTGAGGAATTTGACGTCTACCTCGGCGGCCGGGATGGTGCCGTCTGCGCCGGTGAGGTCAGTGGGAGTAATCATCAGGCCGGTGACATCGGCGAGCGGGAAGAGCACGAGGGAGGTCGACTCATACTCGCCGGCACACGCGCTGATAGCGACTTCGCTGACGGGACCGCCGGGGATGGCCAACTGGCCGGGGAAGATGCGCGCATTGGACATCGCGGGCACTTCGAAAGCCAGAAGCTGCTCATCGCGGTCGAGCGCATCGCGGATGCGGGCGAGGATTGCGGGAGCCTGCTCGGCAGAGACGATGCGGGCTTCGAGTTCGGAGACCTGGGATGCGCGGGCGTAGCCGGTGCGCTCAAAAGTGTCGAGCTGGCCGGTGGCCGCGGCGAGGGCGTCCTCGGTGCTGGTGACGACGGCAGTGAGTTGCTCGGGAACGTCGGGGACGCCGGCAAGTCGCTGCTCGGAGGCGGTGAGACGGTCGCGCCAGACGGCGATGCGCTGGGTCCACTTGTCGGCGTAGTCGGTCCAGCGACCGCTGAACTCGGCCTGATATGCCTTGTCATCAGGCACGCGGCCCTCGATGCTGATGTCATCGACGTAGACAACGACACGGTCGCCGGCAACGCCGCCCTTGATGTAGAGAGCCCACCGGTCCAGGTACTTGCCCACGTGAGCGCCGGTGGCTCCATCGACGTAGCGGGCCATGATGCCCTCGGCGTTGGTGGCGGCATACTCGACGAGATCGCCCTCAGCCTGCTTCCACTCGCCAGTGGGGCCCTTGATGCCGTTGAAGCCACAGACGCCGGAGTGCGTGGTGGGCGGGTAGATCAGGTTGACGCCGAGAGTGGCGGACGAATTATCGCCACTCTCGATAAAGAACCAGCCGGAGAAGGTCGCCTCGCCCTCAAGCGGAACGCGCAGAGGAACGTGGAAGTAGTGGTAGCTGCCTGACTTGATGGTGATGTCGAGCTTGAAGCTGTGGGTGCCCTCGTGGGCCTTCTCATCGGTGATACCCATGAAGTTGATGTCATATGCTCCGTTGCTGACCCACTCCTGGACGGGGACATCGCCCTCCTCAAAGCCCTGGTTGTATGAGTAGTCGACCATGGGCAGATCCTGGGCGAGCGCGGGGATGGCAACGGCGAGAATCGACAGGCATACCAGCATGGCGCAACGCATGGGACGTCCCTCCAGCAGCAAGCAGATGTCCGGTCGCAGGTAGGTTCCGCGCGTGGGATGCTCATCCCTGCCCTTGAGAGGAGGACGGCGCCGAGCGGCGAATGCCATGGCAACCGGACGGGAAAGGTGAGCGGAATGAAGAAGCTGATTGCCCCGGAGCCGAACGTGGTGAGCGTTGCAGATGTGGCAGAGCCCGTGATGGGGCCTGATGATGTGCTGGTGCGAAGCGTGCGCTCGCTCATCAGTGCCGGATCGGAACTCAAGCGGGTGGTGCCTGTCGAGGGACAGGCAGATCAGAAGTGGCCGAGCCCGGACCTGGGATACGCAATAGCCGGGGTGGTGATTGATCGGGGGGCGAACGTCGAGCGGCTGGAGATCGGCGACCGCGTGGTGACGATGCAAAACCACCAGGAAGTGGTGGTCTCCCCCACGCTGCCGGGACTGGTGCACCCATCCGTGCGCATCCCTGACGGGGTGTCATGGGATGACGCGCCCTTCATCGTGTGGGGGCGAAGCTGCTGGAACTGGACGACGAAGGCCGATATTCAGATCGGCGAGAACGTCGCGATTATGGGGCTCGGGTTGGTGGGCCTGCTGATGACGATGTGGGCACGGCTGCGAGGAGCAGGTCAGGTGATCGGGCTGGACATGCACGATAGCAGGCTTGACCTGGGACGGCGGGCGGGGGCCGATAGCGGCGTCAATCCAGGTGAGGTGGACGCGATCGCAGCGGTGGCGGAACTCACGGGCGGAGGCGCTGACGTGGTCTTCCACTGTGTGGCCGGGGACGCGGTGGGCAGCTTCGAGTTGACTCAGCGGATCACGAGAGGGGGCGGACGGGTGGTGCTGATCGGGCACCACTCCAAGCCGCTCACGATTCTGTTCCGGGAATTCACGAGCAAGGATCTGCTTGGCGGCGGTACCGACTATGACATGGACCACCGGTATTTCGAGCTGGGCGCGCAACTGATTGAGGAGGGCCGGCTGCCTGTGAGCGAGATCGTGACACACAACGCGCATTTCTCGGAGGCCCCGGGGATTTACGAGATGCTGCGCACGCGGGCACAAGATGCGGGCGCGGTGTTGCTGCGTTGGGGTGAGGAGGAATGACGGACCCGCCCTCGTGGGATGATTTGCTCGCCGATCCGCGCTTCCATTGGAAGGAGCCGGATGCGGGCTTGGTGGCAGTCGCGGCGCGCTGGTTAGCGGAGGGGCGGGAGCGTGTCTATGATTTGGGGTGCGGCGCCGGGCGGCATATGGCGTATCTGCAGACGATGGGGTTCGAGCTGACGGGGTCGGACATATCGCCGAACGGACTGACGGCATGTGCGGAATACATGGGCGAGGCCGGTTTGCCGTCGCGAATAGTGCGAGCGGACATGACGGCGATACCGTTTGCGGATGAGAGCTTCGACGCCGCGCTGTCCACGAATGTGCTGAACCACAACCCGCGTGCGTTGCTGCAGCTTGCGGCGGTGGAGGCGTGGAGGACGCTGAGGGCGGGCGGCGAGTTCTACGCGACCGTGTTGAATGCGTGGGACTGGCGGTACGGCAGCGGCGAGGAAGTTGAGCTTGACACCTTTGTGCTTGATGAAGGCCCGGAAGCGGGCATCCTGCACCACTTCTTCGGGGAGGATGACCTGCGACGCTGGCTGGGTGATTTCGAGATTGTGGAGTTGCGCCGAGAGCGGGGCGAACTGACGCTCAGCACCAAGCTGGATGGGCGTGCGGTGGTGAGGGACGCGTGGGCTGTCTGCGCGCGCAGGCCGGGTTAGTGGCTATATGGACATGCGCGCGAGGCGGGCCTTCAGACCGATTACGCGCTCGCGCAATCGGAGGGCCCGGCGGACCTCCGGGTCTTCGGTGAACAGCATCCAGTCGTGCTCTTCGACGATGGGCTGCATCACGAAGCGCGCGCCAGACAGCGAAGGTGGCGGCGCGGTGAGGGCCCTCAAAGGATCTAACGGCCGGAAACCCATGAGCGTCTCATCGAAGGCTGCGCGCGTTCCCGCCTTGGCGTCCACCATGGCAGTGAGTTCCTCGTAGCGGCGCGCCTGTGCCGCGCCGCCAAGTCGGCGCATGTGTTGCCAGTGCCTGAGCGCGGACTCCACGTCGGACTCACGGTTGCGGATCATGTAGGCGAGACCGATGTTGCCGTGGAGGACTGGATTGTCCCGATCGAGCTCAAGGGCCTTGTGGAAGTAGTGCAGAGCGGTGGAGATGGCGGTGCGCATGTCTTCGACGATGTTGTGCTGACGGTCCTCGCTGACAAGACCAGCCGCGCGGGCATCGGCCTGCATCTTGCTTGCTTCCTTGGCATAGACGATGGCGAGATTGTTGGCCGCGTCGTCGCCGCCCTCGATCTGCAACATCTTCCTGAAGGCCTGGCGCGCGGCCTCGACGTCAGAGAGGTTGTAGGCGACCATCCCCAGGTTGCAGTACAGGTCGGCTGACGCCTCCTCGAGTTCCGCCGCTCGGCTGAGGTGGCGGCGGGCTCGGACGAGGAGTTCACGTGCCTGGCCGACAAGCTCGTCGCCGGCCGCCTGGTGACCGGCCTGGACCGTCATCCCGTGCTCGGCGAGGCAGGTGCCGATGGCGAACTGCAGGTAGCCGTCCTCGGGATATGCCTTGGCTACACCCTCGAAGGCATCGACGGCTTCATCGTACTGCTGGCGGAGGTATCGGTAGAGTCCGAGGTTGGCGAGGGCCTCGTATGAGCATTGCGAGGTGTCAGCGGAGACGGCGTCAAGCGGGCGGACAGCGCGGTGCAGTGAGCGGAAGAAGTCTTGGCGCTGAGTTCGTGACATCTCCGGGTGGTAGCTTCGAAGGGCGTCGGCGAGGTAGGCCAGTCCGAGATGGAAGGTGACGGCGGGATCCTTGCGCCGACGCTCAGAAAGCCGTTCGAGCATCGCGACCGCTTCCTCGGCCTTGCCCTTGAGAATGCGCGCGGTGGCGATGTTGGTGGTGGTGGCGACTTCATCGGAGGCCGTGGTAGCGGCCCGGTCAAGCTCGGCGGCCATGCGTGCGTCATCGCCGAGGACCCAGGCGATACAGCCTGCGTTCGTGTGCATGTCGGCGTCGTCGGGCACGAGTGTAAGTGCGCCCTCGAGTTCCTCGAGGGCGGGCTCATGTCGCTCCTGGCCAATGAGAGCAAGCGCGGTGTTGTGGGCGGCCTCTATCGGGTAGTCATCGCGGAGAGTGGGGTTCGCGAAACTGTCGAGCGCGTCACGGTAGTGCCCGAGGACCAAGCGGACGCAGCCTCGGTTGAGTTCGACGGCGCTGCTGCCGGGCGCGAGGAATGAAGCTCGGGTCAGTTCACGGACCGCCGCCATGGGCTGGTTGGCAGCGCACAGCAGCACGGCGAGGTCGTTGTGCACTGCGGGGTTGAGGGGGTCAAGCACCTCAGCATCGCGCATCGTGGCCAGAGCGTGCTCAAGGTCGCCGCGGCGATGGGCGACGACCGCGAGGTTGGCGCGTGGGGCCACGCCCGCTGGGTTGACTTCGCAGGCCTTGGTGAAGTAGTCCTCAGCCAACTCGTAGGCGCCCCGGGTCATCTCAAAGATGCCGAGGCTGTTGAGCATGTCCGGAGAGGAGAGTGCCTCGACGTTCGCGAGGACTCGGTCGACTATTCCCACCGGTGGCTGGCGTGAAAGCAGGACGCCGAGATTGTGTCGCGCCGCATCTCCGGCCTCTTCGCTCTGAGCGGCCTCGATGAGGAGCTGCGCCGCGCGATCGAACTCTCGGGTCTGGGTGAGTGCTGCCGCGAGATTGGTGCTCGCGGGGGCCTGACCGTTGGAGAGTTCGCTTGCTCGCTCGAGGCAGGAGGCGGCGCGCTGGTGTTCATCACGCAGCAGTTCAGCAACGCCGAGGGCGCTCCATGTGGCCGCATCTTCCGGGTTCTCTTCGGTTGCTTCGGCGAGCCGCCTGGAAGCGCGGGTGAGGAGCGCGGACAGGTCTGATGCATGGCGGGAGAGCGAGAAGTTGTAGAACGTCTTGCGCAGGAACTGCACGAGCACGCCAGGCATGAGTATCAAGACGAAGCCGAGGAAGGCTCCGACAGCTCCGGCGGCTACCGTCCATAGCGTGCCTTCGCGGGCCAGGAAGAAGTGCCCGTAGAGTGCGCCAGCGCCTATCCCGACCATGACTGCGAGTGCCGTGAAAAGGCGTCTCGTTCCGCGTCGGGGCAAGTACATGGCGAAGGCGCTGTCCTCGACGGGGACGTCCTCAATCTTCGGGAGTCTGAGCTTGCGGGTCAGAGTGCGCACGTAGTTCCCCCCTGGACCTTGCGACGGCCATGAGCGATACTTCGTATATACCCCCGAATGAGTGCCCGAAAACCGTCACAAAGCGATGCCGTGCCCGCATGCTGCGCATCAGTTGCTGAAATGACTAATGTGGGGGGGTATTTCCTCGCGTGAGCGTGGGCACCTCCGACCTGCTCGAGGGGGGCATGCGAGGCAACGTTCAGGCACGGCCTGTCGATAGGCGGCAGTGATAGTGAAATATTTCGCAAACTGTTCCCGTGAAACGAAACAATCGGGGTGTCATACCTGTCTACACCTAGCGTTACCTGCCCTTTGAGAAGAGGGGCAGGCGTTCATAGTGACATCATATGCTACATTTTTCACAGGCGGGATGCGAAATGCCGAACGGCTTTCCCAAACGAGTTCTGGTCGTAGATGATGACGAGCGAGTGCGCAAGGGCATGTCGGCGCTGCTTGAAGCTGAGGGCATGGAAGTTACCACGGCTTCTGACGGCGAAGAGGCGCTGGAGCTTACTCGGTCGGAAGACTACGAGGTTATGCTGATCGATCTGCTCATGCCGAAGGTGGGTGGGCTGGAGGCGCTGGCGCGTATCAGGAACGAAAGTCCGGATCTGGCCACGATCGTGGTCACGGGCTACCCGTCGTACGAGACCGCTGTGGAAGCGATGAGGCTGGGAGCGGTGGACTACCTCTCGAAGCCGTTCGCCGCTGACGAACTGCTGACAGTAGTTCGTCAGGCGCATCGGCATCAGCAGCAGGTATGCCAGCAGCGTGAGCAGGCGGCTGTAGTTGCGTCGGGGATCCACGCGGACCTTGCGCCGGGGCAGGTTGCCGACCAGATATCAGTGCAGGTGAGTTCAGCCAAGGCGACACTGCCGTGGATCAACGTCGGGATTCTGGGCACCATGGCCGGGGTCTATATTGGTTTTGGTGCAGCGATCGCGACGCTGGTTTTGAGCGACGCGGCTCAGCATCACGGTTTCGGCGTGGCTAAGCTGCTGAGCGGACTGGTCTTTTCGGTGGGTCTGATCCTCGTAGTGGTTGCGGGCGCGGAGTTGTTCACTGGAAACAACCTGATGATCACCGGAGTCTTGCGCGGACGTGTGGGCGTTCACCATATGCTGGCGCGCTGGACGGGAGTATACTTGGCGAACTTCGCGGGCTCGTTGATGCTGGTGTACATCATGTACGCGTCGGGCTTGTGGGAATCCAATGACGGGGGTGTCGGTCTGACCGCGGTGAAGATCGCTTACGGGAAGGTTCACCTGGCGTGGGGAGCGGCCTTCTTCCGGGCGATCGGCTGTAACTGGCTGGTGTGTCTGGCAGTGTGGATGAGCCTGTCGGCCCGTGAAGTCGCGGGCAAGATACTGGCAATCATCTTCCCGATCACGACCTTCGTCGCCCTCGGCTACGAGCACTGTGTTGCCAACATGTATTTCGTGCCGATGGGCATCTACCTGAAAGAAACCACCGTCGGGCAGGCTGCCACGGGGCTTGGGATGGACCTGAGCACGCTTACCTGGGAGAGCTTCCTGGTGGCGAACCTGGTGCCGGTGACACTGGGCAACATCGTCGGCGGCACGCTCTTCGTCGGGGTGCTTTACTGGATCACTTATCTGCGGAAGGCTATGCGGGAGGAAGCTGAAGAGTAGTCCGCAGAGGCTCCGGAAGCCATATCAATGAGAGGCGCGGTGATGCCGCGCCTCTCGTCATGTACGGGCGGCGGGAGGATTCAGCCGGCTCTGCGCGAATGCTTGCCACTGTGACCATGAACGTCCCTCTTCGACGAGCGGCCTCCTTCGCACTGGTTGCTGCCGGCTTCAGCGCCGGAGTGGCACAGGTCCTCCTGCTTCGTGAACTGCTGACGATCGCCTACGGCAACGAACTGTCCATGGGTGTTCTGCTGGCCTGCTGGCTCGTTTGTGGGGCGCTGGGCGCGCTCGTGGCTCGACGCGCGACGCGGGCGGATGCGTCTGCGGAGAGCCTGGCCAAGAGCATGGTCGGCTGGTCGATTGTGGCCGGCATGCTGATGATGATTGCCCTGGTGTGCGCCAGAAGTGGGCTGGTGATGTTCTATGCCACGCCGTGGGCGGATGGGGAGAGCGCGAATCCTCTGCTCTCGCTGCTGGGGAACGGACTTGAGCTACGGCCGGGAGAGGCGCTGAGTGTGGTCCACATGGCCGTGGTGGGCTTGTTGGCGGCGCTTGGGCCGGCGGCGCTGAATGGAGTGCAGTTCGCGCTGGGCTGCAAGCTCTATGAGCGGGCGGAGGGGGCCTCGGACAGACTGGGCGTGGCTTACGCCTCAGACGCGATCGGGCACCTGCTGGGAGGAGTTGTGCTCGCGTCGGTAGTGGTTCTGGCGATGAATCCGTTCTGGATTGCGGGGATCGCGGGCGGCGTGAATTGGCTCGCGGCGGTTGCTCTTCTCGCTGTCGGGATACGCCGGAAGATCGTTGGTTGGGCGATAGCGGTCCTACTGGCGGGCGCTCTCACGGTACACCTGGCACTATTCATGGGAGAGAGAAACGAGAGATTGCTGGGGGGGCGCGCGCCTGGCCAGGAGGTTCTGGCAAGTGTCGAGAGCATCTATGGGAATCTGATGTTGACTCGCCAGAATCCGGACGGGATATATCTGTACCAGAGCGGGGTTTACAGCGGTGCATCTCCCCCACTTGTCGGGACGATCGACCAGTTCGTGCATTTCGCGATGCTGCAGCACCCCGAGCCGCAGCGAGTGCTGATGATCGGGGGCGGAGTTTTCGGCGGGCTGGCGGAGGTGCTCAAACACGGGCCCGAGCGGATCGATTACGTCGAGCTGGATGACGAATTGTTTGCGCTGGCGCGTGAGTGGGCGTCGGACGAAGACGTGGCGGCGCTTAATGACCCGCGAGTGCGAGCGATGCAGGGGGACGGTCGGCGGCTCATCAATCAGGCAACATCCGGCAGCGGAGGCGAGCGCTGGGATGTCATCCTGCTCTGTCTGCCGGATCCCTCGACGGCGCAGCTCAATCGCTTCTACACCGTGGATTTCTATGCGCGCGCTCGGGAGGCGTTGAGCCCGACGGGCGTGCTGGCCTGGGAAATCCCCGGGTCGGACGGTTACTTTGGGCCTGCGCTGCTGCGACTGCACACGTGTCTGCGCGCGACCGCGGCGAGCGTGTTTGACGAGATGGTCGTGATGCCCGGGGAGAGCGCCGCGTGCGTTGCGTCGACATCGACGAAACTGACCGACGACTGGGAAGAGCTGGAGGCGCGGCTGCAGGAGCGCGGCGTGCAAGCCGGGTACTTTGAGGCGCTGCTGCCGGACCTGCTGGATCCGTGGACGCTGCAGTCGGTGCAGGAGACGCTGGCAGCGGCACCGGATGGGCCGCTGAATCGGGACATGCGACCCGTGGGCTACTTCCTGGATCAGGCATGGTGGGCGACGCAGTTTCATCCTCGCTCGGCGCGGTGGTTTGGTCTGGTGGAGGGGATGCGCGCGTGGCAGTTGCTGATTCCCGGAGCGCTTGCCGGCGCGGTGTTGTTGGCGCTATCGGGGCTGCGAGGGGTGCGAAGCAGCTTTGTGCCGTTGAGCGTGGCGGTGACCGGGCTGGCGGCGATGTCGATTGAGTTGGCGCTGCTGTTCGCGTTCCAGGCCATGTATGGGTACGTGTATCACATGGTGGGCGTGATTGTGGGGGCATTCATGGTGGGACTGGCGGCGGGGAGCGTGCTGACCAGCCGGTGGCTCAGCGGGCGGGAGCCTGCGCGGGTGCGACTGGCGATGGCGGTGACGCAGACGAAGCTGGCGGTCTTCGCGCTGGTCATCGGCGGGGTGCTTCCGTGGCTGTGGGCGACGTCTGACTGGTGGGCGCAATCACCGTGGGCGGCACTGGTGGTCTTCCCGCTGCTGACTGCGATGGTGGGAGCGGTTGTGGGCGTACAGTTCCCGCTCGCGACGGCAGCGTGGCATGGCGCTGACGGGGGCGCACGTGCGGCGGCCGGGCTTTACGCGGCTGACCTGCTGGGAGGGGCGGTGGGGGCGCTGGCGGGAGGCGCACTGCTGGCCCCGGTGCTGGGTCTGCCGGGCACATGCCATCTCGCGGCAGGACTGAGCTTCACCGTGGCGGTGCTGCTCTTCGCCCGCGCGTGGCGTGAGCGGACGGGCTAAGCGCTGCTACCAGGCGATGCGGAATGAGCGCGCCTCGACGGTGGCCTCGATCTCGATGGTCAGAGCATCCGCGCCCTCGACGGCCTTCGCCCACCCCTCCGGACACTGGACCTTCGCGGCTTCAGGCAACCCCAGGAGTGTGATCGTGAGCGGCTCGTCATTGCGCGCGGCAAGCGACAGACCGTCACCGTCAGGGATGGGCAGCTCAGTGACGTTGAGCGTGGCGCCGGCGATGTTCTCGGACAGGATGGTCAGCACGTCGTCCGCGAGGCGGAGGTCGCAGGTAGCCATTCGCGTCTCGTCGGCCATGCGCAGGTCAGCCCAGTAGTAGGACTTGCTCTCATCAGTGACGAGGCGCAAGTTCGTGGGGGGCTTGGCCGAGCGGGTGAAGTCCTGGCACCAGTCGAGCCCGTATGCGGCCCGGGAGACGTGTCCGCCGGCGAAGCTGTAGAAGAATGTCTCGTGGGTGGGGACTTCCAGCAGGCGCCTGAAGGTGTCCCAGCTTTGCTGGGTGGGAATGGTGCCGTCGCGGTCGCCGTGGGCGAACATCACCGGGACGTTGGCCAGGTTAGTCATGAAGGTGCGAGGCGAGCGGCGCGCATATTCGAAGTCGATGGCGGGGCTGTCGCCGGGCTCGCCGCCGGTGACCGCGACAACGTCCTTGGCGTAACCGTTTTGGACGCTCCACCAGTCCTTGAAGTCGGTCACGGGACACCACGCCGCGGCTGCCGCGAAGAGGTGGGGGTATTTGGCCACCATCAGCAGTGTTGCGTGGCCTCCGCCGGACCCGCCGGTGGCGTAGACGCGATCGAGGTCCACGTTGTGGTTCTCGACCACCCAGTCATAAGCGTCGATGATATCGTGTTGCATGTAGAGCGACCCGCCAGCCTTGAGCGGCTCGGGGTTGTTGGCTTTGTTGGGGCCGCGGAAGTGCGGAAGTATAGCCAGCCAACCGTGCTGAACGGCCAGTTGTCCGTATTCCACCACCATCTGCAGGTAGTGTGATGACCACGTGTGCATGCCGATGAGCAGAGGGGTAGGAGTGCTTGGGTCATAGCCGTCGGGGACGACCATGACCGCGGGCTGGAGTGAGTCATCCATGCTGGAGCGGATCTGCACTTCGGTGGCAGTGGCGCCGGGAACCGCAGGCACGTCGGCGGCCTGAACGGTTGTGGTCATGAGTACCATCCCTGCGATGAGCGCTGATGCGAGCGTGCGTGGAGTGGTCACTGGTACTGGTTCCTCGGTATGCGGCCTGCGGTCACCTGCAAGTCGAGTTGCTCTTCCCCCCGCTGCACAGTGAAGGTGAGCGTGTCGTCGATTTTGTGGGAGAAGATCGCGCGGCGCAGATCCTCGCCGGTCGCGATTTCGGCGTCCCCAACGCGGAGGATGGCGTCGCCCTGGGCCAGTCCGGCCTGGGCCGCGGGGCTGTCAGGGACGACTGAGAGGATGACCGCGCCCTTGTCGGTGGTCAGGCGCAGGTAGTTGGCCAGCCCGGCGCTGTTGGGCAGCACGCGCTGGATGCCGACCCACGGACCGCCGTGGATGAGGAAGTGGACCATCTGTTTGGCGTCGTTGATGGGGATGGCAAAGCCGATTCCGACGGTGGAACCGGTCGGGCTGTAGATCATCGAGTTGATGCCGACGACGTTGCCGCCCAGATCAATGAGCGGGCCACCACTGTTGCCCTGGTTGATGGCCGCATCGGTCTGGATGACGTTGCGGGTTGCCTGGTTGCCCTGTGCGCCACCTACCTGCCGGGGGCCCTGAGCGCTGACCACGCCAACGGTGACGGTGTGGTCGAAGTACGCGTAGGGGTGCCCGATTGCGACGACCCACTCGCCGATCTGCAGGCCATCGGAGTCGCCAAGCAACGCGACAGCGAGGTCTTCGGGCGGGTCCTGAATCTCGACAACGGCGACATCGGAAGCGCGGTCATAGGCGATGGCCTTGCCCTGGAGCTCTTCGCCCGAGCGAAGCTGTACGATGATCTCCTGGGCATCGCCAACGACGTGCGTGTTGGTGAGGACCAGCTTGCGGCCCTCGTATTCGAAGACGAAGCCACTGCCGACGCCCTGCTGGACGCGGGAGCCGCCGCCGAACCACAACTCAAAGGGATCGGTGGGCTCGACAACCGTGGTGGCGACGATCTTGACCACGGCGGGGTCGACCATGGCGACTGATTTGACGATGGCATCCTCATCTGTGACAACGCGCACCGTCTGCGTTCTGGGGGGCAAGCTGATGGGCCCGCCGCCGGCAGAGCCGGTCGGCTGGACGCTCAGGAGCAGATACGCCCCGACGCCGCCGCCGACGATGCCGACGACTAGGGCGATGAGGACCGTGCCTATGATTGTAGTCGAGCGCGAGGCGTTGTTGTGCATGCGCGAACCCCTATCCGATTTGGTCAAGTACGCGGGCGGTCTCGATGGCGGCCAGTCCGGCCTCGAAGCCGCGATTGGTCAGGCGAGTGCCGGCGCGCTCGACGGCCTGCTCGATGTTTTCGGTGGTGATGACGCCGAAGATCACCGGTACGCCGGTGTCCATGGAGGCACTGGCGACGCCACGTGCGACCTGACCGGCGACATAGTCAAAGTGCGAGGTGCTGCCGCGGATCACGGCGCCGACGGTGACGACGGCGTCGAAGCGCCCGCTGGCGGCCATCTTCTTGGCGGCGATCGGAATCTCGAAGGCGCCCGGAACGTAGGCCATCTCGATATCGTCTTCGGCGACACCGTTGCGCTTGAGGGCGTCGAGACAGCCCTCGACCAGCCGTCCGGTGATGAAGTCGTTGAATCTGGAGACGACTATGCCGATCTTCAGGTCCGTGCCGTCGATCTGTGCCTCGTGGATCTTCATTCCGGTCACCTCACTGTGACGCACTATCGTCGTCTTCGCACGTGCAGCCGCGGATCATGTGGCCCATCTTGTCGCGCTTGGTGCACAAGTAGCGTTCGTAGTAACTGCCCTCGGGGGCCTCTACGGCAACGCGCTCGATCACGTGCAGTCCGTAGGCCTCCATGGCCGCGAATTTCGCAGGGTTGTTGGTCATCAGACGCATCTGGCTGATGCCCAGATCAGAGAGGACTTGGGCGCCGATCCCGTAGTCGCGGCGGTCTGCCGGCAGGCCGAGGGCCTCGTTGGCCTCGACCGTGTCCATGCCCCCGTCCTGCAGGTGATAGGCTTTGATCTTGTTTACGAGGCCGATGCCTCACGCTCGATCATCTGCAGGGCGGAGTGCAGTTGCCAGCCGCAGTCGCATTTGAGTGAGCCGAGGATGTCACCGGTAACGCAGCCCGAATGCACACGGACCAGCGGGGCCTCGCAGGTTTCGGGATCGCCCTTGACGATGGCGACGTAGTCGACGCTGTCGACTTCGCTGGTGTAGATGACGACCTGGAAGTCGCCCCAGCAGGTGGGCAGGTGTGCTTCGCCCTCGCGCTTGATGAGACGCTCGGTCTGGCGGCGGTGGCGAATGATTTCGGCGATATTGACGACCGCGATACCAAGCTCATCGCCGAGCGCGAGGAGCTCCTCGCCGCCCGCCGGCGAACCGTCCTCACGGAGGACCTGAGCCATCACGCCCGCGGGTGTCATGCCGGCAAGTCGGGCGAGGTCAACGGCGGCCTCGGTGTGGCCGACACGTCTCAGCACGCCGCCCTGGGCGGCGCGTATCGGGAAGACGTGGCCGGGAGTGACCAGATAGCCCGGCTTGGCTGGGGGTCGATGAGAGTCTGGATGGTGATCGCGCGATCGTGGGCGCCGTCACCGGATTGGACGCCGCGGAGGGCATCGACAGATACTGCAAATGCCGCCCGTCCGCCGCCCCAACCATCTGGCGACATGGGTGTTAGCGCCAATTCGTCTATACGCTCAGCGGTGAGGCCCACGCACAGCAGGCCTCGCGCGATGGTCATCATGCGATTGATGATGGCGGTGTCGGCGAAGTCAGCAGCAAAGACCAAGTCTCCGGTGCTGGCGTCGTCCTCCTCGTCCACAACAATCACAAAGTGACCGTCGCGCAGGTCCTGGTCGTCAGGCCCCCGCTGCCGGTGTCGCCGCCTCGAACGAGTCGGGCGACGTATTTCGCGAGTACGTCTGTCTCGATATTCACTCGCTGACCCGTGGTGGCGTCGGCGAGGGTCGTGTTGCCCAGCGTGTGCGGGATGATCGCGACGCCGAAGTCGCTCTCCCCCACATCGGTGACCGTCAGACTGATGCCGTCGACGGCGATGCTGCCTTTGGGCACCAGGTGGTCCATGAACTCGGTTGGGATCTCGCAGGTCAGGCGGACCGTTTCGCCATCGGCGTGCCGAGCGGTCAGTGTGCCGACACAGTCTACATGCCCCTGGACGAAGTGCCCTCCCAGGCGCTCTCCGACGGCGAGGGCGCGCTCAAGGTTCACTCGGGCACCGGTACCCAGGGCGCCGACGGTGGTCCGTTCGAGGGTCTCAGAGCCCGCATAGCAGACGAAAGCGGCGTCCATGGGACGCTCGACCGTCAGGCACGTGCCGTTGACGGCGATGCTCTCGCCGATCTCGCAGACCGGACCGATGGACGGCGCGGACACGGTGAGTTCAGCGCCGCCGCCCCGCTGGCGGATCGCTCCGATGGTCCCGACCTCCTGGATCAATCCGGTGAACATGTGCTAGTGCACCTCAAGCCAATGCGGGTCACTCGCGCGCGCCTGCACGAGCATGTCTCCGTCGACTGCTTGCACGGTCAGGTCGCGGAGGCGCAGGGCGTCAGCGACGCGCGCGAAGCCCGATCCGCCGACGCCGGGAATGGCCCCAGCGCCGCCTATAATGACCGGTGCATAGAAGAATGCCCAAGAGCGGCCATCAGCGCGGCCAGATCGAGATGCTCGCCAGCGCGTGGCAGGCGGATAAGGTCCGCTCCTGCCTCGCGCAGAGCGTCGGCCTCAGCGTCTTCGGCGCATGCTATAGCGCAACCGGCCTCGCTCTGCTGCCGAACCACGCGGGCGTCGGCAGGAGTGCGCGCGGACGTGTCGGCGATCACCCGCAGCGCATCGCGCCCGTCAGCGACGTCGCGTGTGGTTAGAGACGGATTATCGGCAATGACAGTTCCCACGCCGACCATGACCGCATCATGGCGACTGCGCATCTCGTGCACGATCTGCCGAGACGCTTCGCCCGATATCCATTGCGAATCGCCGGTCCGGGTCGCTATGCGCCCGTCAAGGCTCATGGCAAGCTTCAGCGTTACCAGCGGCAGGCCGGTGCGCTTGTGCTTGAGATAGGCCTCGTTTACCAAGGCCGCTTCGCGTTCGAGAAGCTGACCGGCTACTTCGAGACCGGCGGTCTCCAGGACCGCATGGCCGCCACCCGCGCAGCGCGGGTCAGGATCCGGGCAGGCGTAGAAGACGCGCTTGATCCCCGCGTCAATGATAGCCTCGGTGCATGGCGGAGTGCGGCCGGTATGGCAACAGGGCTCGAGCGTGACGTAGATGTCGGCCCCGTGGGCAGCATCCCCGGCGTTCGCCAGAGCCACACGCTCTGCATGTGGCTGACCGGCGCGGCGGTGATAGCCCTCCCCCACCACTGCATCGTCACGGACCACCACAGAGCCAACTGCGGGGTTAGGCGAGGTGCGCCCGACCCCGAATTGGGATAGCTCGATGGCCCTGCGCATGTGTTCGTCGTTCATTGGCCGCCCATCTCGTGGGCGCTCCTGCTGCGCTCGAGCTGTCGGATGTGGTGGCTCAGGCGGCTGTATGATTCAGCGCGTTCACGTCGCGCACGGCGACGCGTCTGGCGCAAGTCCCACATGGCGAACGCTATCGCGATCGCCGCGAGGAGCATGGCGATGGCCCAGTATCGGAAGAGTCCGCCGACGGTGGTGAAGCGCATTTGCACGCCAGCGCCGACCACGAACAGCAAAGCGATGAGCACGCCGGTTGTGACGACCCGAGCGATCATCTGGCCGCGTGTGACGAAATGTTCGCCACTGCGGTATCTGAGCCACTCACGGCCCAGTGCCAGCAGCAGGAAGAGAGCGATCAGGCCAAGCAGCGCGCCGAGATAGCTGGGCATTTCGGGTCTCCTCGGGTCTGTGGCGATGATAGCACAAAGAATCCGGGGAGGCAAGCCAGTGTAGTGGTGCCAGGCCGACGCTGGAGGAATGTGACTCGCAGCAGACGAAAGCATGGTGGCGAAGAGCTTTAAGTGGGGAGCTGGCAGGCAATGGACGTGAAACGGCTTGTGGTGTCGGAACCCGATGACGCTCGCAGGCGGCTGATGCCGGGTGTGCCCGCGCCGCTGATAGGACTAGCGCGCTCGCACAGTCTGTGCCAGGCGCTGGAGATCGCGCTGGCTCAGGCGGGCGTGGGCGTCGATTACGATGGGTTGATGGCGTTCAGCGGACTGGCGCTGCGGACGCCCGAGTGGCCGGGCGATCCTGAGCCATCGCGGGAGGACTACGCGACGGCGCTCGAGGCGGTTGATGATGCGCTGGGTGGGGCTTTGCGAGTGCAGGGGCTGGGGGGGGGCGCTGTTGACGCGTCGGAGGCGATGGAGGCAGTCGTCGCGGCGATAGACGCAAAGCGTCCGGCGGTGGCGTTCGGCTGGGGATCCGTGAAGGACGAGTGGAGCGTCATCGCTGGCTACGACGAGAACGCTGGCACGGTGGTGGGACATTGCCGGTTGAGTGAGCCCCGTGATGGGTACGAAAGCTGGCCAGCGGCGTTCGACATGCTCGTCACGATCGAGGCCGAAGTGCGCATTGATATCGAGCGGACGCTGGTGGGCGTGATCAGGCAGGGACATCTCGGTTGGGATGAGACGGGGCGGGTGCGCTACCGGCGGTGGATCGAGGCAGTTCGTGAGGCGACTGAGTGTCCGGAAATGGCGCATGAGCGGGCGGTGCAGCTTCTGTATGACTCGCGCAGTGCGGCGGCGCTATTCTTCGAGGGCGTCGCAGAGGGGGATGACAGTGTCTGTGGCGCGTGGCTCGATCACGCAGCAGGCCTGCTGGCTGAACTTGTTGAGATGATCGAGGGGCGCGGCGGCCCACCGTTCTCGGACGCAGCGCTGGCGTCTCTGGCGGAAGACGATGGGCGGGCGCGATGGGCGCAGAGACTGGAGCGGATGGCGGGGATCGAGGATGATGTGGCACGCGCATTGCGGCGGTCTCTGACGGCGGAGTATCCCCCTGGTGATGAGGATGGGTTCTGAGCCTCCGGGAGGGAAATGAGGACAGGCGGCGAAGGTCGCGTTTGACTGATTGAGGACGCGTGTTGCACCAAGACAGGGAGGACAGAGACTATGCGAACGACAGCGATGACAGGCCTCACGTGCCTGTTGCTGGGCATGGTGCTCATTGGTGGCGTCTGGGCGGACCAGGATTTCCTCGATTACCCGGAGTTCCGGTACACGTCGGCGCTTCCGGGAGGCGGCTGGGGAGTCACGCCGGACGGCTCACCGGGCTTCGAGGGCGCCATCCAGACCAATGTGCCGGTGGCCTATACGCCACATGAGGGCTACATTTTGGGGTATGCGTCGGGTAGCTTTGACAGTACGCCGCGGATGGGTTTCTCAGGCAATGACGTCAACGGTACCGCGACGATAGCCCTCGGCCTGGGGACATCCGGGCACGGGCTCTACCTGTGTGAGATGGGCACCAGCAACAAGTGGGAGTCGGCTGAGAATGTTCAGTGGCAGGTTCTGGCTGAGTCGGAGAACCGGCCAGCTGTGGCGATCGGCGTTGTCGACGCCTTCAGCCAGCGCAGCCCGGACCGGGTTCGGAGCCGCCGAGGCGGCACGATCTCGTGGTACGCGGTGGCCACGCAGAAGTTCGGCTCGGACGAGCACCCGGTCTACGCGACTGCCGGCGCGGGTTTCCGCCGGTTCAACGGGCTTTTCGGCGGCGTGTCATGGCGGGCGCACGAGAAGGTCACGCTCTCGACTGAGTACGACGGCTGGAACGTGAACGCAGGCGCGGCCGTCGACCTGTCCGACTGGCTGACCGATGACGTGATCCTTGCAATCAGCCTGGTCGATCTCGAACGTCCCGTGCTGGGCCTGACGTATGTCTACAACAAGTAACCGGATTTCAGAGGAGTTTTGATATGCCGAAGACAGCAAAGCCAGGACCTGGCGCGACCTGCCTGGGCGTCGTGAAGCATCCAGCGATCGGGATTCGCATGCCGGAGATCTTGCTGCCGGGGATCATCGGTGGTTACAAAGAGCGCAACGTGGCCGGCGATCTGATGCTCTCGTTCGGGCGAGAAACTGCGCCGGAGAAGATCATTCGGGCGAAGCCCGGCACGTGGGAGATCACGCGCGGGCACACCGGCACGTCGATCAAGAAGTACCAGTCGATGGGCGCGAAGGCAGCGGAGAAGGCGGGCGTGACCGTCGAGATCGAGGCCGACCATCTGATCATCATCGGCTCGGCGACTGCCGCCGTCCAGCGCATCGCCGGTTACCACGCCGAATCGCACATCAGCGAAGAGGAACTGCAGGCGTCGCTGGACTACAACATGCAGGCCATCGACGAGGCCGTGGCGACCGGCGTGGTCGGTTGCTTCACGACGGATACCTCGGACCTGTTCTGGCTGGAAGCTGATGGGCTTTCGCCGAAGAAGACGGAAGCACTGTTTGAGGATAGCTTCAAGCCCGAGGAGCGCCGCAAGATACTGGCTCGATACCGCAAGCCGGAAGTACTTAAGGGCGCTGACGGCAAGTCGGTGCGCGTAAGCATCTCGAAGGTTCAGGCCATGCGGCTGGCGCTCAAGTTCCAGCGGTCGCTGACGATCAACGCGCAGGTTTACAGGTACTGCAAGAAGGCACTTGGCAAGCGTGAATTCTCGTTCGAGATATCGCTGGACGAGACCGCCGATATGACGGCCCCGCGCGAGACGCTCTTCTACCTGACTGAGTGGAAAGCGCTGGGTCTGCCCTGCCAGTATTTCGCGCCAAACGTGGGTTTTGGCAAGCGCGCAGACTTCAAGGGCGACATGGCTGAACTGCAGAAGCGCGTGCGTCAGCACCACGCCATCTCGTGGAGCGTGTCGAAGGCGCTGCTGTCGATTCACTCGGGCTCGGGCACGACGCCATACTCGGGCAAGGGCAAGGGGACATACGAGGCGATCCTGGCGGGTACTGGCGGCGACGTGAAGTATAAGATCAGTGGCGTGTACTTCGAACTGCTGATGGAAATGATCGCCGAGCAGCCGGCAAGGAGCGAGGCGCGCAAGCTCTACAACCAGATCTTCGACGCGTGCCTGAAGCTGCTCAAGAAGGAAATCAAGAGCGAGGGCGCGCTGGCCCAGCCGCTGCTGATAGCGCAGATGGCGAAGTATGAAAAGGCAATCAAGCGTAACCCCAAGAAGAAGCGCGACCCGCGAGCCGACTTCTTCCGCTTCAACTCGTATCTCGCGCTGAACATGCGGGACGAGGACGGGAAGCGCTACTTCCGCGAAGGTCTGATCGAGCTGCTGAAGGGCGACGATGAACTGCGCGCAGCGTTCGATGAAGAAGTGAACGGACAATCTGGGGTAGCGAAGACGTCGACCACCCACGCGGGCCCCGGTATTCCGGGGCCCGCTGTCGTACCAGAGGAGGGTGCACTGATGCGGGCGAGGATCGCTGTGCTGGGTGATACGAACCAGGATTTCGTGATGCGAGCGGAAGTCATGCCGCGACCCGGTGAGACGAAGACGGCCGAGGATCTGAAGTTCGCTGCAGGCGGCAAGGGGGGGAACCAGGCGGTGGCTGCTGCACGGTCGGGCGCAGAGGCGTGGCTGATCAGCGCGGTCGGCGACGACCCGTTCGGGCCCGCGCTGCTGGCCAACCTGGAGCGCGAGGGAGTGCGAACTGAGCACGTGATCCGCGGGGAGGAGATTGCGCGGGCAGAACAGCATTCTGCGTGTGCGGGGGGCGGCTGAGCTTGTCAGTGAATCGAGCGTTGAGGCGGCTGCGGACGCGATTGCGAGCGCGCAGTGGCTGCTGGTGAATCTGGGGGTGTTGCGGGAAGTCGCGCTGAGGGCGATGGAGGTGGGGGCGGAGGCGGGTACGAGCGTGTTGTTTGATCCCGCGCCGGTGTGCGAGGGGCTGGACGAGATGTGGCCACTGGTGAGTATCTGCACGCCAAATGAACTGGAGACGGAGAGTATTGCGGGGATCATGCCCGACAGCGTGCCGCGCGCGGTGGAGGCGGCAGAGTGGTTTCGCGGTCGTGGGGTGCGGACGCCGGTGATTACGCTTGGGGGCGACGGGTGTGTGGTGGTCGACGACGCGGGAGCGCGGCTGGTGCGGGCTTTCGAGGTGGAGACCGTCGACACGACGGCATGCGGAGACGCGTTCTCAGGGGCTCTGGCGACACGGCTGGCCGAGGGCGCTGCGGTGGACGATGCGGTGATCTTCGCCAGCGCAGCGGGGGCGCTGGCCGCGACGGTCTTTGGTGCGCAGCCAAGTCTGCCCTCGCGTGAGGGCATCGAGGCGCTGATGACTGAGCAGGAGGACGCGGGGCGTGTGGCGAGCGTCTGATGCGCGGGGCCATACAAAGTGAACGGGCCGCCGGATCGACCGGCGGCCCGTGTGCGTTCTGGGTGGCGGGTCCGCTTACTTGTCGCGGACGTACTCGCCGAGTTTCTTGTCGATTGTCGGCAGCGAGAAGCGCGCATAGGCCGGGAAGCCAGTGTCCATGGCGATCGCGCGCCCGGTCAGTAGCGGCTTGCAGTAGGTGACGAACTCGTCCGTGACGTCGTTGCCCGCGTCGTTGATCATTGAGCGCGAGACGGCCTTGGACTCGCCGGCGACGCTCATCAGAGAGGTGGCGCCACACTCCCACTCGTAAGGGTCATCGTTCTCGCGCTCGATAGTGACCATGATGTCGGTCTGGCCCTCAACGGCCCACTTGACGGCTTGCTGACCGACCGCGAAGGCCTGGTCGATGTCGACCTGGCTGGCGGTGGCGGAGAAGCAGCGCTGCAGGTTGCCGAGCTTGTCCCAGCGCGCGCGGACGCCGGTGCCCTCCTCGACGACGTCAGCGACCCACTGAGCCACGCCACCGAGGCGGGCATGGCCGAAGTCGTCAACCTTGTCGGAAGTGGTTGCGCGATCCTCGCCGGCGAAGGCAAAGCCCTCGGAGACGGCGATGACCGCGAAACCGTGCTTGGCGTAGACGCGGTTGGTGTCCTCGATGAGCTGGTCGCGCGTGACGCTGACTTCCGGCAGGTAGCACAGGTGCGGCGCTTCGCCGGGAGCGGTGCGAGCGGCGGCGGTGGCTCCGGTGAGCCAACCCTCGTTGCGGCCCATGATCTCGACGACTTCCAGGTTGCCGAAAGCTTCAGCGTCACGGGAGACGGAGCGCACGCACTCGGCGGCGTAGCGGGCGGCGCTGCCGAAGCCGGGGCAGCAGTCGGTGACGACGAGGTTGTTGTCGATGGTCTTGGGAATGCCGACGACCTGCATGTCCCAGTCGCTGCTCTTTGCGAGCTCGGAGATCATGTGGCAGGCGAGCTGGGAATCGTCGCCGCCGATGTAGAAGAAGTAGCGCACGTTCTGGGCCTTGAAGACCTCCATGACACGGTCGAGGTCCTTCTCTTTGGGCTTGATACGCGAGGTGCCGAGACCGGCCGAGGGCACGTGCTTCATGGCCTCGACGACGTCGGGGTCCTCGCGGAAGATGTCGCTGAGGTTCTCGTTGATCGGGCATGTCCCAGGCCGCTTGGATCGCGCCGACCAGGCTGGCATTGATAACGATGGTCGGTCCGCCGGACTGGCCGATTACTGCATTGCCGGTGACTGACATTTCGACAAACCCTCCCTGACTGGGTTGTTGCGCTTGGTATGCGGTATGAACCTAAAGTATATCACACTGATTCGGCGCGGACAAGAAAGCCGCGTGCGAACTCAGGCGATGAAACCCTCGAGGAATTCGCGGGTCTTGCGCGCGTTTTCATTGACCTCGTCGAGGGTGTCGCCGCCGAGACATTCGACGACGAGATGGCCATCGAAGCCGGCGTCGCTGAGCATGTCGAAGACTCCCTGGAAGTCGACGAGGCCGGTGCCAGGCAGGATGTTCACGCCGACCAACTCGCCCTCGCTGTCCTTGACGCACATCGCGACGACGTAATCGGCGATGACACGCAGCTCGTTGACCGGGTCGAGGCCCTTGTAATGGACGATGTTCCCGGCGTCATAGTAGATGCGGAAGTTCTCGTGATCGATCCGGTCGAGGGCGTAGACGAGGTCGGCACCGGTGTTGGTGATGCCGCCGTGAGGCTTGAGGGTCAGCATGACGCCCTTGTCCTGAGCGTAGCCGCAACACTCGGCGTAGACATCGTAGAAGCGCGCGGCGGCTGGGCCCGGTGCTGCGCCACAGTGGAGCATGAAGCTCGCGCCGAAGACGGCGAGCTTGTCGATGTGGAGCTTCAGGCGCTCGACGGAGACCGCGCGCTCGCCATCGAGCGGGAAGTTGCCCATGACCGTGGAGGGGGTGAGGCCAGCGCCCTCGACCTTGTCGCGCACGGCTTTGACCTCATCGTCGGTCATGTCGGCGTTGATGACGGCCTCCTTGTTGAGTGCCATCGTGCCGACGACTTCGTAGCCAGCCGCGGCGGTTCCGGCGATCCAGTCCTCGAGTTCGTAGCCATTGTATGGGCGGGTGAAGCAGCCGAGCTTGATTGCCATGTGGGTCATCCTCTCGTTTTCATACACAGTTCGGGCGCGTCAGTCGCGCCAGAGATTCCGGGGACAGGTGTGACATCGGTCTGGTATCGCTTTGTCTACATCGCGGGCGGAACCGGGTTTGAGACAGTGCTGAGTAACGACGGTGGCCTTGCGTCCGCCGAGATCGGAGATAGTGACCTCGCTCAGGTCCAGGAACTCGCAGTCAACTTTCGCTTGTTTCCAGCGCATGATCAGGCCCCGGTAACATCCGCGTGGCGGGCGATGATTTGCTCAGGCGTGGCAGTGCCGGTGGTGCCAATCTGCTGGATAGTGATGGACGCGACGAGATTGCCGATCAGTCCGGCCTCGAGGTGCGTGGCTCCAGCGCAGAGCGCGGACACGATGCCAGCGGTAGTGCTGTCACCCGCGCCGACGATGTCGATGGGACCGTCGACCTTAGCGGCTGGTAGATGGGTGGCGCCGGTCTCGTCGAAGAGCACGATGGCCGCTGCGTTTGGCAAGGAGCGTGCCCGCCTGCATGGACTGATCCACCGTCGGCGGATCGTGAGCATCGACGCCCGCTGCCCGGCAGGCCTCATAGTTGTTGGGCTTGATCATGACATTGCGGAAGCGGCTGATGTCGCCGCGCGAGTCCGCCCAGAAGGGCTTGTCGGGATAGGCCTCGGCCAGGCCCGCGATCTCGTCGACGACTCGCGGGGTGATGGATCCCCTGTCTGGCTCATACTCCTGGTCGGCCACGATGATGCCGTCCATGTCCGGCACACAAGCGCGCAGCTGCTCGATCATGGCGTCCTGCAACTCGTCGGACGTCGGCGCGCGGTTGCGGAAGTCGAAGCGGTTCATCTCAGTTTCGGTTCCGTCGGCATTCCTACGCATCGGCTTGCAGTAGGTGGGCGTCATGATGTCAGGGCTGACGATGAGATGTCGGCAGTCAACGCCGGTCCGAGCCAAGCCCTGGCGCATTTCGTAGCCCTCGCCGTCATCTCCGATCAGGCTGACAGCCCGTATCTCGCCTATCCTCAGATCTGAAAGATTGTTCGTTACCGTGCCAGCGCATCCCGGCTGTGGACGCTTGCCCACTACCTGCCAGGCGTCGAGGCCGGTCTCGATCGACGGCTCGGTGAGAGCAGGATCGACGAAGATGTAGCGGTCGAGGAAGAAGCCGCCTACCACGGCCAGGCGCACTTGGTTGAACCTGTCCAGAAGTTCGCGGAGGCGTTCTGGCGACAGGTCTGCGAAACGCGCCTCTCTCACAGTTGCTCAGCCACCCGACGCTGCAGGTTCGGCACGGATACAGCATGGTCGAGCTGGAAATAGAGGCTCTCGCCACCGTCGGCGACGGTGCGGACGAGGATGGTCTTCCACGGCCGGAAGTAGTAGTTTGGGTCAGACTTGCGCGGCTGGTGATGGTAGTCGTCCGGCAGCGGTTTGAGGTCGAAGACGGCGGTGGCGATGTCGGTGATGCGCCGGCCGTCCTGGTGGGCAACGTTGCGCGCCATGGCGAGGGCCTTGAGGTATACCTCGGGACCCATGATTGCGGTGCCGAAGGTCAGGTAGCAGCCGCCTTCGAGGCCCTCGACGGACTTCGCGAAGACGAGGAAGTCCTGATATGAGGACGCGCCGAGCGCGGCGCCATCGCAGTTGGGGTGCTCGTGAATGATGTCGTAGCCGACGCTGGCGTGGATGGTGGCCGGGACGCCGAGGCGGTAGGCGGCAGCGAGCACGCTGATGTCCTTGTGCGGATAGTCGCCCTCGGCGATCTCGCGCCCGACGGCCTCACCGAAACCGATGCCCTCACCAGCAGCGATGCGGGCGATGTCGTTGAGCCGGCCGGTTTCCTGCCACAGGCCGAACTCCCCAGCGGCGATGTACTTCGCGACGTCTTCGGTGGTCGCGCCAATGAGCGCGAACTCGAAGTCGTGGATGGCGACGGCACCGTTGCCGGCGAGATGGGTGATGATGCCGCGCTCCATCATGTCGATGAGGAAGCGCTGAGTGCCCACGCGAATGACGTGAGCGCCTATGCTGACGATGACATGCGCACCGCGTTGGCGGGCGGCGATCATGCGCGCGGCGAGGGCTTCCAGACGGTCATCAGCGACCGGCTCGACCGGCGCGTCAAGGTCCATGATGAGCGAGAGGTCGCGGTCGTTCTCGCGTTCGGCGAGTGGCTTGAGTATCAGGCGTGAGCGGTCGAAGCTCTCGTGGGGCATGTCACACGTCACCGCCCAGATAGGCCAATAGTTGACCGTGCTCGCGGAAGTCGGGGATGATGATGTCCGCGCCGCCGATGATGAGGCGGTTGCGCTTCCAGGCATCAACGCCCTCGCGTTTGGCCTCGTCGGTAGCGACGCCGACCGCGATGCCGCCGACCTCTTTGGTGTTCTGGATCTCCACGTAGCCGTCGCCGAAGCCTACGAGTTCGGGGCCGTGCAGATCGTTTTGCTCGATGATCATCTGAATGACCATGGCCTTGGAGAAGTTCTCATAGTCGTCGAGCGCGCCGTAGATTCCCTCGAAGAACGGCGTGACGCCGACGGCCTCGGCCTCATCGAGGACGTACTGCTCATCGGTGCCGCTGGCGAGATAGCATTTCACGCCGCGATTGGCGAGCGCCTGCAGTATTTCCAGGGAGCTGGGCACGCGCATGTCGTCGGGGTCGATAGTTCCGCTCTTGAGTCCGGCGACGCGGTGCTCAATCTGCTCCCAGAGCAGGTCGAGGTAGCGGTGCTTGTAGGCCAACGGCTCGAGTGGCTCGCCGCCGCGCTGGGTGACCTCGTCGGCGAGCTGGATCATCTGATAGATGGTTTGCTTGCCGGTGAGGCGATCGACAAAGTCGCGGACGATCTCGGCCAACTGCTCGGCACTCTCATCGGTGCCGGTCTCGGCGAGCACCTGGACCATCATCGGGCACATGACATCCTGCCAGCCCTCGCGAATGAGCGAGATTGTGCCATCGAAATCGAAGATGGCGTGCTGGATGCGACCGAGCTGCAGGCCCTCGTTGATGATCTCGATCTGGGTGCCAGGCAGAAACTGGCCGGGCGGTTGCTCCTCGATGCCAACGAGGCCGTCGTCGCTCATAGCAGCTCCATCTCGAAACGCTCATAGTTGGTGGTGTCAACCCAGTCGGACTGATATGCCCACGGGACATCGATTTCACTGAAGGTTTTATGCTCCGCGTAGCACTGGTCGAGTATCTCGCGGATACCGTCGATGCCGGTGAAGACGCTTTCGCCCTTGGGCTCGCGGGTGACGTGCTCGGCGGCGATGGTGCGGGGCGGGCCGCCTGACTCGTAGGCGCCATTGATCGCGACGGTATGCACGCGCGCCATGGCGATGGGCGAGTTGAGTGTGTCGGACTGCCCGCGCATGTACTTGCAGGTGTTGCGGAAGACTTCGAAGTGCTCGCGGGTGCCATCGGGCGGGATGGTCTCGGTGGTGCCATCGGCCCAGGTGATGACGGTGCCATCGTTGTGGCTCCAGTCGGCAGTGGCCTCGGTGCCCTCGATACGGGAGATGGGCCCGATGTGCTCCCAGCCAGCAAGGGTGGTCAGGTAGGTGATCCGGCAGCCGCCGTCTGTCTCGACGGCAATGGCGGAGGTGTCCTCGCCCTCGATGGGATGGGCGCGGTAGAGCTCGCCGCGAACCCGGACCGGCAAGTCAGCGTGCAGCCAGCGGGGGCTGGCCCAGTAGAGCGCGTTGTAGAGGTAGTGGGCGAGCGCGTTGTTGCTGGGGCCATCGCAGCAGTAGCGGCCTTGGTACATCATCTTGCCGGCCCACTCGTTGCGCTCGTAGTAGCTGTCAGGGCGGACCCACTCGGCCATGACCGCGATGCGCTCGATTTTGCCGAACATGCCCTCGCAGACGCGGCGCTTGATGGCACGGACGGTGTTCTTGGACTGGTTCTGGAAAGCCACCTCGCAGAATCGGCCGGTTCTCGCGGAACAGAGGATCATCTCGTCGACGTCCTGCACCGCGCCAGCGGGAGCCTTCTCGACCAACACGTCGTAGCCGGCCTCCATGGCCATGACTGAGGTGTAGGCGTGGTCGGGGATCGCCGTGGGGAGAGCGACCAGCTCCATGTTGCCGCGCTCTGTCTCGAGCATCTCTTCGTAGGAGGTGTAGACCCGGGTGCCGCGCTCGCCATACTCGGCGACGGCGTCCGCATACTTCTCGGGGTTGCGGATACATACGCAGACGAGGTCGGCGTAACCCTCCTCCTCCATCCTGAGGATGGAGGCCTTGTGCGAGGCGGCGAAGTTGGCCACTCCGACGAGGCCTATGCGGACGGGTTCGAAGCCCTTCATTTCAGCGCGACCGGGGACGTCAGTCGGCAGGCTGCCAATCGAGTGGCTGCCAGTCGCGGTCGAACTGGGGATAGATGCGGAAGAATATCTCCATGAAATCGTCTGCCTGAGTCTCGCGAGTGTGGGCGTCGATGATCCGCCAGCCGTCCCCGGGGTTCTCCTCGTCAAAGGCGGGCTCGACGCGTTCCTCGCGGAAGACGATGGGCGCCTCGAGTTTGAGGGGTTCGATCTTGTCGATCACGTCCATGGCACGCTCGGCGCCTGCCCGGATCATCTCGCGAGACTTCGCCGGTGGCCAGGTCATCGCGGAGAGGCGGCTGGTGCCATACTTGACTGGGACCGTAACGCAGCCGGGGATGAGTTGCTCCATCTCGCGGCACGGCGATCAGCGCCTGGAAGCCCATCTCCCCCACCGATATCCCGTTGAAAGTCCAGTCGCGCTGCGCTGTGCTCATGGTGTGGTAGAGATTGCCGCTGAGCGTGCCAGCCTTGGCGTGGCCGCCGACGACGCCGGTGGCGTCGCAGGTGCTGTCGAGGTATGGAAGCCAGAGCGGGCGCTTGAGGCCATGGATGTACATGGCGCGCGGGTCTGCGAGGTCCATGTCGATGGTTGCGCCCGCACCGTGGCCGTCATTGACGATGACGTCAGTGGCGCCGCCCGCGATGAGACCGTCGACTGCGGCGTTCACTTCCTCGGCGAGCCAACGGCTCTGGCGAAGACGCCGGGCACAGTTGAAGTGGGTCTCGTCGTCGCGGCTTTCCCAAGTGTGGACGCCGGCGACGCCCTCGAGGTCGGTCATCATGTACATCTTCATAGTGAAGCGCTCCCCGGGTCGTCGTGAAGCTTCCAGAACGGCTGCCAGTGTGGGTCGAAGCCATACTTGAGGTCCATGAATTCCTCCATATTGGCGGCTTCGACCTCGGCGGTGTGGCAGTCGATCACTCGCGCGTTACGCGGCGGGTTCTCGGGGTCAAAGGTGGGCTTGTAGAACTCCTCGCGGAAGATCACCGGCGAGCCCGCATCGAGGGGCTCTATCTCGCCGATCTTGGCCATGGATCGCTCGGCGGCTTCCTCGATGATCTCGCGACTGCGGGCGGGCGTGTACGTGAGTGCACTGAGTTCGCTGCACCCATATTTGACGACCGCTCCGACGCAGCCGGGAACCAGTTCCTGCATCTCCTTGCACGCCCATGCGTCGCCAGCGCAGAAGATAAAGGGCACGCCGAAATGCCCGGCGAGGAACGCCTGGTAACCGGTTTCGCCAACACTCACGCCATTGATCCAGTAGCCGCGAATGGACTTGCCCATGGTGTGGCTGAGATTTCCGCAGGCGGTGCCGGCCTTGGCGTGGGTGCCGACTGATGCGATGGCATCGCAGGTCTCGTCGAGGCCCGTGCAGTAGTTGGGGCGGTCGAGGCCGTGGAAGACCTGCACGCGCGGGTCGACGAGTTCGATGTCGATGGTGCAGCCTGCGCCGTGGCCGTCGTTGACGACGACTTCAGTGGCACCACCTGCGAAGAATCCGCGGGCGGCGGCGTTGACCTCTTCGGCGAGCCAGCGACTCTCGCGAGCCCGGCGCGCGGTGATGTAGGGCGTATCGTCGGTACGGTTGTCCCAGTTCTGGACCCCGGCGACGCCCTCGAGGTCGGTGACGATGTAGATCTTCAAGCGACTCACTTCCTCACGGGTTGGTGAGAGTATGTTCGGGTTCGTGCGGTGAGACCTGCATCCCTTCGACCTAGAGTGCTACCGCGGCCAGGCAACTCTCCGCCGCGGCGAGGAAGGTTGCCTCTGCTCCTTTTGCGACCATGGCACTGCGGGCGAGCCATGTTTCGTAGCCGCCCTCGTCAATGCCCTGGTCAGTGGGGACGTAGCCGATCCAGTCGTTGGCGAGTTCGAGGGTCATGGTGCGGGCGAATGGGGACATTCGCTTGGTCTCGAGGCCGAACTCGACGAAGAATTCACCCGGGAAGCTGACCATAGCCAGATCGCCGATGCGCAGAGCCTGGACCTGAGTGCGCAAGTCCAAGGGGAGTTTGTCGACCTCGGCGCGCTCGCCTGCGTATATCTTCTGAAAGCTCTCGGTGACCTGATCGACGGCATTGGCGCCGCCCGCAACGGTGCGCTGCTCTTCCTCGGCAGACGTGCGCCTGCGGACGCTCGGGAATTCCGAGGCGGCGGCGACGGTGAGGTCATCGCTGCGCCCGTCGAGCTGGCGCCAGACCTTGTAGGCCTCTGCGGCGAGGGCGTTGCCCACGCGGTCGCGCATGTAGTCGGGATAGGTGCTGTGGTTGGCTCGGGGCTTGGTGAAGTCAACGTTATTGATGTTTCCGCAGCACCCGTTGGCCATGATGGCGACGAACTTGCTGCCGGCCATTCTCTGCAGAGCCGCGGCGAAGGCCCCAAAGTAGTCGGCGGAAATTTGCGTGCCCTTTGCGCCGCCAACGTAGTGGAGGGAGTAGTTGCATATAGCCGCGATGGGTTCGCCGCGGAGGGTCTCGGCGACGAGGAGCGCGACCTCGGGATCGGTCGGGCTGGCAGGCCGGACCAAGCTGGCGTCTCCGGGGGGCGGGTTCATGCGCACCGAGCCGTCGGCCATGTGCCAGCGTCGGCAGTGGGTCTCCTCGGGACATGAGCCGGAGGTGTGGCCGATAACGGCGGGCTGGAGTCGGTTTTGGGCGAGCTTGACGGCGTCGCCCATCTTCTGGAGAGCCCAGGGAATATAGTCCTCCTGCATGGGCTGCATGAACAGGGGCGCCACGGACGGGCCGTAGTGCGTATGCGTGCAGGACATCATTATGTTGCTGGCGGGAATGCCCGTCAGCTCTTCGGCGCGGGCCTTGGCCTGGTCGAAGTATTCCATCTGCATGAAGAGCAGATCATTCTGGACGTAGGCGATCTGGGTGTCGCCGTCGTCGAACACGACGGCCTTGCTATGGAGCGGGTAGCCGACATCGTCGGCGTAGCGCATCGAGAAGTCCCCGCTGATGATCGCGCCCAACGGTGGTGTGATGTCGAGCGAAGCCGCTCCTACACGAATGGTGCTCACGGTTTCCAGTCCTTTCAGCCTTCCTCGGCAACCTGCGCGAGGCATTTGAGAGCGGAGTCGATGAAGAGCTTCTCCGAGCCGCTGGCGACGCGAGAGGTGCTGGCGAGCCAGGTTTCGTAACTGCCCTCGTCGAGGCCGCGGTCAGTGGGCACGTAGCCGATCCAGTCATTGGCGAGTTCGATGGTCATCGTGCGGGCCAGAGGTGACTGGCGCTTGATGTCGAGACCGTACTCAACGAAGAACTCACCGGGCAGGCCGACCATGGCCATGTCGCCGACGCGCAACGCCTGGATCTGGGTCTCGATGTCCAGCGGCAGCGTGTCCATGCGCTCGCGTTCTTTGGCGAACTCGTCGGCGTAGTCCGGCCACTTCTGGGTGACCTGATCGACGGCCAACACGCCGCCGGCGACCTCGCGTTGGGCCTCTTCGGCGGCGGTGCGTCGTCGCCATACGGGGTAGTCGACCGACGATGCGACGGTGACGTCGGCCTGGCGGCCGTCGAGCTGGCTCCAGACTTTCCAGGCTTCCGCGGCCAGTGCGTTGCCGACGCGGTCGACCTGGTAGTCTGCGTAAGGGCGCTCGAAAGTGCTGGGGTTCGCTCGGTTCTGGTTGTTGATGTCGCCGCAGCAACCGTTGGCCATGATCGCGACGAACTGTGAGCCAGCCATGCGCTGGAGGGCCTCTGAGAATGCGCCGAAGTAGTCTGCGGAGATGGCGAGGCTCGCGCCGCCGACGTAGTGCAGCGAGTAGTTGCAGACGGCGGCGATGGGGTGGCCGTCGGGAGTCTCGACGACCAGGAGCGCGACTTCCGGGTCGGTGCCAGCGGAGGGGCGGACAAGATCGGGACCGCCCGGCGGGTTCATCTGAACCTGCCCGTTGGTCATCCACCAGCGCCGGTTGTGGGTCTCTTCGGGGCAGGAGCCGGAGGTATGGCCGATGACCGCGGGCTGCAGGCGGTTCTGGGCGATCTTCACGGAGTCGCCGATCTTGTTGACTGCCCAGTCGACGTAGCCGGGCTCCTCGGGGACCTTGAACATGCCATAGGTGGCCGGGCCGTAGTGGGTGTGAGTGCACGACATCATGATGTTCTCGGCAGCGATGCCGGTGAGTTCGGCGGCGCGCGCTTTCGCCACGTCGAACTGGTCGCGCGTGAGGAGGATCAGATCGTTCTGAACGTAGGCGATCTGAGTGTCGCCATCGTCGAGGACGATCGCCTTTGCGTAGAGTGGGTAGCTGACGTCATCGGCATAGCGAGGCGTCAATGAGCCGGACAGACACGCTCCGAGCGGCGGCGTGATGTCGACTTGGCCTGCGCCAGCCTGCAGATTGCCCATGGTGCTTCGTCCCTTCACGACCAGGCGATGTTCAGAGAGTGGGTAACTTCCACGCCGGGCACAGTGCACCTGCTGAGCATGCAGGGCAGGTGACCATACAGGGCGAACTTCCGTCACGGAGGTCGATGAGATGGCAGGTGAAGCAGATGGAGCTCGGGGCCGGGGCATCCTGCGAGCCCTGGTCCACCCAACGTCGCTGGTGCTCGCCGCCGCCACGGTTGGCGTGACCATCTTCAGCTCCACTCTTGCGCTTCCTGTGGTGGTTCTGTGGGCCGTGATGGTCTCGTACCTGGCCCGCCGGCCCGGCAAAGGCCAGCGATCAATCATGGACGTGTCAGCGCTGCCGCCGACGATTCAACGGGGTCTCGCCGAGGTCACAGATGCGCTGGACGAGATCGGGCAGATGATCGACGAAGCGCCGCGCGACCAGCAGGTGCTGTTCGCGGGTATAGCCGCTGAGGCCGATGGGGTGCGCGAATCGGTTGCTCAGTTGGCTACGACGGCGGGCAACTTGCATAACTACCTCGCGGCGACGGCGGGCGATGACCTGTCGACGCAACTGGCGCGGATCGAGGCCGATGTCGAGCGTGCGACTGACCCGGAGGCGCGTGGCGAACTTGAGCGAGCCGCGACAGATCTCCGGTCGCAGATCGCTGAACGGGAAGGTCTGATGGGCTCGCTGGAGCAGTACCAGGCGATGATGCGCGGGCTGGGGGCGTCGACGGGCCGGCTGCGCTCGACGGTGGCGCGTATGGCGGCTGGACACGGACTTGATACGGAGACTGAGCACTCGCCAGTGCGGGAGCTTGACGAGATGAAGGCCAGCGTCTCGGCGCTGGAGGAAGTCATGCAATCAAGCATCATGATGCAGCAGTAGCGGCCGCGCCACCGGCGCGGAATACCAACGGAGGTGACCCGGTATGTGGGCACGCATCAGGGCGATATTCCGATCTCTGTTCGGCTGGATGGTGCGCGGTGCTGAGAATCCGGAACTGCTCTTGCGCCAACTGATCGACGACATGCGCGCAGAAGTTCCGAAGATGAATGCGCAGGTGGCTGAGGTGGTGAAGCACGAGAAGATGCTGGCCATGCAGGTGGAGCGGCTGCAGGAGAAGGTGGCCGACCTCGAACCGAAGGCACAGGCGGCGGTGAAGCTTGGGCCCGAGCACAAGGACGCGGCAAAGCGGCTGATCGGTCAGTTGCAGGCCGCTCAGGAAGCGCTGGCGACGGCCCAGGATCAGTATGTACGCGCGGGCGAGGCGTCGGAGGGGATGTTGCGCAAGCGGGACGCGTACGAACAGCGGATCAAGCGGCAGATCGATGAGGCGCGGCGGCAACTCTCCCGAGCGAAGCAGGCTGAGGTCGAGGAGGAACTGGCCGAGGTCATGGGAGCGTTTCAGGTGGGCGACGCTACTGACACTCTCGATCGGGTCACTGACCAGATCGATGAGAAGATGGCGCGTGCTCAGGCTCGTCAGGAAGTCGCTTCTGAGTCGCTGGACTCGGAGCTGGACGAGCTGGAGCTCGATGTGGCCGATCAGCAGGCGGAGCTGGCCTATGTCGAGTATCAGCGCCAACTGGGGCTGATACCGGATGAAGAGGCCGAACGCACGATGCAGGCGGTCAGTGAGGAGCCTGCGGTCGAGGCGAGCCCCGCTGTTGAGGAGCAGTCTGAACAGGAGCTCGAGACCAAGCAAGAGTGAGGCGCGAGACGACAATGGCTGAAGCCTTCGCCAGCGACGACAGGACGCCCGAATGGGTCGATGACGTGCGCCAAGACTTCATGGCGCGCGCGGCAAGCGTGTTCCTGCTGCACGGGGTGCGCGATCTGGTGGCGGCGGGCGACACGTGGCTGCCTCTGCCGGATTTTCTGCGCAGGGCGTTCTGTGGAGGCAAGCGCACGGTCACCTATAGCATCGGGTCGGGTATCACATTCTCGAGCGATGAGGACGAGCGCGAGTTCGAGGCATTCCTGAAGGTGAGAGCGTCGCAGGGCGAGCCGAGTCTGGCGATGCGTGACAGCTACCGCCCCGATCTGGCGATCCCGATAGTGCAGGACTACCTGCTCACGCGCGACGGCGTGGCGCTGATCGTCGACTTCGTGGACAAGCTCTTCCCCGCGAAAGAAGAGCGCTTCATGAGCGCGGACGAGCGACGGCTGCTCGCGACCGTGCGCGCTTGGGCCACGGACCCACGGCTGGCGCGGCGCAACAGCTTCGTGCTGATGGTGGCCGAGTCCCTCGCGGACGTGCACGAGGATCTCTACACCAGGGGGGGCGGCACGCGCATCGTGGAGATACCGTTCCCCGATGAGGCCGCACGTCTGGCGTATATCGACGGCGCTCTGAACGCCGGGCCGCCCGTCTCGGACACGCCCACCGCCAGCAACGGTGATCTCGCGGTGAGCCGCGAGGTGTTGGCGCAAGTGAGCAACGGCATGACGCTTCAGCAAATTGGTGCGATGATCCGATCTGCGCACAGTGAGCATCACCAGTTGGGTCTCGCGGAGGTGTCGCTGCACAAGCGGCGAGTGATCGAGGCCGAGATTGGGGACCTCGTCGAGTTCACCAGTTCGAAGCTGGGGCTGGATGCGGTGGCGGGAGTGGACCGGCAGAAGCAATTGCTGATGGATACCGTGCGCGCGCTCTCGGAGGGCAATACGGACCTGGTGCCCAAGGGTGTGCTGCTGATCGGGCCACCGGGCACGGGCAAGACCTTCACGATGCGCTGCTTCGCGCGCGACTGCGGCATTCCGTTCGTGGAGTTGCGCAACGTCTTCAGCAAGTTCGTGGGATCCACCGAGGCTAACCTCGAGAAGCTCTTCCACTACCTCGAGGCCCTCGCTCCCATCTTCGTGTTCATCGACGAGTTCGACCAGAGCTACGGGCGGCGGGTGGCGAGTGACTCTGACTCGGGGGTGTCGCGGCGGGTCTTCGGCATGTTCAACAACTTCCTGTCCGAAGACGCGCACCAAGGCCGGATCATTTTCGGGGCTGCGACCAACCGCCCGGATCTGATCGATCACTCAACGATGCGCGCCGGTCGGTTCGACATGAAGATCCCGTTCCTGCTGCCCGATGATGCCGCCCGCGAGGCCATCCTGCGAGTGAGTGTTCGGAACCTGGACATCGATTTCGCCGACGGGGACCTGAGCGATGTCGCAGCGCGAACGTTCGGGTACTCGGGCGCTGATCTGGTGGAACTGGTGCGCATCGCCCAACGGCACGCGTTCGCCGAACGGCGCGATCAAATCGGTGTGCCGGACCTGTCTTACGCTGCTGACGACTACATCGCCCCCCACGTCGCGCGGGCGGACGAGATCCGTATGATGGAACTGCTGGCCGTAGCGAACACCGCGTCGCGGTCGCTGCTGTCGCCGGAATACGTCCAGGCGATAGAGAGCGGCGTACTGCAGCAGGACATGCGTGGACTCCAGGATCGGCTGGGTTGGTAGAGCGCCTATCTCGCCGGAACCCCTCGTCTGTTGGAGGCAATCTCACATGCAGATGTGCATCGTCCTACTTGCGCTCATGGGCTGCGTTGCCATGTGCTCGGGAGCCGGCGAAGAAGTCGCTCTCTTTGTGAGTCCTGGAGGCCCACCCGACGCGGACGGGACTCGCGAGCGCCCCTACCGGACCATCCAAGAGGCCGTCGACAAACATGGCGGCGACTGGGGGCAAGTGTTCCTCGGGCCGGGCGTCTATGAGGAAGACGTTGATCTGGGCCGCACGCGCCTGTGGTTCTTCCCCGCCATGCAGTACGGCGTTGAACTGCGCGGCACGATCACCGTTCGACGCTCGGGGATCAAGCTGCGCGGCATAGACATTCGCAGCGACGGCGACGGCATCGTCCTCGCGGAGGGCGCCTCGGATATAGAGATCCAGCATTGCCGCATCCTCGATGTCGGCGAAGGCTGCGCGGGGATAGTGGTGGATGCTCCGGGCTGCACCAGCGGCCTCATCGGAGGCAACGTGATTGACCTGCGTGACAGCGAGCGCACCTCGCAGGTTGGCATCCGCGTCCGCGTCAATCAGGGCACGACCGGGCTGCGGTTCGACCACAACCGGATTGCGGGCTGCGACGTGGGCATCGCCTTCGAGGCGGGCGACGGCGCGACCGATGAGAGCAACGTGATCAGCACGTGCGAAGTGTTCGACAACGCGGTTGGCCTGCGTGTAGCAGGCCCGGGCGTGCGGGCGAATGGGTGCAATATATATGGGAACTCCACAGCGGGGGTCGAGGTGCTGTCCGGTCCGGCGACGATCGAGGCCTGCAGCTTCCGCGACAACGCCGTCGGCCTCACCACACGCGGCGATGGTGTGGTCGTGCGAAACAATGTCATGCTGGGGGCTCCGCCGGCAGTCACCATCCTCGCGGGACGTGCCACGCTGAGCAACAACTCCCTGCATTCAGCCGACCCGGGCGCGACGCTGGTTCATGTCGCGGAGGGCGCGTCCGTGGACCTGAGCGCAAACATCCTCTCCGGGGCGGGAGAGTTGCTTGAGGCCGTGGGCGAAGTCATCGCGCGTGGCAATCTGTTCAGCCACGAGACGGCGGCCGCTGCAGCGGACCCCGACGCGATCTTCGGAGATCCAGGCTTCGTTGACGCGCAGGGCGGCAACCTGCACCTGTCCGATGGCAGTCCGGCATTGGGGGCGGCGAAGGGCTCTGTCGCGGCTGTCGACGCGGAAGGCGTTGGTCGGCCCCGGGGGCAGGACGCCTGCGTGGGCGCGTACGAAGGATGGCGACGGCTCCCAGGCGCGGCCGTTCGGCTTGGTCGCGGACGCACTTGCCAAGACGCTACCGGGCGACATAGTGACCCTCGCGCCCGGGGAGTATTCCGAGGCGGTCATGATCGAGCGCTCCGGCGCTCCCGGCGCCCTGATCACCGTGCGCTCAGCCGAGCCGCACGGGGCTGTCTTCCGCGACAGCCTGTGGACCTTCAGCGAGTGCTCCCACGTGCGTGTCGAGGGATTGAGTTTCATCGAGTGCGGCCGTGGCTTTGTGCTTGGCCCATACGTCCATGACTGCGAACTCGCGGGAAACAGTCTCGTGCGAGAGGGCGAGGGCGGCGGAGCCATCTCCATCTCCGGGCCTGGGGCCACGGGAAACCTGATCGAGGACAACGTTATCGCCCTCAACCACGGCGGCGTGGGTCTGCAGATCAACTGCCAGCGCTTCAACTGGGGACAGACCATCCGGGGCAATGACATCAGCGGGTGCTACTATGGCGTGCAATCCGGCGGGGGTTCATACCCGACTGCGCCGCCTGGGTACCATGTGGTCGAGGACAACGAGCTGCATCACAACTGGAAAGATGGTTACCACTCGAAGACCACGGACAACATTCTGCGCGGCAACTACGTGCATCACAACTCGTCGACGGGGATAACCACCCGTTACGGCGCGCGCAATGTGATCTTCGGCAACCGCGTGTGCCAGAACGGCGGCCACGGGATGCGCCTGCACTCTCCCTCGCACTTCGTGATGAACAACCTGGTGTATGCAAACGGTAGAGCAGGCATCTACATGTCCTCGTGGCCCGGGGCGGCGGAGGGGCAGTTCCCGCACAACTTCGAGCCCTACTACGAGCCGCCGTACGAGGTGTGGCTGGTCAACAACACGATCTATGGCAATCGCCGCGCGGCGATCTCCGGCGATTCGGGCAGTCGCTTCATGCTCCTGCGCAACATCATCGTCGGCAACGACGACCAGGTGGACGGGGTGTTGATGGGCCCCAGCTCCGCGATCCGGCAGTCGGCTGGGAATGTGTACTGGCAGTGCCGGGCGCCGATGCTGCGGGAGTATGAGGGGGGCGAGTACGATACCGTGGCGGATCCGCTCTTTGTGGATCCTGATGCGGCTGACTTCCGCCTCGCTCCGAACAGCCCGGCGCGGCAGATGCGCGACTTCGCCGATGCGCTGTCAGCAGTGCTTGCGCTGCACGGGGGGAGTTTGCCTGACCACGCAGGCAGCGACATGGAGCCGCTGGCGGAGTAGGACGTTGCCGGGCATGGCACAAACAAAGCGGGCGGCCAGTTCGGATGAACTGGCCGCCCGTTTCGCATTCTGACTGAGGTGATGACTACAGTGGGAGCGTCACGGCCTCGTTGTTGTCGGCGGACAGATACATGGCCAGCGCGATTTCCAGCGAATGGCGCGCGCTGCCCGCAGTGATGAACGGATCACGATCCTCCGCGATCGCTGCCACCATGTCCTCGATCAGCCACATGTGCTCCTCGTAGCCGAGGTCGGCTGCGCCTCCGGCACCGGTCACCTGTGAGTCGCGGCCGATCTGCATGACCGCCTCGTCCTCGGGCCGGTCGTCTTCGAACTGCCAGGTGTTGAAGACCTCGCCCTCGGTGATGGCAGTGCCCTTCTCGCCATTGACCTCGATGCGGATCGGCGTGCCGGGCCACAGCGCGGTTGATGCCTCAACAAGGCCTTCCGCGCCAGACTCGAACTCGATGAACGCCTTAAGCGTGTCCTCGAGCTGCACCTCGGGGTGGGCCATGTTGGTCATGCGAGCGTCGACGGACTTGACGGGCCCCATGAGGAAGTGCAGCACGTCGATGTAATGGAAGGCGTGCTGAATCGTGACGCCTGCGCCCTGGTCACGCTTGGAGCGCCAATCATCCATGAGGTAGTAATCGGTCGGTCGGAACCACTTCATGAAGGCATCGCCCTCGTAGAGCTTGCCAAAGCGCCCCTCATCGATGGCCTGCTTGATGGCCCGCATGGACTTGCGGAAACGCACCTGCAGGCTGATCGCGAGCTTGCGGTCATTGGCGGCGGCAGCCTCGATCATCAGATCGGTCTTCTCGAGCGTCATCTCCGGCGGCTTCTCCACGATGACGTGCTTGCCGGCTTCGAGCGCGGGGACGGTGAACTGCGCGTGCATCGCGTTCGGGGTGAGGATGTTCACGACGTCGATGCGCTCGTCAGCCAGCAGCGCCTCGAAGCTCGCCGCGGGCTCGCCGCCGAAGTCGCCGATGAACTTGTCGAGGCGGTCCTGGTCGGGGTCCGCGGATGCGATCAGTTCGGTCTTGTCGGACGCGTTAATTGCTGCACCGTGGAACTGCGAGACCAGCCCGCAGCCGACGATGCCAAATCCCATCTTGTCAGGCATTTCGTTGCCTCCTCATTACTCGGGCAGTGTGCCTTCGGCCACCAGCCGGTTCCATGCGGGGGACGTGCAGAAGCCTTCGGCTGCGTCTGCCCCACAGTAGGAGCCGAAGACGACTGACTGCGCGCGGTGAAGCTCGATGAACTTCGCCTTGTGCTGCTTCTCAAGGAACGCAAGCTGGCTCTCGTAGCATGCGGCCGCGTCCAGCTTGCGATCGAGGTAGTTGCTGATGTCCACGTAGCGGTTCGGGACCACCGGCGTGCCTATCGAGCACATGTGATAGACGACCGGTATCCCGTCCATGGGCTTGAGCCCGAGAGGTGTAGCGTAGTTCGGGTTGCTCGCGGAGTAGCTCACCGCGTAGGGCAGGCTGGAGGCGAGCCAGTGGTGCTCATGATAGTCGAACTGTTGCAGCGGCGGGCCTGGATGCAGGATGAGGCAGTTTGGGTTGACCTCGCACAGGATGCGGAAGATGCGCTCGCGAGCCACCTGCTGCGCATCGGGCTTGGGGAAGTCATGCTCATTGATGTCGAGCCAGTGCGGAGTGCAGCCGATTACCTCACAGGAGGCGTGGAACTCCGAGTGCGCGATGACCTTGCGCTCATCCTCGGACTTGTCGAAAAGCCCACCTCGGCTGCCATTGGTGATGCACGCCACGTGCGTCTCATGGCCGTCATCCGCGAGGCGCGCGAGCGTACCCGCGATATTGATCTCGTCATCTCGATGTGCGACGAACGCCAAGTATACGGCCATCGCCGGGAACTCCTCTCAGGGAATGAGCAGTGCTTTGATGCCTTGCTGCTCTTCGAGCGCGTCGAAGACTTCTTCCCACTTCTCGATGGGCTCGCGGTGGGTGATGAGCGACTCGACGTCGATCTTGCCCTTCTCGATCATGCTGATCGAGCGGTCCCAACTGGTGTAGCTGGTGGAGATGTTGAAGTAGATGTCGATGCCCTTGAAGATCGCCGCGTCCCAGGTCACGCTGATATCGTCCTTGCCGGTCATGCCGATCTGGCACATGCGGCCCTGCTTGCGGACCATCGCGATGCAGGCGTTGATCGCGGGCTGAGCGCCCGAGCAGTCAACGACGAGGTCGGCGCCGCGGCCGTCGGTGAGGTCCATGACGAATTCCATCGGGTCGGTCTCGACCAGGTTGAGGACGTGGTCGATGCCGACCTTCTCGGCGACGGGCAGGCGCAGTTCGGCGTCGCCGGGGGTACCGACGATGACGACTTCGCGGGCGCCGCCGGCCTTGGCTACCTGCGCGCTGAGGAGTCCGATCGGCCCGGGGCCCATGACTACCACGATGTCCTCGGGCTGGACCTTCGCGCGCTCGAGCACGTCGTGAACGGTGTTGCAGGTGGGCTCGACGAGTGCGCCTGCGTCGAAGCTCACGCTGTCAGGCAGGCGGTGGAGCAGATGGGCGGGCATGACGATGTATTTGGCAAAGGCACCGTCGATGCCCCAGCCGGGTGATCGCTTCTCGCCGCAAATCTGCGGGGAGCCCGTGCGGCAGAGCCAGCACTTGCCGCAGGCCAGCGAGTGGGGTTCTGCGACGACGCGCTCGCCCAGCTGCCAGTCGTCGACGCCCTCTCCAAGCTCGGCGATGACTCCCGAGAACTCGTGGCCGAGAGTGACGGGCGGCCAGTAGGGGAACTTGTCGTGTCGGATGTGCAGATCGGTGCCGCAGATTGCGGCGGCCTTGACCTCGATCTTCACCCACCCGGGTTCTGGTGAGGGCTCGGGGACGTCCCGGACCTCGATGTTGCCAACGCCCTTCGCTACCTTCTGCAGTGCAATCATGGTCTAGTCTCCGTTCGCTTCCTTCAACGCCAACTGTCTGGCGCGATAGTGTCCTGCAATCAGGCTGTTCGCGTCACTGGGTGCGCTGCGCTGGAAAACGGTCGCGGTAGAGCACCGCCGTGACGAGGATCACGAAGGGCATGGTCACGAACATGCCCACGTAACATACCTGTGCGCCCGCCGAGTTGATGGCCCCGAGGAGCACCAGGACCACTACATACCCCCAGAACTCCGTTCGCACAGTGTTCCATGACATGCCGATCGATTCTATGACGCCAGCCCGACGTTCGGCGATCAGCGGCAGGCAGAACAGACAGGCGATCGAGACGAAGTACATGATCACGAAGAAGATTGGGAACACGGCCATATACCCGATCATCATGCCGGGCATCATCGTCTCGAAGCCGCCGATACTGTAGCCGAGAGCGGCGGCGACACCCACGAAAATCATGACAGGCAGGAACATGACCATACCGAGGACGATGTTGAGGCCCCATGCGGGCAGGAAGAGGCCCATCCCCGAGAACACATCGCCGGCTTTCACCGGCTTGCCATCGTAGACGCGCAGCGCCATGAGCCACAGGCCCATGTGCAGAGGCGGCGCGAGGATGCCCATGCTCACGCCCCCGACGACCATCATCAGGAGCGTGGCGAGGACCCACGACCAGATATCGGCCATGAGCATCTCCCAGCCGAGAGTGAGCCAATACCCGATGCCATCGAGGACAGTTCCCGGGTACGGGCGGCTGGCAATGCTCGCGATCGGTGGCAGGCCGGTGGTACCGGCGGCCGGGCCCATTTGGTCGGCCTGCTGGGCCTCGGCGTAGGTCATCCAGCGGTCGTCGCCCTGTCTGGCAAGGGTCGCTTTCTCGGGCTTGAGGCCCTCCCCCACCAGCGCGCTGAACTCGGCCGGGGATACCGGCCCGTGCACTCGGCCGGCCCAGATGTAATACCACTCGCGACTGACGCCATCAGTATGTGCCATGGTTCCACCTCAGTCGATGCCGGGCATCTCACACACAGAAGCGACTGACAAAGCCTGCCAACGTGGCGGCGGCGTCCAGCATGTCCTGAACGGGCATCTGCTCCTTGTCCGAATGCGCGACGCCCAGGCTACCGCCGCCGAAGACCACAGTCGGGATATCGAGTTGGTTGTTGTAGAGCCAGGCATCACATGACGCGGTCATCGCGGAGACGTCGCCGGGCTTGCCGATCGCTCGCAGGGACTCCTGCAGCGTCTGGACCACGGGATGGTCGGGGGCGATGACGTTCGCGTCATGGCGGTAGGTGAAGTCAATCTCGAAGTTCTCGGCCAGCCACGGGTCGCCGCTGTCGACGACCGCTGCGCGCATCTCCTCCATGACCTGCTCCTTGGTGCGGTCGGGAAGCAGGCCGAGGACGCCCCGAAAGACAGCCTTCTGCGGCGCCTGGGCGGGCCAGTCGCCGGCCTCCAACTGACCGATGGTCAGCGGCATGGGGTTCTCGAATTGATCGAAGAGCGGATACTTGCCGCGCGACTCAGCCAAGATACGGTCGTGATAGTCGGTGAAGATGCCGATGACGTCCATCGCCTTGAGCAGGGCGCTGACCGTGCCGCCGGGCTTGCCGGAGTGACCGGCCTGCCCGTACGTGGTGGCTTCGAACCAGACTGCGCCGCGCACCTGCGGAAGCAGCACGAACTCGCACGGTTCGAGGACAACACAGGCGTCAGCGGTGTCACCGTAGCGGGCCATGGCGACCGAGCCGTTGCCGCCGATCTCCTCCTCGATCACGATGTGGGCGATGATGTCGCCCGCGTGCTGGATGCCCAACTCGTCGATGAGCTTGAAGAGGAGCCAGATGGTGGCGGCCTGACCCTTGGCATCGCAGGAGCCGCGCCCGTGGACGATCCCGTCCTCTACGCGGGCCTTGAACGGGTCCACATGCCCCGATGAGGGCGGGACCACGTCGAGGTGGGTGTTGAGCAGCAGCGTCTTGCCGCCGCCCGTGCCACGCTTGACGGCGCGCACGTTGGGGCGGTCCCCGTAGTCGAGGCGCACGGGATACGAGTAATCGGGGTCATCCTTGATCGCGTTGGTGACCTCGACGAACTCCACCTCGTCGGCGACTTCGGACATGCGCCCATGCATGTACTGCATGACCGGGCCCTCGTTGCCGACCGTGGAGGGGTGATTCACGAGTTCGCAGAGCAGCTCGGTGGCCTGGTCGGTAAGGCCCGCGGCTGCTGCCATCAGTTTGTCGTCGCTCATTGGTGCTGTCCCTTCTGGCGGGCGCTACTGCAAGCCCATTACTACTTTTTCCATGATATCGCAGGACTGTTCGGCCTCGGATTCGGTGATGACCAGCGGTGGCGCCACGCGGATGACACTGCCATACACGCCCACCACTCCCACACACAAGCCCTCGGCGGCGCAGGCGTCGACGACCTTCCAGGTGATGTCCTTCGAGGGCTCCTTGGTGGCCTTGTCTGCCACGAACTCAATGCCCATCACGAGGCCCTTGCCGCGGACGTCGCCCACGAAGTCGGACTTGCTCTGCAGGTCCTGGAGGCGGCCGAGCATGTACTCGCCGATGCGCGCGGAGTTCTCGACGAGTTTCTCCTCCTCGAAGATGTCGAGGACCGCGTGAGTGGCGGCGCATGAGACCGGGTTGCCGCCGGTGGTGGAGGATAGCTCGCCGGGCTCGAAGATCTCCATGATGCGCTTCTCGGTCATCAGACATGAGGTCGGGATGCCCGAGCCGATGCCCTTGCCGATGGGCATGAAGTTGGGGTGCAGGTCCTCGTACTCGGCCATGAACAGCTTGCCGGTGCGGCCGAAGCTGGACTGGACTTCGTCGAGGATGAAGAGCACGTCGTTGGCCTGGCACCACTGTTCGAGCTGCGACAGCCAGCCGTCGGGCGGGAAGATAAAGCCCGCGCCGCCCTGGTAAGGCTCGATGATCGCGGCGGCAAGCTGGCCGGTGGAGTTGGCCTCAACGACATCGTCGAGGAAGCTCAGGCACTTGAAGCCGCACTTGTCGGGCGTGGTGTCGAACGGACAGCGGTAGCAGTATGGGTAGGGCGACTGGATGTGGCCGGTGAGAACCGGGCCATACTGCTTCTTCGTGCCCATCTTCCCAGCGGCGGACATGGCGCCCATGGTGCGGCCGTGGAAGCCACCGTAGAACGAGATGATCTCGTGGCGGCCGGTGTAGCGCTTGGCGATGCGCATGGCCGCTTCGGTGGCCTCGGAGCCGGTGGTGAGCATGAAGCAGGCGTCGAGATTGCTCGGCGTCGCTTCGACCATGCGCTTGGACAGCGTCACGCGCTCAGGGGTTGGGAAGTCATACGGGCACATGAGCCTGCCGACCTGGTTCTGGATAGCGGCGACGTGCTTCGGGTGGCAGTGGCCGACGTTGGTCACCAGCACGCCCGAGGTCCAGTCGAGATATGTGTTGCCATCCACGTCGGTGATGGTGCAACCCTCAGCGTGATCCCACACGAAGGGTTGCTGGCGGCTGGTGGCGCCGCCCTCGTACTCGTCGGACATCTTGATAAGCTCGGCCGACTTCGGGCCGGGCAGAGTGTATCTGGGCATCGGTTGCATCTCCTTGGCGCGTCTGTTTGCCTGTCTGTTACATATTGTTTACACGGTGCGGTAGGCGTTGCCGGCCAGCGCTTCCTCGACCTCAGTGTTGACGGTGAAGCGCGGCGGCTGGCCCGCGAGGTAGTTGTCTATATCGGCGACGATCTTGTGGCGAATATCCTCGCCGGCCTCGACTGAGCACCAGCCCAGGTGCGACGAGAGCGTAGCGCCGGGCAGGTCGAAGAGCTCGAGGTCGGCTGGTGGCGGCTCGGTCTCGTAGACGTCGATGCCCGCACCGGCGATCCAGCCTTCCTTGAGGGCCTTGACGAGGGCCTCGGTCTTCACTATGCCACCGCGCGCAGTGTTGACCAGGAAGGCGCTGGGCTTCATCATCTGAAGCTGCGGCTCGTCGATGAGATACTTGGTCTGGTCGTTGAGGGGCGTGTGGACGGTGATGTAGTCAGAGCCCTTGAGCACGTCCTCGAGGCTGTAGTCGGTCTCCAGCCCGAGAGCTGCAACGCGGCGGTCATCCATGTAGGGATCGCACACCATCTGCTCGCCGAAGAGGTTCTGGGTCATGCGGAAGACGCGGGACCCGATGCGGCCGCAGCCGATGATGCCGATCGTCTGGTCAGACATGCGGTGGATGTCGCCGAGTGTCGAGAAGTCCCAGATGCCGGTGGCAGAGGACTCCTCAAGAATGCGGCGGCTCTCGAACAGCCTGCGCGCGCAGCACAGAACGAGCGAAACGGCCTGCTCGGCGACTTCCTGAGCGCAGTAATCGGGCACATTGGCCAGCCGAATGCCGTGCTTGCTGCAGGCCTCGGCGTCAACGTTGTCGTAGCCGATGCCGTGCCGGATGATGAGCTTGGTGTTGCTGAGCTTCTCGATGACCGACTCGGGCATTGGCGCCATGTTGACGACAACGACCTCAGCGTCGCCAATGAACTCAACCAATGCGTCTTCGCCGGCGAGTTTGAGTTGCGCGTGTTCGAAAGTCACGGGGCGCTTGCCCATCTCCTCGACTTCCCAGTCAAGGTTATCCTCGATGTAATCGGTTACCACGATGCGTGTATCAGCCATAATGGTCCTCCTTAAGTCCGAACAATGCCGAACCGGTTAGTTCGCCAACGCACCGGCTCGCACCTGCCATCAGCGGAGTGGATCTGCGCTGAGGGCGTCGAGGGGCGTTGTGCGTGGAATGGTGTTTAGGGCAAAAAGTTGTACATGGGCTTGTGCATGAGTATGCCGAGCACACCCCAGAACGCGCCGCCGACGAACTCGCCGAGGATCAGCCCGAGGAAGAATGTCGACGCCGGCCGGAACGAACTCATACCACCATAGCGCAGTACGAGCAATTTGGCCAGCCAACTGACGAGGATCGATGGCGCAAAGAGTGCCATCGACCAACTGCCGGAGACCGCAAAGCCAGCGGGATGGAATGGCCACCAGATGTAACGGGTGCGCATCCAGGTCAGGAAGATGGTGAAGAGCGCGCCCCAGATGAGTGCGCCTATGCCATACCAGTTCGGGTCGCCGGGACTGTTGAGCCACAGTTCCAGGCGCGAGAACGCCTCACGTCCCTTGTACATCCATCCCCCGCCGCCATACTTGAAGAACCCATCAAGCATGATGAACCAGCCCAGCAGGAGAGCGATGGCTACCGCGGCGGTCATCGCGAGAGCCACGCCGCGCTGGTCCACGCGGGACTCCCCGGCAAGTTTCATGCCCTCGATCTGGTGGGGCATCGGGTGAGAGCGGTGCGCGCGAGTGAATGACCACATGTACGCGTAGAATATGAGGTTCTGCTTGCCGAGCGCCGCCGGGCCGGCGACCTCGCTGAGGACCATCTCGGGGCCGATTCGGTGCAGATCATGCACAGGCGACCCCAGTTCGGCGCGGATGCGCGCGACCGCAATGGATATGAGTAGATAGAGGACAATCCAGATAAGTGCCGGGCCGAACGACATCTTTGCCTGCATACAGAAGATCATCAGCACGACAATCCCGGCGATGACTCCCAGTACCGCCCAGGTATAGGACATCGGTTCGCGGGAGTCATCCATGTCCCGTCTGCCGATGACCCCCGTAATCGCGGCCTTGAGTTGACGACGGCTGGCCCAGAGGCTGAAGCCCGCGAGCGCGAGGTAGGCGGCGAAGCTCTGCTCGTCGATCCATGGCGAGCCGGGCAGGTCGGCCATGCCGATGCCGACGGAGAAGATTCGCAGGAACTTCCACAGCACGTAGAACGCCCAGCAGGAGAACGCCAGATCCAGCGGGATGAAGAACGCGAGCCCGACGCCGAAGGGGAAGATGTTCAGCGGAGTCCAGCCGATGGCGTTCCATGGCCGCCCGTGAACCATGCGGCCGAGGTCGTAGCGCGCCCCCCTCTCCCCCATGAACGAGGGAATGCTGGGGTAGAGCTGGTGCAGACCGTTAAGGACGTCGATGATCAGCGCAATGGCGAAGCCGATCCAGAACAGCTTGCCGGTCCAGATATTGCGCTTCTCGCTGGTCATCTCCAGAGGAAGCTGGACGATCGGGTAACTGAGCTTGGCCTCTTCGGTCCAGTTCCGCCGGAAGATTGAGTTGAGGCACAGCATGATCATGACGAGGGTGAAGGAGAAGCCTGACCACAGCAGAGCGGGTTTCACCCACGGGCGCCAGTAGTCAGTGGCGAAGAGCGGCGCTCGCGAATCGTAGTAGGCCCAGAGGGCGTCGGGATCGGTGACAGTCAGCCACTCGGGCATCTCCTGCAAGAAGAGGCTGCCCCAGTCATTCTCGGGGCTGGCGTGCCAGATGGGATGAGAGACGACCGGGATCATCGTCTGCAACTGGTCGAGGCCCACGACTGCCGAGCCGACGCTCAGCATCGCATATATGGTGAGCATTTCCCCCTGGCGCAGGGCCCAGCGGACGTTGATGCGGCGCATGAGGGCGTTGAGGCCGACGAGGATTGCCAGCGTGACGATAACGTTGAAGAAGAGCGATACCGTGGTGGGCCGGCTCTGACTCCAGATATAGCCGTTGAGGATGAACCAGACGTTCGGGACGATCAGGAAGAGGCCGATGATGACTGAACGCGGGCTCACCGGGCGTATGCTGCGGCCCTGCTCCTCGTCATCGGTTGGCTTCGGGTGTGGGCCGCCGCTTTGCACGTGGGCTCTCCACTGGGTGTCTTCTTAGACTGCATCGGCGCGGGCCCTCGCTGGCGGGGCCCGCGCCGCGTCTCAGACAAAAGAACGTCGATAGCGTATCTACTCGGGCGCAGTCTCCTCGGCAGGGGCATCGCCAGCATCGTCCGCGGGAGCGTCGGCGGCATCATCCGCGGGAGCATCGGCGGTGTCATCCTGGTCGTCCTCGATCGGTTCGCCCGAGTCATCAGCCTGATCAGCTGACTGGTCTTCGTCTTCATCGGACTGCTGTGCGTCCGCGGCGTCTTCGGGCACCTGAGGCACTACGCCGTCGCCTCCCTCATCGTTGCTGGGCCTGCTTTCCAGCACAAGGAAATACAGTCCCACGAGGATGGCCACAATGAGAATCAACACGATCACGATTACGGCCGGACTGACCTGCTGGTCCATCATTTTCCTCCTGCGGGCTGGGCGTACGTGCGACCTGGCGTTTCAGGAGTAGTCTGCGATGAATGCAGGACGATTGCTCATGGGACCTATTCGCGCCTCAAGCGCCCAATCCTCCCCACCCCAACGGGACTTAATTCTCCTCAATGGCCCCGATGACCTCCGCCATGGGAAAACGGTCGCCGGGACACTTCGTGGCGCCCAGATCACTGTGCCTGTAGATATCGTGGACACTCAGGTCATATTTAGTGAGCAGATCGCGCAGGAGTTGTGTCAACGCGTCGAGTTGATCCTGCGTGGGGCGTTCGGGGAACGCTTCACCGTGCGGATTTGAGGCCGGGTCGAAGTTGCCCACCAGGCAGATGCCAAGGTAGTCGTTATGGCCTCGCGTGTGAGCGCCGCGCATCCACTCTGGCCGGCCCTCCTCGATGGTCCCGTCGGGCAGAATGACGTAGTGGTAGCCGATATGGAACTCGTGCCCGCGGTAGTTGGCGCCCCAGCCGCGACGCTCGTGCCACTCGGAGATCAACTCGGCGTTGACCGTCCGGCCTTTGACCCGCGCTCCGGTCGCGGTGTGGTGAATCACGATGCCGCGAGGCGCCCTGAAGAAGAGGCGCTCAGCCCACCTGGGACCGAGGCGGACGGACAACGCGCCGACTGCGATGGTCGCCATCGCCGCGCATACAAGCGCCACCTCCACCCACCCGATAGGGCGCAGAGCGGCGTGACGGGGTGTTGCTGCGGCTTTGGGTTGATTGCTGGTGTTCGCCTGTCGCATGCACTGTCTCCTCTGGGTGTGGGGCTTCACCGCCCGCGCCCCGGCTCCCTGCTTGCGGGGCAAGTTGCGCCTGCTGCGTGTTTGCGGTATCCTGCCCCTGCTCGCGACCCTAGTGACGCTCGATGGTGGTTTTCTGAGACCCGATGGATACCCGACAGCACGAGATACCACTGGTCGTCATCGCCGGTCCGACCGCCACGGGGAAAACCGAGGCGGCGCTGGCCCTCGCCGAGGCGGTGGGCGGCGAGATCGTGTCCGCCGACTCCATGCAGATATACCGTGACCTCGCGATCGGCACCGCCAAGCCTGATGCTACGGAGCGCGCCCGCGCGCCCTTCCACCTGATTGACTTCATCGCGCCGGATGCTGAATACACCGTTGTGGACTTCCAGCGAGACGCGCGCCACGCTATCGCCGATGTACACGAGCGTGGGGCGTTGCCTATCCTGTCGGGCGGAACTGGCCTGTATCTGCGTGCGGTTCTAGGGAACCTGGATTTCCCGCCCGGACCGGCGGACAAGACGCTGCGCGCGGAGCTTCGTGAGGAGGCCGAGCGCATCGGGTCGGAGGGGTTGCACGAGCGGCTGGCGGCAGTGGATCCGGAGGCGGCAGCGACTATCGCCCCCGGTGACACGCGGCGCATCGTCCGGGCGCTGGAGGTCTGCACGCTCACGGGCGAGGCGATGTCGGCCCAGCGGCGCGTTGACCATACCCCACCGTTTCGGTATAATTTGCTCAAGTACGTGCTCACGGCGCCCCGCGAGGTGTTGGCGGGGCGCATTGACAACCGGGTTGACCGCATGATGACGGCAGGATGGCTGGATGAAGTGGCGGCGCTGCGCGCGCAGGGCGTCACGGCGGGCCATCAGTCGATGCAGGCGATAGGGTACCGCCATCTGATGGCGTACCTCGACGAGCAGGTCCCGTCTGATCTGCACGGGGTCGTCGAACTCATCAAGCGTGACACGCGGCGCTACGCCAAGCGCCAGATGACCTGGCTACGCGCCGAGGACGGCTATGCGTGGCTGGCGCCCGGCGACGAGGTCGGGCGACGAGCGTGTGTGACGCTCATACGTACTGGAGCGTCGCGTTTGCTTCAATAGATCACTGCCTCAGGGAGGATGACCAGTGCGGTTCACCAAGATGCATGGTCTGGGCAATGACTACGTGTATGTCGATGGCATAGCGGAGGATCTGAGCGTCTGGGACCTGACAGAGCTGTCCCGGATTGTCTCAGACCGTAACTTCGGCGTGGGGAGCGACGGGCTGATCGTTGTCCTGCCCTCCGAAACCGTCGATTTTCGCATGCGCATCTTCAACCCCGATGGCTCTGAGGCAGAGATGTGCGGCAACGGCGTGCGCGCGTTCTCGAAATACGTGTTCGAGCATGGGCTCACGGACAAGACTGATCTGACCGTGCAGACCGGTGCGGGCCTGGTGCGTCCCCGACTCTTCGTGGAGGACGGCAAAGTAGTCAGCATACGTGTTGACATGGGCGAGCCCCGGCTCATGCGCTCGGAAATCCCGATGCAGGGCGAGCCGGCGGACGGGCAAGTGGTGAATGAGCCGTTTGTGGTGGATGGCTCCGAGATGCACATCACGTGTGTGTCGATGGGGAACCCGCATTGCATGCAGTTCGTTGATGACGTGGATGAAGCCCCTGTGAGTGACCTTGGTCCGCGCATTGAGAACCATCCGGTCTTCCCCGCGCGCACCAATGTCGAGTTCATCGAAGTGCTGGACCGCGGCCAGGTGAACATGCGAGTGTGGGAACGTGGCGCGGGGGAGACGCTGGCCTGTGGCACGGGTGCGTCCGCGACCTGCGTCGCCTGCGTACTGAATGATCTGACTGACCGCGCCATCCAGGTGCATCTGCGCGGGGGCACATTGACCATCGAGTGGTCGTCCGAGGACGGTCACATCTACATGACAGGTCCAGCCACGGAAGTCTATACCGGAGAACTCTCAGACGCAGCGCTTGCGTCGGCGAGGGTTCGTTGATATTCATTGCCCGCCAGCCCAGCGGGGCTAGTCATCCAACGCGAGCAAATCTACAGTAGGTGCAGACAGGAGATCGTCATGGAACAGGCCCAGCGACTGCAGCGGATAGCGCCCTACCCCTTCCGGGAAATCGCCGCGCTCAAGGCCAAGATGATCGCCGAGGGCAACGAGCCCATCGATTTCGGCATCGGCGATCCTGACCAGCCGACGCCCGACTTCGTCATTGAGGCCCTGTGCGAGGCCGCACATGACCCGAGCACGCACCCGTACGACGAAAGCGGTTTCGGCATCCCGGAATATAAAGAGGCGATCGCTCAGTTCGCTAAGCGCCGCTTCGGGATCGACGTTGATCCCGATGGTGAAATCCAGAGCTGCATCGGTGGCAAAGAGGCCCTCGTGCACATCATCTGGGCTTTCATCGATATGGGCGACGTGGTGCTGGTTCCCGACCCGGCCTACTCGGTCTACCAGGTGCAGACAAGCTGGTGTGGGGGCGCTGCTTTCCCGATGCCGCTGCTGGCCGAGAACGGCTTCCTGCCGGATCTGGACGCGATCCCGGCGGCGGTGTGTTCGCAGGCGAAGATGATGTTCCTGAACTACCCGAACAACCCAACCGGCGCTGTAGCCGATCTCGAATACTACGAGAAGGCAGTCGCGTTCGCGAAGAAGCATGAATTGCTGATCGTGCAGGACGCCGCCTATTCCGAGCTGTCGTACGATGGCTTCGAGGCGCCGAGCATTCTGCAGGTGGATGGCGCGAAGGACGTCGCGATCGAGATCCACTCGCTCTCGAAGACCTTCAACATGACCGGCTGGCGCGTTGGGTGGGCCATGGGTGGAGGCGAGTATATTGAGGGGCTCTCACGCGCTAAGAGCAACGTGGACTCGGGGACGTTCATGGGAGTCCAGCGGGCAGCAGTGGTTGCGCTGGGTGAGTTCGAGGAGTGGGTACCGAAGCTGCGGGCGATGTACCAGGAGCGGCGCGATGCGCTGGTCCCGGGTCTGCAGAGTCTGGGCTGCCCGATTGAGATGCCCGCGGCAACGTTCTACGTCTGGCTGCCGGTTCCCGAGGGCGAAACAAGCGAGGGCTTCGCCACCAAGCTGCTGCGGGACTGCCGCGTGCTGGCAATCCCGGGCGCGGTTTACGGTGCGTGCGGCGAGGGCTTCGTGCGGATGTCATTGACGCTCAACGCTGACGACCATGTCGGCATGATCAACCAGGCGATCGAGAATATGCGCCAGGGCGGGATCAGTTGGTGAGCCCGCTCTACGGTGGAGGATTGCGCGCTTGAACGATTTTGATGCGGAACAGACAACAGAGAACGAAGAGTTCGAACGTGCTATTCTCGTTGGTATCGAGGACCTTGACGGCAAGGGTCGGCGGCCGATGCGTGAGCTCATTGAGCTTACCAAGACCGCCGGCGCTCTCGTTGTGGGGATCGTCAACCAGTCGCGCAACAAGCCCGACCACCGGACTTTCATCGGCGCGGGGAAGGTCGAGGAACTGAAGCTCGACGTCCTCGAGCACGCGGCTGATCTGGTCATCTTCAACACTGAACTCTCCCCCATCCAGAACCGGAATCTTGTGGCGGCACTGGATCAGTGCAAGGTCCTCGACCGGACTGAACTGATTCTGGACATCTTCGCTCAACACGCCCGTAGCCACGAGGGGAAGATGCAGGTTGACCTGGCGCAACTGCGCTACTCTCTGCCGAGGCTGTCGGGTCGCGGGAAGATGATGGACCGCATTCGTGGCGGCACACGCGGTGGCAGTATCGGAGTTCGCGGGCCGGGCGAGACGAAGATTGACACCGAGAGGCGCACGATCCGCCGACGAATCCAGCGCATGGGAGCCGAACTCGAAGAGGTCCGCACGCGCCGGGGAGTGGAGCGGCAATCGAGAGCGCGTTCCGGTATGCCGAGCGTCGCTTTGGTGGGATACACCAATGCGGGTAAGTCCACGCTCTTCAACGCACTCGCTGGCTCGGATGAGGTGAGCACGCGCTCGCGGCTCTTCGAGACCCTCGACCCGACCACCCGACGCATCAGCCTCGGCGAGGGGCGCCAGTGCCTCATTTCGGACACCGTCGGGTTCATCCAGGATCTCCCCCACCACCTGGTTGCGGCTTTCGGGGCGACGCTGGAGGAACTCGCCGAGGCCGATCTGCTTTTGCATGTGGTTGACGCGTCGGATGATTTCGCACTGGAGCAGTACGACGCGGCCAACGAAGTGGTGGCGCGGCTGGGTGCGCAGAACGTGCTCACGATCGGCGTGCTGAACAAGGTCGACCTCATTGCCGGGACGCGCCAACTGGAGCGTGTCGACCGCTATGTGCCTAACAGCATGGCGGTCTCAGCGCTTACCGGTGAGGGGATCGAGGAGTTGCGTCAGCGGATCGCGGATTTGCTTTTCGTGCATCTCATCGCTGTGACGCTGCACATCCCGTACGACCATATGGAGGTCGTGCAGGTGCTGCATGATGCGGGGATGGTGGTGGAAGCCACCTACGAGGCCGAGCATGTGATCGTCCGGTCCGAGCTTGATGAGGCGATGGTGGCGCGGGTGCGCGACTTCGTTGTCAGTGACTGACTTTCAGGGCTCTATGACCGTGGCCAGCAGGTCGCCGGTGTCTGTGTAGGGGTGTTGCGGCGGCAGGGCGACGTCGCAGTTGGCGCGATGGCTGCCATATACCCACAGGTAACCTGTGGCCGGTGCAGTGAGTTCGACTGTCTCAAGAACGTCATCCCGGATCAAGTGCCCCAGATACTGCCCCTCCTCCACGCGATCCGATGTCTCCAGGTCCGCCTCGACGAACAGGCCACGACACGGGCTCTTGACTTCGTGCGTGCGCTCCTCGTCCTCCTTGTCATGGCGCTCGGTGCACACCTGCTCGTCGATGAGTTCCATCTCGCCATCCATCATCCCGAAGAGCTTCGCCAGATTCGTGGCCACTCGCATCCCGAGGGAGACTTCCTTCTGGCGGATCACCCATTGCGGGGCCAGCTCGATGGTGATTGCCCCGCGGCCTGAATCGTTGAAGAGCGCGCCAATGGTGCAGGGGGTGCCATGGCCGTTCGCGGGGTGGGTGCGCCATTGCACAAAGCGGATGGCCGATGCTGCCGCCATCTGCTGGGCCACGCCGCCATCTCTGCGTGTGAGCGTGGCGGTTGCGGTGAAGCGAGACCAACTGTGCAGGTCGAGGCAGCGGGTGCAGTTGCGGGCAACTGCCTCGTGGATGGAGGAGGCCACGCGCTCTGTATCGTTGCCCATCGGGTCGCCGGGCCAGGTGCGGTTCATGTTGTGGCCCTCGTCCTGACTGTAGGGTTGCTCGGGGCCGAGGCTGATGTGTGAGCGTCGGTGCTGGACGGCGGGGACATTGGCGAAGGGCACAAGCCAGACGCTGCCTGCGCGCAGGTCAACTTCGCACAGATCCTTGAACTGGCGGATCACCTCGCATCCCTGCACTTCGTTGCCGTGCTGGGCGGCGATGAGCATCAGCGCCTCGCCCGGCTGGCCGCTGTCTATGTGCCAGAACGGGGTGCGCACGATCGACCCGTTTCGGAGAGTGGCGGATGTATGGTGCAGCGTGGCTTCGGGGCCCATGGTCGATTACTCCCTCTCGGGGCCACATGCCTGGACGATCAGCGCCAGCATGTCGCCTTCGCTGGCGTAGGGATGCTGGTCGGGCAGGCGCACGTCACATTTCATGTCATGCCGCCCATACTTCCACAGCCGGCCGCATGCGGGTGAGCGCACTACTACGGTCTCGAGGTCATCGTCGCGGACGATGTGTCCGAGCTTCAGGCCCTGGACTACTCGCTGCCCGGGTTCGAGGCCCGACTGCATGAAGATCCCGGAACAGGGGGCCTCGACGACGACATCGTTGCCGGCGAGCGGCTCGAGCATTGGCCCGTCGATGATCTCCGGCTCGCCGGGGATCATGTCGAGGACCTTCGCGACGTTGGCCATGGCCCGCAGGCCCCGGTCGACCTCAGCCTCGCGCATCTGGTACTGGCCGGAGAGCTCGATAGCCATTGACACGCCCCCGCGGCTGTACATGAGGTGGCTGCTGGTGGCGATGTCTGCCTCCGGCGCGGGGGAGTTGCGCCACATCACGAAGGGCAGGTCGGTGGCCTCGGCCATCTGCACCGCGACGCCGTTGTCGGAACGGGCGAGGACGGCCGCGGCCCAGAAGTGGTTCCAGCAATGCATGTCCACAAGCCGGTCAGAGTGCGCGATGACCTTGGCATCCAACGCGTAGACCACGCGCTCGATGTCGTTCCCGTCGGGATCGCCCGGCCAGGCCTGCTGCATGTTGAAGCCCTGACTCTCACGTCCAGGCTGCTCGGGGCCGAGGTCTGATGAATGTCGCCGGTGGCGAATGGCGAGGAGATTGGCGTAGGGCACGAGCGTGACAGTGCCAGCCACAAGCTGCTCGGCGCAGAGGTCCGCAAAGCGACGGGCGACCTCGATGCCCTGGACCTCGTTGCCGTGCTGGGCGGCCAGCATGGCCAGGTGATGGCCGTCGCGGTCGCTGTCAATGCGCCAGAAGGGTGTGCGCAACTGCGTCCCGTCGGTCAGCGTCGCGACTGCATGGTCGACCGTGATATCGATGGCCACTGCTTCTCACTCCCACTCAGATGAACGTGATATCGGGCTGGTGCTTGGGCACGGTGCGTGCGAAGCGGATGGTGGGATAGCCAATCGAAAGGGCCGCGTGCAGACTGTGGGTCGGGGGCACCGCAAGCAGTTCGCGGAGCTTGCGGTCGCGCTTCGCGGGCTCGGCGACGAAGCCAATCAGACAGGTGCCAAGCCCCTCGGCGACAGCCATCGCCATCAGGTTGCCGATAGCGTAGTGACAACTCTCAGCGCCGGTCGGGTCGGACGAGGGAGCGTGGGCGACAATGAGCGCCGGCGCGCCCCAGAGCAGGCGGTCGGCACCCTCCTCGTGGGCCTTCGCTATGCGGGCCAGCATTGAGGACAACGCTTTCCTCTTGGCCGCAGGTAAGGACGCTCCGGCGAGGCGCAGGGCGACGCCGCCGAATGGGCTGTCCATCAAGCCCACGAGACGGCGCATGTTCAGGACGCACCTTTCGCGAACTGCGGCCAGCCTGTCCGGGGATGTGATGACCGAAAAGGCCCAGTTCTGGGCGTTGTGACCGCTGGGTGCGAGGACGGCAGCCTGCAGCAAGCGTTCGATGATCTCCGGGGGCACCGGGCGATCCTGATAGCTGCGGGTGCTGCGGCGGCGGCCCATGAAGCGCATGAGGGTCTCGCTATCGACCTGAGGTGCTGCGGCCAACTCGAAGGTGGCGCCATCTCCGAGACTCGGGTGAGTCAAGGCGCCCGTCGGGCAGACCGCCACGCAATGCCCGCACCCGAGACAGGAACCGGGACCGTCGAAGGTGGGACCCGCGTCACCGTGGACGATCACACCCAGCAGGCAAGCCTCCGCGCAAGAGCCGCAGTTCGTGCACAGGGCCTCGTCAATCTCCGGTCTCATCGGTTCGGCCATAGTTCATCCCCTGTGAGTGCCTCAAACGCCAATAAGCGACTCTATCATTGGGTACCAGATACCGGGCTCCTCCTGCAGGGCCGCTCGCGCCTTGTCGGTCCAGGGCAGGACCATCGCGGCCTCGCCGACTTCGGTGTCGAGGCCCAACGCGCTCGCGTGCCGGGCTTCCGGAGAGGCGACGTCCACGATCATCGCGACCCACTCGCGGGGCGATGCAGCGAGGAGTCCGGCCATGCGCTCGGCGCTGAGTTCGGGCGTGGCCAGGTCATACGCGATGCACACCTCGCGCCGCTCGCCACCCAAGAGCAATTGGGCCTCCGCGAAGCTGACGGTCGCCAGCGCGTCGGAGCCTTCACTGCGTGCCATGACCCGCAGGCCGGTGCTCTCCGGAACGGTCAGCTTGTGCCAGTGCCATAGCTCCGGCGTCAGCGGTGCGTAGCCCTCGTGGGCACCGTGGTAGGTGTTCAGGAGTGACATGAGACTGGCGGCCCCGGCCTCTGGATCAATCTCCACGACGGTTGGGGTCACGTCGGGTCTGCGTCCGGTTATGAGGGCCGCGGTCGCGCGGGTCAGATACCCGAGTCGCCCGTAGAACTTGTATGGGTGGCCAGCGGGATTGGTGTAGAGCACCGCAGCGTCTGCACCGCCGATCTCGCGCATGGCATCATGTGCGCGGCCCATCAGCCCGCGCGCCAGCCCCTGCTTGCGATGCTCGGGCAGCGTCGCGACGCTGTCGATGATCCCGCAGCGGAGTAACTCGCCACCTATCTGAAGATCCTGCATGGCGACCAGCACCTGCGAGACCATCTGGTCGCCGCGCATGCCCGCCTGACACAGGCGACGGTCGGTACCGGGGCGCGCCAGATACCATTCGCCCCACTCGTAACTGAACTCCATGGCTCCGTCATACTCGGCGAAGGCGATGTTGCTCAGATCAGTGAACTGCCGCGCCAGTTGGGGCACGCGCGTGTGGTCACACAGCTCGTAGTTCACGCTCATCAGCGTCGCCCCAGTTCATCTATGGCGTCAGCGTAGACCTGCACGTTGTCGATCGGCACGTTGTAAGGGATGTGGTTACCCACCGAGAAGAAGTAGCCCGGGCAGTCGCGGCCAAGGTCGACGCAGCGCTGCACCTCAGCGCGGATCTCGTCGGGAGTGCCGAAGGTCAGAATGCGGCAATCAACGTTGCCGACGATCACATGTGTCTGACCATAGCGCTCGACGACGTATTCAAGGTCGGTCATGGGCTCGAACATGAAGCCGTCCGCGCCGGCGTCGGCAAGGTCGTCGATGAACTCGGTGTAGCCACCGTCCGAGCAAAAGAGGATGCGCATGCCGGCCTCTTTCAGGGGCGCCCAGAGCTTTCGATAGCGCGGGAAGATGTATTTGTCATACCAGTGGGGATGAAAGACCGCGCCGGCGGTCCAGACGAAGTCGTCGTGGCAGATGAAGAAGTCGGCGCCACATTCGGCTTGCGCGGTGTAGGCCGTCAGGGAGATCTCGAAGAAGCCCTCCATCACGCGGTCAAAGCGCTCCTCGTCGAGCGCCGCCGCGAGCAGGAAGAGGTCCCAGCCGAAGGTCAAAATGGGCCAGGTGAAGACCGTGTTGTAGTATCCCGCGGGCACCACGCAGGTCGGGGTCTGGTCCTGCATGTTGCGCCAGGTGGTCTTGTAGTATTCAACTAACTCGTCGTGATCTTGCAGGCCGATCACTTCGACGGGATCGAAGTTGAGCACGTCCTCGGGGGTCTCGAACGGGCACACGCGGTTATCGTGGAAGCTGGCCTCGATGGCCTCGCTCCAGATGGCGGTGCCCATGTGCGTGAGCCGGGGCTGGCCCGGCAGGCTCATGGTGCCCCAGCGGAGGTCGTAGTCCCATTCGCGCACGAGGGCCAGGCTGGCCTCGGCCGCTTCATCGGGTACGCGCGGGTCAAGACCGGTCAACCGCTTCACCCAGTCGGGGTGGGAGACATACTCGGTGTGGGGAATCCTGTCGGGCATATCCAAGTGCAGCGCCTGCCAGCCGCGCTCAAAGCTCATCGGGTATACCTCCTGAATGTGTTGCGCTCCCTTTCTCCCGCAGCACGCCCACTTCCTCCCGTAACAGGAGCCGAGGGCCTCTGTGTCGAACTGACGCGCGCAACAGGACCGTGAACGGAGGCACGTGCATGCGACGCGACTGCAACGTCGAGACCATAGAGCAGTTCCTGACTGACGAGAGCAACGATTTCTACGCCGAGGGCGTCGCCGAAATCGTGTATCCCGAGTGTGAGGACGACGTGGCCGAGATTCTCGCGGCGGCGACTGCTGCGGGCACACCCGTGACCGTTTCGGGCGGTGGCACCGGGCTCGCGGGCGGGCGGTGCGCGACGCACGGCGGCATAGTACTCGCCATGGACCATATGCGCGAGCCAGAGAGTTTCGACGCCGAGCGAGTGAGCATCGAGCATCTGGGCATCGAGTGTAGCGTGGCGCTTGACCGCGCCGGGCGGCTGGCCCGTTGCCCGGCCGCCATCACGCTGGAAGCGCTGGACGGCCTGCTCGCGCCGGAGCTGCTCTTCCCCGCCTCGCCCACCGAGATGACTGCAATGCTCGGCGGCGCGGTTGCCTGCAACGCCTCCGGGGCCCGGAGTTTCACCTGGGGGAAGGTGAATGAATGGGTCGAGGGGCTGCGCGTGGTGTTGCCGGACGGCGACAGGCTGGCCCTGCGTCGAGGTGAAGTGATGGCGGACGGACGTGACTTCGCAGTCACGACGGAGTCCGGACGCGAGCTGGAGTTCTCGGCCCCTTCCTACGACATGCCGGAAGTGAAGAACGCCGCCGGTCTGTGTGCCGCTGACGGCATGGACCTTGTCGACCTGTTCGTGGGGTGCGAGGGGATTCTCGGCGTCGTGACAGAGGTGCTGGCGCGCGTCACTGACAGGCCGGAGTTCGCGTCCGACATATCGTTCTTTGATACTGATGACGGGGCGCTGGTGCAGGTCGATGCTCTTCGGCGAGCACGGGACGAGGGCTTGCCGGTGATCTCGCTCGAGTATTTCGACCACAACTCGCTGCGCTTCATGCAGGACCAGCCGCACGTTGACCCGGGCCATCGCTCGGCTGTGTTCTGCGAACTGGACGTCTCGGATCCGGATGCGCTCGATGGGCTGGAGGCAGTCTTCGAGGAGAGCCAGCCGGCCGCCGATTGGTTTGCGGATACCGAGCGAGACATGAGAGAGCAGCGGGCGCTGCGTCACTCGCTGCCCGAGGGTGTGAACACCTATCTCCGACAACGGGGTTCGCACAAACTGTGCACGGATTTCGCGACGCCGGCGGAGACCTTCCCGGAGATGCTCGCGGCTTACCGAGCGGCGGGCGATCGCTTTGAGGCGATGGCCGATCGCGACGGGATGTTCTGGGTCCTGTTCGCGCACATTGGCGACTACCATCTGCATATGGACTTCTTCATCGACACCGACGAGGAATTCGAGGCAGCGCTGGTCGAATACGCAGGTCTGGCCGAGCTTGCGGTGAGCCTCGGCGGAACGGTGACCGCCGAGCATGGCGTGGGCAAGAAGCGTATGCCGGTGAATGGCGCTCGGGTGCCCTATCTCGAGCTGATGTATGGGCGCGAGGGCCTGGCCGAAATAGCTACAGTGAAACGGGCGCTGGACCCCGCGCTGATCCTCAACCTGGGCAACATGGTGCCCCGAGAGCTGCTGTAGCCCGGCCTCAATCCGTGGTATAATTGCGCAGCGACGCGCGAGATCGGCCCGTCTGGAGTTGAGAGCGTGCCCGCAGTCGAAGCGGTCGTATCACTGGTGCGCCACACGCCCGAGCCCGACGAGGCCATCGCCGCGGCCGCGAAGCTGTGCTACGCCGCTGACACCGACGCGATCCTCGACCAGAATGCGGATGATGCCGCGAAGTTCGTCCGCCGGCTGAGTGAGATGGGCCACATGAGTCCCTTTGAGCACGCCTCTTTCACGTTCTATATTGAGGGCGTGTCGAGAGCGCTGACTCACCAGCTTGTGAGGCATCGGCTGGCCAGCTACTCGCAGCGGAGTCAACGCTACGTGGCCCATGACGAATTTGACTACATCGTCCCACCGCAGCTCCAGGGCTGCACCGTCGAGGACGGTGGCGAGAGCGTCGATGCGGAGGAGTATTTCGCCGCCACGATGGGTATGATTGCGGAGCGATACGGGCGCCTGAACGATGCGCTCGGACGGACAGGCGAGCAGAGCAACGAGGATGCGCGCTACGTGCTGCCCAACTCGTGCGAGACCAAGATTTTCGCCACGATGAACGCGCGACAGTTGCTGCACTTCTTCGAGGAACGGCTCTGCCAGCGGGCGCAGTGGGAGATCCGGCGCATGGCGGATATGATGCTCGACGAGGTGCAGGTCGTCGCGCCGACGATCTTTGTGGGAGCGGGCCCGAAGTGCGTGAGGCTGGGGATGTGCCCTGAGGGGAAGATGACCTGCGGCCGGTTCGCCGAAATGAAGGAACGCTACGCAGACCGCGAGGTCTGAGCCGAGGAGGCAGCGCCGTGAACGCGATAGCAGAGAAGCTTTCAGAGAAGAAGATATTGGTTGCCGACGGATCGTGGGGCTGGCAGCTGACGGTGCACGGTCTGCCTGTAGGGCAACTGGGCGAGACGTGGAATCTGGAGAATCCGGCTGCCGTACAGGCAGTCGCGCAGGGCTACGTCGATGCGGGCGCCGACATTATTCTCACGAACAGCTTCCAGGGCAGCACTTTCAAGCTCGCCTCGTGCGGGCTTGAGGACCAGACGGAGGTAGTGAATCGCGTGGCGGCGGAGCTGTCCCTGCAAGCGGCTGCCGGGCAAGCCCTCGTGGCTGCCTCTATCGGCCCCACCGGCGAGTTCATGCAGCCGCTTGGGCTGGTGAGCGAGGACGAGATGGTGGCCTGCTTCGCGCGCCAGGTGGCAGGCTTTGCCGAGGCGGGTGTGGACGCGATCCTCATCGAGACGATGACCGATCTCGGCGAGGCCAGAGCGGCCCTCCAAGCAGTGCGGGACGGCTTCGACGGCCCGGCCATCGTGTCGATGACATTTGACAAGGGGCCGGCTGGGTACGCGACCATGATGGGTGTGAAACCGGAGCAGGCCGCGGCTGAGTTGCAGGAAGCAGGCGCTGACATCGTCGGCTCGAACTGCGGCGCGGGCATCGTCAACATCATAGAGGTCATCGCCCAGTTGAGTCCCGCAACGGACCTGCCGGTCTGGGCGAAGCCGAACGCGGGCATGCCTGAGCTGATCAAGGGCGAGACCGTCTTCCGGGAGACCCCAGAGGAGATGGCGTCTCACTTCGAGGAACTGGTCGACGCCGGCGCGAGTATCATCGGTGGCTGCTGCGGCACATCACCCGATCACATCGCGGCACTGGTCGCTGAGCGAGACCGCCTGGTCGGCTGAGACGCTTGTCGTCCACCGGGGCCATCCGCGAGGGTGGCCCCTTTTGCCTCGGACGGAGGACGCCCTGCTATGTCAAAGACCGGCATCGGTTTCATCGGCTGCGGAGGCATTCACAACGCTCACGCTCCGCACGTTGTCGAGCACGAGGACGCTTTCATTGCCTGCGCGATGGATGTGAGTGAGGACGCCGCGAAGGCTCACTGCGAGAAATACGGTACTGAGAACTGGACCATGGACGTCGACGAGCTTCTCGGCCGCGATGACGTTGACGCGGTCTTCATCTGCACGCCGACAGGGTTCCACGCTGGCTATGCAGCGAAAGCCGCTGCTGCGGGCAAGCACATGTTTTGCGAGAAACCCATGGCCATGACGGTCGCTGACTGTGAGAGCATGGCGGCTGCGGCAGACGAGGCCGGGGTCATCATTCAACTCGGGTTCGTGCGCCACTACTGCAACGAGTGGATGAAGATGCGCGAGGTCATCCAGTCGGGGATGATTGGCAACCCGGTGGTCTGGCGCTCGGTCTCCGGCGGGTCGGGTGCACCGACACCGTGGTTCTTCGACGCCAAGATCGGTGGCGGTCCGTTCATCGATGGCGCGGTCCACAATTACGACTGGGCTCGCTTCACCTTCGGCGAAGCTGTCAGCGTCAGCGCGGACCTGCGCACGATGAAGGCCGACACGACTGCCTGGGACACTGGCACCGCGGTGATCAACTTCGAGTCCAGCGACCAGCTCATCATGTGCTGGTCATGGGGTCTGCCAGGCTTCGGGAGCACCGTTCGCGCGGACGCCGCCCACGACGTGCTTGGGCCGTTGGGCTGCATCATGCTGCCGGGCGACGGCAAGCTGCTGGTCCGGACGGAGACAGGCGAGGAAGAAGTGACCTTCGAGCCGGACACCGGAGCCGACTGGTTCCGCCGGCAGATGGCACACTTCGTCGAATGTGTGCGGGAGGGTAAGCAGCCGATGGTCGGAGCCGCAGAGGGCATCGGCGCCACACGCATCGCTGAGGCAATACTCAACATCGGCGACAAGCCAGCCGTCGTCACGCTCTAGCGACCGGGAGGAGACCGTCATGTACCCAGGAGTGACCATGCACCATCTGTCCGACCTGCCCGCGGCTGAGGAGCTGCGCGTCTTCGCCGAGATGGGATGGCAGGGCGTGGAAATGTCATGTGGGCGCATCGCCGAGATAGTGAAGGCCGAGAACCCGGAAAAGGCCGCAGACGACTTTCGCGCCGCCGCGGCGGACGTCGGTCTGCAGACACCGCAAGTGCATCTGCTGATGGGCGCCAATCTGGCGACCGCAGATGATGCGCGCCGGGAAGCGGACCTGGCGACCGCCATGCGCGAGGCCGAACTGGCCGCGCGCGCAGGGGTCGAGATCGGCGTGATACATCCGGCTGGTGACAGGCCGGACACTCTTGCTGAGCTTGACGCCGAGGAGGCGCGTCGTATCCAGACATTCGCGCGCCTGGTGGCGCACACAGCGCAGTTTGGCATGAGCATCGCTGTCGAGAACACGTATGACGGCAAGCTGGAGGGAACTGCCGCGCACGGTGAACGGCGCTTCGGGTCGATCATCCCCGAGCTGCACGGTCTCATTGACGCGGTTGACCATCCCAGCTTCGGCATCTGTCTGGACACCGGTCACAGCCACTTGATGGGCATCTCGATGGCTGAGTCAGTTCGCCAGTGCGGCGATCGTCTGATCGCGACGCACCTCGACGACAACAACCGCACGGCTGACCAACACGTCTGCCCGTTCTACGGTGGCGTTGATTGGGTTGAGGGGACGGCGGCATTGCGCGAGATCGGGTATGAGGGGATCTTCAACTTCGAGATCGGCGGCGGCGGGCCGGATACACCAGACGAGATCCGGCTGCCGCGTCTGCGCTATGCCCTGAAGATTGCCAACTGGCTGCTCAGCGAGTAATGGAGGCGTAGCATGTACGCAGGAATCTGGACCAGCATACTGGTGGAACTCTCCCCCGCTGACGCCGTTCGCCAGATCGCAGCAGTTGGCTTCCCGGCAGTGGAACTGTCGACGGAGCACATCATCGATATGGAGGAATCTGAGAATCCAGAGGCCGAGTGCGAAGCACTGCGCTCCGTCGTTGATGACCTTGGGCTGCGGATGCCTCAGGTGCACACGATGCTGCAGGCAAACCTGGCTTCGGCAGACGATGAGGTGCGCGAGCGCGACCTGGCGACGGTCTCTCGACACGTTGAGCTCGCGGGGCTGATGGGCATCGAGACCGCGGTCATACATCCGGGCGGCTCAGGTCCGATGACGATGGATGAATTCGAGGCGGACAGAGTGCGTCGGATGGTGACATACCGACGCTTTGCCGACCACGCGGCGGAGCATGGTGTCTCGCTCGCGATCGAGAACATGTGCGACAGCCCACGCGCCAGCCGCGGTGCTCGCGGCATGCGCGGATACGGGACGCTGATCAGCGAGTTGCACGAGATCATCGATGACATAGACAGGCAAAATGTCGGCATCTGCTACGACACCGGCCACGGAAACCTGCAGGGGCTTAGCATGGCCGAGGCCATTCGGGCGTGCGGCGACCGGCTCATCGCCACTCACATCACTGACAACGACGGCTCCGGCGACCAGCACCGGACGCCATTCTACGGGAATATCGACTGGCATGAGGGCATGGCGGCCCTTGCGGAGATTGGCTACGAGGGCATCTTCAATCTGGAGATCCCCGGCGAGCGCGGTCTGCCGACCGAGCAACTGGACTTCCGCATGGAGTACGCACTGCAGATATCCAACTGGCTACTGGGGGGTTGATTCGGTGTCGGAAGAAGAGGATTTGCGGCCGAGTTCGAGGGCCGCGCGAGCGGCTCGCGTGCGGGGATCGTCGGGGCTGAGGGCCTCGATCATCGGCAGCAGGCGCGCGTCAAGATCGAACACCATGACGCTGCCGTCAGGCGCGATGATGACCTCAGCGTCGCCGCGTGCGCTGCCCGCTTCGGGTCTGCTCTCGCTCATAGTATTCGCTGGTCATCTCTCTGCGATTGACGATGCCGACTTCGCGCTCAAATGGCTTGACCGCCTGCAGGCACTCTTCACCCTTGAAGCCGTGGGTGATGATCTGCACGTCACCATCAGTTGACACGATGATCTCAAGCTCTTTGCGCATGGGAAGGACCTCGCCGGGTGCGTTGTAGGAACATCTGGTACTTCACCACGTGAAGCCATCGGACCTGCCTGTGCGTGAGCAGAGGGTTCCGGCCCCGGCGCGGCGAAGTTCGATACAGATGTCACCGGATTTCCGAAGGAGTGATTGCGCTCGATGAAGACGATCATGGTCGGCGTTGACGGCTCTGCGGGTTCTGGCGTGGCCTTCAGGACCGCGACGGACCTGGCGAAGCTTTGCGATGGAGTTGTCTATGCGGTTGCGGTGGTACCCGACTCGGGGCCCGGTGAAGGGGCCTTCGATGAGCACCCCGGCGCTGAGACACAGGTCGAAGAGGTCGTGACCGGTGCCACGAGTCGGTGGTTCGAGGAGGCGCTCGACGCATGCGCCGAGGCGTGTTCAGTGGCTGAAGTGGGTTTCATGCGCAATGTATTGATCGGCGACCCAGCGCGGATTCTCACACGTGAGGCGGAGGGCTGCGACCTGCTGGTGGTGGGCTCGCATGGCCAGACCGATTCGCCGAACGCACTCGTCGGCAATACCACGCGCCGCATCCTGCGGCACTCGACCAAGCCGATGTTGGTGACGCGGGGGGAATACAAACCTATCAGTCGCGTAGTCGTCGGCTATGACGGCACCGCGGACTCCGGGCATGCTGTGGAGTGGGTCGGCGACTTCGGGCGCATGGGCGAATGGCAGGTGTGCATGGTTACGGGGGCGCCGCTTGGCTCAGCGCTTGCTGAGGGTACTCAGCGAGCGGCACGGCTGCTCACGGTTCGCGGGATCGAGCCGGATGTGCATCTAGTCGAGGGCGATGCTCCCGGGGTGATCTTTGACGAGGCCCATGCATGTGACGCGGACCTGATCGCGATTGGGGCCACCCCGAAGGGGCCGGTCACGGGCTTCTTCATTGGCGAGGCTTGGCCGGATGTTGTTGAGCAGGCGAAAGTGCCCGTGCTTTGCTGGCGGTAGGCACTGGCTTGAGGCCATGAACAGGTGTATACTTGTGCAGGCGCCCGCAGGCTCGAGTTCATCGCTGCGGGCGTTTCGTATGCGCGATATCACAACGACGGGACGTGTGTTCCTGCAATGAAGACGCGACTTGACTGTGTGCCATGTTTCCTCGACCAGGCTTTGCGGGCGGCCCGAACGGCGGGCGCTTCGCCCGAGCTCCAGCGCGAAGTGCTGCGAGCCGCGACCCAGCACATCGCCGCCGTTGACTGGGATGCGACGCCGATCGACCTGGGGTTGCCGGTGCACCGCATCGCCCGCGAGATGACCGGAGTTGCGGATCCGTATGCCGAGGCCAAGCGCGAGTCGAATGAGGCGGTGCTCAAGCTCTACCCGGCTCTGCGCGACGAGGTCAAGGCGGCTGACGATTCGCTTCGGCTTGCGGTCGCACTGTCATAGAGCGAGTCCGTAACGTCGAGTTCGCGGTGGACGATTACACGCGCCTCAGCGAAGCCCTCGCGACGGCCTCCTCGCTGATCATCTTCTGTGACAACGCCGGGGAGATTGTATTTGACCGTCTGCTGGTGGAGACCATCCTCGAGCGCCACCCGATGCAGCGCCTGGCGGCTGTGGTGAAGAAGGGGCCCTTCATCAATGACGCGATGGCCGAAGACGCCGAGATGGTAGGGTTGACCGATATCCCCGGGCTGGATCTGCGCGAAGTGAGCAACGGCGATGACGACTCGGCGCCGGCCTACGCGTCTGATGAGGTTACGAAGTGGATCCAGGTTCTATCTGCTGATCGCGAAGTGTTGGTGCATCGGGGACGAAGTGGGTGCGTCGGTGGGCGACATCATCGTGCAGTACCGCTGACTGCAGTCCGTCAGCGCCAACTGCAGGACATGCCGGTCGCCTCCTCGAGCGCGTCGGTGCCACGGACGGCAACGCTTTCGACGCTGTCACCCAGTTGGCCGAAGGCGACCACGGAACCGATGACCAAGACTCCGAGCAGCAAGGCGTACTCAGTCGTGGTCGTGGCATCTTCGTCCCGCCACAGAGAACCAAGCCGAGATGCGGTTCCCCGCCACCTGCTTGCTTTCGCAGCGTCCATTCGCCTTGCTCCAGTTCTACGCTCGCGTCCGGCCGATCGGTTGGAGCGGTACTAACCCGTGCGGCGACCGTCTCACGTCAACTTCAGAGCGTTCGGCTTAGTCCAACTACGATAGTATAAATAAATACGTAATATTGCGCAAGCCTTGAGGAAGATTTTTCTGGCCCCGGGGCTTACTCCCACCAGTATCGCTGGAACTTCGCGAGTGCACTGAGCACGGCGTCGATGTTCTCAGCCGGCGTTGGCGGGTAGAAACCCACCACAGTCATGAGCCCGCCCTCAGGCGAACCCAGCGTCCGTACCTCCTCCTCGATCAGGTCGTGGATCTCCTGTCGGGTGCCGAACGGGACGACGCTCTGGCGGTCGATGTCCAGGTGCACGCAGACGCGGCCCTTGAGTTCGCGCTCAATGTCCTTGATGCCGTTGGCAATGTCCTGCAGGTTGATGATGTTTACGCCACAGGCGAGGATGTTGTCGATGATGTCCATGATGTAACCGTCGCTGTGGGTGTGCACGTGGATGCCAGCGTCACGGACCGGCTGCATCAGTGAATGATACGCCGGCGCGATCCAGCGGTCGAAACCCTTCGGACCGATGACCGAGGCATCCTGAGCGCCGAGGTCCTCGGGGAAGTGGAAAACGTCGACGCCCATCTCAACGAACTGGTCGACGATGTATCGACTGTAATCGACGATCATGGTGATGAGGCGGTCGAGGCGTGGGTCCTCCGTGGCCATGTCCATCATGAGGTTCTCGAAGCCGCGCAGGTAGTAGAGCCGCAGGAAGAGCCAGCCGTGCTCGAGGCCACCTACGGTTAGTCCCCCGCCCTGCTTTGTCTGGGCAACGCCAGCACGGATCGCCTCCCAGTCAACGGGCTTGAGGGGCGTATGCGTGCGCGGGTCCGGCATCTGGTAATCGTCGAGCGCTGCCCAATCAGCGAGCGGGTGACCATCGACGATACCCGTTATGCCATCGATCTCGCCACTCCACACACACCCGTAGCTGTCGACATAGTTGGCGGCTGCATGCTGGCGCTCCCGGTACTCGAGTTCCTCCCAGTTCTGCTGGCCCTTCTCGAAGTTGGGGAAGAACAAGGGGTGGTGCACCAGCACGTCCTCGAGATCATCGCGCAATTGGTTCCAGGTGGCCCCGGAGATGCTCACGTGCATGGGGATCCACTCGCCGCCGGTCATCGTGACGGTGCGCAGATAGTTCTCTCGATTCGTCAGGGCCATTGCTGAGGGCCTCGCCTTCGGTGTTGGCGGTCACTTTCCGTAGTGGGTTCACGTTCGGCACATCAGCCTGCGAATCCTGCCGTACACAGACGGAGCCCGGGTGTTGGCACCGGGCTCCGTTGACAGTCGCTGCTGAAAAGAGAATGGCCGCCAGAATCGCAATTATCGCTATCACGACTAACAACTCGATAAGTGTGAAACCGCTCCTGCGCATCGCTCACCTACTCTGTACGGAAATGTGTTCCCCTCCCGGTATTATTACCCGGGAGGGGATGCGCCAACCCAACACTAAGTTAAGGTGTGGTTAACTCCGCCCTAGACGCTCAACCCGTAGAGATCGCGCGGGTTGTCGAAGAACATCATTCGCGCGAGCTCGAGAGCCTCGCCGTAGTTGATCAGACCGGCACCCACGCGCCGCGCAAGTACAGTCGCGATGTCCTCGCGCGCCATGACCAGATGCCCGTAGATCTTCTCGACGGGATAGTGGTAGTCGCCGCCGAAGCCGATGATCTTGTTGACGGGCACCAGGTCCAGCCACTCGTCGAGCGCCCGGATGCTCATCTGCTGGGAGATGACGTGGCACCAGCACATGTTGAGCCAGACGTTGGGCAGTTCCTTGGCCATGACGCCGGTGTCGCCGGTCCAGGGGATGCCCCCGTGGTAGAGGTCGAAGCGAGTGTTGCGATGGGCCAGTGCGACCGGAATCATGTGCTTGGGGTGAAGATCGTAGAAGTTGTTCCAGTTGTTCCAGATGATGCCGCAGTGGACCGCTACCACGAGTCCGGCTTCACCGATCAGGTCCAGCGCGCGGTGCATGAGGTATGTGTTGAGTGCTGCCTGGTCGTAGTCCTCGCCGCAGAGCGCCTTGTCGAACGCCATGGCCGCAGCATCCGGCGCGGCTTCCGGCAGGTCTGCGGAAGTCATCTTGAAGCCGACGACGCCCTGCTTCTTGTAGTTTGCGATGCGCGCCACTATGGCGGTGTCGCAGTCAGCGAGACTGCTGAGTTCGACGCCGACCTCGGCTGCGTTGTGAAGCATCGCTCCCGACTCGCCACTGCCCGTAAGATGGCCGATCGGCAGGATCGGGACAAGCAGGTCGGTGTTGGATTCGGGCACTCGGCCGATCTGGGTAAGTGCGACTTGGATGTTGCATGTATCGCGCATGACGCGCTTGTAGATGCCCCGGGTGTTGCCCGCTTTCATCTGCTCGGTGATGTCCACGTAGCTGTCCGGGCCGATGTCGGCGCCATAGAACTTCTGTGCCGCGAGACGTGCCGCCCGCGCGTACGAGGTGTACTTGATCCGCTGGTAAAACGGCTCGAAGACTTCCCAGCGTTCTGTCAGCGGCTGGTCCGGCTCCTGGAGCCAGTCATACTGCTCCTGGGTCATGCCCGCAGACTCAAGGTCAGTCTGCGTGTAGTGACCGAAGAGCGTGAACACGTCGACATCCCGGGCCACGCGGAGCTTCTCGGGAGGCAGATGCTCATGAGCGTCGATGACAGGCATCTCCCCCATCGCTTCGATGAGTCGTTGCTTGAGATCGCCCACTGCAATCACTTCCTCTTCAGCGCATTGTGCGCTGTTACTATGGCGTCAGCCAGATCGGTGATGCCCACGCCATTGCACCGTCTGCCTGTCGCGCGCGCACGTAGTAGAAGCAGAACTGGTCTTCGCCGTCGAAGTGCGGATCAAGCATGATGTCGTCCATCGCGCGGTCGTCGGAGAGTTCGCCGGTGAATGTGCGTGCGCCGGGCTCGGCGTGCGCGATGACCGTGTTGTTGCAGAGCAACTCGACGCTGTGGAGCTGCTGCGTGCCGGCGGCGACAACAGTGAAGACACGTTCGCCCTGCCAGCCGCCGACTTCGCTCCCCATGGGCTCGCCTGCCAGCGAGAAGTAGAGCAGCATGGGTTCTCCGTCAGTTGCGTAGCAGCGTCGGTCCCACATCGCTTCGTAGAGTGCTTCGCGCGTGAGTTCGTCGGCCAGAGCGCCGGTGATGCCGATGCCGTCGCTCACGCCAAAACACCCGTTGCCTGGCTGGCCGAGGTGGTTGTCGGTGCCGCCGACAAATCCGAGCCGATGGCCCATTGCCAGAGCCGCCTGAACCGAATATGGGCCGCCCTCCTCGCTGATGCCCCAGCGGGAGCATATCTCGACGCAGCGCTCGCGTGGGTCGATCGGTCGAGACCAGTCGGGCGGCCAGATGAAGCGCGTGTGATGAGGCACCGTCATGGCCTCGATGTCCTCGAGCTGCTCCCACATCTGTTCGGGAGTGGGGTGTTGCGTCTCAGCCCAGGAGCGGGCGACGGGGAACTTGCGGGCCTCCTCAGTGGATGGGAAGTATACGATCCGATGGGCGGCGTCGCAGTATACCTCGGCGCCTATCGCGGTGGCGAAGTCGTCGGACTTGTCATACTCATCATTGATTGCGAGATACTCGTCCCAGTCGTCTCTGGAGAACGAGTGACCGGGAGAAAGCTGCTGGTGAGAGACGGTGCAGAAGTCGAGCCCCGAGACCCATTGGCCATAGTCGTAGGTCTCGCGCATAGTGCCAAAGGCATCGCAGGGCCGACTGTGGCAATGGATGTCACCAAAGAAGATTCGCCAACCGTCGAAGTCTTCGGGAGTGCCGATGGGGTTGCCCAATCCGGCGATGCCAGCGAATTCATCGTGGGCGGTGAACTGGTCGAAACGGTCGGCATTGCGCTTGAGCGGCACGTGTGAGAGGCGCTGTTCGGATGTGAGTGGCGCGAGCATGCCTGCATCGCGCTCGGCGCCGGGGCGCCAGACGTAGACGATGCCCTGGTAATCCGCCGCCGCGTTCTCCCCCACGTCGTCCAGAGCGCAGAGCTTGGCCTTGAACTCCGCCTCACTCTCCACGATCGCTGGGCAGCGCAGCCGAAGCTTCGCCGCCGGGCCGCCCACCGTGTGCACGACCGGCGGCTCAGTTACCTCCTGGAAGTGCTCCTGCCCGGCCGGCCGCACGAGTGTGCGGAACGGGTGGGCCTGTGCTGATTTCGGGGCCTCGCAGGCGGGGCCTATCGGGTCAGCGAGGTGGACCGTGAGTGTCTCGCCGGCGCGCAGCGTGCCCTCTGCGATGACGACGTGGATCAGGAACTCGAAGCCGACGCTCACCAGCTGTTGCTCGCATACCGCGTCACTGTCCTCAGGCGCTCTGGCGGTGACGAGGCAGAAGCTGCCGCCGGGATGCCGCTCATCGTCGGTGTCGAACTCAGCGTGCAGTTCGCGGAATGCCATCCCGAGGTGCTTCTTCCAGATGCGCGGGACCTCGATCCCAATCTCAGATCCGGCAGGCAGGTCGAAGCCGGTCGGAGTGTATTCGAGCCTCAGGTGCATGGCCTGGCGCACCGTGGCTTGCGCCGGGTCAGCTCGGCAATCCATGGCGACCGGTCGGCGGGTTTCAGCGTCCCACGAGATGTCACGCCAACTGGCCGCGTTCAGGCCTTCAGTGGTGTCCATCGTGCCTCCTCAATCGTCAAAATGCTCGGCGATCCCGTCGGGCAGATAGGTGTTGATGATCTCCGTCAGCCCATGGTGCTTTGGGTCGGTGAGATAGCAGTGGAAGTCGGGAGCTCCCTCACCACCGAGGACTTTCACCATGATCTGATGCCAGCCCTTGGTGAGTTCGACATCGACACGGTGGCGCACCGGGCGGGCCGGTTGCCGAACCGCGGCGTCGCCAATCAGGTCCCCGTCGAGATAGACGCGGATCCCATCATTGTTGTCGAAGCCGATCTGCATTTGCGTGTCGACTGAAACGAACGCGTAGGTCATCGCGTAAACGATGCCAGCGCGGCCGTCGAGCATGTCCGCAAGCGGCATCTGGTTTTCCGGGAACGAACGGTATTCGAAGCACACATTTCCGTCGCGCCCGGTCCATTCGCCAAGCGGATCGAGATCGTTCTCGGGGCCCATTTTGCCGCCGAAGTCGCAGGCGAAGGGGCCGCAGACCAGCCAGGCGCGCTCGCCGAGCAGCGGGACGCGGATGACCTGTGGGTCCTGGCCCTGCTGGGCAACACGGATGGTGATAGGGTTGCTTACCTGCAGTTTCACGTCAGCTCGCTCGGCAGCGAAAGCGCACTCGAAACTTGCGCGGTCGCCGCGCGCGGCCAAGTCGAAACGCCCGCCGCCCGAGAGTTGCCACTTGTGGGGCGCCTGAACTTCCAGTGTTCCCTGCATCGGCACGTCGGCCTGGCTCTCCAACGCGAGCGTCAATGCCGACGGACCTTCGTAGCCGATAGTCGGAGTGCCATGGTAACTGACATGCAGGCTCATGGGGCCCAGATCATAGATGGCGGTCATCGGGTCTGCCGCCTCGACCTCATCGCGCACCTGCGGCGCGCGCAGGTCGGTCAGCTCCATGCCCTCGATCGCGGTCGGCGCATCGGCGACTCGCACGTGCGGTGTCTTCGCGGCGCGGACCTTCTCAGCCATCTCAAGAGTCTGCACGGTCAGTTCGTGAAGATCGGTCGGGTAGTCCAGGCCCACAATCCCCCAGCCTACCTCGATGCCGGCGCTGACCGGGTCCTTCCATTTCGAGGGGATCGCGTCGGCGCCGTGCACGATGCCCATGATCGAGCCGAGCGTCGCCCCCGTGCAGTCGGTGTCCTCACCGCAGTTGACCGCCTTCAGAATTGAGTCGCCAAAATCCCCCTCGCCATACAGCCAGCCGAGGGTCACAATCCCCTGGTTCTGCGGCGAGTCCTGCGGGTTGTAGTGGCCATGTTCTTCGAGCAGCAACTCGCGGCACTCGGTCCAACCCACACCGTCGCGGTGCCATCCGAGCACGTCCTTCACAGCCAGGGCCGTGCGACAGTCCGGTGGGATCAGTGACAGGCCAATCTCGATCAATTCATGCGGGTCATCGACGACGAAGGCTGCAGATTCCAGAGCAGCCAGATACATCTCCCCCCATACGCCCTCCCCGCCTGCGTGGTCGATGATAGCGTCCTGGTATGCGTACCGGGCAGCGACGTCCGGGCACGCGGGAGCCATCATCGCCCAAATCTCTGAGCGTATCGGGGAGCCCTCGCAGTCGACGAACCAGTTATTGAAGGCACCGCTGACTGGCGGCAGCAGGCCCTTGCGCATGCTGAAGCGGGCGTTGCCATACTCGTCCCAGTGGTAGACCACATGCTTGAGCCACATCTCGCCAAGTTCGCGCGTGGTCACGTCGGGCCCGAAGCTCTGAAGCGCACGGAGCCAGACAAGCTGGATGTCGAGGTCATCGTTGAAGATGGCACCGTCGGGAACCGGATCGTAGTAGGTAAGGTCAAAGAGCCCCTTTTGGCCCTCAAGTGGCATCCCCAAAGTGCCACCGATGGATTTACCGAGCCAGCAGCCGAAGGTTTTGTCGTAGAGTTCATCTCGGTTGAGCGTGATCTGGCGCATTGCTTCCTCCTGGACATCATGTGCTCGAAGCCCCAGCATCAGGGCTGATGCGTAATGCGCCACAGGCGAGCCAGACTCCTGCCCCTGTGACGAAACGCGGCAAACGTGTATAATCTGGCGGGTCACCGCAGAACGGATGGTTCATGGAGGCAGTTGGGCATGTGCAACATCGCCGGGTATGTCGGGTCCCGAGACGCCGCGCCGATTCTGCTCGATATGATCAAACGCGAGGAGGGACTCGCGGGGGGATACTATACGGGCATCGCCACCATCCATGAGGGCGTTCTGCACTGCCGCAAGGTTGTCGGCGACTGCGCGCGCCTGCGCAGTGAGACTGACGCGGCTGACCTGCCCGGCACTGTGGGTCTGGCCCACAGTCGCTCGAACTCGGGCGGCGACCACGAGTGGTCGCATCCATTCGTCGGCTGCGACGATCGCCTGGCTTACATCGCGAACGGATCAGTCGGCAAGTGGGCCGGGGACGCGCGACTGGCGGTCGGCGCCCAACGTCTGGCAGACGGGGGCCACCAGTACCGGGCAACCCACGAGGGGGCGATCGGCAACTACCCGCTCCTGCGTGACGGCAGATGCGTGCACATGAGCGACGTGATGGCTCACGGGATCGGTGACGCTCTCGATGAGTGCGGCGATCCGGAAGAGGCCATTCGCACGGCGTTCCTCGAGATGCCTTCGGAGATCGTCGGCATGTATATCACACCGGCGCATGGGGGCAGCATCTTCGGTGCTCGCTGGAACCTGCCGGTCTGCGTTGCACGCGACAATAGTGGCTCTCACCTGGCCAGTAGCCCGCAGGCTTTCGCGGGCACGCCTGCATGGTGGATGTGGGTGCCGCCCGCGTCCGTGTTTGCAGCGACGGCGGACCGGCTGAGCCTCTCGCCGCTTCTTCCGCCCGACGAAGCCATGGCGGACGACATTCACCGCGGCCCGGCACGTGACGCGATAGTGGATGCCCTCGCTGTGGGTGAAGCGATGGGCGTTGGCGAGCTGATGAAGGCTATAGGCCCGCTCTCAGCCCGGGAGGAACTCGTCGTGCGGTATGACCCAGTCTATGAAGTGCTACACGATCTGGAGAGCGAGGGCCTTGTTCAGCGAGAGGTGCTGACCGTCGCTGGTGCCCGCAGCGACCTCACAGCGCCCCGTTTTGTCTACCGATTGGTTGCCACGTGAACGGCTGGTGAACGGCGAACACTGGGGCCGAGTCAGCGCCTCGGAGCCCTTGTAGGGCCTGCCTTGACCGGCGCCGCTGATATCGTGTATAATCCGCCCCGCATAGGCCATGGGCGCGTGGCTTCGGAAGCAGCATCGCGCTGAGGCACGAAGGGCTGCACCCGATGATAACTCCAATAGATGTCCTCTGCATTGTCATCGCCGTGGCGCTGATCGTGTTAGAGGGCCACCGCGGGGTAACATTGGCAGTCGTTGACCTTGTTGGCGTAGGCGCGACCGTCGTGATCGCCGGGAAAGTTTACGTCCGGCTGATGGAATACATACCGACCGCGTCGAACGCGTACCTGGTGGCCGCAGTCACGCCGCTGTTGCTTGTTGCGGGCATATCAGTTTTCCTAACACGTCGCACCAAGCAAAACGTAACTGGAATTGAGGCGGCATTTGGGGCATTGGCGGGGCTTGGGATGGGTATCCTGCTGGCCTACGTCATCTACCATTACCTTGTGATGAAGTATGGCGGGAGCGCCGTGTTCCTCAGGAACTCCTTGCTCGCCTATCAGTTTGCTGAGGACGGCGTCGTTCACGAGATGACGAGTTTCATGCGCACCTTGATGGGCCGATAGCAATACTCACACCACTACATCGCGCCACGATTCGCAGCCTCATAGGCGAACCGGCATAAGTCAGGCAAGACCCCTGATCCGTACGTTGTTGCGGCGTAAGTCAGGTCTTACCTGCGGCTCCGCCCGAAGAGATATTCGGGTGGGGGTCTGCTATGTGTGGTGGCGGCTGCCGCTGCCACTGTGGAGGAGAGGGCGGCACGGTGGAGGTGATGGTGTGGCATGGGTGGGCTGCGGCCCACGGGTGGGGTGACGCGACGCGGATGTAGATCGGCATTGGCCTCTCGAGGCCGGCTTGGACGACGCGCAGCTCTCAGACGCGATGGCCAGCACAGCCCTCGCCCTGCACGAGGGCACGACCGAATCAGCGGGCACGCCCACTAGGCACTGGAGAGGCCCAGGTGACTAAATGGTAAATCCTGCGGAATTCTTCCGTGAGACAGCGACCAGGCAAGGGAACTACCCCCTGAGCATGTGCACTGACGAGGACCTCGTCAGCCGCTCTCAGGACCAGAACGACAAGGAAGCTTGCGAGTACCTCCTCTACAAGTACCGCAACCTCGTGAGGGCGAAGGTCAAGTCCTACTTCCTGATGGGAGCGGAGCGCGATGACCTCCTGCAGATTGGGATGGTCGGGCTCTGGGAAGCCATCAACGATTTCAGGGCCGACCGGCATACCTCATTCGCATGCTTCGCGAAGGTCTGTATCCAACGCCAGATGATTTCCGCCGTGAAAGCTGCCACGCGCCAGAAGCAAGTTCCTCTCAACTCCTCGATCTCTCTTGAGGCAGCTCCTGGTGGCGACGAAGACGACGAGCGTTCCCTCTCCGAGATACTTGCGGCCTGCCCCCAGATTGACCCCGAAACTGAGGTACTCGGCCTCGAGGGCGAACGTCTCCTCAAAGAGTCTCTGCGAGAGCATCTATCGCCCTTCGAGTGGCGAGTGCTTGGGGAGTATCGCACAGGCAAGTCTTACAAAGAGATGGCCACGGCGCTTGGGTGCAAGATCAAATCGATAGACAACGCGCTGTCGCGCATTCGCCGCAAGCTCCCGAAGGTCGCTCCTGAGCAGGCGGCACGCATTGGCAGGAGCCTGTAGACGCGACGCGGCCGGTGGGCCCCCCACCTTACGCCTGCGGCACTGCGCCGAACTGCTGAATCCTGACAGGGCGGGTCACCAGACCCGCCCTGTTTCATTCGTACGTAAGTGGAGGCATCATGACTCTGCAAGACCTCTTCCGCACACTCAACGACTTCTGGGCCAACCAGGGGTGTCTGCTCGCTCAGCCCTATGAGATCGAGGTCGGAGCAGGCACTATGGCTCCGGACACGTTCTTGCGGGCGCTCGGCCCCGAGCCCTGGAACGTCGCCTACGTTCAGCCCTGTCGCCGCCCGTCTGACAGTCGCTACGGCGACAACCCGAACCGATTTGGCCGGTACTTCCAGTATCAGGTCATCATGAAGCCGAACCCGCCGGATTTCCAGGACCTGGCGCTGGCCAGCCTTCAGGCTCTCGGCCTCGACTTGACCACCCACGACGTGCGCTTCGTGGAGGATGACTGGGAGTCGCCGACGCTGGGCGCGTCCGGAGTTGGCTGGGAGATGTGGCTCGATGGGATGGAGATTTGCCAATACACCTACTTCCAGCAGGTGGGTGGCATGCAGTGCCGGCCGGTCGCGGTGGAACTCACCTACGGCCCGGAGCGCCTCGCGATGTATCTTCAGGACGTGGACGACTACCGTGATCTGATGTGGTCTGACACGATCAGTTACGGTGAGCTGCGCTACGAAGAGGAACGCCAATTCTCGCACTACAACCTGGAACTGGCTGACGTGGACATGCTATCGACGATGTTCGACATGGCCGAAGGTGAGGCCCAGCGCATCACCAAGGCCGGCTTCCCCCTCCCCGGTTTCGACTGGGTGCTGAAGTGCTCGCACCTGTTCAACCTGATGGATTCGCGAGGGGCGATCAGTGTCAGCGAGCGAGCAGGCATGATCGAACGGGTACGGAACCTGGCCGGAGCAGTGGCCCGGGCTCACGTCGCCCGCCGCGAAGAGCTGGACTTCCCGCTGATGGATGATGACACCCCGATCGCGGATGCGTGAGCCGCGCTGGAGCATTGACTGCGCCACGACCGCTGAATGTGAGGTCCGTAGATGACGGCAGACCTGTTGTTTGAGATAGGTGTCGAAGAGATTCCCGCGCCGGTCGTTCTGCCGGCGTTGCGCCAGCTCGAGCAGAAGATTGGTTCAGGGCTTGACGATGCCCGTGTGGAGCATGGCGAGATCACCACGTGGGGCACGCCGCGCCGGCTGACTATTGCGGTGCATGACGTCGCGGTGCGACAGCCCGACGTGGAGCAAGAAGTCAAAGGGCCGCCGGCTGCTGCTGCATTCGACGCGGACGGCAATCCCACCAAGGCGGCAGAGGGCTTCGCCACCGGCCGTGGGCTGGATGTGTCGGCGCTTGAGGTCCGGGAGACCGACAAGGGAGCATACGTTTTCGCTGCCGTCACCGAGCTTGGGCGCGATACTATTGAGGTCGTTCCGGATATCCTCACTGGCGCCGCCGAGTCTCTGGGCTTCCCGAAGACCATGCGCTGGGCGGACAGCGACTTCCGCTTCGCCCGCCCAATCCGCTGGCTCGTTGCCCTGCTGGGCGATACGGTGATGCCGCTGGAGATCGCGGGCATCGCCTCTGATCGCATCACCTTCGGACACCGCACGCTATCTGCCGGGCCGGTTGAACTGGCAACAGCCGACGACTATCTCCCCGCGCTCGAGAAAGCCTTCGTGATCGCGGACCACACCCGCCGCGAGGCGATGGTCGTCGAGCAAGCCACCGCTGTCGCCGAGGCCACCGGTGGGCGTGCCCGCCTCGACCCCGACCTGGTTACCGAAGTCAACTTCATGGTGGAGTATCCGACGGCGCTGGTCGGTAGCTTCGACAAACGCTTCCTGTCCATTCCTGAAGACGTCATCGTCACCGTGATGAGCGCTCACCAGCGCTACTTCCCCGTTGAGGACGCTGACGGTCAGCTGCTGCCGCTCTTCATCGCGGTGCGCAACGGTGACGACAAAGGCCTGGACACCGTCCGCGAGGGCAATGAAAAGGTCATCGTGCCGCGGCTGGCGGATGCCGAGTTCTACCTGACCGAGGACATGCGTGTGCCGCTCGATGAGCGTCTCGACGACCTCAAACGCGTGACGTATCTGGAGGGCATGGGCAACCTGTATGACAAGACGGAGCGGCTCGAGGCCCTTGCGCCGTGGCTGTGCGTGGCCCTCTCCCCCGCCGACGATGCTGCTGAGACGACTACTCGCAGGGCGGCTCGCCTGGCGAAGTGCGACCTGACGACAAACATGGTCGGGGACACGAAGCTCGCGAAACTTCAGGGCCTGGTGGGCGGCGAATATGCGCGGCGCTCGGATGAGCCTGAAGAGGTCGCGCTGGCGATCGCTGAGCAGTACCGGCCCGATGGTGCAGATGATGGTACTCCGGACAGTTCGCCCGGCCAGGCGCTGGCGCTCGCGGACAAGATGGATCATCTGGCTGCCTGCTTCCGCTTGGGCCTGCGGCCGACTGGTTCGGCGGACCCGCACGCGCTGCGGCGGGCCGCACTGGGCATCGTGCGCATCATCCTGGACGCCCGGGCTCGCGTGGATCTTCCCGGGTTCATCGCCGCCGCGCTGAAGCAGTTGCCGGATGTCGAGGGCGACGATGTGGTGCCCACGGATGAGGCGGCCGAGCAGATCCTAAGCTTCCTCCAGCAACGCCTGCAAGGCGAGTTGACCGGGCGCGGCGTCGCGTATGACTTGACACGCGCTGCACTCACCGCCTCGTGTTCTGATCTCCTGGACGCGTTCGATCGCGCGATGGCGCTGGCCGAGATTCGCCCGGCGTCTGAGGAGTTTGACACGGTCATCATCGCGGCGGAGCGCACCGCCAACATCGTGCGACCCGTGCGTGCTGAGCGCGAGTTGACAGTCCGGCCTGACGCTTTCGAGGCGCCCGAAGCCACCGCGCTGTATGAGGCCGCCCAACAGGTGAGCGGCGAGCTCGACGGCGCGCTGGCCTCGGATGCCGAGCGTGACTACGCTGCCGCCTGGGAGGCGCTCTCGTCACTGAGGGCGCCGATCGACACCCTCTTCGATGAGGTGCTGGTGATGGCGGAGGATGCGGCGGTTCGCGACAATCGTCTCGCGCTGCTGGCCATGGTGGACGACCTGTTCTTGCGGCTGCTGGACGTCAAAGAGATCGTCATCGAAGGCGATGGAGCCCAGTAGTCTGAACCGGAGGGCGCCATGACCATCCGCGAGCGTCTGGAGGAACTGGAGCGCAATCAGCTGTCACCGCACGCGAGCCTCGCCGCGGAGTCGGCGGGGCGTGCGCGCGCCGATGAACCTGACCCGGTGCGCACGTGCTTCCAGCGTGACCGCGACCGGATCATCCACTTGTGCCGCGCCTTCCGCCGCCTCGCTCATAAGACTCAGGTCTTCGTCTACCCGCGTGAAGACCACCTGCGCACGCGCCTGAGTCACACGCTTGAGGTCTCGCAGATTGGCCGCACGATATCCAAAGCTCTGCGCTTGAACGAGGACCTGACCGAGGCGATGGCGCTGGGGCATGACGTGGGGCACACGCCCTTCGGGCACGCGGGAGAGTGGGCGCTGGATCAGGCCTACCGTCGCTACGATCCCGAGGCCGGGTTTGGGCACGCTCTGCACAGCGTGCGCGTGCTTGAAACGCTCGAACGCGACGGGCAGGGCCTGAACCTGACGCGCGAAACGCTGTCGGGGATCGCCAGTCACCCGAAGGGAACGCGCGACACTCAGAGCGCGCTCTTGCCCGAAGCCACCGAGACGCTTGAGGGCATGGTCATTCGCATCTCCGACCGCATTGCCTACCTCTGCCACGACCTCGACGACTGCCTGCGCTCGAAGCTGCTGCGCCTCTCGGACTTGCCTGCGGCGGTGGTGCAGGCGCTTGGCGAGAGGCACAGTGACCGGGTGGGCACGATGGTCGAGGACGTCATCGCCAGTAGCGAGGGGAAGCCGCACCTTGCGATGTCGGACGATGTGACGGCTGCGATGGACGAACTGAAGGATTTCCTGTTTGAGCGTATCTATCTCGGGCCCCCACTGGTGCGCGCGCGGGAGCAGGTTTTCGGGGTCATCGAGGGGCTCTTCGATGTCTACATGACCAACGACGACGAGTATCTGCGCCACATCGGCTCAGTCCCCGGCTTCCCACAGATGAGGGCGCGCGCGGTGTGTGACTACGTCGCCGGCATGACGGACCGGTTCGCGCGGCGGGCGTGGATGGACGCGAAGCTCCCGTCGGGTTTCCCGGAGTTCTGAACGATGCCCCGGCTCCTCCATATTGAAGGATGTCTCACCAAACAGGAGTGACGCCATCATGCCAGCTCTGCACGTGCTTTGCGGCGGTACCCCGAGCCCGTCCCCCGAACTCTTTGGCACTTCATGTGCGATGGAACTGGGCGACGAACTCATCATGGTCGACTGCGGCCCGGCAGCGACCTGGAAGCTCTTCACCGCTGGCTTCACGCCCCTTGACGTGGACTGGCTGTTTTTCACGCACCACCACTCCGACCACAACGCCGACTACCCGTGCCTGCAACTGGTGCGCTGGGATCACTGCACCGGCACGCAGGCGCCGCTGCGCGTGGTGGGCCCGCCTCCGACGGAGGAGATGACCCACAAGCTCTTCGGAGCAGACGGCGTTTTTGCTGACGACATCGCAGCGCGGATCGGTCACGTCGCCAGCCACCGTTGCCACTTGGAGCGCGGCGGATCGCTGCCGCGTCCCGCGCCGGAGTTTGATGTGCATGATGTAGCGCCGGGGGATGTTGTGGAGGCGGGCGCCTGGACTGCGCGCTGCTCGTCTGCGGAACACGTCGAACCGTGGCTGACCTCACTTGCCTGGCGCTTCGACTGGGATGGAGGGAGCGTGGGTTTCACGGGTGACACGCAGACCTGCGCGCCGGTTACCGAACTGGTCGCGGGGGTTGACACGCTGGTAGCGAACTGCCCGCTGCAGCAGGAGAAAATCCATTCGGAGATGCGCACGTGCATCTGGGGCACGCTTGACGCCGCCGCCGCGGCCCGCGATGCCGGCGCGCGTCGGCTGGTGCTGATCCACCTCACAGGCAGTCTGGTTGCTGCGCGCGATGCGGCCGTGGCGGAGATGGCCGAGATCTACGACGGCGAGATTATCTTTGGCTTGGAGGGAACCGTGGTTGAGCTGTAGGCGGCGCTAAGCCGTTGTCTCCTCCAGCACGCGGTCGATCGCTTTGTGTCCCATCTCAGCGGCCTTCCGGGGATCCATCTGGCGGAGTGGCTCGCCGAACAACTCGAGTGACAGCCAGCCATCGTAGCCCTTCTCCACGCAGATGCGCAGCATCTCGACGACCGGGATCACGCCCTGGCCGGGCAGAACACGATCGGCGTCCTTGAGCCGTTGCGCGTCACCGGCGGGGGCATCGTTCATGTGGATGATGCCGAGCAGCTCAAGCGGCATTGCCCGGAGGTCGGCCATATCAGACTCGCCCGTGTAGAAGTGGAAGAGGTCGACCACTGCGGCAACGTTGCTCTCCCCCGCCACCTCTATGATCTCGAGCACGTCCGCCAGCGTGCTGACCACCATCGGCTGCTCGCGCATGGTGCCGATGAACTCGACTGTCAGGCTTAGATCATGCTCGCCGACCAACTGCGCCGCATCACGGACGCGAGCGGCGAGATCTGCCCTCGCCTCTGACACGGGGCGATCTGTATACGGAGGGATCCACACCCCGACGTGCTCCATGCCGAGTTCGGCAGCCACCTCCAGCTTCTCGCGCGTCGGCTCGATAGCTTCCTCGAAGGCCTCCCGCGAGGCCATGACCGGCAGGCCCGGGAAGAAGTGGGAGAGTTGCACTCCGGCGTCGTCGAGGAGTGCCTTCACGCCGTCGACGCCCTTCTCCATAGCGTAGTCCATCATCTGGTTGGGGACGATTAGCTCTATACCATCGAAGCCGGCCTCGCCGGTCACTTGCACGAAGTCCTCGAAACTCAGATCCTGGCTGACGGTCGCCACGTTCAGCGCGGTCTTCATGGCCTGGATCACTCCTCGCCCAGCATCTCGCCATTAACGATTGAGCAAACTTGCTCGGGAAGATCGCTGACGGTGCCGCCATTGCTGCCCATCTGAGCAAGCGTTACCGGCTCGAGACCTATCGCGCGGGTGCGCTCAATGATCTGAGGCAACGCCCGAACGGAGCACATCTCGCCCTGGTGCATGAGGATGATATCCCCCGCCATCAGGCCCGCAGTGGCGTTGTGGCAGATGACCTCGGGTGCCGGTTTACGCCAATCCCCGGTATTGCGCGACCACAGCGCGACGGTGTAGCCCAGCGACGCCACGGCTCGGAGTCCGTGCGGCGAGCAGCGGCCGCCGGGCGGACGATAGTAGCGCATCTGCTGGCCGGTGAGACGCTCGACGATTTGCTGGCACGCAGCGACTTCGGCCCACGCCTCATCGGCGGGCAGGACACTCAGTCGCCGGTTCGAGTATGCATGGTTGGCCAGTTCGTGCCCCGCGCGTGCGATCATCCGCACCAGGCCGGGGTACTGTTCGCACTTCTGACCGACCACGAAGAACGTGGCCTTGACGCCCTCACGGGCCAGTATGTCGAGCATCAGTGGGGTGACCATCGGATGCGGGCCATCGTCGATGGTCAACGCGACCTCGGGACGGTCACGATTGCCAGTGAAGATCGCGCTAACGCTTGTCTGTGACGCTATCAGGGATTTTGTGCGGAAGCTGTTGGCCTCGTCGAGCAGGGAGGCCCAATCATCCGCGAGCGCTGGCTGGGTCACTGCCGATCGCGGGAGATTGGCCGCGGCTTCAGCATCAGTCGCGTATTCGAGCAGGATCGGGCTGTAGCGCACGCCGCTGAGGTGGTTGAGCAACTCGCTTGGTGTTTCGGCCCGCGCGTCTGCCTCTTCGAAGGCCCAGCGTGAGGTCGATACCGAGAAGATCGGGAGGTTTTCCTGCTGGTCGCCGACCATGGTGGCTCCGGGGACGACCGTCCACAGGTCAACGTGAGACAGTTGCAGGGGGCTCGCGAAAGCAGCGGCCAGCCCGCGGGCAGCGTCCTCGTTGGTGTGCGCGATACTGAAACTGCCGCCGGCGCGATCCCCGGCCTGGATCTTGATCAGTGCCGCGCGAGCTCTCGGGGATCGACCAACACCGACGCGCAGTATCTGCTGGTGCAGGTCGGCGCGGGTAAGCGCGTCGATCAGTCGCGCTTCATCAGCCAACTGCACGCCCTTGAGCACCCCATCTACGCCGTTGCCGAGGGCCACTAGGAGCGCTGCCGGTGGCAGTCCCTCCGGGTGAGCGCCCATATGGGACATGGTCGCAGCGGCCAGGTGGGGATCCAGATGTGACAGCGGCGGACCGTCATCAGCGTGAAGGCATGTGACGGTCAGGATCAAATATATGGTGCAGGCGATTGCTCTGGTCATAGATTTGCGGCGCATCACTTTCCGGGACTCGGTGGCGGTGACTATTCGGATGGCCCGCGAACGCCGGCAGCAACGGCCGCCTCATCGGGGTCGGCCCCGTCTTTGACGACAGCCCGCAGCGCTGCGATCATGGCCTGCGGATCGCGTGACTGGAAGACATTGCGCCCGAAGACCACGCCACGCGCGCCAGCGAGCGTGGCACGCGCAGCCATCTGCAGCGCGTCCGCCTCGGTGGGCATCTTCTCGGCGCCGAGCACCAAGATGGGCGTTGGGCACGCCTCCACCGTCTCGGCGAAACGTTCGCCGGTGAAGTATGTCTTGATGACATCGGCGCCGAGTTCGGCGAGGACTCGGCAGCCGGTGTGGACGAATTGGAACAGCTCGTCCGCGCTCATCTCGTTCGCGTGGACCGGGTAGAGTTCCCCGATCAGCGGCAGACCACAGAGGCGTTTCGCGGCCACGAGTTTGGCGAAGTGCTCGATATTCTCGCGGTCAATGCGCTCGTCGGACATCGTGAGCGTGAAAGTTGCCATGCCCATATCCGCGCCCATCGACAGGGCCGCTTCGGGTGTGGTGATGCGGGTAGGGTGAGCGCCTTCGAAGCCCCAGCCGCCACCAAAGACGCTGCTCCAGTCGAGTCGCAGAATGGCCATCGGCGCTCCGCGGTAACTGAAGGCGTGGCCGCAACTGCGCAGCATGCCGGGCGTGAGAAGGATGGCGTCGGCTTCGCGCCACTGTTCCACGGCTGCCGGCAGATCGAGGATGCCGTCGATGGGCCCGACGAACGCGCCATGATCAGCGGCGACGATGACCGCTCGCTTGCCGTCCGCGAACAGGCGGTTGAGTCGTATCCAATGGCCTTCCATCACAGATCGGCCTCCCGGTGCCGCTCATTCAACCAGCAGCGGATCCCAGCTCTCATACTCCGCAATAATGTCTTTCTCGTTAACGTAGGGCTTGTAGATTACCCGAGCGTGCAGGACGTATTCGTGATCCACGGTGCAGTCAGGGACGACCAACTGAAAATCCCACGCCGGGTTGGGCCCAGCGTCCGTCGTGCCGCCGCCGGTGGGTGAATGGGTGAAGCGCACCTCATCCGTAAGGTCAAACATCAGCGCATATACCATTGTTCCACGGCGGCCATACCACAACGGTCGCGTGAAGCCCAACCGTGAGTAGTTGTAGGCCAGGCTGTCTCGTGAGATCATCTCGTTTTCCAGTTCAGGTGTGCGCCCTACATGGCAGACGGTGCTCTGGTCATTATGTTCACGCGTCATGAGTCTCTGCCAGCCCTCGCCCATGGTCTGCTCGCGGGGTCTGCCGAGGAAGTACATCGCCCGGTCGTGTGGGGCTCGCATGTAGCTCGCCCAGAAGCAGGCCAGATAATCATAGCGCAGTGCGTCCTCGCGCAGGACCAGCCGGAACTCCATGTCCAGGTAGTGTGGCGGGCTGAGCGTGAAAGTGGTGAGGCTCTGCACCTTGAGTGTGGGCGTCGTCATCTGGTGAAGCTGCGCTGCGCGTGGCCCGAGGTGCTCGAGCTCCATCGGCTGACGTCGGGGCTCGAAGTAGACGTCGACATCTGGCATATCGCGCCCATCGAGCAGATGCTCCAAGTTCAGCCCGGCCAGGTCATCGGCGAAGAGATTGTCTGGACAGTGCGCACTGGTGAGACTGTGCACGCCGTTGTAGCCCGCCCGATGCCCGTCGTGGGCCTCGTTGTCGCCGACAACTGCGGTCAGTTCTCCGGCTTTAAGTTCGACATGCATACTCGGTTGCATCTCCGATTGTGGTGTCCTGCGAGGCGGAGTTGCCCATTTCGCCGTTCGGGACTGGCGCCCTCTACCGTTCCCGCAGCAGCAGCAAGAGTCCGACAATCCCAAACAGCACATCCGGGGACCATCCCGCGAATACCGGCGAGAGGGTGCCAGCCAAGCCGAATGCCAGTGTCCACGAGCGAACGCCGTTGTAGAGAAAGACTATAACAATCGCCAGCACCACGCCCGTATAAGTGCCGTGTCGTGAGTACCGGTGGGCCAGCGGCGCCGCGATCAGAACGAAGACCAGGCACGCGAGCGGGATCGAGTATTTGAAGTGCAGATAGACCTCGAGGCGCTGGGTGTCGCCGCCAGTTGCCTGTCGGACGGTGATGAGTTCCTGCAACTCGTGCGGTGCCATCTCCGCGGGCGTGCGTTGCTCGGAGTAGTAGTGCTGCAGCGCCCGGGAGAGCTCGATGGTCTTGGTGGAGAACTTCTCGACGCGGCCATCGATCTGGCCTCGCTCGTCGAGGCGGGCGACGCTGCCGTCGCGCAATGTCCAGATGGTGCCGCTCATGCCCGCGCGCTCGGCGCTGGTTATGGTGCGCAAGCGTCCCTCGCTGTCGCGGTCCCATATCATGACCCGGCGCAGGAGGTTCTCAGCCGGCAGCATCTCAGCCACGTAGTAGAATCTGCCCTGCTCGTCGCGGAAGAACTGATCATAGGCCTCGTCCGCAACCGGCTGGGTCATCATCATCTCGGTGAGCGCCGCCTGGGCCTCCCGCATCGCTGACGGCACCACGAGCGCGTTCATACCGATGCCCAGAACGCTTGCCAGGGCGCCGATCGCGATTGCACTGGCGCACAGGCGTGGCATCGATACGCCTGCGCTGCGGATCGCCGTGAGTTCACCATGGTGGGCCAACCCGCTGACAGCCATTGCCACTCCGAGCAGCGACCCGAAGGGCAGCGACCAGACGATGGCCCGAGGAGCGCGAAGCAGCAGGTACTTGATGATGAGCAACGCCGACACGCGTCCGCCCACTATGGTCGAGCCAATATGATAGGCAACTTCGCCGAGCAGGATGAGCATGAACAAGAGGATGCCAATGAGGAAGGGCACGACCAGGTGGGCCAGAACATGGCGGTCAAGCAGGCGCATGGTCAGCGACCGTCCTCGCCGAGGCGAGCCCGCGACTGGTCCGTTCCACGGTCACTCTCCTGGCTCACCTTCGATGATGACTACGGCCATCGCCTTATCGGCTTCGTGGGACAGGGACACGTGGACACCGGTGGCCCCAAGCGCTTCGGCTCGCCCGAGCGCGTTACCGCTGAGGACGATCTCAGGGCGCCCGCTTGGGTGTTTGCGGACCTCGATCTGCGTGAAGTGGATGCCCTCACGCCAGCCCGTGCCGAGCGCCTTCATGGTGGCTTCTTTGGCGGCGAAGCGCGTGGCCAGGCGCTCGTCCATCTGCGCCCGCGAGCCCGCCGTGTCGATCTCGCGCTGGGTGAAGACCCGGCTCAGGAAGCGGTCGCCATGCGCGGTCCGCAGCCGCATGACGCGTTCCACGGAGACTATGTCTGTGCCAAGACCGAGAATCATGCATTTCCTCACTCGTGGACTATCACGCGTGTGCCGACCGGTATTGTGTTGAACATCTCGATCGAGTGCGCGTTTGTCAATCTTACGCAGCCACCGGAGATTCGCGTGCCGATGGAGGACGGCTGGTTGGTGCCGTGGATGCCAATAGCCCGACCAGTCTCGCGCCCTCGTGCGGTCGTCCCCAGCCATCGGGCCCCGAGCGGGTTCCGCCTGCTGCCACCGGGTATGTGCTCCCCGGAGTATGATCGCCACGCCGCCCAAGCTGCCTTGTTCTGTATGTGGAAGGTGCCAACCGGCGTGTTCCCGCCCTCGGCGACGCAGCACTTCCAGGTCGCGATTGCCTGGCCGAGATACCGAATCTGCAGCGTCCTGTCCGAGCGGTCGATCTCGATCTCGAACTGGTCTTCGAGGATCACGACCTCAACTCGTGAATCCCCGTGGGCGAGTTGGAACCGTCGGGACTTCTCATCCCAGGTGACCTGAAGCCCCGCCATCTGCTCGAGCGATCGCACGGGCACATATAGCTGCCCGTCGATGGCCACCGGAGCCTGTGTCAGAGCGAGTGACGCGTAGTTCACGCGCGCCGCCTGGGTCCCGGGCGCGATCTCGATCATGCCCGCATCGCACAATATCGTCGCCGGGCCATCGGGTGTCGCCTGATCAAGCTCTCCACCGAGCGCCCTGGCCAGATCGGCCACCGCGACGCAGGCCACATCGTCGATGCGTCGGCCCTCGGCCACAGCCTGCAGTTGCCCTTTGAGACGCGCCACACCGCGTGCCAGTTCCCCGCGCGGCTGTGAGGCGGCCGGGGTCCCGTCTGATGCGCCAGCCGCCGATGCCCGCCCGCCGCGCACCCGAGCCTGCAGCGGGCCCGCGATGACCCCGGCTCGCACGGTATTGGCAGCCGGCGTCACGGCCGCAAGTTCGCGTTCGTAGAGCACCAGATTGGTCGCGATCAACCCGAAACACACGATGACGCAGCCCGCCGCGAGCGTCAGCCCTCGGTGCCACCAGCGGTCAGATACAGGTGTAGTCACTGCTGCCATGGTCTGATCCTACTGCTGATGCAGGTCTGTCCACACTGCCGCCACAGGCTATTCCAAGCGCTGCAAGTATACTACGGTGGTTCCGTACAGGCAACCCGGTAAGCGCAGGATGGGTCTCGTCAGGCGACGGACTGTTACCCCCCGCAGGCGGACCTCCAGCGCGGTGTAAGGGGCCCCATGACCATCTTCACCGGCATGCACGTCTGGAGCCTGTGGAGCTAAAGACAACCCGAGGGGCAGCGCGTCCCGGCCCATCGGGCCGGGACTGGACTCCCGCATGATGGCGAGCGACACCGCTCGCCATCATGCGGGATGCCACCGCCGAGGCCTGCGGCCTCGGCGGGCGCTGCCCCTACTTCACGGCCACTTCTCGTAGCCACTCAGGGCTCATCTGCGTGTGCATGATACCGACGCGTTTGTAGGTATATACGAGGTGGACGGTGCCGTCGTCGGCCTGCATGAGCGTCGGGTATGAGAAGCGCTCGTCCTCTGTCTCGAGGTCGTGCCTGCCCGCCCACGTGCGTCCTTCGTCGAGTGACACGGCGATGGTCAGCGGCGTGCGCTTGGTTGGGGAGTCGTTGAAGCATGCGATCACTTCGCCAGACTGTAGTCGGATCATGTCAGCGCCGGCGTTCGGGTTCTTCAGGCGCGACGGGACGCACGCGGTCCAGGTCTCGCCCTGGTCGACGGAGTCACACTCCCAAGCTCGGCCCTGCGCGTGTGGGCGCACGATGGCGTGCAGCGAACCGTCGTCACGCTCGATGATAGCGGGCTGTATGCAGCCGCTCTCTGAGACCATGCGACCGCTGCGTCGCCAGGTCGCGCCGTTATCGTCGGAGATGTAGCACAGGCCCTCCCACGGCTTCTCGTCGTATGCGGGCAGCAGCACTCGCCCGGTCGACAGGCGCACGGGCCGATGGCGCACCATCATCCCCTCCTCTTCGTCGAAGAGGCGTTCGCCTTCCCACGTGCGGCCGCCATCGGTGGAGGTGTCGAGGTAGAACCTGGCCGCGTCCCATTTGCGTTCGGGATCGACAATGACGTTATAGAAGTGATAGAGCTTCCCAGCGCCGTCAAACCAGACGACAGGATTGCCGCCCGGTTGCCCGGGCTTCTGCACGAGGACCTCGATGGAGCTCCACTCGGTGGCTCCAGCGCCCAGTCGTGAAGCGACGATGGCCACATCGACGTGGCCCTCATGAGTGCCCGCATACCACACCGCGTAGAGTTCGCCTCCCGGCAGCTCCGTGATTGAGGCGCAGTGTGAGGAGGGGCGCTCTTGATTCCCGGCGAAAATCAATGTAGACTTCGGCACACTCAGACACCTGCCTTCGGGTTCTGTGTAGTGAGGGTTCGTTCGCCGACATGAACCGCGCGCCCTCTGCCGACTTCGCCGAGATGAATAGCCCGCAACCGGGCATGACGCTGGAGGGACCTGTCTCATGCATGCTCTGACAAAGGCCGCAACGGCCCGTATGACGATCGCCGTAAACAAGCGAACCGCGATAATGGCGCTCGGAGTGGTGGGCTTCACTGTCGCAATGATCGCTGCCGCGCACGTGCGCGTGCCGCTGCCCTTCTCGCCAGTGCCAGTTACCATGCAGACCGGAATCGTCCTGCTGGCCGGCGCAGTTCTGGGGCCAGCGGCGGGAGCCACGAGCATGGTGCTTTATCTGGTGCTGGGCGCCGCGGGGCTGCCGGTCTTCACGACCGGCGCCACGTTGGGCCTGACCGCTGGCTACCTTGTTGGCTTTGCACTCACTGCCGCCCTGGTGGGAGCGGTGGCCTCGCGCACGCGCCGGGACCTTCCGGTTGCGGCCTCGATGGTGGCTGGCAGTCTGCTCATCTACCTGTGCGGCGCGGGCTGGCTGGCATCAGTGACGGGTATGAGCGCCTCGGCGGCGCTGGCCGTCGGCGTACTGCCCTTCCTGCCCGGTGATGCGCTGAAAGTAGTGGCGGCCTTCGCCGCATGGCGGACAGGTCGCTCGGTGTGGGATCGCGCCACAGGCAACTGACTTCGACGAGCGAGAGACTGCACACCCCAAGGAGCTGTGATTCACTTTGGAGCTGGGCATCCGTTCGATCATCTACACACGTAACCACGATCGCGCAGAAGCTGCCCGCCTGATCCGTGAGGCGGGCTTCGTAGGCGTGCAGGTCTCGAGCACCTACTCCGACCTGCCCGACCAATCCTCCGCACACCCGATGATGGGCCCCGGAACTTTTGGCGCTGAGATCGCCGCGGAGACGACCGAGATCTTCCATGCGGCGGGCCTGGGCACGTGGGTTCTGGACTGCTACAACGATCTGAGCAACGCTGACGATGAGGCGCGCGCGCGCAGCATCACGCAGATGTGCGCCGGGATAGAGATTGCCAAGGCATTTGGCTGCGACGCCGTTGCCACGGAGGCCGGTCGTCGGGGAGTGAATGGCTTCGAGCGCTTCGTGGACTCGCTTCGCCAGGTAATGCCGACCGCTGAAGCGGAGGGCGTGAAGGTTTGCATCGAGTGCTCATACGCGCAATCGGTGCCCAGCGTGTGGACCCTCGCCGGAGCGATCGATGAGGTAGGCAGCCCGAATCTCGGGGTGCTGCTCGATCCTGCAAACATCCTCTGCTACGACTCGGTCGAGCGGATGTTCTCGGTTCTGAGCGACCGCATTTGGTATACCCACGCGAAGGACTGCAATGTCGACGAGAAGGGCATGCCGAGCTTCCCGTCCGCCGGCCAGGGGCAGGTCGACTGGCATCGCTTTGTCGAACTCATGGGCGAACATGGTGTAACCAAGCTCATTGTCGAATATGCCAACGAAGAGACCGCCCCGGAGGTCTACGAGTTCATGTGCGGCATAGTCGCTGACGTCGAGGGGAGCTGACCCTATGAACCAGCGTGAGCGCTTTCTCGCCACGATGCGCTACCAGCCAGTGGACCACGTCCCCGATCACGAGTTTGGGTATTGGGACGAAACTTTTGTGCGATGGCACGACGAGGGTCTGCCTCCGGAGATCACCTCCAACTCCAACTGCGACCCGTTCTTTGGTTTCGAGGGGAAGACGCACATAGGTGGGGCGGGCGGGCTGCATCCTGCTTTCGAGTCAAAGGTGATCGAGGAGAATGAAAACCACCGGATCATTCAGGATGCCGAGGGCGTCACGAAGATCGTCTATACCGACGGCGGCGACACCATCCCCAGGTACCTGGAGTTCCCGGTCAAGGACCGGGAATCATGGGAGGAGCTCAAGCAGCGGCTGGACATCGATGATCCGGTAAGACAGGTGAGTGACTGGGAAGAGCGTGGTCGGATATCGCGCGAGTCAGACAAGCCTGTGCAATTTGTGTGTGGCAGCCTCTTCGGGCGTTTGCGCAACTGGGTCGGTTTCGAGGGCATCTCGCTGATGTGCTACGATGATCCCGAGCTGCTGGAAGAGATGATCGAGCATCAGTGTCTGATAGCGCTGGCGGCGCTTGAGCCAGCGGTCAAGCACTGTCAACTCGATGTCGGCGCGTTCTGGGAGGACATCAACTTCAACCAGGGCTGCATCATATCCCCGCCGATGTTCCATCGCTGGCTGACACCGCGCTACAAACGCATTACCGATAAGCTGCGCGAGGGCGGCGCGGAATTCTGCTATGTAGATTCTGACGGCAGCGTGCTCGACAGTATTGACGGGTGGTTCGAGGGTGGCGTCAACATCATGTTCCCGGTGGAGGTCGCCGCAGGCTCGGACCCGTTCGAGATACGACGGCGCTGGGGCGAAGCTGGTCGGATGATGGGTGGTGTGAACAAGCGCGCGTTGGCGGCAGGACGGGAAGCGATCGACGAAGAGCTAATGAGTCTGAAGCCACTCGTAGGTGAGGGCGGCTTCATAAGCGCAAGCGCGAGATATACGGCATCCCCGAGCCGACAGACGCGCCGATGTACAACATGTAACTCAGGGCAGGCGCACCCGGTGCTCATATGAGGGAGTGGACGCCATGGACATGCCCAGCCTGACCAACCCAATGCGAGGTCTGATCCTGCCTCGCGATGGCCGCTCGAAGCGCGTGAGCAGCTACGACGTCGCTGGCGGCAACGCGGACCGCTGGATGTTTGAGCCCGGCGAGCAGAAGACCATCGCCGACATCACCGGGCCGGGTTGCATCAACCACATCTGGATGACCTCTGGGTCGGATGAGCCCGCGTGGCCGCGCCGCGTCCTGTTGCGCTTCTTCTGGGATGACATGGACATGCCGAGCGTCGAGGTGCCCATCGGTGACTTCTTCGGCGTCGGGCATGGCGAACTCGCTGAGTCCGAGTGCATGGCGATGAACATGACGCACCATCCCTCGAAAGGCCCGCGGTCGGCGTTCAACTGCTGGTGGCCGATGCCCTTTGCCGAACGCGCCCGCATCGAGGTCGTCAACGAGGGCGAGGTCAGTCGGCCGCTGTATTTCTACATCGACTACGAGGAGCAGGACGCCGCCGTGCCCGATGCGCTGTATTTCCACTCCTCGTGGCGACGCGAGAACCCCTGTGATGGCTGGGCGGAGCCCGGCACCACGGTCAACTCACAGGAGACTGACTCGCTGATGAACCTGTCGGATGAGGGCAACTACCTCATCCTGGAGACGGAGGGTCGCGGCCACTACGTGGGCTGCAACCTGTCCATCCACAACTGGGACGGTGGCTGGTGGGGCGAGGGCGATGACATGATCTTCATCGATGGTGAGGGGTGGCCGCCGTCGCTGCATGGCACGGGCTCCGAGGACTACTTCTCGCACGCCTACGGGATGCAGGACGTCTGCGGGCTCTACCACGGCACCTCGCTCTTCAACGCCGAGCACAAGGATTGGGACGGGAAGTGGACCGTGTACCGTCACCATATTCCGGATCCCATCGTTTTCCAGTCCTCGATTCGGGTATCCATAGAACATGGGCACGGTAATCATCGCAGCGATGATTACTCATCAACCGCATACTGGTATCAGACTTTGCCCCACAGCCCACTGGCGCCCATGCTGTCGGTTGAGGAGAGATTGCCCAACGACCTTGAGTGATCGAGAGCAACAGGACTGATGTATCGGGGGTGGTGAAGGTGTCGAACAGAGTTAGTCAGGTTACGGCCGTGACGCTGCGTATCGAGGACCGTGTGGGGGCTCTGGCGGAGGTGCTGAGCCTGCTGCGCGACTCGGGAATGAAGATGGTGGCGATTGCCAGCCAGCGACGGACCGGGACGGCGTTGATGCTCATCCCATACGATCTGGAGGCAGTCCGAAAACTTGCGGCAGAACGCAACATACTCGTGTCCCAGCGGCAGGTTTTCATGGTGGAAGGCGACGATGGCGTTGGGGTGCTGTGTGAAGCCACGCAGAGGATAGCGGACGCGGGGATCAACATCGAGGACATAGCTGCGCTCTCCACCACAGACAAGTATGCGGCCGTTCTGACATTTTCTGACGCTGACCTCGAAGCGGCGGGCGAAGCCCTGGGCTTCTGAACGCAACTCGGAATCAAGCGGCCCCGGCATGGACGCCGGGGCCGCTGCTGTGTACGGGCTGCATCAGGTCCTCAGAAGTCAAAGCGTTCGGGCTTGACCGGCTCGCCCGAGACAATCGACTCGTTGCCAGCGATGGCGATGGCGATGGTGTTCGCGACGTCACGAGCGCAGATAGGCACGCGCTCGCCACGCAGTATCGCTCCCGCGAAGTCTTCGGCCACCGGTCCATAGGGATGGCCCTTGACGCCGATTTCGACCTTGATCACTTCGCCTGGGTGGTCGTTGACGGTGACCTCATCGAAGTCGCGCCCGGCAACGTACGTGGCTTCGGTGCCGTAGAGCATGAAGTTGCGGAAGGATGGGCGTTTACAGCCATAGGTGGCCCCGAACTTCCCGCAGGCGCCGTTCGCGAACTTGAGCACAGAGATGTTGCAGTCGTCGAACGGGTACTGCTCCTGCGTCAGACACTTGTGGCTCCCGTAGGCGAACACTTCGTCGACCTCGCCCATGCACCAGCGCAGCAGGTCGATCATGTGGCAGCCGCCGCCGATGAATGGCGTGTGCCGCTGCTCGAGATCGCCGCGCCAGCCGCCGATGATCAGGTGCGAGATGTTGTGGACGTAATCCGCTTCGCCATAGAACAGATCTCCGAGATAGCCCGAGTCGGCCATGCGCTTGGCCTCGACCATGCGCGGGTTGGTCCTCAGCACCTGGTTGATACCCAGTTGTTTGCCTGAGCGCTCCTCGGCGTCGAGCATCTGGTGCACCTGGTCCATGCTGATGGCCATGGGCTTTTCGCAGAGCACATGTTTGCCGGCGTCGAGCGCGGCAACGGACATCGGGCAGTGATCGTTGTCGGGCGTGGCGATGAAGACCGCGTCCAGGTCCTCCATCTCGAGCATCTTCTGGTAATCGGTGAAGCGGCGTTCGCAGCCCAGGTCTTCGCCGACCGCGTCGAGTAGTTCCTCGTTCAGGTCGCAGATCGCGGCCAGCTCGGTGTATGGCGTGTCCTGCACGGCTTTGCAGCGGGCTGCGGAGCGACCTATGCCGATTATTCCAAAGCGCATCTTCGCGTTGTCTGACATGTGGTGTTCTCCCTCCGGTTCAGTAGCGCCCGACATCCAGCCCGACCTCGAGGAGGGCGAGCATGTTGTCCTGAGCGCGATCGGTAATGTTCGGCCAACTGAAGGGCGTTGAAGTCGGCGACAGGATAAAGCCGCCGCCCTCCATCCCTACTCTCACGGTGTCAGCCACCATCTCGCGGAACTGGTCCTGCGGCATGCGCCAGATGTCGTCCTCCTGGACGTTGCCCACGATGCACAGGTCGGCGCCAACCCGTCGCTTCGCGTCGGCGAGAGTCACGTCGCCCATGGGTGGCGGTTCGACCGGATGCAGTGCGTCCGCGCCCATCGATACGAAGCCCTCCAGAACTTGATCCATGAGGCCGTGAGAGTGCACCAGGACGGTGCCGCCAGCCTCGTGGATTGCGTCGTGGATGACGCGGTTCGGGCGGACCACCCATTCCTCGAAGTCAGTTGGCGACTGCAGCGGGGGAATGCACAACTCAGGGCCGACGTAGCCGAACAGTGGCCCCACCTGCTGCGCGAGCACCCATTCCAGCCAGTCGAGCGTGCGTCGCAGAAGCACATCAATGACTTCACTGAGCATGTCGCGACGCTCTATCGACCAGCGCGCGAACACCTCGGAACCCGTCAGGCGATTGAGGGAGTACATTGGATCGGCGCCCAGTGAGAACATGGCGATGCCGGTGTCGCCGAGGCGCGAGTCCACCCCGAAGAACCCGGAGCAGTCCGGTCGCGGGGGTACGTAGGGCACCGACAGGAAGCGCTCGATGTCTTGCTCACTCTCTATGGGATATTTCTTGTGGTAGCTCGGTTTGCCCGACCGGCTGGCATAGACGATCTGAGTCAGGTCCCCCGCCGGGGTGTGGTAGACAGTGACCTGTTCGTCGAAATCCGCCAGCTCTGAAGGGCGCGTCTCGCCCTCAACGGTTAGCGCTTCCGAGGCGCTGTAGAAGATGCCGGGACCCGCCCCGCACCAATGGATGATGTCGCCGAACTCAAGGTAGGCATCCACGACCGGCTGGATGGTGGGATCGCGCGGCGGGCCGTCCGGTTGCACCCCCCAGAACCAGATGGGCACTCGGTCCGGCACATCGCCGCGCATTGCCGTGAGGATCCGCTCGCGATTGGTCAAAGTCAGGCCCCCGGTCGGCAGGCAATGATCAAGTCGAGCGGACTGCTTTTCGGACTGGCAAGCAGACCGGGAACCGCGCCGAGCTGGGCGAAGCCCCTGGCAGAGAGCGCGTCGAGTTTCGGGCAGGACGAACTGTCGGCAAACGCGAGCACGGTCTCGTCCTCGGGAAGCTCAATGGCGTCGATCAGCTTGGCGGTGTCGCCGTAGAAGTGCGGGTGGACGAAGGCGTCGAGGGCGAAAGGCTTGCCGGGCCAGTGGCCGCAGCGTCCCAGCATGGCGTAACCTGGGACCGCACCGGCTTCGGTGCGCAGGACCTTGAACTGCTGGACGTTCCCCGAAGCCATGTCCTTGCGCAGTCGAATGTAGTCGGCCTCAAAGCCGCTGAAACCGTACTTCCCCAAGTAGAAGTTGCGCATCTGCCAGCCGCTGACTGTCTCCGACAGGGCCTCAAGCGGTACCCAGTCTACCCAGTCAGTATCGTGCACCGTGGTCTCGGCGGGCCAGAAGTAGTCGCTGCGGAAGCTCTCGTCCAAGGTCAGGGCCATGGAGCCCGTGTCCTCGTAACCGACGAAGCCGAAGGACTCATAGATGTGGTAGGGGGCTGAATCGTGTCCGGTGTGCAGGTACATGACGCGGCCATCGCGCGCGCGGAAGTCATCGCAGAGGGCTTGCATCAGGTGGCTGCAGATGCCTTTGCGGCGCTGGGCCTCGGGAGTGAAGACATGCTGGAGCAGGCCGATGGGGCGATCGTGAGACTCGGCAGTCGTGATATTGCCGATGATCGTGCCGTCGTCGAGGACTCCCTCGAAGAAGTTCATCGTGGCGTCGCCCAGGCCCTCATCGAACGCGGTGCCCATCTGCCACAGCCACGGATCCCCTTTGTGTTGCAGGAATGGCAGGATGCGGTCACGCCAGTCGGGTGCCGGAGCGACGACCTTCACGACGGTCATAGCCTCGCCGGACTTGAGCGTCACTTCGGCCAGTGTGTGTTCCATGGTCGGCCTCCTATACTGAGTATGGGTCCAGGACTGTAATATCGCCATCGCCCAGGAACGCGGTCACCGGGCTGCCGCTGCCCGCGCGAGTGTACTGCAAGTTGAGGTCGGCGACCTGTGCTGCGGCGTCAATCAGCGCAACCGTGCCTCGCTGCGAGGCCGCGGTCGGGTAGTAGGGCTCTACGTCTTCAAGCGACTCGCCAAGCAGCCGGTGGCGGGCGATCGCTGCGAGGCCGGCGGTCAGGCTGTCCTTACCGTAGCCCTTCATCTCGTCGAAGTGCTCGTAGGCGGGCACCAACCCGTTGAATAGCGGGTTGGTGGTGCGGCTGCCCTCGCCGGTAATGCAGTAACGCAGGCCCCGGTCCTGCTGGTCCATGAACGCCGACCCACGCGTCCCGAAGACCTTGATCTCCTGGTTGACGGGGCCCTCAAAATCGTCCGGGTTTACCCACGCGTTTGCGTAGAGCGCTTCCATGCCGGTGTTGTAGGTGACCTTGACCTGCACCGAGTCGAAGGTGTCGATTGGCTTGCTTGCGCCGGTGGCTGGATCGGTCCAGTTGGCCAGCAGATTCTTCTGCCCGGTTGCGTGCACTGAAACCGGCGTGACGCCCAGGTAGTGGTGCACGACGTCCGTCCAATGGCAGCCAACGTAGCTGAACGGGTTGGAGCGGCTCGCCCACTTGAAGATCTCCGTCGATACCTCGAGCGGCTCCTCAAGCACAGCGCGCACGTAGTTGATGTCACCCATGCGCGGCACGAGATCGAGGAAGAGCTTCATGTTCATCGGGTCGTAGCGCTTGTGCATGTCGAGCGCGACGATGCGATCGCTCGCGGCGGCCACTGAGGCGATCTCGTCCGCTTGCAGCAAGGTCAAACACATCGGCTTTTCGGTGATGACGTCGACGCCCTGCCCCACCGCGTGCATGACGGGCGCGTGGTGCAGGTCGTCGGGCGTGACAACGATCAGCACATCGGGCGACTCCGCGGCGGTAATGTCCTCCCAGACTGCGTCGCCATAGTATGGCTGGATACGCGAGTCGGGCACGCCCTCGCGGTACCAATCGGCGATGGTGCCAGCAGTCCCGCGTTTCTCAGAGTGAGTGCCAATCGCGCAGAACTGCACGCGCACGTCGGCCAGCGCTCGGGCATGTTCGCCTCCGCCAATGCTGCCGATGTAGGGGGCGATGCCGTAGCGCTCGAAGTCCATCACCGCCTGGCCGATCACATCCTCGAAGAACATCCCTCCGCCAACGACGGCGACGCGAAGTGTGTCAGGCATGTCGATCCTCCATCTACTCGGTCTAAGACGGTTGAGCCAGCGACTCTTTGACGATCTCATCAATAGCTGCCGACTGGTCCGTGGGCAGCGGCTCGGGCTCGTGCTCGCGAAGTATGCGCTCGGCTTTGGCGCGCGCCTTCTCAACGAGTTGATCGCCGCCGAGCTCATCGCCGCCCTCGAACGCCAGTCGCTCGAAGATGTGCTCGAGCCAGAACTCTGAGCGGAAGCGGTCGAAGGTGCTCGGGTGGCTGAGGAACTGCCCACCCGGTCCTACCTCGACGATTGCGTCGACCGCCCACTGCAAGTTGTCGACCTCGAAGCCCTGCAGCATGCGCTTCACGTAGCCGATGATCTCGTTGTCGATGACCACCTGCAGCGGCGAGAAAGTGGTGGAGCCCAGTTGGCCGACTGTGCCGATACCCGAGGCACCACACAATATAGGGAACGCGATGCTGAGCGCTTTCTCGATTGCCGATTGCACGCCCACGCATGATGCGTCGGTTTTGCCACCATGGCAGCCGCCAGGGCGACCGTAGAACTCCGTAATCATCTGGTTGGCGGCGGCGACGAGCGGAAGGCGGTCGGCTCCAGAGTAAGGGAAGCTCCCGCCGCGCATGTCACAGTACCCGGGCGTGATGTCAAGGCCGAGCATCGCCTGCGGGTCAACAGCGTATCCGAGGACGATGGCGCTGATGGTCTCGGCGAGGCCCTGCACCAGGCAGCCGGCTCCAGAGGCGGGGGCGGTGGCGCCAGCGTTGGGCATGGTGTCGACCGTCTGCGGCAGACCGAGGCGGACGGACTCGAGGAAGACCTCGACCATGTTATTGTCCATGCACAGCGGCGAGCGCACCTCAGCATAGCCCACGAGGAGTGGACGTTTGCGGGCCGCTTCGTCGCTGCCCCGGACGACCGCAGCCATGCGCTGCAGGGCTCGGACGTCGCGGATGTTCCACGCCTCAACGCCGCCGATCTTGCGGGTGCCGCGCAGGAGTTCCGCCGTCATTCGTATGGGGAGTTCGGGCTCGGGAACGTCCGAGGCGGAGACTGGGAGGCCGAGCATGTCGATGTTCTCGAGGCCGTCTACGAGGCGGATGGTCTCGCGCACGTCCCGCATGGTCGCGAAGCGGCGACGGCCATCGAGGTCCATGATGTAGGGAACGAAGCCGCCCGCGTTGGCAGTGAAGCCGTGATAGATGTGCGGGGGCGCGGTTGCGAAGTGCACCTCCGAGAAGCGCACCGGCATGGCGACGCCCTGGCGGTCGGCCAACGTGAAGTCGCGTCGCATAGTGCCGACGGCGTTCTCAGTGACCTCCGGCGGATAGGTGACGCGCCGCGCATCCATGTCGACGCGGCAGCCCGCATCGCGCAGGTACTCAAGGGCCTCCGGATGATCGATCATCATCCCGGCACGGTCGAGGACGCGCACCGCTGCTTCGTGCATGCGCTGCATCTCGTCAGGGGTCAGGATCTTGATCAGACCGTGGACCTTTGCCATGAGACCTCCGGGCAATCCTACAGGTGAAACTGCGGCAGCCAGTCAGCGGTGGCGTGCATCAGCTCTGCCAGCAGTGGACGGGCCTGGTCGGGCGAATGCAGCAGCGGATCGGTCGCGAGAACCGCGACGGCCTTCTCCACGTCGCCCTCGATCGCCGCCTCGACCGTTAGCTCCTCGCGCAGCACATGCGGACGCACGATCGCCTCGATCGCGGGGGGCATCGGGCTGGCGAGCGGTCGCCATCCGGTGGCGTCGAGGACGCCACGTGTCTCGACGATCGCCCCCAACGGCAGCTCGGGCACCTGGCCGATATTGGGCACGTTCAGGTTGTCCTCGACGGGCTCACCACCATCGAGCGCCATGATCCAGCCGCCGACGTCGTCGCGATGGCCCTCCCCCACCACATCGGTGCCACGGTGGAGCTTGATGTCCTCGTCGCCAGCCAGCATCCGTTCGATGCGCGCGCGAGCCTCGGTCATGTTGCTCGCACGCTGGTCGATGGTGGTGCGAACCAGTCCCCATTGTTCGATGGCCTCCTCGCTCTGGAGGAAGCCGGACAGATACTCGCACATGTGACGGTCGCCGATAGCCGGCACCGCGCCGATCTGGCGGCCAAGCATGAGGCCGACGCGCTCGGAGAAGAGGCTTCCGAAAACTTCGTGTTCGCGGGCCGCGTCGGGGGGCATTGCGAACCAGTCGTCGATACCCCGCTCGATGAGCAGGTCCAGAACATTGCCGCCGTCTACCAATATCTCAGTGAACCAGGAGCAATGGTCGATGCCGGTGTTAACGTAGTGGCAGCGCTCGAAGGGGGTCTCGAAGAAGCCAGCGAAGGCCAATGCGCGGCTGCCCACACCGTGGCACGATCCGATGCAGCGGATAGAGGTTTCCTTGTTGACCGCGCGCGTGATGGTGCACAAGGGATTGGACAGGTTTATCATCCACGCGTCGGGGCATAGCTGCTCCATGTGGCGGGCCATGTCCACGAAGACTGGGATGTTCCGCAGCGCCCTGCTCAACCCGCCGGGGCCGGTGCTGTCTCCGACGGTCTGGAAGATCCCGTATTGCTCGGGGATCTCCAGGTCGGTGCGCATGGTGGAGAGGCCACCGGTGGAGATCGTGACCACCACGTAGTCGGCGCCGTCGAATGCCGCCTGCCGGTCGGTGGTCTGCTCGAACGTCACCGACGCGCCGTTCACTTCGCCTGAGCGGACGGCAAGCTGGTGCATCAGGTCCGCCGCGTCCGGGTCGAGGTCATGGAACACGACGTGAGCGCCGTCAAGCGGCTCTTTGCTGAGTATGTTGCCCAGTACGGTCGGCCCCCAGGAGTAGCTGCCTCCTCCGACGAGAACGATCTTCGGCGCCATCGCGATACCCTCCGACCAATGATGTCAAGCGAACCGCACGTTCGCCGTCCGAGGCGCCAAACCCTTGCTGCCTCGTGGGGGAGGTATCGGGTGCCGGATGGCAAACCCATTGCTGCAGATCAGCAGTGCAGGCAGCTTTCACAGGGGTGATCGGCGTGCGCCTGACCGACAGTCAGATATCGGAGTATCTCGCCCAGCACGACTTCGTCTATGATGCGCCGCCGAATGAGTGGCTGCATGGCATACCGCTCGCCAACGGACGAATCGGCGCGATGATCTGGGGCGACGGTGGCCCCATGAAGATCACGCTCGACAAGTATGACTGCTGGGAGCTTCGGGAGCAGCGGGCCGACCCGGAGATCTACAACTACGAGAACCTCAAGCGCCTGATTGCCGAGGGCGATGAGGATGAGACGCGCCGGCAGATGGTGGACATGTGGCGAGTGCCTGAGTTGCCGCATCCCACTCGCTTGCCGATGCCGCGTATGGAGCTTGACTTTGGTCACTGCGAGGGCTTCGACGCACGCCTGCATCTGCTCGGAGCGCGGGCCGACGGCACGCTCACCACTGAGAAGGGCAGCGTCGCCTGGCGGGCGTTTGTGCACGCGGATCTGAACGTGATGATCGTTGACCTGGCGTATGACGGACCCGCGCGGCTCGTGCGCGCCAGTTGCTCACTCGACCACCTTAACGACGAGGCGAAGCAGACCTTGCGGGATTGGGGATACGAGGACCCCGAGACTGGCGAGGAGGATGGGTGCGAGTGGCTGCGGTTGCGCTTCCCGATGGGCGGGGAGTATGTGGTTGGCTGGCGGCGAGTGTCCACTGGCCCAGATCGAGACCGAATCGTGGTGGCCATGATGAGTCACCATGACTCGGAAGATCCACGGGCCTCTGTGGTCAGGACGCTTGTGGAGGCCGGTGCGCAAGCCGAAGCGCTCTATGAGACGCACGCTGACTGGTGGCGCGAATACTGGCGGCGAAGCTGGCTGAGCATCCCCGACAGTCGTCTCGAAGCCCTCTACTGCGCCGAGATATACAAGCTCGGATGTTCGTCGCGGCCCGGAAGTCTCCCGATCACGCTGCAGGGCCTGTGGACGGCCGACGGGGTCATGCCGCCGTGGTCGGGTGACTACCACATGGACATGAATGTGCAGGAGAGTTATTGGCCGATCTATACGGCGAACCGGCTGGAACTCGGTGAATGCCTGTACGACACGTTCACCGACTGCATCTCGTGGTGGGAGGAGCGGTGTCGGGAGTTCTTCGGATTTGATGGGCTGTGGAGCGGCTGCGCAATCGCCCCGAACGGTGCGCGAGTGTATGGCTATCACGGTGCGGAGTACTGGCCGGGCAACGCCGCCTGGCTGGCGCATCACTACTGGCTGCACTGGCTCTATTCTCAGGATCAATGCTTCCTGCGCACACAGGCACTTCCCATGATGCACGGGGCGATGCTCACCTATCAGAACCTGCTGGAGGAGGGGGAGGACGGTAAGCTGCACCTGCCGCTCGGGTACTCGCCGGAGTGGGGAGAGGGCGCAGGCGAGCGGTACGCTCCAGACCCGTCCGGCGATCTCGCGCTGATACGCTTCCTCGGCGAAGCGTTGCTGGAGGCGGCAGCGGTTCTGGAGATTGAGGGCGATGAGGTCGACGGCTGGCGTGAGACGATGCAGAAATTGGCGCCCTATCCGCAGGGCGGCGAAGGCCTGTGGGTGACATCCAGAGACAGTCTGTGGGAATCACACCGCCACCACTCGCACCTGATGGCCATTCACCCGCTCGGGGTGCTCAACACGGAGCAGGGGGACGAGCAGCGCAGTCTGATCGCACGCTCGCTCAATCACTGGGTGTGGCGTGGGACGGGAGCATGGACGGGCTGGGCGTTCCCTTGGGCTTCGCTCATTGCCTCGCGCGCGGGCCAGCAGAATCTTGCTTACGACATGTTGCGCCGCTACGCCGACGCGTTCATCATGCCCAACACCATGCACGTGAACGGGGACCCGCGCCAGTTCGGCCATGCGCGGGCGGCCTACACACCTATGACCCTCGAAGCGGGCCTGACCTACGCCGCCGCGATCATGGAGATGCTGTTGCAGAGCTGGGGCGGCGTGATCCGCCTCTTCCCCACTGTTCCGGATCGCTGGCATGAGACGAGCTTCGAGGACCTGCGAGCTGAGGGGGCCTTCATCGTCAGCGCGCGGCTGAGTGACGACGAAGTCGTGTACGCTCGCATAGTCAGCGAAGTCGGCGGTATCTGTCGAATGCGCAACCCGTGGCCGGGCCAGACAGCCATCGTCCGCGGAGCAGCGGGCGATCTGCGCCTGGAAGGCGAGACCGTCGAGTGGGAGACTGAGGCGGGCGCGGAGTATGTGGTTGTCTGTGACGGGGCGGAGTTGACTGACGATCAGATGCAGCCTGTGGTGAGAGTGCGCAGTGGCGCGCACGCGCATTGGTTCGGCGTCAAGAAGCTGGCGCGGTTCTAGGAGGTCAGAGTGATGCGGGTCTCTCGGGAGCAGATGCGGGATTTCCTCGGCCAGCATGACCCAGTCTGGGAAGTGCCGGTGCTGGAATGGGATCACGGGATTCCACTGGGCAATGGTCACATCGGAGCGATGCTCTGGGGCGATCCTGCCGAGACCGGATTGAGGATCTCGCTGGACAAGTATGACTGTTGGGAGCTGCGCGAGCAGACGCCTGATCCGGAGGTCTACAACTGGGAGCACCTCAAGCAGTTGGTCACAGAGCATCGTGACGCCGAGGCGCGCGAGGAGTTTCGGGATCGCTACCGCGAGCACGGGGGCGTCTATCCCACGCGCCTGCCAATGCCGCGCATGGGGATCGACCTCGGTTCGCAGCCGACCTTCGAGGCACGCCTGGGACTGTACGGCGCGCAGGCCGAGGGCACGATCGGCGATGTGCGCTGGCAAGCGCTGGTGCATGCGACGCGCAACATCATCTGCATCGACCTGCAGGGCGCCGAGTCTGTATCGGTGGCGGTCGGAACGGATCACCTGAACGAGGAGGCCCTCGAGAAGCTGGCTGCGTGGGGTTACGAGCAGCCTGAACGTGGCGAGGACTGCGACCGGTGTTGGCTCAGGCAGCGCCTGCCGGCTGGGGGCGAGTACGTGGTGGCGTGGCAGATCGTGCGCCGGGGCGATGCGCACGACGTAGTGCTGGTCTCGTTCGTTACGCACAATGACGCGGATGACCCCCTGGCGGAAGCGCTCGCGCTCATAGCGCCTGACGATCTCGACTCCCTGCGCGATGAGCACGCGCAGTGGTGGGCGGATTATTGGCAGCGGAGCGCTCTGACAGTCCCGGACGCGCACCTCGAAGCCCTCTACTGTATCGAGATGTACAAGCTGGGCTGCTCCACTCGTGCCGATGGTCTGCCGATTTCGCTGCAGGGCGTGTGGACCGTGGATGGCGAGATGCCGCCGTGGTCGGGCGACTATCACCTCGACTCAAATCTGCAGCAGAGCTATTGGCCGGTCTATGCCGGCAATCGCCTTGAACTCGGCGAGAGTCTGTACCAGACGTTCGACCAGTGCATGGACCGATGGCGGAGCCAGTGTCGAGAGTTCTTCGGCTTCGATGGCATATGGGGCGGCTGCGCCATGGGCCCCGGTGGTGAGCGCATCTATGGATACCACGGGGTGGAGTTCTGGCCCGGGAATGCAGCGTGGCTGGCGCATGGCTGGTGGCTGCACTGGCTCTACTCGCAGGACCGAGATTTTTTGCAGCGGCGGGCCTTCCCTTTCCTGAAGGGGTGCCTGCAGACGTATCAGGGCCTGCTTGAGGAGGGTGAAGACGGACGGTTGCACCTGCCGCTGGCCTATTCACCGGAATGGGGCGAGGGCACGACTGCTCGCTATGGCGCCGATCCGGCCTGTGACATTGCGTTGATGCGCTGGCTGGCGCAGGCATTGCTGGAGAGCGTGGCGACGCTGGGCATCGACGACCCGGATGCGGCGGGCTGGCGGGAACTGCTTGACCGGCTGGCCGACTACCCGCAGGGCGCGGACGGCATCCACGTCACCGAGGGCCAGCCGCTAGCGCACTCGCACCGGCACCACTCACACCTGATGGGCATCCACCCGATGGGCGTGCTTACCGTCGATGGCAGCGATGAGGAACGCGACCTGATCGAGCGATCGATGAACCATCTCGTCATCACCGGCATGGGCCAGTGGGCCGGGCATGGGATGGGACCGTCGGCGATGATCGCGGCAAGAGTCGCTCGCGGGAACATGGCCTGGCTGCATTGCGACATCTACGCGCGCTGCTTCATCACTCCGGCCACCATACACACTAACGGTGACTACCGGCGCTTTGGCATGACCCGATTCACCAATCGCCCGATGACCATTGAGGGCGGCTTCGCCATTGCCGCGGCGCTCATGGAGATGGTCCTGCAGAGTTGGGGCGGGACGATACGTCTGTTTCCCGCCATTCCTGACCATTGGCACGATCTGTGCTTCGAGGACCTGCGGACCGAAGGCGCATTCACGGTCAGCGCTGCGTTGCGCGACGGGGAGGTCGCTGACGTGCGCATCGCCAGCGAAGTCGGCGGAACATGTCGGCTGCTTAGCCCGTGGCCGGACCGGGGTATTATCGTCCGCGGCCCCGATGGCGACCTGGAGCTGGAGGGCGACCGGGTCCAGTGGCAGACGGAGGCCGGGAGCCAATACCTGGTCTTCGCCGCAGACGGTGAGCCGTCGGAAGAGAATGCAGCGCCAGCGCTCAGCGTCCGACCTGAGCGCGAGCGCCACCACTTTGGGGTGAAGCGGCACGCGCGCTTCTAGAGCGCGAGTTGGTTCGGCGTATCCCACACCAACCGCGAAATCCAGATGGTGTTGTCACTGCCATACTTCTCGCAACCGGCAGGCTGCATCCACTCCGCGTTGACGATCCACGTCTCCTCGGGGCTGACGTCGCACACGCCGTAATTCCCGAGGCGCGCGCCGCGTTCGGGAATAGCGATCTGCTCGGTCTCTCGGATCACGCACAGGCGTTCAGGGTCGATCTGTGCGATGAATAGTGGTGCACGGTTCCTGAACACGTGATCGTTGTCGGCGCCCCGGCGAGTGTATGTCAGGAAGAGCGCGTCCGAGTGGGTCACCCAGTGCTGCTGGGTATTGTAGTTGCCAAGTTCCTCGCCGTCGTCGAAGCACCAGGGCACAGGCTCGTCGAAGTGCAGACCGTCGCTGCCACGGGTCACATATCCCCGCACGTCATTGCGCAGCGTGAGGAAGAACTTCTCCCCGAAGCGAGTCAATGACGGTTCGCACATTCCGCGCGGATCGGGGCACGCCAACGCGGTGCCATGTTCCTCGAAGACCAGTTCGGTTCCGTTGAAGCTGCACCGCAGAACCGTCGCCTGGTACATCGCCTCCTCTGCGTCGGGTCGGAAGTAGCAGGGGAGCAGCACGGTGCCGTCATCGAGATCATATCGCTGGCCTGAACCGGCGCCTGACGTGAAGAACTTCGGCTGGGGCAGCTCGACAACGCGGGCGTCCGACCATGTGCGAGCGTCGGCGTCGTACACCGAATACGAGGGTTGGTTGGGGCGCACGTGCATGATAGCGTTCTCGGAATAGCGGGCGACGTGGCCGGTACCGAGAAGCTTCCCCGTGGCGGCATGCCACTGAGGAGTGAAGTCACACACGGCTGCTTCAACGCCGTCGGGCTCCGACCATCGCCCGAGCCCGGGGTGTGGCGCGAGTTCGGACCAGCGCCGACCCATGTCGGCCGAGCGAGTGTCGTGAATGGTGTAGAATACATCACTGCCAGACAGCAGCAGCTTTTGCGTGGTGACAACTACTGCGGGTCCGCCACTGTCGCCTGCTCCGGGAATGGCCCCGGCTCGGGCATGGACCCAGCAAGTCTCGCCGTCAAAACCGGATTGAATGGAGTCGAGCTGGATGCCGAACGCGCAGGACGCTGCCATGGGAACACCTCCGACGGTCTGACTGGCGTGCCGCAAGCAGGTTCGCTGGATCGGTCATGGCACCTGCCAATGGCCCACGGAGGAAGTTGACCATGCGCACGGGAATAGTACCCGCGTAATTCGGCAAGACCCGTGAATGCGGAGGTACCAGCCATAGAACTCAAAGAAGTCGTGGCCGAACTGGGAATAGAGGAAAGCGTCGAGAGTCTGGAACTTCATTGGGAAGCGTCCCAGCGGGTGATGAACCCGCACGGTCTCGTATTCCTGAGTTCGGAGTTCATTGAGGAGCGTGAGATCGCCCTCAAGGGCGTCGCGGCTGCCGAACTGATCGCCGACAGCCCGGCACTCTCGGCTCTGGCGTGGCACATGCACTACTGCCTCTTCCGGACGGAGGGCTACCCGTCTGAGAACATTCGCGGCTGGCCGTATCCGCAGGAAGCGCTCGGCAGCCACACGGGCGCGCTCTTTACGCTCGTGCTCCTGTCCGGTATCCCGGACATGCAGGCGGTCCACGAGAAGCATCGCATCCCCAAGAAGGTTGTTCGCGACACGCTCGCGCAGATCAAGTGGGGTATCGACGATCATCTGCGGAAAGATGGCGCGTGGGGACTGCGTCCTTACTATGTGAACTGGCTGATGAACCATCTGACAGGGCGCCTCTACCACCTCGTCAGGCTGCAATTTCAGTTCAACAACTTCTTCGCCCCGCTGAGGATATTCCGCAACAGGAGCGATGGGCGCAAACTCGCGATGGCGGAGGCCGGTCAGCGCTTCCGGGGCGATGGTCAGGTTCTGCGTGGAGGCGATGACGAGGGCGGCGCGTGGACATCAGAACTGACGGTGACTGACGACGAAGTTCGTGGCACCGCGATCCTGCCCGGCGGCTCGGCGCGGCAGGAGCCCGTGACACTTCCTGCGATGAATGGGAGCAAGTGGTGGCCAAGGGTGACCCGGTGCTCAACATCCACATCCCCACCGGGGGCCCGATGGATTACGAGGAGTGCAAACGGTCATTCCAGATGGTGCCCGAGTTCTTCGGGGGGCATTTCCCGGAGCGCGAGTGGCGCTGCATCTGCTGCGGCTCGTGGCTGCTGAACACCGTCATCCAGGAGCTCATGCCCGAGACCGCCAACCTGCCGCGCTTCCAGAAGGAAGTGTACCTCTTCCCCATCGGCCTTGGCGAGAACAGCTTGCCGGGCGCCCTTTTTGACGAAACCCCTGTCGATCCGGCAACGGCGCCCCGAGATACCAGGTTCCAGAACGCGTATCTGGAGCGACTGGAGTCTGGCGAGCCCATGGTGCATGGGGCCGGCGGGTGCTTCCTGTTCATGGAAGATTTCGACTGGGGCGCCCAGGTCTATCTGAATCAGGAAATGCCTTGGTAGTCCACGCGAAGCTGCAACACCAGGATGGGTGTGAACCGCATGGCCGACAAGCTCAGAATCGGCGCATTCGCCTCTGGCGGCGGCAGCAATCTGCAGGCGATCATAGACGGCTGCGAAGACGCGCGCATTGACGCCGAGGTGGTCGTGCTGATTGCCAACAAGGCCAGCGCCGGGGCGATGGAGCGTGCCGCTCGGCACGGCATCGCCACCGAACGGGTCCGCGTGGGCAAGGACCTGACGGACGAGTTCTTCGCAGCGGACGAGCAACACGTCAAACTCCTGGCCGACTATTGCGTGGATCTGGTGGTCATGGCGGGCTACATGCGTCGCATCGGGATCGGCGTCCTCAACGCCTATCATCACCGCGTGATGAATATCCATCCGGCGCTGCTACCCTCATTCCCGGGCGCACACGGGCAGCGCGACGCGGTGAAGAAGGGCGTCAAAGTGGCGGGGTGCACGGTGCATTTCGCCGACGAGGAGTTCGACCGTGGGCCGATCATTATCCAAGCTGCGGTTCCGCTGGTCGCCGGGGACGACGAGGACGCGCTCGGGGGGCGCATACTCAAGCAGGAGCACCGCGTCTACCCGCAGGCGGTGCAGTGGTTCGCGCAGGGGCGGCTGACCGTCGAGGACTACAAGGTTCGGATCGAGCCGGCAGCTCCGGCGTTCACCAGTGAGGACGGCGTGATCATCAGCCCCGGGCTGGACATGGCTTAGAGGCCGACGGCTCTACAGATACTCGCCCTCACATGACCGGGTGTTCCACAAGGTGGAGGTCAGCAGCGCGGCCAGACCTGCACCGCCGGCCCATAGATACATTGCTGGCGCCCAACCGATTGAGTCCACCAGGTGCCCGCTTAGCGCCACTGTCAGTGCAGCTCCGAGCGACCCCAGTGCGTCGATGAATCCCCCGGCAGTCGCGGTCGCCTTGCGTGTCGCGATATCCATCGCCATCGTCTGACACATCATCATGTCAGGTCCGTAGGTGCAGAAGCCTACTGCCGCCAGGTAGAGCAGCAGGATCCATGGCACGTTGGTCGGTATGATTGGGAAGAGCGCGGTGAGTCCGGCCAGGGCGACGAGCTGCAGGACGACGAATGGGGCGTGACGGCCGCGGAACCACCAACTGCCGGCGTGCCCTGAGACGAAGATGCCGAGCGCGCCGCCGAGCCACATGACTGAACTGAGCGCGGCCGCGCGCGAGACGCTGGCGCCGTTCTCAGTCAGATATGTGATCGCCCAGATGCCGAAGCCGTAACGCGTCATGGTGACGCCGAAGAATCCGGTCGCCAGAGCCCAGATACGCCAGTTGGCGATGGTCATTTTCAGCACATAGCGCCAGCCTATAAACTCCGACCCGTTGTCCGACTGGCAGCCGTTGGCTTCAGCAACCGCCCGGTCGGCGTCTGCGTGCTCCTCCACTGGAGGCAGGCCCACGTCCTCAGGTGCACTGCGCAGACGGCTGAAAGTGTGCACCGCCGACGCCGTCAGGATCGCTGCGGGCACATAGAACGCCCAGCGCCACCCGACGTACTGCACGAGGAACCCGCTGAGCAGCGTTACGAGCATGGCGCCGACTGGGTAGTCCATGCCGCGGACAGCCTGCACTCGCCCACGTTGAGCGGGCGTGAACCAGTTCGCGATGGTCTTCGCCAGAGCTGGCATCCCCGAGGCCTGGAAAACGCCGTTCAGGCCCCAGAGGACGACCATGGGGATGATTGGGTGGGAGAGCGCGAAGCTGACGTTAAGTCCGGCGGAGACAAGCATGCCAACGAGCAGCAGGTAGCGCGCGCCGAAGCGATCGCTCATCAGACCGAAGAAGATCTGGCCGATACCGTAGCCGATGAAGAGCGCCATGGTGATCTGACCAAGCTCGGAGCGGGTGAGGTCGAACTCCTCGCCGATGGCCGGCAGGGCCGCAGCGATGTTCTGTCGGCAGAAGTAGTAAGTGGCGTAAGTGATGAAGACCGTCAGTACCGTGCGGCCCTGCCACCTGCGAAGTGGTGGGGCGTCGGGGCTGAAACCGGCTCGGGCCAATAGGCTCAAGGTCTTCCTGCTTTCACGCATCACGGGGCGAGGCCAATGTATTTTCGCGGACGTGGCCTTGTAGCACATCCGCCCACGCAGGTCAACTGGCGGCAGGTGTTTCGGACACCTCGGGCGAATAGCGGCAGATCAATACAGACCTACGCGAAGGGAAAATCCGCCATGAGCATACGGGTTTGTGTCGTGGGATACGGAAGCGCGTTCGGCATGGGTCACAGGCATTCCGAGTGGGCTCGGGACACGATCGGGATGGAGTTGGTCGGCGTCTGTGAGCCTGACCCGGAGCGGAGGGCGGCCGCGGCTGAAGTGGAGGGTGTGGGGACCTACGTAAGCATGGATGAGGTGGTCGTCGACGACGCGGTCGACATGGTTTCTCTTATCGTTCCGCATAATCTGCATGCGCCTCTCGCGATCCAGGCGATGGAGGCGGGCAAGCACGTCATCACCGAGAAGCCCTTGTGCGTCACGACCGCTGAAGCCGATGCGATGATCGCGGCGTCGAAGGCCAGCGACGTTTGCCTGACGACCTACCACAACCGTCGCTGGGATCAGGATTTCGTCACCGTCAAGCACCTGATTGACGAGGGCGCGTTGGGCGAGGTCTTCACCGTTGAGGCGCACGTCGGTGGCGCGCGCCCGCAGCAGGGATGGCGCTGCCTGGAGAGCGCGGGCGGGGGCATGCTTCGCGACTGGGGTGCGCACGTGATCGACCAGTGCGTGCTGCTCGCGGGCGGGCCGGCGAAGAAAGTCTTCGCACAATTCGAGTACCGCATGTGGACGGACACGATGGACGTGCCCACCCACTGCCAGTTGATGATCGAGTTCGAGTCAGGGATGTGGGCGGACCTGTCGCTGACCAACAACTCATTCGCGCAGCGGCCGCGCTGGCGGGTGCTTGGCGAGAAGGGCGGGCTCATCAAGGAGGCGGGCGGCGGCGGTACCGTCAAGCTCTACCACGAGGTAGCCGGGCAGCAGTCCGTCACTGATGTCCCATGCCTCGAAACCGATCAGAGCGAGCTGTATACGAATGTCGCCAATCACATAAACGACGGTGTCGAACTGATCGTCAAGCCCGAGGTCGTGCGCCATACCATCGCTATCTTCGACGCGGCGTATGAGTCGGCGAAGACCGGCGAGGCGGTTACACCGAAGTAGTGTCACGCTGAGCGCATCGACGACCAAACGCGCCCCGGGGAGATGTCCGGGGCGCGTGCGCGTACCATGATCGTCAGCCAGATGTGCTGGCTTCACTCGCCGCGTCGGCGCAACCAGCGATAGCTGAACAGGCCGATGCCGAGCAGGGCGCCCCAGACCGGCGCGAAGACCAGGACCCACGCGGCCACGGATCCCACTCGCACACCGAGGGTGACGAGGGCAGACGCAGCCCCGTCAAACGCTCCTGCCAGGCTCGCTGCCTGACGTTGGGGCGTCCTGGCGGTGAGCGTCGCCGAGATGGTCGCGAGGGTTACGCGAGTGTCGATGTCGAAGATGGTGTCGCGCTGGGCAATAGTCTGGCGCTCCACTTCGCCGAGATTCGTCTCGACCGCCACACGCTCGCGGTCATCGTCCATCGTGTCGACCATATCCGAGAGCCGCTCCTGGCGCTCCGTGCCGGCGGCGATCTCACGGGTCGTGGTGACGTGGCGCCGAGTTAGATCCTCGCCCATGATCTCCCTGCTGGCAACGAAGCCCAGCGCGCCAAGGGCGTTGATGCAGTTGCCGACTTGTTCGGTTGGCACCTTGACGATCAGGCTTGCGCCGCCATGGGACTCAGTGCAGCGCAGGGACGACTGCATCAGAAAGCCGCCGCACTTCGTCACCGCCGCCTCGGCCTGCAACACCGACTGGTAGACGTTGTCGACGATGACTTCGACGGTCGCCTGGTAAGCGATGTGCAGGTTCGCGGCCAGACCGTAGTTCCGCGTCGGTGGCACGAAGCCACTGCTCTGCAAGTCCTCCGGGTGGTCACGCTTGTGCAGCCACTTGCAGTGACCATCTACGTACGCGTAGTTGGCTCCACCATTGTGCGGAAAGACGGGCTGTCCGGACGCGTCTACCTCGTAGAGCAGAATGGTGGTCTCGGGATTGGGTATGTCGCTGATCTTGCGCCCGGCGACGTGTGGGTTGATGTCGTACCCACCCTTGGCGCCCTCCGAGCGGGTCGGGCAGGTGAAGAGTTGCTCGTTGTTTACGTAGGGCATGATGTCATCGTGCCAGGTGACGGCGCCCGGGAGGCGCTCCTCGTGGTCCTGGGCGAACATTGAGGCTCCCACGGCCAACTGCTTCATGTTCGAGAGGCAGGACGTACTGCGCGCCTTCTCCCGGCTGCGGGCGAAGACGGGGAAGAGCATGGAAGCTGCGATTGCGAGAATCCCAAGGACGACGGCCAGCTCGATGATGCGGCTGCCCTTGCGAGCGGGCGCTGGACGAATGACTTCCTGGTTTGACATTGCTGACACCTCCTGCATCACATTCGCTGTGACATCCGCGCCCCGGGCGGATTGCAGGCAGGTTTGCCGGAATGTCTTCTCATCATCGCGGATCTGTCTGAGCCAGGTGCGACATGCCCTGCAGCCAAGCAGGTGCAGGTTGACGCCAATGGCCTCGAGCAGACCGCACTCGTGGTCGGCGTATGCTGAGATGGCCTCCATCCATCGTGCGCACGGCTTTGGTGTGGTCATCGTGCATCACCCGATCTTGCGGCTGCACCGTCGGCTACGGACAGAAGCTCTCGCAGGTGCTGTCGGGCCCGACAACACCGGGTGCGCACTGCCCCGACCGTCATCTCCATCGCGTCCGCAATCTCTGCATATGAGAGTTCGTGCAGGAAGCGAGCAGCGAGGATTTCGCGGTCTGTGGTCGGCAACATGCCGAGAAGCTCCGCCACATCGCCCGTGTCAGGATCCGGATCGCTGACGCCGGGCACGGGGACGTCGTCGAGAGGCACCGTCTCAGGCTGCCGACGAGCCAGCCAGGCACGACACTTGTTGCGCAGAATTCCCACGAGCCAGCCGGAGAAAGCAGCATGATTGCGGAGTTGACGAAGCTGGCGCCAGGCGTCGACGAAGGTGTCCTGCGCGATGTCCCGAGCGGCTTCGGCGTCGCCGGTGAGGTGGTGTGCCGAGGCGATGACCGCGCTCTGATGGCGCTGCACCAGCAGCGCGTAAGCGTCAGCATCTCCAGCAAGCACTCTCCTCACCACCTCTGCGTCGGTTGCCACCCGCATCCGCTCCCGGGGCGCATCAGTTGGGGCTCCTCGGCCCCTCGCGGTTAAAGTGCTCGCCAACAGCGAGAATGTTACGCGACTTTCGCGGGTTTTCCTCCCACGCACGAAAAGGGCCCGGTCCAGATGGACCGAGCCCTCATTGATCGACGCAATGATCTGCGACTGCTCGCGTTACCCGCGCTCGGCCGCTGGGTCAGAACTCGCCGCCGATGCCCACACCCAGGCCGACCGATTGGTCAGGTGCGACAATGCACGAGGTCGCGGCGCTGGGGCCGGCGGTGTTGGTGGCGAAGACGTCAAGCGTCCAGTTGTGCGTCCCGCCGAGATACAGAGTGCCACCGGCTGACCAGGCCAGTTCGCGCTCAACGCGGTTGGTGTCTTCGTCGATGCTGTTCTCGCCGCTGATCGGGTAGGCTGCGTCGGCGAAGAGGTCAATCTGGCCGGACGCGCGCCGGACACCGGCGCCGACCATGAAGAGGTTGCCGAACCCCTCGACGGTGCCAGTGCCATCGCTGGCCGCCATGTCCGCGTCGAATCCCACGCCCTTCGGTTCGAGGATCCACAGCCATCCGTCCGGGTCACCGCGCTCGATGATTGCGGAGATGAAGGGGATCGCCCGGTTTGACCAGACAAAGGCGCCAGTCGCGGTGTTCATCCCGATCGTGGCAGAGGTCGGGAACTCGGCGCCGGTGCGAATCGCGCCGCGAGTGGTGCCGTCCGCGACCTGCCACTTCAGGTCAAGAGTCAGAAGGTCGAGGTTGGAGGCGCGCACGGCGTCGCCGATGGGATCCTCACCCATCGTCGACATGGTGAACCAGCCCAGGCCGACCTCGGCGTTGTTGTTCAATTCTCCGCGTATCGCAAAGTCATAGCTGTCATTGCTGGTGCCCTCGAAGAGGCGTATCTGCGAAGAGACTTCTGTCTCATCGGCCTGCCAGGCTACCGCAGACGGCAGGTTGGCGGTCCCGTGTTGGCCCCACGCCAAGCCAACGCACAACACGCTCAGTGAGATGATGGCAACAATACCAGTGAAACGCGACATGATGCGATCTCCCTCCTCGGACTGGTGAGACGGGGCCCGGAAGCCCCGTTGTTCGGTCAGGACAAGGTCTCTGCAGCGACTCTCACTGCGATGGGCAGAGGAACCGAACTCGCTTTCGCCATCCCTGCGCGACTTCCTGCCCGCTGAGGCGGAGTTATCGCGGGCCGGTCAGACGTCTCCTCGACTCGGCAGACACCCGCAGTACCGTTGGCGGTAGAGGCCAAACTCGCGGCTGAGCTGTATGCTGCGAGCGAAGCCGTCGCGCTTCTTGAAGTCCTGGTCGACGAAATCCACACCCGCCTCGGTAGCGATCCGCAGTCCGATGGGGTTGATGGTCGCCGCCGGTTTGTGGGGGCTGACGGTCAGCGTTGTGGCGAAGAAATCGGCCCCCATCTCCGCCGCGAACGCACCCGCCACCCAGAGCCGATGCTCGAAGCAGACGCCGCAGCGCCGTCCGCCCTCCGGCTCATCCATCAGTCCGGCGCAGTCGCGAAGCCATGCCTCGACATCGTAGTGGAGTTCAGTCATCGGCAGATTGATAGCACCGGCCAGTTCGCGCATCGTGGCGAGACGTCGGTCGTGCTCCTCATCGGGCTGGATGTTCGGGTTGTACCAGACCGCATGCACGCGATATGACTCGCGCAGGCGCTCCACCACCGAAGTGGCGCAGGGGCCGCAGCAAACATGCACGGCCACGAGCGGCTTGCTGTCGTCAGTCACCGGAACTCCTTCGCATGCTATTTGGGCTTCACTGCCCCGTCTGCGTCGATGCCGGCCACGCGATTTACACCATCGTAGGCAACCGCGCGCAGCCAGGTGTGACGGGTCTCGCCGCCCTCCATGACAAGCTGGCGCCCGGCCTCGATTGATTGCGTCAACACGCCCGGAAAGCTGCTGAACGGCTCCATGGCCATGGTGTAGTGGCGGCCGAAACTCGGCGCGCGATTGCTGCCGCCAAGCGGCATCCACAGCCAGATATGCTTGAACACGTCGAGGTCAAACGATATGCCCAAGCCCACGTGCTGAGATTGACTGGTCACCGCCCACCAGCCCTCCTCCAAGTCCGTAAGATAGAGCATATCATCGGTCTTCGCTTCGGGCGGGGTGACGATGCTCACGTCCACATCGCTGCCGTCCTTGCCCTCGCCGATCGGCCAGGGGAAGGTCTGTCCCGGCAGGAAGCGACTGGATTCCTCGACCGCCATCTCGGAGACGACGGTTTTCGCGGCGCAGTCGATGATGCAGTCCTGCTTGAGGAACTCCTCACCCAGCGCCGGGTGGTGTCCCCACATCAGGTCCAGCGGCTCGGTGCCCTCGTTGGTGAGCGACTCGTCGATCTCCAGGACGCCCGAGCCTGACCGGAGGGTGAAAGTCTTCTCGAGCAGGAAGGGCGTGCGGTTGGTGCGCACCCACGTCTTCGCCTGCACACACTCGGGATCGTCCTGCGTGACCTGGCAACGCCACGGCACACCCCACACCTCGCCATGCTGGCCCATCTGCACACCCTTGTACTCGCATGCGTTGCCACCATTGGGCAGACATTCCTGCCAGCCGCCCTCGTAGAAGTCCGAGAACGGTCCGCCAAGCGCCGGCGCCATGTCCATTGCCTTCATCGGCGGGCGCACGCCCCGGTTGTTGCGCCACATGAAATCGGTGTCCGAGGGCTTGTGCAGGAACTCGTAGATGTCGGTGCCCTTGTCGAGGAGTATGGTCACGCGGATGAGTTCGTTCTCCATGATGAGCAGCCGCATGTCGCGGTAGGTGTACTCATCGGAGATGCGGGCTCCGTAGTTGCGTTCGTGAGTGTAGAGCATAGTCAGAATCACCTCGGCAGATGCTATGCGATACAGGCAGATGCACTCTTCGACGCTGGGGAGGAAGGTCCTTCAGGCAGGAAGTGGACCGGAGCGCGGGGAAGATCACCCCGGAATGAGGACAAGAGACGCGGCGCTGAGCTACCTCGGGGCAACGCTGGTGCTCGCGGGTCTGCCGTGGCTGCTGCTGCCATTGGCGACGTTTCTGGTGGAAGCGGTGGAGCACGATCTGAGCGAAGGCGCGGCGATGGTTCTGTTCTTCGCGCTTTGGGGCGCCAGTTGGGTGTTTTCGGGTACTGTTGCTTGGGTTGGGCTCAGGACCATCGGAGGGTGGACGCCGCTGCAGGCTCTCGGCATAGGCGTCGCGGCAAGCGTGACCGGCGGGCTCGTCTGCGCACAGGGGAGATTGTCAACATTCCTGGCCTACAGATGGGCCCTGGAAATGCTTGGGATTGGCGTCGGTGTTGGTGTCTCAGTCGGAGTCCGCGCGGCGCTTGCGCATGTCGACGCGAGGCCTCCTCGGCATCATCTGGTAGCTGCGGCGCGTCAGTGTCTTTACACAGCGATTGTGCTCCTATTGCCGATGTGCGCTCTCGTCAATGCCGCCGAGGATGCGCACTTGGCGACCACGCGCAACTGGCTGGCGGCCGACGTCTGGCCATGCCTGTTGCACGTCGTTGCCGCTGGGCTGGTCGCCGGACTGGTCGTGGGTCTGGGCCTAAGGCGACTGGGAAAGTGGCCCATCCCGCACAGCGTGGCCCTCGCAGCTACCGCAGGGATGGGGGCGGCAATAGTGAGTTCAGCTGGCACTGGGGCCGCCCTGCTGGCACTTCTGGAAGTGCCCTTGGTACTGGGTGCTTGGATGGGCGCGGTTGCTGCCGATCATGCACAGGCATTCGCTGACTCGCGGGCTGTTGTGACAGTGCAATCGGACAGATTTGATTCTCACTGAGATGGTCTCGCGGAGGAAAGCACACATGAGAAAACTCGTCAGTACCGCTCTTGTTGCCATCGGTGTAATGACACTGATCGCGGGTGCGGAGGCGGCCGTGCTCGAGTCCGACTCAATCCGCCTCGAGGTGGATGAGGCAGGGAAGGTGCTCTCCCTCACCGCTTCGTGCTCCGAGGTGGAGTTGGCGCGGCCGGAGGGCGTCATTGCTTCCGCGAAGATCGGCGAAGAGATCGTCGCAGTCACCTCGGTCGCGGCTGAGGGCAATCGCCTGCGCATGACATTCGGAGACAGCGGCGTGATCGCCACTATCTCCTGGGAGGCGCAGGGCGATCTGCTTCTGCTGACGCTCGAAGAGGTCAGCGGGCAGGTCGAGGAACTGACATGGTTCCATCTGCATGGGAGCCCGGGCCCCGAGTCACTGTGCTCCAGGCATGTGCTGAAGTATGACGACGCCTCGCTGGCCCTGATCGCCGAACAGCCGGAGTGTCTCATACGGGGCAATGGCGGCAGCAAGCCCTACATGATGGCCAGCACATACCCGGACCTGAAGCTGGCGCCTGTGCGTGTGGCGCTGATGGCCGCGCCGTGGGAGACGCTGCCGGACGCCATCCAGTCGGCAGAAGAGCTGTTCGGCATTCCGCTGGGGATCAAGGCCAAGCGCTCGGACGCGGCGCGCGGCTCGTACCTGATGATCAGCGGCGTTGCGCAGGACAACGTGGAGCAGGTGACCGAATGGGCGGCCGCCGGAGGGTTTGGGTCGATCCTGCTGCTGCACGGCACGTGGGGACACTATGGCCGCCACTACGCGGTTCCGGAGTCGACTTACCCAGACGGGATAGATGCCCTACGCGCAGCAATCGACAAGATGCACGCATCGGGTGTGCTTGCCGGTGCGCACATGTTCGCGAGCAAGGTGCCCAAGAACTGCGACCAGAACCTGGGCGGGGCGGAGCGGCGGCTGTATCAAGACAAGTTCCTGATTCTCGCTGAGGCGATGGACGAGACCGCCGACCGCATCGTGATTACCGAGCCGCCAACGGGCTGGCCGGTGCTGACCGGTACTCGCGACATTCGCATCGACAATGAGCTGATGATCTACACTGACCTGTCCATGGAGAAGCCCTACGGGTTCACCGGCGTGCGGCGCGGCATCTATGGAACGCCTGCGCAGGCCCACGAAGTCGACGCCGCAGTAGCTCACGTGAAGACCGATGAGTCGCGGGGCATCTTCATCATCGATCAGAACACCGACATGATCGACGAACACGCGCAGGACATTGCGAACACTTACAACGCAGCCGGTTTCGACTGGATATACTTCGACGGCGCCGAGGACGTGCATGATCCGCGCTGGTACACGACGTCGAACGCCAAGCTGCAGGTGATCCAGCGTCTCGACCGCGAACCGGCGCTCACTCAGGCGGCTGCGGGCTCGCCCTTCTCGTGGCATCTGAGCACTCGCGTCGGTCAGCGCGACTACTTCTGGATATCCGAGGACCCCAAGGATGAGGTCGACGACGCCATCGCCCGGAGCGTGCCCCGGGCGCAGCGCGAGATGATGGTGGCCGATCTGGGATGGTTCCGGCTCAAGACCTCAACCGAGCATGTGCGCGGCACACAGCTTGATGATGTCGAGTATCTTGCGGCGAAGGCCCTCGCGTGCGACATGACCTACTCGATCCTGACGTCCGTCAGCCGCATGGGCGAGATTGTCGGGCTGGATGCGATGCTGCACGTGATGGGACGCTACGAGCACCACAAGTTCGCGGGGACGTTCGGTCCGGAGACGAAAGCCAAAGTGCTTTCGGCCAGGCAGGACTACATGCTGGTGGAACTCCCTGACAAAGCGCCGCGGCTGGTCAGGGCACGCGAGCTGCCCTACTGTGCGGGCACCGGGCACATCGTGCGCGCAATGCGGGCCGATCCCGTCGACGGCGTGCGCGTCGTCTCGCTGACGCCAGTGTCGCGCCGTGCCACCATCGAGTTCTCGTTCGACAAGCGCCGCGTCGAGTTCGTGGACTACAAGGGCGACCCGTGGCCGGTGGAGTGGCTGCCCGGTTCGCGCGTCCGCGTCCCGGTGACTACGCGCGTGCTCATGCGAGTGACCGGCGGATCAGCCAATATCCGCGACGAACTCCGACGCGCTCGGGCGAACATCATGAAGCCCGAGATGATCGTCATAGACGCCGCGAAACCGGACCGAATCGAGGGCAGTTTTGGGCTCGGCTCAGAAGTCGGCGCGGGAGCTCCCGGCGCGATCAGTGATGTCATCGTTCCGACAGCCGGCATGAACAGGGAGGTGGGTCCTCAGCACGGTCTCGAGTACGACGTCGAGGTGCCAGAATCGGGCCGCTACTATCTCTGGATACGCACGCGCTACCATGACACGAACACGAACAGTTTCTTCCTGCACGATCCCGAACATCCCGACGAGCCGATCACGCTCGGTAACCATATCGGCGACTATGGCCACTTTTTCTGGGATGGGGGCGTGCCCCTGGATCTTGAGGCGGGCGCGACGACGCTGCGGATCATGGGGCGTGAGGCCCGCGTGAACGAGAGCCCGATGCTGGACGTGCTGGCGCTCGTGCGTGATGACCATATGTACGCGCCTACTGACGCCGACGCGGGTGCCGCACTGGTCGAGTAGTGGAACTTCCCGGGGGGTCGAGACTGTCTAAGCCAAACAAGAGACGACTAACGCGAATCACAGGGTGACGGCACCACTATGAAAGTATCATTTGCAGCAACAGCAGCGCTCGTGACAATCATCGCACTCGGAGTGGTCGGCTGTGGCGGCGGGGGTGGGCCGTCGGTGCAGTCGGACCTGAGCAGTTACCTGCCGATGGCTCTGGGCAACTCCTGGACCTACGATCTGCGTATCAGCACGGTTATTCCCGAGGACAACCTGAAGGCGCTCTTCGTGCCACAGGGCGTGAAGGCTGGCTGGTACGAGTTTGAGCAGGTCGAAACCATCACGGGCACCGCGCAACTGGTTGGCACGGACTACTTCGTCTTCGAGACCAAGCGGGTGGCAGTGGGGGATTTCCCCGAGAGGCTCTACGGTCAGTTCAGGCGGTTCGATCGCGACGGAGTGTATGTCAGATTGGGCGCTGAAGGCGAGGACGTCCCGCAGCTCGCCACACCACCCCGAGTCGGCGAGACGTGGTCCGATCCCGACGCACCGAACGTCACCTACGAGGTCCTAGCCATCGCTGAGGATGTCACGGTTCCGGCGGGCACTTTCTCGTGCGTGAAGGTCCGCCTGTCGGATCCGGACTTAACGAGTGCGGATGGCCTCTACCAGTTCTTCCGCCTGGACGTCTGGTTCGCGCGGGGCGTTGGCATCGTGAAGGACCAGACGCGCGAGCAGAACGTGTTGTCCGAACAGTGGGAAGTCACCAGCGAACTCGAACTTCGCGCGTACACCATACTCTAGACGAGGCACCTCAATGTCTGGATCAAAGCGCCGACGTGACTGACGTCGGCGCTCGTCATGCCCGCAGGAGCAGAGGATTCCGCAGGCCTATGCGGAAGAGTTCGGTCGCAACATGCCATTGCCATTTATCCGCCGCAAGGGGGTAATCCACCATGTCTGATAAGAAGATCGGTTGCGCCATATTTGGGGCTGGCTGGGTAGCTGACGAACACATAAACGGTTACATCGCTGACCCGAGGTCCGAGGTCGTCGCCATCGGGAGTCGCAGCGCCGAGAGTGCTCAGCGCGCCGCCGATAAGGCCGGACTGACCGATGTGGCCATCTATACCGATCTCGACGAACTGCTCGCCGACGCGAATGTCGACGCCCTGTCGGTGACCGGGCCCAACCGAGTTCACGTGGAGCATGGGGTTAAGTGCGCTGACGCCAACGCATCCGGCGTGAAGACCGTGGTCAGCTTCTGTCTGCGGTGGAACCCCGGGCTGCTGAACATCGCTTCGCTGGTGAAAGCCGGCGCGATCGGCGAAGTCTTCTATGCGGAGGCCGACTACTGGCATGGTGTCGACGACTGGTATGGCGGCTGGGAATGGTGCATCCGCAAAGATGACGGCGGTTCGAGCTTCCTGTTCGGCGGCGTCCATGCCGTCGACGCGATCCGCTGGCTGGCGGGCTCGGACATCGTGCAGGTAACGGGTGCCGCTGCGGGCGGTTGGGACAAGCGCTACGAGTATCCGGCGACCGTGGTAGGGACGGTCAAGTTCGCCAACGGTGCGGTCGGGAAGATCTCATCCTCGGTGGACTGCGTCCTGCCCTACCAGTTCAACGTCGATCTGCTGGGCGACAAGGGCTCGATCCGCAACAACAAGGTCTACTCAAAGACGCTGCTACCTGCCCAGGACGGTTGGGCGGAAATCCCGGCGATCCAGCCCGATAGTGGTGACGTCTCCCACCATCCGTTCGAGGGTGAGATCAGCCACTTCCTCGATTGCATCGTGAATGACGAGAGGTCCTACGTTGACATCAACGACGCGGTGAACACGCACGAGGTGGCTCTGGCGATGGACAAATCCGCCGAGGAGGGCGGTGTGACCATCGACCTGCCGCTGGCGTGAGTTGACTTGCGGGACCATTAGACATGAAGGCTCGCGACTGCACGTCGCGGGCTTTCCCGTGTCGGCGAGCTCACGGCTCAGTCGGTGACCCCAACCGCCGCCCGTAGCGCAACAATGTGGTCGGCGGTGGTGCGGCGGATGGTGTCGAAATCTGCGGCCGAGAGCGTCTCCGCCACCGTGTGCACCAGCGGGTAGTTGTTCTCCGGGCCCTCGATCTCCCTTATCTCGCGCGGGTCTGGCATCATCTCGCGCAGGTGTGTCAGCCACGCTTCGGCCTCGGTACAAGCAACGCCGCCGGCCTTCGCTCGCGTGACCAGGTCCTCCAGCATGCAGAAGTAGCGGCAGTCCTGCATGCCCAGTCGGAACCCCTCCCAGTTGCGCAGCGCCACAGGCGTCTTCATGTCCCGCAGCGAGCGCACCGTGTAGGCCATATTGTGGTTGAAGGGCAGCGGCCACGTGATCATGGTCCGGTAGCGATAGGGGCAGTGCACTTTGATCGGGCTCCACCAAAGATAGAGACCGTTGATAACCCGCGACCATTCGGCATCGTAGAACGGGCGGTGGGGATTGTAGTACATCCACATTTCGTCGCCGGCATCGGCGATCTCCTGCGCCAGTTCATCCCAGGTGTGACCGGACTGCAGCCATACGGCCTGTGAATAGCCGTGATACCCGCGAACGTCCATCCAGGGCGCAAGTTCGGCGGTCATCGCGGGCGTCTCGTCGCGCGGGAGCGTGTGCAGCGTGATGTACATTCGCAACTCGGGGACGCGCCGGACTGGCTGGGTCATCGCAATGTATTTGGGCAGACGTCCGCGCCCCAGGACTTCGTCCATGTGGGTGACCACCAGCTCGAACTCCGGGTACTTCTCACGCAACGGAGCCAGCCCGCGCAGCGCGGCCTCGGCCTGGTCGAGGAACGTGTCGCTGGCGAGGACGGCTTCTTCGGTCGCGCCCTCGCCTGCCGCTTTCACCAGAAGTGTCGCCAGTTGCTGGAAGCCTGTGTTGACGATAATGGTACCGTCGAAGCCCGCCTGCCTGAAGATTGCGAGGCCCTTGTCAACTTCGTCATACGAGACCAGCATCTCACCGTCAACATCTTCATAGTCGATCGCCAGCCCGGTGAAGAGGTGCTCGACTCCATGCACGCGCAGGTCCTCGAGATCGGCCAGCAGACCGTCTCGCAGCGCCTGGTCCAAGTTCACCCAGTAGTACATCCCCCACTGCTTGCGCTCCGAACCCGCGAGTGTGAACGGCAGGACCTCCACCGTGACAGGCAGTTCTTCGATCGATCCAGCCGCCGATTTCACGCTCACCGCGCCACGGTACTGACCGGGCGGCGTCTCTGCGGGCACGTGAACTGTCACAGCGATTTCCTTGAAGTGACCGGCGGGCATGTCGAACGGTTCAGCCGGATCGAGCAACGCGGCCCGTGGGACGCGGCTGTCCGCCGGCACGCGCGGCGCGGTGCTCTGCATCACACGCCGGTTGAGGCGGACCGCCACGTTGTCGGCCGTGATGACAGTGCCGTCGGGCCCTGTGAGTGATCCCGGGGTCACCTCGACCTCAGGGAGGTCTCGTGTGGCATAAATCACAAAGCTCATCGTCTGCCACTCATCGCGCGCAGCGAAGGTCGTCAACGCTGGATCATCCGGCAGGTCAGTCGGGGCGGCTTCCGGATCGACCTCTTCAGTGAAAGCTTTCGGTACGATCACACAGCCGCTCGGGGTGTCATCCAGGTCGAAGCGGTAGCGGTCAATCTGACCGAGAGGCGGCAGTTCCACGCCGGGCAACTCCGGTTCGCCCATATCAGGGACCTCCAGCACCAACTCCGGATCGATTGCGTCGAGTGCTACCGACCAGATAGATAGCTCATCCAGGTCGCCGTCGAGCGAGCGGCCAATCTCGATGATAGGCGGCTCATACGCCAGCGGCACGGCCTCGGTCACTTCGCCTATATTGGCGCCGTCAACGTACAGCGCGAAGTCGCGCCCACTCCAAGTGAAGGCCAAATGGTGCCACTGCCCGGCCTCCCAGTCGCTGATGTCGAAGTTGACACGTTGGTATGTGCCAACTCCGCCGCTGCCGGTCGCAACGCCGAGCGTACCATCAGTCAGCACGTTGAGATTGAAGTAGTTCTTGCCTTCGCAGCGCGAGTTGAAAATCTGATGGACGCGTCCGTCGTCGCCATCCCAGTTCGGGCGCACCCACATCTGCACCGTGCCCGCCGCCGCGCTGAAGTTGCCGTCATTGCCGAGGATCGGTAGAGTCCGTCCGCCAGTCAGTGACAAAGCTCCTGACTTGTGCCCCTCAACAAGGACCGCTGCCGGGCCGGGCCCGGCAGTGGCTCGCGTGCCGACAGCCCATGTCGCGGCGCCATACTCATCGAAAGACGCGTAGTACAGCAACCCGTCAGGCTGGGCGCAGACAGGCAGGGGGGCGCAGATCATCAGAACCAGAACGGTGAAGGCCGCAAGTCTGATTGCGTGCACGGAACTCCTCCTCGCGTTGCTTTCAGTTAAGCGGGACGATGAAGCACTGACTCTGCAGCGGCTGGAGTTCGGCCATAATGAGGCCGTCACGGATGTCGGCAGGCGCTCCGCCGAGAGCGTCCTGAACCTGGCCGACGCCTGTGAGCCCCGCCAGTTGGACCCATGCGTCTTGCACGTCTCGCTCGGGATTGACCACCAGAACGTAGGCCTTACCCTCAGAGGCATAGGGACGCCGCTGGACAATGATCTTCTCGTTGCTGCACGTCGGCTCGGGCATATCGGCGTAGGGCATGGTCCAGACATTGGAGTGCGCCGCGAGTTCCTCAATGACGCCGCACATTCCCGCCCAGAACTCGGGGAACTCCTCGGCTATGTTCACACCACGGATGCCATTGCGGTTGTAGTAGGTGTCGTCGAACGAATAGTAGAGCAGCCCGCGACACCCTTCGGCGAGCGACATGTAACTCATGCAGCGCAGTTCGTCAGCAGTAGGGAGGCGTGGCAGCATGTCGCGAGACGCCGTGCTGTCTTCGGTAGATCGGGTGGTGTAGCATTGCAGCGCCATCCAGACGGGTTTGCGCCAGGCGACCGAGTCCACGGCCGCCCGGGCCCAGTTGGCGACGCGGGTCATGTCAGTGTCCTCAGGGCGACGTAAGGGATACGCGTCGGTAGCGAAGACGTCGCATGCAGGTGAGTACCAGGTGAACTGCGTCGGGCGGTTGTGCAGCAGGAATGCTACGTGGCTGGGATCGAGGCGGTTCCAAGCCTCGGCGCGGTTGAGCATGTCGTCGGGTTGACGCCCCGGGCCGTGCGGCTCGTCGGCCACGTAGTAGAAGACCAGGTCGCGATTGCCCCGGTAGTGGCTGGCAACGCGCTCCTGTACTCCCTCGGCATACATGCCCCCGCCGCTGCAGACCGAGAGCACGCCCGCCTCGGTGCAGGCCTCAACGTAGCCGACGCCGTCGCCGGGCTTCTCCCAGTCAGGCGGGTACGTGGTGGTCCAGCACTTCGCGATATTGATCGCGCTGTCGGCCATGAGCCCGAGGTCCTTCTGACGGACATGATAGGCCATGAGCGGGAAGACCGGTTCTCCCTCGCGCAGGAGCACATTGTCGGCCGTCAGATCCCAGACGGATCGATCCGGCGGCGTCCAGAGCATGTTCCGGTCCCACATCACCCGCTCGGTGCCATCGGCGAGGGTGGCGGTGACCTGCGCGTGGTAGTCGCCCTCCGCCATCTCGACCGGGAGGCACTTCCCACCGGCAGCGTCCGCCGCTGGCACGTCCGCAGCGAAGACCTCCGCGCCGGCGGCGTCGGTCACCGAGATGCGGTAGCTCAGCGGCGGGTTCGAGTGAGCCGGCGGCACCTCGGATAGCAGCATGAGTTCGGAGGTGTAGCGAAGTGCGTGCAGGTGGGCGGCGTGGGCCCATTCATTGCCGAACAGCTTCGCGTCATTGCTCAGGCACACTTCGTCAATGGCACCAACAAGCTTCTCGTCGGTGCCGCCGTAGCTGCGAACGAAGAATTGCCTGGCCGGATCCTTGTTGACCGACGGCTCGCCAGCAGGCACCGTCACCTCCAGGTCAGTTTGGCCATTGACGAAGGTGCCGATCTTGCGCGAGGGCCCGTCGTACACCAGCGCGATGTGCGTCCACTCCCCCACCGGTATATCTTGAGTCCCGGTCAGGTGGTGCCTGCTCTCTCCGAGCGTCACTCCGACATAGAGCACGCCAGGCGGCCGGACCGTCATGACCACGCTGCCCAGTTTCCCGGCGACATCAGAGGCCCATAGAGGCGGCGTGCCTGTCGGGAGTTGGTCGAGTTTGATCCAGGCCTGCAAAGTGAAGCGGTCGATAATGGCGGCAAGGTCAGTGGCGACTGACACCTGCCCGTTCTCCTCGGTCCACTGAAGAGCCTTGCCGAAGCGTCCCTCGACCCACTCGGCGCCGGAGACCACGCCGTCGAGGCCATTCCCCGAGGCGTCAGACGCAGTCTCGCCTACGCCCTCGTCGAAGTGCCAGAGCAGAACCGTCGATGCGTCTGCTGCTGGCGGGGCATCTGGGACCTCGGCCAGGCACGATGTCGCCCCGACAATCAGCGAAAGGATGGCGGCGATGCTCAGCACGCGTACCATGTCATTCATTCCCCTCGTCACCATCTGCGCAATCCTTCACCAAGCGGTAGCGCGTTTCTGCACTCAATTCGAATGCTGTTGCCTGGTGCACGATGCACGCGCCTGCTTCGTTCAGCAGGCAAGCCGCGCGCGAACTGGTCACATGGCAATCTTCGTCGGCCCAGAGCGTGTCTGCTCCCGCGAAGTGCAGCGTGCATTCCTCGGGCTCGATCTCCGTCAGATACAGATCGCCGGTCGTGATCGTGGTCACAACGTCGAGCCATGCCGGAACGTCCTCAGGCAACATGTCGCCGGTGTCCGTATAGCGTAAGCCCATCGGGCGACGGATCAGGTGCCACGCGGTATGCACACCGATGGGAGTGACGCCCTTCACGCCGTAGGCGAGGCCCTTCGCCGCGTATGGCGCCTGCCCGTCCTCCCAGTGCAGGTCCATGTCGCCACGAACAGCAATCACCCGCTCGCCGAACTTGCGCGCGAAATTGTCCCACGAGAAATACATGCGCTCCTTGAGCCCGAAGTCGGCGGCGTTGATCGCGTCATACCAGTTGTTGCCCAGGCAGCCGACGATGGCCTCCGGGTTCGCCGCATGTACCGCTTCGGTGATCTCCGACAGCAGCTTCCAGTGCGCCCACGCCATCGAGTGTTCGGCGTCCGGGACGTTCCCGCCACGGTGCCCAGCCGCATCCGCGAACAGGCTGGTGCCATCGAGGAAGAGTCCATCAAAGCCCGCGTCGATCGCTTCGACCGCCCTCCGCACGCACAGGTCGCGCATCTCCTGCTGGCGGATGTCCAGCAACAGCCATGCGCCATCTGGGGACCGCGGTGCGGTGAAGACCTCGCCGCCCGATCCGCGCATACCGAGCGTGGCTTCGTCCGTCTCCGCAACTTGGACCGAGTAGCGGCGAAGCGCGCCCAGATACTGGTATGCGATGGCCTTCATCCCACGCTCGTGCAGGATCGGCGGCACTTCGGGACGGGTCTCGGTCTCGCGCACGATCAGCCAGTCGAAGATGCCGGCCAGCCGACCCGCGATCTCGCGGTAGCCGTCATTGCTCATGAAGTTCGCGGTCCAGCCGCGATACGCCGACTGCACCATCGTGGCCTCTAAATTGGGGCTCTCGCCGTAACGCTCGCGATTTGCGTCGGCGATCGAGGCGAAGGTCAGCACGTCCAACGACACTTCTTCACCCGCAGCCAGTTGCAGGTCGGCGGTGGCGGTGTCCCAGCCCTCGTTCACAAACCGATGCGCCAGCAGCAGCGCTCGCACTCCGTCCGCAGTCGCCTCCACCCGCACCGAGTAGAGTTCGTGGGTGTCCGCGAGGAAGAGACGATCGCCAGCGATAGCGCCCGGCATCACCAGGCGCGTCGCCCAACCCATCACGTTCTTCGTGGTCGCAACCGTCCAGTCATACGGGCAGCGCAGCACGAGTGGTTCGGCGAGAGTATCTCGCGCACACTCGCGCTGGTCGGGCGAGAGAAGCGTGACCGCGGGGGCCTCGATGGCGAGACCGACCTGATACACACCATCTGCAGGTGCTGTGAAGGTCAGCGCGATGCCATCGTCCCCTTCGGTCATCTGCACGAGCGAGGTGTCGGCGGGCTGGCCGTCGCGGCTCAGGTACGGCGACAGGGCCACGTCATCGGCGCGCGCGGCGAGAGGGATTGCGGCCAGCATGAACATCACGGGAATCAGTCGCATCGGTCACTCTCCGGGGATGGGCAGGTATTGCGTGTCGTCGAAGGCTTCGCCAACAAGTTCGGCGCGTTCATAGACGGATTGCTCGCGGTCACTCTCAAACGATTCAGGACAGACACCGTAGTAGCCATACTTCGTGTCGAGTACGTCGAGAAGCTTGAGCATCGCGGGCACTGGGTCTGCCGTGTCGGACCAGACAAGCAGGGCCTCGTCCACGACTGATATGTGACCTGGATACGCGACCTTGAGCGAACCCGCACCCGTGGCGCGGCCGATGAGCACACGCCGGCCTTCTACCTCGCCGTGCGCTATCGGCAGGGCGACTTCGGCTCCCTCGACTTCGCGAGTCCAGAACCGGAAGTACTCCTGCAGGCGAAAGGCGGCATAGTCTTCGTCCGCGTTCGCATCTTCAGGGACGACGATCGTGCAGGCGGGTTCCCCGTCGCTAACGAAGTCAAAGTCCAGCAGCGCGTCACGAGTGGCGTGGAACCAGGCACTCCCGAAGTCGAACTCGAGGACGCCTGGCCTGTCAATCGGGTGAGGCCAGGGGACGTACCAGACGGTCTCGCTCTTGTTGGGTAGCTGCTGGCCCTGCCATCGCACGCGGCCACCGCCGAACCAGTCAGGGCGCGCGACTGCCGAGACCTCGCCGGGAGTGCGCACTTCATGCACAGTGACGCGGAAGATTCTCTCGCGCAGGTTGTCCTCGACCTTCACGGTCGCGGTGATGTCCGTCCCCTCGCTGAGCCGCAGGCACGGATAGAAGACGCGCTCCCACGCGGCGGGGACGGTCGCGTGAAGCGTGGTGATGCCACCGGTTGCCGTCTGGCGAAGCGGCGCGCCCGTATCGTCGGCGAGCAACACGCCCGTGTAGCCCAGGTACTTCGAGTGCACCTCGATGTCGGAGGCCGCAGCCTCGGCTGCCGGGTTGCCGGCAACGAGCCACGTCGTGTCGCCACCGCCGGGGAGGTAGATGAACTGGCCTTTGGGCGGCGCGCTGCCGTATCGCGCGAACCACAGGTCGCCATCGCCCTTCATCGCCGGGACCGGCTGCCAGCCGGCGGAGACCACGCGGGCGATGCGCGGGAGGGCCTCTACTTGACTGCGGATGCCCGAGGCCTGCCGGTACATCGGCACGCCGCCAAGCTGGTAGCTGCGCAGGCGGATGAAGCGCGCCATTGCCGCCAGGTCGGCTCGCAGGCGGTCGCGCTCACCGTTCTCGTAGTCGGTGTATGACCACAGGTCAAAGTCATCCCACCAACTCATGACCTTCTCGCCGGCCATCAGCCGCTTGTTCCAGTTCTCCACCAGCCTTGTGGGCGAGTGCTCGATGAGCACCGCATCCGCGCGTGCGAGAACCGCGTAGTCGCCATTGTTCGGGGTCACTCCCGCCTTCCCCACGGGGGCATCGAGCGTGTGGATGTAGTCCATGAGTTGTGCAGTGCCCATCGGCACGCGCACGTAAACGCCTTCGTCATCCCACGCCCGGCCCACCGAAGACAGGGAACCGTCCCCCATGATCTCCTCGAGATCCTTTTTCATGCTGTCGAAGTACGCGTTGCTCGCGGGGAAGGTCATGTGACAGTCGGTCGTGAGGCACTTCTCCCAGACAGTGTTTACGTTGGGGTTGAACACCCGAGAGTCAGGCCAGCGTTCTGCGGCGAGGTCGACGTCAGTCCACGTTGGCGCGAAGTATCGCATGCCCGCCGTCCGACAGGTGCGCAGGTTCTCCTCGCGCCGCGTCACGGATTTCGCGAAGCTTTGGTATGATTTCTCGCTGTCGCGCCACAGTTCGCGTCTGTTGGCCCAGTTGCCGGCATGTATGAAGCCACGCATGCACCAATCCCAAGTGCCACGGAAGCGCCGGGTCAGCTCTGGGCTGCCTGTTCCCCACGCTTTGTAGTCTGCGCCGGGCCCGGTGCACCGAAAGTCGCACTGTCGTCCGTGGATGCTGAATATCTCCGGGAAGAGATCGTGGTGCCGCTCGAATGCGTCCAGGTAGCCGAAGGTCGGCTCGCCATCCACCACGACCTTGTACCCGAACCAGAACTGGCGTTCACCGTCGAAGCTTGCGCCACCCTCGAAGTATGAGACCAACTGATCTGCTTCGATGCCCCAGGCGAGCCCGCCGCCTGGCCCGTAGAGCGCCACCAGCGGAATCGCGTAGCGCATGTCCCTCGTGAGAACATCGGCCGTGCAGCGGGTGTAGTCGAACTCGCCGTTCCAGAACGATGCCACCGCGTTGGTCGCTGGCGTTGCGATCACACGGACCATCAGCCAGCGCTGGGGGGCTCCGCGCGGGTTCATGAAGGCCAGGCCCAACGTCAGGCGGGTCAACTCCCCGGTCTCCGGGTCGCGCACCGGCTCGAGTCTCTGCACGAGCTGGAGGCCATCGCCGAGGTCTTCCTGACCTGTCGGGAAGACCTCGCCGGTGGCTCCGTCGGTTATTTCCACTGTGAGCTTGAGGTCGCCGAAGTACTCGGGATCCGAAGTCAGCCGCACCACGCCACCGTGTACATCATCGACCGAAACCTGCAGTCGTTCGGTATCGACAGGCGTGGCAGCCATGGCGGGCGCCAGTGTCAGAACGATCGCACCGATCAGCGCGAGCATCCTCATTGCGGCCACCCCATCTCGTCGGGAGTGAGTGCACGGTTCCAGATGCGCACCTCATCGATCAGGCAGTGCGCCGGCCCCATCGCCCAGTTGCCAGCGCCAATGCGGAAGAAAGCCCCGAGAGTGGGCAATCCTCGCCCGGGCGAAGCTCGCCCCTTCTCGACACCGTCGACGTAGGCAACGCGCTCACCATCGCCCCACGTGTAGGCTATGTGGTGCCATTGCCCTTCCTGCCAGGCATCCAGCGGGATCTGGATGTGGCTTGAGTAATCCTCCCCGACTTCCTGCTCGAATATCCGCAGGAGCCCATGGTTGGTGTCGATGCGGAATACCCGCGGGTTGGCCTTACGAGTGCGTTCGATCCATGAGTGGAAGATGATTCGACGCAGTTCAGGTTCAGTCAGCAGGCCTGGCAGTGGCTTGATCCACAACTCGACCGTTCCGGCTTCACGGTTAATGTTGCCCGCGGTAAGGTACCATGGCGCGAGGAAAGGACGTGCACCGGGGAAGCCGCCCTGGGCAACCAGTGCCTCGCCCGTCTTCCCGTCGCTGCCGGACGTCCGGGTGGCTTCACCATGCCCAACAGGGCAACCCGCTGCGCTCTGCGCATCGAGACCCGCATCAAACGACGCATGAAAGAGCAAGCCGTCATCCGGCTGAGCAGCGGCCGCGCACACGATCAGCAGCGCCATAGCGGCGATCTGGAGTGGAACAAGGGCATTTCTCCTGCATATCAACACGATCGTCTCCCGTTCAGGTTCGGCTACACTATTGCCAGTTTCTGCGCCGCTTGACCGATGCCCTGCACCAGTGTCGAGAGACGCCGAGAGCCCGCCAGCTCGGGACCACGCTCGAGGCCTGCGCGCGACGTGCCGGGCTGATCCGAATCGGCCTCTGGACGGGGCGAGGTCGGCTTGACTTCGGCCCTTGACTGCATATATAATCAAGTCGACCAGAGTGGGAGCCAAGCCCGCGCAGGGAGCCTCCAGAGTGCTACCAGCCATCGAAGCGCTCGGCAGTGCCATTCTGCAGGTGCTGAACTTCGTTGGCGAAACGACGAACCTACACCTGCGGACGTTAGTCCACATATTGCGCCGGAACGTCGATGTGCGCACCACTATTCGGCAGATGGCCCACATCGGGGTCAGTTCGCTGCCGATCAGTGGTGTCACTCTGTTGTTCTCGGGCATGGTGTTTGCGTTCCACATCGCGGACCAGGCCAGCGGGCTTGGTGCGCGCGCTTATGTTGGGTGGGGCGTCGCCGAAACGATGGCCCGCGAACTCGGCCCCGCGCTCACAGCAATGGTGGTCGCGGCGCGAGCCGGTTCTGCGATGGCCGCCGAGCTGGGCACTATGAAAGTCACCGAGCAGATCGACGCGCTGCGGACCATGGCAACCGACCCAGTGAGCTATCTTGTTGTGCCGCGTTACATTGCTGCGATGGTCATGCTCCCGATGCTGACACTTGTGGGAGATGTGATCGGCGTCTCGGGCGGCTACCTGATGGCGAGTGTCACGTCGTCCATGACCGCGCACGAGTATTTTGCCGGTATCCCGGTGTACATGGAACTGTGGACAGTCATTGCGGGCGTCATCAAGGGAATCTTTTTCGGCATCATCATAGTCATCATCAGTTGCCACCAAGGTCTGACGTGCAAAATGGCCTCAGAGGAAGTCGGCAAGGCCACAACGCGGGCGGTCGTGTACTGCATCATCCTAGTCTTCGCTGCCGACATAGTGCTGACAGTGTTCCTGTATCCGTCATAGCAGGAGGGCATCGATTCTGAGTCCTGACGGGCAGATGCCGCAGACAGTTGACCAGCAGACCACGGGCGCTGCGACCGCTGAAGCGGGCGACATGCAGGCCCCGGTGGTGTCGGTCAGGAATGTGTTCTACAATATTGGCGGCAACGAAGTCCTGCATGACATCAGTTTTGACGTGATGCCCGGTGAGATCTTCGGGATTATGGGCATGTCGGGCTCGGGTAAGACGACCCTGCTCCGACTGCTCATGGCGCTGATCCAACCGGACAGTGGTGAAATCGTCGTCCATGGCGAGGACATAACCAAGCTCAATGAAGATGGACTGAACCGAGTGCGCAGCAACATGGGGATGTGCTTCCAGTACGCGGCGCTCTTTGACTCGTTGACCGTCCGAGCCAACGTGGCTTTCGCGCTCAGGAACCGGAGAGACTTGAGTGTCGAAGAGATCGACAGGCGTGTGGGCGATCTCCTCGACCTGGTCGACATGCCGGGCGTCCAGGACCGCATGCCGTCCGATCTCAGCGGCGGGATGAAGAAACGCATCGGGATTGCGCGGGCTCTGATCGAGCACCCCGATCTGATGCTCTACGATGAGCCAAGCAGCGGCCTCGATCCCGTCGTGGCTGCCGTTATCACTGGGCTGATCCGCTCGGTTCGAGACGAGTTTGCGTCGACGACCATAATCGTGTCGCACGACGTGGCCAGCCTGTTCTCAATCGCAGATCGGGTGCTCATGCTGCATGGCCATCGGGTTGTGGTCATAGACACTCCCGAGGCGATGATGGCCAGCGAGGAACCAGCCATCGCACAGTTCGTCAAGGGCGAGACCGTTGGGCCGCTGACTGAGGCCGCGCCTTAGAGGTGAGCGATAGTGTCGCCAGAAGCTAAAGTGGGTCTGTTGGTGGTGTTCGTCGCAATTCTCGCGATCGCCACCGGTTTCTTCATGACAGATCTTCTCGGCAACTGGGGCTCGTGGGAACTGCGCATGCAGTTCACCGACGTGCAAGGCCTTGAACCGGGCGCGCAGGTGCGACTTGGCGGTGTGCAGATAGGTCGCGTCGTCGAAGTCGAACTCAAGCCGCACGCGGACTTCCCGGCCAAGCCCGCATCTGTGCTCACGCGCATTCTACCCGACGCCAAGCTCTACAAGAGCGACACCTTCGAGATCAAGCAGGGCGCGGTTGTTGGTGACAAGTATGTTGCGGTGCTCCGCCCCGAGAAGGACGCGGGACGCACCGCGCTTGAGCCGGGGGCAGTAGTCAGCGGCGCCGGGGCGAGCAGTACTGAGGTCATAATGGACGAGACGCGGGCGCTCATAAACTCAGCGCGCGCCGTTGTCGAGTCCATCGGTGCAGTAGCCAACGACGAGCAGGCCCAGAATGACATCCGAGAGACAATCGCCAACCTCAACAAGGCGACTGCCCGCTCGATCATCGTTGCGGACCAGGCAATAGAGCTTGCGACAGCCCTCGCGCACACTGGTCAAATGAGCGAGAAGCGCGTTGGCCTGATTATGGAGAACCTGGTCGCCACCGCCGAGACCGTGGACAGGATGGCCCGGCGCGTCGACACGATGCTCGAGATTACGCCGGTGCCCGCTCAACTGGCGATGGCCGGCGAGAACCTGCGCCAGGCTACTGAAGACGTGGCCGCGATGGTTGCGGAGACGCGGCAGGCCGCAGATGACGCTCAGGTCCAGGAGCAGCTTGCGGAGGCCGTGACGAACTTGCGGGTCGCCAGTGACAACGTCCGACAGGCGACTGAGGACGTCACGCAGCTCACTGGCGATGAGCAGATGATGACCGACATCAGAGACACTCTCGCTAACGTGCGCGGGGCGTCAGAGAGCTTGCGGAGCGCCGCTGCGGCCGCTGAGGAACTCATTACCGACGATCAGACCGACGAGGACCTGCGCACGAGCCTCAGCAATCTGCGCGACGCAAGCGAATCCGGCCGGTCTGCTATGGCCCGGGCGGATGACATGATGGACAACGTCGAGCGCACTCTCGACAGTGTGCGCCGCACCCAGAGCGTTTTCCGAGAGGTGAAGGTGAGCCCGCCTGTCATTCAGATCCGGGCTTCGGCCGACAATGGCCTGCGCGCTGACGTGTACACGGACATAAACCTGAGCCCCGACGCCGATCACTCATGGCGAGTGGGCCTGCGTGATCTGGGGGACGCCGATCGGGTCGACCTTCTCTGGTCACAGCCAGCCGGCACGGGACAGATGTTGCGCGCGGGAATTATCGGGAACAGGTTGGGGGTTGTCTACGAGCGTGAGTTCAGCAGTCACGGGGCGCTAGAGGCCCAGTTGTATGATCCAGATGAGTTGCGGCTTGACTTAGGGGTGCGCTGGGGAATGTGGAGAGATTACTATTTGCTGCTGGGCGTGGAACGTGTGGCGGAACAGAACGATCCCTTTGCCGGGGTCCGTTACCAGCAGGATTTCTGATCGGCGGGAGCATATGCGCCCGCGGGAACCATGGAAGCCAGACTGAGCAATCAGGTGCGGCAATACCGCGCCGCACAGGAGACAGCAGGAGGAAGCACATGAAGGTAATACTGCTCGAGGACGTGCCGCGAGTCGGACATGAGGGCGACATCATCGAGGTGGCCGACGGCTACGTCCGCAACTACCTGGAGCCCCGTAAGCTCGCGGTCAAGGCCGGCAAGGGCGCGATCAAGGATCTCGAAGCCCGTCGGGCTGGCATCGCTCGCCGTGAAGACGAGAAGCGGATCCGCGCCGAACAGCTCGCAGAGGGCCTGCAGGAGCAGAAGATCATCGTCCACGCTCCCACCGGCGAGGGCACTCGACTGCATGGTTCCGTCACCGCTCAGCAACTCGCGGAGGCAGCTGGCGAGCAGCTCAAGTTTGACATCGACCGACGCGACATCGACATCGCCGAGCCGATCCGCGAACTCGGCGACTACCTCGTAACCGCGCGCGTCTACAAGGACGTCACCGCTCAGCTCGCAGTGACGGTCATGCCGCTGGTGGCTGAGGACGAGGACGAGGACGCGACCGTCTACGATGAGGACGGGCTCATCGTGGACACGCCTGAAGTCGACGAGAACGCTGCCGAAAAGGTAGAGGCAGCCGCCGCCGTCGAGGACGACGACGCGGAACAGGACGAGGCAGACGACGCCGAAGAGGCTTAGAGCCTGCCAGACGCGCAGGGAGTGAGCCGTCGGACACGACTTCGGGCGATTTCGAGACAGGGAGGCCGGGCAGGATGTCAGACGACAGGCGCCGCGCTCCGCAAGATAACCTGTCCGACCGACTGCCACCACAGGATCTCGAAGCAGAGCAGGCAACGCTTGGTGCCATGCTCGTCGATGCTGGAGCCGTAAGCCGAGCACTGGCCATCGTCACGGCGGACGATTTCTATCGCGAAGCACATCGCGTCATATTCGGAGCAATCTTCCAGGTTCAGGAGCGCACCGAGCCGGTGGACCTAATCACCGTCGGTGCCGAACTGCGGAGGAATGAACAGCTCGAAGCAGTGGGCGGCGCGGAGTATCTGGACGCTTTGATCGCCCAGGTGCCCACCACCGCCCACATTGTCCGCTATTCGAACATCGTGGCCGAGAAAGCCGTGCTCCGCCGCCTCATCGAGGCCGGCGCGGCCATACAGGGCTTGGCCTACGAGAACCCGGAAGAGGTCGAGCAGGCCCTCGACCAGGCGGAACAGCGCATCTTTGAGATCGCTCAGGGCCGCTCGACGAGCGACTTTGAGCACATCGGTATGCTGGTGCACGATACCTTCGAGCACCTCGACAAGGTCTCACGCCAGAAGGGCTTCCTGTCAGGCATCCCCACCGGTCTGACCGAGTTCGACAACATGACCTCTGGACTGCACGAAGGCGAACTGGTTATCGTGGCCGGGCGCCCTTCTATGGGAAAGACCTCACTGCTCGTCAACAACATCGCGATGCACGCCGCCGTCAAGGCCGACAAGCCAGTTGCGATCTTCAGTCTCGAGATGTCATCGTCGCAGCTCGCCGAGATGCTGCTGTGCGGACGCGCCCGCGTCAACGGGTGGCGCTTGCGCCGCGGCCTCACCAGCGACGAAGACTGGCTGCGGCTGGCCCATGCGGTTGGCGAATTGCCCAAGTCCGAGATCTACATCGACGATACGCCGGCCATCTCGATCCTGGAGATGCGCTCCAAAGCGCGTCGCCTCAAGTCCCAGCACGACATCGCTCTGATCTGTGTGGACTACCTGCAGCTTGCCAGTGGCGGCGGACGCTACGAGGACAGTCGCCACCAGGAGATCTCGATTGTCGCTCGCTCACTCAAGAGCATGGCGCGCGAGCTCAACGTACCTGTCGTCGTGGGCTCGCAGTTGAGCCGCAACGTTGAGCGTCGCGAGGACAAGCGGCCCATTCTCTCCGACCTCGCTGAAAGCGGATCGATCGAGGCCGAGGCTGACCTGGTGTGCTTCCTCTATCGTGAGAGCTACTATCAGCGCAAGAAGGGCTCTCAGGAGGTCGAGGCCAAAGCTCAGGCTGCGGTTGAGACTCCCAAGAGCGAGCAGCATGACATGCCGGATATCGCCGAGTTGATTATCGCCAAGCACCGCAATGGTCCGGTGGGGACGGTCAAACTGGCGTTCAATGAGAACCATCGTATCTTCGATACCGTCGATGCATTCAGGCAGGCTGAGGAATACTCATGAAGATCCTGATCATCGGTTCAGGCGGACGCGAAGACGCTCTGGCGTGGAAGATCGCGCAGAGCCCGCAAGTCAGCGAACTGTACTGTGCGCCGGGCAACGGTGGCATTGAGCGCTACGCTCAATGCGTTCCCATCCAGGCGGACGACATCGAGGCGTTGGCCGAGTTCGCGCAAACCAACAGCATAGACCTCACGGTGGTCGGCCCGGAGCGACCGCTGGTGATGGGTATCGTGGACCTCTTCCGCGACCTCGGGCTCAAGGTCTATGGCCCGACAGCCGCTGCGGCGCAGTTGGAGGGCAGCAAAGCATTCACCAACGAGATGCTGGTGCGGGCGGGAGTGCGCGCCAAGAAGTTCGATGTGTTTGACAATGCCGAGGCGGCTCGCGAGTACGTTCTCGCCGAGGGCGCCCCGATCGTGGTCAAAGCAGACGGCGATGCGGCCGGCAAGGGCGTCGTGGTCGCGCAGACCGTCGACGAGGCCCTTGAGGCTATAGACCGATGCATGGTGGCCCGTGAATTCGGTGCGGCGGGTGATCGTGTAGTAGTCGAGGAGTGTCTGGTCGGCGAAGAGTGCTCCATCAAAGCCTTTGTCGATGGCGAGACTATCGTCCCGATGGTGCCCTCGCAGGACTACAAGCGCGTTCACGACGGCGACATGGGGCCGAACACTGGCGGCATGGGCTGCTACTCCCCCGTGCCCTCCGTGAGCCAGGAAGTCTTCGACCAGGTCCTCGCCGAGGTGGTTGCACCGACCGTGCGCACCATGGCCGAAGAGGGCAATCCCTACACGGGCACGCTGTATGCGGGCATCATCCTCACAGATGAGGGTCCGCGCATGCTCGAGTACAATTGCCGCTTCGGTGATCCGGAGACCCAGGTCGTGCTGCCCCGCCTCGATACTGACCTTGTCGACATCATGCTCGCGACGGTCGAGGGACGCCTCGACGAGATCGACGTGCAGTGGAAGGACGACAAAGCCGTCTGCGTGGTAGTTGCTTCTGGCGGCTACCCGGGCAGCTACGAAAAGGGCAAGCTCATGAGCGGCCTGGACGAAGCGGGAGCGGTGGACTCCGCGATCGTCTTCCATGCCGGCACCCGCAAGGCCGGGGATGACTGCGTCACAAACGGAGGCCGGGTGCTTGGCGTAACGGCGCTTGGCGAGAACTTCGAGCAGGCTCGCGCACGAGCCTACGAGGCGGTCGGTATGGTCGACTTTGAGGAGATGTATTTCCGCACCGACATTGCTGCGCGCGCAGTGGGGCGTGATTGAGAGATGGCAAGCGACAAGCCAGTCGTCAGCATCATCATGGGCAGCGAGTCTGACCTTGACACCATGCGGCCCAGTTGGCAGGTTCTCGCAGACCTCGGCATTGACTACGAGGTCCGCATAGCTTCTGCGCATCGCACGCCGGATGTTGTGTCAGAGTATGCGGAGGGGGCTGCCGATCGCGGCGTGAAAGTCATCATCGCAGGAGCAGGGGCAGCGGCCGCGTTGCCCGGCGTGGTGGCTGCTCACACGGCTCTTCCAGTTATAGGCGTGCCGATCGACGCGACTCCGTTGCGGGGCGTCGATGCGCTCTATGCGATAGTGCAGATGCCCTCGGGTATTCCGGTCGCCACGATGCCCATCAATGGCGCGAAGAACGCGGGTGTAATGGCAGCGCGTATCCTTGCACTGGGATGCGAGGAACTCACGGTCGGCTTGCAACAGATGTCTGACGCAAATCGAGGCAAGATCATTGAGGCCGATCAGCGGGTGCAGGGGAGCGAGTAGGGTCGGGGCCAAGCACGCCCCAAAGGAGACTCCGATTTTGCATACCGACTGCACGTCATGCTCGATGATGTCCCATGACAGGCGAATGTGGCGCGAGGAATGCGGTGTATTTGGCATTCAGGCGCCCGGTCAGCAGGACCTCTCGCGCACCTGCTACTTTGGCCTGTTTGCTCTGCAGCACCGAGGCCAGGAGGGCGCCGGGATGGCCCTCGGCGACGGCAGCGGCATCAACAGCCACAATGGGATGGGCCTCCTCAGCCAGGTCTTCGACGACGAGATCATAAGCAGACTCTCCGGCCATGTTGCCCTGGGCCATGTTCGCTACTCCACGATGGGTTCTAACATCATGGAGAACACCCAGCCGATCCGGGGCGAGCACTCAAGCGGCCCCTTCGCTCTCGCTCACAACGGCAACTTGCTCAACGCCGTTGAGTTGCGGGAGGAACTGCACGAGAGGGGTATCGAGGTCGCCGGCACGAGCGACACAGCCGTGCTGACCGCCTGGATTGCCGCCTGCAAAGAGGACACGATTGAGGATGCTCTCATAGCCGCCATGCACCGCTGCCGGGGCGCGTACTCACTGGGCGTGGTCACCCCCACCCATATGGTGGCGGCTCGTGATCCCCAGGGCGTGCGACCACTGTGCGTAGGCCGCCTGAATGACACCGGCTGGGTCATAGCCTCTGAAACCTGCTCGCTGCACACGCTTGGCGCCAAGTATGTCCGCGAAGTCGAGCCCGGCGAGCTGGTCACTTTCCGCGACAACGAGATGGACTCCATCCAAGTGATGGACCCCGAGCGCAAGGCTTCCTGCATCTTCGAGTTCATCTACTTCGCCCGCCCCGACAGTCACATATACGGTCGCTCCATCTATCAGTCACGGGTGCGCATGGGCCACATGCTCGCCAGACAGGCGCCCGTCGAGGCCGACATGGTCATGGGCGTCCCTGAGACGGGCATCCCCAGCGCTATCGGCTATGCGGAGGTCTCGGGCATCCCCTTCGGCGAGGGCTTCATCAAGAACCGCTACATCCATCGCACTTTCATCGCGCCGAGCCAGCGAATGCGCTCGCTCGGCGTGCGCATGAAGCTCACGCCTCTGCGGGAGGCGGTCGATGGCAAACGTCTGATCGTCGTCGACGACTCGATCGTCCGCGGCACTACTACGGGGCCGGAGATGGAGTTGCTGCGTGGGGCCGGTGCACGGGAGATCCATGTGCGGATAAGCTGTCCGCCGATCAAGTTCCCTTGCTTCTACGGTGTCGACACCTCTGCGGGACGCTCAGAGCTGATCGCAGCTCGCATGACGCGCGAGGAGATTCGCAAACACATCGGGGCCGACTCGCTCGAGTACCTGAACCTGCGTAATCTGGTTAAAGCGGTTGGTCTGCCCAAACACAACTTTTGCACCGCGTGCTTCGATAACGACTACCCCATTCCCGTTCCCGAGGACCTGATGATAACCAAGTTTGACCTTGAGGAAGAGACGGTGCCAGTCGCGTCCCCGTAGCCAGCGGTGGCCGGCCTGCTCTCCCCTATGCCGCAATCGCCCCATCCATATGGAGGTAGGACCTGATGCGCAAAGCCACATACAGAGACGCTGGTGTTGACATAGATGCAGGTGAACGTGCCGTTGACCTGATGAAGCAGGCGGTCCGGGCCACGCATGGCCCCGCAGTACTCGGTGGCCTCGCGGACTTCGGCGGCATGATTGGGCTCGGCGGCGACTACAGCGACCCGGTGCTGGTTGCGGGCACCGACTCGGTGGGCACAAAGCTCAAGATTGCCTTCGCGCTCGACCGGCACACCACTATCGGCCATGACTGTGTCGCCATGTGCGTGGACGACATCGCCTGCCAGGGCGCTACCCCGCTGCTCTTTCTCGATTACATTGGCATTGGCAAGCTGGTTCCGGAGGTCGTTGCGGACATAGTCGCTGGCGTCGCTGAGGCCTGCAAGCTGTGCGGCGCAGCATTACTTGGGGGCGAGTCAGCCGAGCTGCCTGGGTTCTACGACGATGGCGAGTACGACCTCGTAGGCTTTGCGGTGGGAGTGGTTGAGCGCGACCGCATCATCGATGGCACCAAGGTGGGCGCGGGCGACGCGATCATCGCTCTGCCCTCTTCCGGGCTCCACAGTAACGGTTACTCTCTGGCGCGATATGTGCTCCTCGACGACCCGGCGATCCCGCTGGATCAGCATATCGCCGAGCTCGGTCGCCAGCTTGGCGACGAGCTTCTCGAGCCGACCCGCGTGTACGCCGGCGCGCTGGCCAAGCTCTACGCGGCCTCTGTTGCCGGCGACGTGGCGCTGCCACACGGCGTTGCCCACATAACTGGCGGCGGCATCGAGGGCAACATCGCCCGCTGCGTGCCCGATGGAGTCACCGCCCGAGTCGAGGTCGGCGCGTTTGAGCGCCCTGCTATCTTCGATCTCATACAGCGCCTTGGCAACATTGAGGAGGCGGAGATGCGCCGGACCTTCAATCTGGGGATGGGCATGGCGTTGATAGTGCCGGATGGATCGCAGGAGGAGACCGTCAGCATTCTTGAGGCCGCTGGCGAAAAGCCGGTCATCGTCGGCGAAGTGGTCGCGGGGGGCGACGGCGGCGCGGTGCTCGTCTGATCGCGGCTGAGGCGCGCGTGCAGACACAAACAAGAGCCGCATCGGGCCAGACCCGGTGCGGCTCTTTGCTGCATAGGGTCGTATGAGAGCTAAGCGGGAAGTGGCAGACGCACCGTGATAGTCGTGCCCTCGCCCTGCCGACTGTCCAACTCGATTGAGCCGTGGTGTTCGTCCTCCACGATCCGTCTGCATGAGAACAATCCCAGACCGGTCCCCTGCCTCTTGGTCGAGTAGAATGGTTCGAAGAGCTTGTCCTGTGCCTCCGGTGCTATACCGGGGCCGGTGTCCGCGACGCTGATGGTCACTTCGTCGCCGTCGAGCTCCGTGGAGATTCTGAGAGACTTGGGCTCGGGCGCGTCGGCCATCGCTTCCATTGCGTTCACGCACAAGTTCAGCAGGACGCGGTCGAGTTGGCTCGGCGCTGCCATCACCGTCGGCAGGTCCTCCGCCAGTTCCAGAGTCACATCGATCCCTTCGTGCGCGAGTTCGGTGCCCACCAGCGACAGTGAGTTGCCGACTACCTCATTGATGTCGCATAGTTCGAGCGCCAACTCCTCGTCGCTCGCGCCGGCATGGCCGGAAAACGATCGCAGGCGCTGCACCATAGACATGAGGCGCCCGAGCTGTCGCTGCAGCACTTCCTCGCTGTGTTCGTCGACCGCGCCGCGCTCGAGAGCCATGTCAATGAGCGTCACCATCGGCGAGACGGCGTTGGCCATGTCGTGGGATATGGCCGCTGAAAGCGTCCCTATGATCGCAAGCTTCTCAGAGCTGACGAGTTGTTTCTGGGCGTTTTGCAGATCCTCATAGGCTTCGCGAAGATCGGTATACAGACGCGCGTTCTGGATGGCGACGGCAGCCTGCGACGCGATGATACTCACCATCTCAGCGTCAGCGCGGTCGAAGACGTGCGTAGCTGCGGTGGTGTCGAGGAAGATGACGCCGATGACCTCGTCACCGTCCGCCGGCGGTGCATCGTCGGAGTGTGCGGGGTCCAGGTAGCGTGGACGCGCGGCAAGCAGCGGCGCACAGATGGCCGAGCGAATGTGCAGGTCAATCACCGACTCCATCTGCCCGAACCGCTCGTCGCTCATCGCGTCCGAGAGCAGCAGCGTGACGCGCTCGCTCATGGCCCGTTCGACGATGGATCGGCTCAGCGCCAGTTCCCCCTTGGCCTCCTCACGAGGCCAGACGGCGCGCGGCTCCAACTCGCCAGTGTCGGGGTTCACGAAGACTAGAATAGCGCGCTCCGCCGGCATCACCGCCACGATCGAGTGCAGCAGTTTGCTCAGCAAGTCGGACAATTCCAGCGTTGAGCTGACTGCGCGCCCGACTTCTCGAATGGCCGAGAGACGCTCCTCCAGTTCCTCGCGAGAAAGCTCGCGCAGTCGCGCGTCCTCGCTTTGCGCCCCGGCACCCGCATCGATGGAGGTCACGACTGCGTCCGCGATGTCTCCCTCAGCCTCGGCCTCCCCCTCCTCCACGAACACTACGGCCTCCGCGGCGGCGTATTCGGGGACGGGCTCGGTCACCTCCAGCCAGGTGCGACCTATCCGGAAGGTGCCGCTCTCCTCAAGAGCTGTGGGAGCGTAGATACGCCGGCGTCCGATGAAGCTCCCGTTGGTGCTGTCGAGGTCCTCGAGCACCCACTGACCGGAGCAACCACGGCCCATTGTCGCATGGAACCTGGACACCCGCAGATCGAGTGGCAGCGCTACATCGTTCTCAGCCTTGCGACCGATCGTGACCACGTCCCGGTCAAACTCCAGTTCGTGGCCTTCCATCTCACCGTTCAGGATGCGAATCTTCATCGCATGACCTCACTTCGCTGGGTTCACCTGGCTGCTGCGATCCTGAAATACTCACCGATTCCGTCAAACAGCGCGCGCGCGGAACGCTCGTGGAACTGCGGATCCCGGAGCCGCGCCTCTTCGTAGGGATTGCTCACGTAGGCGCACTCGACCAGCACTCGCGGTACATCCGTCTGGCGCAGCACGTAGAACGGACGCCAGGAGACGAAACGGTTCTTTGTCCCCTGAGCAGCGCAAAGATGGTTCTGCAGTATCCGTGCGGGCAGTATGCTCATCGGCGTCCAGTAGTATGTCTCCGTGCCGAACGCAGTGGCTGCATTGCCTCCGCCAACCGCGTTGTTGTGAATGCTCAGGAACAGGTCGGCTCCCTGGTTCTCGCTCGCGGACAGACGTGCCTCCAATTCGCCACGCTTGCCCACCCACGCCGCGCCCACCGATCTGTCGCTGGTCCGCAGGAGGCGCACGCGCGCTCCGGCGCTGGTCAGCAACTCACCCAGCCGGATGGCTATGGCCAGATTGGCGGCTTTCTCCTTAAGCCCCGTCGGCCCGACCGCCCCGGAGTCCGGACCGCCGTGCCCCGGGTCAACGATGATGAACTTGCCCGCCATCGACGTCCCGTCATACCCCGAGCGGATCAGCAGCTGCATCTGGTTGTCGCGGAAGCCCACCTGCCAGCCCCGCTGCTGGTGATGCAGAAGACTGAAGGTGATCTCGACCCAGTCGTCAGCGACCTGACGCGGTACCGCCGCCCACGTGCACTGGTCCGACGGCAGTTGACGCACGCCGTACCGCTTCAGCCGCGCCCCGAAGATGTCGAGCTTCAGGGCAGGTGGCGAGACCTCCTGTCGCACGCGCCATGGCCGGTTCGAGCCCATGTACACGCTCGCGACTGTCCCCGCGTCCGCCCCGCGGCACGAGATGTCGGTGATGTCGACGGGCCCGGGTTTGGGGAGGCTCCGGTCAAGCGCAGTCACGTCGCTCTCATGCACCCAGGCATTGAGCAGCCGCGACAGTTCCACTTTGTACCATCCGTTTTGCCAGCCCGTGGCCCACAGCCGTATGCCCGACGGCAGGACGGTTACGCGGTTGTGCTCCTTGCTCGGGCCCGTGCGCAGATCTGTGCGTCGGGCAGCTGTGTGCAGGGCACGAGAGGCGTCGGCAGCAAGAGCGCCGCACAGCAGAACCACAATCAGCCCCCCCGTCAGCGCGCGCGATAGTGGGCTGCGGACGTCGCGTACCGTAACATCTGCGACCGGGCGAGCGAATGACCTGTGAGGCGTGAGCGCAGGCCCCGTGAGACGCTTCAGTCTCTCGGTTGACTGCCCTCTGCCTCGGGTATATACTGATTGTGTTGCGCTTCTCATGTGAATTCTCTGTGTCGAGGAGCCGTGGGGCCCTCGCGAGGTGATGAATAATGCACCGCAGACGCGGTGGGTTTACGGTAGCCGAGGTACTGGTCGTCACGGGCATTCTCAGTGGTCTCGGCGGCGGTGCCTTCATGGGCGTCAACGAGATGGCCCATAGGACTGCGTGTCAGCAGCATCTGAAACAGATAGGTATGGCCATCCAGATGATGACCATGTCCGGTGACCCGCTGCCGCGTGCATGGTTCTACCCGCCCGACAACCACCCCCGCCGCGATGAGTTCCATCTGGCCAAGGTCATGGCCTCCCAAGGCGTGCCCGCCCAGATGTTCATCTGCCCCTCGGCTCCCGCCCAAATACAGCAGCGCGGCATCTGCTACGTATACAATGACAAGCTGGGCGGCAAGTATGCCGACAGCCTGAGTGATCCGGCCCGAACCTGGCTGCTGATGGACATCAATGTTGTGAGTGACCAAGTCCCACCGGCCCACAACGGCGGGTGCAATGTACTATTCGTTGACAGTCACGTCAAGTGGTACCCTGCCAGCCAGCTCCCGAAATTCCAGGTGGCCGAACAGTAGCGCCCCGCGTACACGCGCCGATCGTGGCTGGTACCGACTCCGACCGGGCGAGCGGCATGCGCCCGGTCGCCGCGCGTCAGGCGACCCGACAGGTATCCGCTTCCCCTTTCTGCCATGGAGGAAACAGCCCCAGTTGGCGCGAATGCTCACTAACGTAACCCTTGTGGCCGAGGCACGTCAGCGAGGCGGGGCCATGTGTGCGCAGAAGCAAAAAGCCCGTGGGCGACAGAGAGACAGTGACGAGGCAACGGCAACGCGAGTCTCGTTGCTTCCGCTGATCGCGTCGCTCGTCGTGTTTGTTGTGGGCGCTGTTGTCATGGCTGCTTACACGCCGCCCGGTGGTGGACCGGACGAGCCTTTTCACATGGCCTACGTCAAGTCGATTGCTGAGCAGCACAAACTCCCGCTGCTCCCTGGCTTTGAGGTCGCCGAACAGCCCGGGCGTATCATCAGCCAGCAGGCGCAACACCCGCCGCTTTACTACGTGTTGAGCGCGCCAGCCTGGTGGATCACAGGCGGGGATGAGACCGCAACCTACTGGATTCTGAGAGCTGTCGGCATCCTCACTTTTGCTGCGGTCATCGTATTAACGTGGTTGTGTGTACTGGCCGTCTTCGGGAAAACGGCACGCGGCCAGGCCATCGCGTCAGCTTCCGTGTTTGTACTAAGTGTGTCCACCACCTATGGTTGTGTGGGGGGGGGGGTGAACAACGAGGCCCCGGCCACATTGATTGCCTACGCGGCCCTGCTACTGGCCGTTTCAAGACGACCTGAGCGCAACTGGTGGGGTGTGCCCCTCCTCACTGGCCTTGTAGTGGGCTGTGCCCTGCTCACCAAACTCACGGCGATTGCGCTTGTGCCCGTTACGCTGTTCGCTCTCTGTAGACGCGAAGGAGCGTCGCATCTTTGGTCATGGACAGTATTCAGGCGCCCGATAATCGCGACACTGGCCGCGGCAGCATTGGTCGCTCCCTGGCTCACCTACAATCTGAGTGTGTACGGGTGTCTGGTCCCGTCGCCGTCTCCGAGCGGGATGTTCATTGGCGGGTGGGGTGTTGCTATAGCGTTGCGGCACGAGCTCGCAACCGTGGTGTGGGGAATAGCGCGTGGCTTCGTGATGGGTACGTTCGCACCGTTCTGGATTCTCCGCTACACGATCTCCGCCGGCGCGGTACTCGTCCTGACCGCGCTCTTCTGGTGCGCTGTCGCACTCGCGCTCGTCATGAGCAGACGCGCACGAACCGAGCAACCAATAGGGATGCCCTATGTGCTTCTCGGCGCGTTCAGCGTCCCTGTCTTGCTGTATCTGGGGATTCTCCATCAGACGGTCACGATGCACTGGGACGCGATGATCTTTGTGGCACGCTACGTTCCCGTCGCATCGCCGGCGCTCGGCGTCATCGCGGGAATCGCCGCGTGGCAGATCAATCTCCTGCAGCGACCAGTTGCTGCGCTGGCGGTCGTGATCGCTCTGCTCGCTGGCCATGTCGTGTTGGTCTGCTCCGTCGCGAGGTTCTTCCTCAGCCACTGACGCCACGCGCCGAGCACCGCAGAGCTGTTTTCTGCCCCACATCGACTGGACGGCGCGGTGCAACTGTTTCCGTGTCAGCTTGATTCCGCTCAGACGGGGACGCCGAGCCACCATGAAGCGACTGACAGGCAAACTGGGCCTCATTGCTATCGCCGGGTACATGATTCTGGCGATCGTCTGGTCGTATATCGTTCCCATCCGCGGTGGCATCGATGAGCCTCGTCACCTGCGCTACGTGGAGATCGTCGCGACCGAGCACCGCCTGCCCACCCCCGCCGAGAAGCTGGAAGCCATCAGTCACCAGCCCCCCCCTGCACTACCTGCTGGCCACGCCCGCCTATTGGCTTGGCAGCGCCCTTGGAGAGGAGGCCACCTGGCGCCTGCAGCGTGCCGTCTCCATCGTTATGGGCGCGCTGGCACTCTTCCTCCTGTGGCGCATCTTGCTCCGAGTACTGCCCGACCGGCCCGGCGTGGCGGGCCTGGGCGTGCTGGTCGTCGCCCTGCTGCCACATTACCTGCTTGTCTGCGTCGTAGTCTCCAACGACGCGACATCCATAGCCGCCAGCATGTTGATGCTCTACTTCGCGGCGCTGGCCGTGACGAGCGATGGTCGCCTGAAGTGGGCAGCGCTGTGCGGGCTCGCCGCAGGAGCCGCTTGTCTGACACGTCACAACACACTCGCCATAGTCCCTGCCGTCGTCGCTGCACTCATCATCGCTCCCTTCGTTGTCAAACGGACCGGGGATTGCGTGCCCCCTTCCACACGAGCTTTCCGGTCCGCTGCGGCTTTTCTGCTGCCCTTTCTGATGACGGCTGGCGTGTGGCTGAGCAACTACGTGGGGACGTGGGGACGACTAGACTCAGATCCACGGTGGCACCCGGGCCAATGGCCAGTGCACACGTTCCTTGGCAAGCTGACTTGGGCGATCGATGGTCTGTATCGTTCCGCGTGGTGTCAGGTGGGCTGGCTGCCCGGGCCACACTCGCCGCGCCCGCTCGGTTTCTCGCCGATCTTCCCGAGGCCCGACCTCGAGACCGCCACCCTTGCGCTCACCGTGCCGCTCGCGATCGTAGCGCTCGTGGGCGCTCTTGTGTTGCTCATCCGTTGGCTCAGGTCCGAAGACTCGCGTGCGCAGGGCCTGGTTCTGGGCATGCTCATGGTGGCCGCGTTCGTGACCTTCGCCGCAGTTCTGCGCAACGCGATGTACACAAATCCGGGCAGATTCGAGGGCGGACGTTACCTGCTCCCCGCAGTGGCGGGCTACGTTCCGCTGCTCGCGATCGGGCCGCTCGCGCTGCCTCGCGGCTGGCGTCGGGGCTTGTGGATTGGCGCCGTCGCCGTGCTCGTCCTGATGAACATCATTTCAGCGTGGGAGATGTTCACCTACCTGGTGCCGACATTCGCGCAGTGACCGCCTGATCTTCGCGGGAACCGCGCAGGCCTATTCGGGCGTTGTGCCCACTGAGAACCATGCGTCGACAGGAGGACCTGACGTGAGCGACTTCGTCATCATCGGGGCAGGCCCGGCTGGTCTGGCGGCGGCGCAAGTGCTGGCCGAAGCAGGCAAGCGCCCCGTCATACTTGAGCGCGACGACGTCGTCGGCGGACTCTCGCGAACGGTAGAGCATCGCGGCTACCGCTTCGACATCGGCGGCCACCGCTTCTTCACCAAGATCCCGGAGGTGCAGGACCTCTGGCGCGATCTGATGGGCGACGACTTCCTCGTTCGCGAGCGGATGTCTCGCATCTTCTATCGCGGCCGCATGATGGACTACCCGTTGCGGGCGATGAGTGCACTGCGCACTCTGGGCGTGGTGGACTCAGTGCGGGCACTCGCCAGCTACGTCGGGGCGCGCATGCGCCCGGGCCCGGACGTCAGCTTCGAGGGTTGGGTCACCAACCGCTTCGGTCGCCGCCTCTACGAGCACTTCTTCAAGACATACACAGAGAAAGTCTGGGGCATGCCATGCACCGAGATGAGCCCGGATTGGGCGGCTCAGCGCATCAAGTCCCTCACGCTGTGGGGCGCTATCCGGGACGCGCTCATCCCCAAGCGTACCTCGGAGCACACGACGCTTCTCAAGCAGTTCGACTACCCGCGGCTCGGGCCCGGCATGCTCTACGAGCGTCAGGCCCAGCGGATTCTGGAAGCGGGCGGCCGCATCCTCACCGGTCGGTGCGTGACCGGACTCAAGCTCGAAGGTGGGCGCGTGACCGGTGTTAGTATCGACGGGCCGGATGGGAGCGAGGAGCTCGAGGTCGAGGGCATAGTGAGCACCATGCCGCTTGGGGAACTCGTGGCCGCTATGGGCGGCGATGTCTCCCTCGGGGCCCGGGAAGCCGCAGGCACCCTCAGACAGCGCAGTTTCTTGACCGCGGGCCTGGTGGTCGACAGCGCGGACCCGTTCCCTGACCAGTGGATATACATCCACGAGCCAGATGTGCGTGTCGGGCGGGTTCAGAACTACCGGAACTGGAGCCCGGCCATGGTTCCTGATGAGGCGAAGGCGGCGGTCGGCTGCGAGTACTTCTGCTGGGTGGGTGATGATCTGTGGAGCGCGCCCGATGACGAGATCATCGAACTGGCGAAGACCGAAATGGACCAACTTGGCCTGATAGCCGGCGAAGCCGTCGTCGACGGGATCGTGGTGCGCATGGCGGACGCCTATCCCGTTTATGATCCGGGCTATCGCGAGCACGTTGCGACGATTCGAGGAGCGCTCAGTGGCATCAGCAATCTTGAGGTAGCCGGGCGGGGCGGAATGCATCGCTACAACAATATGGACCACTCGATCATGACCGGCTGGCTGGCAGCGCGCAACCTTCTCGGCGAGAGCCACGACGCCTGGTCAGTGAACGCCGACGAGGATTATCTCGAGACGAAGTAGTCTCACCTGTCCATGCTGCCGGATCGGAAGCCCTGCAGATCGACCGTGATGAAGCGGAAGCCCAGACCGCGCATCTGCGAGAGCACCTCGCTGCGCATGGGTTCCGAGGCCAGTCGCTCGATCTCCGCTGGCTCAACTTCCAGACGCGCGATGTCTCCGTGCGAACGGACTCGCAACTGCCGGAAGCCGTGTACCCGCAACACCTGTTCGGCCGCCTCGACGCGCGCCAGCTTCGCTTCAGTAATCTCTTCCCCATAGGGAATTCGCGACGCCAGGCATGCCTGCGTCGGCAGGTCGGCTGTGGGCAGACCACGTTCGCGCGACAACTCCCGGATTTCAGCTTTGGTCAGGCCTGCCTCACGCAGCGGTGCTCGCGCTCCCAGCTCCGCGGCCGCCCGCGAGCCGGGGCGATGCAGGTCCATGTCATCCGCCTGCTCGCCGTGGGCAACCCACGCCAGTCCGTTGACATGCGCAAGATCGGCCAGGTTCCGAAACAGGTTACGCTTGCAGTGGTAGCAGCGGTCCTCGGGATTGCTGCGCACGCCGGGCTCTTCGAGTTGGCATGCGCCGATGACGAGGTGGCGCACTCCCATCGCCGCGGCGATCTCCTCCGCCCGCGCAGTCTCCTCTGCCGGGAAGAGGGGCCCCTTCGCAGTGACCGCGAGGACGCGCTCGCCCAGCACTTCGTGGGCGACGCTGAGCAGCAGAGTGCTGTCAACGCCAGCCGAGAAAGCAATGAGCACTCCGCCCATCTCATGAAGAATCTCTTTGAGTCTCGCTGTCTTATCCGCAACCGTAGTCATCGCATGCCTCCAGTTAGTGCGGGAGGCTTCCGCGCCACCCACACTTCCTCCTGCCTGACCTGCCGGGAAGGGTTCCGCACCGCGATGGCGAAGCATCACGCGGCACGCACCGTAGCCACCGCCGTACCAAGCGGCCACAGGCCGCCATACCGTCAAGACGAGGAGAGCTGACATGGAGAAACTGAAGGCCGCAATGATCGGCGCCGGTGGCCGAGGCATGAGCCACATCAAGTCGCTGGCCGCCGCGCCGAACATCGAGTTCGTCGCGATCTGCGACATGGTCGAGGAAGTCGGCGTGCCCATCGCAGAAGAGTTCGGCATAGAGTATGTGTCATCGACCGACGAACTGTGGAAACTCGACGTAGACGCCGTAGGCATCTGCGTGCAGACGCCTCTGCATCACCGCTTGGCCATGGAGGCGATCGGCCAGGGCAAGCACCTGGTCACCGAGAAGCCCATGGCCGGCAGCATAGCTGAAGCCCGCGAGATGCTCGATGCCGTTGAGGAGAAGGGGCTCTGCGCCGCCATCTCCTATCAACTGCGCCTCGGGCCCGTGTACCGGAAGATGAAGGAAATCTGCGAGCAGATCGTCCCTCTTCAGGTATTCTTCGCTCGCCAGCGCGCAATGATGAGCGACAAGTACATGTCAGACGCGCCCTTCGACGGCATCATGGACTTCATCAGCCATGATATTGACATGGTTCCCTTCCTTGCCGGTCGCGAGCCGACCGCAGTCTACGCTACGGCTCCGCGCAACATCTGGGCCGACGTCGACGCAATCGAGTTCTGCAGCGCCCACGTCGAGTTCGATGGCGGCGCCTGCGTTGGCGTCATCTCATCGTCCATGGGTGGCGCAGGTGTACCCCAGCGTCTCGACGTCGTCGGTGAGAACGGCATCGCCGTCGCCGAGGGCAACCAGATCAAGTTCGCAGTCGGCCCCAACCCGCCAGCAGGTGCCGCGGGCCGCGATATGTGGACCTCGAACTTCATCGGTGAGAACAGGGACTTCACGCTCGACCTCTACGAGCACTGGGCCGCTGCCGCTCTCGACCCCTCGAAGGACCTTGCGCCCGCCGCATCATATCGTGACGGCTACAATGCCCTGCTCATCTGTCTGGCCATCTGCGAATCCGCCAAGACCGGCGAGAAGATCGACCTCGCCGAGTTCGCTGCCGCCAACTCGTAGGTACGGGGCAGCGCGTGCGGGCCTTGGGCCCGCACCACGAGAAAGATAACGAGGGGCGCCCCCATCGGGGCGCCCCTCGCTCTCTTTCTCAGCCGCGCGCGAAGCGCGCGGGCGCTGCCTCCGGTCTGCTATTTCGCGTAAGCCGCCGTGACTTTTCGGATTGCGGCGAGTGTATCCTCGCAGTCGCTGAGCTCGATGGTCGGGTAGACTTCGAGGCAGGCGATGCGCGCGCCGAGTTCCTCTGCCACGGGGCACTGCCCGGAGTGGTAGTTGAGTTCTGCGTCACACCAGGGGAAGCCGCGCATGGGTCCCGCGCCCCCGTCGGTGAGCTCCTCGGCAAAGAGGGGGTCGAGGTAGTTCGTCGGGTTGCTTCCGGTGTAGCACGGGACGCCCTCGGCTCGGACAGCCGCCAGGAACTGCTCGCGCGTGCACGTGACGGCGTCGGGGTTGAAGATGGTGTCGTAGCGGAAGTAGGTATGCTTGCGGGCTTCGCCCTCGGGGACGACGTCCAGTGCGGGGCAATCCGCCAAGCCAGCGGTGAGGTGTGCGGCCAGCTCGCGGCGTTTGGCCACGGACTCGTCGAGCCGGGCCAGGAGCACCCGGCCCATCGCGGACTGCATCTCTGTCATGCGCATGTTCCAGCCCAGTCCGTAGCGCCCCGACGATTGCCAGCGTCCAGTCTCGCTTGGTGTATCGTAGCTCACACCGTAGTCTTTTGCCGCGCGCACGCCGGTCGCGAGGGCGTCGTAGTTGGTGGTGACCATCCCACCCTCGCCGCCGGTGGTGATGTGCTTGGTCTGGCAGAAACTGAAAGCCGCGAGATGGCCGAGAGCGCCAACCTTCCGGCCCTTGTACTCGGCCCCGTGGGCTTGCGCACAGTCCTCAATCACCGTGAGATCGTGTTCAGCGGCGAGGGCCATGATCTCGTCCATGTCGGCCGGACGGCCATAGATATGCACGACGATGATGCCCTTCGTGCGCTCAGTGATCTTCGCCCGAATGTCGTCGACGGACATGTTCAGTGAGGCCGCGTCCATATCAGCGAAGACGGGGATCGCGTTCACCCACAACGGCGCGAAATCAGAGGCCTGGTACGTGTGGCTCGGCACGATGATCTCGTCGCCTGGACCGAAGCCCGCGGCGTAGCAGGCGCACTGCAACGCTGCGCCGCCGTTGCACACCGCAATGCCATGCGCAACTCCAGTATATGCCGCCCACTCCTCCTCGAAGCGGATGCCGTTCATGCCACGATGGTAGTTCACGTCATTGCTGTCGAGAACCGCGGCGACAGCTTGTTTCTCGGCTTCCTGGAAGAATGGCCAGGGAGGGAACGGCTCATTGCGGATGGCGTCTCCGCCATTGATTGCCAGAAGGTCTGGATTGCTCATACCGGTCTCCTACTCTCGGCGGGACTACTGGCCGATCACGTGTACTCGCATCATGTTGGTGGAACCTCGCAGGCCGATAGGCGTGCCCGCCGTGACGACAACGACATCGCCATCGGAGGCTATGCCGAGCTCCCGCAGACTGCGGTCGATGTTCTCGATCATCCGGTCCGTCCTGTCGATCGGCTCGATGATCACTGGTTGCACACCCCAGTACAGATTGCAGCGCCGAGCGGTCTCGGGCAGCGGCGTGGCAGCCACAATGGGCACAGCCGGCCGACACTTGGAGGCCAGGCGCGCCGTACTGCCGGACTGGGTGAACGCGACAATCGCGACCGCGCCCAAGTGCTTGGCAGTCTCCACAGCTGCGCGACTGACAGCATCAGAGACGTCCAGGAACTCGTCTTCCATGAACGTGTGTCCGCCGGGATGCGGCGAGCGGCGTAGCTCCGCTTCGGCTGCCTCGGCGATGCCCCGCATCATGGCGACTGACTCGGCGGGGTACTTACCAATGGCGGTTTCTCCAGAGAGCATGAGCGCGTCGGTGGCGTCGAAGATAGCGTTGGCCACGTCCGAAGCCTCGGCCCTGGTGGGGCGCGGGTTCTCGGTCATGGATTCGAGCATCTCGGTCGCGGTGATGACCGGCACGCGCTGGCGGCCGCACTCGCGGATAATTCGTTTCTGCAATATGGGGACGTCGCCCGCCGAGGTCTCCACCCCGAGATCGCCGCGCGCGACCATGATCACGTCTGAAGCCGCGACGACTTCCTCGAGTTCGGTCAGTATCTCCGGCTTCTCCAGCTTCGCGATGACTGGTGTGTCCGCACCGGCATCAGCGATTGCTCGCTTGATCTCGCGAACGTCCGCCGCCGAGCGCACGAAGGACAGCGCGACGTAATCCACGCCGAGCTGCAGGGCGAACGCCAGATCGTCGCGATCCTTCTCACCCAGCGAGGGCGCCGAGACGGCAACGCCCGGCAGGTTTATTCCAGCGTGCTCTCGTATCTGACCGCCGTACACGACCTCGCAGACGACCTCCGAGCCGGTCGTCTCCAAGGCGCGCAGCTCGATAGTACCATCGTGGATGAGGATGCGATCGCCCGGTTCAACGTCATCGACGAGTTGTCTGTAGGTTGTTGAAAGACGAGTTGCGTCGCCTTTGGCCGCCTCTACATCGATCACGATGCGCGCTCCGTCCGCAATCGTGATGGACTTGCCGTCGACGAGTTCGCCCACGCGGATTTTCGGTCCCTGCAGGTCTGCGAGGATCGCGGTGTGAGTCCCCTTCTCGCTCGCGATCGTACGCACGCGATCAAAGACACACTTGTGTGTCGTGTGGTCACCGTGCGAGAAGTTAAGGCGCGCAACGTCCATTCCCTGGTCGATCAGCTGGCCGATCATCTCCGCGCTGTCGGTCGCGGGCCCTATAGTGCACACGATCTTCGTTGGGTTAGTCGGGCAACGCATGGTGACCAATGCAATTTCTCCGTTCAGCAATCTGGTGGCGCTTCGGACACGGTTGGGGCAGTCGCGTACCCCGCGATGGTGCCCAATTCGACGCCAGCGGCGGTCTCTCCTTGCGAGTATGCAGGTGAGTCAGGACCCGATCCGGAAGTGTCCCCGTGAGGCTGGCGGCCCGAAGTTGACTTCGTCCAGTTGTAGTGATAGACTTCGGCTGCACAGCCGTGCACTGCAGCTATTTCGGGGAGGGCAATCAAAGTCTTCGCAGGGGACGCAAAACCGGACCGACGGAAGGGTGGCTGAGCCACATGAGAGTAGAGGTTCTCGCCCGCCAGGGGAGCGCTCCGCAGTATCTGCTGGACCACGCCGGACCCCGTCTCGAGCGTCTCGATCAGTACTTGTCTGACCTCTCGAACGCTAAGGTCACCGTCAGCGAACATCGCGGTCGCTTCACCATCGAGATCACCGCCCATAGCGCGAGGAATATCTTCCGCAGTGAGAAGACAGCCGATGAGCCGCTGGATGCCTTTGATGACGCCTATCGCGCCCTGGAGAACCAGGTCAGGCGACTGAAGGATCGGTTGCGCAAGCGCGAGAAGATGAGCGTGCGTAAGCTCGAGGTCGCGGCCGAAGAGAGCGAAGCTGAGGAGGACGAGGTCAGCCCTGTGCAGGACACGACCATCGTCCGCGTAAAGACCCACTCCCTCAAACCCATGAGTCCACAGGAAGCAGCAATGCAGATGGAGATGATCGGACACGACTTCTACGTGTTCGAGAACGCGCAAAGTGGCAACACGGCGGTCGTCTACCGTCGGAAGACCACTGGATATGGACTGATCGAGCCCAAGACTGAATAGGCCCGCGCGCGGTTCAGGTTCACCACAAACATACATACATGTGCCCGCGTAACTCAAGGGACGCGGGCACATGTTTGGTCACTCGCACCGCCTGCCGTTCTACGCTACCAAAGTTGAATGACGACGGAGTTCAACCACAGTGGAGACGTGATGGGATATGTCCGACGAAACCGAGCGTACCGGGCCGGAACCGCAACCCGAGGCCGGCCCTGACACGCCCCCTCAGCAGGCCCCCGGCCCCTCAGAAACACTCACTTCCGCCGAGCGCGTAAGGCGCGCACTGCGCGCACTGCGCGTGCCCCGTGCGGCGGCCCTTCCCGAACACAGCCTGCTAATAGTGCTGGGCATCATCACCGGTATTGGTGGTGGCCTTGGCGCTGTTGCATTTCGCTGGCTGATAGACATCTTCCAGGCAGCATTCTTCGACGGTGGCGGGGAAGCCTTCGGGTTCATGGGCAGCTACTACACCATACTGTTGCCTGCTCTGGGCGGGCTACTTGTCGGTCCGATCGTCCATTTCATGGCGCCCGAGGCCAAGGGCCACGGCGTGCCTGAGATCATGGAAGCGGTGGCGATGCGAGGCGGACGAATCCGGGCGCGTGTGGCTATCATCAAATCGCTCGCCTCCTCGATATGCATTGGCTCCGGGGGATCAGTTGGCCGCGAGGGCCCGATCGCCCAGATAGGCGCTGCCCTCGGCTCAACCATCGCAGGACTGCTGAAGGTGTCGCAGACGCGTACGCGTATGCTTGTCGCCTGTGGCGCCGCAGCAGGGATCGCCGCGACCTTCAACGCCCCAATTGGTGGCGCTTTCTTCGCCCTCGAGCTGCTCCTCGGCCGCTGGACCGCCGAGGCATTCGCTCCAGTCGTTGTCGCTTCGGTAACTGGGGCGAGCATTGGTCGCGCCTTGTTCGGAGACGTCCCGGCCTTCGGCGTGCCAGAATACGGTATCGCGGGCTTCACTGAACTCCCGGCCTTCCTCATCCTCGGCCTCATCGCCGCCCCATTGGGCGTGATCTTCGTGCGCATGATCACGTATGCTGAGGACCTGTTCGAGAGTATTCCCATTCCCCCCTATCTGCTCCCTGCCATCGGCGGCCTCTTCGTGGGCTTCATAGGCCTCCATGACCCCACACTCTACGGTGTTGGCTATGGCAAGCTTCAGGAGCTGCTCACCCATCCCTCCCTCAGTATTGGTGCGCTGCTCATCCTACTGGTCCTGAAGATGCTTGCCACCTCGTTGACTATCGGTTCGGGCGGATCAGGCGGCGTCTTCTCGCCCTCGCTCTACGTTGGCGGGATCGCAGGTGCGGCTTTCGGAGTGATCGCGCACGGCCTCTTCCCGGCGATGACTACCGAGCCCGCCGCTTACGCTCTGACCGGGATGGCCGCGCTCTTCGCCGCAACCAGTCACGCACCGATCACGGCCGTGCTGATCGTCTTTGAGCTCACCGCCGACTACCGCATGATCCTCCCCCTCATGGTCGCTTGCGGCACTTCTGTCCTCACGGCTCGCGCCCTGTATCGGTTCTCAATCTACAACATAAAGCTCGTCCGTCGAGGGGTCCACGTGCAGTTGGGGCATGACATACAGGCGCTTTCTGACATGCCCGTTGCCAACGCCATGAGGCAGGATTTCCCCACCGTGCCCAAAGACATGCCCGTCAGCGAGGTCATCGAGAAGCTCGAGGAGACTCGGCTGCATGGCTTCCCTGTCGTTAACGACAAAGGCGGGCTTGCGGGCTGGGTCACACTTTCAGACGTGAGGAGGGCCGGGCCCGGCGCAGCGGGAAGAACCGCCGGTGACATTGCGACCCATCACTTGGTCATCGCTTACGCCGACGACTCCCTCAACGACGCGTTGCGGAAGCTGGGGCTCCGGGATGTGGGGCATCTGCCGGTAGTTGACCGGGACGACCACACGAAGCTGCTTGGTGTCATCACACGCCAGAATATCATTTCAGCATACAACAGGCTTCTGATGGGCAGACACACGCACCTCGAGACTACTCAGGACGAAGAGGATTTCGAGTAGCCATGACACCGTAGCGGAGGACAGAATGACTGAGCGCGTTGACACGCGTACCTGGGTAGTCACCGCCACCTACAACGAGCGCGAGAACCTGGCAGATCTGGCCGAGAGCATTCTCGCGCTGGACCTGCCTCTCACGCTGCTCATCGTTGACGACGGTTCGCCCGATGGCACCGGCGAAGTAGCCGATGAGCTGGCGGAGAAGCACCCGGGGAAGTTCGCGGTCATCCATCGACCGGGCAAGCTTGGCTACGGCTCGGCACATCGCCTGGGGATCGACTACGCGCTGGAGCACGGCGCTGACATTGTCCTGACCATGGACGCCGACCTGTCGCACGACCCCGATCGCATCCCCGTATTCCTTGCGGCACTCGAAGACCACGATGTCGCTATAGGCTCGCGCTACGCGGAGGGCGGCGGCACCGTCAATTGGGGTTGGGACCGGAAGATTCTCAGCAAGGGAGCGGGGGCGATGGTGCGTCTTGCGTCCGGCATGCCGTACCGAGACCCGACATCCGGCTACCGGGCCTACCGCGCACACATTCTCCGCGACGGGCACTTCGAACAGGCGCTCCAAGAGGGCTACGCGTTCCTTTACGAGATGCTGTTCCGCTGCCACCGCGCGGGGGCGCAGATGACCGAAGTGCCCATCATCTTCGTCGATAGGCAAGCGGGCGTCTCAAAAATGTCGAAGAAAGTCGTCTTCGAGGCGGCTCTTCGTCTCTTCCCCATCTTCTGGCGGCGCGTGACCGGCTGGCGCCCCTAACTGCCGCCGTCGAGCGCAGCAATCGCCGCAGCGAAGACCTGCTTGACCGGCACACCGGCGCGGTCGGCAGCTTCCCGGCATTCCTCAAACTCCGGCGATGCAGTCACGATCTCTCCGTCCATGAGCCCGAGCTTGACGGTAATCTCACCAAACCGCGTGGTCACCGTCCTCGTCTCCCGTGGCAGGCAGCGTCTCTCCCACGCAGACAGTCGCACACCCAGGCTGGTGGTGTGACGGAGCATTGCGTCAACCACGGCGTCGACTTCGGCCTGTTCTGCCAACGCTGAGATTGTCAGCGCCGGGCGCCCTTTCTTCATCTGGATCGGGGTCAGCCACGCGTCCATGGCACCTGCGTCGAGAAGCGCCTGAAGCGCAACTGGCGCCAACTCGGGGCTCATGTCATCGACGTTCGTCTCGATCACCGCAATGTCGGTGGCCTCGGCAACCGATGCCTCCTCTCCCAACCAGATCCTGACGATGTTCGGTACGGGATCGAAGTCGGAGTTCCCCGCGCCACATGCGATTGTCCGCGCGGTCATCTCGGGCGCGCGTCCGAACTCATCTGCCAGGCATGCGGCCAGCGCGGCACCAGTCGGTGTCACGGTCTCGCCCTCAATATCCACGCCGACAGTCGGGACACCAACCAGCAGCTCCGCGGTCGCTGGCGCAGGGAGCGGCAGACGTCCATGCGCGCAGTTGATGAAGCCATGGCCTAGTGGCAGCGGCGCGCAGTATACACGCTCGACACCAAGTTCCCTGAGTCCTACCACCGCGCCGCACACGTCCACGATCGTGTCCAGACCTCCGAGTTCGTGGAAGTGCACTTCCTCAGGAGTGCTGTCGTGGATCTTCGCCTCGGCCTCGGCGATGCGGCGAATGATCGCCACGCTGCGGCTCTTGACCTCGTCGACCAGCGCGCTCGCCTCAACGATCCCGATCAATTCGGCGGCGCTGCGGCCATGGTGGTGTCCTTGGTGACCGTCCGCGTGGCTGTGCTCATGTGCGTGGACGGATATTCTGGTGGCGCCTATTGCGCACTTCGACGTCCGCTCGGCCTCGATGTGCACGTGGTCGAGTTTCAGGTCCGTGACCATTTCGTTCAGTGTCTCGACGGGCAGTCCGGCGTCGATAAGTGCAGCCAGAAACATGTCTCCGCTCAGGCCACCCACAGGCTCGATGTAGCACACTCGCATGACGTTGCTCCTCAGGCGTGTCGCTTGCACGGCTTGCCCCAATTCCCCGCGCGGCCACTTACACCTGCCAACCAAGGAATTCCGCTGTCATGTGGCGAATAGGCACGCAATCCCCATGGTGCCAAACTGGCGTGCGAAATTGCGTAGCGTAATGGGCCTCATCGTGGCCGTCTTGCTCGGGTGGTATCTGCACTCGATTGGGTGGCCGTGGTGGGCGTGGCTGCCTGCGGCCATGCTCAGCATTCTCGCGTTCTATCTTGCGTCAGTTCTCTGCTGGTTCGCGTATCGCAAGCTCACCTACGAACGTTTTGCACGTCGGCACAAGCGCGAAAAGCAGGCGCAAGGCTGACATGCGCCTCGGCTTCCACGTCTCGATGGCTGGCGGCTTCGACAAGCTTGTGCGGGCCGCTGTCCGTCGGCGCTGCACGGCCTTCCAGATGTTCACCGCAGCTCCCGTGCAATGGGCGCGCAACGCCTTTACCGAGCGCGAGGGGAGTGCACTGGCGGAGCGCCTTGCAGAGCTCGACATCGCTCCGCACTTCATTCACGCCAAGTATCTGCTCAACCTGGCCTCCCCGGACGGATCCCTCTGGCGCAAGAGCGTCACTGATCTAGCGGCGGAAGTGGAGGCGGCGCGCTGCATAGGCGCAGCCGGGGTGATCGTCCACTTGGGTAGCGTCGGTGACGGCGGCCAGATCGCTGACGGTGTCAAACGGGTTGCCGAAGCCGTTGATGCCGTCTGCGAGCGCGTACCCGAGGGACCATTTGTGATCCTCGAGAACGCTGCAGGGCAGGGCAACATGGTAGGAGCGCGTTTCGGGGAGATTGCGGAGATAGTGGATCGCGCCGACTGCGCCCGGCGCTTGCGCGTGTGCATCGACACTGCCCATGCGTTCGGGGCTGGCTATTCGCTGCATACGCCGGAAGGGCTTGAGGGCGCGATCGAGGAGATGGATGCCAGCTTCGGCATTGAGAGGATGGCACTGGTGCACATGAATGACTCGCTGGTGCCATTCGCATCAGGGCGCGACCGGCATTGGCACATCGGCCGTGGCGAGATCGGTCGGGAGGCCATGGCGCGGATCGTCAACCACCCGCGCCTGCGCCATCTGCCCTACATCATGGAGACGCCGGGCACCGAGGCCGATGACGTCTCGAACATGCGCCGGATACGCCGCCTACTCACTCCGGACAATCGCCCGCCTCTGCCGCCTCTCCCCGACTGGGCCCGCTGACGGTCAACCTCGGAGGAATGCCTCGTACAGTTCTGCGACCATCTCGACCTGGTCGATCGCGACCCACTCGTCCGCGGTGTGCGCCTGTGCGATATCGCCCGCGCCGCACAGGACCACCGGGACGCCCGCCTCCTGGAACTGGCTCGCGTCCGACCCGTAAGGTACGCCTCGGAGCGCGTCGTCACCGTGCACGGCCCGGGCTGCCGCCTGTGCCCTGAGCACTACCGGATGCTGGTCATCCGTCTCCACCGGGCAGTCTCGTATCGTGCCCTCCATCTCATAGTCAAGCCCCTCGGGAGCGCCGGCATCGAGGGCTGTCTTGATCTCGTCCCACACGGCGTCAATCTCTTCGCCCGGTATCAGACGCCGGTCGACCAGCGCCTCGCAACTGTCTGGCACGACGTTGACCGCAGTTCCCCCGTGCACCGTTCCCACCGACAGCGTGGGCCCATCGACCAGGGGGTGCGGCTCTCGCGTTGACAGTTCCTGCGAGTAATCATCCAGCACGGAAATGAGCCGCGCCATCTTGTAGATAGCGTTCACGCCGTTCGCCGGGTCGCTGCTGTGAGCGCTCAGGCCGCGCGTGATCAGGCGCGGACGAAGCGCTCCCTTGTGCGCCACAACCACCTTCAGCGATGTCGGTTCGCCAACTATTGCGCCCGCGATCTCGGGGGCATCCTCCAGGTAGCGGATCACGCCACCGTGACCGTACTCTTCGTCCGAGACCACGACCAATAGGCAGTCCTGCGGCGGCGGGGGACCAGCGGCGACCGCGATCAGCGCAGTCATCATCCCCGCGACCTGCGCCTTGGCGTCGCATGAGCCTCTGCCCCACACCCGGCCGTCGGTCACATTTGGCTCGAACGGTTCTATGGTCATGTCATCCACTGAGACAGTGTCCAAGTGTGTCTGCATGACGAGTACCGGTCCCGAAGTGGCGCCCGGCACACGCGCCACCACATTCGGCCGCCCCGGCTGCCACTCCTGAAGCCGGGCGTCGATGCCATGACCGGACAGGTAATTGCAGACAAATTCCGCGATACGCTGCTCACCGTGGCGCGGCTCCAGCTGCGCGCAATCTGACGCGTTCACACTCGGGATGCTGACCAGTTCGGCAAGCAGGTCCACTATCTCACTCATCGCACAGTCTCCAGGCGTGCCAGCGCTGTTGCAGCGGCGGGGGGAACTTCCACGTCCGGTCCCCCGGTCCCTGCCGTACATGGAGAAGCCCCGAGGCAGTTCGCCTCGGGGCTGGGTATCCTATGTGGTCGGGGCGGCCGGATTTGAACCGGCGACCTTACGGACCCGAACCGTACGCGCTACCAAACTGCGCTACGCCCCGACTCGGGTAGTTTGGGTCCGGGGCATACTATAGCATGCAGAGACTGTGGCGTCAACCGTCACTCCGGTGCCGGTACCAGGAGCTGCTCGGGCGTGTAGGCGAAGTAGGGCGGGCATCCCTCTATGTGCAGGTTCACGTCCTCAAATACGCCCACCGTCGGCTTCGTGATCTCGATGCGCCACGCCTGTCCGCGGTGGCCCTCCGGGACCTGTATCTCATAGGCCCCCGCAGCGTTCTCGGCCTGAGCGACCACCTTGCCGGCCGGGTCGAGCACACGCATATTGCAGCCCTCGGCCGCTGCGTCTATCCTGATGAGAACTGTGAACGTCTCCGCGTCCTGTGGCACGTAGAAGTAGAGCGGCGGCGTCTCGCTCACGATCCAGAGCGTGCCGCGCAAATGCTCGCGGAGAACCTGGTAGGGCGCGTCGAGCGACACCTGAAATGCGTTCCTGCCGGCATTGACATACAGGGAGTACACGCCGTCGGCGGGTGCCTCGATTTCCACGGTCCCCGCCTCCCCGAGTAGAACCAGACTCGACGCGATCTCCGTGCCCTCAGCGTCGATCAGGGCCCATGTTACACTGGCGGGGCTGTTGCCGATCTGCTTAGCCGTCACAGTGCCTGTAACCGTCTGTCCCTCGGTCAAACGAAGCAGGTAGATGCCAGCCAGGCGGGCCTGCGTGACATCTCCCTCATACACGACCGAGCTCTGCGGGTGCAGAGGGACCAGTGTGCTGTCGAGTGCCAGACTCGCCGCCAGACCAGCACCGTTCGCCGGTACCGGTGGCAACGCTATCTTGCCCTTCAGGTCCACCTTCAGGTCTGAGACATGCTCTGGGTTGGCGAGACTCGCCGCGATCTCGTCGTTCGCGTGCTTGTAGGCGGCCCAGTACTCCTCCGCCGGACGCGGCAGATGGTAGGGCGACGCCGGGTCGGTCTTCTCCCAGTCCATCTCCAGCGTATTGGTAGTGAAGAGCCAGTAACCGGCGTTCTCCATCGCGAGCTGGTAACAGTGAGCGCCTGCGTAGTCTGGCAGCGTCCGTCCGACCCAGTGACCCAGCACATGAGCGACATGCGCCCCCAGCCTCTCGAAGTAGGTGGCGAGAGATGCAGCATCCAGCGCGCCCCCCTCATAGGTGGGGCCTTCCCAGCAGATGAGCGCTGGCAGCTCCTCTGTTCCTAACGCGAGCGCCAGCGCGCGGTGGAAGCCATTGTCGAAGTAGTGGAAGTTGCCCAGCAGCAGTCCGGGAGCACGGGTGCGGATCTGATCCACGACATCCGTCAGACGCGCAGTCCACTCGTCCTCCTGCCACTGACGGTATTTCAGGTAGAGCTGTCGAGCGATCAGCCACTGCATGCGCCCGTTCGGCGCAACCTGGGCACCATCGTCGACGCCCTCGATGCGCATGAAATCCTGCCAGCAGGTGTCGCAGTAGCACACTGACTCGTCGTAGTGACCTTTGATCCCATAGTTCTCTATATCGAGAACGAATCCTGTCAGCTCATAGTCGCCCGCCTCAGCGGCATTCAGTGCCGAGAAGACGCGGTCTCGGAAGACGAGGTCGAGGAAGGCTGGATCGCGCAGGCAGGCGGTCTCGAGGCCTGCCCCGGTCTGGTCCACAGCCAGTCGATAGCCGGCCAGCGCCCTCTCGGCGCCGCCCGTAGTGTTGGCGATGATGAAGTAAGCGATACCGGCATCACGGCAGAGCTTGCCCCAGCGCGCCTCCTCCCCGCCGAAGCCTCCGTCATAGCGCATCTTCACCCATACCGCGTTGAAGCCGTTGTCAGCCAGGCGCTGGGGATGCGTCTCTACTGTGGTGACCCCGCAATACCCCGCGCGGATCTTTGCTTCCAGCAGCGGATGCGCGCTGCAGCCGTTGCCCGCGAGCAGGACGCCGATTGATATAGCGAAGACCGCCCGTTGCGTGCCCATCTCCAGCACTCCCTCAACCTATCAGTCCACGAAGCAATGAAAGCCCGTCAATGGCGTCGCGTACACGATCCTTGCCCGACTCGCGCTCGATGCAGACCCAACCATCGAAGCCGATCTCCTTGAGTTGACCGATCCAGCGTGGGATGTCCACATCGCCCTCGCCCAGCGGCACTTGGGGCTTGCCGTCACCCGGGTCCGCGAGCGCATCCTTCGCGTGCGTGTGCACTATCCACGGCGCCAGGTCACGGACGCCCTGGACGTGATCGAAGCCCTTCATCAGCAGGTTCGCCGGGTCGTAGTTCACGCGGAGGCGGTCAGAGCCCACAGTCTCGATGAGATTCGCCAGGACCCAGCCCTCCTCCGGACCGGTCTCGACGGCGATAGTGATGCCGACCTCATCCGCGACTTCGCACACATCAGCTACGCGCTCACTCATCAGCTTGCCTGCGTCGCTCCCGAGGTCCTCCGGAACAACGCCTATGTGGCTCGTGACCATGTCCACGTCCATGGCCGTCGCCACCCGCAGGACCATCTTGGCCCGGTCGCGCGCCACATCGCCGGCCTCGAGATCGGCCATGCTGCCGAAGCCTCCGGTCAGGGCGGACAGCTCCAGCCCGCTATCGGCAAGCCTTGCCCGGATCTCCGCGCACCCGTCCGCCTCGGCCTGCTCAGGCTCCACCCATCCCTCCCGGACCACGAGCGTGATGCCTTCGAAGCCAATCTCGGCGGCTTTGTCAATCGCCTCAAACATGGGCAGTCCCAAGTTGATGGCCCGATGCCCGATTCGCATGCAGGTCACTCCGTTCCCCGCGGCACAGGTGTGCGTTTCTGTGAGGACCGGTAAGTTCGCCGCCCATGTGCTGGTGCCTTTGCACGAGCGAAGGGATTGTCACCGTGGCGGTCGAATGACCTCCGTCAGGGAAGTGAGTGGCGCGAGCTCGTGGCACATGCGCGAGCACCACCTCCCATCGCGAAAGCACACATCGGAGGTCGCCGGTCAGATCATCATTGCATGGGTTCTGACAGTGCCCCTGTGCATGTTGCTGGGCGCTGTCGCCTACTGGCTCATTTCCTGACATGACTGGATGCGAGTGATCCGAACGTGAGCTATCCGCCCCGCAGGCAATTGATCGCCGGCCTCGTCGCGGCGATCACAATCGCTCTGGCGATCACCGCGCACGCGGTATTCAGTCCGGCCGTGCTCGCGCACTATGCGGAATCCCCCGACAGCATGGGTATCGCGGGCTGGGCAGCTGACGCCACCGCGCCTATCATTGCCAGTTGGTTCACGGGCGTCTGGATTCAGGCCGACAGTCCGTACTACCGGCCACTGTCGAGCATCGCGTTCTGGCTACAATACAAGGCCTTCGGCTACAACTTCCAGGGCCACGTGTTTGTCTCTTGGCTGATCCACGCCTGGATATGCGCGCTCATCTATCTGCTGGCGCTGCGCCTGTTGCCCGGTACTGGCCGGCAGCGGGTGATCTCCGGCCTCATGGCGGTGCTGCTCTTCAACGTCCGCTTGACCCCGCTTGGTCCGCACTGGCCCACCGCCCCCATCGGTTACGCGGTCGTGGCCTGGTGGCCTGCGCAGACGGACCAGTGGAGCCTGGCGTTCTCACTGGCGGCGCTGCTCGCCCTCGACGGATGGCTGCAGCGAGATCGCCCCTCGGGGCTCTGGCAGGCCAGCGCGCTATGGGTCACCGCCGTGCTCTTCAAGGAGATGGCGGTCATAGTCCCGGCGATCGCCGCGGTGCTGATCACCTACCGTAAGGGCCTCGCGGGCCTGCAACTGTACCAGTCGACCGAGGACGGCAGCCGCCGCCTCGCGCCCGGACCGGTGTGGACCGTCGCTCTCCCTGGCCTGGTTGCCGTCGCCGCGTTTCTCGCGCTGCGCACCCAACTCGTCCGAGGCGCGTGGGGGCCCGAACAGCGCGAGCCCGGGTACCTGATCGTGAAGCTCGCTCGGTATGTGGCGGGCCGCCCCATCACGTACGTGATCGCCCATTGGGGCGAACTGTGGTTCCCCGTCACAGCGGTTTTCCTCGTCGCCATCCTGGTCGTCTGGGTGCGCATGCGCTCACGCCCGAGCGCGGTCTGGCTTGTGCTCGCAATGATCCTCGGCGCGGGTCTGATCGCGCAGGTGCTCGGCGGCAACTTCGCCCTCATTACCATTCCGCGGACTCTGGGACGCCTGCTCTCAGTCACGCTTTTTCTCGCTGGCTTTGTTGCGCTCGTGCAGGTGCGCGCGCCTGTTACGTGGTATCTACTGGTGATGGCCCTGGGTGTGATCGTGCCTGTGCTCCACGTGGCCGGACCGCACTACCACTACTGGCCTGCGGCTTTCTGGGCGATCTTCCATGCAAGCATCATTCTGTGGTTATGGGAGCGCGGCAAGCGTGAGAATGACGAGTTCCTTGACTCCCAGCCGGAGGCTAGTGTATAAGAGTGTGCAGCTTTCGCCGGGGTAAGCTTAACAACTCCGGCCCGGGAAGTCGGTGCAAATCCGACGCTGGCCCGCAACTGTGACCAGGGACGAAAGCCGATTTGACACGCTGTTCGCGGTGTGAAGCGGCGAGTAGGACGATCTGGAAGCCAGGATACCGGATACGGCACGTGCGGCCTCGACTGCAGGCCACGTGAGGGGACTATGGTGGGCCGCTCTCCGCGGATCGCCCCCGTCCCTGGCGGCGAACTCGACCACCACGTCGGTTCGCTATCCGTCAAGGGCATCTTGACAACATCGCCGCCACTTCATCGCAGGAGGCCAATCACTGCCATGACGGTGCCCAACATGACGGTCAAAGAAGTAATCAAGCGCGATGGCTCGCGCGTTCCCTTCAATTCTGACCGCATCAAGTCCGCGATCATCAAAGCCGGCAAGGCCACCGGCCAGTTCGATGAATCCGAGGCCGATCTGCTCCTCGCCCAGGTGCTCAAGGTCGTGACCCATCGTGCCTGGTCTGACAGTCCCTCGGTTGAGGACGTCCAGGACATAGTTGAGCAGGTCCTCATCAACGCCAACCACTTCGCGACCGCCCGCGCCTACATCGTCTACCGCGAGCAGCGCCGTCGCGTGCGTGACGACGAAAAGGTCTTCATCGACGCCGTCGAGTCCATCAACGAGTACCTGCAGGAGTCAGACTGGCGAGTGCATGCCAACGCCAACCAGGGATACTCGCTTGGCGGCCTGATCCTTAATGTCGCGGGCAAGGTCACTGCGAACTACTGGCTCAGCGAGGTCTACCCTTCCGAGGTGGGCCAGGCACATCGGCGCGGGGATTTCCACATCCACGATCTCGACATGCTGTCGGGGTACTGCGCTGGCTGGTCGCTGCGGACGCTGCTGACTCAGGGCTTCAATGGAGTACCCGGGAAGGTCGAGGCATCACCGCCCAAGCACATGACCAGCGCGGTCGGCCAGATGGTCAACTTCCTGGGCACGCTGCAAAACGAGTGGGCTGGTGCGCAGGCCTTCAGTTCCTTCGACACCTATCTCGCGCCTTACGTGCGCCTCGACCACATGCGCTATGACCAGGTGCTCCAGTGCATGCAGGAGTTCGTCTACAATCTGAACGTCCCCTCGCGTTGGGGCACGCAGACGCCCTTCACCAACATCACGCTCGACTGGACCTGCCCCGAGGACCTCAAGCCTCAGCCCGTGATCGTCGCCGGCGAGGAAGTCGGTTTCACGTACGGTGAGCTTGAGGAGGAGATGGGCGTCATCAACAAGGCGCTCATTGAGGTGCTCACTCGCGGCGACCGGCGCGGCCGGGTCTTCACCTTCCCCATCCCGACCTACAACATAACCCGTGACTTCGACTGGGACCATCCCAACACCGACGCGCTCTTTGCCATGACCGCCAAGTATGGGATTCCCTACTTCCAGAACTTCCTGAACTCGGACCTCTCGCCTAGCATGGTGCGCTCGATGTGCTGTCGCCTGCAGCTCGATCTGCGTGAACTGCTCAAGCGCGGCAACGGTCTCTTCGGCTCCGCTGAGCAGACCGGATCTCTCGGCGTGGTCACCATCAACGCGGCTCGGCTCGGCTACCTGGCGCGCGACAACCGCGAGCAGCTCTATGAGCGACTAGACGCCCTGCTCGAACTCGCGCGCACCAGTCTGGAGATCAAGCGCAAAACCGTGCAGCGCTGCATCGACAACGGTCTTCTGCCCTACACCAAGCGCTATCTGGGGGATCTGCGAAATCACTTCAGCACCATAGGCATCAACGGTGTCAACGAGTGCGTGCGCAACTTCAGCGCCGATGCCCACGATATCACCGATGAGTGGGGCCAGCAGTTCGCCATCGAGCTGCTCAACCACATCCGTGAGAAGATGGTCCAGTTCCAGCAGGAGACCGGCAACCTCTACAATCTCGAGGCCACCCCTGCGGAGGGCACGACCTACCGATTTGCCCGCGAAGACAAGAAGCGCTACAGCGACATACTGCAGGCGGGCACTGAGGACGCGCCCTACTACACGAACTCCTCGCAGGCGCCGGTCGGTTGGACCGACGACCCGTTTGAGGCGATGGAGCATCAGGAGGAGTTGCAGTCCCTCTACACCGGCGGTACCGTCTTCCACATGTATGTGGGCGAAGCAGTCGAGAGCGTTGAGGCATGTAAGAAGCTCGTGCGCCGCTCGCTCGAACGCTTCCGCCTGCCCTACTTGACCATCACACCAACGTTCTCGATATGCCCGCGCCACGGCTACATTGCGGGCGAACACGAGTTCTGCCCCACATGCGACGAGGAGTTGATCGTTCAGCACCGCTCGGCCGCAGACGAGGTCGCAGGATAGTCGCAGAAGATGTCGAACCTTACATCACACAAACGAGGAGCGGAACACAATGGATAGAGCCACGAGTGGAGAACCCGCCGGTCAGTCAGTCCCCGAGGGCGATCGCCAGCGCTGCGAGGTGTGGACGCGCGTGATGGGCTACTACCGGCCTGTCTCGGCGTGGAATGCCGGTAAGCAGAGCGAATACTCCGACCGGACCCCTTACCACCAGACGCCGGCCGCGATTCCGGACACCTCCGGCCAGCGAAAGCTGGGAATCTGAGGCAATGACTGACGGACGCCCCCGTCTGCGGGTCGGGGGACTACAGTTACTCACCACGATCGACTGGGTCGGGCGTCTGGCAGCGATTGTGTTCCTGCAGGGCTGCCCCTGGCGCTGCCGATACTGCCACAACCGCGAGTTGACGCCCCTGACTGCTCCGGGCATGACCCCGTGGCCAGACGTGCTCGCCCAGCTCTCCGAACGTCAGGGATTTCTCGATGCAGTGATCTTCAGCGGCGGCGAGCCCACCATGCAGTCAGCGCTCCCCGACGCCATCCGTGATGTCGCCGATTTGGGCTTCGAGGTGGCTCTTCACACGAATGGCTACGCGCCGGCGGCGCTGCAGGAGGCGCTTGAGACCGGCCAACTGAGCTTCGTTGCCATGGACGTGAAAGCGCCCTTCGACGTGTATGAGGATATCACGACCATCCCCGTCAGCGGCCGCGGCCCGGAGCAAAGTGTCGACCTGCTCATCGCCTCCGGGGTTCCCCACGAGTTCCGCACGACCTACCACCCGGCGCTGCTGTCTACAGATGATCTGCGCCAGATCGGCCGTGATCTGGCCGCGCGCGGGGCGCAGGCATACTACATCCAGAAGTTCCGTCGCGAGGGGTGTCCCAGTCCCGGCCTGAAGCAGTCTGTACTGCTCCCTGCCAAACTCCCCGAGGATTTGCTGGAGGAGTTCGGCAGGATCTTCCGCACTTTCGCGGTCCGTGAGCCCTAGCCCTCGCCGAGGATCCTGGCTGCGTAGCGCCGCACCGGCAGGCGCGGGTCATCGAGGTAGGCGCGAGCTATGGCCTCCCCTTCACCGTCCCCTAAAGCAATCAGCGTCTCTGCGGCGACCAACTCGATCTTCCAGCCGCTGAACTTCTTCACTTCCGACGTCTCTGCCCAGTAAATCTCCTCGCCGCGCAGTCTCTCCAGCAGCTCCTTGATCGATGGCACCACCGACGCGTCACCGATTGAAGCCAGCGCCTTCATGGCATGGAGCCATCGCCCCCCAAACTGCGTCTCGTCCTCCAGCACGCTGGCGATCAACTCCGCCACCCCCGGGCCGCCCATCTCACCGAGGCAGATCAGGGCGCTCACGTAGCGTGGCTGGACGAAGGGCCCTTGCGGTACCGTCGCGTCGCGGTCGCGGACCATCGCCAGCAACTTCTCGCGCGCGCTCTCCTGGCCATGCGCCCCAAGCACCAGCGCCGCCCAACTCGCCGCCTCCGCATCGTCGCCGGTCAAAAGCGCGTTCAGAGCTGCGAAAGCGGGCTCCCCAGTTCGGTAGAGCCCCCACATCGCGGGGGATGGGTTCTCGCTCGACAGTTCGGCGATCAGTTCTTCCACCGGGCGCGGCCCGGCCGGCGATGCCTCCCGCGATTCCGCCAGTTCTTCCTCGCCTATGATGCCCGCAGCAACGAGTTCGGCTTGCAGCGCCACGATGTCGACCGCTCTCGGCGCAACGCCGTCGCGAGCGGCCAGAGCTGCCGCCGTGCCTGCGGCCTCGCCGATGCGGTGCATATCCTTCATCATCCGGAGAGCTTGCTCGGCGTCATGAGTCATCGAGATACAGCGGCCGGCGACCAGCAGTCCGTCGACGCCCTGCGGCAGCAGCGATCGATATGGAACGTCGCACCCCATGCCGGTCTTCCAGTTCCCGGTCACATCGGCATACACTCGCGCGTCGCGACCCTCGTTCGCGTAGTCTCGCGCGTGGTTGTCGTAGTGCGAACGGCAGCGCCCAACAGTGTCGCTGAAGAGTTGCCCGAAGAACAGGTCATCGTGAGTGAGGACGTAATCGCCCACAACCAACCGGCTCTCCCGCAGCCCGAGGTTCGCGCCGCAGAAGTAGAGCCGGTTCTCGGAAGTGTAAGGTTCACGCCACAGGAACTTGCGCCCATCAACAAACCCGCGCGTGTAGTCCCACGGGTCAGTAGGATCGACCCAACCGGCGTCGTAGTTGGCATGTGAAATCGGGAAGTCTTCGCGAGCCAACCCCGGTGTCATGGAGTAGGCCATCTGTAGCTCATCGCCCTCGCGGCCAAGCGCGAAATCAGCGCCAGCCAGCGTAGCGACGTCGCCATCGCCGGTAGCATCCACGCACACGTCACACAGGACCACGCCCATGCCGTGCTGGCCAGTGACCACGACACCTGTAACGGTGGCGCCATCCATGACCACACCCGTGACCAGTGTTCGCAGCCACACGGTGACTCCCGCTTCGTCGAGGAGGGCGGCGAAGTTCACTTCACGGGCCGCGTAGTGCCAGCCTCTGATCTGCGGAGTGAGGCGCGCGCCCAGTTCAGCGTCGCGCTCGTCCAGCTCAGCCTGAATCCCTCCGCTCAGACCCCAGTAATACACATGCACCGCCCCTCCAGTACCGATGCCGCCGAGGAGAGCCTGGGCCTCCAGCAGTAAGACCTGCGCGCCTCTTCGGCCGGCGGCAATGGCCGCTATGGCTCCAGCGGGCCCGCCACCCGCGACGACGACCTCGGCGTGGGCGAGCACTGGCAGATCGCGGCCAGCAACAGCAACAATGGGCGCGTCATGCTCTATCTGGTCGTGCACCGTTTGAGCCATGTTCTCAGCCCTCCAGGATTTTGACGGTCTGTTTCCCCGCTGACAGGCCGACCGCGATGGCGGCGCCCGGCCTCTGGCATGCTACCGCGCTGAGATCGCCAATATCGGCTACCGGCGATGCGAGCGCGAGTCCCTCGACTGCTTCTGGCACAAGCGGCTCGCCCGGGGTGCCAATGCACACGGCATCACGTGGGAGGACCGCGTCGTGACCGACTTGCACGAAGCTGCAGGCAGCGAATGCCGGCACTTCAGTGCGTAAGTAGGCACCGATCTCAGTGAGAGCGCGCCTGGAGTCCATCTCGAAACGCGAGGGGTCTGATGTAGGCAGCGTCAGTGCCGCCTCGATGATTACGTCGCCTTCCCAGCGTCCTCTGCGAGCGGTGACGGTGCTATCACTCACTGGGAATTCTGCTGGGACTGCGAACTGCGCGTCATCGTCGAGATCGGCTCGGACCATCAACGCGCGGCGCAGCGGCAGTTCGTTGGTCTCTCGAGCCACGATCTTCGCGCCTGCGCTGGCTGCTACCGTGCCCGTTGGCGTAGCGTCCACGATGACTCTCGTTTGAGCCGCCATCAGACCCCACTTGCCGTTGACAAGCACTTGGCCTGGATCACCTGCCTGGCAGCAGACCTGCAGGAGCAACTTGACCCCGGCCTCGCTCGCAAGCCGATCGAGATACACCTCTGTAGCAACCGGGTCGAATACACCGGTTGCCACGGCGTTCACAGGCGAGAGGCCGTCTAACAGCTCATTGAGCATATCGGGCGGGTCCGCGTCGCTCTCAAGCCACACCGAAAGCGCCCCCCATATCTCCCAGCCAAGCGCCGTATGCTCGGCGGCCAGAAGGACCTCATGTCCCAGGCGCGCCAGTGTCACTGCAGCTGCCCATCCGCTGAGCCCCCCTCCGCAGACCACCACGTCGAAGGAGCCCAGACTGAGGGCCTTACCGGGCTCGCGTCTGATCGTCTCCATCACGTATCCCCCTTGCTTTCCGTCAGGCTGGCGGTCCTTTCGCGACGCTAGTGCAGATCACCTCTCACCACGATCCAGAAGGCGTAGGGGCTCGCGATGTCGAATAGGTAAGCGCTGGATCAAAACGCGCAGGGAGTTGAGACAAGCATGCAGTACCGCCAACTGGGCCGAACAGGAACGCGAGTCTCCGAGCTGTGTCTGGGCACCATGAACTTCGGCGGCAGCACAGACGAACCGACATCAGCTCGCATCATCGAGCAGGCCATCGACGCAGGCATCAACTTCATCGACACCGCCAACGTGTACGGGCGCGGGGTCTCGGAGGAGATCACCGGCCGGGCGCTGGTGGCGAATGGTCATCGCGATGACATTGTCCTGGCCACCAAAGCGGTCGCCGGTATGGGCGAGGGTCAGAATGATCATGGCGCCAGTCGCTACCACCTCACCCGCGCGGTCGAAGACAGCCTCGCGCGGCTGCAGACTGACCGCATCGACCTGTTCTACCTGCATATAGTCGACCTCACAACTCCCATGGACGAGATCCTCGACACGCTCGACGTCCTCGTCAAGCAGGGCAAAATCCTGTATGTAGGCACCTCCAAGTGGCCGCCTACGCTGATCATGGAAGGGCTCGCCCTCGCCGACGCGCATGGCCTGCCCCGCTTCGTCGCTGAGCAGCCGCCCTACCAGATGCTCGACCGTGGTATTGAGACCGAACTGGTGTGGATGTGCATGCGCCAGGGCATCGGCATCTGCCCGTGGGGACCGCTTGCCTATGGCATGCTCTCCGGACGCTACCGCAAGGGCCAGCCGCCTCACGAGGGCGGGCGTTTCGCGAAAGCCGACATCGACACGAACAGCCGGTACACGCATGCGGCAATGGACGCGGTCGAGGAGTATATCAAGCTCGCCGAAGCACGTGGCGTGCCTCTGGCCGAGTTCGCGCACGCCTGGCTGCTCACGCGACCGGGCATCTCCTCGGTCATCATTGGCCCGCGCACCGAGGAGCACCTGGCGTCCGCGTTGCGGTCACTGGACATTGAGCTGACTGCCGAGGAACTCGCCGCTGTGGACGAAATTGTCCCGCCGGGGAAGCATGTGAGCGATTTCTTCGATGGCAACGTCTACGCTCGTCTGCGCTCCATGATCCAGACGGAGGACGAATGGCGCAAGCGCTGACTGCCTTTCACTGAGCGCCATCACCCGCGGGGCGTCGGCCATTGCGGCGACGCCCCGATCTGTATTCTGGGAATGGCGCCGCAATCATGTCGCGAGAGGTGGCTTTCACCATGAAACTGATCTTCATCGCCCTCATCGTGCTGGGAGTGACTGCCATGCCTGTAGTGGCCCAGAGCAACATGTCGGGGTTGATGCAGCACCCTTGTCTGCTTCTTTCGGCAGAGACTGTGTCCTCGATCAAAGCAAACACTGCCAACATGGAGAAGAACCGCTTCGGCTTCTCAACCGGCCAGGCGTGGGTTGCCATCAAGGACCAGGCCGATCGCTTCCTCGTGGCGGAGCCATTCCACTACGAGGTGACGATCCCTGAAAAGCCCGGCAAGGAATCCCTGTTCTGGGAATACACGCTCTCTGATGAGAATCCGCCGCCTCACGATGAGCGTCCGTCCTACCCGCCGTGGACGGCCATGTTCCAGGAGCGCGCCGACTCAATCACCACGCGCATCAAGTACCTGAGCTTCGCGTATGTAGTGACCGGGGAGCGCAAGTACGCCGATCGGGCGAAGACGATTGTCATGCACCTGACTAACTGGGATCAATGGACTGATCCCAGTTACACCGCAGGATCGATCAAAGCATGCCTCGACACTGGGCACTGCACCAAGTGCGTGGGTCTGTTCTACGACTGGTGCTACGACATGCTCAGCGAAGACGAGCGGATCACCATACGCGAAGCGATCGTCAGCAAAGGGATCCTGCCATCGCTCGAAGACGTCGATCGCTACCCGGCGGCCACCAACGGCTTCGCGGTCATCACCAGCGGGGTGGCGTGCGCAGCGATAGCGATCCGGCCTGAAGAGCCACGCGCCGGCGAATGGCTGCAGGCCGCTCTCGAGAAGACCGCGCACTCATTCGCGCTGAGTGGTGCGGACGGCGGCGCCTTCGAGGGACCCGGCTACGGCACGTATCTACTCGACAGCTTCGCGAATGTGCTGGATGCGGTTACGGTGGCGCACGTTGACAACGAGCTCTTCGACCATCCGTTCCTCGCGACGATGGATGAGTACTGCATCTCGCAGCTCACTCCTGACGGGCGCGTCATGCCCAACTTCTCAGACGGTGGCCCCACGGCGGGCTATCCTGAGACCATGGCCATCCTGGCCCATCGCGGGTCGCAGGCGGCGGCCTGGTACCTGCAGCAGGCGAGGCATCTGGATGTCGACACGCTCTATCGTTTCATCCGCTTCCAGGAAGACAAGCTCGATCCCCAGCCGCCGGAGTTCGCGGCATCACAGGCTTTCGTGGACATCGGCTATGCATCTCTGCGTGCCGGGCTTGATCCGCACACGCCATACCTGGCGTTCAAATCCGGGCCTCCGACCGAGAACATCGGCCACAACCACTATGACCACAACAACTTCCAACTCAGCTATCTGGGCGAGTTCCTGATCGCTGACCGTGGCTACCGCCATCGCTTCATCCCCATCAAAACCAAGTATACACAGGGCACGAGCGGCCACTCCTCGCTGGTGCTCGACATCACTGACGAGTATCTCGCGAGCGAAGTCCATCCCGAGCTTGGGCACGATCAGATCCACCGCACTGGCGGTCGCATCGAGCAGTTCTTCACGTCACCCGTGCTGGACTATATCCAGGGGCAGGCGGCGGCGGCCTACAACGACGATCAGACGACGGTTGTCGAGGACTTCACGCGCCGGATCATCTACCTCAAGCCCTGGATTTACGTGATGCTCGATCGCGTCCGGACACCGGAGCCGCACACCTACCATCTGGGCCTGCAACTTGATGCCCGCGCGACCTCGGAGTTCGTCGCTGAGAACCGGTGGAACATCCAGGGCTCGGCTGCACAGCTCGAGTGTGCGTTCGCAGGTTCGGTACCCATCACCACCTCCGCACAGACTTACCCCGGCGCCGAGGAGTATGGCGAGTTCATAACAGTCAACACTGAACCCCAGACCGAGGCCAATTTCCTCACTCTCATGTACCCGCGCAACTACCACCGCGAAGGGCTCCTCGCCAACCCGGGCTTCGAGCGCTCATACAAGGGCTGGCGGATTCGAGCTAACCAGGACGCCCCCAACCACATCATCGACACCGACGTAAAGCGCAACGGCGAGTCATCCGGCCGCATCGACGGCAGCGGCTACTACTACTCCGAGAAGTTCCCGGTCACGGCTGGCGACAGAGTGAAAGTCTCCGCCTGGATGAAGACCGAGGGCGCTGCCAAGGGCGTCGGAGTCATCTGGCTCTCAGATGCCAACTGACTGGGAGAAGATTGAGGTGGAGGGCATCGCTCCCGAGGGCGCGGAACAGGTCTCCATGGCCTGCACCTTCCATGACACCGGGCGGGTGTGGTATGACGATGCCGAAGTCTGGTTGGAGAACCCGCCCGAGGTACTGGAAATAGATCGCCCTGAACCCACGTCAGTCGATCTGTCTGATGACGCACGGGGTGTCGCGTTCGAGGTCGAAGGCGCTCGCTTCATGCTGACCACGGGCGGCGAGCCCACTGAGTTGGGCGGCCTGACCCTGCAGACCAATGGCACGCTTGCTTGCGTCGGGGACCGCCAGCCCACCGAGTTCGTTTACATGCAGGAGGGTACGAGCGTTACCTACGATGGCTTGGAGATACTGCGCACCGACACGCCGATCACTGTATGCATGTGGCATGGTGGCGACGACGTGGTGCATGTGCTCGCGTACGACGACCTCACGCCCCACGCGGCGGCCATCGCGCCCGAGGACCTGCGCGTGACAGTGCTTGCCGCCACAGCGATCACCGAGGCGATGTCCGGTGACACGCCGATCAAAGCCACAGATAATGGCGACGGGACGTGGACACTCGGCGGCCCGCGGTAAGTCCAAGCTGCTCAGTCCACGCCCGCGGCCCAGTGATTGCCGCCTGCGCGGACGACGCGGTCAGCTTTCGTCAGTTCGGCCGAGTGAGTGGCGCCGGCGATTCCGCCGACCTCCTCGACCTGGTGACCCATATCACGCAGCGCGTCGGCGATCCCAGCTGGCGCGCTGCTTGTCAGCTGCAGGGGCTCGGTTGCTTCGACGTGCATGCGAGCGGCTTCCGCAGCCTCGAGCGGTGAAGCGCCGGCGTCGATGAACTGCTGGGCGACGCGCGCCATGACGTTGATGATCTTTCGCCCGCCGGGCAGGCCGGTGGCGATCCACCGGTCCGGCGTCTCGATCAACATGGTGCCAGTGTTGTTGAGCGGGCGCTTGCCGGGGGCGACCGAGTTCATCCTCCCCGGTCGCGGGTCAAACCGGCACATGCCGTGGCTGAGGATCAGCCCAGTGTCGCCGGCCACAAAACATGCCCCAAAAGCCATGCCCTGCGTGATTGTCGCGCTGACAACGTTGCCCTCGGCATCCGCGCTCGAAAGATGCAGCGTGCCGTGCGCGTAGCCCATCGGGAACTGCGCGGGCAGGTCATCGACCCAATCGGGATACTGGCGGATTCGCTCAGTCCGGCCTGCGGCATACTCCTTCGACAGCAGTCGCTCGACCGGCACGTCCGCAAAGTCCGGGTCTGTGACATACGTCAGCCGATCGCGCCAGGCAAGTTTAAGCACCTCAGCCAGTCGGTGCCAATAATACACATCGGTGTCGTCCGGCGGGTCAAAGCACTCCAGCATGTTCAGGATCTGCAGTGTCGTCAGCGTGCCGTTGGGCAGAATCGGGCCATGTACTGCAGCGCCCCGGTAACTCGTCATGACCGTCGGCGTCACCCGTGGCTCGAACGAAGCCATGTCCTCGCGGGTGAGGATGCCACCCGGCTTCTGCACGAAGTCAACGATACGCCCGGCCAGTTCGCCGTCATAGATATCGCGCCAGCCAGCCGAAGCGATCCGCTCGAGTGTTGCCTCGAGCCCCGGTCGCCGCATGATGTCCTCAGGTTCAGGCAGGCGACCATCCACGAGAAGCTGCGCGCTCGTCGATGGGTACTTGCGGACAACATGCTCGAGACTCTTGACCGCGCTGGCGGCGCTGGCGAACGGGATACCGTCGGCCAGCAGCGCCTGCGTTGGGGCCACGATATCTTCCCACTTGAGTCTCCCCCACCGCTCCCACAGGATCCCGATACCCGCGCCCATCCCGGGAACGCCCACCGCGAGTGGACCGAACACGTTGGCATCGCCCTTGACCGAACACTCGTATTCGCGCGAGTTCAGGTCCCGGGAATCGCCTGAGGCGGGCAGAATCTCGTACATGTCCTCGCGGGCAGCGGCTGGCGCCACTGAGTTTGAGTCGACTGAGAGAATCTCGCCTGTCTTTCCATCGCGTACCACAGCGCACAACACATATCCGGTGATCCCGGTGGATTGCGGCTGCAGCAAGCACGATGCCAGGGCCGATGCCGCAGCGGCGTCAAACGCGTTGCCGCCGATCTCCATCATTCGCGCACCTATGCGCGCGGCCTCGGCTGGCTGCGCAGCGATTGCTCCTGTCGCTGATGTGACCTCTGTCCCTTCGGTCATGAGATACCCCTCCTGATGTGCAAAGAGGAGCCGGCCCAGCGGGACCGGCTCCTCCCGTGATCCTGATTCGCGACTCTACATGCGCTTCGCGAGTTCGAGCTTCGTCGCGGCTTCGCCGCCGTTCATGACGTAGAGCAGAGGCATCGGCCGGTCGACGCCTTCGACATACGCTGGCCGCGCCTGCCACGGCGTGGCGCTGAGTACATTGGTCAGGTCCATCCAGTATTCGAGACGCGCCGCGCTGAGATCCCACGTCATGTGGAAGTGATTGGCCGGCGCAAATTGCTTGTACTCGCCCATCGTCGCGTTCTTCGGGGTCACGAATGTGTGCGGCCAGGTGGCGTTCGAAGTGTCGCAGACCGCGTCCGCAAGCTTCTGTGGCAGCTCGACGGTGCTGGCCTCGTCCCAGATCATCGAGAACGTGTTCGTCAGCGCGCTGTAGCACATCCGCCCCGCGATGCCCTCAATCCCACCGGGTGAGACGAAAGTCACCGAATTCCCGCCGCCGGGGAAGTAGCCATCGTCCGCCAGGGGCATACTCACCCCCGCCATCAACTCCTCCGGACTCGTGCCGGGCATGCCAGCCCAGTCGAAGGACGCGCTGCCAGAGTTGTCGCCATCCACGAAGCCGCGCGTGCGCCAGAGGGCCTCCGGCTCTGCGTCGCCCAGCCCCAGTTCCTCGGCCAGACGCCCGATCTCCCACGGCTCCCACACTTTGCGGAAGTCCATGAACAGCGGTGGGTTGCCGGCAGTCAGGCCGGTGAAGGCCAGCATCGTCAGCAGGCCCTGCACGTCCGCCTCGGTGGCAAAGGGCATCGGCTGCTTGCGGCCATTGTGGTCGAAGCTCGAGTTGAAGAGCGACTCCATCGCGTCCGCGACCGGCATCGGCAGCCCGCGCGGATCCGAGCCCCACTCAAGCTGGCTCATGAATCCGCCGCCGATGGCATTGACGTCCGCCATCAGGTCGCGGGCGATCAGGTACATCCCGAGGCTCTGGTTGAAGCGCGCGCTGTCGGCGTCATCGCCAAGCTCCAGGCGGTCTCCGATGCTCTGCTCGACCCACGCGCGCAGGGCCTTCAGTTCCTCGGCGTCCCACGCCTCTTTGTTGACCATGTCGCACAGCAGCTTCATATCCAGCCGCGTGATTTCGAGGCCAAGGATCTTCCGCGTCGCGATCACGTGTGCGAGCGCGGTCTCCATACCCATGGAGTCATGCCCAAAGACGACGACACGTCGCCCCTTCATCGCCTGCTTCGTCACTGCGGCGTGTGCCCAGTCGACCAGCGCATCGGCGGTGCCGTCGGTCATCACCGGGTTTTGGCCTGTGTCGGGCCAGGTGCCCACATTGATGTGCACCAGTCGACCGTACTGCGAGATCGCGCCACTGGCGGCGTGCACGAAGACGACGCCTGGCTTCGGACCGGAGTTGCCGCACGTGAGGTTCAGTGGCGTGTCCTCGGGGAACTGCTGGATCAGTGAGATCAGCGAAAGTTGTGGGAATGCCCACGTGTCGGGTACGCAGACGATCACGTTCACGCCGGCGTCCTTGAACTGCCGGGCCACAATGTCGGCCTGTGGCTCACCATCCACCAATACGTCGCTCCACACCACCGGGACCGCTGAGCCGTCCGGTGTCGCCACTCGCTCGGCCAGAATGGCGGCGGTCATCTCGATGATGTTGACGGCGCGATCGCGCGACTCCTGGTCAATGCGTGGGTCCCCGGTGGCGCATACGCCGATTACGGGCACTGCGGCGCCGCCGGTGTTCTGGGTACCAAGTCGAATTGCCTCTGCCATCGTTTATCTCCCCTGACGGAAGGGTTGGCGCTCAATGAAATCGCATTCCCTTTCCCCGCTCACACCGACATTCCTGCGCCAACATTAGACAAACTCAATGCCCGAGGGTACACTACATAATCGACGTTGTGCAGACCCACGGAGGTGTGATGGCATGAGGTACCTTGCGATCATAGCGGCCACGATGGCGATGACGCTGGCATGCGCCCAGGACTTCCCCTTCCCGATCGAGTTCGAGCGTCCCTGGGAAAACTGGGAACCGCCGGTCATCGAGATGCCGGAGCCCAACTCCTACCACCTGTATCAGCTCGCTTTCGATCTTCTCGAGGAGTTCGAGACGCCGGCGCAGGACGACACCGATGAGAACGTGCGGGCTTCCATAGAGGGCTTTGACCTTGCCTATCAGGCGCTGCAGCAGGCGCAGATGGGCGAGTGCCGCTTCCCGCCACTCGCCGACCCCGAGCAGATCTTCCCGGAACTGGCCAGCACGCGCAATGCCTGCCGATTCATGGTGGCCAATGCGCGGGTGAACGTACTCGACGGGCGAATGGCGCAGGCTGCACTGGACTCGGTATCGTGCGTGCGGATAGGCGCCGCTGCCTCCAGCAACGGTATCCTCATTGGCGGACTCGTTTCCATCGCCTGCGAGGCGATCGGCTTGCGCCAGCTTGAGGCGATCATCCCTGGGCTGCAACCCGACGAATGCCGCGTTGCCATCGAGGCACTGCGGGCAGCGCAGGCCCATCGCGTGGCGCTGCCGGAGGTGATGCAGGGCGAGCAGCTGTATGGGAAGATGATGATGAAGCGCCAGTTCGGCGAGATCCCCACCGCTGAGGAGGCCAAAGAGAAGCTCGCGGCCCTGACCCCGGAGGAGCGTGAGGCAGGTCTCGCCGAGTGGGAACGGCTAACGCAGCAGGAGGGAGTTGAGCTCTGGAGCCCCGACGACAGTTGGCACGCGCATGAGGCCTGGTTCACGCTACTGATAGAGGAGAGCGGCAAGCCCTATTGGGATCGCGCGGAGGTCCCTGTGCCTGACGACCCAATGGTCAAGGTTGTTGCGCCTGTCTACGGCAAGACCCAGGCGAAGTTCGCCATCGCGGATGCGCGTGTGCAATTGGCGCTGTGTCAACTGGCCGCACAAGCTTTCATGCTCGACCAAGGCGGACCGCCTCAGAACCTCGACCAGCTCGTCCCCGATTACCTGCTGTGGATTCCTGACGATCCATTCATGGACGCGCCGCTGTCCTCGGTCGAGGTCGATGGCGAGTTCCTCATCTACAGCATCGGCCCGGACATGGTGGACGATGACGGCACAGCCATCGAGGGCTACCCTAACGAGGACAGCGAGGGCGACATGGTGGTGCGACTGTAACTGCCGGAGGTCACTGACCGCGGGCGGGCGAAGAGTGAGGCAACACGTAACCCCGACCGAGGTGAGTGACTGTGAACGTCATCGTCGTCGTCTCCGACACCTGCCGGCGCGACCGCATCCACGCCTACGGCACCGAGTGGATGATCACTCCATCGCTTGACTACCTGGCGTCTCAGTCGATGGTCTTCAACCGCGCTTACTGCGCGTCATTCCCGACTGTCCCCCACCGAGTTGACTGTCTCACCGGGCGCTATGGGTTCCCGTTCTACGGATGGTCGCCGATGCCCGATGACCTCAGCTCGATCTCCGAGGTTCTCGAGGAGCAGGGGATCGCCACCCAGCTCATCCACGACACTCCCGGCATGCACGGGGCGAACTGTGGGCGAGGTTTCCGGGGCGTGAAGTTCAACGAGGGCCAGTCAACGGGCAAGCCGGAAATGATCCGCGTACACGATGAGCCCGAGCTTCCCTGCGACGCCGACCGCATCCGCTCACCCGAGTCGATGCTCGCTCGCATGCGCGCCTCGACGTGGTGGGATGATGAGAGTGACACCTTCGCCGCGCGCACCTTCGCCGATGGCTGCAACTGGCTTGCCGAAAACCAGGGGGCTGATGGCTTCCTGCTCTGGGTGGACACTTTCGACCCGCACGAGCCGTGGCTGTCGCCGGACTACTACGTGCGCATGTATTACCCCGACTACGACGGTCAGGACTTCATCCAGGCACCGTATGACTACCTCGATGACAAGTTCACCGAGGAAGAGATCATGTGGATGCACGCCCGATATTGCGGCGAGCTGACAATGATGGACCGCTGGTTCGGGGAGTTCCTCGACAACTTCTACGAGTTCGGCTACGCCGAGGACACCGCCCTGATCTTCACCTCAGACCATGGCTTCTACTTTGGGGAGCACAATCGGGCGGGCAAGCACACGCTGGTTGGCGATCCGTGGCCACTGTATGAGGAGGACGCCGGGGTGCCGCTTATGGTCTATCTGCCGGAGGGACCGCGCGGTGTCTACACTGACGCGATGGTCCAGGCTCCCGACCTGCGCCCGACCATACTCGACCTGCTCGAAGTCAAACTGACGGGCGAGGAGCACGGCCGCTCGATGCTGCCCGTGCTTGCGGGTGAGACTGACGAGTTCAGGGAGTTCACGTTCTCATCCGGCCATCTCGATGCCACTCAGCCCCAACTCAAGACGCGGATCGCGGTCAACTCCGCCGACGGTTGGGCGCTGCATTTCCATCCGGCCTACAAGCCCGAGCTCTACTACCTGCCCGACGATCCTCCGCAGGAGAACAACATCGTCGCCGAGAACGCCGCACAGGCTGACCGCCTCCATCGCGCGTTTGTCGACTTCCTCCGCGAGGTGCAGGCAGATCAGGCGGTCGTCGACATGTGCCGGACCTGGCAGAAGGTGACCTAGCCCTCGACGATCGTCGTCGCTGCGGCCTGGGAGATAGTGTCCGCCGTGGCGCTGTCGATCAGTCGCGGTGTGAGGAATATCACGAGTTCAGTCTCGCGCGTGCGAGTGGCTTCGGAGCGGAACAGTTCGCCGATGAAGGGTATATCGCCAAGTAGCGGAATTCGGCGCTCGACGCGTTCGGTCTGCGTCTGAGTAAGGCCGCCGATGATGATTGTCTCGCCATCGCGTGCTCGTACCGATGCCTCGGCCCGCCGCGTGCTCAGGCGCGGGATCCCGGTTTCGGGGTTGATGTCGACGATGTTGCTGACCTCGGCCTCAACCTGCGAAGTGATCTCGCCGTTGCCGCCTGTCCAGGGCCGAACGTTCAGCGACACGCCCACCCGGATGGTCTCGATCTTCTCCTGCTGGGTGCCGTAGCGCAGGTATGTCATGCGGATGAACCGGTCGCGGCCGATGAACATCCGCGCCCGCTCGCCATTCATCGCTGCCATCCGCGGCTGCGCCATAATGCGGGCGTTCCCCGACCCTGACCGTGCCCGAAAGTTTGATGGTCTCCACGATTCCGCCCGCGAGACCGTAGCTGCCACCCTCAGAGTAGTCCATCTCGCCAGTCTCGGTGTTCAGGCTCCCCTCAAAGTCGCGCCCGTTGTACATGGCTTCCAGTGAACGGTCGAACGACCCGTCCCTCGTGATTTCCACCGCCAGGACCTCGATCATGATCATCGGTGGGGCGATGTCGATCGCGCGCAGGTCTTCCCCGATTTTGTCCAGCATCTGGCGGGGCGCGGTCACCACGATCGAGTTCTGCTGCGGGTTCCGGCGCAGATACTCAATAAGGAATGGCGGCAGCAGGCTGGCCGCGTCATCGACCTTCACATACGTGAGCGGGTATGAGGTCGTCACCGACCGCCCGTACGTTGGCAGGTCAGTCGGGATCCCCTCACTTAGCATCTGGACATCGCCGACCGTTGACAGCGCCAGACCGTATCCGCTGGCAATCGCCTGAAGCACTCGGTCAACGGTCAGACCCGAGCAGTTGATGCTGACCTTGCGCTGCACGCGGTCGTCAACTGCAACGTTGGTGCCCGCCGCGCGCGCGATCTCCGCCACAACGCGATGCAGATCAGCCTTCAACGCGCTGACTGACAGGCCGGTCTCGTCATAGTTGACCGAGAGTGCCGAATCGTCATCTGCCGCTGCCCCGGCACTGCTCGCACCGTTGCCAGAGCGTCCGCCGCCGTTGCGGCCCGCGCCCGGAATCGTTCGTTCCGTCTTGATATTGATGACCAGGCGCTGCTGATCTGACTGTCTCGGGATCTCGAACCTGATGCGATCAAACAACTGTATGGTCATTCGCAGGCCGACGCCGTTACGGGCCGTCTGCGGCACAGTGAAGCGCACGAAGCTCACCGGGTATACGTCCTTGATACGGATCAGATCGTCCTGGAGTGCCGAACGCGCGTTCTGCAGGTCGATCTCGACCGTATCGCTCTTGGCCCATTCGCGGGTAATGACCCGGTACTGCAGCATCCCGTCGGCCTCGACCGTGATGCTCGCGCCGTTGCTCAGCGCTTTGGTCTTGACGCCCGTGATCGAGCAGTAAGCATCCTGAGCTGAGGCCATCCCGGCGGCCAGCACGATGAGTGCGACTGCGGCCACCACGAGCAAGTATGAGTGCATGCGCAACACCATCTGCACTATCCCTCCATCCGCGCGCCTGTAGCGACGGCCGCTGCGGGGGAACTATCGTCGACGATCTCCGCCGACATCAAGAAGATTATCTCTCGCATTTCGTTTTCGGCGCGTTCTGACTGAGCAAGGTACCGTGCGGGCCCAAAAGCATACGCGGCTTTCGGAGCCGAGCGGTCTCGGTCGTCCTGCGCGACGGTGAGGCCGCCGCCCATAACCATAGTATCGCCACTTTGCACCAGCATCGTGCCTCTTGCTCGCCGTCGGTCGATTACTGGATTGCCGCCAGTAAGTCGCCGCAGCGTGCTCACCTCAACGGTGACGCGGTTCTCGATCAGCCCCGACCCCGTCGGGCGCGGACGGCAGGTCATCCCCACACCCGCCTCTGCGCTGGACAGGCGGACGTCGCCGCCCTGCTGCACAAACTGGTAGTACTGCCGCTCCCCAACGAAGACCTTCCCCTGGCTGCCCGGTCGCACAATCATCTCCGGCTGCACGTTGACGCGCACTTTGCCGCGTGTTTTCAGCGCGTTCAGAGACGTGATGTACCGATCCAGCGATCGATCGCCGTGCCGGAAGCGCACAAAGCCCTGCTCGGCATCCCACGAGACCTGCGTGCGACCTCCGCGCAGGAAGCGCCATGTACGCTCAGAAGCCGTCGAGTCCAGCACTTCGACCACGGCGGTCCGCACTCGCACCATCTGGCTGGGCCTGTCCAGTTGGCGCAGGTCCTCCTCAATTCTGTCGAGCAGTTGAGGAGGTCCGTGCGCAATGATTGCGTCGCCGGACGTGTTCGGTCGCAGATAGCGCAGCAGGAAGTTCGGCAGCATGTCTATGGCGCCGAGCGCGCTCATGTTGTGGACGCTGATGACACGAGTTTCTCCGGATACGTACGGTGCGATGCCGCTGGGCAGGCCGTCGCTCAGCGCCCACACCCCGTCGGTCTCCAGAGCTGTCAGGCCATAGCCATTGGCCAGAGCCGCCATGAGATAGGCCAGCGTCACGCGATGCAGCCGCACAGTCGCCAGCCGCTTCATACTGTCATCGACCAAGATAGGGACGCCTGTCGCGCGCGAGACCTCGTCCATCAGTTCCGTTAGCGGCGTGTTCAGCGCATCCACGTCCACCAGGTCGCCTGTTGCCGCGACGCTCAACTCAGCGCGCAGGTCAAGCTCGGGGCGCGGCTTCTCATCGCCGCCAACGATCTCGTGCCGGTCGCTCCAGACCGTGATGACCAGCTCTCGCCGCGAGGGCGACTTCGCCACATCGAACGCGACCGTTCGCCCGTTGTAGTAGCGCTCCTCGTCCAGATTGTCAACGTCAATGTTACGGAAGCCTGCGTTCTCGTAGAGCACCACGCGAACGTCCAACCCAACGCCTTCCCGAGACCCGGGTGGCGTGAGTAACTCAACGTAGTTGACCGGGTAGGTGCTTATGTCCACGAACGTGCCGACGACTGACCGGCCGTTAGTGATGCGCACCGGAATGTCTTTGCGCCAGACCCGACTCCAGCCGTCCTCCGGGTCGATGATGTCAGCGCGATCCATCTCGATGTTCAGCAGCCCGTCGGACTGAAGGCGCACCTCGACTGCGTTGCTGAGCTGCTCGACTTTCACGTCAGTCAGGCTGCACGACAATTGCGTCTGCGCCCAGCCCGTGACCGGCAGCGCAACCAACGCCAGCGCGACCAGTTTCGCGCGCCACCACCGCTTACTCATCGACTCCGGCGTCGGCCTCCTCATTCGGCTGGTCATCGGGCAGGAAGCGCTCCTTGATCTCGTTCTCCTCATCAGCTGGTAGGTGACCGGTCTGAGAAAGCAGCCGCGCCGTCACGAAGATCGTGAGGTCGACTTTGGTCTTCTCGATGCTCTTGGAGCGGAAGAACTGACCAATAATCGGGATGTCAGCCAGAATCGGGATCCGCGAGCGGACCTCGCGGCTCTCCTCTTGCTGCAACCCGCCGATTATCAGTGTCTCACCGTCACGCACCCGCACCGTCGTGTTCGCGGACCGCGTCGTCTTCTCGGGCAGCCCCGTCACCGCCGAAGCCGCGCCCAGCGTCGAGATCTCTTCGCTGATGGTGAGGATGATCTCCCCCCCACCGCCGGTCAGCGGCCACATCTCCAGGTTCACGCCAGCGTCAATCGAGTTCGAGTTTCCCTTGCCCGGAATCGATACCGGTATCTCGAGGAACTGCTGGGTGCCAATGAAGATCTCGGCGCTCGAGCCCGAGACGGTGGCGATACGCGGGCAGGCATTAACCCGAGCCGTGCGCTGCTGGACAAGTCCGTCCAGCCAGATGTAGAAATCTGTGGGGAGCTGCGCGATCGCTGAGAAGCTGACGTCTCCGGTCAGTGAATCAGTGAACACGCCCAGCTTGTTGTTCGCCCAACCGGCTTTCGCGGAGAATGTGTCCACGTCGACATCCGTGAACTCGACGACCAGAACATCGAGCATGATCTGGGCCGGCGGCTTGTCGAACTGCTCGATGTCCTCCTGAAAGCGCCTGAGAACCGGGTCCGGGGCCGATAGCACGACCGCGTTCTGTGAGGAGTTAACCTTAACGTATTTGGTGAGGAAAGCGGGCATCAGCTCGCGCGCCTGCGACGCCGCCACATATTGCGTGGTGTAGCACCCGATGCTGGAGAGCAGATATGAGGACGGCGAGTTCGGGATGCCCTCCGAGAAGATAAATACCCCATCCACTTCGGCAAACGACAGCCCGTAGGTGTCGACGATTGTGTCGAGAATCTCTCGCGGCTGCTTGTTCACCAGGTTGACTGTGACTTTGCGGTTCACGGTGTCGTCGACGATCAGCGGCAGGTTCGTCGCCCGCGCCAGCCGGCTGAGCACCTCATGTGCATCCGCGCTCACCGCGAACACTGATACGCCCTCGTCCCCGACGGTGATCGAGATATCTGCTTCGGTCTCGCTGTCGGCCTTGGTTTCATCTGCCGCGAAACATGACCACGCGAGGAGCCCGAATACTGCGGCCGCGATAGCCACGGTCAGAACTCGACGCCTAGCATACAAGCTGTGAATCATACTGTCGTCAACTCCACCTCATGAGAGATCATGGCCGGAGATCGTCAATCGGTTGGCCTCAAAGAAAAAAGCACCGCTGTTCGCCGGACCCAAGGGGCGTATCGAGACCATAGGCGCCTCGCTCGTTTCCGCTTGGGGCACTAATCTGCACTACCGTTACTGACTTGGAAGTCTACCTGTGCCCTCGATATATGTCAATCGCTCACTTCCGGGGTGAATCTCCCTGTGTTGGCTTGCATTCCACGCGTGCATACGCTATACTACCACCCGAAAGAAGTATCTCAGGGCGTCATCCTGGGAGTGGGCTACGTGGCCCACTCCCATTTTGTTACTCCCACCTGCTGACCAACGCTCTGGTCAGCGCCGCGGAGGACGCAGGACGGAACTGCAGATGAAGCAGCGCAAGCACCCGGTGGTGCGCAAACTCGAGGCAGAAGTTGAGAGCACGCTGAGCGATTTCGGTTTCGAGCTCGTTCAGATGAAGTTCGGCGGCGGAGGCGACGGGCGGGCCCTGAGCGTGTTCATCGACGGTCGACGGCAGACGATTGCCAGCAGATGAACAGGCGTCTGTCCATGCTTCTGGATGTGCTGGACCCGGTGCCGGGTGCGTACACGCTCGTCGTGTCCTCTCCCGGACTCGACCGACCTCTGTCGGAAGACGAGGATTTTCAGCGCTTTGCCGGTGAGAAAGCAGCGATCCGCTATATGCCCGACGGCGGACAGCGTCGCACGGTCAATGGGATACTCAAGGGCCTGGCGGACGACAAAGTCGTCGTCGAGCTGTATATCCCGCTGGCAGAGGTGGAGGAGGCGCATCTTACATACGACTGGGACGCGGAAGACACCGAGAAGCAGTGACACGGGCGTGTCCCACGGGAGTTGAAGCCGATGACCAGCGAGTTCATCGATGCGCTTGAACAGTTGCAGCGCGAAAAAGACATCCCAATGACTTCGCTCATCGAGACCGTCGAGGCCGCCATGGCCTCCGCATACCGCAAACACTTTGGGTCTAATGAGGACATGCGGCTCGAGATTGACTTCGAGAAGCGAACTGTCCGCATGATCGCGCGTAAGCCCATCGAACAGGAAATAAATGCTGTGCTCAGCGTCTCAGATGGTGACGCTGAGCAGGCCGAGGCCGCTCCGACAACCATCGTGACCTACGAAGAGCACGAGGTGGACGCGGCCGATTTCGGCCGAATTGCTGCCCAGACGGCCAAACAGGTCGTGATGCAGAGAGTCCGCGAGGCCGAGCGCGAGATAGTATTTGATGAATTCAGCCATCGCGTCGGTGAACTGATTACAGGTGAAGTCCAGCGCAAGGACGCGCGCAATGTCTTCATCTCAATTGGCCGCACAGAGGCCGTGCTGCCCTCTCACGAGCAAATCCCCGGAGAGACCTTCCGTTTCTCCGATCGGCTCAAGCTCTACGTGCTCGATGTGCGCAAGACCACTCGCAACCCGCAGATAGTCCTGTCACGGCGGCACCCGGGCTTGGTCGTGCGCCTCTTCGAGCAGGAGGTCCCTGAGGTATACGATGGGATCGTCGAACTCAAGTCAGTGGCCCGCGAGCCGGGCGCTCGCTCCAAGGTCGCGGTTTTCTCACGCGATCCCCAGATTGACGCGGTCGGCGCGTGTGTCGGCCATCGCGGAGCCCGTGTGCAGGCGATCGTCGACGAGCTACGTGGCGAGAAGATCGATATCGTCCGCTATTCGGACGAGCCCGCCGACTACCTGAAGAGCTCACTGTCACCGGCGAAGGTCGCCGAGGTCGTCCTCAACGAAGAGGACCGATCGGCGGTCGTGATCGCCCCCGACGACCAGCTCTCGCTTGCGATAGGCCGCCGCGGGCAGAACGTTCGCCTCGCGGCTCAACTCACCGGCTGGCGCATAGACATCCGAAGCCGCACTCAGTGGCAGGCTACCGCAGCCGAGGCCGCCGAAGAGGCAGAGGAGGTCGCTGAGGACGACAAGCGCATCCGCGTTTACGAACTGGCCCGCGAGCTGGACGTCCCGAGCCCCGATCTCGTGGAGATCATGCAGGAAGAGGGCTTCGACGTCACCAGCCACGCGAGTACGGTCACGGCCGAGCAGGCCAACATCGTCCGCGATCTGCTCATGGGTGGCGAAGCGACCGCCGAGGATATCGCGGCTGGTACTGTCACGATCGAGCTGTAGTCTCCGCCGGGGCTAACGATTTGCCCGGTTGTCACTGGTTCGGAAGACGTTCGGCGTTCAAGACTGTGGAGGTGTACCATCTTGGCTGGTGGCGTGCGCATCTTTCAACTCGCAAAGAAGCTCGGACTGCGGAGTGAAGCGCTCATAGCGGTGCTCGGCGAGCTTGGCATCAGTGACGTCTCGGCTGCCTCGACGATCGATATCGAGACGGCGAAGGCTGCCGCCGAACTCCTAGCTGAGCAGGCGCTGGGGGCTCGTGCGGCTCGAGAGGAAGAACAGGCCAAAGTGAAAGCCGACGAGGAGGCCGCAGCCACTGCGGCTGCCGAAGCGGCCAAAGCGGCCAAAGCGGCTGAAGAAGCCGCAACAGCCAAGCCTGCTGAGCCGGCCGAGGCTGCGCCTGCGCCATCAGTGGAAGCGCCAGCGGAAGCTCCGGAAGAAGAAGAGGCCGAGGAAGAGCAGCCGCGCTGGATGCCCCAATGGGCCGATCCCTCCAGCCTCCGCTCGCTGGAGGATCAGCTTGCCGAACTCGAGGTCGAGGAGGCTGAGGCCCTCAAAGACGTTCTTGCGCCTCTGCCCGAAATGGCCCGCCGCCCCAGTGGCGACCGGCCCGATAACGCGATCGACGTGCCGCCGGTCGTTGCGGTTCTCGGTCACGTTGACCACGGCAAGACCACTCTGCTCGATTCCCTGCGAGATACCGACGTCGTCGCCTCCGAGGCCGGCGGCATTACCCAGCATATAGGTGCTTCCGAGATCAATGTCGGAGATGGCAGCATCGTCTTCGTCGACACTCCCGGTCACGCTGCCTTTACTGCAATGCGTGCCCGTGGCGGACAGGTTGCGGACATCGTCATCCTGATCATCGCTGCTGATGACGGCGTCATGCCGCAGACGGCTGAAGCCATCGGTCACGCCCGCGCAGCTGGCGTCCCGATGATCGTCGCACTCAACAAGATGGATGCACCAGGCGCTGATCCCGACCGGGTCAAGCAGCAGCTTCTGGAATACGAACTGGTCGCCGAGGAGTGGGGTGGCGACGCTATCATGGTTCCCATCTCAGCACTCGCCAAAGAGGGACTTGACGACCTGCTCGAGATGATCGGCCTCGTTGCCGAAGTCGGCGAGTTCTGGGCTGACCCCGAGGCGGATTTTGTGGGTATCGTTGTTGAGGCAGGTATGGACGAGAGCCGTGGTCCCGTGGCGACCATCCTGGTCCGCAACGGTGAGGTCAAAGTCGGCGACGTCGTCGTATGCGGCACTGCCCATGGCCGCATTCGCCGCCTGAACGACTGGCACGGCAAGTCCGTCAAGGCTATGGGCCCTGGCCATCCCGTCGAGGTCATTGGCCTCTCGGAGGCCGTTGAGGCCGGCGAGATCATGACTTCCGCCGAGAACATCAAGGCGGCTCGCGAGATCACCACCCAGCGCGGCGACGAAGAGCGCAAGGTCGCGATGGAAGGTACCGGTCGCGCCAGCCTGCGGGACCTCCAGCGTGCTCTGGGCGACCTCGACGTCAAAGACCTCAACCTCGTCATCAAAGGCGATGTATGGGGCTCTATCCAAGCGCTCGAGCAGTCTCTGGCTGATCTTGACAGTCAACTGCCCGAAGTGGAAATCAACGTCGTGCACAGTGCCGTCGGCGAGGTCACCGAAACTGACGTGCTTCTCGCAGTGGCGTCCGACGCGATCATCATCGCCTTCCATACTTCGGTGGCCGGTACCGGTGAGCGCATGGCCGCCGACGAACATATCGAGATACGTCGCTACGACATTATCTACCAGTGCCTCGAGGAGATCCAGGCCGCGATGGCCGGCATGCTTGACCCGGTATTCGAGGAACAGGTCATCGGCCACGCTGTCGTCCGGCAGGTATTCCGCATCTCCCGCTTTGGTGTTATCGCGGGTTGCGCGATCTCCGATGGCTACGCCGAAAAGGGCGCTCACATGGTCGTCAAGCGCCGCCGGGAAGTTGTCTTCGAGGGGAAGCTTAGCTCGTTGCGCCACTTCGACGAGACTGTCAACCGCGTCGATTCCCCGAATGAGTGCGGTCTGAACAACCGCGACTTCCGCGGCTGGGAAGAGGGCGACCAGATAGAGTTCACGATGCAGATTGAGATCCCGCGCACCGGCGCGTTCAGCCGCGCGAACTAGAACCGATCGGGGCGCTGAGGAGGGCACTATGGAGCCAGCTGTCGGTCTGCTGGTCGCGGAGTTGTTTATCTCCGATGCCCTGACGCTCAAGGATCGCCGGCGAGTTGTGAAGAGCCTGCTTGACCGCCTCAGCAATCGGCACAATGTTTCCGTAGCAGACATGGGCCTCGACCACCGGCCCCACAGTGCCACCATCGCCGTCACATGCGTTGCGAACGATCAGACTCACGCACATCGAGTGCTTATGGCTGCCCTCCGCATGATTGAGGACGAGCCGCGCGCGGTCTGCGAACACACTCAGACCTCCATTCTTTGAGGCAGGCATCTGTCATGGACAGCCACCGCATGGCGAGTGTCGGGCGGGACATCCAACGCGAAATCGCCGACATCCTGCGCGTTGAGATTGATGACCCCCTGATCGGCTTCGTGAGTATCACCGAAGTCGAGGTGTCACCTGACCTGAAGCACGCAAAAGTGTTCTTCAGTGTACTCGGTGACGAGGACGAGAAAGAGAATGCCGGTCGAGGTCTGCGGCGGGCAGGGAAGTTCATCCGCGGCCGTTTGGCCGAGCGCATGGAGCTTCGGTACGTACCCCGCCTGCGTTTCCACCTTGACGAGACCGCAGAACGTGCCCAGCGCATCGAACAACTGCTGCGTGCAGAGGAGCACGAACTTGCGGGCGAGGAGCCCGATGACGATGCCGGCGATCGGTAGCGCTACTGCCATCGCCGCCGCCCTCCAGACGGCTGGCACCGTTCACATCGCGTGTCACGAGCATCCGGATGGCGACGCCATAGGCAGCCTCCTCGGCCTGCGCCTCGCGCTGCTCGGGCTGGGTTCGAGGGTCCACGTCGCCTCCCCCACTCCCCCACCGGCGCGGTACGCTTACCTCCCCGGATTCTCCGAGATCAATACTGCGTTCCCGTCTTCCGCACCTGACCTCGCAGTGGCTGTCGACTGCGACGGCGCTTCACGCTTGGGATCGCTGCAGGCTGCCATTGAGGCCGCAGCGCTTGTGGCCGACATCGACCACCACCGACCCGAGTCAGCATTTGGCGATCTCGTCTTCATCGACCCGACCTACCCGGCAACCGCGACGATGGTCCTCAATATTCTGCGCGTAATGGACACACAACCGTCCCCGGAGATTGCCGCCTGCTTATACACGGGGCTGATGACCGACACCGGCGCATTTCGCTTCACCAATACGAGCTCCGCGGCGATGCGCGACGCAGCCGACCTCATAGACGCAGGCGCCGACCCCGCTGACCTGGTGCGCAGAGCGTTCACCACCCGGTCGTTCGGGGCGGCTAGACTCGAGGGCCGTGCACTCGTCTCCCTCACGCCCTACCACGATGGCCAGATTCTGCTGGCGGATCTCTCACTAGCCGATTTTCAGCAGACGGGCGCATCGCTGGAGGACACTGACGGCCTTATCGACGAGTTCAGGGACATCATAGGCACTGAGATAGCCGCCCTCCTCAAGGAGAGCGAGCCCGATGCCTGGAACGTCAGCTTGCGCTCGCAGCGGATCGATGTTGCGCAGATCGCGGCGGCGTTCGGCGGAGGCGGGCACGCGCTGGCCGCTGGCTGCACGCTTCACGGGGATGCTCAGACCGTGCGTGAGCAGCTCCTCACCGCCCTCGGAACAGCGCTCAGCAAGGTGGGGACCCATGGCTGAGGGCCTGCTCAACATGCTCAAGCCCCCCGGCATCACCTCCCACGACCTCGTGGACGAGGTGCGCAGGACCGTCGGCATGCGGCGCGTGGGCCACACGGGCACTCTCGATCCCGCCGCGGCGGGGGTGGTGATGGTCATGCTGGGCACCACTACGCGCCTGAGTGAGTGGCTGACCAGCGCGACCAAGGTATACCGAGCCGAGATCACCTTTGGCGTCCGCACCGACACCCTCGATAGCGAGGGGCAGGTGCTCTCCCGCGAGGACGCGTCACAGGTCACCGCCGACCAGGTGGAGGCGGGCCTGTCAGCGTTGACGGGCGAGATGCAGATCGTCCCGCCGATGTATTCAGCTGTCCATTTCGATGGCGAGCGACTTTACGAGATCGCCCGCCGTGGCGAGCAGGCCGATGTGAAGCCCCGTCCTATGACAGTCATGCGCTTTGAGCTACTGCACTTCACGCCAGGCCCCGAGGCGACCGCGCTCACCGAAATTGCGTGCGCCAAGGGTACCTATGTGCGCAGCCTGGCGGAACTGCTCGGTGAGCACGTGGGCTGTGGCGCACACCTGTCGCTGCTCGTCCGCACGCGCGTGGGCTCACACGCGATTGCCGACGCCTACACACCGGCGGAACTCGCTGGGCTGGCGGTGGCGGGAAGTTTGCCTGAAGCGGTTATCCCGCCCTCTGCGGCTTTGCCCGAGTGCGCGCAACTTACCGCATCGCCCGAAGTCGCGCTCATGCTCACGTCCGGCGCGGCCCCGCCGCTATGGGAAGAGATCGCCGAGGGACAGTTTGTCAGCGTGTTGACACCTGACGGCCGCTTGCTCGGTATGTGCGAAATCGTGAGGACCGCCGATGGACTTGTTGTCCAGCCTCGGCGTATACTTATCGGCAGTGATGACCTGTGAACGAACTCACCTGGACGCCAGAACTGGAGCTGGAAGACACTCCCCGCGTAGTGGCGCTGGGCGCGTTCGACGGGGTGCATCTCGGCCACCAAAGCACAATCACGCGTGTCCGCCGCCTCGCGCGCGAGCGCAACGCCGAATCCACGGTGCTGACTTTCGACCCCAGCCCACGCGAGTTCGTCGATGGCGTTCGACAGACCGGCAGGCGCTTGACAACTCGTCCCGAACAGATGTGTCGCCTGCGCGAGATCGGGGTCGACACCACTGTAGTCATCGAATTCCCCGGCCAGATACGCACCATCGAGCCCGAGGACTTCGTCCGCGACGTGCTTGTGGGCCAGTTGCGCGCTACGTGCGTATGCGCCAGCGAGAGCCACCGTTTCGGCCGCAATGGAGCCGGTGATCTATCGCTACTGCAGAAGTTGGCGGAGCGCTACGGCTTCGAAGTGGTGGTCGTCACGCCGGTCGATATCCACGATCACCGCATTTCCAGCACACTGATTCGGGAACTGCTCTCCCATGGCAATGTGAACCGTGCGGGCGCTCTGCTGGGCCGGCCCTACTCGATCGTGGCTGACGTGGTCTCGGGTCAGGGACTGGGCACTGGGCTGGGTTTCCCGACCGCAAACCTGCGCATACCGTCCGAGAAACTTGTGCCGCACCATGGCGTATATGCGGGAGTGGCCGGGAAAGCCACCGGGGAGTGCCAGGTCATTGAGCAGCCCCGTCCGGCGGCCATCAACGTCGGCACGGCGCCTACCGTGGGCCGTCATAGTCGCGTTGTTGAGGTCCATCTGGTGGGCGTTCAGTGCGACCTGACAGGAGCGGCCATCAACGTCCAATTCCTGCGCTGGCTGCGGCCCGAGCAGGCTTTTGCGGACCGTGGAGCACTCATCGAGCAGATCACCCGAGACGTGGCGGAATGCGGGACTGTGAGCTGCGAGGTCATGGAGGCATGCGCCGCCGGGCACCACGCCGAGCAGCCCCCGTTCGATAGTTGACAAAGCCCACCGCTTCGCCTATACTTCTTCCTCGCGAAGCGTTCACAGGCCTCACCAGGCCGGACCTGGGGGCTTTTGCATTTCCGGGGCCGGTCCGTGGTGCGGCGAACAGGCGCCCACGGCGAGTCACGCCATAGGCGCTTATAGTGTTGTATGTACGCGCAGCGGAGGTAGCACACGTTGTTTGAGACGCTGACCGAGCGGCTCCAGGGCACGTTCAAGCGCCTGAGCGGGCGCGGCAAAATCAGGGACAAGGACATCCGCGCTGGCATGAAAGATGTCCAGCTCGCCCTCTTGGAAGCGGATGTCAGCTATCAGGTCGTCAAGGACTTCGTGAAGACCGTCCAGACCAAAGCTCTGGGCGAGAACGTCCTGACCGGCCTGAACCCGACCCAGCAAATAGTAGGGATCGTTCACGAAGAGCTTGTCACGCTGCTGGGTAGCGAACAGGCGGGCCTGACATTTGCCTCGGCGCCGCCCACGGTGATTCTGCTGTGCGGTCTGCAGGGCAGCGGTAAGACGACCACCGCCGGCAAGCTGGCTCTGCGCCTGCGCCAGGACGGACACAGGCCACTTCTATGCGCAACTGACGTCTACCGACCCGCTGCCATCGAGCAGCTCCGCCAGGTCGGCGAACAGATTGATATAGAGACCTTCACCCTCGGCGAGGGCGATCCAGTTCAGATAACCGATGCGGCTCACGCCCACGCTCGCTCCAAGGGCTATGACGTGCTCATCGTCGATACCGCGGGCCGCCTGCAGATCGACGATGACATGATGGGCGAGCTTGCGGCGCAGGCGAACGTCGTGGAGGACGTCGAGGTACTGCTCGTCGTCGACGCCATGACCGGCCAGGAAGCCGTTAACGTCGCCGAGCAGTTCGGGAGAACCGTCGAGCTTGACGGGCTGATCCTGACAAAGCTTGATGGTGACGCACGCGGCGGCGCGGCGCTCTCGGCCAGAAGCGTCACCGGCTGCCCGATCATGTTCGTCGGTGTCGGGGAGAAGGTCGAGGCGCTGGAGGTCTTCCATCCGGACCGGATGGCTCAGCGGATCCTCGGGATGGGCGACGTGCTGACACTGGTCGAGAAGGCCCAGGAGGCCATCGACCAGGAAGAAGCCGTTAAGCTGCAGGAGAAGCTCTTCAAGGCCACATTCAACCTTGAGGACTTCAGGGACCATCTGCGAAATGTCCGCAAGATGGGGCCGCTCGATCAAGTAATGAAGATGATCCCGGGCATGGCGCAGCAGATGCCTGACCTCGGGGAAGCCGGTTTTGACGAGCGTGAGCTGGATCAAGTCGAGGCCATCATCAACTCGATGACGCCCGGCGAGCGCAATGACCCGGAAGTGCTCAACGCAAGCCGCAAGCGTCGTATCGCGGCAGGCAGCGGCACGAGTGTTCAGGACGTAAACGTCATGCTCAAGGAATTCCGCGAGCTGTCCAAGATGATGAAGCAGCTATCCGGCGGTGGCAAGGCCCGCGTCGGCAACATGATGTTCGGCCTTCGATAGTCGTACTGGCCGAAGGGAGAGACGTCGTTTTGGCAACGAAGATCAGACTCAAGCGTCTTGGGGCGAAGCACGATCCGCATTTCCGCATCGTGGTGGCCGATGAGAGGTCACGCCGCGATGGCAGCAGCATCGAGGAGATCGGCTACTACAACCCACAGAAGGATCCCATGGAGCTGACGGTTAAGCGCGATCGGGCAGAGCACTGGCTTGCTCTAGGCGCTCAGCCCAGCGATACTGTGCGTTCGCTCCTCAAGCGCGAAGGCGTTATTGCGGCCGACGATGTCGCCGCTGATGAAGCCGCTCCCGTTGAGGAGCAGGCTGTTGAGGAAGCCGCTGACGAAGCGGTCGAGGAAGTTACCGAAGAGGCCGCGGAGGCCGCTCCGGAAACCCAGTAATCCCGTACACGCTGTGCTCGTGAACCGGTGCACATACCTGTACGAAGAGGGGGCGGATGTGATGCGCGAACTCGTCGAACTCATGGTGAAGTCTCTGGTAGACAAGCCAGACGAGGCCCGTGTGAACGAGGTCTCAGGCGAGAGCATCACGGTATACGAGATCGCGGTCAACGAGGAGGACTTGGGCAAGGTCATAGGCAAGGGCGGCCGGATCGCCAATGCAATGCGGACCATCATTAAGGCCGCAGCCACCAAGTCTGAGAGGAAAGCGACTGTCGAGATCCTCTCGTAGACCGCTGCTCGTACGCCCGTAACAGTCACCGCACGCCGGATATTCGAGATGTGCCCACTCGGAGGGTTTTGATATGCCTGATGCCGTTACCATTAAGCGAGATGTAATTCTGCGAGCCATCGTCACTGAACAGCTCAAAGAGGACCTGGACGCTGAGTTCGGCCGAGCTGTTGACGAGATAGATCAGCAGATCACGCGCCTGGACATTGGCGCTCGCCAGTATGTCACGGACTTGCAGCGCTCAGACATCCAGCAGGCCATGGCCGTCCGCCAGCAGATCGAGGGCGAGAAGCGTCGCCTCCAGCAGGGCAAGGACGAGCTCATCCAGCGCCGCCGCCAGGTCGAGGGCCTCGAAGTGGGCGCGGAGATCATCCGCGGCACCATCGAGAGCCATACCGAACTGAAGGTCGGCGACAACCTGCAGACCGCGCTGCGCGGTATCGAGGTCGTCCTCAAGGACGACGAGGTAGTCGAAATCCGCGAAACCGAGGGCGGCATCGTGCCGACGCCCGAAGAAGAGGTGGCCCCCGAGGTTGCCAGCGAGATCGAACTTCCCTGACGCCGACCCGACCGGCGATGACTCGCTGGTCACACTGGCGGTAATCGCGAAGCCCCACGGGCTCAGCGGCGAAGTTACGGTGGAGCTATTCACCGACTTCCCGGAGCGAATCGCCGAGAACGATGGCCTGCAACTCACGACACGGGCAGGATCGCGTCCTGTGCGGGTGCTGTCGGTTCGAGGGCTGTTCGGCTCGCGGGGGATACTCAAGCTCGAGGGCATCGATGATCGCGATCAGGCCGGCCTGCTCCGCGGTGGCTTGATCGCCGTCAAACGTGATGCCATTCCCCCACTGGCTGAGGGGGAGTTCTACGATTTTCAGATCGTCGGCATGCGCGTCCTCACCGAGGACGGGCGAGATCTCGGGAAAGTCTCAGAGATCCTGCGGACGGGCGCCAATGACATCTACATGACGGATCGGGTGCCTATCCCGGCCGTTGACAGGTTCATAAGCGAGATAAGCGTCGAGCGCGGCGAGATCATCGTGCGGGACATCGACGAACTGCTTGAGTAAAGGGTCGGCCCTAATCGGGCCATGAGCGAGATGCGCTTGGACGTGGTCACGCTCTTCCCTGAAACGATAGCGCAGGCACTCGATTACAGCATAATGGCCCGGGCGCGAGATGCCGGGGTCGCCGAGTTTTCGGTCGTCAATCCACGCGAGTGGACGACTGACCGGCACCGGATCGTCGACGATGCGCCCTACGGCGGCGGCGCGGGCATGGTGCTCAAGCCAGAGCCGCTTGTGGCATGCATCGAGGAGTTGCTCGGCGAGGACGAAGCGCCGGTTGTCCTGATGACGCCGCAGGGCACGCCTTTTGATCAGGCGACAGCCCACCGGCTCGCGAACCATGATCGACTCATAGTCGTCTGTGGACACTACGAGGGCATTGACGAGCGCGTACGCGATCTGGTAGTCACTGATGAAATATCGATCGGAGATTACGTGCTCACTGGCGGCGAGCTGCCCGCCCTTGTAGTAATAGACGCGGTCGTGCGACTGTTGCCCGGTGCCGTGGGAAACGCAGAATCACCCGTAACTGACTCCTTTTCAGACGGCCTTGTGGAACATCCACACTACACTCGGCCACCGGAGTTCCGGGGTCTTCGAGTTCCCGAGGCGCTCACCGACGGCGATCATGCAGCCGTAAGACGTTGGCGCAGACAGCAATCACTGCTCAGAACCATGCGCGTGCGGCCCGACCTGCTCGGACGGGCTGAACTCACCGACGAGGACCGCGAGTTGCTCGCCGAAGCGCTCGATGATGCTCAAAAGTGAACAGGTCAATTGCAGGCACTCGTAGGTAAGGAGAAACGAAGATGGCCGACCTGATGAACCAGATCCAGGAAGATTACATGAAGACCGATGTGGCCGATTTCCGCGTGGGCGACACGGTTCGTGTTGGCGTCAAAATCAGTGAGGGCACGGGTAAGGACCAGCGGTCCCGCGTGCAGCCCTATGAGGGAGTTGTCATCGCCCGCTCCGGCGGCCGTACTGACGCGACCTTCACCGTGCGCCGCGTCACTCACGGCGTCGGCGTCGAGCGCACATTCCCCGTGCACTCGCCAGTAGTGGCTGACATCACCGTCGTCCGCAAGGGCGATCCCGGCCGCGCCAAGCTCTACTACCTCCGCGACCGAGTAGGCAAGGGCGCACGCATCCGCGAGCGCGTGGACGAGAGCGATCGTCAGGCCCGCGCTGCGGCTACGCAAGCACGGGGTGACAAGCTCAACGCCAAACGCGCCGACGCTCAGCCCCAGGTTGAGGAAACCGAAGCAACAGACGCAGAACAGTAGGCTGCAGCCATGTCTGAATCGGCGACCTTCTTCGCCTTCGACAACACGTGGGAAATCATCGGCCTCGTCGGTGTGATAGTGGCCCTCCGGGTCATCGTCCCACGAGTACCGGCTCTCAGCAAATCACGCGCCGCGATTCTCGAGTTTATCGACTCGGGCCTGATCGCGGCGCTGCTCGTATTCTGCCTGCTGCGGCCCTTCGTGATCCAGGCTTTCTATATTCCCTCGGGGTCGATGGAACCAACGCTCATCGAGAACGATAGGATTCTGGTGAACAAGTTCATCTACTTCTTCCGTGAGCCCCGGGCCGGCGAGATCATGGTCTTTAACGCCCCGCCGCAGGCCAGCAAGACCAATAAGGATTTCATCAAGCGTGTCGTCGGCGTTCCCGGCGATCGCCTCCAGGTGCGCAGGCACATCGCTGGCGTCCAGGAGGGCGGGCTGATACGCAACGGACAGTTGCTCGACGAACCGTATATTGCCGAGCCCCCAGCCTACTATTGGCCCGAAGTCACTGGCCAATACGTCAAGATGAATGATGGCGACGTCCAGTGGTTCGCCCCTGAGGATGAATATGTGGTGCCTGATGGGTCGCTCATCGTGATGGGTGATAACCGTAACCATTCGAATGACAGCCACGCTTGGTACGACTATGACCCACAGGTCGGCGAACGCCTCTACGATCCGTATATGCCCCGCGAGAATGTGCTAGGCAAAGCAATGGTCATATTCTGGCCCCCCCAACGAATTCGCATTCTTCACTGAACGCGGCACCATATCATCCACCAAGTCCGCCGGACTTTACACCGGCGGGCTTTTCAGTGATAATGGCCTCGTCCGGCGACATGCCCGGACACACCTCTATGAGCCCCAGAGAGTTGCCCGAAGAATTCGGCGAAGTTGATGCGTGGGCCATCGAGCAAGGCTACCAGTTGGTCGCCGGCGTCGATGAAGCGGGCCGCGGCGCAATGGCCGGTCCTCTTGTGGCCGCCGCATGCGTGCTCCCGACCGACCGGACGCTCACGCTGGTCGATGATTCCAAGCGCTTGACGCCTCGCCAGCGTGAACTCGCCTATCATGAGATCACCTCGCTCGCGGTCAGTTGGTCCGTTGGCATAGTGGAATCGCCGATGGTGGACCGCTTGAACGTGCTTCGCGCCACTCACGTCGCAATGCGGGATGCGCTCGCCGGCCTCGACCCGTCTGCCGACTTCGCCCTGATCGACGGCTACGAGCCGCGCGGCATTGACCTGCCACATCGGGCGGTCATTGGGGGCGACGCACTCTCGCCCAGCATCGGCGCGGCCTCGATCATCGCCAAAGTCGTGCGCGACCGAATCATGACTCGTCTTGACGTGTTGTATCCGGACTACGAATTGGCCCGTCACAAGGGCTACTGCACCGAAGCCCACCGCGACGCGCTCGCTCGACTGGGCCCGAGCGCCATACACCGCCGCCGCTTTGCGCTGGTGGCCGCGCACTGCACTGACCATCTGCCGTTTGCGGACGCCGAGACCCACGAGGAAGGGTGATTGACTGTTGGCGCGGAGATCAGCGTTCACGCTCATTGAGCTTCTGGTCGTCATCGCGATCATAGCCATTCTCGCCGCCATCCTCTTCCCTGTCTTCGCGCGAGCCCGCGAAAAGGCCCGTGCGGCTTCATGTATGTCGAACCTTAAGCAGCTGGGCCTCGCGCTCGAGATGTACTCAAGCGACCACGATGATTACTACCCATGGGCAGTCGATCCGGCGGATCAGAACCTTCCTGAGATCTGGAACTCGCACCCCGCCTGGCAGGCCATGATCCCCTTCATGCCACGCATCAAAGACGCTCTGATGCCTTACACCAAGAACCGCCAGATTTGGGAATGCCGCTCCGACAAGGGATTCACGGTCCTCGAAGGCACCGGCCTCGCACTTGATGGAACCCCGACCGCGTTCGACGCTTTTGGCACAAGTTACATGTGGCGCACCGAAGTCGCCTTCGCGCGCTGTGGCCCATCTCTGCTCGACCGGCCTACCGAGACTAACATACTCTTCGATGGCCACGGCACATGGCACGGCAGTGCCAACTCCGGCCGCTGGAACGTCCTCTATGGAGATGGCCATGTCAAGTCTGCCAACTCCGCCCAGCTTGACGACGCCTGGGCTACCCCCGTTCGCTGACCGCCTCACACGCTTGATGCAGGTCTTCAGCGTACTGCCGGTCAATCTTCCCCACTCTGACGATCATGTCGTTCAACCGCCGGAGGGCCCATGCTCATAACTACTCTTGGCACCAGCCACGGCAACCACACCATGACCCGCAACAACTCCTCCACTCTCATCCAAACTGACGGTGCATCCTACCTCATCGATTGCGGTGAGCCAGTCGCGGGGACGCTCGAACGCTCCGGTAAGTGGACGCCCACCATCCGCGCACTTTTCGTCACCCACATGCATGCCGACCATGTAGGCGGAATGGCTGAGCTCACGAACATGTATTTCAAGCGCGGCGAGACGGACGACCGCGACCTGACCATTTGCCTGCCCTCGGAGGGCGTCGACCCGATCCGCACCTACCTCACCTCCATCTATCAGGCACCCGAACTGCGCCCGGGCAGGCTGACGCTCGAGGGCGTCGACCCCGGGCCGGTCTATGAGGACGAGCACATCTCGGCCCGCGCGTTCTTCACCGGCCACATCGCCTCTCAGGGCGAAACCTACCAGGCCGCTGACCACCCGAACCAGGGCCAGTCTTTCAGCTACCTCTTCGAGATTGAGGAAAAGCGCGTCGCCTTCACTGGTGACCTGCCGCCCGACTTCGACTACCTCGGCGAGCTGCTCGCCGAACCGGTGGACCTGCTGGCGATGGAGATGACCCACATCAAAGCGGAGAAGGTCCTCTCGTTCATCGCCGACAAGCCCATCGGCAAGCTCATGCTCATGCACATCCACGACCCGTGGCATGGGGCCGGCGAGAACACGCTGCGGGACATGTGTTTCGACCATCTCCCCTACCCGTTCGTTATCTCTTACGATGGCATGGAGCTTGAGCTATAGCGAGGAGACCCGACATGGACTACATCCGCGCCATCATCGCTCACCCGGCCCAGTTGTCTGTCGAGGCGCAGCTCGCGCTGCACGGCCTTCAGCAGATGGTCGAGCAGGAGGGTCTGGCATTCGTGGCCTGCCAGGCGGGTGCGCTTGTGGACCTGGAGACAGGCGAGGGTGATGTACTGCTGGTGACCGAGCTGCAGTGTCTCACTGATGCCGAGGAGGCGGCCGTAGTTGCCGCAGGCCAATCGCTTCCGGTGATCTGGTGCGGCCTGCCGCGAGAGGACGCTTCGCCGGCGTTGCTCGACCTGCTCGGGATTCGCGAGATGGCATTCCCTCCCTCCTACCCCTTCCTCACTGAATTGCACTTGGGCGAACACGCGGTGACCGCGCCATTCACTGAGGCTTGGGAGACGCACCTCAAGCTCAAGCATGTGCCATTTCTCAACGAGGGGACGGTCATCGAGGGCGACGAGGTCATCGGCATGTGGCTAGGCGATGGTTGCCACCTGACGCCGGGTCTGGTCGTCCGTGACGAGAACCCGCGCCGGGTAGTGTGGGCGTTCCCCCTTGGCTACTTCTTCGCGGTCGCCACATGCCGACATATCGAGACCAGGCGCGACGCTGAGTGGCTCGACTGGCCCATCATGGCCTACCTTGACGTGCTCCGCGGCGTTCTGCGCGAGTGTCTGCGGTGGTGCCGACCGCAGGCGCGCCTCGTGCGGAAATACTACTGGCCACTCGTGAATGGCGCTCGACCGACGGGTGCGTGCGTCACCACTCACGATCTGTGCGGCTACTCTGAGGAGGGTGTCCGCTTCATCCGCGAGACTTGCGATGGCCTCGACTCACCGACTGTGTTCTTCGACATGCCCCCCGTTCGGCTCGACGCCGGCGAGGTCGGCGATCACAACATAGCGTTGCACGTGCCGGGCGACACTTCCTATGAAGAGATAGTTGAGGGCAAGCGCGCGCTGGAGGAGCTTCACGGCCGCGAGATCATAGGCTGGCGTCGGCACGGCCGCACGGAGATAGAACACTACCCGCAAATATGGCGCGACATCGAGCGCGCCGGCTTCGTGTGGGGTGACAGCTTTCCGTGTCAGAGCCACCCGAACCTGGCGACCTGCTCACCGGTAGGCACGGGCAACCGCCTGCCCTTCGATATCATGGACCTCAAGACCGGGCGGCGCATGAATCTGCTCAACCTGCAGATATTCGACAGCCAGGACCCGGACCGCCTCAGCGCGATTGGCTACGGCATGAAGCTTGACTGGGAGGGTTTCTGCCGCACGGTAGAAGGGCGCCTGGACCACGCGGCGAAACACCATCTCATCGCCGGCTACCTCATACACGGGTGGACTGGCGCCGGTATGGAGGACGTTGGGCGCTTCCACGGTGCGCTCGACTGCAAGCGCATGCTGGGCCACATCATCGAGCAGGCGCGTGACCGCGGGATGCTGATGATGGACGGTGACACGCTCTATCGCTGGTGGGTCTTCAGACGCGACACCACCATTGATGTGCGCGAGGATGAGCCGGTGGCGCTCACGCCTGGCTCTGACTTCACACTCGAGCTCGATGTGCTCGAAACGCTCAACAAGTAGCAACCAACTGACAGGAGGCGTTTGACGTGTCCGCAGATCAGCTTGCCATCAACGGAGGCATACCAGTTCGCACCGGCCCCTTCCCCGGCGAGGCAGGGAAGGTGGGCAAAGAGGAACTCAAGGAACTTGTTGACGTGATCGACTCGGGGCAGATGAACCGCTGGGGAGGCACGAAGGTCGTCGCCTTCGAGGAGGAGTTCGCAGCACTTCATGGAGCCGGGCACGCGATTGCCAGCACCTCAGGGACGGCCTGCCTGCACGTTGCGGTGGGCATGGTCAACCCGACGCCCGGCGATGAGATAATCCTTGGCTGCATCACTGACATCGGGAGTGTCGTCCCGATTCTCATGCAAGGCGCCATCCCTGTCTTCGCCGAGGCCGATCCCGAGACTCTCAACCCGGGTCCGGCTGAGATTGAGGCGAAGATTACGGACAAGACCAAGGCGATCATGGCCATCCACCTGTTCGGCAATCCCTGTGACATGGACCCGATCATGGAACTCGCGACGGCCCACGATCTCCTTGTCATCGAGGACTGCTCGCAGGCTCACATGTCGGAATACAAGGGCAACCTTGTCGGCACGATGGGTGACATCGGTTGCTTCAGCCTGCAGCAATCCAAGCACATCACCTGCGGCGACGGTGGCATCACCATCACCAGCGACGACGACCTCGCCCTGCGCGGCAAGCTGTTCATGGACAAAGGTTGGCACCGCGATGTTTACGGCCCCCGCAAGTATGAGGTGTTCGGCCCGAACTATCGCATGAATGACCTGTCCGGTGCAGTCGCACTGGCTCAGACCCGCAAGCTCCCGGAGTTCACCGAGCTCCGACGCGCCCGGGGCGATCAGATCAGCGCTCTGCTCGAAGGCAACCCGTGGGTCCATCCGCAGAAGCTGCTTGACGGATGCAAGCACACCTACTGGCAGTATGGAATGCTGGTCGAAGAGGACGCGCCCTTCACCGCTGACGAGTTCGCGCAGGCTCTCGGCGCGGAAGGCGTTGGGTGTGGGGCTCACTACATAGGCCAGCCTATCTTCCTCTGCCACGATGCGGTGCGCAACCAGAAGCTGTACGGCGACTCGCACCACCCGTTCGATCACCCGAACGCAAACCCGATCACCTATGACGAGAACACGTGCCCGATCACTCAGGGCATCATCGACCGTCTGGTCATGCCCACCCGGCCCACGCAGTTCTGGGCCGAGGAGCACTCTGAGGAAGTCGCCGCCGCGATTCGCAAAGTCAGCGAGAACCTCAATCAGTAGCAGGGAGCCCGCATGAGTGATGAGAGCCGCCATCTGCTGGTCATCATGCCCCACACGGGCGAATGTTGGTCATGTGCCGCAACGGTGGCAAAGCATGTCCAGCGCGGTGGCCGCGCCACCATGGTCGCGATGTGCAGCGCCGCGTGGAAGGCTGACTCCGACTACTGGACCGAGCACATGGACAACTGCACTCGGGGGGCGGAGATCCTCGGCTGCGCGTTCGAGGTGATGGATTTCGCGGCGAGCGGCGCATGGGAGCCCGACTGGGCGGCCATCTCAGCGGTGGCAGAACTGCTCCGACGTCTGCGCCCGGACATCGCTGTCACGATGCCCGCCGAATCCATGTATGAGCAGCCGCACCGAGATCACGCCAACTGCCATCAGGTCGTCTACTATGCCCGGGACGCCGCCGCCCGCGTGCTCCCGGGCATCGCGGGCGAGCCGTTCTTCGTCAACGATGTCTACTTCCTCGGCGATGGCACACCGGGGGATATCTTCATTGACGTCAGCGGAGTCGAGGACATCGTGCGCCAATCACACGAGACCATGGCATACCACCGCCTCTTGGAGGGCGTGCACGGTGCTCTGCCGGCGCCCGGTGGGAGCCTGAAGTTAGGCGTCAATTACCAGCGCCGCGCCGGGCCCGAGGGAACTGTCCAGGCCTATCGTTCATGCTACTACTGCGAAAAGACACTCGACGCCTTTCCGGAATAGGCCCGCCATGAGGGAGACAAGCATGCTCATCAGCCATTGCCATGTTCAAGCTGAGCCGTTCGGCGAGGACCAGGTCAATTCTGAAGCCGGGACGATACCCGTGCTGCTGGGTATCATGGGCACTCTCGGCGTCGAACGCGCGGTCTGCTTCGCGCCTTTCCGCCCGCAGACTGACGCTGCGATCGACGCGAACGAGTGGCTCCTGGGCGCCATGGAAGCTCATCCTGAGCTGATCGGTTTCGCGACCGTCGACCCAAAGAGCGACGGCGCTGGCGATCGCCTCCGCGAGCTGGTCGGGCGGGGCATGCGCGGCGCGAAGTATCATCCCCCCGTCATGCAGACCGCGATTGACGATCCCGCGTGCGCGGGCTACTGGGAAGCAGTCAACGAGATGCGCCTGCCGGTGCACATCCACACAGGCGTGCATGGCTGGTATCTGCAACGCTACCAGCCCATATTGCTCGATGACATCTGCCAGAACTACCCGGACGCTCGCGTTATCATGGATCACATGGGCTGCACACCGTTCTTCAGCCAGGCGCTTGCGGTGCTGCACAACAATCGCAACGCCCACTGTGGTCTCACGCAGATGTCCGGCCGATCCGAGCGCTACCGCATCACTGACGACAACCTCTGGCTGCTGCTGCGCACGGTCGGTGTGGAGCAGATTATCTACGGCCTCGACTACCCATGGAGCCACGACAACCGCGCCGCGCTGAGCCAGGACATCAACTGGGTAGGCACGTGGGGCCGCGGCGCTGATGACGTCGCAATGATCCTCGGGGGCAACATGACCCGCTTGCTCGATGACGTTCGGGTACCCGACTGACCGGCCCGGCGCTGAGCCGGCCATCATACACTGGAGGCAATGCCATGAATGCTGACCGCCGTAAAGAGATCATCGCCACGCAGAAGCCCGAGATCCCGTGGGCCAGCGAGCCCGCGATGGGCTCGTACTATGATGAGGCGGAGTTCGAAGCCGTGCACCGCGAGATGGTGGCCAGCAATCACCCGCACATCGGCTTCGGTTCTGGAAACGCGACGGTCGTCGAGTTCGAGGAGAAGTTCGCCGAATACATCGGCGCACCGGTATGCGTCGTCTGCAACGGCGCTGGCACGGCTCAGGATATGGCCATGATGGCCCTCGACCTCGAGCCCGGCGACGAGGTCATCGTCCCCGCCATCAACTTCCCGGCCTGCGGACTCTCGGCGGCAGGTCAGGGCGCGACGGTCATCTGGTGCGAGGTGGATGAGCGGACCTTCCAGGCCGACCCGGCCGACATCGAGGCCCGCATCACCAAGAACACGCGCTGCATCTACCCCGTGCACATGAACGGCATGGCTGCTCCGGTGGACGACTATCTCGAACTCGCCGAGAAGTACCCGCACCCCAAGCACGGGCCGCTGAAAGTCGTCGGCGACACTGCCCGATCGCTGGGCGCTGGCTACCGGGGTCAGAAGGTCGGCTCCCGCGCTTGGATGACCACCTTCAGCTTCCACACGATGAAGAACATGACGACCCTCGGCGAGGGCGGCGCGCTGATCACCACCGACCCGAGCCAGGAGAAGCGGTTGCGGGGCTTCCGGCAGTTCGGTGGCGAAGAGTGGGGCAGCAACTACAAGATGACCAACGTGCAGGCCGCCGTCGGCCTCTGCCAGCTTGAGAAGCTCGAGGGGATGCTGGAGTCCCGCCGCGTGATCGCTTACGAGCGCAACGCGCTCCTCGCCGGTCTCGAGGAGATCACCACCCCCTATGAGCCCGAGGACACCTGGCACACATACTACCTCTACACCACACTGGTGCCCGAGGACTGGGCTGGCGAGAAGCGCAACCGCGTCATGCAGCTCATGGACGAGGAATTCGGTATCCCGTGCGTTGTCGCCAACCCGCCGTGCTACAAGAGCCGGCCGTGGCTGCAGAAGGTGACTGACACCACGAAGACGCCCAAGGCTGATGCTCTCGGTGAGCGTATCATGTGCGTACCCATTCACCCGCTCATGAGCAGCTCGGACAACGAATACATCTGCGCAGCGCTCTGGGAAAGCGTCGAGCGCGTCCGCGAGGAGTAACGCCAGGTGCTCCAAGTCGGAGCCGCCTCAGCTGACATCACGCCTGACTCGGGGCTGCCGCATTACTACGGCGGCAGCCTCGAGCGCGTCCCCGGTCTGGACCTCTCATGCCATGCAGTATGCATGACATGTGGCGATTCACAGGCCGCGCTCGTCTCGGTGGACGCGACCTTCCTGGACCGCGCGCTCGTGCTGCTCATGCGTGAGCGCGCGGAGCTCGCGTGTGGCGTGCCCGCCGGGAACATCTGTATCGCGGCTACGACACTCACCGCACCTGCTGGACCAGCCGACTCGTTTCCGAGGCCGGCGACATCATCACAGAGCGTTCAGTAGCGCTGCTGCGCAAGCTGTAAAGGGAGAGTTGAGGGTTGGACGACGAGGTGCGGCGTGTCTGGGACGGGAACGCGCAGGTCTGGGCCCGACACCAGGCGGCGGGCTACGACGTAACGCGGGACTTGTACCACAACCCGACTTTCTTCCGGTTCGTCGGAGAGCTGACAGGCAAGTTGGTTCTGGACGCGGGCTGCGGCGCGGGGACGACCACTCGGGAGATGGTCCGCCGAGGGATGCGTGTGGTCGGCGTGGACCTGTCGCCGAAGATGATCGAGGAGGCGCGTGATGCTGAGGAGCGCGGCCCACTGGGCATCCGCTACGAAGTAGCCTCGATCGCGGACATGCCCTGGTTCGCGGACGCAACTTTCGACGCTGTGCTCTCGACCATGGTAATGATGGACTGCGCCGACTACGCGAGGGCTGTGGCGGAGGGCTTCCGGGTCCTCAAGCCCGGCGGCATCTTCGCCTACATCGTCATCCACCCGTGCTTCGCCCACGACATCCATAAGTGGCACCGCGATGAAGCCGGCGCGGTGACGGGAATCACCGTGGGCACGTACCTGGACCAGCGACAAATATCTGATCGTTGGCGGTTCGCTGCCGCACCGGATACCGTTGAGGACGAGCCCTTCCAAGGGCTCTATTTCCACCGCACTATCGCGGCCTACGTCAACACCCTCACTGACGCTGGCTTTACTCAGGTGCGAATGGATGAACCCGCAGCACCTGATGCGGCCGTGGCGACTGAGCCGAGAATGAGTAAGTTCCGCCTCTTCCCCCATGCACTCTCAGTCAAGGCCATCAAGCCAGAGGACTAGGCCAAGTCCACTACACACCACTTCCGCTTGACCGCGCTGACTGCCCCGACGGCAGCCCTACGCTCCTCATCGGTCAGCCGGCGATCCAGCGGCGGGTACTCGACCGCACGCCAGAACGGCACGTACTGAAGCTGCAGTGTCATCTCAATCTTGGGAGCAACCTGCTCGAGCATCTCCGCAAGTGGCCTCGTGCAGCAGTCGATATGGCCCGGCAGGACCAGGTGTCTGGTCGTCACGTCCGTCCATTGCATCACGTTACGCAGCGCAGCCAAGGCCGGCTCTACATAGGCGTCCACTCCGGACAATTCCCTAGCGCACTCGTCATTGCCGTACCGCACGTTCGCGACGAACAGATCGACCACGCCTTCCACCAGGCGCAGACACTGTGGGCTCATGAACATCGTGCTCTCCCAGACCACTGGCAAGGGCTCCGCAGTCGCCCTGAGCGCGTTCAGCACATGATACACGTGGGGCTCCGGAGTGCCTCCAAGCAGCTTGAGTGTGCGAGCTCCATCACCACGCGCCTCCGATGCAGCGCCTGCGAACCACTCCGCGTCCAGCCTCCGCCCTGTCGCAGGCTCCGCCACCAACTCCCACTTCCTGCAGTATGCGCACCGCATGGTACATCCGCTCAGGAAGATGGTCCACGCAGGCGCCAGATGGCCGACCTCGCCCAGATGCACCATCGACGCTGCGACATGCGCGTGAGCCCCGACGCCGCACGCGCCCACCTCTCCTGCCAGCCGGTCTGCCCCACAGTCGTTCGGGCACAGTCGGCAGTCGCTGAGCGTGCGGCGCGCAAGTTCGACCTTCACTTCAAGCAGGGAAACGGTATCGTCGGGGAGCACTTCGGGATGATCCGACAGCAGCCCGAGGGCTTCATCGTGAGCGATCCACAACTCCGCGTCGGTAGCTGAGGCCACGTCCGCCACTTCAGTTAGCGTCGACCGACAGCGGACGAAGCCGGGCGCTTCGAGGCCGTCGCGTATTCGCCCTAAGCGCTTCACTGGTCTACCTTCTCATCGTCCGGAGCATCCTCATTGTGTTCCACAGAGCGGTCCATCGGCCCCGGCCGAAGCAGACCGTCGCCCCATTCGCGACTGCTCGATGCCAGCTGCTCCCACCCGCTATCGGTCGTCCACTGCCACGTTGAGCGTGACGCGCGCGCCCCCCAGTGTTCCCGTCCAAGCGATGCACCCATCCGGGACAGTGCTTCGGTCAGCATCGTGGACTCCCACGGGACCGAAGAGCCATGCGTCGACCGAGCCCCGCTGAGTCGCTCTCTTGCGGCCCGCCGGTTAGCATCCATCGACCTCCCCTCAACGCGCTCGAGCGCACGCGCTGCCTCTGGGTATTCCGGATCGGCGGCGACCGCCGCCCGCAGATGCTCCAGTGCGTTCTGCTCATCATCACTGGCGAGATAGGTTGTGGCGACCGCGTAGTGTACACGGGCGTTGCCCTGGTCTTGCGCAAGTACCTCGGCCCACCGCTCGCGCGCCGCGTCGTGATTCCCGACGCTGGCGAACGCCGCCCCAAGTTGCGTCAGCGCCGACAGCCGCATCGCTTCGGGCGGGTCGTCGTCAAGCAGTCGCCCGAGAGCCACTATGGCCTGCGGGCCGTCACCCTCGCTCAACATGACGCGTGCCATCTGGTAGCGTGCGAGCATGTCACTCGGGTCGAGCCGCAGAGCCTCCTGGTAAGCCCCCCTGGCTTCGAGGAACTTTCGGTTGATGACCAATACGTCCCCGAGATCTCGATGCGCAACCGCGTCAAGCGGAGCACGTCGGACAGCCATCTCGTAAGCCTTTTCGGCATCAGCAAAGCGCCCCTCTACCATCAACCGGTCGGCGTGCCTCTGGAAGTAACTCCGCTCTGCTGGCGCGCCACACGCGATACAGACCTTCCCCTCCGGGGCGAGCGGGCGCCCACATGCCTCACAGAACTGAATTTGCCCCTCCACTCGCACCGTCTCGCGCTCTTCAGACGCTGGCTTGCCAGCGGTTCGCTCCCGTACTTCCGCCTCGACGTATCCCTCGCCGCTGACATCCGCCCGGTAAGCGCTCGCAAGCGCCGACTGCATGTGGGCAGCACGCTGGTAGCGATCGGCCGGCTTCTCGGACAGCGCGCGTCTCATGATCTCGATAACTCCCGGCCATAGCGCCTCCAGTTCGGTGATGATGTCCTCAGCGCTACGAGCCTCGGGCGAGCCCTCCAGCTCAATGAACTCAAATCGCGCTCGTTCGCGAGAGCTGTGAGAGCCACGCGGCAGCAGTCCAGTGATCAGCTCGTGCAGAATCACGCCGACGGAATAGACTTCCGATGCCGGCGTCGGCGGCTGTCCTGTTCGCAGTTCCGGGGCGGAGTAACCGTCTGTCATTCGCGCA
>JALGSU010000050.1 GCA_029821735.1 Candidatus Zipacnadia bacterium | reverse complement strand
GAGCCAGGGGATTCGCTCGCGCGCGGAACGCCACGGCGAGTTCGTCATCACGTCCTGGACTGTAGTGCCGCCGAGATGGGCGAAGTCTTCGGTGGCCTCCTCCTGCAGCGCGTCGATCACGTCGTCCACCGCGATCGCGCCGAGGAAGCGACCCTCGTCGTCAACGACCGGCACCGAGAAGAGGTCATACTTGTCGACGAGCTGGACGACCTCCTCCTGGTCAGTCTCCGGATGCACGGCCACCGGATCGCGGTCCATGATCTTCGCCAGAGGCTGGCCGTCGCGCGCGTTAATGATGTCCAGGATCTCGGTGGCGCCGATGAGCCGCCGATCCTCGTCCACCACATAGATGCGCGCGACCATGTCCGCACGCACATCGGTGTTGCGGATGTGTTCGAGCACACCAGCAGCAGTGATGTCCGGCGGAGACGCGATCACTTCGGTGGTCATGATGCCGCCGGCCGAGTCCGGATGGTAATCGAGCAGACTCGCCAGTTCGCGCGCCTCGTCGTCGGGGATGCGGTTGAGGATGCGGTGCTTGCGCTCTTCGGGGAGCAAGTTCATGGCGTCGGCACCTGAGTCAGGCGGCATGGCGTCGATGATCTCCGCCAACTCCGCTTCCTCAGTCTGCTCCGCGAGGTCGGCCGTGATCTCGTCGTGGACCTCTTCAAGCACCACCCCCGACGCCTCTGAATCGAGCAACTCGAAGACCGCCGTGCGCTCTTCGCTGGTGAGTTCGCCCATCGCATACGCGATGTCAATTGGCCCGTAGCCGGTAATCAGGCCCTCCAGCGCACCACGCACGTGCGAGCGCGTCGCGGCCCGAATGGCCTCGGCGATGTTCGCGGCGTTGCCCTCATGTTCGGCGCGGTCGGTCGGCTCCATTGACTCTCGATCCACTGCAGGAATCGTTCGCTGCGCGTCATCTACTTCTGCTCGGCGGCAACCTCGTGCATCAGTTCCTTGAGTTGCGGATAGGTCGCGACGTAGCGGTCAAACATGCGGTCGTAGATATCAGCATTGTCCGTGTCAGGCTCGATCTCGCGCGTGACCTGCACCATCTGCTCAGCCGCCTCGGCCGGATCACTGAACAACCCGGCCCCGACGGCCGCGCAGATCGCCGTGCCCAGCGCCGCCGCCTCAGACTGGCCAGTCAGGTAGATAGGCACCTGGCAGGCATCGGCGTGGATCTGCATCCATATCTCACTGCGCGTGCCGCCGCCACATGCGTAGATGCCCTCCGCACAGAAGCCCGCCTGAGCGATGTCCTCGAGGATGTGCCGCGTCCCCAGCGCAGTGCCCTCATAGATCGCTCGCATGATGTGCCCCGCACCGTGTCGCAGGCTCAGCCCATACAGCGCCCCACGCGCGAGCGGATCGCGCAGCGGCGTGCGGTTGCCCTGCCAGTAATCCAGCAGCACCAGACCCTCAGCGCCCGGGGGCACTGCCGCCGCCTGCTCGTCCAGCCGGTCATACTGGTTGCGGCCCTTCTCAGGCTTGGCAAAGTTGTCCGCGAACCACTTCACGATGCTGCCAGTCGCGGTCTGCCCGCCCTCGAGCACCCACGTCCCCGGCAGCACTGCGTCCGGATACGGCCCCCACACGTGACTGTCGAAGTAGCCCTCTTTACACAACGCCATATGGCACGTGGACGAGCCCATCACCAATGCCATTCGCCCCGGCTTCACGACGCCCACGCCGAACATCGCCGCGTAGGCGTCGATCCCGCCCTGTGCCACCGGCGTGTCAGGAGCCAGGCCGATCTCCTCAGCGGCGCGGAAGCTCAGCTTGCCGGCCACTTGTCCCATCGGCAGAACTTCCTGTGGCCACTTGTCCTTGAGATCGGTCATGTCAACTTGTGCGAGCAACTCGTCCGGCCAGCCCCCAGCGGGCAACGCGTAGTTCCACTTACAGGTGGCGCAGTTCAGTGACGCGGCCCACTCGCCGGTCAGGCGATACATCAGCCAGTCGGTACCGTCGCAGATGACGTCCGCGTTATCGTATACCTCTGGCTGGTTCCTCTTCAGCCACATCGCTTTGGGGATCATCCACTCGGGTGACTCCACCCCACTCACGTATTTGAGCACCGGCGCGTTCGTGGCAGTAACTTCGTTTGCCTCTTCATGCGCGCGCTGGTCCATCCAAAGGAGGGCCGGGCGTAGCAGCGCGCCACCCCGGTCGCACGCGACGACGGTGCACGACGTGCCGTCCACGCTAACGCCCTTCACCTGTTTGGGGTGGACTCCCGCCTGCTTGAGAATCGCCGGAACGGCCACGCGCACGGCCTGCCACCAGTGCTCTGGGTTCTGTTCAGCCCATCCCACCTGCGGGTAGGTGATCGGGCATGCCTGCGTGTGCGCTGCCAGCGCGTCGCCCTGCAGAGAGAACAACACCGCCCGCAAACTTTGCGTGCCACAGTCGATGCCTATGACGTACGGTCCGCCCTGGTCGGCCATTGTCCGCACCTCCGAGTAGATGCTTTCGTCAGACGTTACCACGTCTCGCGATGGATCGCGTGCATGGGGCCAGCCGGCTTGCTCTGTGTCTCCCCCGCCGCATACCCCAGACTCACCAGAGCCAGTACGCGAATGTGCTCGGGGATCCCAAGCAGATCACGCACCAGCGCCTGCCGCTCTGGATCAGCCGGATCTTCCCCGCGAACACCCACCCAGCAAGTCCCAAGCCCCAGAGCCGCCGCCTGGATGAGCGCGTTCTCCAGGGCCGCGGAGCAATCCTCGATCCACGCGACTGGCTGAAGATCAGTGTCGCCGCAGAAGCACAGAACCACCGGCGATTCCGCGCAAAAGTAGCCCCACTGGCTCACCTGCGACAAACGCTCGCGCTTGTCAGCATCGGTGACCACCACTATGTGCCACGGGCGCACATTGTTCGCCGTCGGCGCCGACAACGCCGCCTCTAGTATCTGCTGAAGATCCGCCTCGGGCACCGGCCGGTCCAGATATGACCGCACGCTGCATCGCTTCGCTATCGCGTCCAGCATCGCTATCCCTCCCGTGCGTTGCCCTCCATGAGTTCTCGCTGCTGCGCCTGGAGATCGAGAATTGCCTGCCGAAGCACGTCGTTGAGCCGCGCCAGATCGTCCTTGCGCGGCTTGGGCCCGAACTGCTGCGAGTCGATCACAGGCCCGAAACTCACCGCCATGCGCCCGCGGTGCAGGAATTTCGCGCCGACGGGCAGCACGGTGTTCGTGCCACGGACCGCGGCGGGCAGGATCGGCACGCCCGCGCGCGACGCCAGTAACGATGCGCCGAGGTTCAGTTCCCCGAGTTCGCCATCGTGACTTCGCGTGCCCTCCGGGAACATCACCATCAACTCGCCCGCGCGCAGCAGGCGGATGGCTTCCTTGGTCGCTCCCGTGTCCGCGCCGCCCCGGGCAACCGGGAAGGCGTAGAACTTGCGGATGATCGCCCCAAAGACCGGGACGAACAGCTCGGCCTTCGCGAAGTAGTACGTGCGCCGGCGCATGGCCACGCCGATCGCCGGCGGGTCAAGGAAGCTCAAGTGATTCGAGGCGATGATCGCGCCGCCCTCGGTCGGCACGTTCTCTGCGCCAAAGACCTCCCAGCCACCATTCAGCCGGAAGAACTTTGGCAGTGACCACTGAGCGAACCGGTAGGGCATGTTTGTCGGTTTGTCCGCAGGCTCTGTTCGCCTCATCGATCCTCACCTTGATCGCTCAAAAACTGCATGATGCGCTCGACGACCTGCTCCGCGTTAAGCCCGTCGGTATCGAGCTGCACCGCATCATCCGCCGGTCGCAGCGGAGCCAATTCGCGTGAACGATCGCGGTCGTCACGTTCGCGCTGCGCCGCCAGCACGTCCTCGTAAGTCACCTGCTCGCCCTTCGCCACAAGCTCCTCATACCGACGTCGCGCCCGCTCCTGCGCGGACGCAGTCAGGAAGATCTTCAGCTGGGCGTCCGGGAACACGACCGTCCCGATGTCCCGCCCCTCCATCACCACCGGCACGCTCTCGGCCATCTGCCGCTGAGCCGCAACCAGATGCTCACGCACCTCGCCGATCGCGGACACCGGCGAGGAGAGCGCGCCAACTTCTGGCGTTCGTATGACAACCGACACGTCCTCCCCGTCAACCATCAGCTGGCGCGAGCCGTCGAGGGTCACGAACTCAAACGCCAGTTCTCCCGCCATGCTACCGATCGCGTCATCGTCCTCGCCCACCTGCAGCCCGGCCTGCAGCGCCCGGTACGCGACCGCACGATACATCGCTCCCGTGTCGATATAAGTGAAGCCAGCTCGATCGGCAACCGCCTTCGCGACGGTGCTCTTCCCCGCACCAGCGGGGCCGTCGATAGCCACCATGCAGCCCGTCTGATCAGTCGTGTTCTTCAACGCATTGCGCTCCCAGCGATTGCATCATCGTCACGAAACCGGGGAAAGACGTCGCGATGCACTCGGCACCCTCGATGACGGTCTCCCCCTCGGCCACCAGACCGGCCACAACCGCGCTCATGGCCACTCGATGGTCGCCGTGACTGTGGATCGTCGCCCCTCGCAGTGCGGTCGGCCCGGCGATCTCGAGGCCGTCGGGATGCTCCGTCACATCCGCACCCATCGCTCCAAGCACGTCGGCCATCACGGCCAGGCGGTCCGACTCCTTCACGCGCAACTCTGCGGCGTCGCGGATCACCGTAGTTCCCCTGGCACAAGCGGCCAGCACAGCAAGCAGCGGTACCTCGTCGATCAGGCGCACGATCAACTCGCCGCCCAGTTCGCAGCCGCCAAGCGCCGCCTCCCGTGCCGTCAGATTTCCGACTTCCTCGCCGGCGACCTGCTCAGTGTCGGACACGGAGACCACCGCGCCCATGCTTGCCATCGCCTCGAGGAGACCGGTGCGCGTGGGGTTCAGCAGCACTCCCTCGACCGTCACCTCGCTGCCCGGCGTCAGCAATCCCGCCGCCAGCACAAACACCGCCGAGGAGAAATCCGCTGGCACCGTCACGTCCCGCGCCACCAGTTCGCGCCCCGGGCGCAGCGTCACCGTCAGCCCGTCAATGCTCACGTCCGCGCCCATCGCGCGAAGCATCCGCTCGGTATGATCTCGCGACGGCCCCGGCTCGACAACGGTCGTCGGGCCATCCGCGTACAGTCCGGCCAGCAGCACCGCCGACTTCACCTGCGCGCTGGCCATCGGCGTGTGATACTCGATGCCTCGCAGCGTCCCGCCACGCACCGTCACCGGCGGCAGCACACGCCCCCCCTGCCCGCTCACGCTCGCACCCATCTCTGCCAGCGGCGCGGCAATCCGGTCCATCGGCCGACCGCTCAAAGACTCGTCACCGGTGAGCGTAGCCGCGAAGCTCTGCCCGGCGATGACCCCAAGCAACAGGCGCATGCCGGTGCCCGAGTTACCCATATCCAGTTCGCCCGTCGGCTCGCGCAGACCCGATAGCCCGACGCCCTCTACCATCAGCGAAGTTTCCGGCAAGCCCTCGACGTCAACGCCCATTGCCTGCATTGCTCGCGCCGTACACAAGCAGTCTTCCGCGTTAAGGAAGCCGTCGATGCGCGCCGTCCCGTCGGCCAGCGCGCCCAGCATGACGGCACGATGCGAGATCGACTTGTCGCCTGGTACCCGAACACTACCGCGCAGAGGCCCGGAGGCGCGAACCCGCAGGCGGCTCACGGTTCCAGCCCCTCTCGGGTATCCCGCGCTCGCTCAAGCAATTCGACCAGGGCATCACCATCAGCATCAGCCAGCGCCGCGTCGTAGCTGTCGAGTACCTCACGCAGCCTCGCCATCGCCTCGCGCACATCCTCCGCGTTCTCGAGCAGAATGTCGCGCCACACATTCGCAGGCCCACCAGCAATGCGCGTGGTGTCGCGCAGCCCCGGGCCCGCGAACCGCTCCGGCTTATCCTCGCTCACCAGCGCGTTGCACAGCGCGGCGGCCACCAGATGCGGCAAGTGGCTGGTCGCCGCGAGCACACGATCGTGCGTGGCGGCGTCGACGAGGGTGGGACGTGCGCCAATGCCCTCGACGAGTCCGATCAGCCGCGCCAGGTCGTCTGGGGGCGTCTCGTCAGTGGGAGTCAAAAAGTAGTTGCTGCCCTCGAACAGGTGTCTATCCGCCGCGCCGGGGCCAGAAAGTTCGGAGCCAGTCATGGGGTGCCCGCCGATGAAGGTCACCGAAGCGGGGAGCGCACCAGCCGCCTGCACGATGGCGCGCTTGGTGCTGCCACCGTCGGTCACCAGACAGCCGGCGGGCAGGTGCGGGGCGATGGCTGCAAGCAGTGGCGGGATCGCTCGGACAGGTGTGGCGAGGTACACCAGATCAGCGTCGCGGACAGCCTGGGCGGGATCGTTCGTTACGGTATCCGCCGCGCCTACCCGCAACGCGTCAAGCAGCGTGTTCTCTCTGCGCGCCACGCCCACGACGTGGCCGACGAGCCCCTGCCGCTTCGTCGCCAGCGCCAGAGATCCGCCAATGAGCCCGATACCGATTACGGCCGCTCGCTCAAAAAGCACGGTGCCCCTCCCCGGTCCTCGTTACACCGTCATGCCCACGGCCTCGGCGACCTTGCGTACCTCCCGCATCAAGTCGGAGAAGGCCGCAGGTGTGAGGGATTGCGGGCCATCGCTCAGCGCCTGGTCCGGACGCGGGTGCACCTCGATGAGCAACCCGTCTGCACCCGCCGCCGTCGAGGCCAGTGCCATAGGCAGCACCAGGCTGGCGACGCCGGTTGCGTGGCTGGGGTCCGCCACGATGGGCAGGAAAGTCTCCCGCCGGGCCAGGGCAATCGCCCCCAGGTCGAGCGTGAAGCGCGTCCCGGTCTCGAACGTGCGAATGCCCCGCTCGCACAGGATGATGTCCTGCGCGCCAGCAGCCGCAATGTACTCAGCGGCTTTGAGCCACTCCTCAACGGTCGAAGCAAAGCCCCGCTTGAGCATCACAGGCTTGCCCGCTCCGCCGCATTCTTTGAGCAGGCCATAGTTCTGCATGTTGCGCGCGCCGATCTGCATGCAATCGGCGATTTCGGCGACGCCCTCCACCTGGCGAACATCCATGACCTCAGTCACGATGGGCAGGCCGGTCTCCTCCCGCGCCGCCGCCAAGTGTTCGAGTCCCTCCACACCCAGCCCCTGGAAGTCGTAAGGTGAGCTGCGCGGCTTGTAGGCCCCGCCGCGCAAAGCGCATGCACCAGCGTCCTTGACCGCACGTGCGGTCTGCACCATCTGGTCGTGCCCCTCGACGGAGCACGGTCCGGCCATCACCGCAAGGTGCCCGCCCCCAACCTGCGCAGGACCGATCATCACGGGCTTGGGTCGCGGGTGGTGCTCGCGGCTGATGAGTTTGTAGGTCTTCAGAATCGGGACGACGCGCTCGACGCCGGGCAACACGGATAGCTGCCCCGCGGCGGTATCTTTCTCACCATCGGGCGCGCCAATCGCGCCGATGATAGTGCGCTCCTCGCCGCGCGAGATGTGGTGCCCGTAGCCACTGTCGTCCAGGCGCTCGAGAACTCCCTCGATGTCGGCCTCCGTTGAGTCCGCCCGCATGATGATAATCATGATCGCACGCTCCACTCCCCGCGACTAATCACTTGCCCAATACGGCCGACAATGCGTCCGCAAAGATCTCGTTCTCCTCGGGCAGGCCGACGGTCACACGAATGTGCGTCGGGAATCCGAAGATATCGCCGGTGCGAACCGTCACGCCCAGGCGCATGAGCCCGTCGAAACACTCGACCGAATCCATGCCCGTGTCCACGAAGATGAAGTTCGAGTGAGTGCGCACATAGTCGAGCCCCATCTCATCGAAGCGCGCGTAGAGATGCTCTTTGCCCGTGTCGTTGTTGGCCACCGAGCGCGGCACCTGGTCCAGGTCCTTGAGACTGGCAGCCGCCGCCACCTGTGCCATTAGCCCGACGTTGAACGGCTCGCGCACCTGTTTGAGCGCGCCCATGATTTCGGGCGATCCCATGCCGTAGCCGACGCGCAGCCCCGCCAGGCCCCATGCTTTGGAGAACGTTCGCAGCACCAGACAGTTGCGCCCCTCACGCACATATTGCAGCGTGTCCGGGTAGTCCGGGCCGCTAGCCGCATACTCCATGTATGCCTCGTCCCACACCACTACCACGTCATCGGACACGCGATCCATGAAGGCCGCCACTTCATCGCGCGTCACGATCGTACCGGTCGGGTTGTAGGGGTTCGAGACGAACACAACCTTCGTCCGGTCGTTGATCGCATCCGCCATCGCCGGCAGGTCGTGCCTGAAGTCAACGTGCGGTACGCCGATCTCTTCGGCATCCATAACACGCGCTGTGTACGGATAGATCGCGAAGGCCGGCAGCGAGAACACCACGTTGTCGCCGGGGTCGATGAACGCCAGCCCCAGCATGTGCATGATCTCGTCAGACCCTCGCCCTATCACGATGCACTCCGGGTCGACCTCGCACATCTCGGCCAGTCCGGCGGTCAACTCAATGCACTGCGGATCCGGGTACACGAACACGCCGGCCGCTGCCTCCCGCATGGCTTCAATCGCCAACGGTGAGGGTCCGAGCGGGTTCTCGTTGGAGGCGAGCTTGGTGACCTTCTCCAGGCCCAGCTCCGCCATGACCTCGGCTGAAGACTTCCCAGGCGAATAGGGTCTGATGCGGTTGATGGTCGGGCGTATCATTCCGTCAATTTCTGCCACGGCAGTTCCCTCCCAGGCCATGCGGTCGGCTACTCGCGGCTCTCAAGCTTTTCGTCAAGAAGACCGCTCACTGACTCGTTGCAGTGAATACGCGCTATCGCTTGGGCGAGCAACGGAGCGATAGTGATTACCCGTATCTTCTCGGGCGCGCTCGGCTGAGGCGGGATCGTGTCAGTCACATACAGCTTCGTGATGTCAGACTCACCGATGCGCTCGAGCGCATCGCCGCACAAGATGGCGTGCGTCACACAAGCGTTGACCTCAGTGGCGCCGGCCATTTTCACTTCACGCGCGGCGTTGACTAGTGTGCTGCCGCCGAAGATGAAGTCATCCACCAGCAGAGCCCGCTTGCCCTCCAGCTCACCAACGGTTTCCACCGTCTCCGCATCCTCGATGTTGCCCTCGGGGTGATGCTTGAAGATGACCGCTATCCCGCACCCAAGCATGGCGGCGATGTCAGACGCCCGCTCCACCGCACCCGCGTCAGGCGCCACTATGACTGTCCGGGGGCCCGTCAGCCCCTCCTCACGGAAAGCCTGGACGAACACCGGGAGATTCGGCAGATGGTCGACCGGGACGTCGAAGAAGCCTTGGATGGCCCCCTCGTGAAGGTCCATGGTCAGGATGCGGTCCGCCCCCGCCTCCACTGTCAGGTCAGCGACCATGCGCGCCGAGATCGGCTCGCGTCCGCGGAACTTGCGCTCCTGCTTGCAGTAGGGGTACCACGGGATCACGGCTGTCACGCGGTCGGCGGATGCGCGCTTGGCTGCATCGATCATCAGCCACATTTCCATCAGGCGGTCGCTGACGTTGTCACCGAAGGACTGGAAGATGTAGATGTCCTTGCCGCGCACGTTGGCCTGCAACTGCACGCGCACCTCGTCATTGGAGAACTTACCGACGATCGCCGGCGCGAGCTCAACACCCATGGCCGCAGTTGTGTCAGCGGCCAGGGCGGTGCTGCCGTTGCCGGTGAAAACCACCATTTCTTCCAGCGGATTCTTCATCTCGAGACTCCTTCAACTTCGGGCCCGAACCGGCCCTACAATATCAACAAAAAGCGCCGCGGCTCACTGTCCGCGGCGTTCGCTTGGTCCCTTGATATGTATCCAGTCAGCAGGTGACCCTCGACCGCGGACAGAGGCCATGATGATGGTAATACGCGTAATAGTGCCCATGCCAACAGCTGATGCGCGCCATCATCTTCTCCGCCTCCTTCAGGGGGTCGAGCGAGTCACTCGTGCACCGATAAGTTAGCACACGCACCATGGCCTGTCAAGCAACCGGAACACCTCGTCTGGCGCACTTGACGCCGGGGGCTGATGTGGGCTAAAATCAGTCCACAGATCAGGCGGCTCCGCGTGGCTGACGTCGCGTGCGAGTGAAGCCGGGCTCTTACGCGAGCAGCGGACATGCGTCCGTGGGACTGAATATCCCGCGGGCGTTTCTTTGTCTCTCTTAGGATGTGTCGTCGTGAAGATGCAACCCTCACAAGCGGCCTCGATCTCAGTCGTTTCCAACACGCTTCTCGTGGTGCTGAAGATCGTCTCAGGCATCATGATCGGCTCCGTGGCAGTCATATCAGAGGCAATCCATTCTGCAGTGGACCTGATCGCGGCCCTCATCGCCCTTTTCGCAGTCAAGACCGCCGCGAAACCACCAGACAGGGACCACCCATACGGCCATGGGAAGTACGAGAACGTCTCTGGCACCATTGAGGCGCTGCTGATCTTTGTCGCGGCCGCCTGGATCATCTACGAGGCCGTTGGCAGGCTCCTGCATCCGAGACCCCTGGACGCGCCACTGGCCGGTATGATCGTCATGGCTGCGTCGGCGCTAGTCAACATCGTTGTCTCCGAGATTCTCTTCCGCGTGTCCAAGGCACATGACTCCATCGCGCTCGAGGCGGATGCCTGGCACCTGCGCACCGACGTCTACACCTCAGTCGGCGTGTTCGCCGGCCTCGCGGTGATTATGGCGCACGAAACCTGGTTCCCACAGGTCAATCTGGACTGGGTCGACCCGATGGCAGCCATCCTGGTTGCCATGCTGATCTTCCGCGCGGCCTACCACCTCACGGTCCAGTCAGCCCGCGACCTGACCGACGCAAGTCTGCCTCCCGATGAGGAGAAGTGGATCTGCCAGTGCATGGTGGCCATGGCGCCACGCGTGATGGGCTTTCACAAGTTGCGCACCCGCAAAGCCGGCGCTCAGCGTTTCGTGGACGTCCACATGCTGGTGGCTCCCGAGATGTCAGTCGCGCAGGCGCACGGCTTAGCGGACGAACTCGTGGAGCAGGTCAAGAGCCGATTCCCCCGTTCGACGGTGGCCGTGCACATTGAGCCGGGAGATGGCCCGGGGGACTTTGACTGTGGCGATCTCTGGGATGACGAAGAGAACTGAAAGAAGCCCGGCAGGCAACACCCGCCGGGCCTTTGTGCATTGCGCGCGGGTTACTGCTCCCGACGGCGCGTGATCTCGACTTCCGCGTAATCGATCAGGCCGCCAAGCGGCACGCTCCCCTTGCGCACTCGCACCGTGACCTCCATCACCTCGAAACGGCTGAGTATGGCGTCAGCAGCGCTACTCGCGAGGGCCTCCAGCAACCGGAAGCGTTTCGATCGCTCAACCTGGGCGATCACGTTGTAGACCTGCTGGTAGTCCACAGTGTCCTCGACATCGTCCGAGCGCCCTGCTCGATCGAGGTCGAGGACCAATTCAACGTCGATGTGGAACTTGCCGCCGAGATCGCGCTCTGACTCGCCCACACCGTGATGGCCATAGAAAGTCATATTGGCGATTCTGATTTTGCCCATCACGCGCTCCGCATACTAGGCGCCCGGCTGGCTTGTGGGGATAACCGATCGGAAAATACTGCCCTTCCCGACCTCGCTCAGAATCTCCATCTGCCCCCCATGCGCCTCGGTGACCCGCCGCGTGTAGACCATCCCCAAGCCGATGCCACCTGCCTGCTTCTTGGACAACTCAGTGCGGAAGCCCGCCTCGTTGCCGATCCGCCCCAGAGCGTCTGGCGGAATGCCGATGCCCTCGTCCTGGACCTCCATGGCCACTAGTCCTGGCTCCGGCTCGTAGACGCGCACCCAGATTGTCGTGCCCGGATCCGCATACTTGCTGGCGTTCTTGAGGTAGTTGTCGAAGATAGAGACCAGCTTGCCCTGATCGCCGTCTATCATGAAGGACTCGGGGGCCTCGACCACCACGTTGTGCCCCAAGAGGCGATCGCCCAGCTCGGCCATGATCTGATCGACGGCGTCCATGAGGTCGAACTCCGCGATGTCCAACTCCAGTTCCTTACCTGCGTGGATGCGCGAGATGTTCAGCGTCTCATCAATCAGCCGGTACATGCGCTGCGACTGCACCAGCGCCGTGCCCGTGAACTCGCGGACGATCTCAGCGTCCTCGGCCTGCAGGTCGCCTTCAAGCATGATCTCGATGGTCTGCAGGTTCCCCTGGATGACTGTCAGCGGGGTGCGAAGTTCGTGGGCGACCTGTCCGGTCAGTTCCTCAGCCGAAGTGCTGAAGGGTGACTGCGTGAAGGCCAAAATGGCCTGTCCGTCCTGAGTGAGCTGAGCGCTGGTGGTGTAGGTCTCGTTGTCCACGGCGATGAACGCGATGGTCGCATTCCCGCTCTCTGAGGCGTGCAAGTCCTCCATCAGTCTGGAGAGCTGGCCGCGGTAGTCGATGTCGGAGACCGAACGTCCGGTCAGCGGGTCGACCTGAACCACCTGAGTCGCGGCGGCATTCGATACCGTCACCGCGTTCTCTTTCGAGATCAGCATCAAGCCGACCGGGACCGTGGCGAACGCGGCCTGGATGTCCTCGAACTCCTCGAGCTGCTCCTCAACCAGCAAAGCGGCGGCCTGATTGGAGAGGGTGCTGGCCAGCTTGTAGTCGTCTTCATCATACGCAGCGCCACCGCGCTTGCCCCACAGGGCGAGCACACCGACCGGGCGCTTCACCGGCTCCTCATCCGGCTCGAGGGCCTCTCGCTCCCACACGATCGGCATGACCATGACCGGGGGCGGGACCTCCACCCGCGAGATGGTCACCGCGTCGGAGAGCATCACAGGCTTCTGGTCGGCGAGTGCTTCACTTACTGCCGACGAGAACGGGCCGCTGTCGTCGATGTCCACCTGATCCAGGTCCTCGATACTCGAGTCATCGTCAAGCCCCACAACAGCCTGCGGGTGCAGGCGGTTATCCGCTGCCCCCAGTGCAAAGCAGGCTGCACCTTCGGTCTGAACGATCTGTGCAACTTTCTCGCAGAACCGATCCAGAATCATCGAGCGCACTGCAGGTTTCCCCTCTGTGTGCGAAGATAACGCTATGAATGCGGCACGGGGCCGCGCCGCCGTGCCGCCGACGCGGGCCTCCGAACAATGTACTTGCCCAAGCGAAATGCGTCAAGCCCGCCGCAAAGACCGCGGCGCGTTTTTGCCTTAAGATTTGCGTACAACCTTCAGTTTACGAAGAAGTGCATGTCCTCGGTGTTGATCGGCACCGGTGCACCCAGGCGGATGGAGTCGATAGCCCGGCGACTCAGATACGTCGCTCGAGCGCCGTCGTATTCGCTGATGGGCGACGGCCCGTCAGTGATGATCGCGTCCGCAAAGGCTTCCAGCAGATCGAAGTGGCCTTTGTCAGGGCCGATGTTGGGCCACTGCTCGCCCCCGCTGTTCTCGTGCATCCGAGCCCGCTCGTTGAGCTTGGCGACGTAGCCGCTCATGCCGCCCTCGGGGCCCACATCAGGCAACTCGTCATACTGCAGGTCGAACTTCGCGATCTCCGGCTCGCCCCTGCCGTGGATCCCGGTCTCGACGAAACAATCGTTGCGGAACAGCGCGCAGTGATCGCCCAGTTCGTAGAGCTCCTTCGGGTAGCGGAACGTCCCACCAACGCCGAACCAGATGCTCGCATGTGAGCCACTCGGGAAGTCCAGCGTGATGATGTGGCTCAGCCGCGCCGAGCCGCTCGCGTACAGCCGATATGGCTCCTCATCAAGCATCCAGCAGGCGAGATCCAGCCAGTGGCAAGTCTCACCGATGATCTGCCCGCCGCCGGTCTTGTAGTCCAGGTGCACCGGACGATAGGTGCTCGACTCGTCCTGGATTCGGATGCTGAGCATGCTTGCATCCTCTTCCGGGAGGACCGGGCGGGCCTGATCCTCAACGAACTGCCCGCCGCCGACAACCGGGCTATCGCGATGGGCGAGATACTGTTCCTTGAGGTGCACCATTGACGGGGCGAAACGCCGGTTGTAGTCCACGCACAGCTTGACCCCGGCGTCCTTGACCGCCTTGATGACCTCATAGGACTCATCCAGCGTCATGGTCATCGGCTTCTCACACATGACATGCTTGCCCGCCGCTGCCGTGCGCATGACCATCTCCTGGTGCATGTCGTGGGGAACCGACAGGATTACCAGGTCGATGTCGTCGGCGTTGAAGATGTCATCCGCGTCAGGGGTGGTCCATTCCGGCGAGAAGTTCTCTTCGACATACTTGCGGTTGGCCTCGCTGCGGGAACACCCGGCGACCAAATCGATCTTGTCGCTCCTCACGGAGTTCGGGAGGTGCTCATAGCGCGCGAAAGCCCCACAGCCAATGACGGCGGCTCTGACTTTGTCCATGGTTCTACCTCTCAGCACGTGCCTTCAGGATCGGTCGGCCGTAGTGCGGACCAGTAGTTTCGCCCCCGAGACCCACATGGCCTGCAAGGTTTCTGCATTCTCTGACAGCGGCGTTGGCTGCGGGGCGTAGCGACGCGGGCGCTACAGTGCTGTCACTCGGATATTGTCCCACCACAGGTATGTCCGGAAGGTCCGCAGGCCGATCAAGCCTGACGAATGCGGACTAGGATCCTCAGTCGTCAGCAGCAGATTGCCGTCAACACTGAAGCTGATCCGTGTTCCCTCGCGCACGATCTCGCAGTGGTAGGTCACACCCGCGTTGCAGTGGTAAGCGTAGGTTTCATCCAGCAGCTCGAAGCCCGGGCAGTGGCGTATGCGCACTCGGCCGGGCAGCTCATCGAGTGGGGTTCCGTCGGGGCCGTTCTTGACGTCACGCAGGAAGGTGATGATGTTGCCGTTGAGGACGTGGTATTTCGCGTAGCCACCGTCCGCGCGCTCGTCGCGGCTGGTGTAGAGCAGCTTCCCGGCGGGGTCGGAATACAGGAAGAAGAAGTTGATGTTGTTCACGCCGGTGGATGAGGAGATGACATGCGCGTCGTACTCAATCTTCACGTCACCGCTGATCGGTTGGCGACACCACGCGGTCGCAACGTAGCGGGGACCGCCTCGGGATCGGCCTTCATATGCAGCCGCCCTTCCTCCACCCACACCCGCTCGCCGCCCTCCACCCACCACTTGCCAGTCTCGGGGTTCCACTCACCGGCGAAGTCCTCGAAGAGCGCCACGGTTCCTTCATCGGTCATGGTCTCAGCCCCCTGTCCCGACACACCCATCGCGCAGGCGACGAGCGCCAGTGCCGCCAGAAGGCCCGTCCCGATCGTGCACAGTTTCATTTCGGCACCCTCAGGTCAGTTGTGCGCGCCACAGCCCCGTCAGCCGAGAGCCAGCATCCGCTCCACGGCCGAACGTGCCCGCCCGGAGACTTCTGGCTCGATCTCAATCGGGTACTGCATCTGCTCGAGGCTGGCGAGGACCTTCTCAGCGGTCGTCATCTTCATATTCGGACACGTGATGCCCGGCAGCGTGTAGAACTCCTTGTCGGGGTTCTCCTGCTTGAGCC
>JALGSU010000076.1 GCA_029821735.1 Candidatus Zipacnadia bacterium | reverse complement strand
GAAGCGTGCTTCGTCCGCGTCAGCGGGACCGACCTGCGTGACCGATACCTCGTCAATCCCGTCGACCGCGTCTACCAGAGGATCAACGACACCGGTCGCGCGATGGTCGAGGTCCTCGCCGAATCGCCCGCCCTGTGGATTGCGACCGGTGACGCGACACGCATCGAGGGGTGCGAGGAGGTCCAGGTCAGCACGGTGGCGGACCGCTTCGCCGTGGCACGCGACGCCTTCATCGAGAGCAACGCCACCGTCGCGGTGAACCTGGGAACGGTGGGAGAGGTCACAACCGAGTACGCCGTGACCGAGTTCGGCGGCGAGGAGCGCGTGGTCCTGCAGGTGCGGACGCCGGACCAGACGGTCTCGTTCGGCGCCAGCGGCGGACGCGTCTACGCCTGGGACGTTGAGGGCATGGAGCCGTTTGTGGCCGGCGCCAACTTCGGGACCGACGGTCTCGCGATGGACATGCTGTGGTTGCCCGCGAGCTCTCGTTGGAGTGGCGATGAGGTCGACGAACTCGCGTTGGTCGAATGCAGCAATGACGGTCGGGAGGCCCGCGTCGTGTATGAGGGGCCTCTGGACAAGGGCGCTCCGGGCATTCGGCTGCGCAAGACCTACCGCATCGCGTCCTCCGGCACCGCGCTGGTGGTGGAGGTGGCGCTGCGCAACGAGCGCGTAGATCAGGAACCGGCGCAGCTGGCATACTGGTCCCACAACGTGTTCAACGCAGAGGCGGCATACTTCATCAGCGAAGAGATGACCCATGAGACAGAGCCGGGCGCCACAACCGTACTGACGGCGGCAGGCTTACCGGACGAACTGCGGCCCGACGTGCTGATGCCAGACAAGATCATCGGCGCCACCGGCCCGGTCTACGCCGAGTACTTCCCCGAGCGGAGCGCGGGCCTTCTCTTCCGGCTGCCGGCCAGCTTCATGAACGTCTACCGTTGGTGCAGCCATGGGAAGAACATGTGCGGCAGCGAGTGGATGACACAGCCACTGTCGATCCCGGCCGGCGGCACGGAGAGCCTGAGCTTCTCCGTCACAGCAATGCCGGAGGCGACTCCGGGATCGCTGCAACAGGCGCTGGCGTCACTGGCCCGCGAGACGCCCGAGGACGACAACCTGCTCCCGTATGGCTTCGCGGACCTCGATGAGGAAGGCCTGCCCGCCGACTGGACGGTCGATGTGCGCGGTGAGAACGCGGAGACGGCGAGCATCACTGCTTCACTGGACGAAGACGGCAGTGCTGTCGTGACGATGGCGATGCCGCAGGAAGCGAGCGTCTACCTCGACACCACCCGCCCAACCCAACTGGACCCGACGGGCGACTACATGCTGGCCGTGCAGGTGAAGGTCGAGGACATGCACTACACCGGCAACTGGTACAAGCGCCCGGCGGGAGTGCGGATATACGTCTACGGCACAGAGAACAAGCACACGTGGCTCGCGATCTACGGTGAAGGCAGCACGGACGGCTGGGTGACGGCGCTGCTGCCGTTTCCGCTGGCCGACCACAGGGAGCGCTTCGCCAACTCGCGAGTGTTCCTGCGCTGCTACAACATGACGGGGACGGTCTCCTTCCGAAGCCCGATGATCCTGCGCCAGCCGCAGGGCGTGGCCGTGCAACAGTCATTCCGACTGCCGGACGGTACCCTGGTGCCCGACGGCAAACTGCAACTGCGGCGGTGACACTCCCCGTGATACCGCACCTGCCCGCCGGTCGGGCTGGCATCGAGCTGGAGGTGCGGGAGGGCAGCACCAAGATCGACCGCCCCTTCCTGATGCCCTACATGGGTCAGGAGCCCTGTTAGCTGCGAGGAGGACTGATCATGCTTACGCGTCTGTCCTGCCCCCCCAAAAGTCAGTCCAGGTGTTACGTCAGTATTGTGGGCACCTGGCCGCAATAGGGGGGCAGTGAAATGAGCAGCAAGAAGCACACGCCCGAACAGATCATCAACAAGCTCAGGCAGGCAGAGGTGGAGATCGCCGGCGGCGCGACGATCAGTCAGGCGGCGAGGAAGATCGGTATCACCGATCAGACCTACTACCGCTGGCGCACCGAATACGGCGGCATGAGGGTGGATCAGGCCAAGCGCCTCAAGGAGCTTGAGAGTGAGAACGCTCAGCTCAAGAAGCTCGTTGCCAACCAGGCGCTGGATCTTGCGATTCTGAGAGAGGCGGCTTCGGGAAACTTCTGAGCCCGGCGAAACGCCGGGCGGCCGTGGCGTATGTTCGTGAGGTACTGGACGAGGGGGTGGTGTCCGAGCGACGCGTCTGCAAAGTGCTGGGCCAGCCACGCGCCACGCAGCGCCGCCGACTATGGCTCAATGACGGCTCCTGTGTGCGGCTGCGGCCGCAGTATCCCGGGCACGTGTGGAGCTACGACTTCGTGGCGCACCGCACGCATGACGGGCGCGCGTTCCGGCTGCTGACGATCATCGACGAGTTCACGCGCGAGTGTCTGGCGGTTGTAGTGGACAGGAAGCTCAGCAGCGATCGCGTGCTGGAGCAACTGACCCATCTGTTTGTTCAGCGCGGTGCGCCGGCCTGGCCTGCCCGCCCGACTGAGCCGCCAACGGCATCCCTCAGGTAGTCTCAGTTGGCCGGTCTGAGTTGAGCCATACTCCCTGGTCCGCGCCGCCTCACTGGGGCTGGAACACCTTCTGCGCGCTTGCCGCGAAGTAGAAACGGTGATCTACCGGCGCGGGTGAGGCGTCGAAACCCAGCAGGCACGCCTGGCCGTAGCCGTGGATCGCGAAAGACCACCCCGTCGCGCCCGCGTTGCCCACCGTCACTCGCTGCGCCCGCTCCGTGAGATCGCTCGAGCCGATCCGCACGTCCCGCGATACCACCTGCCCCGCCGGGTCCTGCAGGTCGATCTGCAGCGGCCAGGAGCGACCCTTGTAGCGGAGCGCGAAGTCGCGCGCTCCGGCCGGCACGTCGAAGAAGAAGCGGAAGCCGTCGCCGGCCCAGGTGCCCTGTGGGAAGATCGGGTAGACTTCCTGCACCTGCGGCTGGTCCCCGGTGATGGGCACCGAGACGAAGAAGTTCTGCTCGCAGATCACGCGCAGGGAGTACTCCAGTCGGCCATCCGCGGGCGCGGTCAGTTCTAGGTCGGTGGCCCGGTCGGTGTGTTGCGGCGCAGCGGCGGCCGTGATCGCGTCACCGCCATCGACCGAGGTCAGCTCGGCCGTATACGAGGCGCCTGCGTAGCCGCTGACCGCAACGCTGAGCACGAAGGGCTCGTCCGTCTGCTGCCGAAGTCGCGCCTCGAACACGTAGCGCTCCTCTCCGTCGATGGTCTCGCGGGACAGGGCGCGGATCGTGGTCCGCGTGGGCTGGTCGGGCGTGGGCTGATGGCCGAGGCGCTCCACCGCGGTCAGGTAGTAGGGGACCTCCTGCATGAAGTAGGACTGGTCGAGGTTGGTGTGCTGGATGATGAACTGGCCCTGGTAGCGCGGGTCGGGGCCGCGGTAGACGTAGTCCACGAAGGAGGACACATCGTATGCCGCCGCGCGCAGGTACTTCTCGTCGCCGGTGTAGAGGTAGGCGTGGGCGAGGACGTTGATCTTGGCGTGGTAGCCCTCGGCGGCGGGAGGCTGGGCGCATATCCAGTCGCCCCAGCGCGCCATGGCGGCCATGGCGCGGCGGCTGCGGGTCAGGTCCACGTAGCGCTGCAGGTAGGGGGCGAAGTTCTCCCACTGCGGGAAGCGCCCGTCCTCCTCCTGAGTGTTCAGGAGTGTGTCCACCGTGCGCTCGAGGAACTCGAGGTAGTCGTTGTCCCAGGTCAGGAAGTACAGCGCGGCGGTGCTGGTGGCCCGGCCGGAGCCCTCGCGGTGGGGCAGCGGCTTGCCGTCGGCGACCAGCGCCGCGCCATGCTCCAGCGCGGCGGTCAGGCTGCGCTCGTTGCCGGTCATGTAGTAGTGCCAGATCATGGAGTCTGCAATGGAGTTGTAGTGCAGTCGCCCGCCCGAGGCCCAGTGCACGAAGCCCTTGTAGTCGCAGATGCCCCCCACCTGCTTCTGCAGCGGGTAGGTCTGGCGCACCAGATCGTCCGTGGCGTAGTGGCAATGGTCCACGTCCGCCACATGCCGGGCATTGGCGTCGGCCCAGTCGAGCAGTGCCTTGTCGCCGGAGCGGGCGTACATCAGCCACGGCCAGCGCGTCCAGCCGTGGTGGGTGTTGCGCCAGATGCGGTGCATGTTCCAGCGCCGTGGGGCCCAGTCCCAGTTGTGGTGCGAGTCGCCCCAGTTGAACATGCCGTAGTCGCGGTCCATGGCCCGCAGCCGCGCGATATTGTCGAGCGTCTCATCCAGGGCGGTCTCGACCACGGGAAACTGCTCGCGGTCCTGCACGTGCATGCTCCCGAAGACGCCGCTGTCGCACATCCACTCGGGATCGACCACCGCTGTCGGAGCGTCCTGGAAGACCCGGCTGACGTCCCGCGACCGCGCGCTCTCCCAGTCGCGCGTGTGGAAGTGCAGCAGCATCTCGTGGCTCTTCGCCAGCCCGATGGCATTGGCGACCTTGGCGCTGGGCCAGTTGTAGCGCTCGCTGTCCTCCTTGACGAACTGCAGGAACTCCTCGGGCACGCGGAAGTCCAGCACCCGGCCCTCGTGGGCGAACCACTGCTGGTAGGCGTTGCGAATGCTCAGGTTGTCGCCGGAGCGGACCGGGGCCTCACCGTGCGCGGGCCAGAAGTGCACCGTCAGCGCGTCGCGGGTGACCTCAAGCTCTTTGGGGAACTGCTGCCAGAAGTCGCGCACCACCAGCGTCATCCAGCGCCCCGGCCTGCCGACCGTAGCCCAGCCCTCGGCCTTCTCGCCTTCCTCCTTGAAGACTCCGTCGTGGTAGAGCTTGTAGCACAGGTCATCGCGCTGGAGCAGATAAGCGCCCTGCTCGGGCACACGCCCGGAACTCACGGAGGGCGTCCCTACGGAATACTGGTAGGACTCGAAGGGCAGCGACCAGGCGATGTCGGCATACTGGGCCTCATCAGAGTCGGCGGTGATGATGAAGGTGTGCATGACTCGCACCTGGGGCAGGCCGCGGTAGACATACAGGCGCATGATGTACTTGCCCAGCCGCTCGCCCGTCTCGGCCACGTGCCAGCCGGAGATGCGCACGCAGGCCTTCAGCGGACCTGACTCCTCGAGCACCACCTCGGCCTCGGCGTCACGCGAGCCCAGGTACTGCACCCCCGCCGCGTCGGTCAGGTAGGGCCCGAGGGCAGCGTCCGAGGTGAGGACCCTTTCGGCGTCCGCGAGCTCGCCATCGCCATCCGCGTCCAGCCAGACCTGGCCGATGCCGGAGGGCTCCGTCCGAGGCACCACCAGCTTGAGCGGGCCGGCGCTGACCGTGATCTCGGCGTCCGTCTGCTCGGAGAGCAACGGCGCGGCCACCGGGGCGCGCGTCACCTCCGGCCCATACTCGAGCGTGTAGGTCCGCGGCTCGCCGCCGACCGGCGGCGCGCAGTCCACCTGCAGCCAGCGGATGCTCGGCGTCGTCGAGCAGCCGCACATGCTCCTCCGAGTACAGCGCGCCCCACGGCAAGGGCACCCCGACGGTCACCGGCCAGGCGTCGAGGTCCGCCGGCGCGGGGGTCACCGTCAGCGGGATACGGCCGGAGCGAGGGGCCGTGGCCTGCTCGATGACGAAGTCCTGCCGCGCGCTGGCGAAGACGCCGCCCTCATCGCGCAGTCTCGCCTCGACCTCGCAGGCGCCTGGCTCGATATCGGCCACGCGGAAGTCGAAGTCCAGCACGGGCGATTCGACGGACGTGACCGTGTGGACCTCGACCTCGCGGCCGTCGCGAAGCAGGGCGATCTCGATGGTTGGCGCGCCCTGCAGCTCCGGGCCGCTGCTCGGGCTGGTGATGCGCACGCGACCCGTCCCGAGCTGCTGGAAGGACGGATACTGGTCGCGGTCGAGGTAGACTGCAAGCTGGGCGTCGCGCGTGATGGCCAGCGCCGAGGCCAGGGCCGCGCGCTGGTCGGGAGTCCCCAATACCAGTTCGGCGGCCTTCATCACATCACCATAGGCCTCGCCGAAGGCCGTGCTGAGCTGGCGCGGGCTGCGGTCGTTACGCCCGCAGGTGAAGAGCAGCGACATGCCCGGCTGCAGCTCGGCCACGCCGATCTCGCGCAGCGGGATCGCCAGCTCGATGACGTAGGCGTCGTCGCCCAGCGTCGCGGCACAGATCCACTCGGGGTCCCAGCGACCGTCGCCATCGCGCAGGTCGGCGCGCGCGCCATTGGCGTTGATGAGGAACTGCAGCCCGGTCGTGCCGCCGTCGGCGGAGAGCTTCAGGTCTATGCAGTCATCGCCCCACACGTTGCCGTCGCGGACCTCGGTGGGGACATCGTGCTTGAGCGATTCAGGCTGGGACATCCCGCAGACCGCGCCGAGGTAGAGGTTCTGGTCATCGAAGGCCACGCACAGCGAGGTGCGGACCGCCGTGGGCTGGCCGCCCACCAGGAAGCCCTCCGAGACGACCGCCTGTTCCCACCACGCCTCGTCCAGCTCGCCGTCGATAGTGGGCGGCGCCTCCACGCGCAGGGCGTGCACTACCGTTCGCTCGGGTGCGCGCTCCGCACGGAAGTCGAGCGCCTCGACGAACTCCGCATCGCCGGGCCAAGCGAAGCTGATCAACACCAGACACGCGGCCATGAGCCCACCCCGCCCCCAACTCCTCGACGCCATCATGTCCACCACATCTCCTGTTCGCTTCCGGCTACCGTCGGTGAGTGTCGCCGCACGCAGACGGGTCGAGCTTGAGCGTCTCCTCGCGCAGTCGGGGGAAGACAAAGCGCACCAAGTGATCCCGCTCCGCCTGCATGTCGCGGAATGTCGAACTGATGAAGACGCGCACCGTCCGCCAGCCTGCCACGGCAGATCACCACCGCTCTCACTTGTCCTGCAGGTAGGGTTCGGCGTTCGGGCCCGCCGCCGTCTGGCCGGGAACGCTGCGCTCGATGCGGGCCTCGCGCCCAGTAGGGGAGAGTCGGGCGGGAATGGTCAGTTGAACGGCAATGTCCGGCCCAGGCATGAATGTAGGTTCGCCCTCGATGGTCCGGTAAGCGACTGGGGGCGAGGAGACCAATGCTGCTTTGCCACCAGCGAGGGTCACTGAGAGGCATGTCTGGTCCGCCGCGCGGAGTGTCAGGCCGCGGTACTGGAGCATCGTTCCCCGGAGGAGCGCAAGGCTAACGACGCGCGCGTCCGGATCG
>JALGSU010000049.1 GCA_029821735.1 Candidatus Zipacnadia bacterium | reverse complement strand
CCACGTCACGGCCGCGTGATGCCATTCGCCAATCTGCCACGGGTAGACGCCGGCCCTGAGAGACTCATACTTGGTAGTCGCTTCGGGGTTGCAGTGGAACGTGAAATGGCGCCAACGGATGAACTTGTAGATATAGATGCGGTCGGCGCCCTGCGCACCGACGAAGAAGTGGCTCCGCTGGTTATCCCGGCCGTCCCAATCAACCGGGCTGAGCCAGAACTCAATCGTCCCCTGCGAGCCACGCAGGTTGCCCTCCGCCGGGTAGCTCAGCCAGTTGTCGCCCCCCACCACCACCGCCTGCCCCAGTCGCCCCTCAACGAAGCGCGGCGCACCGTTGAGGGTCGCCGGCGCCTCGCCGACGCTGAAGTCAGCGGCGGGATCACCGTCGAAGTCGCTGTAGAACAGCAGGGCTTCGTGACACCAGCGCAGGTCAGGGCAATTGCGAGCGTGAGGGTAGTTCGCACAGGTAGGACCTCCCTATGGGCTGATGCAACATGAGGAAGGCGATTCAGGTGGCGTGCTCGTCAGGCCGGCTGCCAAGGCTGCTCTCGATGCGATCGATACGGGCCGTCACATCTTCCAGTTGCGCCTGGATGTTCGACTGGCCGCGCTCGATGCGAGCGGTATCGTCGCCCATGAGGATCTGAGCGAGACCCGCCGTGAGCGCCCCAGTCAGGATGATCCCGAGAATCACTAGCAGGACCGTGAGCAGCTTGCCCATCGCCGACTCGGGGTTGTAGATGTCGCCGAACCCGCCCGTGACAACAGTGGTGAAGCTCCACCAGATGCCGGCCCAAAAGCCATTGACCTCAGACGCACCGCTGTCGGTATACGTGATGGCAACGCCACCGACCACCAGCAGACCGACGGTCAGAATCAGCGGGCGACTGAAGACCTGCAGGCGGAAGATGGCCGCTATCTTGTCGAAACCACGCGAGAGGAACGCCAGCACCCGCAGCACGCGTATCAGGCGAGCCGCGCGCGCAATCCGGGCCATCCGCGCAATTCGAGCCACACGCGCAATCCGCCCGATGCGCAGTATCCCGGCAAGCGGCAGCGAAGCGATGAAGTCCACCCAGAACCGCCGCCAGTACCAGGCTTTCGAGTCAGCGTAGCGCATCCGCCAGAAGAACTCGGTCAGGAAGATCGCGCAGATGACAGTGTCCGCTATGGCGAGAAGATGCAGTTCGCTTTGCGTCAGCGTATACGCCCCCTCCACCCACAGAATGCCCAGCACCGCGGCGATGAGCAGCATGATGCCTGCTTCGAGGTAGCTCGCACGCTGCGCGCTGCCCAGCGCGCCAACGACGCCCGCCTGCAGATAGCGCTCCTGGTAGGCATCCTCAATCAGGCCAATGTGGTCCTCAATGCCCTGCAGGTCCTCCTGCATGCCGAAGATGCGGCCGCGGCAATCCTCCATGGACTGCCACTGCCCACTCTCCCGTGCCTCACTGAACCGGACCCCCTCTTCCTGAATCTGCACGGCCATGTCCTCGCGCAGAGCCCGGGCCTCGTCGCGCATGGAGCTGAGAACCTCGACGCTCAAGTCACGCAGACCGCGGTTGCGCGCCTCTGCAATCACACGCCCCGCACTCTTGATGCTTGTCGTAGCCAATGGCCTGTCCCCTCTCGGATCAAGGGTGACCATGCACCCTTTGCACGGCACAAGTTTTGTCGCGCAAACTTCGCGTGGCCCGCGGCAGACACCTTCCCAACAGACCCGTCAGTCGCCACACTCCCACAGTTCTCGCCACATCCGGACGCTCTCCCCGGCCAGCGGACGGGCCTTGTCGGGCTCCATGTCATAGTGCGCCGGCGCTATCTCGACCGTCGACACATCGTCGAAACCGAGAGACTTCAAAGCCGCCCCGACTTCCTCGAAGGGCACGCTGCCCATACCGAAGTGCCCGTGTTGGTCGCGCAGCCCATTATTGTCGTGCAGATGCACTTCGATGACCGGCAGCGGCAGGTCGGCGAAATAGTCCGCCACCGAAACGCCCTCGAAGTAGCCACCATCGGTGAGCCGTATGTGCATGTGCCCGACATCGATCAGTATCCCATACCGCTCCGAGGCCAGCAGTGGCTCGAGGTCTGCGCGGTAGTGTTCCAGGGCAAGCGAGTCGAGTGGAAAATCCTCAATGCCCACGCGTATGTCAGTGCCCGCAGTTGCGTCCAGCACACCCCGCATGAAGGGGGCCATCCGCGCGGTGTCATAGAACCGGCCGCGCGAATCGACGATCATGGCTGCGTCGCATGACACCGCGAGCAGGCGCCCGGCGAGGATGTCGATGAAGCCGAGTACCTCACTCAATTCGGGATCGAAGTTACCGTGCAGAGTCACCGCCATGTCGCGCTCATCGAGCGCGGTGGCTATGTCGCGAGTCGCGTCCAGGTCCAGGCGACAGAGCTGGGCGCTGGTGAGCGAGACGGCGTCGTAACCGAGGTCGCAGAAATCGTGGACGAGTTGCGCGAGGGTGGTGTCCTGTGAGTAGAAGTTCCAGATGGCATTTGCGTAGCGCAGCGAGATCAACTCCTGGGGTATGGTGTTATGACCAAACGCCGGGGATGGGGTTGCCACAGAATCGACAGGCCCCGCCCGGCTTCACATGCACTTCCTGCACTCGGTAGGCAAGCCGTCTGACCACAAGCTGACCGCAGCTAGCGCAGAAGGTGTTCTCGGCGTTGTGACCGGGCGCGTTGCCGATATAGACATACTTCAGCCCTTGTGCGCGAGCAACATTGCGGCAACGCTCGAGCGTGGGGATAGGTGTGGGCGGCAGATGCGTGAGTTTGTGGGCGGGCATGAAGCGCGTGAAATGCACGGGCACTTCGGGCCCCACTGCCCGAAGCAACCAGTCAGACATCGACCGAACGCTGCCCTCATCATCGTTGATGGTCGGCACTATCAGGCAGACGATCTCAAGCCACTTGCCCAGAGCATGCACGCGCTTGATAGTCTGCTTAATCGGCTCGAGTTCGGCCGAGCAATACTCTCGATAGAAGTCCTCGGTGAAGCCCTTGAGATCGATCTTGACTGCGTCGAGATGGGGCGCGAGTTGCAGCATCGGCTCACGGTTGATGTAACCCGCCGATATCATCACCGACCGAAGCCCGCGCTCGCGGCACGCCTTCGCCGTGTCATGCATATACTCGTAGAAGACCGTTGGCTCGTTGTAGGTATAGGCAATGATCGAGGCCTTGTATTCAGCAGCTTTCGCGGCGATCGTCTCCGGCGGCAGATCGATGGGACGCGCGATGTCCTCCGGGCGCACCTGAGAGATATCCCAGTTCTGGCAGTCTTTGCAGGCAAGATTGCAGCCCGCAGTGCCCAGCGAGAACGCCCGCGAGCCGGGCAGGAAGTGAAAGAGCGGCTTCTTCTCGATGGGGTCGACGTTCAGCGTCGCCGCCTGCCCATACACAAGCGTGTACAGCGTGCCAGCCGAGTTGGCGCGCACGCGACAGACACCTCGCTGCCCATCCCCCAACACGCACTGGTGCGGGCAGAGCCTGCACTGAACCCGACCGTCGCCGAGTCGCTCGTAGAACATCGCCTCGTGCCAACTCGCGGGCGCGCCGAAGGCCTGCTCCCCAGCGCCGAACAGGCAGGCGCCGCCGAGCGCCAGCCCACCGCCAAGCAGGGCCCGTATCGCATCTCGTCGGTTGATTGGGTCGCTGGTCATCGTCGCACCTCGCGGCACCAGAGTCGCTTCGGTCAGTCTTCTGGCTCGCCAAAAACCTGCGCAGTGAACACGAACAGTTCAGCGTCATGCTTCCAGGCATCAGCCGGCAGGCCTGCCTTGTGCAGACAAAGCGTGGTGAGCATCGTGTCGCGGTCCCACCCTTGCTCAGTCGCGACTTGCGGCAGAAACACGCCGCTGCGCATCCCCTGGCGGACCACCACACCGTGTTTGCCGACCACGATCTCGTCGGGGCTTTCCACCTTGCGCATCGGCGAGAGCACACTGACCTCGATGTGCAGATCGTCGAGTTCGGCGCTCGTTACCGGCGGGAAGCGCGGGTCCTGAGTGGCCGCCGACACCGCAGCCTCGATGATCGCCCGCCCAAGCGGCTGGCGTGCCTCCAGGGAACCGATGCAGCCCCGCAGTTGACCGTGCTTATTGAGTGTCACGAAGCACGCGCGCTCGGCGCTGAGAGCCGGATCATCGGCGGGAGCGTCAGGCGTCTTGCCCGAGGTCACATACATCCGCACAGTGCTGCGGGCAAGCTCCAACACACGCGCCTGTTGCTCTTCGTTGAGTTCGCCCTCATCGGGGGTCATGGCTTCCTCCTCAGTGGTCTGTGCGTCGGCTTCGGACCTCTCCGGACCCACGAAAGCTACTGCGCCGTAGCCCACGCATCCGGTCTTCGCGCCGATCGGCACGTCGCCGGAGTTCGCATACGTGATGACCGTCGCGTGCTCCGCACCGAGCTGGCGACACGCTCCCATCACCGTCAGGACCGGCCCCAAGCCGCATAGCGTGCACTCCAGATCGGCCACGCCCGCGCCCATCAGCTCCGCGTCCGCTGCGCGCACCTTCGCCGGATCGAAGCTCGCGATGGCGTCGAGCATCATGCGATCGGTGCGATTGGCGTCCTCGTAAGCAGGATAGTGCGACATGTCGGCGCTGGCGAGAAGCAGCACCGACCGGCCGCGTGCCACCTGCGCGATCGCGTCGGCAGTCATCTGGCAGTTCTCGGGCGAGAAATCCGACATGCTCAGCGGCACGAAACGGAATTCGCCCAGCAGCACTTGCAGGAACGGAAGCTGCACTTCCAGCGAATGCTCCCGGGCATGCCCGCCGGCGTCCACGCGGATATGGCTGGCCGCCTCGCTCAGCGCAGCGCCGACCTGAACGTCAATAGGCACCTCACCCAGCGGCGTGCGCCACGCGACCGCATCAGTCAGCGCAACGCCCTCCACGGGCACACGATGGCTGGGACCAATCGCGATCACCAGGTCGACGTCAGCACCCGCGAGTTGCGCATACGAAGCTGCGGCGACGTGTGCGGAGTACTCGTAGCCCGCGTGCGGCACGACCAGCCCGTAGACATGCCCGCCCAGGTCGGTGGTCTCAGCGGCCGCAATCTGGCCGCTCACGTAGTCCCGCAACTCGTCGGCATCGCTCGGGTAGAAGGCACCGGCGACCACCGGCTCGCGCACGGTGTCCGCGACCGCCACGGACTGGATCGCGGGCTCATCCTCGCGGCAGCCGCAAGCCCCCGCCAAGACGATAGCGGTAGTCAACAGCAGACGCAAAGCATGCATGCGTCCCATGGTACGCCTCCAGAATCAACTGCAACGCCCGATCCATCTTCCTCAGGGAGTCCTTCGACGTCAACCGCCGCCTCTCCTGTTCGGCCTCAGACACAGGAGTTGCGGACTGCCACGAGGAAGGCAGCATGCGAGTGAGCAACGCGCGTGGAACCCCGCGCCGATGAGGAGCACTGCTACCATGCGAGCCAGGCTGACGCTTCCTTTCCTGCTCAGCATCGCGACCCTCTCGTGTGCCTGTGCGCAGACGATCACACCCTTCCAGGTCCAGACCGCCTCGTACACACTGCACATGTTCAACCACGGGAACCACGCGGTGAACGTCGCGGGACTGTGGATGCCCGGCAACATCAGCCTGATCATGCGCGACGCGGATGACCAGTTCGTCCAGTACAAGTCCGAGGACACGCCGGAACTGCGTCTGGCAGAGCGCCGCACGGAGGATGGCGCTGAGATCATCGTCATCGCTGGCATGCTGTCCGAGAGGCTGCGTTTCACGCAGACCACGCGATGTGAAGACCTGGAACTGACCACGACATATGAGGTGGAGGCGCTCGCCGACCTGACAGACACCACCATCTACATGGCAGCGGGGCCGGGCCCGCAGGACATGCTCGACGGTCTCGCATACACAATCGCGAGTGGCGACACCCAGACCCCTGGCACCTTCCCGGCCGCCGAGACGGTCACCGTGAACAACCCCGAGCGCATCACCTGGCCGGGCCTCGGGCACCGCGATGTGAGCTGGGTGTTTGACGACGTGGCTGCCAGCAAAGTCATCATCACCGACACCGGCGGGAGATACGAGGCCCACCTGCTCACGCGGGGGCAGATGGCGAAGGGCGACGTCCTACGCGGTTCATGCTCGGTGCAGATAGAGTTCGAGGAGGGCTTCACCGGGATTGCTCCGTGGTCGGAAGCCACAGTCGGGCCCATTCAGTTCGACGTGGACGGCACGACCGGTTCGCTGCATCATCTGCGCACCGAGCGCGGCGGGATCATCGAGCGCCTCAACTTCAACGAGAAGGCTAACGGCCGGAACGTCTATCAGAGCAACGCGGGCCAGAGCATGCCCGGATGGAGCGGGATCGCGGAGCTTGAGCCCGGCGAGGGCGAGGTCTACCGCGTCCTCGCTATGGGCGCAGGAAGCACCGGGCTCGTTCAGGTCACCTACGAGCGGGTGGCAGGCGATGAGCCCACCGCTCTGCGCCTGCTTGTCTACCTCGCGCAACGCTTCGAAGATCGCGGCCAACCGTTCCACGTGCGCCGAGCCACGGGCGAAGTGATCGACGCCCTCGATGGACTCGCTACCACTGTCGGCATGCAGCCACGCGACGCAGAGGGTGGTCTCGGCCCTTACACCAATATATGTCAGTTCGCGCCCGGCGACGAGATCGTCATCCCCATGCTGGAGCGCGGCGAGATATTCACCATCTCCTGCGACCAGGCGGCGACGTTGGCTGCCTACCGCTTCGAAGTATACTTCCGCGGCCTCTGGCTCGACTTTACCGATGACGATGCGCAGGACGTCACGCTGACAATGCAGGTCGCAGAGTTGCCCCGTGTGGAGGGCTCCGACTGGTTCGCACCGACGGGCGCGGGGTCTGACAGCTTCGCTCTCAACTCCGGCGGCATGCCGCTGATCGACTGCGTCCGCCCGTACCAGGGCGACCCGAGCACGAGCGCCGACCCGCTGACCGACGACCCGACGTGGCAAAGTGAAGTGAGCGCCGCCAATGACGGGCTGCGTGCGCACTGGCGGCGCGTGCAAGCCGACGGTCCCGCAGGTCTCGTCGTCGACATGCCGCTGGAACTGGTCGGCAGGACCATCGGCGTCATTGGCCCGGACGGCGACGGGCTGCCGCCGCCGGTGTGGCGGCGTGTCGGCGCCGAGTTGCCCGCAGAGCGCCTCCCCGCGGGCAGCACGCTGGTCGTCGACCGAACCGCGTCCGAGGAACTGCGCATGACCGTAGACTTCGGTTGCGCGCTGACGCTGCGCCGCAAGACCGGCGACGGTGCTCAGTTGGTGCTCGCGGCGCCGCCAGACGCTCTGCACCTCGGGCTGAATCTCGCGATGACCGCCGTCGCGCCAAGCCCACCGCAAGCGACGCAGGCCGGGCTGCGCGCGGAGATGGCCGGCGCGGACGTCGTGATCACCAGCCCGTGGTGGCAGGTGCGCCAGAGCGCCGTCGACGGTGGCTGCACCTCGAGCGTACTCTTCTTCTACGGAGATGGGCGCAACCTGCTCACCGGACCAGCCCGATCATACATCACCGCCGCGAACGGGTCCGGCACCACGATCGCCTCGCCAGCGAAGCTCGATATCGTCGAGCAGACACCCGAACGGGTCACGGTCAAGGCGACAGGCGCCATCGCCATCGCCGGCGCCAGCGTTCCCTACGTGGCCACCACCGAATACACGACCGGCTACATGCGCCAGCGCTGGGAGTATGATTTCGGTCAGGGCCTCCCGGGCGTCACGGTGTTCGGCGTGCAGCGTATGGACGTCCGCCCCGAGCTGGACGAGTATCTCGGCCGCCGCCTCTCTCGGCGCACGTCGCGCGGACGGGCGATCTTCCCCGGCGCCGCCTTGTTCGAGGAGAACACCTACTCCCGCTACCTGTGCCTCTTCGACCGCGGCGTCGAGGGCATTGAGTGGCTGAGCGCGTCGAGTGTCCCGCAGTGGCGTTCGCAACTCGGCGAGCCGGGCCACGCGCGCTACGCCATCGCGGCCAGCGATGACACGCCCGGCGCGGGCAGCATCATCGTCGAGCCCTGGTCTGACCCGGCGTCCCCGATCACGATCAGTGGCGCGAAGACCTTCGAGTGGGTCACCGGGCTGGCCAATATCCGCCCGCAGCTTGACCGCAAGTATTTCGTCACCGCGTTGCAGGCGCCCGGCGAAGAGATGGTCCGACATGCCTCTGAGGCGGGAGCGACGGTAATCAACCTCAGTGCCGACAACTGGCCGGGCAGCTTCACCTCCTCAGACCCTCGGGGTGCGAAGCGGGTCGTGCAACTTGCCCACAAATACGGGATGAAGATATACCCGTTCGATGCCCACGCGCTCCTACACCGGACTGTCGAGACCGTCAGCGCCGAGCAGCGCGAAGAGTGGGGCACCGAGCGCCTCGACAGAGAGGGCAATCGCGAGCTATGGGTCTACAGCTCTTACGGCGACTACATGTGCGAAGAGTCCGAGGGCTGGCGCGAGTTCATGAAGCAGGGCTTCGCGGGCATGATGGCTGACTACGGATACGACGGCCTCTATTACGATTTCGTCCACCCCATCGTGTGCTACAACGATCGCCACCATCCCGATAGCCCGCACATATCCACCGACGGGATGCTGGAGATATGCGAGTGGACAGCAGAGCAGGTTGGCCCCGACGGCGTCTTCTCCGGGCACACCGGCTGGGTGCCAACGATCGCCTGCAAGAACTACTGCACCATCGACACCATCTACGAGGAGATTGGCGATGACCACGTGCCGTCCCTCGGCCGCATGCCCGAGCAGGCGCAGTTCGTCAACGCCCGCCCCAAGCGCCTGGTGGACTCGTTCCTCTGGAACTCGTGCCTGGGCTCTGGTGAGAAGAGCAGTCGCCGCCCACGCGCGGAAGATATGCAGGCCTATACGGCCCGGTGCGCGCTCATTGGCGTCTGGCCCACCCCGCGGACCGACGATCTTGCTGAGGCCATGCAGCGGCCCGAAGACCCGAAAGCGAACGCCTTCGTAGGCCTGTATTCATCCCTGCGCGGCGCTGACCTCACGACCATGGAGTTCGCTGACTGGCGCACCCAGACGGCGTTCACGTCAGACAATGCCCACCTGCGCGCAGCTACCTTCTGGAACGCCGACCAGGCGTTGGTGATCGTCGCGAACTCCGAGAGCGCCGAGCAGCAGGCCGGCACAGTGCGTATTGACGTGACGGCCTTTGGCTGGCCTGAGAACCCACAACTGAGCGCCGCCGGTCTCGAAGTCGATCTCGCAGGATACACGACTACCGCGTGATCCCACTCACGCGCGCCCGGTAACCGAGGAGGCACCCATCGTGAACAGCACAATCGCTCTGCCACTGGTATTTCTGTGTGCGCTCGCTGCGCTGACCGTCGCAGCTTCGGCGGACGCTGACCGGCCATCGTTCCGCCAACTGGGCTACCGCCTCGACCCACGTTGCACCTTCGTCATGCAGGGACGCTCCACCGGGTCGTTCATCGCCCTCGACGACGAACGCCTCATGGGCTTGACCAGCGACGACGGGGGCACGGTCGAGGTCAGCCCCGATGACGGGCAGACCTGGCAGCGTATCGCGACCATGTACGAGGGCGAGGGCCCGGGCGCACTCACTCGCGACTACGAGTGCCAGATCGCGCTTCAGACGCGCAGCGGTGCCATCGTCTGGATATACCGAGACTTCGAGACCCGGCACTGGGCATGGGACGATGCGACCCGCGAGGCGATCGACCCGAAGCTCACTGTGTGGTCAATCCGCAGCCTCGACGGTGGGAAGACTTGGGTCGATCGCCAGATGGTCGCCGACATCTACTGCGGCTCGCTCAATGATATCATCCAGACAACCTCCGGCGAGATCGTTGTCCCCGCGCAGGAATACGTCCCAAACCCCGGGCGCCACTGCCAGCGCACGTACGTCTCGGCCGACGATGGTGCCACCTGGGAGCCCAGCAACCTGATCGACATTGGCGGACGCGGACACCACGACGGCATCTTCGAGGGCACACTCGTGCAGTTGCGCGACGGTCGCCTGATGATGCTCATGCGCACCCCGCGCGACCGTTTCTGGCGAACATACTCCAGCGACGGCGGGCGTACGTGGGATCAGGTCGAGCCAACCGAAATCGCCGCCTCCAGCGCGCCGGGCTTCCTCACGCGATTGGCGAGCGGCCGGCTGGCGCTGATCTGGAATCCGCTGCCCCCGGGCGAGCAGATGCGACCCCTCGAAGAACTCGTGCCAGGCCCCGAGCCTTACAGTCAGGGCTCGGAGATGCCCGCCAAAGGCTGGCGCAACTCTTTGCAGATCGCGCTCTCTGACGACGATGGCGGGACCTGGTCCGAGCCAGTCACCGTGGCACGTGGGCCGCGCCTGTGCTACCCGCAGATGTTTGAGCGCAGGCCGGGCGAGATATGGATGAGTTTCGTCGCCGGCCCCAAGTGGGTCAAGAACCTCATCCGGGCCGACGAGCAGGCGCTCCTCACGCCTCTCCCTGAGACCACCCTCGCGGGCGAGCCCATGACCATCGTGGCCTTCGGCTCATCGACCACGGCCCCGCGCGGCTCGCTGATGATCTACCCGATGTTGCTCGACTGGGATCTCGCGGACGCGGGGCGCAACGTGACGGTCATCAACGCCGGTCACGGAGGCGACAACACCATCATCGCAGGCGCCCGCTTCGAGGCCGATGTCCTCGCCCCCGAGCCCGACCTGACCATCATCCAGCTCGGCATCAATGATTCGGCAATCGACGTGTGGAAAGACGCGACGGAGCCGCGGGTCCCCATTGACGAGTATGAGCGGCGACTCGAGGAGTTCGTAACCCGCTTGCAGTTCCAGGGAAGCGCGGTCATCCTCATGACCCCGAATCCACTGCGCTGGACCGACAGGCTCAGGGAGATGTACAGCAAGCCGCCCTACAACCCGGACGATCCCGCTGGCTTCAGCTTCCTGCTCCGCGATTACGCCGAGCGCGTGCGGCAGATCGCGGCGCGCAACGACGTGCCGCTGGTCGACAGCTTCGCGCTCTTCGAGGAGTATGGCCAGGTTGACGGGCAGTCGGTCGATGACCTGCTGCTCGACGGCATGCACCCGAACGATCTCGGCCACGCCATCGAGGCGGAGGCGCTGCTCGCCATCATTCTCGAGATGTTCCCGGCAGGTGACTGACGCGTCAGGGCGTCCGAGCAACGATCATGCGCAGGCGTTGGCCGTCGACGGGCACGGTCAGCGTATTCCCGTCAGCGGTCATCGTCTCGCCAGACACTCCGTCAGTCAAGGCGACACCTCCGGCGAGGCCCAGCGCAGGCCAGTCGATGGTCAGCGTGACGTTGACTGCCTCCGCTGACAAGTTCCCGATGACCAGCAGAGCGGCCCCCTCCCGACGGTAGGCGCTCACCTCAACGTCCTCCGCATCTCGGCCAATGATGTCCGTGTTGCTCCAGTAGGGCAGGAACTCGACGCCTTCACCGTCCACGCCGAAGGCTTCCCAGACCGCGTCATACTTCCCGCGCACAGTCCCGTTATGGAAGGCCGGGTAGACGAGTATGTCATGCAGGAAAGTGAGAACCATTGCGGTTTCGGTCGGCCCCTCGGCGATGTGATTGCCCCTGCGATAGAGTTCGGGCAGGAACAGCGGCACAGCTCCGAACTGCCGGCTGGTGAACTCCGCCCGCATCTTATCGAGCGGGATCACGCTGATGTAATCCTTCTCGACGGTGTGCGCATACTGCTCGCCGTCAAGCGCGAAGTCCACGAACGACACCACTGGCAGACAGATCGCGTTACCGGAGATGTGGCCGATGAAGTATGACCGTGGCATGCGCTCGTGGAAGAGCTGATAGGTCCGCTTCGCCAGCTCGCGGTATGCGAAGATCGGGTGGCGCGGCTGCGCGTCACCGTTAGCGTCAATCCAGGCACATCCGTGGCGGGGGTTGCTGCACTTCTCGGGCCACGCAAGATCGTAGTACAGGCCGTCGAGGTCGAACTCGTCGAGCGCCTGCTTGAAGTTCCAGAGCTTGAAATCGGCAAAACTCGACGCCGGGCAAACCTTGTCATGCATGTAGCTGGTGGTCCCAAGCGTGCCCGCACGTCGCCAGTCACCGGCGAAGTACCGATACTCAGGCTGGCAGGTGGCGGCCTCGCCGAGGAAGGTGTAGACCAGCAGCTTCTGACCCCTTTCCCGCTGCCGGGCGATGTCGTCCGGGCGCTCGCGCAGACACGTGGGCACGATGCCGAAGTAGTCGTAGGAGGTGGGGATGGGCGCGTGGCGCGCTGTGAACTGGTGCCAGTCGTCCGGGCGCGGGCGCACCGGCCCCGCCTGCAGGCCGAAGGTGAAGGTCTGCGGTCCGTCAAGCTTGAGCGCCCCGGCCGCGATGGTGATTGTCAGGTCAACAGCGCCGTCGCGGCGCGCGACCTCAATCGGCTTGCCATCTTCAGGCAGCACCCAGCCCTCGGGCGCTTCGCAGAACCACACGAGACCCCGGTCCTCGTCTCCCAGCCAGACAAACGGGTGAAACTCCGCACGCCAACCCTCGGCGGGCAGGGCCCCGTAGCGCTCATCGGCCGGACTTCCGGTCCCCGCGCAGTCCGTTCGGACCAGATACGTCGCACGTTCTGGCCGCACCGGTATGGTAAGCGTGAGACCCTCGATCTCTCCCGCCGCGCGCGGTGTGATGGTCAAGTCGACGCGAATCATGCCATCATACTCAACAGTGCTCGCGCACTGCATCTCGCACGCGTCGCTGAGACCCCGAGCCCGCACCTCAGTCTCTCGCCCCTCGCCCGCAAGTTCAGCGCCCGACCACTCAACCGGCTGAGCCGTGGTAAGCGTCACCGGTCCGGCGAGCAGCTCTTCGCCTCGACTGACAATCTGTTCAGGCAGGCCCGACGCAGCGAACCGATATTCGCGCCCCCAGCAGTGAACCGACTGACCATCGACCTGAATCGGCGTGAAGGGCTCGGGAACCGTTTCAGTCAGGCCAATCGTGTTGCCCAGCCACGCGGCGGCGTCGGGCACGACCATCGCTGTCGGGGCCTCGCCCAGTTGCGTCCCGCCCGCATCGGTCAGCACGCCGACAAGCGTATACTCGCCGGGTTCCAGATCGCCCAGCGGCATCTTCACGGCAAGCGCTCGCGCGTCCACAGCGGCTTCGCCCTCAAGCACGACGTTCCCGGCTCCGTCCATCACGCGCGCCGCGATCGTCGCCTGGCCAAAGAGCCCCAGCGGCAGACCCGATGCATCGAAGTAAGCCGTCAGCACATCTCGGTCGCCATAGTCGAAGCGGACCAGGCGCAGCGGCTGCCACGGCACCACCGGCAGCACACCCGAACAGTAGTGAAAATCGCGGAAGCCGCGCGAGACCACCCACACCATCAGCTCGTCCACGGGCGTCTCTACCTTCTCACCAAAGAGCGTCTTCTCCACTTGCAGCGGAGCACGTTCACCAGCACCAGGCGTGACCGCCGGAATCGCATACCGCGACTTCCCACTGGCGGATATCGGGTCATAGTAAAGCTGCATCGTCGCCGGACCTTTGCCGCCACCAATGACCTCCAGGTCCAGAGCCATCGCACCCGCCGACAGATCGCCCAGGCCTCGGACCCGGACCACTGGCCCGTCCGGATCGAAGGTCAGCTTCCCCATCTCGACCGGGTCAACAGAACCCAGATCACCCGAGCGGCGGTAGGCCCACGATGTCAGGGCACCGTCGCAGACGCACACGAAATCTGCCCGCCAGGCCACACCGGCCTCAGGCGGCGATTGCCCCAGGGCCGCATACGTGACAGCCACCTCCACGGTCCACGCATCGCCCACCACGCCCGAGGCAACTTCGCAGTCCGATACCCACGACGCAGATCCAACCGATGGAGACGCCTCGCCCGCGCGATCTACAGTCAGCGCATGCGCCACCGTGGCGTCCCCAGGAGCAAGCACGATGCTCACGGCCTCGGCGGAAGCGGGGGCGCTCAGGCACAGGTAGAGGGCCGTGTCGTCGTGACTCAGGTAGACCGTAGGCTGCGCCGTGGCATAGGCGCGATGGGTGTTGTCGATGAAGCCAGTGACGGCCGACGCACTCGCCCACTCATTCTCCGCCATCACACCGTCCAGCACAGGCGGCTGCCCGGCACGCGGAACCGTCACAAGCGGCGCAGCGCTCGCAGCCACAACACACAGAAGAAGCGTCGCCATAGTCAGGGGAACAGAACCTGCGCGCATGGGTACCTCCTACGACCGGTCGTGGTCGCCCTCGTGGTCGATGTCGATGTCAATGCTCTCGATCAACTGCCGCAGAAGTGTCTCGTCCGCACCCGAGGACTCATACTCATACGCCTCCTCGAGCTTGGCAACGAGTTGCGCGAATTCATCGTTCTCAGCCATGACCTCACTCAGCCGCCGGTCCACAACACCTGCCGCCTCGTGCAGATCGGTCAGGCCTATCTCCTGCCCGAGCAGAGAATTCAAGACTGTCGCCATACTCGCTATGCTGCGCGGATAGGTAGGCATCTCGATGAAGGGGTAGTGCGGAATCTCAACCACCAGGCTGGTGAACTCAATGCCCAGATCCGGCGCGCGCCGAGCCAGCGCGGTGACGATGCTCGAGGGGCCCTCATAGTTAGTGAACTCGATGCCCAGAGCAGCCAGCTCCGCCCGACGCCCATCATCGGTTACCGTGGAGCGTATGCGCGGCTTGCGAGTGTGTGGCACCGGGCCCGCAACGCTCCCTGCGAAGATCATGTGCCGGACGCCGATGTTGGTGGCGACTTCGAACATGCAGTCGGCGTACGATCGCCAACGGATGTGCGGTTCCTCGCCGGAGAACAGGGCGATGCCACTGCCCTCGGCGACGAAGAAGCGGTTCTGTGGAAATACAAGCTGCTCGATGCGCCCATCGACTATCTTGATGTGAGGTCTGAAGGCAGCGGCGGACTCCATCGGACTGACTGGTGCAACGATCGCCCGCCCCTCGTCTTCGAGGAACACCGTGATCGGCAGCGTGGAAACCGGGAAGTTGAATATCTGAAAGTCGCCCGAGTCGATCGCCGCGAAGCGCTGCGCCCCAAGCTTCTCGCGCAGGTAGCCGACGGTCGCCGTCGAGACTCGTCCACCGTCCATCCAGCCGGTGAAGCCCAGTATCATCACCGGGCACTCGCCTTCAGGGACTCGGTCGATCCTGAGATCTGACATGATCGCAGAAGCCCTTCTCGCCCATGATGACTACCATGCTCAGGCGCATATCACTTCAGCTTCGCAGGACCTTTGACCTTCCTCGCAGGTCTCGCGTTGCTACTGGCGAAGAAGTGCCCGTCGAGAGCTATCCGCCGACCGTCGGGAGGGCCAACTGATGGCCAGCAAGCGCCGCAAAGCACCTGAGCTCAATCTCGAGCCGATGCAGTACATGTGGGACCTGTATGACGCCACCGAGCCGAGTATGGCTTTCGACGCCGAGGACCAGAAGCAGTGGCAGGTCTGGCGGCACCGGCTCAAGAACAAGTTCAAGCAGCTCATGGGCGGCATGGACACGCCGCGCTGCGAACTGGCTCCTGCGATCAACAAGCGCAAGCGCATGGATGGGTATACCCGCGAGCGCGTGGTCTTCCAGAGCCGGCCGAACATGACGGTCGCTGCATGGGTGCTCATCCCCGACGGGTGCAGCGGACCAACGCCGAGTATGGTCTGCCTGCAGGGACACGGGCCCGGCAAGCGCGACATCGTCGGCATCGACAACGATGGCAATCAGCGGACCGAGTACGGTGGCTACCAGAACGATTTCGCCATTCAGGCGGCGCACAGGGGCTTCCTCGTAATCGCGCCCGACATGTTCTCGTTCGGCGAACGCCGCGACCCCGAGGACGTAGCGCAGGGCGTCGGCAACTCAAGCTGCCGCAAGCCGAGCATGGCCGGCATGCTCCTTGGCCAGACCGTGCCCGGCATCCGCGTCTACGACGTCACCCGCTGCATCGACTACTTGCAGACGAGACCGGAGTGCGACCCGAAGCGCATCGGCTGCATGGGGATCTCCGGCGGCGGCACCATCACGACCTTCGCTGCCGCGGTTGAGGAGCGCATCGGCGCGGCGATGATCAGCGGCTACTTGAGCCACTGGCGACACTCCATCATGCCCATGCATCACTGCGAGGACAACTACGTGCCAGGGGTATTGCAGTATGCCGAGATGCCCGACATCGCCACCCTCATCGCCCCGCGCCCCGTGTTCTTCGAGAACGGAACCGAGGACACGATCTTCCCCATCAAATCGGCCCGCAGCGCTTACCGCAAGATCAAAGCTGCTTACAAGATGCTGGGCGTGAGCGACCGTTGCGGCATGCAGGTGTTCGAGGGCCCCCACCAGTTCTGCGGCGAGAAGGGCTTCCCGTTCATGGAGAAGTGGCTGATGCGCTGACGCCCGTCACGGTTGGCGGATGCACTCCAGCACACGCGTGTTCGCCCCGGCGAGATCGAGCCCAAACTCACGTGCATCGCCCGTGATGCGCGCCACCTGAGCGCCTGAGTCCATGTCGGTGATCAGCCATCGCGCCGATCCGGCCATCTCCAACGCCATTTCGCCAGGCTCGTCGTACTGCCGCACGAACGCGATCAGTCGATCGCCGGCCAACTCGAAGCCGGAAACATCGGCCTGCCCGGACACCACCTGCAGTCGCTTGGTCGAGCGACCATCGAGAAGAACATCCTCCGCGCGCGCCATGATGTCGTGCACGCGCGCGAGAGCAGCCAGCGTTCCCACATCAGAGCGGTGGTAGGTCCAGAGCACATAGCCCATCGTCGGCGCGAAGGCCGCCTCCAGCGCCTGTGCCCGCGCCTCCTCCGGCGGGAACAACTGCCGCCCGACCGACGGCTCCCCGGCGGTCAGACCCGCGACAATCTTCTCCCGACCGGCCACGGCTACCAGTCCAGCCAGCTCGCCGCGAACCACGTCGGCCGTGTCGTAGATCATCGGCACCTGGTGATTGAACGCCGCGGTCAGATCAGCCGGATCGTGCATGTAGTAGTATCGGTCTGCGAGGCGCGGCGAGACGGCGAGCCACGAATCGAACCATGGCACCGGGCTGGATTTCGCGCCGGTCTCCGCCGAACGCTCGGCGAACACCTGGCTCCACCCGGCGAACATCTCCGTCACCATGTGGCACTTGAAGCGCACCCACGCCTCATGCAGCGCCATATGGCCCGCGGGATTTGCCTCGAACTCGACCGGCGACAGTTCGGGCAGATCGGGGTAATGCTCGGCGCGGTAGCCCTCCCAGCGCGCGAGGCAGCGCTCGCAGAAGCACAGGCCGTGCCCGTTCCATATCTCCTCGTCGAGGTGCGCGTACGAGATCCCCGATAGCGCCAGGTTCGATATCTCGCGCCCCAGCCCCTCGTAGAGTTCGCCCCGATATGACGGGCAGGGCATGCCCGCGCTGCGCGCGCCGGCGATGGTGCACGCCTGCGCATCCTCGGTCGCTTTCAGCGCCTCTTTGTAGTCGGCATGGTGCATCGGACTGTGGTTCGCCGAGACCCAGAAGCCAGCTCGCGTGTATTCGGCCACCTGCGGAATGAGGCCCTCATCGGGTTTGTCGGCCCACGCGCCCGCGGTCCACAGGTTCACGGTGTTGAAGCCCATGTGTTTCGCCGTTGCCACGAAATCCCCCGGGTACAGACCGCTCAGCGGCGGCCCGGAAAGCCCGGCGATCAAACGCTTGGGCTGACGAGCGCGCGGGATGGCGATACACCGCAGGCCGAACGAGTGCGGAGGACTCTGGCGCCCGCCGTCCCACTGCGCCCAGACTTGAGCCGTGCCATCGCGGCCGGGCTGCCACGTGGTCGTGAGATACAGCGGACAGTACTTCGCGGCGGAACCCGACAGCGTCACCCGCGTCCGATCGCCCTCAGTCACACTCTCGATCTTCCACCCACGATACCCGCCAGCGACCTCGACACCCAGCGGCAAGTCAACGATCAAGCTCAGGTTGGCCGCGGCCGCGTCGTCGAAGTTCAGCGCCCGGCTGAGCCAGACGACTGACGGAAACTCCCGACAGATGTGAGCGACGTCCCTGCCGAACCATGCGAAACTGGTGTCTGGCTCGGAGGCAACGAAAACGAAGCCATGATTGCGGCCCAGCAGTTCGCCGGCCTCCTCAGCCGACACTTCCCGCACGCTCGGCTGCGAGAACCAGACCGTGCCTGAGCAGTCGTTGGCCATCGGCACGAGGCACATCTTCTCGCGCTCGCCGGAGTTCACCACGCACGTGAGTTTGCGCCACGTGCCATCGCTTTCGTAGTCGCGGATGCCCTGCGCAGTGACGGTGTTCGCCTTCTCGTTGCCCACGAACAGGACCGGCCCGCGGCCGGTCGACACGACGTCGGTCGCGCGTATCCACACCTCGATGGCGTAGATGGCGCGCGGGCGCGTGTCGAAATACTGGCTGATGGCGGAATAGACCGGGCGCGTCTGGGTGATGCGCACACTCGCCGCGCCCTCGTGCGTCACGTCGCGGTCGACGACCACTTCGACGACCTCAGCCCCAGCTCCGTGCCGGATGCCCCACCCGAAGTCCTCCTGCCCCACCTCGCCGTCAAAGCCCGGGTTCACCAACAGGTTCGGGCCGGCGCCATAGCAGGCGCCGGCCACGCTAAGCATCACCAGCATCATCGCACGCAGCATGGGATACCACCCTTGCCCGACGGCGTTATTGCAGGACAACCCAGCCGCGGCTGAGCGCGTCGGCGTGCGCCTTGATGCTCACAAACCAGGACGATATCTCGCCCGGCGATATCTGCACGTTACGCACGAAGTTCAGTGGCAGCATGTTGTCAGTGCCCGGCCGCACTCCGAGTTCGTCGAGAGGCAGGCGCACCTCAGCGGTCCACATGCCCTCCTGCACCTGCGCCCCCCAATCGCAGTCGAAATCATAGCTGAGGTTCTGCGAATACGTCCGCTCATCGTTGCGGACATACTGGTCAAAGAACGCGCCATCCGCGTTGATGATGAACTGAGCCCAGGGAATGTCCGTGAGTTTCGGGTTCACGAATATCTCCACCGAGTCATCCTTCCACGTGGAGCCATCACGCGGCGACGACTTGGTCACCAGCGCCGACGTGTCCTGCTCGCACTCCAGCGCGATGAACAGATTCCTGCCATCGTGCGCGAGGCGGACGCGGGTGACGTACTCTGACGGATTCGCCTGACCCCAGATGGTGAAGTCACCCAGAACATCTGCGTCAGCCCACGCGGCCTCGTCGAGCGCGCCGTCGATCTCGAACGGGGCGTCGACGCGAGCCGCCGTGCTGACCTTCGTCGCGATCAGACGAATCTGCTCGACGTCCTGCAGGTATTTAGCGTCGCCCTCAGTGCCGAAGACCTCCGTGACACGAGCCCCGATCATCTCGCGAATGCTCGCCGCATCCATCGTGCCTGCGGCGCGCGCCTTCTCGATGACCTCGTCCGCGAGGTGGCGTATGGCCCAGCGCTTGGCGTTCGCATCGGCGCCCGACTTCAGCGGATTGATCCAACCCGGCTTCGGCGGATGGAACGCGATCGGGTCGTCGCCTACCTTCTCTTCCATGAAATCGTTCACGTTGATAGCGCTCATGTTCTTAGCCACCGAGCGCATCGCCGCCGCAATCTCGTCCAGTGATGCCCCCTGGTCGACCAGCACCTGCACGTCGTTGCCAGCCCAGTAGTTCCCCGCCAGCAACGCAGTGACGTCCCATGTCTTGCGGAAGAAGTGGATGCGATCACGCACGGTGTCCGTCTGTGCCAGGCGCACCGCTTCGTCGAGGTAACCGGTGCATTCCGCCACGATATCTGGCGGGAAGATATCGAACTGCTTGGGGTCGCCGGCGAGGCGGTAGGCCCACGCGCCCGGACCTGTGTCCTGCTCACGCCAGGCGCGCTCGCACCGCTCGAAGTAGTCACCCATCGGGCCTGCAGACTCGCGGAACATCCGCTCATACCACTCGTCTGTGAGCGCGTTCACGTCGACCTCGGGGTTCCACAGTATCCGGGACATGACGTAGAGCTTGTGGCCATCGAGGCCCCAGTTCGGGTACACCTCGGCGTAGAAGCCCTTGACCTTCCGCTGGACGGCCTGCTGGATAGCGTCCTGGAAGAGGTGGTTGTAGATGCGCGGGATGGCGAAGCCCATACCGTAGGCGTAATCGTAGATGCCCATCTGCTCGGTGTTGTTCGCCCAGCGGCTGAGCATAGTCAGGTCCGCGCGCCGGAAGTTCCGGTCGAAGTAGTCAGCGCGGTTGCTCGTCAGATACGGGATGACGTTGCGGTGCAGCTTGAGCCCCGGAGGCGGAAGAATGACCGCCGAGTAGGCCAGGCAGCCAAGCATTTTGTCGGGGTAGTCCTCCTCGAGGTTCTCAGCCACCTTGTTGAGCCACGTGTAGTACAGATACGACTTTTCGCCTGAGAAGCCACGCCAGTCCGGGGCTGGCCGGTCAACGGCTTTGCAGCCCTCGCAGTCGCAGTAACCGTGACCATCATTAATTCCATACGAGAACGATTCCAGCAGCGGATTGGCCGCGAAGGCAGCGCGGGCAGCATCGGCGGCGCGCTGAATACCGCCAGGGTCGGTCATACACGGCTGCCAGTTGTGGTCCTCTTCGCCCGGCCGGTACCGCTCCTCGCCGTGCATGGGGAAATACTCCGGATGCTCGTCGAAGAGCTCCGGCGGGAAGATCCTGAGCAGGTTATGGTGGAACGCGTAGCGACCGTGGATGCGCTGCCGCAGGCTCCACACTCCACCGTAGTGCGCACCGCTCCACAGGCGCGACAGGATCGCCGGGCTGTAGGTCTGCGTGCTGCAGGGCACCACCAGCCGCTCATTGGCGGGCACGTCCTCGCCCAAGGGTCCGGGGATCAGCCAGCGCACACCCACCTGATCCTCCAGAAACTGGCAGACCGCCCAGTATGTGGCCCACGGGGTAGGGCCAGCCAGCATCACGCGATCTTCCTCGATCGCCACGATGAACGCGTCACGATCCAGCCGGTGGAGATCGGCACCCAGCGCGCTCTTCACCGCTCGGCATCGTCCCACGTAAATCGGCGCGGCGTCGCTGCTCGCCGGGTCAAAGTCTCGTTCCGTCACGACCTCGAAATCGCGTCCAGTTGATTTCTTCAGATACGCCGCAAGATCATCGCGAGCGCGCAACGTCTCGCCCTCGGCACCCTTCTCGACCACGATCACAGCCTGTTGGTCGCCGTCAACGACAGTGAAGTCAGCGGCCAGCGCCGGAACGACCATCAGCGCGGCAAGCAAGAAGATTCCCGTGTAACGCATGTTGACATCCTTTCGCGCTCTCGATCATCGATTGGCAGTGCACTCTTTCACTGCCACGCACCCAATATCCTGCCCGCGAGGGCCGACTGGGGCAGGACACCGCACACCCAGGCGCGAACTTGCGCGGGAGAATCGGATGCATGCCGACGAGAGGATGTCCGCTCATGGGCAAGCGAGGGCCGCATATCAACGAGCTGTTCGATCTGACCGGCAAGGTCGCGATGGTCACCGGAGGCGCTCAGAACCTCGGCCTCGACATGGCAGAGGCACTTGGCGAGGCAGGCGCCGACCTCGCCATAACCTCCCGTAGCGCCGAGAAAGCGCAGGCGGCGGCCGAGGAGTTGCGCTCATACCTCGGTGTGCGCGTGCTGCCCGTGGCGCTCGACCTGACCAATCAGGATTCGGTGCCTGCCGCCTTCGCGCAGGTCACCAACGAGTACGGTCGCGTCGATGTGCTCGTGAACAACGCTGGCGGCGCGCGCCTCAGTAGTGGCGGCACTAGCACCGACAAGCGCTCAATCGATGACTGGGACTACGTGATCAACATCAACATCCGAGGCACCTTCCTCTGCTGCCGAGAGGCTCTGAGAATCATGATACGTCAGGGGGGCGGCAGCATCGTCAACATCGCCTCCATCAGCGGCATGGTGGGACGCGACCGGTGGGTCTACGAGGGCTCCGAGGACATGGTGCCCAACCTGACCGATTACACCACGTCCAAGGGCGGCATCATCGCCTTCACTCGCGACCTCGCTGCCGAGAACGGCAAGCACAATATCCGCGTGAACGCCATCTCGCCGGGAGGCTTTGAGCGAGGCCAGCCCGAGGAATTCATCCGCCGCTACAACATGCATGTGATGCTGGGGCGCATGGGCACCGATGGCACCGACCTCAAGGGTGCCGTGGCTTTCCTGGCGTCCGACGCTTCGGGCTACGTCACCGGGCAGAATCTCGCCGTGGACGGCGGCTTCACTTCGTGGTCATGACCTGAGCCGATCGGAAGGTGAGATGGGCAATGCGGGTGACGACATACACGCTATGGCTGCTGGTGCTCGCGGCTTGCGCCGCACAGGCGGCGCCGACGCTCCCGATGTCCGCCGACAGCTGGCATGCTCGACCGGACTGGCTCGGCGATCCAATGCGGCGCGCCGAGGACTATTCGCTTACCGAGACAGAAGATGGTCTGCGCTTCGAGGTCACCACGCCTGGTCGCGCGATGATCTGGACCTGCGCCCTGCCCGAGCCGATTGACACCGGCAAGTTACGTTTCCTGAGCCTGCGATACCGTGTGCAAGACATGGCTGAGGACAGCGGCCATCTCTACTTCCTCTACCTTGGAGGCACACAGGGCGGCACTGGGCCAGGGGGCTACGAACAGCTTAAGGCCCGTGACCTCGTGGCCAATGGGCTGTGGCAGAGCCACTCCGTCCACCTGGTCAATGCCACGGTGGTCCGCGAAATCGCGATCCGTGTGGCCGCCGACGACCGTCCCGCAATCGCCGACGTCGCTGGCGCGCAGTTCGCAAAAAGCCTCGCCGCTCTGCCGCTGGCCGAGAGCCTGAACTTCGTCGATGGCTGGCCCGAGGACACTGGCGATTTCGAGTCGATGGTCCTGACGGGGCGCGCGGGCAAGCGTGAAGGCCACGTGCGCGAGTGGAAGATCGCGCCCGACTGGTTCAGCGCGGACCAGGTCACGGCATCAGGTGTGCCATTCCGGATCAGCACGAGCGCCTACGTTGTGTGGGCGGTCCCGCAGGAGGGCCGCGACTCGATCCCGCTTTGGGGCAAGGGCTCCGAGCTGTATCTGCTGATGGGCGCGTGGCTCGAATCAGTCAGGACGACGCCACGGCAGAAGGTTGGCACATTCGATCGTGCCATCGACAGGCATTACCGCTTCTGGCTGACTGTCCAGTACGCGGACGGCACCACCGACCGGCTCTTCCCATACTGCCTCGACACAGACCGCTATGAAGTGGCGCGAGGCATGAAGACGTACGCGATACCTCTCGACCCCAACCGTGAACTCCGCGCGCTGGGCGTGCACGCCGATATGGACACCTCCCGCCTGGCGGTCGCTGCAGTGACCCTCAATCGCTCCGCCACCCCGCGCCGACCTGATCTGTGGGAGATCGCCGACGCCCCGGCTGCTGTTCCCGCACTTGACGTGGCACCGACCGAGACGAGCATCGAGCGCGACGCCGAGGGCCTGACCATACGCGGCTCGACTTGGGAGGCCCGCCTGCGCACGAAGCCTGGCATCGAATTGCTGGCCCTGACTGATCGGCGTCTCGTCCCCGAGCTGCGCCTCTCTCCCAGCCCTGTCTTCACAGTGAATATCGGACGCGAGTTCCTGCGATCCACAGACTTCGCGCTCGACGGTGAGCCACGCATCTCCGATGACGCCAGCAGCGTCTCGCTGAAGCTTCGAGCGCAGCGCGATGACCTCACGCTTTCCGCCGATCTCACACTCTCTGCGGTCGACGACGAGTTGCAGATGCGTCTCTCTCTGGGGAACGCGGGGCCTGATCCGGTGAAGCCGCGAGTGCGCTTCCCTGACCTCGCAGACCTGGCAGTGGGGGCGCCGGATGACACCTGGTACTTCTCGCCAGAACGTGCAATGGTGGTCAGCAACCGCCAGGCCCCCGCTGGCGGGTTCTACGGCTGCGAATTCCCACTGCAGATGATGGACGTCTACAGCCGATCGGGCGGCGGAATCGCGGTCATTAACCGCGAGGAGAGCCATGTCGACCGCAAATGGGAGATCGCCAAATCATCCCGCGGCGTCTCCGTGTCGATGGAGTACCGCTATTTCGAGGCCATCGCCCCTGGAGCAGCGCACGAGTTCCCAATGGTGGCCCTGCAGATGCACACAGGCGACTGGCATGAGCCTTTCGCGCGCTACCGCCAGTGGGCCCGCCAGCGGTTTGCCCCGGCGCGACCGCGACCAGAGTGGTGGCGGAGCAGATTCAACTTCCACTCGTTCTTCCACCATGACAGCGTCTGGGGCATCTTCGACGCCGACACCGGCCAGTGGACATTGCAGGAGGAATTGCCCAGACGCCGCGCGTGGTATGGTCCGCTGGAGTTCGCACACTTCTTCGACTGGCGGATCTCACCAACCGGCGGGCAGTGGGGAACCTACCACGACTACGACGCAGTCGGCGGGCTGGAGACCTTCCGCAGCGAAATCCGCAAGCTCCACCGCCAGGACATCAAGGTGGGACTCTACCTCGAGGGCTTCCTGGTGAGTAGCCTGTCTCAGGTTGCCCAAGAGCACCCGGAATGGCGCATGCTCCTGACGGGGGGCAAGTTCGATACCCGTTACTCAAAGCCCGACGAGCCCATCTACGCAATGTGCCCGCATGTCGAGGGTTGGCAGGATTGGCTGGCCGCGACGGTGGCAAAGCTGGTGCGCGACACGGGCGTCGACGGGATATACCTCGACGAGTGCGGCTTCAACTCCAGCGGGTACTTCTGCCACTCAGTGGCGAAGCACAGTTGATGGCGAAGGTCCGCGCCGCGCTCCCCGACGACGTAGTCCTGTATGCTGAGGAGGCCGGAGCGGATACCTGGGCGCAGGCATGCGACGGAGCCTTCGGTTATGCGTCAGCGTTCACCGACCCCGATCAATCGCCGGGGCAGGTGCCGCCACTTCGCTTCCTCTATCCCGACTACAAGTTCTACCAGATCAATCCCAGTTCTCGGAACTGGAACGGTTTCAAGGACCGGATCTACTCGGTTCTCTTCAATGGCTTGGGCCTGAACACCAGCACCTACTGGCAGGAGGAGGACCTCCTCGAGGACCAACGCCAGGTGCTCACAATCTTGCGGGCCCACGCAGACACGTTCAAT
>JALGSU010000048.1 GCA_029821735.1 Candidatus Zipacnadia bacterium | reverse complement strand
CGCGTCGGCCAGACCATCGATCCGCTGCCTGGCAAAACGCACTCGCCATTGGCTCACGGTGTTCTTGTGGAGGCCCAGAGCTCGGGCAATCTCGGGGTTGGCAGCCCCGTCCGCAGCCATCAGTATGACCCGTGCGCGCGTGACCATGCGCTGCTGAGTGGAACTGGCGCGTACCCAGCTCTCCAGCGTCGCCCGTTCGGCATCGGTCAGCTCGATCACAGTCGCTGTTGCTGGCATGGTGTAACCATACATCAACATCCGGAATATGTCTAGTAGGTACTAGAGCTTGGCTGAAGCACTACGCACACAGACGGGGCGACCGAAATCTCGGTCGCCCCGTTTCATGTTCTCCTGCCGGTTCCGCCCCTACTTCAGCTCCCGCTTGAGAACCTTCCCCGCGGGGTTGCGCGGCAACTCGTCGCGGAATTCCACCACCATTGGCACCTGGTAGCTCGCCAGATGCGCCGTGCACTGCCGCTTGATATCGCGTTCACCCAACTCCTTGCCCTCCTCGCACACCACCACCGCCTTCACCAGTTCCCCCAGGTAGGCGCGGATGCCGGTCGCATCGATCCCCACCACCGCGCACTCGCGCACCCCCTCCAGCTGCCCGATGACCTCCTCCACCTCGCCCGCCATCACGTTCTCGCCCCCGACGATGATGACGTCCTTCTCGCGCCCATGCACGTACAGATACCCGTCCTCATCCACATGCGCCAGGTCGCCGGTCCCGAACCACTCGCCCCGCACATTCTCCTCCAGCTTGCCCGGCTGGTTCCAGTAGCCCGGGATGACGTTCGCCCGGTGGAATAGCAGCTCGCCCGTCTCGCCGACCGCCACCTGCTTGCCCTCCGCATCGGCGACGATGCTGCGCACTTCCGGCAGCGGTTTGCCCACCGAGTCCGCGTGGCTCAGCGCGTCCGGCGAGGGCAGCACATGCGTCACTGATGTCGTCTCGGTCAGCCCGAAGAAGTTGCGCAGCGCCACATGCGGCACCAGTTCCCGCAGGCGCCGGATCGTGTCCGGATGCATCGGCGACCCGGCGTAGGCGATCAGTTGCAGCGACGTCGTATCGCGCTCGGACAGTTCATCGCCCATCGCCAGCATCGCGAACAGTGTCGGAGGCCCGATGAATCGCGTCACCTGCGCGCTCTCGATCAGGTCCAGCAGGTCCGCCTTATCCGGCCGCGGCGCGATTGCCAGCGTCGATCCCAGATATGCCGAGGCCGGCAGCAGGCTGTAGAGCGCCGTGCAGTGGAACATCGGCAGCGCCAGCATATGCACATCTTCATGCCGGAACGAGTGCGCCACCAGGCAGTTCTTCACGTTGAAGAGCAGGTCGCATTGGCGCATCGTCGCGCCCTTTGGCTTGCCGGTGGTCCCCGAGGTATACGCGATGATCGCGAGCGCGTCCGGAGCGATTGCCGCGTCCTCGAAGTCGTCTGCGTCTTCGGTCAGTAGCTCGTCAAAGTCCACGCCCTCGCCGCCGCCCGCGACGATGACGTGTTCCACTTCGTCCACGCCCGCCAACCCCGCCGACACCGCGTCCCACGCTCGCTCATGGGTGACGATGACGCGGGCCCCGGTGTCGCCCATGACGTAGCCCATCTCATCGGGCCCCAGCCGCGTATTGACTGCCGCCACCACCGCCCCCGCTCGCACGATCGCCCAGTAGGCGATGAAATACTCGATGCAGTTCGGCATAGCCACTGCGACTGGTTCACCGGGGCGCACCCCGAACTGCCCGGTCAGCGCGGCGGCCACTGATCGGGTCAGCCGATCTGCCTCGGCGTATGTCCACGCTCGCCCCTCACACAGAGCGCACGCCTTATTCGGGAATCGCTCGACGGAGGTGCGGAAGTAGTCGAGGGTGGTTGTCATCTCAGGAGATTGCACCGATCATCCTCCAAGGGGGGAATTCGCTCGCGTTGCACGCCGCCGCCCGCCGTATGTCGTACGTGTTGGTCGTATGGAGGGCGGGTCTTTCCTTGGGCACCGAAGCCTTGGCGAAGGTGTCAGACCCGTCGGCCGTTGTCGTGTGCCGTGCGGAGGGGTCGGATTCCTATCCGACCCACTGGCCTGAAGGGCCAGGCCGTTTGCCTCTGCCGTGGTCGTATGGAGGGCGGGTCTTTCCTTGGGCACCGAAGCCTTGGCGAAGGTGTCAGACCCGCCGGTCGTTTGCCGTTGCCGTATGGAGGGCCGATTCGTCAGAATCGGCCGACCGTTGCCGTAGCCGTTAATCGTAGGTCGGGCTTCTGCTTGCACCCGCCAACTTGTGGGCCATAGCTTCAGCGAAGGCCCAAGCTTTAGCGAAGGTGGGCCAGCCCTACAATCAGTTCGTGCCGTCCGCCGTTTCCGTCTATTCTGCCTTCCGCGCGTAGATGTGCACGCCGTACGGATCGAACGCGTCTCCCACGCGGCCATCCGCCGTGCTCACCAGAGTGCGCTGCTCGAAGAGCAGTTCCACTTCCTGGTTCGCGGTTGCGCCGATGCCAAAGCTCAGCGCCTGCGCCTGATCGGTCGGGTTCACTGCCACCACGTAGCTCACGCCCTCGTGGTCCCACGCCGCCATGATCAGTGGCGAGGCCTCCGGGGCCGCGACGGCCCTCGGCTCGGCGTCCATCAGTGCCGGCGCCAGCCACGCCAGTTGCTCGTTGGTCTGCGCGATACTTGCCCACAGTTCTGGCGCGTCTCGGCTCAGTCGCCACGATGGCCGGTCGCCCATCGACGGCATCGACCACGAGTAGTAGACCAGCCCGTCGGCCCCGGCAATCAGCGCAAGATACACCATTGCCCGGTGCTGCGCCGGAGTGGGCGGCACCTGCATCTCCAGCCCCTCGTTCGTCAGGTCTTCCTGCCACGCGCGTCCGGTGGTCTGGATGCAGGCCCACACTGGCTTGCGCCCCTCGACGGCCTCCACTGCTGCTCGCACCGAGTCCGCCACCGACGTCACTGGCCAGCGCGGCAAGGGCGAACTCCACGCCAGCACGATGTCCGCCGTTTCGGCGAACTCCCGCATGGTCGCGTTCGGCCGCAGGGCCAGCATCACCGGGTGGTGTTCATCCATCTGCGCCACCGCGTGATACGGGTCGCCGGGGCTCTTTAGATACACTTTCGACAGTGTTGTCGCGGTCGCCCCCTGCGTGTCCGGCGTCTGCAGGCCATACCACCCGAACAGTGCCGGGTGGCGCCAGAACTTGTCGGTCATGTTCGTCCAGAACTTGCCGTCCAGCGTCCCCGACCACAGTGCCACGTAGATATCCGCGTCCCGCGCCGCGTCCGCGTACATGTAGCTGATTGCGCGCGAGGGGGAGATCACGAAGTTGAATCCCGCCGCACGCACCGTCGGCAGGTCGTCGGCGAAGGGCACCCGGAACATGCCCAGCGGGAACTGCCGCTCCCCGTGTATGTACAGTTGATTGGCCGCATCGTACGCCACTTCATACGCTGCGTACCGGGTCCTGCTCAGCGGCAGGCTCAGCACCTGTTCGGTCCCGCCCCCGACCGTCGCGTGGATCTGCACTTCGTAGTTGTCCGTCAGCATTCCCTCGGCCGGCAGGCTGATACGCCACGGCCCGGCCAGGCCCTCGTCGCTGAGCATCTCCAGTTCGCTGGTCTCCGCCCCGGTTCCCACCAGCATCGCCGACAGCGTCGTCGCGCGCGCGATCTCAGGTGACGCATTGAGGCGCCCCTCCACCACCACGTTCACGGTCGGCACCGATGACACCAGGCACGAGCGGAAAGCCGGCTCGATCACTTGCGCATCCACCAGCCCCGGGGCCTGCTGGTCGTAGTACTGGTACACGTGATCGAGTTCCTCGCCCGTCACCGAAATCAGCAGGCGGTGTGGCTCCCGGAAGTCGAACGGGTATGACACCGCCAGTTCGCGTTCCTGGCCCATCTCCAAGGTGGCCGTGGCGCTCTTCAGGCGCCGCTTGCCCTTCTCGGGGATGGCCTCCACATTCAGCCGAACGGGCATCTCGTCCCCCGTCAGGTTGCGCACGTTGCACGACACTGTGCGCGTCCCAGGGAGGCCCGTCACCTCGCCCGATCTGCTCAAGTCCACTTCCAGATCCCCGCCGATCGGCCTGATGCTTACCCCGTCGTAGAACACCTTGCCTCCGCCTCGCACGCGCAGAACCACCACCAGGTCCTTGGCGGCGGGTTTGCACTGCAGGTGGGTGGCGAACAGTGACCACTGTTTCGTTTCGCCCAGAGGATGCGCCTCACTGTCCAGCTCCGGCGTATCGAATTCCAGCAGCGTGAAATCCTCGGCGTAGGTTGCCAGTGTGATCGTTGCCTGCGGGTGATCCTTCGTCTTGAAGTAGCACGAGAAGATGATCTCCTCGCCCGCCATATCGCTGATGTCCATTGGTCGGGTATAGCAGGCATACTCCGCCGGGAACACTGGCGCAGTCAGTTCCAGACAGTTCGGTCCCACGTTGCCCCCGCGCGTCACCTTGCCGGAGGCGAGGTAATCGTCGCGGAAATCGTGAAACGACCAGCTCTCTGGCACATCGCCCGCTGTAGCGCCCTCGAACCGGCCGTTCCGGACCAGGTTCTGGGCATGCGCGGGACTGGCCAGTAGTTGGCCAACCAGCAGTGCGCCGATGATTGCGGCAAGTGATGCTCTATGCCAGGACAATGGCCTCCACCTCTATCTGAGCACCCAGCGGCAGCCCGGCGACCTGGAAGGTCGAGCGCGCTGGTGGCTCGGTCTCAAAGTAGCTTGCATAGATGGCGTTGAATGCGGCGAAGTTGCTCAGGTCGGCCATGAACACGGTTGTCTTCACTATCCCCGACAGGCCCGTGCCGCAGTCCTCCAGCAGCGCCGTGAGGTTGTCGAGAACCTGACGCACTTCGGCCTCGAAGTCATCCTCGGGCACTTTGCCTGTCTCGGGCGAGATCCCCAGCATACCGGAGCAGAAGATGAAATCGCCGGCGCGTACTGCCTGCGAGTATGGTCCGACTGCTGGCGGGACTCTGTCGCTGCTGAGAATCTGCTTGCCCATGGTTACGTCCTCCTTGGTGATTCCGTGTCACTGTCATCTCTGCTGTTTCTATCATTCCCGTCAATGTGCCTTCCGTCCTACCCGCAACCCGCCCAATGTACATGCCGCACCACGCCGCCCTTGTGTACCCGCGCCAGCCCCAGAACCTCGAGGCCCAGCCCGGTCATGAAGCTGCGCATATCATCACCGGAGACCACTGCCAGCATTCGGCAATGCGCCGCGGCGGTCGCGACCAGTTCCCGGCACGTCGCTTCGACGCGCGGCACCGAGTGTCCGTATGGCAGATCGAGCACCCCCGCGTCAAAGCTCTCGGTAACGCCGCGCCCATCTGCCGTCTCGACCTCTGCCTTCAGTCCCCAGTGACAAACATTGCCCCGCGCATGTTCCACCAGGGCCTCGTTGATCTCCCGCCCATGCGCCTCGATTCCCACCTGCGCCGCCTCCACGAGCACGGTCCCCACACCGCAGCACGGGTCCAGCAGGCGGTCCCCGGGGGCCGCGACCAGGTTCACCAGTGCGCGCGCGATACGCGGTGGCAGCGCCGCCGAATACTGGTGGGGGCGCTGCTCATGCCCCAGCCACGACGAGTCCGCCCGCGACACCAGTTCGCCGAGCAGCCACGCCCCCCGTCGCGCGATGACCACGAACTCACGCACTGGCCGGTCGAGGTCGGGCCTGCCCTCGATCAGGTTGGCGAGCCCGATCACGAACTCCTGTCCGACCGCGATGTCCTGCCCGCCTATCCGTCGAACGGTGATGCGGAAGCGCTCTTGTTCGAGCCCGAGGTTCGCCGCCTCGCGCAGCAATCCCTCGCGGTCTGGCGCCACTGCCAGTGCTCGGCACGCCTCCGCGACGTAGGCCGCGCTCCGCACGTCGGCACCTCCTCGCGCCCACCGGATGCGGTCAGGGCAATCTGGTCCGGCGGTCGGGTCTGCAGTGGCCTCGCCGACGATCGCGCGCAACTCCATCTCGGCCAGTTCATCGTGGCCGGTCGGCGTTACGAGGCGGTAGAAGTAGGGGAGAGGCAGTTGCTCATTCACACGCGATCTCCACTGCTCTTGGTCACTCACTCGGAGGCCTGCGGCCCCAGGTAGTCCTGCATCGCCAGCCCCCGGCCCGCGAGCGATGACAACAGCTCACCCGCGCCTGCATCGTTGCCCTCGAGCAGCAGCCCTGTCAGCTCCCGCCCGCCACGGCTGAGAATCGTCTGCACCGCCGCCCATCGCGCCGATCCCAGCCGTGGCTTCGCACGCGTGTCGTGCCGCAATGTTGCGCCGATCGCTCGCAGGCGCTTGCGCACCACCTTTGGGTCAGGCACTCCGGCGCGCGCCAGTTCCGTATGCGGCTTCGGCGTCAGCGGCGACACGGACACGGTGAACCGCAGCCGGGGGAAGTCGCGTTCGAGGCCCGCGACTTGCCTCGCGATGTCCACTGCCTGCTCATCGGTCTCGCCGGGCACTCCCACAATGTAGTAAAGCTTCACTGCCCTGATGCCCGCGCCCTCGGCCGACGCCAGCGCTGCCGCCATCGCCTCTGGCTCAATGGTCTTGCCCAGCGTCTCAGCCACGTCCGGGCTCGCCGCCTCGGGGGCGAGAGTGATACTCCGCTGCCCGCCCGCCACCAGTGGCGCCAGCAACTCCGGCGTCACTCGCTCGATGCGCAGTGATGACAGCGAGACTCGCCCGCCACGGTCCGCGACCGCTGACGCCAGCTCCACGACCCGCGGATGGTCCGCGACTGCCGCCCCCACCAGGCCGATGCGATCCGTCAGGCTCAGACCCAGCTCGATCTGGGGCAGCAGCGTGTTCAGGCTGCGCGCTCGGGCCGGGTGATATATCTGCCGGGCCAGGCAGAAGCTGCAGCTACGCGGACACCCGCGCCCGGTCTCGATCAGGAAGACGTTGGCGAACTCCGAGTGTGGCGTCAGAATCTCCGAGTGGGTAGGGAACGCATCCAGGTCCTCCACTAGCGCCCGCCTGACCGGCTCGTCGGGAGGGCGTGTCGGCACGTACACCGATGGCACATCGGCCAGGGCATCAAGCACGTCCTCGCGGTCTTCCTGCCCCAGTGCTTCGGTGAGTGCGGGCAGTGCTTCTTCCGCTTCACCGATGAACAGCGCATCTGCGATCTCGGCGAGTGGCTCGGGGTTGGAGGTGATGGCCGGGCCGCCCGCGAGGACCACTGGCGCCCGCTCGCCGCGTTCGGCGGCCAGCGCGGGCACTCCCCCCGCGACCAGTGCCGCGGGCAGGCGCAGCCAGTCCAGCTCATATGATGATGATACCGCGACCGCGTCGAAGCCGCCCAGCGGCGTGCCCGTCTCCAGGGATATCAGCGGCCCGTTCGCGTCGCCCTCCAGGGGTGGGAAGAACACTCGCTCGCAACTGACCTCATCGATGCTGTTGAGTTGCCGGTAGAGCGCGTGCACTGCCAGGTTGGCCATGCCTATATGGTATTCGGACGGGAAGAGTAGGGCGATGTGCAGCCGGCCGCCCCCATCGGAGAAGGCGGATACTGGCGTCTCGTCCTTCAGTACGGATATGCGGTCAAGCACGTTCTCGTCCTCGATTGTATGCTGGCCGTGGTGCTCTCGGGGAAGACTATAGCAGACGCATGCTGCGTCGGGCAAGCTCAGGCCGGCCCCGATGGTGTTCTTACCGTCGCTGCTCGATGTTCTTTGACCTCGCCGCGATGGAGCGCGAGCTGCGCTCGCGATCCTCTCGCACGGCTCACGCCTGTCGGCGTTCGCCGTTCTCGTGTCTCCCGCCGCGTTATGCGCGGCGGGCTCCATCGCTATCGTCACGGGCTCGTGGGCTCCTGCCTTTGCCGTTTGCTGTCGCTGTTCATGGGAGAGGCCGGACTTCGTTCCCGCCTGTGCCGTGACCTTTGCTGTATGGAGGGTGGGTCCTTCGACCTGCGGTGATCCGTCCCACACTACCTTCCGCCTTACCGCGTACCCAGACGGTTCGCGCAGCCCAGACGGTTCGCGTAGCGAACCGTCTGGGTACGCCGCGGGGAGCGTGCAGGAGCCGCCCGCAGGGCGGCAATGCACGCAAGGGGGCGTGGTGGAGAACCGCGGCACTTGACCCCATGCGGCCCGGTACGGTAAACTCTCAGTGACCGGGCAGCCCGCGAAGCTGCGGCGGCCCGCAATAGGAGGCCGGTACGTGCACAGGCGGCTTTGGTTACTGAAGGCGCTGAGTGTGTTTGTTCTCGCACTCGTCGCCGTTCCGCTACCCGCCCAGGATGACGATCATGCCTGGGAGGTGCTCAGGTCCGTCTACGACTACAAGTCGCTTGAGCCGCTCAACGCGGTTGAGGGCGAGGTCGTCGACGGTGATGCCTGGCTGACGCAGACGGTCAGCTTCGACGGCGCTGACGGCCAGTCGGTGCCCGGGCTGCTTCTGCTCCCGAAGGGTGTTGAGCGCCCGCCGTGCGTGCTCTTCATGCACGGTGCTGGCGGTAGCAAGGAGAACGCCGCTTTCGTCGCGGCGGTGATGATCCCGCAGGGATTTGCGGTCTTCGCCACCGACGCCCGCCTGCACGGTGAGCGTGCCGAGGAGGGCCGCAGTCTCCTGTCGTTCGAAGGTCTGGCGGGCGAGGACCGGCCCATGATCAACTGGGTCATTGACAATCGACGCGCCCTGGACTATCTCGAAGATCGCGGGGACATTGACGTCGACCACGTTGGCCTGCTGGGGGTCAGCATGGGTGGCATCTTCGGCGGGGTATTGGCTGGCGTCGATGACCGAATCAATGCGACCGCGTTGCTGGTCGCGGGTGGCCGGTGGCAACTGGTCGCCGAGCAGTCTGAGCACCCGGCGGCGGCGGCTCTGCGAGATCTTGAGTCGGCCAGCGACGCCATGGAGCAGATCACTCGCATCGTTGACCCGGTGAACTTCGTTGGCCACATTGCCCCGCGGCCCATCCTGATGATCAACGGTGCCGACGACCGAATCATACCCAAAGCATGTGCGGAGGCCCTCCACGAGGCCGCCTCCGAGCCCAAAGAGATACACTGGTACGAAGGCGGGCATGTCGAGATCCCGCCGACGATGATCGCGACAGTTGTCAAGTGGCTGGTCGATAACACGCTGGCCACCGATACGGCGCCCCTGGAGGCGCCCTGAACGGGAGTTGACCGACCGGATGTTGACCGCAATGCTCATAACCTCACTGGTCTCCGGCCTTGCCCTTATCATCACTGTGACCCTGCAGACCTCAAAAGCCGAGAGCTTCTCGGCCGCGATGGGCGGCAGCGACGCCACGCAGTTCCGCAAAGGCACGCGCGAGGAACTGCTCGCCCGCGTCACCAAGTACATGGCAATCATCTGGATCGCGTCCTGCTGCGTCGGGGCCGTACTGTGGTATCACGCCCAGTAGCCCCGCTCAGTGCCGCGTCTGCAAAATTGCTGCTTGACTTGGCCGACGCGTTTGGCTATACTCATGGTCCTGTGAGCGAGGCAGGGGCATACGCGTCGCTGGTTTTTTGGCGCGTATGGCCGTCTATTGCACCGGTACTCGTCGGTCCTCGCAGGGGAGGGACCTGAGCAAGACGCGTGCCACACACACGCACAACTGAAGTTTGGCAACAGGCTCTTCATCGCGAAAGCAAGCGACGGCGTTGCGGTACGTAAGCCCTCACCCGTGGAGGCGACGCCATGCTGGAGCGCAGTTTCGATCAGCAGATCCGGCGGATGACCGAAGAAGAAATCATCCGTCAGGCAAAGCGTGGTTGCCGACTCGCAACCGAGCACTTGCTGCGGAAGTACCAAGGCCTGGTGGAAGCCAAGGCGCGGAACTACTTCCTGCTTGGAGCCGAACGTGAAGATGTCATTCAGGAGGGGCGCATCGGCCTTTACAAGGCCATCCGCGACTTCTCCACACAAAGTGTCGGCGGCTTCCGCAGCTTCGCCGCCATGTGCGTAACTCGCCAGATAATCAGCGCGGTCAAGTGCGCCAGCCGCCACAAGCACGCCGCGCTCAACCGATACATCTCGATGGACGCAAACGAGGCGGACGCCGACGATGAGGGAACGCTCCGGGACCTGCTCCCGTCCGAGCGAGGCCTCTGTCCCGAGACGGTCGTCTTGGGGCGAGAGCTCAACTGCCGAGTGCACGGCGAGATGGATCGCTCACTTTCGCGACTTGAAAAGGACGTCCTGCATCAGTACGTCCAGGGCGACTCCTACCGAGATATAGCGCTGAGACTGGGCACCAATGTCAAGCAAGTCGACAACGCCCTCCAGCGCGCAAAGAAGAAGCTCGAAAAGCAGGTCTGTCGGCTGGCTCGACTCGACTGAGCCCGCCATACACAGCCGGGGCCGAAGCACGGTCTGGCGAACCGCGCACCTTTTGCATTTCCGGGCGCGCGTTGACGGATAGCCCTGGGGGCCGACGTAGCTCAGTTGGTAGAGCAGGTCACTTGTAATGACCAGGTCGTCCGTTCGAATCGGATCGTCGGCTCCAGTTCGATGTCGCACCGGCCGGAGGTGAAGCCTCCGGCGAATTTGTCGGGGTCGTTCTTGACAATCGGTCATGTGGAGGGATGCCCGAGTGGCCAAAGGGAGCAGACTGTAAATCTGCCGGCAAACGCCTACGGGGGTTCAAATCCTCCTCCCTCCACCAGTAAAGCCCAAGTAGCTCAGTTGGTAGAGCGTGTCCATGGTAAGGATAAGGTCACCGGTTCGACCCCGGTCTTGGGCTCCATGCATTTCAGGCTTTTCGCCCGGCGCAGCCGGGTTTGACATACATTACGTGGGAGACAAAATCCGCATTCACAGCCGGCAGTGGCCGGCAACCACTGCCCGCCAAAACGCGGGTTACGTCGTCGAGCAATTCAGGAGGTAGGCATTCCAATGGCACGCGAAACGTTCGAACGAACCAAGCCGCACTTGAACGTCGGCACGATTGGTCACGTTGACCACGGCAAGACCACGTTGACGGCGGCAATCACCAGGACTCTTGCCCTCAGCGAAGAGGGCGGCGGTAACACCGAGGTCATGTCATTCGACCAGATCGACTCCGCTCCCGAGGAGCGCGAGCGTGGTGTAACCATCGCCACCTGTCACGTCGAGTACGAGACCGACGCTCGGCACTATGCGCACGTCGACTGCCCCGGTCACAGGGACTACATCAAGAACATGATCACCGGCGCGGCACAGATGGACGGTGCTATCATCGTCGTCGCTGCCGATGACGGCCCCATGCCGCAGACCCGCGAGCACATCCTGCTCGCCCGTCAGGTCAACGTCCCGTATCTGATCGTGTTCCTCAACAAGTGTGACATCGCCGACCCCGAGCTCCTCGAACTCGTCGAGCTCGAAGTCCGCGAACTGCTCGACGAATACGAGTTCCCTGGCGACGACATCCCTGTCATCATGGGCAGCGCGCTCAAGGCCCTCGAAGCTGAGGAGCCCAGCCGCGATAACCCCGACAGCGCATGCATCTTCGAGCTCATGGACGCGCTGGACAGCTACATTCCCCAGCCCGAGCGCGATGTCGACCTGCCCTTCCTCATGCCCGTCGAGGACGTCTTCACCATCTCCGGTCGCGGCACCGTCGCCACCGGCCGTGTTGATCGCGGACGCATCAACACCGGCGACAAAGTTCAGATCGTTGGTATCCGTGAGACACGCGACTCGGTCTGTACCGGCGTCGAGATGTTCCGCAAGACCCTCAACGAGGGCGAGGCTGGCGACAACGTCGGCCTGCTCCTCCGTGGCGTCGAGCGCGAGGAAATCGAGCGCGGGCAGGTCGTCGCTGCTCCCGGCTCAATCACCCCGCACACCGAGTTCGAGGGCGAAGTCTACATCCTCACCCAGGATGAGGGTGGCCGACATAAGCCATTCTTCAACGGCTACCGCCCACAGTTCTACTTCCGCACCACCGACGTGACCGGCGACGTTCTCCTCCCCGAGGGCATCGAAATGGTCATGCCGGGCGACAACGTGACGATGACCGTCACCCTCATTCAGCCCATCGCGATGGAAGAGGGCGTTCGCTTCGCCATCCGTGAGGGCGGTCTGACCGTCGGCGCCGGTGTCGTCACCAAGGTCATAAAATAAGTAACCGGGTGAAATAGATGCCAGCAACTAAAATGATACTCAAATGCGGCGAGTGCAACCGCGAGAACTACTATGTCAGCAAAAATCGGCAGAACAACCCAGACAAACTCAAACTGAAGAAGTACTGCAAGTTCTGCCGCAAGCACATCATGCATGAGGAAACTCGCCTGAAGAAGTAGGGCGCGGCCCAAGCGCCGGGCGCGCAGGGGCATAGCTCAATTTGGCAGAGCACCGGTCTCCAAAACCGGCGGTTGTGGGTTCGAGTCCCGCTGCCCCTGCCATAAGAATACTGAGCCAAGCGTGGCCAATTCGGCTACCGGACGCGTGAGGCGGGCGCCCTCAAACGGCGCCCGCACTCGCATCTGTCGCGCCAAACTTACTCGGGCCTGAGACCCGTCTGTCCCAGCGGAGATGACGCGGATGCTGGCCAAAATCAAACAGCCGTTCCAGGCGACCGGACGCTTCCTCAAAGACGTGTGGGGGGAGCTGCAGAGAGTCGTCTGGCCCAGCCACGAGGATACCTACGGTTTCACTGGCGTGGTAATCGTCGCAGTTGGCATCGTCGCCATCTGGGTCGGTCTCCTCGACCTTGTCTTCACGAGACTCGTAGGAGCCTTCGGGCTCTACAACTGATCCGCAGCGCACAAAATCCACGCTGACGGATGAGGATGGCACGATGACCAAACAGTGGTTCGTAGTCCACACCCTGACCGGCAAAGAGAACAAGGTCAAGGCTAGTATCGAGAAGATGGCCGAAGCCAAAGGCATCGACCATTACCTCGGCCGGATTCTCGTGCCTACTGAAACTGAGGTCAGGACCTCGAGCGGTCAGCGCCGGGAGATCAAGCGGAAGCTCTATCCCGGCTACGTCCTCATCGAGGCCAACCCCACCGTTGAGATGCGCCTGCTCATTCTCCAAACCAATGGCGTCACTCACTTCGTCGGTTCCTCCGACGATCCCGTCCCGCTGAGCAGGGACGAAGTCTCCAAGATCCTCGCCACCATCGGCGAGGAGAGCCAGCGGCCCAAGTCAATCTGGGCCGTCGACCAGTCCGTGCGCGTCACCGACGGACCGTTCAGCGAGTTCACCGGGAAAATCACCGAGGTCAACGCCGAGAGGGAGACCCTCAAGGTCCTCATCTCGATCTTCGGCAGAGAGACGCCCGTCGAACTCGACTTCACGCAAATAGAGAAACTGTAGGCCCCAGGCGGCGTCCGCCGCGTGTGAGGAGCACCAGTCATGGCCAAAAAAGTAATGACAATGATCAAGCTGCAGTGCCCGGCGGGGAAAGCTACGCCGGCACCGCCTGTCGGACCCGCGCTCGGACAGCACGGCGTCAACATCATGGACTTCTGCAAGCTCTTCAACTCTCGAACCGCTCACCAGATGGGCGACATCGTCCCGGTTGACATCACTGTCTTCCAGGACCGCAGCTTCGAGTTCATCTGTAAGAGCCCACCTGCCTCCAGCCTGCTCAAGCGAGCTGCTGGCCTCGAAAGTGGCAGTGGCGAAGCCGGCAAGTCCCTCGTCGGCGAGGTCACTTGGGATCAGGTCCGCGATATCGCGGCGAAGAAGATGGAAGACCTCAATGCTCGCGACGTTGATGGCGCCGCTAAGATCGTCGCCGGCACCGCGCGAAGCATGGGTATTGTCGTCGTCGACGAGGCCACTGACACGATTTACGTCGACCCCGAGGACACCAAGATCGCTGCGGAGCCCGTCGAGGGCATGCCCATCGAGGGCGCGCCCGTCGCTGCTCCGGTCGAGGACAATGGGGCATCAGAAGAGTAAAGTTTTCCACGCCGGCGCGACCGCGTTGCGGCGTATGAGGTGACTGAAATGGCCCAGGACAACAGTAAGCGTATCCGGCAGGCCGCCGAGAAGATAGAGGTCGGCAAACTCTACCCCGTAGAGGAAGCCCTCGCTCTCGTCAAAGAACTGGCCACCGCCAAGTTCGACGAGACCGTCGAGGTCGCTATCAGGCTCGGCGTAACGCCCGGCAAAGGCGACGAGAACGTGCGCGGCATCGTCGTGCTCCCGCACGGCACCGGTAAGGTCCCGCGTGTCGCGGTCTTCGCCGAGGGCGAGGCCGTCCGCGAAGCAGAGGCCGCCGGCGCCGACCGAGTCGGTGGCGAGGACCTCGTCAAAGATATCAACGAGGGATGGGACGAGTTCGATATCCTCGTCGCGCAGCCCCCGATGATGAAAATCGTCGGCCCGCTCGGCAAAAAGCTCGGGCCCCGCATGCCCTCCAAGAAAGCCGGCAACGTCGTCGATGACGTCGCCAGCGCCGTGGCCGCACTCAAGAGTGGCCGCGCCGAGTTCAAAATCGACCGCGGAGCCGTCCTCCACGTGCCGATCGGCAAAGTTTCCTACGAGGTCGATCAGCTCCGAGAGAACCTCAAGGTACTCATGGATGCTGTAATCGCTGCCCGGCCCGCGTCCGCTACCGGACGCTACCTCCGGAGCATCGCGGTTTCCTCCTCCATGGGACCTGGTGTGAAAATCGATACCGCCGACGCCAGCAACATCGCGGCCTAGGCGTTTGAGGGCGAAAGCCCTCCTGTCCGTCTGACAACTCACAAGCGAGGCTAAAGACAGCCGGTGCTCATCCCGAGCATAAGTGGCCGCTCCAAGCGGCCCGCCTGCCGAGGCCAGAGCCGACCCGATCCTGCGTCTACTGCAGCCGGGGGCCTGCCTCGCAATGGCCCCCGGTTTTCGTGTTCTGCACCGGGACGCAGAGGAGGTGAAATCCTATTCCACCAACAGACGAGAAGAGGCAACTTGTCCAGGAAGTGAAAGAGCGGCTCGCCGAGAGCGGTAGCGTCTACCTCATGGAGTTCCCCGGCCTGAGCGTTTCTCAGATCAGCGAACTGCGAGGCAAGATCATCGATGCCGGCGGGCGCATGTATGTGCTCAAAAACCGACTGTTCAAGCTCGCGGTTGCTGACACACCATTCGAGCCCCTCACGGACCTGCTCCTGGGGCCCAACGCCACCACCTTCTGCGGCGACGACCCGATAGCGCCCCTCAAGGCCCTGGCGGAGTTCCTTGACGAGAACGAAATGCCCCCCGTCAAGGCCGGACTCGTTGATGGCCAGCTGCTCTCTGACGCGGAGCTCAGCCAACTCGCGAAGATCGCGAGCCGTGACCAGCTCATCGCCGGCGTTCTCGGCGGGATCTCCGGACCGGTCACCGACTTCGTGTTCACCCTCGGTGCTCTGGTGTCCGATCTGGTCTACACGCTCGAAGCCGTAGCCGACAAGAAAACTGAAGAGGGCGAGGCGGCATAGACTGCCCCCCCAGCCACATGAGGAGAGGAAGATCACACATGACCGTTGACGAGATCATTGAAGCCGTAGATGCCCTTACCGTCCTCGAGCTCGTTGAGCTCAAAGACAAGCTGCAGGACAAATACGGCGTTACCGCCGCGGCACCCGTTGCCGCTGCTGGCGCTGGCCCTGCCGCCGAAGCCGAAGAGGAGCAGGTCATCTTTGACGTCGTCCTCAACGATGCCGGCGCCCAGAAGATCCAGGTCATCAAGGCCGTCCGTGAAGTCAGCACTTCCCTCGGCCTCAAAGAGGCCAAGGAACTCGTCGAGGCTGCTCCCGGCTCTGTCGTTGGCGAGCAGATCGGCAAGGAAGACGCCGAGACCATGAAGAAGACCCTCGAAGAGGCCGGCGCGACGATCGAATTGCGCTGACCTGTTCCCAATGATGCAACCCACGCAGACGGTCGCCTCCCGCGACCGTCTGCGTCTCATACTATATCCTGCGAAAAATGGTGTGACCAACGAGGAGTCCTGCGACGCGCGCAGAATACTCAGGTGAACACCGACCACGACGCACTGTGAGGACCGGAGCCACTGATGTCCGAAGCGCACCAGCGCGCCATATATGAGCGAATTGACGAACTGTCGGGTTACGAGACGGTCCCGGCGTTCTCTCAGGCCTTCTATGAACTTATCGCTGACCTGCTCTCTGGGAGCGACGGTCCGAGCGCATCGGTCCGTGACCTGTACCTGCAGTACTTGAGCATTGAGTCCCGATACCATGGCGCCCTGTCAGCTGCAGCCGCAACGCGCCAGCTCACCGCGACCGGGCTGCAGGACGCCACCGAAAAACGTGACATTGGCCTGCGGTCCCTGCTCGAGTTCATCAATGGCAGTGCAGTCGCAGGCACCGCCGAGGTCGGCCGGGCGCTTCTCGCCGCCGAATGTTACTATCACCTCGGCCTTACAGATCTTGTCGTTGAGCGGCTGGAACGGGCGATTGCCCAGGGCGCCGACCATCCCTTGGCTCACTTTGCCCTCGGGTACAATCGCTACCAGCTCGCAAACCAGACATTCACCACCGAGGACGTCGAGGAGGGCGACCGCCAAGTCGTTGACGAGGACCGGTTCCGCCTCGCCTGCCTCAGCGCTGTCAGCGCTTTCCAGGAGGGGCTTGCCGACGACGACTTTGACGGCCAGCTCCACTGGTGGATTGGCACCGTCCTGCGTGCCGCCGGATTCTCCGAGGCCGCCGACGCAAGCATGCGCCGCGCCGCCGAGGTACTCAGCGACTCGTGGATACTCGACATCGATGACGTTGACGCCGATGACCCTTGGACTGCCGACGACGCCGTCGGCGGCTTCGGGCCGATCACCGACAACGAGATCGATGAAGCTGCCGACTTCCTGCGCGGCAGTTTCCAGCGCGCCGACCTTAACTGAAAAAAAGATTTGCCTGCCAATGGCAGGAGGGATTTCACGCCGAGGGGCGAACTTATCCTCGCCTGCGCGGCAATAATGCGTACGCTGCACCTTTACCGTGGTGCGGTAAACAAGTAAGGGAGGCTGTAAAATGCACGCGAAGTGGGGAACTGTTGCGGTGATCGCTCTTGTGGTCGCCATGCTCCTGGTCGTTACACTGACGGGTTGCCCCAAAGCCGACGTGGCGCCGGACGACGGCGCTGGCATGATCATGCCTGACGTTCCGGTCGACGACGCCCCACCGGCAGACGACGCCGCCCCGGCAGACGATGCCGCTCCGGCCGACGATGCTGCTCCGGCCGATCCGGTAACTGACGCTCCGGCCGAGGGCACTACCCCGCCACCAGCACCCGAGGGCGAAGCAGTACCGCCCCCCGGCTAAGGCTGGCTGATCCACATTGCTCTGCAGCGCAGCAGGGACCTCACGGTCCCTGCTGCGCACGCAGGCAAAAGACAACCCCCCACCAGCGCTTCATCAGAAGCGACAGTAGGGGGTTTCGTCTTTGTACGTAGACCGTCTACTCCCGCGCAAGCACCATATCGTCCCGGTGCACCACCTCGTCCGAGCCCTCATGCCCCAGCAGTTCCGGGATCCGCGATGAGTGCTGGCCACGAATCAGATCCGTCTCCGCCCGCGAGTAGTTCGCCAGACCCCGCGCGATCTCCCGACCCGCCGAATCCCGAATCGTCACCAGCTCGCCCGCCGCAAAATCACCCGTCGCCTCCACGATGCCTATCGCCAGCAGGCTGTTCCCATCGCGTTGCATCAGGGCCCGTTTCGCTCCGTCGTCCACCACGAGCGTCCCCGCCGGCCTCCCGTGCACGCTCAGCCAGCCCTTCCGCGATGGAATCCGCTCCCGCGCCAGCAGGCACGTCCCCACCTCTTCGCCCGCCACCAGCCGCGTCACCACGCCCTCGCACTCGCCGCTCGCGATCAGCACGCGGATCCCGCAGTCAGTTGCCTGCCGCGCCGCCTCCAGCTTCTTGCTCATCCCGCCCAGCGACTCCGGCCCCCCGGCTCCTGCCGCATACTGGCTCAGATCCTCGTCCGGCGCCACGCACGCGATCAACTCCGCGCTCTCGTCCGAGCGCGGGTCGGCCGTCAGCAGGCCGTCCTCATCCTGCAGGAAGATCAGCAGGTCCGACGGTGCCAGCGCCACTGCCACCATCGCCGCCAGGTTATCGTTCTCCCCGAACGTCGTCTCCGGTCCCGACACGCTGTCGTTCTCATTCAGCAGCGGAATCATCTGGTTGGCCTGCAATGCGCCCAGTGTCTCTCGCAGGTGGATGCACCGTTGCCGGTCCACGATGTCGTCCTGGGTCAGCAGCACCTGCGCCACGCCCAGCTCCACCTCCGCGAACGCCGCCGCCCACGCCTGCATCAGCAGCGGCTGGCCAGCCGCCGCCGCCGCCGGCCGTTCAGTCGACCGCAGATGCCTTCCCGAATCGCCGACCATCAGCCGCCGGCCCAGATTCACCGCACCCGACGTCACCACGATAGCCTGGATGCCCTCGGCGCTCAGCTCCGCGACTTGTTCGGCCAGTGATCGCATGAACGCGTGGTCGACGGTTCCGTCCTGGTGCGTGACCAGTCGGGTGCCCACTTTGATGACCACGCGTCGCGGTCGATCGCCGTTGCTCGGTTGCCTCAAATCGTCTGACTGCATTGTATGATCCTCAGTCGTTCTGCGTCGCCGTCTTACTCTCGTATCTGCCCGTCGCCTCTGCACACGTACTTGTAGATGGTCAGTTCCGCCGCGCCGACTGGCCCGCGCGCGTGGATCTTGTCCGTGGACACGCCGATCTCCGCACCCAGCCCGTACACCCCGCCGTCGGTCAGGCGTGTGGAAGCGTTGTGGTAGACCGCCGCGGAGTCCACCTCACGCAGGAACCGGTCCGCGGTCGCCTGGTTGCTGGTGATGATGGCCTCTGCGAGCCCCGAACTGTGTTCGGCGATCAGGTCGAGCACTTCGTCCAGTGAATCGACGATCATCACCGAGATGATCATGTCCAGGTATTCGGTGTCGAAGTCCTCGTCGGTCGCAGGCACTACGCCCTCGACCAGTTCCACCGTTCGCGGGCAGCCGCGCACCTCCACCCCTGCCGCCAGCAGGTCCCCGAGCACTGCCTGCAGCGCCTCGCCTGCGCCCGAATGCACATACAGGTTCTCCACCGCGTTGCACACCCCGGGCCGCTGGACTTTCGCGTTATGCACCAGCTTCACGGCCAGGTCCACGTCCGCCTCCGCGTCCACATATATCTGCGTCATGCCCCGGTAATGCTTCAGCACTGGCACCTGCGAATTCTCCGAGACCGCGCGGATCAGCCCTTCGCCTCCCCGCGGGATGATCAAGTCCAGATACTCTGGCGACTGGCACATTGCCTGCACGGCCTCGCGGTCGGTGACGTCAATCATCGACACGCAGCCCGCTGGCAGGCCCACGCTCTCACACGCGCTCTGCAGTGCCTTCGCGATCGCCACGTTCGAGTTGATCGCCTCCGAGCCCCCTCGCAGCAGTGCCGCGTTCCCGGACTTCATGCACAGCCCCGCCGCGTCGGCCGTCACATTCGGCCGCGACTCATACACGATGCCGATGACGCCGATGGGCATGGCCACCCGCTCGATCACCAGACCGTTCTCGATCGTCCAGCTCTTCAGAACCGTGCCCACGGGATCGGGCAGTTCCGCGATCTCCTCCAGCGCCCCGGCGACGTCCTCGATGCGCTCGTCGTCGAGCATCAGCCGGTCGAGCATCGCCGATGACAGCCCGTTCTTCTCGCCCGCTTCCATATCCAGCGCATTGGCCTCTTTGATAGCCTCGACGTTCTCGCGGATCGCGCTTGCCATGGCTGCCAGTGCCTCTTCACGCTTCTCGCCCCTGGCACGCGACAGCACTCGCGAGGCGCTCTTTGCGGCGCTGGCTGCGGCCTGGACCGTATCCCGTACGCTCATGTGATCGTCCTCCAGTGCGTCTCATCGGTTCGCTCGTACACCCGCGCTTGTCTCGGGTGGTAAAGTCGTTGGTTACGCGATCGTGCCTTCCGTCGTTGCCTCAGGCCGTCGCCGTATGGAGGGTGGGCTTCCAGCTCGACAGTCAACTGCCCTTGCCGTCGCCGTTGCCGTCCGGAGGGGCTGCGTTCCCACGCAGCCCACTGGCCCAAAGGGCCAGGCCGTTGTCGTCCATCCGTGCCGTATGGCGGGCGGGTCTTTCCTTGGGCACCATAGCTTCAGCGAAGGTGTCAGACTCGCTGGTCGTTTGCCCTTGCCGTCGTCGTATGGCGGGCGGGTCTTTCCTTGGGCACCATAGCTTCAGCGAAGGTGTCAGACCCTCCGGTCGTTGCCCCGAGTCGTCGTCGTATGCAGTTGCCGTTGCCGTCGTCGTCTCTACCGTCACCGCTCCAGCCACGCCGCTATGCTCGCGGCGATCAAGTGCCGACTGACCGCTGCCACGATGAGCCCGAAGCTGGCGAGAAGATTCAGATCATTGACCCCCAGCACACCCGCCACCTGCATCGCCGCCAGCCCCATGTTCACCGCCGCAATAGCGCTCACGAGGCCGGGCCTTCCAGTAGCGTCCACGCGGGCGACGAACGTTCCCATGACTGTGTAGCCCACCACGGGCAGCACCACGAAGCTCGCCAGCAGTGCGGGCAGGTACGTCCCGGTCTCGGCGGTCACTATCGCCCACACGAGGCCGATCTGCAGCCCCGCCATGATCCCGCACATCCGCGCCGCGAACAGCGCCATCCCTGCCGACGGCTGCCCGCTCTCAGGCCGCCACAGCACGCGCGCGCCACAATGTGGGCACCGGCTCACATCGGGCGCGTCCGGCAGCCCCCGCCCGCACGCAACGCACACATGCTGGGCACGGTCCTTGTTCGGTTCCATTGTCGTCTGCCGCCTCGGAAGCCGTGAAAGCCTCTGCCAATCTATTTAACCACAACTCCTCTGCGCCTGCAACCCCGCCCTCTTCGCAGGTTCACGCTTCTTCCACGCCGAACTGCCCCGCAACAATCAATCGGGAGGGGCGTGACCAATGAACATCATCGTCATCGTCGCCGACAGCTTCCGCCGCGATCACCTCGGCTGCTACGGAAATGACTGGATCAGCACTCCGAATCTCGACGCCTTCGCCGCGCAGTCTTGTCTCATCGAGGGAGCCTACGCCGACTCGCTCAACACCATGCCTGCCCGCACCTCGATGTGGACCGGCCGCATCAACTTCCCCTTCCGCCCCTGGCAGCCTCTCGAAGCCAGCGACGTCCACATCGCCGAGTGGCTCTGGGACAAGGGTTACCACTCCGGTTACGTGACCGACGTCTACCACATGCACAAGCCCGGCTTCAACTGTGGCCGCGGCTTCGACAGCACGCTCTTCATCCGCGGTCAGGAGTATGACCCATGGATCGTCGACGAGTCCGTTGACGTTGACGAGGCCTTCGCCGCGCACCACAAGCTCAGCCCGCACAATGACAAGGCCGACATGTGGGCCGATCGTTTCCGCCAATATCTGCGCAATGTTTCCGTCCGCGAGACCGAGGAGGACTACTACGTCGCGCAGGTGATGAACGGTGGCGTCCGCTGGTTGCAGGAGCGTCAGGGCCGCGATGATCTCTTCCTCTGGGTTGACTGTTTCGACCCCCACGAGCCCTGGGATCCGCCCTTGTCCTTCAAGGAGCCCTACAATCCCGGTTACGCGGGCATCGACATCATCGACCCCGTGCCCTCGCTGGTGGACGGCTATCTCAGCCCCGAGGAGATGGCCAACGTTCGCGCTCTCTACGCTGGCGAGATCAGTTTCGTGGACAAGTGGATTGGTCGCCTCCTCGACGCCGCGCGCGACATGGGGTACTTCGAGAATTCGATGATCATCTTCACCTCCGACCATGGCGAGCCGCTCGACGATCATGGCATTGTCCGCAAGCACAGGCCTTGGCTCTACCAGGAGTTGGCGGCGGTCCCGATGCTGGTGCACATGCCCGACGGTGCCGGAGCGGGGGAGAGGCGTGACGCCCTCGTCCAGCTCTGCGATATCGCTCCAACTATCTGCGACGCCGCCGGCGCCGATCCTCAGCCGGGCACTCACGGTCGCAGCGTGCTCCCGCTGGTCCGTGGCGAGGTCGATTCGTTGCGCGACACGGTCCTGACAGGCATCCACAAGTCGAGTTGGAACATCCGCGATGATCGCTGGAGTTTCCTGATGGCTTTTGATCGCGAGCGCGAGTTATATGATCGCGCGGCGGACCCGACGGAGCAGCGCAACGTGATCGCGGAGTATCCCGACGTGGCCTGCGCGATGGAGCTCGATCTCCGCCGCCAGATCGCCGACCTGCGCTGGGAATAGCGGCTTCGTGTGCACGTCGTGTTCTCGACAAACTGCTTGTGGGCGTGTATTATTGACTGCCAGTGACTCGGCTCAGTTGGGTGCGCTGAAAGCGGGTGGTCAGCCCTGAAGGCGAGAGAGGCAGTTGAGGAATACAAGCAGAGCTGGCCGAAGTATGAGCAGCTGGCCAACAAGATTGGGGACCTGCTCGAAGAGCAACTTGAAGCGGAGGGCATTGAGTTCCTGCTGGTCAAGCGCAGGACGAAGGAGATCGACAAGTTCGCTGAGAAGGCAAGCAAATCTAAGTACTCCGACCCTATGCGGCAGATCCACGACATGGCCGGGATCCGTGTGGTGGTGTATCTGCAGAAGGACCGGGAGCGGGTTCGGACTCTCGTTGGCGAGAAGTTCGTCGTGGATCAAGCGGAGTCTGTTGACAAAGGTGAGGAACTGGAGGCGTACGAACTGGGCTACCGGGGGATCAACTTGGTCTGTCGGCTACCTGAGGCAAGCACGGCGCTCAGTGAGTGGTGTGAGTTCCGCTCAATGACCTTCGAGGTACAGATCCACACGACGCTCGAGAACGCTTGGTCCGAGACTGAGCACGGCCTCCTCTACAAGCCCGGCGTAAGTCTCCCGCCGAACATGGAGCGCCGAATATACTTGTTAGCAGGGCTGCTCGAGATAGCGGACGGCCAACTCAGCGACCTCATCAGGGAGCATGCAGAACACAGGAGCAGCGTAAAAGCAAGCCTTGATGAAGGGAATCTATGTGTACCGATAACGAGCGATGCGTTGGCTGAGTATGTCGGCCGCAAGTTTCCGCTATCGGTAAAGGCCGGTCTCGAACTTGGCCCCAAGAGCTTCTCCGCCGGCGACGAGGCATTTGAGTGGCTCGACGCGGTGGGGCTTGGGACGATCGCCCAACTACATGAAGTGCTTGAGCCAATTCAGGAACTGGACGAGCAGTTGGCTGCGGTGGCCAGTTCGGGGACATCCTTGCGGGCCGATCACATTGCGACGCTCGCGTGCCTCTTGATGGACCCCAAAACAGTGCACGAGCGTGCGTACGCTGCGATGCCTGTGATGGGAAACGACCTCTCCATTGGTCTGCGGGCAAACATACTCGATGTCTTGGCGGCCCGCGAACCGAAGCTTCAGCAAGCCGTGTCAGAGCGTCTAGTCCGCGGTACTGATCATCCAGCCGCGTTCGTGGTGATCCACTACACTATTGCACCAGAGCACCATAGTACTTGATCTGAGGGAGACAGAATGGCGTTGCAGCCGATGATTGGCATGGAAGTGCACGTACAGTTGGCCACCGACTCGAAGATGTTCTGCGCCTGTTCGACGCAGTTCGGGTCAGATCCCAACAGCAATTGTTGCCCGGTCTGTCTGGGCATGCCCGGTGCTTTGCCGGTGCCCAACCGCAAGGCCGTTGAGTACGTAATCCGCACCGCGAGCGCGCTTGGCTGCACGGTTGCGGAGCGCACGCGTTTTGCCCGGAAGAATTACTTCTACCCGGACATGACCAAAAATTTCCAGATCAGCCAGTATGACGAGCCGCTGACTTTCGACGGTACCATCGACCTGAACGTCGATGGCCTCGAGGAGGACACTGGCAAGAACCTCCACATGCCCGGCGGCACCAGTCTCGTCGACTACAACCGCTCCGGCATGCCGCTCATGGAGATCGTCACCGAGCCCGATTTCACTTCTGCCGCGCAGTGCCAGGAATACCTCATCCGCCTGCGCCAGATGCTCCGCTGCATTGGTGTTTCGTCCGCGAACATGGACGAGGGTGCGATGCGTTGCGAGCCCACCGTCAACGTCGTCAACTCCGAGACTGGCGAGGCCACCCCCAAGGTCGAGGTCAAGAACCTCAACTCGATCAAGTCGGTCCATGACGCGGTCAACTACGAGTTGGCCCGCCAGATCCGCTCCATCGAGGATGGCACCACTGACGAGCTTTTCCAGCAGACCCGCCGCTGGGACGAGGCCAACGGTGTCACTGCTCTCATGCGCCGCAAAGAGAGCAGCGATGACTACATGTATTTCCCCGAGCCCGACCTGGTCCCGATGGAGCCCGACGCCTCATGGGTCGAGGAGATATTCGCCTCCTGTCCCGAGCTCCCGCAGGAGCGTTGCGCGCGGTTCTGCGACCAGTATGACCTGCCCGAATATGACGCCGGTGTGTTGACCGACACCACCGAGCTTGCCGACTACTACGAGGGCGTCTGCGACCTCTTTGCCGGCTCCCCCAAGACCGTTAGCAACTGGGTGATGGGCGATCTCGCCAGCCTGCTCAACGAGCGGGGCCTTGTTGTTGAGACCGGTCCCATCTCCTGCGATGCCCTGGCGGGTCTTCTCGCGCTCATCGAAGATGGCAGCATCAGCGGCAAGATAGCCAAGGACGTTCTCGCGAAGATGTTCGACACCGGTGGTAGCGCCGCCGAGATCGTTGAGGCCGAGGGCCTCAAGCAGATCAGTGACACGGGCGAGTTGGACGGGGTCATCGATCAGGTGATCGCCGACAACCCCGGTCCTGTCGACGATTTCCGCGCTGGCAAAGAGAAGGCGCTCGGCTTCCTGGTCGGTCAGATCATGAAGGCCACGCGCGGCCAGGCCAATCCCGGTATGGTCAACGAGTTGCTGCGCGCCAGGCTCTCCGACTGACCCGTTGCCGTTGGTCGTTCTCTGCGTCTCTGTGGCTCTGCGGTTTGCCGTTGCCGTTCGCATCTAGGTGAAACACATGCTTAACGACCGAGAGCAGTCATGGGTTGACGACGCCCGGGTCGACCTTGAGGCCGCGAGCCTGTTGGCTGACAGCGGCTACCCTCACCTTGCCGTCTTCCAGGCGCGCCAGTCCATCGAGAAGCTCCTCAAGTGCGCCTATCCCATCGTCAAGGGGTGGACGATGCCCCGCGAGCACTCCCTGCAGGCCATGGTCCACCAGGTGTTCAATCGCATCCCCGACCCCATCTGGGACATCATCAAGCGGATGAATCCCTTCTATATGTCGACGCGCTACATCGACGCCGCTGGCGGCCCGCCCTCCAAAAAATTCGACGCCGAGGACGGTCACGAGGCAGTGGCTATGGCGGAGGAGGCGTTTGAGTGGATACTCAGGCAACTGAACTCGAAGGGTTAGTTGAGGAGATTCGCGCCTTCATGATGCGCGTAGGCGTCGCGGAGGCCATCTTCTACGGCTCTCGCGCGTGCGGCAAATCGCGTCCGCACAGCGACCTCAATCTCGTCCTGCTGTCGGATGCTTTCGCCGGACGCCCGCTGTGCAAAATCCTCCAGGAGTTGCACGCGCACTGGAAGCTCGACATGTACTTGGAGATCCTCCCGGTCAGCGCCGACGAGTTCGAGGAGATGAAGTCCTGGAACTCGCTCGCCCAGGAGGCCGAGAAGTGCGGTATGCGCATTCAGATCGATACCCAGTAGCGCACCCGAGGAGCGAACCCATGAGCGCCGCAGCCATCGATTTTGACGCGCTTCCTGTCGCCGCAAAAGCACAAGTGGTCGTCGTCGGCGGAGGCCCGGGCGGTCTCGGCGCCGCCATCGCCGCTGCTGAGGAGGGCGCCGACACGCTCCTCGTTGAGCGCTACGCATTCCTCGGCGGCATGGCCACCGCTGGCATGGTCAACCCCTTCATGCCCTGGCACGCAGGCGGCACGCCCATCATCCGCGGCGTCTTCGAGCGCATGATCCGCCGCCTCGGCGAAATGGGTGGCATGGGTGGGCCGCGCTACAAAGCCTGTTTCGACTTCGAGCTGCTCAAGCTCCTCGCCGATGACATGGTCATCGAGGCGGGCGCGCGCATGCGGCTGCACACCTCTCTCGTCGCGGTCGACGCCGCCGACGGCCGCGTGAAGCGCATCGCCGTCGCCAGCAAGTCCGGCCTCGAAGTCATCGAGGCTGATCTCTTCATCGACTCCACCGGCGATGGCGACCTGTGCACCTGGGCCGGTTGCGATGTCCGCAAGGGCCGCGACGAGGACGGCCTCGCCCAGCCCATGACTCTCAACTTCCGCATGGGCGGCGTCGACCTCGACCGCCTCCCCGCTCGCGAGGAGATCAACGAGTTCTACGATGCCGCGAAGGACCGCGGCGAGATCGACAATCCCCGCGAGAACGTCCTGTGGTTCTACACCACCCGCGATGGCGAGCTGCACTTCAACACCACGCGCGTGGTCATGCGCGATGGCACCGACGCTGACGCCCTCACTGAAGCCGAACTCATTGGCCGCCGCCAGGTCGTCCAGATGGTCAGCTTCCTCAAAACCTACATCCCCGGCATGGAGGACGCGTTCCTCCTGAGCATGGGCGCCCAGATTGGCATTCGCGAGACCCGGCGCGTCATGGCAGACCACATCCTCACCACTGACGAGGTCCTCGCGGCCACCAAGTTCGCCGACGGCATCGCGCGCGGCAGCTACTCCGTCGACATCCACAGCCCCGTTGGCACCGGCACCGTCATCTTGCACCTGCCGCCCGGCGAGGCCTACGACATCCCGTACCGCTGCATCACGCCGCTCGGCTTCGACAATCTTCTCGTCGCTGCCCGATGCATCTCCGCCGACCACGGTGCCCACAGTTCGCAGCGAGTCATGCCCATCGTCATGGCCATCGGCGAAGGCGCTGGCGTCGCTGCCGCACAGGCTGTGGCCGCGGGCGTGGACACTCGCTCCGTTGACATCGTCGCATTGCGCGAGAGGTTACTCGAGCGCGGGGCTTCGCTCAGCGACGGCCCCACGTCAACCTGACCTGAGGCGGGGTATGCGCGAATGCTGGCAGTAATCGTTGTCATGGTCATCGGGGGGCTCTTCCTCGTCTTTTCGCTCATCTGGCGCCTGATAGGCATGTGCCTGATGCGCGAAATCAATGGCCTCGAGCTGTTCATGCTGTTGGTCGTGGTAGTCGGCTTGCAGACTGCGGTCTTCTCCGGCGGACCCGTGGGTCTCATTGCCCTTGCGCTTATCTGGATCATCGGCCTCGGGTCACCCATCGTCAACGCCGTCGCCCGCAAGCGCAAGCTGCGACGAATGTTCGCCGACGATATCGCCAAGTATGAGGAGGGCCTCCGGCGTCAGCCCGACGTGCCCTTCCCGCACCGTCGCCTCGGCGACATCTACTTCGACCGTGGCGACTGGCAGCGCGCCGCCGATCACTACCAGTCCTATCTTGACGTACACCCGATAAACGCGTACTGTGCTCAGCGCCTCGAACGCTCGTTGTTGCTGAAGCGGCGCCAGGACATGGGGCTGCGCACCTGCGCCGTCTGTGGTGCCGAAAACGCGTCAGACGCCGCCCGCTGCGTCGCTTGCGGTTTCTACCTGAGGGGCTCGCGCGAGATCATCGACGTGCTCACCACGCCCGAGATGATGCGCATCTGGCGCTGGGTCATGATAGCCTTCCTGCTGCCGGCGGTCGTCCTCGGCTTCATCCCGGACGGGCCGCAATGGGTTGCGGGCTTGATGCTTCTGGTCTCGGTGATCGCGACCATTCTCTACATATATGCGCGCATGACCGGCAGCGAAGGGAGCAACGCCCGGTGAGAGAGATGTCGCCCCACGAGCGAGTCGTCACCGCCATGCGCCGCGAGCAGCCTGACCGCGTGCCCAAAACCGCCAGCTTCACGCCCACTATTCAGGAAAAGTTCGTAGAGGCCACCGGCGAAACCAATCCCGCCGACTACTTCGGTTTCGAGACCCGTGGCATAGGCTTCGCCGCCCCGGAGCAGCTTCCTGACTTCATGCCCTGGTACCCCGATGGCGTCCCCGAGGGCACCGTATTCAGCGAGTATGGTACCGGCCGTTTCCCTGCCGGTTTCTACCACTTTACCGGCAAGGTCTACCCGCTCGAGAACGCCGCCACCGTCGCTAATCTCGAGGCCTTCCCCTGGCCCGACTACACACCCACCTGCCGCCACGCCCACCTCGAGGAAAGCTGCAAGGCCCTCCACGACGCTGGCTGGGCCGTCAACGGTGGCGTCGGCCACATATGGGAGGGCGCCTGGCAGCTCACGCGCATGGAGAAGCTCATGGAGGCGATGGTCTTCGACCACGACTTCGCCGCCTTCATCTTTGATCGCATCACCGAGGACCGCGCTTTCATGGCCATGCGCGTCGCCGAGGCCGGCGCTGACATCATCCACTGCGGCGACGATGTTGGCATGCAGGACCGCCTGATGATGAGCCCTGACATGTGGCGCGAGTGGCTCAAGCCCCGCTGGGCCAAGGTCATCAAGGCCGCCAAAGACGCCAATCCCGACTGTCTCGCCTTCTATCACAGTGACGGTGATATCCGCCAGGTCATTGACGACTTGATCGAAATCGGCTTTGATATACTTAACCCGGTCCAGCCCGAGTGCATGGACCCGGCCCAGCTCAAGCGCGAGTACGGTGATCGCGTCGCGCTGTGGGGATGCATTGGCACTCAGACCACCATGCCCTTCGGCACAGCCGACGAGGTCCGCGCGAACGTCAAGTGGACCATCGAGAATGCCGGGCAGGGCGGCGGACTGCTCATTGCACCCACGCATATCCTCGAACCAGAGGTGCCGTGGGAAAACATAGTCGCGCTCTTCGAGGCGGTGGATGAATATGGCAAGTACTAACCTGACCAGACTGGGCCTGCTCGCGGCCCTGCTGCTCGGCGCTGTGGCCCTCAATGGCTGCATGTTCCTTGACGCTCAGTTCACCATGCTCGCCGACGGTGGCCAGGACGCCATGATGGAGGTCGGCATCCTCAAGCAGATGGCTGAGGGTGAGGGCGCCGAGGGCGAACTCGACATCGGTGCCGAAGCCGTTGCCGAGGAGAACTGGGAGGAGCCCGTTGAGTTCGACCGTGGCGAGTGGCAGGTCACCATGCTCAAGGGCCACGCTGACGCCGGCGACAGCCTCTTCAAGGATGACGCCGAGGCCCAGCCTGAGTTCGCCATGGTCGGCCACCGTTTCACCACCGTCTATCAGTTCACCATGGTGATGGAAGGCGCGCCCGTCATGGAACCCGTCGCTGATGCCCCCGCCGAGGGTGACGTCGAGGTCGAAGTCGAGGGCATGGAGGGTATGAATGAGGCCTTCGAGGGCCTCGCCGAGGCCCTCATGGGCAGCGGCCGACCCTTGCGTTTCTCCTGCAGCCTGCCTGGCAAGATCGTCTCTGGTAATGGCGAAGCCATCGCTCCCGACACCATGCAGTGGGCGATGGGCCTCTCCGGTGAGGGCGTTCCTGAGGACCAGACGCTGCGCGCCTCCTCCCGCCTTATCAACTGGGAGGTCATTGGCGCGGTTGGCTCGGCCATGGTCGAAGCTGGTCGCCACGATCTCGTACTGCCTATGATCTCCGCTGCTCAGCGCGGCGTGATCCCGGACCCGCTCACCGACGAGCCGCTCGGCGGCGAGTTCGACTTCCCGCTCTACCAGCAGATCCTCGACATCATGGTCACGCTCGACGGCCTGGTGGGCGAGGAGATGGCGGATCGGGTGATGATCGGTCTCGCTCTCAACGCTGATGCCCCGGACGCAGCTTTGGTCACGCGCGTCTACGAGCGCATTTCGGCCGATGAGTACGCCGTCGGCATGCGCGATGGCCTCACTGCTGGTCTGATCGGCTCGCTCAGCGCCGAGTAGACGCCTTCCTCCGCCTTTGTCGTATGGAGGGCCGATTCGTGAGAATCGGCCGGTGGTGGTGTTGTGGTGGCGCCGTTTGCCGTTGCCTTCGCCGTCCGGAGGGGTCGGATTCCTATCCGACCCACTGGCCTGAAAGGCCAGGCCATTTGCCTTTGCCGTGGTCGTATGGAGGGCCGATTCGTAAGAATCGGCCGGTGGTGGCGTTGTGGTGGTGCCATCGGCCGTTGCCTTCGCCGTCCGGAGGGGTCGGATTCCTATCCGACCCACTGGCCTGAAAAGCCAGGCCGTTTGCCTTTGCCGTGGTCGTATGGAGGGCCGATTCGTAAGAATCGGCCGGTGGTGGCGTTGTGGTGGTGCCGTTAACCGTAGGTCGGGCTTCTGCTTGCACCCGCCATAGCTTCAGCGAAGGTGGGCCAGCCCGACAATCAGTGCCGTCGTCTTTGCTGTTGGCCGTTGCTCACTCACAATCAATACGCGCACAATAGCGGACCTGTGATAACCATGGCTACACCTCCGGGTCTGGGCTTCCAGCCGGGCAACATGAACACGCTCCGGCTCATAGCCCACATCCCGAACTTCATAAAGCTCTACACCCGGCTGTTCAGCGACAAGCGTGTGAGCTGGCTGCCCAAGACCGTCGTCATTCTGGGCATTGCCTACGCGCTGTTGCCGACAGACGCGATCTTCGACTACGCCCTGCCCTTTGGCCTGATTGATGACGGTGCGGTCGCTGTAGGGGCTCTCTGGGCGTTCGTCAAGATGTGTCCGAGGCGCGTTGTTGCCGAGCATGTCGAGATCATTGATCAGGGCGGTTAACATGAGAAGCGCTGGCGCAGACGATGGTCTGCTGCAGGGGGAGCCAACGCTCCGCACCCTCAACGTTCGCCGGGACGTCGACCAGGTGCTCGAGTTCCAGCGGGACGTCTACGAGGGCAATTTCCCCGGATTCGTCATCGACGAATACTTCCGGGGCGATTACTCACGCGACCTGCGACGGGCCGCGAGGGACCCCAACGAGTCCCTGTACGTGCTCGAACAGGCTGGCGTCCTCTGCGGATTCATCTGGTCTGCTGTAATTAGTACGATAGTGGACCCCAGAGTTGGGTATATTAAGAATGTATACGTCGCGCCCCATTTGCGCGGACGCGGTCAGGCGGAGCGTTTGCTCGCGGCTGCAGAGAGTTGGCTCGCCGATCAGGGCATCGACAAGATCATGCTCGATGCCAGTGTGATCAACGAGCGGGCGGTGGCGTTTTACGAGAAGATGGACTACGTCACGGAGCGCGTACGCATGGTCAAGCGCTTCGACCGAGCACCTGGGATGTCATCTGGAGGCCACGGACCGGATCATGTCTGATGACTGGGTAGTTGAGGATGGGGACAAGCTCGCATCCGGCTTGAGCCGGGTCAACGAGTTGGTGGACGCCGGCAAATACGCCGACGCCCAGTCGCAGTGCCAGGGGCTCTTGCATGACAACCCCACCAGCGCCGCTTTGCACGAGACGATGGGCGACATACTCGCCCGGCGGGAGCTTTGGGACGAGGCCGCCGAATGGTATGAACTGGCCCGCCAGTTGCATGACAGCCTCGAGTTGGCGAAGAAATATCACGACGCCGTGCGCCGCGACCGCTCGGCCCGCATGGGTGGCGCTGACGAGTTTGAGGACGAGGAGATCGCTACCCGCCGTCGCGGCACGCGTCTGCTGCTTCTCGGCGTCGCGGCTGCCGTGGTATCGGTCGTCGCCATCATTCTGATCGTCGGCTGGCTGCGAACTCGCGATCTGCAAAGCGATCCCAACTCGATTACCTTCGCCATGGACCAGCCCACCACCACCCGCGGCACTGGTCTGCGTTCACTCTCCGGCAATCGAGGTCCGCGGGGCATGGTCACCTCGCCGCGAGCGCCAGGCGGCTCAGCCGCTCCGTTCGCCCACGAGTTGCCCGATCTGCACTATGGCGCCGTAACCGGCCAACTCGCCCCCAGAGTACAGCCGCGTGGCACTTCCACACGCCAGGAGGAAATCACTGCGCCCATCACCGACCATGACCGCAAGGTCATTGACGCCACCAGTTCGCTCACCTGGGGCGATGATCGCCCGCTCACCGGCCGCATCACTGCCGTGGTCGACGAGTTCCAGGGATACGCAGTCATTCGCATCAGCATTCCCCCCACGGTCCCGCGCGGCAACCTCTCCGAAGAGATCGTGAAGATGGCATATCGCGTGGCGCTCACTGCCGTCCGCTCTGATGAGGCGATTCTCGGCCTCACCATTCAGGTCGTGCGCAACCGCACCTCCCGCGCCAGCGATGGTGGCCTGGAGGTCGTCTGGCGCGCCAACGCTACCCGTCGCAAGCTCGAGGAACACGTCCATTCGGCCGACCATGCGAGCATCTTGCTCACGCAGGTCTTCGCCGGTGTCCGCTGGAGCCCCACCATCACCGAAATCACTCCCCGTGAGTATGATGATACGGCCCTGCCCGGTGCTGGCGCATCCCGCACCGCCCCCTGACCCGCCGCCGTTGTCGGTGTCGTCTTCCGTTGCTGTCGTCTCTGTCGTTTCTTTTGTTTCTGTCGTCTCCGCCGTTCCCCGTTCCTATGAAGGTCTCCGTCCGCTCCGAGTTGAACCTCGCGTCGTCGCCACGGACCCAGCACGAATCTGTCGGAGGGTAACGTCATGCACGAGCGCCTCGAAGCGTATCGCCAGGCGGGCATCAGGGCCGTGGACTTCCAGATGCAGTTCCAGCAGCCCGACGGCTCCTTCATCTGGGACCCGGCCATCCGAGACGCCTACCACAAGCAGTGCTACTCATGGGGCATTGCCGGCTTCGCCCCCCAGGCCCATCGCCTCATCAACTGGATCCGCGACAACGCCCTCCAGCCCGCAGGCGACCTCGCCGACTACGGTGGCGATGTCTACAAGCTCTCCTGGCTCTTCCAGGGCGTCCACCGTCTCGGGCGCTTCGACGTCTCCTGCCCGGTCTGGTCATGGCTCGCCGGCCAGCAGACCGCCTGTGGCGGCTTCCCGCACATGGCTGGCGCGAGCGTCCTGCGCTCTCTGCCCACCGCCTGGACCGGCGTCTCCGCGCTCTACATCGGCGACCTCTCCGTCGCGATTGCTGCGGCGAAGTGGTGCATCCGCCTCTTCGAGCAGCAGCCTGACCCGGGGCGCTTCTACTTCCAGACCACCGCCGATGGCGACCTCATCGCTGGCGACAATCCCGACGCCCTCCACATTGATTACGCCGCCCCCGGCCAGCCGTATTGGGAGATCGGCCTGCCCAGTATGCTGATGGGCAGGCTCTACCAGGCCACTGGCGAGCAGTGCTGGCTTGAATGGGCCGACCGGTTCTTCAGCATGCACTTTGACTGCGCGGACGACGCCTTCTCCTGCACCAGTTCGGGCAAGAGCAGTCTCGCCGCCTGCGTGCACTACATCAACACTGGCGACGAGCGCGCTCGCGACGCCGCCCACACCTTCGGCGATTTCCTCCTCGAGACCCAGTATCCCGAGGGCGGTTGGCGCGGGCCGCAGATGCCTGACGAGACGCTCTATTACATCGACGCGTCCGCCGAGTTCAACGTGTGGTTGCAGGAGCTGGTCTGCGCCCTGCACGCCATGTCCTGATTCGCTTTGATGCGCTGCTCGTCGCCGTTGCTGTCGTCCCAGGCGCTTCTGCCGCAAGGAGGTCGTTACCCATGGACGATCGTCTCGAATCCTATCGCCAGACTGGCCTCAAGGCCCTCGACTTCCAGCTTCAGTACCAGCAGGAGGATGGCAGTTTCATCTGGGACGAGGCAATCCCCGATGCCTACCACAAGCAGCCCTACTCATGGGGGATCGCCGGCCGCGCCCCCGCTGCGCATCGCCTGATCAACTGGGTCAAGGCCAACACGCTCCAGTCCGAGGGTGGCCTGCGCGATTACGGTGGCGATGTCTACAAGCAGTCCTGGTTCTTCCAGGGCGTCCACCGCCTCGGCCGCTTCGACGTCTCATACCTGATCTACGATTTCCTCGCCTCCTGCGAGGCCCCGTGCGGTGGCTTCCCGCATCTCGTCGGCGACAAATACCTGCGTTCGCTGGCCACTGCCTGGACGGGTGTCTCCGCGATCTACATGGGCGACCTCGCGCTCGCCCGGCGCGTGGGGGAGTGCTGCATCTCGATGCTTGAGCAGCAGCCGCACCCCGAGCGCTTCTACTTCCAGATGACACCCGAGGGCAAGCTCGTCACCGAGGCGATCGACGAGGCCGCTCAGTTCATCGATTGCAGCGCTCTCAACCAGGAATACTGGGAGGCCAGCCTGCCGTGGATGCTCATGGGCCGCCTCTACCAGGCCACCGGCGAAAGCTCTTGGCTCGACTGGGCCGAGCGCTACTTCGCGGTGCATTTCACCTTCGCTGAGGACCGTTTCGCGAACGTCGGCTCCGGCAAGGCCAGCCTTGCCGCCTGCGTCCATTACATCAACACTGGTGACGAGCGCGCGCGCGACGCCGCCTACACTTTCGCTGATTTCCTCGTGGCCACTCAGTACCCCGAGGGCGGATGGCGCGGCGATGGCGAGCCCGACGAGTTGTTGATCTACCTCGACCACGCCGCCGAGTACAACATCTGGTTGCACGAGCTCATCTCGGCCCTGCACGCGATGCAGTAGCGATGGAGGCACATCTGATGGCTGACACGATCCGTTTCGGGCTGATCGGTTCCGGCTCACAGGGGCGTTACTTGTGCGAGGCGCTGGGCATGACCGGCCTTGCTAACATGGTCGCCTGCGCGGACATCGACCTCGATCGTGCGCGCTCTGCCGCCGACTTCCTCGGCGCGCCGGAGGCCTATGGCAGCGCCGAAGAGATGTTGGCGCAGGCCGATATTGACGCGGTGATCGTCGCCACCATCCACGATCAACTCCAGCCCTGCGCCATGCAGGCCGTCGCCGCGGGCAAGCACGTCATGGTCGAGAAACCCATGGCCCTGAGCGCCGCCGCTGGCCGCGAACTCGCCGACGCCGCCCGCGCCGCTGGCGTGAACTTGATGGTCGGCTACACGCTCCGCTTCCTGCCCGAGCGCGTGCTGATGAAGCAGCTTCTCGACCGTGGTGCGGTGGGGGAGATGGCGCACATCGTCGCCGGCCAGCTCATCGGTGGCCTTAGCGGCTGGCTCGACGAGCGCGCCCACGGTGGCGGTCCGCTGATGTATGTCGGCAGTCACGTCCTCGACACTGTCCTCTGGGTCGCCGACCGACCGGCCACCCGCGTGTATGCCGCGGTCAATTGGAAAGATGGCAGTGACGTCGAGGCCAGCGCCGACGTGACGATCCACTTCGAGGGTGGCCTGACCGCGCTCGTCTCCACCTCTACGCGCATGGGTGGCCGCTATGGTTGGATCGACGTCATCGGCTCAGCGGGTCGCGTTCGCGCGCAGTGGGAGAGCCCCGACATCTATGTCGAGAGCAGTGCGCTCCCGGAGTATTCGCGCCCGACCACCATCGAGGTCTCCGCGCCGGCGGGCCTGCTCGCGCCCATCGAGCCGGAGGCGGCTGGCCGCATGAGCGGCCACAAGTACCTGCACACCTGGGCGTCCGAGTTGACTGAGTTCTGCGCTTCGATAACCGAGTCCCGCCCGCCGGCGGTCACTGCTGACGATGCTGTCCGCGTGCTCGACGTCATCGACGCGATCTACGCGTCCGCCGACACCGGCGGCCCTGTCGATCTCTAGACTTCCGCTCGCCGTTGCCTTGTGCCGTCCTGTAGGGCGCGGTCCTTGCCCGCCGACCGTAGCTTCAGCGAAGGTGGGTGCCGCGCCGGCCGTTCGCCGTAGTCGTATGGAGGGCGGGTCTTTCCTTGGGCACCGAAGCCTTGGCGAAGGTGTCAGACCCGCCGGTCGCCTGTCCCCCATAGCTTTAGCGAAGGGGGATCGCCGTTAGCCGTTCCCCTTTGCCCTTTCGCCTTTCACCTTTGCCCGCCGTCCATACACCCCCGCAGAACCGCTGCGTTCCGCTTCATCCCGACCTCCGGCTCCGGGAGTTGTGGCCGCCAGAACTTCTCGTACTCGTCCGAGATATATCCCTCGTACCCGATGCTCTTCAGCCCCGCGACTATCTCGCACCAGTCCAGCAGTCCGTCGTCGAGCAGTGTCGTCTGCCGCTCGCCATCCGCGTCATATTTGATGTTCTTGGCGTGCACATGGATGATGCGATCGCCGAGGATCTCCAACGCCTCAGGCACCGAGATCTCGTCCGCCACATAGGTCCAGTAGCAGTCCCACAGCACGCCCACCGCCGGGTGGTCGACTGCCGCGATGAACTCCGCCGACTCCGCTGCGCTGAAAGTCAACTGCCCCGAGTGCGTCTCCACCGCCAGCCGCACGCCGTACTCCGCCGCGATGTCCCCCGCTCGTCTCGTGCCCGCCACTGCTGCGTCGACGAACCCCTGGCGCTCGGGGCCATCCGCTGGCCGGTTGCTCGATATCGCTCGCACGAGCCCGCAGTCCAGTGCCTGCGCGATCTCGCACGTCCGCCGGTACCCTGCCAGCGTTGCCTCCGTAGCTTCCGGACTGCTGAAATCCCGGTAGTATGGCGTCAGACAGGCGACCGCCACTCCCGCCGCTCGCGCATGCTCGGCGATGCGCGCCACCTCGTCGTCGCCGATCGTCTCGAGGTCCATCTGCCCGTTGTCTGCGCAGCGCACCTCGATGCCGTCCAGCCCCAGTTCGCCGAAGAAGCTGATGGCCTCGTAGATGTCCTTTTCCGGTGTCCCCATCGTGTGTCCGCACAGTTTCATCGCTATCACTCCGTCGTCGGTTCCTCCGTGGAGGAATATTCTTCGCAGTCAGAAGGACATTCACCTTCGCGGGGGAAGGGCTTGTTACGCTTTCAAGCCACGGCGCGCCACTTCGTGCGCCGGCCAAGGAGGAGATGCATTGAAGAAGTCAACGACCTACAGCTCCCTGCCCGGTCATCTGTCCATGGCTGAGCGGTTCGTGCTGGCCAGGGAGGCAGGCCTCGACGGTCTGCAGATCCCGTCATTCGAGAGCCAGGCCGAGGCCGAGGCTGCCGGACAGGCCGCCGCTGACAATGGTCTTCAGGTCAGTTCCGTAATGGGCGGGTCGCACTGGAAACTCCCGCTGTCGAGCACTGATGAGGCGGTCCGTGAGGCCGGCGTCGAGGGCATCAGGCACGCTCTGCGCGTCGCGAGTTGGTCAGGTACTGACTGCGTGCTCGTCGTTCCTGGCGTCGTTGATGAGGACACGCCCTACCACGCCGCCTTCGAGCTCGCCGGCAAGAGCATGCGCGAGTTGCTTCCTCTCGCCGAGCAGCTCGGCGTCACGATGGCTATCGAGAACGTCTGGAACAAGTTCCTGCTCAGTCCGTTGGAGACACGGGACTTCATCGACGCTTGCGACAGTCCCTTCGTGAAATTCTACTTTGACGTCGGCAACATTCTGCTTTACGGCTACCCCCATCACTGGGTCGAGGTCCTCGGCAAGCGCATTGCGCGCGTGCACATCAAGGACTTCAACAATGCCACCAGGCAGTTTGTCGCCGTGCTCACTGGCGACGTCGACTTCCCGCGCGTGATGAACTCGCTGCGCGGCGCCGGCTATGACGGGTGGCTCACCTCAGAGCTCTCGCCCTACAAGCAGTTCCCCGAGCTCTTCGTGCACGAGACCGCCGCTCACTTGCAGGCGATCATCGACTGCTGACCGCCCCCTGCGTGTCCGAGAACCAAAACAGCCCCGCGCTTTTTGCGCGGGGCTGTTGTCGTTCGCCTTGGCCGCAAGGGCCCGTTACCTCACTCCGCCGCCAGTCGGCTCTTCGCCCAGCAGTAGATGGCGTCCCCGATCTGGTAATACCCCGCCGTCGTCGGGTGCACGCCGTTGGTCATGCGCCGGATCTTGTCGCTTGAGTGCGCGTTCGGCGCCACCATCGCGCCCCCGAAACCATAGATGCTGTCGACGTTCACGAACGCCGGCACCATGAAGATATTCTCGTCCTCGCGCCCGAGATACGTCTCCATCTCGCGCTCCACCACCCGGTGCACGTTCCGACGATACTGCCACCGCGTCTGGCTGCACGTGTAGTTCGCGCCGAACGAGTCCTGATACCGGGATGGTGGCACCAGATACAGCACGCCGATCTCGGTGTCCGGAGCCACTCGCGCAAACTCCGCCAGCAGTTTGTCCATGTTGCCCAAGAACGCGTCGATCTTCTCTTCGATGGTCTCCTCGGTGCCATGGAACGTGTCGTTGCAGCCGAGCAGGATGGTGATGAAGTCAGGGGTGTTCCCGCCGTTGTTCTTGTCGAGGTATTGCTGAAAGTCCAGTTGCGGCTCGCCGTCCACGTCGAACAAGAACGGGCTTCGCACTCGCCTGTTACGCCCGTCAATCTCTTTCCAGTCACCTTCCGGGTCCCACCGGTTGACGAAAGTATCAGCCGCCCAACCGGGGTATCCCTCGTGCTGGTTGCCGCTGTCGCCCCCCGGTCCATACTCGCCGATCAGCGTCATGTCAATCGACGTGTCCTCAGCAAACAGCGTGACCAGTCGCCCGGTGTACGCCGACGCGGCCGTCAGACTGTCGCCGATGCACAGCATCGTCAGCGGCACGCCGGCTCCCGCTGCCGGATCGATCACGTGCACCATCGTCTGCACCTGGTGCAGCACCTCGATTTCCGGGCTCACGATCTTGATCGTCAGCGGGTGATCGCCCACTTGTGCTTCCGTCGGCGTGCACGTCCATCGCTCATTTTGCTGCGCACCCATATTGCAGTCGACATCCCACATCAGCAGTTCGGAGTTCGGGTGCAGGATGATGTTGTCGTAGTACACGTTCACTTCGACGCCGGGCACTGCGTAGATGTCTGCGGGCAGAACGTTGCGCAGGGCCTCGTCCACTGGCGGGGCCTCCTCTATGGCTGCCGGTGCCGGTTCTTCCTGCGCTCGTATGCACGAGACTCCGGCGACCAGTATCGCTATCACTCCGAATATCATTGCTCTGCGCATGCCATCACTCCTGTTCGTCTATGCTCACGATGTGGTGCCTACGAGTGCCGTCGTCGTATGCCTTTGCCGTCGCCTCTCTGCCGTCCAGGAGCAACCGTGTTGTTTGTCAAGCCCGGCCCGGCTGTTCGGCTTCCGCTTCGTCGTCAGCCGTCAGTCGCGAGGCGGCTCTTCACCCAGCAGTATACTGCATCCCCCATCTGGTAGTACCCCGACTTGTTCGGGTGCGCGCCGTTGCTCATGCGTCGCACCGTGTCCTCCGAGTGCGGGTTCGGCGGTACCATCGGTCCCGGGAACCCCCACACCGGGTCCACGTTCACGAACGCCGCCACCATCGAGATATTCTCTGCCTCGCGCCCCAGATACGTCTCCATTTCGCGCTCGATCACCCGGTGCATGTTCCGCCGGTATTGCCACCGCGTCTGGTTGCACTTGTAGCTTTGCCCGAACGCGTCCTGATCCCGCGACGCGGGCACCAGATACATCACGCCGATCTGCGTCTCCGGCGCCACTCGCCGCAGCTCTGCCAGCAGCTTATCCACGTTGGCGAACATCGCGTCGATACGCTCTTCGATGGTATCTTCTTTCGAGGAGAACGTGTCGTTGCACCCCAGCAGGATTGTGATGATATCCGGCGCCTTGCCACCGTTGTTCTTGTCCAGGTATTGCTGGAAGTCCAGTTGCGGCTCGCCATCGACCTCGAATACGAACGGGCTGCGCACTCGCCTGTTACGCCCGTCGACCTCTTTCCACTCCGCGTCTGCGTCCCACCGGTTGGCGAACGCCTCCCACGTCCAGCCACCGTATCCCTCGTGCCGGTTGCCGCTCTCGCCGCCCGGGCCGGACTCACCGATGAAGCGCATCTCCACTGACTCATCGGCCGCGAACAGCTCGATCATTCGCTCCGTATACATCGACGCGGCCGTCTGGCTGGCTCCCACGCACAGCATTGTCCGCGGCGCCCCGCCTCCTGCGGCCGGGTCGATCACATGCACCGTCGCCCGCGCCTCATGCAGCACTTCCATCTCCGGGCTGACGACCTTGATCGTCAGCGGATGATCGCCCACTTCCTCCTCCGTGGGCGTGCACGTCCACCGCTCATTTTGCTGCATGCCCATGTCGCAGTCCACGTCCCACAGCAGCAGTTCCGTGTGTGGATGCAGGACGATGGTCTCGAAGTACACGTTCGTCTCGACGCCGGGCACTGCGTAGATGTCTGTCGGCAGGATGTTGCGCAGGGCGCCCTCCAACGGTTTAGCCTCCTCTATCGTGGCCGGCTGTGCCTGTGCCTGGGTACACACGATCCCTGCGATGACTGCCGCAAGCACCGCGATGAGTGTCGTCCGCCGCATGGTCTCACTCCCGCCCGTCCCCGCTCGCGTCCCCGCCCGGTCGTTGCTGTTGCCGTACGCCTTGTCGTTTGGAGGGGCGGGTCTTTAGACCCGCCCGGTCGTCGCCGTTGCCGTACGCCTTGTCGTTTGGAGGGGCGGGGCTACGTCCCCGCCCGGTCGTCGCCGTTGCCGTCGGCCTTGTCGTTTGGAGGGGCGGGGCTACGTCCCCGCCCGGTCGTCGCCGTTGCCGTACGCCTTGTCGTTTGGAGGGGCGGGGCTACGTCCCCGCCCGGTCGTTGCCGTCAGCCGTTCCGCCGTGCCCTTTGCCGCCGTTCTACCTGTTCATTCCCCACGCCGGCTCCTCAACATGCTCAGGCAACTTCCGCAGGTAAGACGAGTACGCCGGCTCCATCGAGTGCAGCATTCGGTCGATCATCTGGTCCGCCATCTCTTGCCGCACGCCCGCATGCCCGGTGTCCTCCCACAGATTCCGCCGCTCCCCCGGATCCTCCTGCAGGTCGTACAGCTCGCCCATCGAGTCCCGTCCCCAGTTGCAGTACTTGTACCGATCCGTCGTCAGACACGCGCCGCCCTTGCCCCGATTGTTCCCCACATATTCCGTCAGTGCCATGTCTCTCGTCCCGTCCGCGGTTCCCTCCAGCACTGGTCGCAGACTCGGCGCCTGCATCTCCGCTGGGTGCTCGATCCCCGCGTAGTCGAGCATCGTCGGCGCTATCGAGAAGTTCTCCACCACGCTCTCGCACCTGCTCGGCTGCCCGCCTGCTGCGCGCAGCGGCTCCGGCACATGCCAGATGGTCGGCATATGGATGACCTGCTCCATGAACACGCCCTTGCCCCAGCGCCCCCAGTCCCCGAGCATCTCGCCGTGGTCTGAGGTGGTCACGATCACGGTGTTGTCCGCGAACCCCGATTGCTCCAGCTGCGCTCGCAGCCGCCCCATCATATCGTCGATCTGCGTCATCATCGCCCAGTAGTATGCGGCGCACCGCTGCGTGCGGATGCGCTCCTCCTCATCCACCTGCTCCAGCGTGGGACGCCGCATCCATTCCGGCTTATCTGACATATCCGCCCCGTAGGTCTCCGGGAATGGCATCTCTTCGACCGGATACATCTCCGCGTATCGTCGCGGCGGATCGAACGGCCCGTGCGGCCCGCAGAACCCCACCCATAGCATCCACGGCTGCTGCTCGTTACTCTCTCGCCGCTGGATGAATTCGCGCCCCATCTCCGCGATCCAGTAGTCGACGTATTCGTCCTCTTCCAGCACGTTGATGATCGCGCTTCTGTTCGCCTTATACTCGGGCTGCTGACGCTGCCGGTAAATGTCCATGTATCCATCCGGCCGCCGCTCGTTGAGCCATGCTGCGTACTGGTGCCCCAGCGGGCCCGGCCCGATGTCCTGCCCGATCGGCTGTGTCCAGCGCCCGCCCTTGCCGCCACACAGTTCCGTCTCATGGTAGCCTTTGGGCTCCATCATATGGATCTTGCCGCACGCCCCCGTGCGGTATCCGGCGTCTTGCAGCCGCTCCATGAATGTCGTTTCCCAGTGCGGCAGCACCGGCGTCGTATCGATCACCGCCTCCATGTACTGGCAGCCGTGCTGGTGCGTGTACCGCCCGGTATGCAGACACGCCCTCGATGGGATGCACACGGTGTTTTGCGTATACGCCCGTGTGAACAGCGTGCCCTCCTCGGCGAGCGCGTCGAAGTTCGGCGTGCTCACGATCTCGTTGCCCGTCACCCCCAGCGAGTCATATCGCTGCTGGTCTGTCGTCACCACGATGAAGTTTGGTCGGTCACGCTGCGCGGGCATTGCTTTCACTCCTCATTCGGGTCGAATCCATGCGGCGCATACGTCGAGTGCGGGCAGTCCTTCGACAGCCCCAGCTTCCGCCCTGGCAGTGCCGTCGAGCTGCAGCCGCAGAAGAAATACTTCGGGTCCTGCCCGAGGGTCTCGGCCATATCGTCCCACATATCTCGCGACTCGGTGCTGATGAACAGCAGTGTGTCGTCGCTGTACTTCCGCGCTTCGGTGGCGTAGTGCGTGTATATCTCTTTGCGCACATCGTGCGGGAACGGGCCGGTGATGATCCCTTCCATTTCGTCCGCCGCTTCTCGCGTTCGCTCGATGATCTCCGGGTCCATCTCGTTGATATCCAGCGTCGCGCTCATGCTCGCGAACGAGTTCCACATGTACACGCAGAACCCCAGCGACTCCGGCTCAAGCGTCTCGAACATCAGCTTGATCGCGTCTGCCGCGTCCTCTCGCCAGCCCTTCACCGGCAGGATCGGCTTGAACTTCGGCCGCACTGGCACGTCCCACTCCGCCAGCTTGCCCATCGCCTTGATCCGCGCCTCCACAGTCGGCGCTGCTGGCTCGAACACCCGTGCCTGTCCTGCGCCCGAGATGCTCCAGATGCCGATCAGCCGGTCCCGGTTGGTCAGCCCTTGGACCCAGTCCATGTTGTCCGAGTTGCTGTGGAAATACCCGTACCGGTCATGCTCTGCCAGCTTGTTCAGGTAGACCTCGAACGCCCCGTACTCTGGCTCAAAGGTCGGGTGATCGGCCCCCGTCCCGATCAGCCGGAAGCAGCGCTGCCACGATTCCTTCAGGATCTTCGGCTCCACTGCCTCCTCCACATACTGCTCGAGGTTCAGCCCGAGTGCGATGTACTTCGCGCCTCGCCCGGTCCCGCAGTAGATGCAGCCATGCGAGCAGCCGCTGATGGTCCCGAAGTCCCACGTCGGCCAGCACACGTAGTTCTTCTCCCAGTCGTCTTTACGCTGGTGGTATGGTCGCCACAGGTCCATATAGCCGAGGAACTCCAGCATCATACCCGCATGCACGCCCTCGCCCGCCTCTTCGGCGAGTGCGGTCAGGTCCGGGCGGAACTTCGTCATCTGGGTCGTCGTGAAAACCAGCGGGCGCATCCACTCCATGTACGTGCCCTCTGGCACATTATCTGGCGGCCACTGGTCCGCGACTTCCCGCGTCACTTCCGCCAGGTTGTCCTTGTTGAAGGTCACCACATCTGCGAGCGGGTAGTTGACCGCGTTCAGGATACGTTCCATACGGGCGCGCGCTCGCGGATCCTTGTCTGCGCCTTCGAGCATATAGACTTTGATCGGCTTGAGTGCGTACACGCTATCGCCTTCCTCGGTATGGTCTAGACGCCTCGGGAATTCCCTGCCTATGATCTGCCCGCCAGTGCCGTCGCCTTGTCGTATGGAGAGGCGGGGCTCCGTCCCCGCCTGTGTTGTTGCCGTCGCCGTCGCCGTATGGAGGGCCGATTCGTTAGAATCGGCCGGTCGTTGCCGTGGCTGTTAACCGTAGGTTGGGCTTCTGCTTGCACCCACCGAAGCTTTAGCGAAGGCGGGCCAGCCCGACAATCGGTATGTGCCGTTGTCCGTCGTCGCTGCTATCCGCCCATCTTCCGCGGATGCGGTGTCTTCAGCACCAGGAAGGTCAGCGCTTCGTCACCTGCGTTGCTCACCAGCATCGGCATCCCAAACTCCACGCTCAGCGCCTCGCCTGCCGCAACTTCATCCGCATCGCCATTGTCCTGCGTCACTCGCACGCGCCCTTGCAGTGGCACGATCAGCACATTGGAGTTCGCGTTGTGACGTGGCAGCGACTCCCCGGGCGCCAGGCGGATGCGCATGATCTGAATCTCGTCCGTGTTGTACACTGGCGCACGGTCGCTTCCCGCTTCAAGTTGCAGGTCCACGATTGCCGTCGGTTTCATGCGAGGTCTCCTTCGCGCGGCTCAGTCAGTTCAGGTCTCCCCGAGCGTCCTGACCTGTTCCGCCAGACGGTGGCTGGCCATGATGTCGTCCATGTCGACGTGCGGCGTCTCATCCCCCCGCACGCACGCGAAGAAGTGGTCGAGCTGCCCGCCGAAGCCCCAGCGTTCCGGCTCCGGAAGTTGCCAGCGGTGCAGATCCGGCGTATATGTCGCCAGTTCTCCGCCCTCGCTCATGGTCGTCGAGTAGGGCGCGTCAACCATCGCCGTCCGCCGCCCCGCGTGGAACTCCGCCGTCTCGATCCACCGCCCAGCGTCGCGTGATGCCAGATACACTCCCGTCGCGCCCGAGTCGAAGCTGATCGCCACCGCCGTGTTGTGCCCCGCCTCCCCCTCGTGTTGGTACCAGCCCCGCACGTCCGTCGCTTCTCCGCAGAAGAACCGCAGTGCGTCCAGCGCGTGCACTGAGTTCGTGATCGCGTCGCGGAAGATCGCGCCGCCCCCGCTCTTTTGCGCCACAAAGCTCGTGACCGGGCTGTCGCCGATGAACTCGCGCGCCCGGGCGTACACGGGCGCGAACCGCCGGTTCAGGCTCATGGTCAGCGGCGTCCCGGTATCCGCGGACGCCTGCGCCATCGCCTCCGTGCGCTCCATGTATGCCGAGAACGGCTTCTCGCACAGCGTCGGCACGCCCATCTCCATGAGCGCCAGCACCGGCTCGTAGTGCGCGTCGACGCCTTCCATCACTGGTGTGAGCACCAATGCGCAGTCGATCGTGTCGGCATCGAGGTCGGCCACCTCTGTCGCAGCCACCGCGTTCGGGTAGCGTTCGGACGTGGCCGCCAGCACTTCCTCGCTCAGGTCCACGATGGCCGTGACTGGTGCCGCGTCCCGCGTGTCCAGCAGCGGAAGATAGATCGCCTTGGCGATCCCCCCGCACCCCACCACAGCCACTCTCAGTCGCTCGCCCTCACTCAAATCGCCCTGCCCCCTTCAGTTGCTGCCATCCATCCGGCCTTGCCGTCCCCGCCGTCGAAGCCCGGCCAATGCCGGGCGGAGATCGCCCAGCTTGTCGACCGACTTGTGGGCCATAGCTTTAGCGACGGCCCAAGCTTTAGCGAAGGCGGGCCAGCCCGACAATCAGTTCATGCCGTCCGCCCTTGCCGTTCCCCTTTGCTCTTTGCCCATTGCCTTTTGCCGCCGTTCGTCGTTCACTCAATCTCATCCACGTTGTCCCGCACCTTCGCGATTGCCTCCAGCATCAGGTCCATATCGCTGGTGTCGCCGAGGAACAGGCGGTGGGTGAGTGAGCAGCCCTCTTCGTCGTGAATCCGCTGACATTCCGGCGTCTCGACTGCCGCGTAGTCAGGCGCATCGTTGTCGCCAAAGCACGCCGGGCCCCACTGCCGTTCCGTGAACAGCGGGTTCTTCTGGATGGGTGAGAGGTGTCCGCTCCCGCACCCGAGGCCCTCGGCTGCCAGCGCGCTGACGAACTGTGCCCGGCTGATGCCGCCGAACTGCTCGGAGTTGAACTTGAAGTGGTAGAAGTAGAAGTTCCAGCGCGTCACCCAGTCGTCCCGCTCGATCGGGGAGACGCCGTCGATCTCGCGCAGACCTGCTTCGAGGTACTTGGCGTTCGCGTCGCGCGTATTCGCCTGCTCCTCAAGCCGCTCCATGCCGCCGAGCAGCACTGCCGCCTGCCACTCGGTCATGCGCAGGTTGCTTGCCACCAGGTGGTGCTCGTAGAATGGTCGGTCCCGGAACCGCCCGATGTGGTGGAAGCTGAACAGTTTATCGGCGATCTCCTCGTCGGTGGTCAGGCAGATGCCGCCCTCGCCAGCGGTCAGTGCCTTGCCCATCTGCGTCGAGAATGTCCCGATGTCGCCGATCGACCCGCAGCCCTGGTCGTTCCAGATCGAGCCATGCGCGTGTGCGGAGTCCTCGATAACGAACAGGTCGTTCTTCTCTGCGATAGCGTTGATCGCCGCCATATCCGCCGGGTATCCGCCGTAGTGGACCGGGATGATCCCGACGGTGCGCGGCCCGACGGCGGCTTCGACTGCCGCCGGCGATATCTGGTAGTTCCCCGGGTCCACGTCCACGATGATCGGGATCGCGTTCACCAGGATGCACGCCGTCGCGGTGGCCACGAACGTTGCGGCGGGGCAGATCACTTCGTCGCCCGGCTTGATCCCGAGGGCCTTCAGCGCCAGCTCAATCGCCTGCGTGCCGTTGGTGCACGCCACCCCGTACTTGGCGTTCTGGAACTTGGCGAACGCGTTTTCGAACTGGAAGACCTTCGACGTCTCGGGGTTCTCGCCACCGCGCCACCACACCCCGGACTCCAGCACCTCGTTGAGGTTTCGGCGCTCGGTGTCGCCGAAGAGTGGCCACTCTTTGCCCAGCGGGCTATCTATGACTTTCGATCCACCGTTGATTGCCAGTTTCGCCACGGTAGTGTTCTCCCTTCACGTCACGCGGTCTGCATGTAGCACCACAGGTTCCCCGCCTGCGGTCTGCTTCCTGCTTCTGGGGGGTAATTCGAGGAGTATTGCCGCCGGTCGTCGAAGCCCGGCCAGTGCCGGGCGGAGATCGCCCAGCTTGTCGACCGTAGCTTTAGCGAAGGCGGAAGCTCGGCGTCGTTTGCCGAGCGACGGGGGATGCCGTCTGCCGCTCCGCCCTAGTCTTCCCCGATCAACTCATGCACCATTGCCGCGAGTTCCTCGATGGTGAACGGCTTGTACAGAAAGTGCGTATTCGGGCCGCGTTGCAGTGGCATTTCCTGCTCGCCTGGCGCGTAGCCAGTGGCTACCAGCACCTTCACCTCTGGCACCAGCGTGCGCAGCCCTTGCAGGCATTCGTACCCGTCCATGCGCGGCATGATCAGGTCGAGGATCACCAGCTCGATCTCGTCCTTCTGTGCCGTGAACTTCTCCAGCCCGTCGATCCCGTCCTCAGCCGTCAGCACCGTGTACCCGAAGCGCCCCAGCCCTTCGCTCACAAGCGTCCGGATCGCCGGCTCATCGTCGATCGCCAGAATCGTCCCTCGCCCCATCATTGCGGCGTCCGGCATGGTGTGTTGCCGTTGCTCGGACGTCTCATCTCCCGAAATGGGCAGATACACACTCACCGTCGTGCCGCTACCCACCTCGCTGTGCACGCGTATGTGCCCGCCGTGCGCCTCCACGATCCCGTGCACGATTGACAGGCCCAGACCCGTCCCCACGCCCACTGGCTTTGTCGTGAAGAACGGTTCGAAAACTCGCGCCAACGTCTCCGGATCCATCCCATGGCCGGTATCGCCCACCTGCAGCAACGCGTACGTCCCCGGCTCCACATTGACGTTCTCGCGGCTGTAGCGCTCTCCCAGTTCCCGGTTGCGCGTGCGCAGCACCACCGTGCCCTGCCCGTCGATAGCGTCCCGCGCATTCAGTGCCAGGTTCATGATCACCTGCTGCAGTCGATCTCGATCACCCCGAGCGGTGTGCAGGTCGTCCGCCAGGTCCAGTTCGATATCCACGCGCCGGTCGATCGTGCGCCGCAGCAGTTCGGCCGTGTCCGCAATCAGGTCGTTCAGGTGCACCGGCCCGATCTCAACCTTCGTCTGCCTCCCGAAAGCCAGCAGACGGTCCGCCAGCGCCGACGCTCGGCGCGTCTCTTTCATGATCGCGTCGAGCTTCTCCATATCCTCATCCGCCGGCCCCCGGTTGATCTGCAGCAGTGACGTGTTGCCGATGATCGTCTGCAGCGCGTTGTTGAACTCATGCGCCACGCCCCCTGCCAGCGTCCCGATCGCATCCAGCCGTTGCGAGTGCTCGAGCTGGTCGCGCAGCTGCCGTGACTCGGTCACGTCCACCACGTGCCCGGTCAGAACCGGCCGGCCCGCATCGTCGGTCATCTGCTGCGTCCACGCTCGTGCCCACCGCGTCTCGCCCGAATCCAGTCGCACCCGGATCTCGTCTTCGCCCATCGTCTGGGCGTCTCGCCCCGCGTTAGTCAGCAGTGCCGCGATCATCCGCCGCTCTTCCGTCCGCAGTTCCCCGACCACATTCGGGCCGCTGGTTTCCTCGGTCTCGCAGCCTAGGATCCGTGCCAGCGTCCGGTTGGCGAAAACCAACGTGTCGTCCTGTACGATGAACTTACCCACTAGATCGCTTGCCGAGAGCAGTTCGTACTGGTGTTGCAGCCGGTCGATCTCACGTCTCGTTTCGATTTCGTCGGTGATGTCGCGCATCGCTGTCTGGCGTCCGCGATACTCTCCGCCTCGGCCCAGCGCGGGGCGGGACACGATCTCAACGTGACTGACCGTCCCGTCGGGGCGTAGGATGCGAAACCGAACCTTTGCCGGGCCCTTCCTCGCCCGCTTGACAAAATCTTCGTGCAGCGGGATATCGTCCGTATGGGTGATCGCTGACATCGATGGTTTCGGGTGGCCAACGACCCCCTCCGGGGCCCGTCCGGTCAGTTCCTCAAACGCCCCGCCGACCGCAACGACGTTGTCTGCGCTGTCGAAGACGAACACTGCCATGGGAACGCTTTCGAGCATCGTTCGCGTCGTTTCCTCCGACGCCATGATCTGGCTCAGCCGCACCTCGCGCACCACGGACATCAGAACCGCGATCCACGCGAACGGCAGCGCCACGGCCAGGTAGTCTCCGTACATGTCTGCGCTCTCGACCCCGAGGCCCCACTGCAGCAGATCACACACGTTGGTGCCCATCACCACCAGAAGCCCCAGTGCCAGCGGGCCGCGTGCCCCGCCGAACACTGTGCGCTTAGTAGATGGGCCCAGAACAACCACCAGGCACGCGAGGTAGCAGATCAGCTCGATGGTATGCATCACGGTTACGGAGACGTTCATTCGCGCTCGCCCCTTGCACTGCGCTTGTGCAGGACGAGTGCGATCAGTGCGGTGACCGCTGCGACCATGAGGAAAGCGTGCTCCGCCAGATTCACGACAGCAGGTGACGAGGGCGTCTCAATCACCGTCAGAACGTGCGCGCACAACTGTAGCGAGATCCAGACAATCCCCAGGCTGAACGCTTGCCAACGCGGTATCCGTTCTGCGATGGCCACAGTCACCCCGACCGCAATGAGCATGAGTGCGAGGGTTACGAGCTCGCCCGGCTCGACGTATCCCATGTGGGCCTCCCGTCGGTGACGTCGCTGCGTCTCACTATTCCCCCGATAGTCCCGACAACCTGCCCGATCGCGACCCGCCCTTCCTCTCGCCGCGATGCAGGAGAGCGCCCGTCTGCGTAGAACCTACCTTCCCACAAGCCACGCCACACGCGGGAGGTCTCGTGTTAATGTCTCAGTGCGCAGATGGCAACCCTCTCTATCCGCCGGCTCGTGCGGTCACATCGGGCCCGCTCTTCCACTGGTTCGGCTACTACGACAAATTCCCGTGGAACGCCGGCCAGCGCCTCATGCTGTCCAATGAGATCGACTTCATGGACCGCGAGCTGCGCGCCGGCGACACCATCCGCGTCGGCTTCGTCGACCTCGAGGCGGGCTCGGAGTTCCACCCGATCGCCGAGACCCCTGCCTGGTGCTGGCAGCAGGGCACGATGCTCCAGTGGCTCGGCACTGACCCCGAGCGTTCGTGCATCTACAACTCGGTCGAGGATGACCGGTACGTTTCCGTGATCCACGACGTGCAGTCCGGCGAGACTCGCACGCTGCCGCGCCCGGTCTACTGCGTCAGTCGCGACGGCACCCAGGCGGTCTGCAATAACTTCTCGCGCGTAGCCCGGACCCGCCCCGGCTACGGCTACCTGGCCCTGCCCGATCCCACGGAGGGCATCGACCACCCCGACGACGATGGTATCTGGTGGATGGACCTCGACACTGGCGAGAACCGGCTCATCATCACTCTCGATCAGGTCGTCGGCACTGGCCATCAGGACAGCATGGACCTCGGCGAGAGCTGGATCAACCACTTGCAGTTCAACGCGGATGGCACGCGTTTCCTTTTCCTGCATCGCTGGCGCCGCCCCGACACCGGCGGGCACCACACGCGCCTGCTCACTGCCAACCCCGATGGCTCTGGCATCTGCGTGCTCAACGAGTTCGAGATGACCTCGCACTTTGACTGGTACCGCAACGACCACGTGCTCGCCTGGGCCCGCCACCGCCAGATAGGGGACAGGTATTTCCTCTACCGCGACCGCACATCGTGGCTCCAGGTCGTTGGCGAGGACGTCTTCACCTGCGACGGTCACTGCTCATACTCGCCTGACTGGCGCTTCATTCTCACGGACACCTACCCGGACGCGGAGGAGAAGCGCACGCTCATCATCTATGACACGGTCACTGGCGCCCGAGCTGACATTGGTCGTTTCCTCTCCCCGAAGAAGTACTCTGGTGAGATCCGGTGCGACTTGCATCCACGCTGGAGTCGCGACGGTCGCCAGGTCTGTTTTGACTCGATCCACGAGGGCCCGCGCCAGCTCTACGTCATGGACGTGGGCGAGGTCCTCGACGCCCTGTCATGATGGTGACGCTGTCTGTCGGCCGTCTGCCGTTGCCGTATGGAGGGCCGATTCGTCAGAATCTGTCGGTCGTTGTCGTGGCTGTTAACCGTAGGTTGGGCTTCTGCTTGCACCCGCCATAGCTTTAGCGACGGCGGGCCAGCCCGACAATCAGTAAGTGCCGTTGGCCGTCGCCGTTACCGTGGTCGGATGGAGGGGTCGGATTCCTATCCGACCCACTGGCCTGAAGGGCCAGGCCGTTCGCTGTTGCTTCTGTCGCCGACGTCGTCGAGAGAGTGGTGCCTGATGATCTGCTACATCATCACGGAGACGTCCGAGAAGTACGCTGACATGGATTGCCACGGGCCGAAGCGCACGCTGGAGCGATGTTCCGGCGAGCCCTGCCTTGTGATGCACTACTCCCAGGTCTCTCGCGAGTTGATGGAGGACCTGCGGCCGCTGGCCCTGTGCCACAGTGGCGGCGTCACTGCGCACGGGGACTACGATGTGCTCGTGCACGAGGGCTACCGTTGGGCCATCATGCAGTCCGGCATCCCGCAGATCGGCCTTTGCGGCGGCCATCAACTCATCGGCGAGCTCTTCGGCTCCACAGTAGCGCTCATGCGCGAACTCGCCGCCGATGAGATCGATCCTCATCAGGCCTATGGCCCTGGTTGGTTCAAGGAGTGGGGCGTGCATCCGGTCCGCGTTCTCGCCCGCGATCCGCTCTTCGAGGGCCTCGGCGACTTCGTCCGCGTGCAGGAGCTGCATCGCTGCCAGCTCAACCGCGCGCCGGACGGTTTCCGCCTGCTGGCCTCCACTGACGAGTGCCCCGTGCAGGCTTTCGTTCACGAGGATGGTCCGCTCTATGGCGTTCAGTTCCATCCCGAGCACGCGTCGGAAACCTACCCGGACGGTTGGCGAATTCTCGAGAACTTCTTCGCCATCGCCCGGCAGACCACTTAGCATCGCCTTGTCCCGGAGAAGGGGTTTGCCATGCGTCTCTTGACTGACGATCAGCTCGACCGCATCAACGATCGCAGCCTGCGTCTTCTCGAGGAAGTCGGGCTGCGCATTGACCACGAGGAAATATCGGCCAGGCTGCTCGATGTTGGTTGCCGCGAACTCGTCTCCGGTCACATCGCCTTCCCGCGCGGCTTGGTGGCTGACTATCTCGCGCGGGCGCCCCACAGCGTCCGCCTCGCCGCGCACGGTAACGGTGAGACCGTCGACGTCTGCGCAGCCGGGCCCACTGTCTTCTGGACTGGCAACGCTCTGAATCTCGCCGTTGGCCGCGAGGCCCACGCGATCCGCGAGGATGACTTCATCGCTCTCACGCGCGTCGCCGATGCTCTCCACAGTGTCCACGCGGCGGTCGGCCCTGCCAATCACGATCTCCCCGCGCAGTATCGCGACTTCGTGGCCTGCCGCATGATGGCCGAGCACACGGGCAAGCACCTGCGCCCCTGCATTTACACTCCGCGCGGTGGCCGGGCCATCTGCGAGATGGGCGAGGTGCTCGCCTCGCCGCGTCCGCTCCGCGACTGGCCGGTGATCAGCTTCGGCTACACGGCCGTCAGCCCGCTGCACTGGACCGAGCCGGGGCTCGAACTTTTCGTCCAGACCTCCGGCTATGGTGCGCCGATGATGGTCAACGCCGAGCCCACCGCGGGCGCGACCGCCCCGGTCACGGTTGGCGGAGCGCTGATGCTCGCCAACGCCGAGGCCCTCGGCGGCGTGGTCATCCTCCAGCTTCTCGAGCCCGGTCGTCCGGTGATCTTTAATCTCGGCTTCGCGCACGCGATGGACATGCGCCAGGCGGTCACTCGCACCGGTGGCCCCGAGAACGGTCTCCTGCATGCCGCTGGCGCGCAGCTTGCTGCCTTCCACAATCTCCCCTCGGCGGCCTGGATGAGCACTGAGTCGATGGTCGCCGATGAGCAGGCCGCGTATGAGAAGATGACCACTGGCCTGATGCAGTCGCTCGGCGGGGTGAGCGTTATCTGGGGCATTGGCCAGCTCGAGTCCCAGCGCACGATGTCGCTCGAGCAGATGGTGGTTGACGATGAGATCGCCCGCGTCTGCTTACGCGCCAGTCGTCCCATCGCGACCGATGATGATTCGCTGGCCTATGATCTCGTTGCGGGCATGGGTTCTGATCCGCAGTATCTCGGCGATGATCACACCCTTGCGCGTTTCCGCGACGAGATCATGATCACTGATCTCGGCTTTGTAGGTTGGCGCGAGTCCTGGCAGCAGGCGGGCGCGAAGACCGCCATTGAGCGCGCGTCTGACCGCGTCGCCGACATTCTCGCTGCGGAGCCGACGCCTCACGTGTCTGATGACAAGCTCGCGGAGTTGTTGGAGATCGAGTCGCGTTGGCGCGAGATGCTCGCCTGACCCGCCTGCCGTCGAAGCCCGGCAAATGCCGGGTGGAGATCCCCCATAGCTCGGCGTCGTCTGCCGAGCGACGGGGGATGCCGCGCGCTGTTCCCGTCTTCTCTACCGCAAGAAAGGGCGTTTCCCATGCACCTCCACGTTGAGCGTCAGCACTTGGCTTCATGGGTCCACTTTGTCTTGTGGTTTTGCGTGGTGACGGGCGTCACTGCGGGCGTGGCGGCGCCGGCGGGGGCTGAACGCTGGACGATCCTGATCCCGGTGTCGCTGGTGGCTTTGATCTACGTGTTGTTGACGCCGCTGACGGTCCGCGTCAACTCAGAGTGCTTGGAGGCCACGTTCGGGTTACTCGGCTGGCCGCGCTGGCGTTTCCCGGTGGGGGAGATCATTGGCGCGCGCGTGATTGAGTTTTCACCGCTGCGCGACTTTGGTGGTTGGGGGATCAAGTCTGGCCCATTGGGGATGTGTTTGAATCAGCGCGGTTCGCGCGGGGTGATTTTCGCGCATGGTGACCGGTCGTATGTGATTGGTTCTGACGATCCCGAGGCCCTTCTCCAGGCCCTCCACACCGTCGGCGTCGCGCGAGACTAGCGGCCGGTCAGAGGTGTTTCCGAGGCCGTCGCGAAGCTGATCTACGTGTGGGGTGATGGCGATGACGCTTCGGCGAGAGTTGGTCACGCTGGTTTGCGCGTTCGTATGTGCCGGGATTGTGTGCGGTCAGCCGGACGCGCCCGCGACGCCCGACGAGACACTCGCGCGCATTGAGCGGCTCCGGGACGAGTGGCGCGTCGAAGAGGCAGGTGCGCTGGCGGAGGCGCTGACCGAGAGCCATCCTGACCTCGCTCGCGCATGGCTCTGGCTGGGGTCCTGGCGTTCGCATCAGGCCCAACATGAGCAGGCTCTGGCCGCGTTCGACCGCGCGATCTTGCTCGACCCGGGTCTGCTGCAAGCCCATGCGTCGCGTGCTTGGACGATCAAGAACATCGAGGGCGGGGAGGCGTTCGAGGTCGCAGCCCGGGAGGTCTGTGACCTGTGTGCCGATGCCATCGCGGCAGATCCGAACGACCCAGAGCCGTGGCGCGTTCGGGCCTCGATGTTTGCCGGATTGCGCGAGTATGATGTGGCGAGGGCCGACCTACGGGAACTCCTTGACGTGCATCCCGACGATGCGGACACTCTTTCCCAGTTGAGTGGCCTGCAGATGCGAGAGGACCCGCAGGAAGCGCTGCAACTCGCCGAAAGGGCGGTGGCGCTTGAGCCGCGGAATATCGGCTTTGTCATGGGCCTCGGCTGCGCGCTCCATTACAGTGATCGCCCATTTGAGGCCCTTGAGGTCTATGAGAGCATCAAGGAAATCAACCCCGATGCGTATCCACACCACCTCGTGGGGAGCCTGTACTGGCAGAAGCTGAACCAGCTACCCGAGGCCATGGAGTATTTCGACGCGGCCATTGCGGCTGAACCCACCATTAGCTTCGGGTGGACGAGCAAAGCCAACCTTCTCCGCAGTGGCTATGACGATCCTGAGGGCGGGCTCGCCGTGCTTGAGCAGGCTGTTGAAGCGGGCGTCCGCGAGCAGTACCTTCTGGGCACCTTCGCGGGGATCTACCGGGCGCTCGAGCGCTGGGAGGACGCGGTCGAGTATTACACACGAGGCCTCCACTTCTCACCTGGCGACCTGGCGATGCACTTCCGCCGCGCGGAGACGCTGTATGAGCTGGGACGCTATGAGGAGGCCTGGCGGGACGTCCACCGGGCTGAGGAGATCGGTGCGACTCTGGGTTGGTCGCCGGACGAGGAGTTCCTCGAGAAGCTCCGCGAGGTGATGCCCGAGCCCGAGCGCGATGCCGCCGACGTCGAAGCCGAGTAGCGCAGTCTCCTCGCGAATCGAGAAATCACCCATCGCCCCCAATAAATAACGCGGCGCGGGTGTTAGAAACCCGCGCCGCGCCATAAAACTGTCCAGTATCGGCCACTTAACAAGCGCCCCCCGCCATCCCCGAAATGCCTTGTGAGCTGTTAACTACCAGTTGTTAGGGGGGAGTCAGGTAACCCCTACAAATACCATACCCCAGGGCGCGCAGCCGCTCCTCTACCTGGTTCGCGTCCGGTTTCTTGGCTCCCGCAGCTACATGTGCCGGCTTAGCAACAGTCGTCTGAACCAGTTGGCTATATTCCAGACCCAATAATGCCAGAGTTTTGGCCGCAACATCGTGATTCATGCACATCTCTTTGCGTCCGGCCTCCACGTCCGGCCCGCTCATCATCAGGACGCCATCATGTGAATGCCATGCTCCGAACACCTTACCGTCGAAGATATACGGCTTTCCTGCCTCGGCCGGCCAACCATGGTCGGAAACTATCACCAGATTATCGTAATCCACCCCAATATCTACCAGTTCTCCCATGATCCCGTCCATCCAGTCGTAGGTCTCCAGGACCGGGCTGTAGTCCCAGTCCTCCCCATCGCACACTCGGAGATACTGATTCAGCAGGTGGCCGACCCGATCGAGGAATGAATATTGGACGAAAAGGCAATCAACTGGCCGCGTCTTGCTGAGAATTCGCAGTGCTTTTATCTTCCACTCGACAATAGTCCGCATGATATCGAGACTTTCTTCAAGCGAATATCGCCGATACCACGAATTATCGAGGACTCGATCACGCGGCGTCAATCGAATGAGGTCACTGATATCCCGCGCGGCGAGAAGCGGCATCAATTCGCCCACAGGGCCGTCGTGAGCGATTTCATTGGGAAATCCCGAAACTATGTACCCGTCGACTTTTCTGCTGGCAGTACTGACCGGCATATGAATGACGCCGGTGCTCAGCCCGGCCTGGTTCAGCATCTCCCAGATCATCGGATCAGGGATGGAATCGTAGCTGTTGCTGTTCTCGCCCTCGCGTCCCCATAGATCCGTCACGCCGTGATGCTCGGCCGTCATACCTGTGTATATATTAGTCCATGATGGCCCAGTATAGGGGAAAGCTTCTTCGGCCATACATGCCTGGAAGCTGCACCTATCGAGCAGCTTACGCACATTCGGCAGCTCTCGCTCATACATGATCTGGGCCGCACAACCGTCGAGCCCTAGGAAGAACAGCTTCATCTAAAGCACCTCTACGCCCCGCTACGGCTCTTCTGGGGCCATTCAGGAAAATACAGTGTTCAGTTCGCCGTCGGCGTCGCAGACTCCTGCCTGGGCAGAACCAGATCTGAAATCACAGGTCTATGGTCAGATGGCGCGTTCTGGCCCGTGGTGCAGTTTAGCGCCTCGATTCCCCCGGAAGACCAGACGTAGTCGATCCTGAGCAGCGGCCAGATTTCTCGCCACACGAACGAATGCCCGAATCCGCTCCCTCGGGCCGCAAAAGCGTCCTGCATGCGCTCTGCGAGCATTCGGTAGTATTTCGAGGACGGGGGCGTATTCATGTCCCCGGCTACGATCAGCGGCCGATCGTCTGGCAGCCACTCGAGCAGGCCCTCGAATTTCGTCTCACGGACCCTCAGGCCCCCCTCCACGTAGTCTGGCAGCAGGGCCCAATCCGCCGGTAAACCGCCTTTCTGCGTCGCTCTGGGGAAATGCACCGTCAAGACGGTGATGGGGCCAGCGTCAGTTTCGATCTCACACATGAGCGCCACGCGGGGCGGATATGGCTCCAGAATCACGTGCTGGTGGCGCAGAATCTTGTAGCGCGAGAAGATCCGCAGATCGCCGCCGCTACGCGTGAAGTGATCCGGCAGCAGCTTGCGGAACTCGCCGGCACCAGATTCCTGAGTGCAGAGAATATCCGGGTCCCATTCTTCGACGCGCTCGCACATCTCCTCGAGACGGTACGGGTACGCGTGCAGATTCCAGGTCATGACGCGAATCGTCTCGCGGCCCTCGGTGGCCGGCGGCGGGCCGGGAATCTGCAGGTCCGCGACGGTGAAAAGAGCCACCCAGAGCACCACCAGGTTGGCGATCAGCAGACCACCGCGCCTGGCCAGAAGCGCCCACAGAGCCGCCACAGCAGGCAGAATGGCGAAAGGCCACTGAGGCGCATAGATCAACAGCGCACTGCGCCAAGCCGATTCGCCGGGATGGTCGCGGCCAACCAGAACCGCGACAACCAGCGCCGCGCCAAGCAGCGATATCAGCCACAGGAGGCAGCCGCCGAGGCAGCATCCGCGTTTGCGGCGGCGGTCCTGTTTTTCGTCGGCGGCATCTGCCATGGCACCAAATGCTATCGCGGCGGGGCGGGAAGAGCCCAACCGCGGAAGCTGAGATCTGCGATTACTGGTCTGTGGTCTGACGGGTAGCTGTCGCCAGTTCGGCAGGCGATCGGCGTGAGTTCGTCGCTGGCCCAGATGTAGTCGATCCGGATCAGCGGGAAGTTCCGCCGGATCAGGAAGCTCATCCCGAATCCGCTGCCCGCCTCGGCGAAGCAGTCCTGCATGCGCGCCGCCAATCTCTTGATCGAGACTGATGTCGGCGGCGTGTTGAGATCACCCGCAAAGATGACTGGCGCATCCTCTGGCAGCCAGCTCAGGATCGTGTCGCACTGCTCAGCCCGCACCTGGGCCGTGTCTTGCAGGTAAGACTTGAGTTGAAGTGGCTCCATGAAAACCGTGTGCCAGACGCTCGTACGGGCGGCAGAGGTGAGCCAATGCGCGCTGGTCACGTGCAGCCGCTTGCCGTCGATCTCGACTTCGCAGGACAGTGCGTGGCGCCTCGGCACCGATTGCGTGGTGAGTTGCCAAGTGCTGAGTATGCGCCCGCGCACCCACATCCTCACGTCGCCTGCGTGCGCCATGTCGTAGCCGGGGAGTTCGTACTCGAAATCCCTGGGGCGCACTTCCTGCAGGCAGATAATGTCAGCGTCGAACTGCGTGAGCAGCGGCCTGACGTGTGGCGAGACCATCTCCGCGCGCTTGAAAATGCCGCTCACATTCCAAGTCACCACGCGCAAGTCTCGGTCGGTCTCAGCCGCCGGATGCAGCAGCGGCGGTCGCCAGCAGCCCAGAATGAGGACCGCCGCCACCCAGATAGCAAAATGCAGACCGGCGATGCCGAAGCGCCGGAAACGCAGTGCCAGTCCCAGCGCCGGCAGGGGCAGCAGCAGCCACGGCAGTGGCGGCCCGTAGGTGACCGGCACAGTGAGCCAGTGTCGATCGGCCACCAGCGCGACGGCCAGGACGACGATCAGGACCGGCCCGGAGCAGATCACCGAGACGAGCGTCAGCGCCCGTTGGCGGCGCTGCGGACCTCTGAGATCGGCGTCCGGCCGGTCGGCAGTCAACCGTCAGATCCTCAGGTCAAGGATGTTCTCGCTGGTCTTGCGGATCGTGCGCTCGCCGACGAGTTCCCAGCCCTCTGGCTCGCCGAAGTCGACGTCCTCCAGATACCGGATTTCCTGGGTGTATGGTCCGGGAAAGACGTACGGTGCTATCTCGCGGCGGCGCTCACACGCCAGACGCGCCTGCACACGGATGGTGTCGCAGGCCGCTTCGTGGGACAGATGCATCGCCAACTCGCGGCCCATGGCCCACTTGACCACCGCGGCCTGGATGCCGGGTACGAGTGCCTGTGCTTCGTCTCGCGTCACGTCGTCCCCGGTGACTAACGTCGTGGGGACGCCCATCGTTCCCGCCATGAGCGCGCGGCAGCCGAACTCGCCCATCTCGATGTCGTTGATCTTGTAGTACTCGATGTGCTTGGATGAGTACGTATGGCAGAGAACGCCGCGGTCGCCCATCATCGCATGCTGGCCGACGAACATGAGCGCGTCAAAACTCGCATCGAGGCCGTAGGGCGGGCCTATGGGCCCGGTAGCGATGAGTTTGGCGTCCCGGTGGAAGAGTTCTTCCACGATGCCGCCGCTGCCGTGTCCGTCCCAGACGACGACCTCAGCATCGGGGTCAAAATCGAGGATGCCGTCAACACAGGCGTTGACCTCGCCGGTGAGCAGACGCATCCAGCGGTATTTCTGTTCCGGCGTGACATCACGGGTCTGGTCGAATCTGCTGATGAGGGCGGGGCCCTCCAGGTCGGTAATCACATGGACTTTCATGGTCAGGCCTCCATTGGCAGCATTCGCGTTAGGGCAGATTGATGACCTGGCATTGGCCCGGACGGCTGGGAATCTCAACTTCGATGTCGCCCACGCGTCGGGTGACAGGTCCGGTATAGTCGCCAAAGTCCGTGCGCCGGACGAGGAGCCGATCGCCGAGTCTGATACCCGAGACAACTGTGGCCGGGCGGCGCGGGATGCTGAAGAAGACGGGCTCGCCGTCGGTCAGGAACTCCCGGTACTCAAGTGAAGCCCCCATGACCTCGTTCATCATCTGGACTTCCTTGACGGTCTCCTCGGCGGTGCACCACATCATCAGGCTGTCCGCGCCACGCAGATACAGATGCCAGAGGAACTCCTTGTGGGCCCACTCGGTCATCTGCGGCACAGGCGGCGTGTCTGCGGGCTGGGCGGTGGTGTGCCAGTGTACCCAGGGGATCACGGGGACATCTGACGCGGTATTGCGGCAGGCGTTGGTGCCGACCTTGAGCAGGTTGTAGAACCAGCGATAGTCGTCGTTATCGAAGTCGGGATACCAGCTCCAGGTCTCGTACCACGTGTAGCAGACGGGGTTGGCGAAGGTGTAGCCGCATTCGTCGAACTCGTGGTGCCAGGGCCGGTATTTCTCGAGTTGGTCGAGCTTGTAGGGCGCGCCCTCGGGCAGCTTCTCATAGTAGTCATACCAGTAGCGCCACCCGTTGTGCGGGTTGACCGAGTAGTTGCCCACGAGGATATCGGGGAAGACAGCCCGGACGACTTCGGCGTAGCACTCGCGCTGCAGGTCCGAGCGGATCTCGCGCAGCGCGCGCTGGTAGACCATGAAGTCGTCGAGGTCAGGCACATTCTCTCGGCAGACGGTGCAGCGCTTGCTGGCCTCCCAGGCTCCGTTGAACTCGATGGGCCCGTCGATCTCCCAGTCTACGTACATGAAGTCGATGTCGATACCCGCCTGCTTGTAGGCCTCGAGGAAGGGCTTGAACTTGTCCTTGATCTCCTGCTTGCGGTGCTCGAGGCGGAAGGGGCAGCCCATCTTCCTGCTGCTGAACGAGTCGTCGAAGAACGTGGAGCCGTCCTCGGCGACGTGGAATGTACCTTCGTCGCCATTGAAGAAGCTGTAGATGCAGCGGCTGGAGTGGACGCTCACCGGCAGCCCGAGCTGAGTCTGCAGGCGGGCCATGCGCAGGGACTCGGCGATACTGTCATCGAGTTTGGCCGGGTTCCAGCGCGGTGACAGACCGATGCCACGGTCGTCGAGGGCGGTGAGGAACTCCAGTGCCTCGGCATCGTCATCCGGTATCCACGCTTCGAGCCGCGAGCCGCGCAGGGGGATGCGGTTGCCGCGCACGTGGGTGAGCGGCGGGACTTCGGCCACGATGGCCCTGAGAATGTCCTCCTGAGTCATCTTCCTTTGGGCCTCCGCGGCGAACGCCGAAACCGTCAGCGTTGCGCCGATGATGATGAGGGCCAACACGAGCGTCAATCGTCCGTGCATCGTTTGTGCCTCCTCGACTCGCTACTGGGCAGTTGGGATGAGTTCGGAGAACTCACCGGAAATGCCTTCTTCGGTGCCATCAAAGTGGAAGAGTGCAAGCGTGTTCGCATCGCTCTGGAGGGCCTCGACCGGGGGCTCGAAACTCTCGCGATAGCGGACGACGTTGGAGACGCGCAGTTCGTCGATTGAGCCGTTGAGCGGGCCGATTCCGATCTTCTCGGCGACTTCGCGAAGCACGTATGGCTTGCGGCCATCGAGGTTGCGCGGGTAGTTCCAGGTGGGCTCGATGAACTGACCGTTGACGTAGACACGGAACTGCCCCTCAGTTCCTCGCGGGCCCTCGGTCAGTTGCCAGGTGGCAGCGAGATGCGTCCAGTCGCCTGACTGCATGAACCAGCGGGCGTGGCCGCCGATGTTGCCGGTGGACGTGGCCCCGGGCTTGCCGAGTTCGCCGAGAGTGAGCAGGTCCACGTATGAGTAGAGATTGCTGGTGACAGGCGAGTTCCCGTAGCGGTAGTAGAAGCTGATCGGGCCACCGTCGACGAAGCGGCGCTTGACGGTCTGCCGGGGCGTGAAGGTCAGGTCGCTGCTGGACCAGTTTGGGCAGAACCACAACTCGATGGTGCCCTCGGTGGCTGGGAAGTGCTCGTAGCTGCCATCTTCGAGAACCGCGCCGCGAGGGAAGCTGATGGTTTGGTCGCCTGTCAGTTGCAGGGCGTCGCTGATCATGCCGGAGACGAAACGCTCGTCGGCAGGCGGCGGGAGCGGGCGGAGTTCGGGCAGGAGGCCCAGGCTGCTGACCAGGCGATCGGGTTTGCCGCAGGCGACGATGCCGGGAGTGTTGAGCAGGCGGACGTGACCGGGCAGGGCCGACTGGGCGCTCCAGACGCCGAAGCGGCCGAGGACCGGAATCGCGATCTGGCCGATGTTCCCGTCAGTCGGTTCGAGGGCCACGGAGCCGTCCGGGGCGACTATGGTAAGGGGTCTGCCGACGAACAGTTCCAGGTGCTCGCGGCCCTCGGGCACGTTGAAGTACATCGGTAAGCTGCCCGACAGGCCGCCGCCGCCAACCCAGAACCCGTCGGGGCAGACGAGTGAGATGTTCGGGACGCTGGACTGCAGGACGATGAATTCCTCGGGACCGCCCACGTCTACGAGATACTCGCCAGCGGGGGCGTCGGCGGGTATGCGCAAGTCGATGCTGAAGCGGCGGAAACCGGTCGGGCCGATGTCAGTGGTAGGGTCGATGGTCTGCGAGAACGTGGGGCGCTCCAGCATCTCGATGGCAGCGTCGATGGGCTCGTCGGCGGGGTCGAAGATCGTGGGCGTGACGTCGCCCTGCCTGAGAGTGCGCATGAACAGGCGCATGGTCACTTCTTCGCCCGCGGGCTTGTCGAAGATCGCGTAGGCTGTCTCCGCAGTGAAAGCCTTGATCAGCATCGGGTAAGGGGGGATCGGTTCTTCGGCCCGCGCCAGGAGCGACAGAGCAGTGGGCATCCCGAGCGTCGGGTGCATGTTCAGGTGCGGGCCGCGGAAGGGCAGACGGTCGAGATCCTGAGGCGGAGTGTCGCCGATTTCCTCGGCAATGGTGACTGGCTCCATCGCGAGGCCCGAGCGGACAAGCTGGGTGGCGATGCGCCGGTATTCCTCGCGACCAGTCATCTGATACGCGATCGTGTAGAGATAGGCCTTGCCGTTCTGGTAGGCGATGGAGACGGGGATGCGGTTGAAGCGATACTCGAAATCAAGCGCCTTGAGGAAGGCCTGCTTCGGGAGCTCCTCGCCGGTGGCCCACCAGTAGTCATAGAGCGCGGAGGCGTTGCGGTCGACCTTGTAGAGGCAGCCATAGGGCATCTCGTTGGTGAGACCGTTGGCGTTGTCCATGTCGATGATTAACTCGGCCAGTTCGCGGGCCATCGCGTGGAAATCCTCGTCCCACTCGCGCGTGTAGAGCCCGGTGAGCAGGCGCAAAGTGAGGAATGGCGCCGAGCCACCGCGAGCGGTGGGCAGGTCCCAGTGGGCCTTGAGCGAATCGCCGAACTCGATGGACGCCTCGAGCGCGCGCTCATTGCCGGTCATGTAGTATTCGAGCATGAAGTTGCGGATGTCGCTGCCGGAGACGCCGGTGCTGAGCGAGTTGCTGCGCTCGCCCCACGGGAAGGGCATGTGGATATTGCGTTGGGAGGCCATGCCACCGCGGTAGCGCTCGCCCGCGTCCCAGTGGTGCATCTCGAAGTCGGCGGTGTGAGCGTTGAAGCGGGTGGCCCACTCGTAGTATCTGCGGTCGCCGGAGCGGGCGAAGAGACTCCACACGTGACGGCGCATGCCGTATTCGACGATCCCGGAGATGCGGTAGAAGTCGGCGAACCAGACGCCGTCGCGTTTGATGTAGCGCAGGTAGGGATTGACTCCCCAGCCGATAGCGCCGGTCATGGGGAAGACCTCGTACGGGTAGACGAGGCGTTCCCAGAAGTCGGCGATCATGCGCTCCTCGTCGGGGAAGCGCTCCGGATCAGCGGGTTGCAGCGGCCAGGGGATGGCGCCCGAGGCGCAGGTCTGGGCGGCGTCGGAGAGCATGAGCACCGGCCTGCAGACGGCGTGTGCGGCGCGAGCCGTGGCCGCCAGATCGAGGTCGCCGGCGTGGGGCATGATCCACAGCTCATGGGTCTTCGAGCATGATTGTGCGTTGCTTGGGTACTGTGCGAGCTTCTCCGCGCCGCCGGGAGCGATGTCGGCCCACGACTGCCAGTAATCGCGCGCGAGAGTCTCGGCGCGGAAGTCGAGCTCACGGCCAGAGCTCTCGGGCCACAGGTGAACGGTGATGCCGTCGGTGTCTGCGGCCAACTCCTTAGGGAATTGTTCGGCGAAGTCACGGACGGCCACGGAAATGCCGGCGTCACCTCTGGTCAGATCGACCCACTCGCCGCAGGCAGCGCCGCGGGTCACCTCTTCGGCCCCGAGCGCGAGTGTGAACTCGGACGCGGTCTCGGCGAAGTGTGGGAACGTGTCGGCGGGAATCTGCACGCTGGAGACCGTGTCATCGAAAGCGCGATCGGTGTCGAATGTGGCCGTCGCGGGCGTATCGCCTGCCAGTGGAATGCGCACGCCATAGTCGCGAAGCCACAGCTCGTTGGTGTCCTCGGTGAAAATGATGGAGTGGCTGAGTTTGACGGACGTGGCGCCTGCGAAGAAGCTCATTCGGGCCACGCCTCGCGCCAGTCGCTGGCCATCGTCGGTCACATACCAGCCCTCGGTGCGCAGGACGACGCGCATTGGGCCGGACTTGAGTGTCGTCAACTCGATCTCGGCGGCGGGGCCGTCGCAGGTGGCGCGCCTGCCCTGGTTGTCGACGAGGTAGGCGTAGCACTCGCCGGTCGCCCACAGTTCGCGGTCACCGGCGAGATGCGCTGACTCAATGAGCAGGTTGCCGGGAGTGACGAGGAACTGCGCGGCACCGGTGTCGACGCGGAAGCCGCCCTGCTCCCTGGTGACCGTGACGCCCTCGACGGGCGCGCGAGTGACGTCTGGCCCGAACTCGGCGGTGTACGTGCCTGCGGGTGAGCCAACCATGCTGATGAGTGCCCAGCGCACTGAGCCGTCGCGGTAGGTGGTGGCAAGGTCAGCCTGGCAGGGCACTTCGGCGCCCTCGGCGTCGAGCACGCGGATGTTGGCGGGGTCGGTGATGAGGCCCTCGGGCAGGGCGAGGCCGCCGACCAGCGGCCAGGTCGCGACGCCCGAGAGGTCGTCGATGACCAGTTCGCAGCGTTCGGCAGCGAAGGCCGAGAGCGCCACTGCGAGGCATGCTACGGTGAGCGCACAGCGCATTGCTCGGGCCATGTCAGACGCCTCCGTTCAGTCCACCTTCACGATCGCCAGGTAGTCCATGGCCAGCCCCTCGCCGAGGTTCGCCATGCGGATGGTGTGTTCGCCTGCGGTGAGTGTGACGGGCGCGCCCATGCGGCGCATCGCCCAGTTATCGACGCTCGTGCAGAAACCGCCGGTGCTGACGAACTCGACGTCGCCATAGTCCTCGCCGGCGATTTCGCCGTCGATCGTCAGCGAGCGATGGGCCGTCGGGGAGTCAGTGGCGTAGCGCGCCCAGAGCGCGTACTCACCGTCGGCGGGGACCTGGATGGTCCACTCCAGCCAGTGGCCGGCGTCGGCGTGCCACTTGGTGATCATCTGTCCGACGTTACCGTTTCGGCTGCAGACTTCGACCTGACCGTCGCCCTGTGCTGAGAAGTCCTCGGCCTGGACGATGACTGCTGTCTGGGCGTCGGCGAGTTCTGCAGGTGGGAGCGACATGGCATGGGTCGCTGACCCGACATTGCCTGCGGCATCGGTGACGACAGCGGTGATCTCGACTGGCCCGTCGTCGACGGGCTCCCAGACAAGCTCCGCCCCCTCGCGCGTGGTACCGTCGGGAAGCTGCCAGAGGATCGTGACCGCGTCGGCCTCCGGGTCATCGATGGTGGCGGTGAGGCGGACGGTCCGGCCCTCGCCGGGCATGAGGATCGCGTTGCCGTCGATGTTGACGGTTGGCGCGGAGGCGTTGAACCAGCGGCCTGGCAGCAGCGATGCCCAGGGAGTGACGCCCTCGGCGCTCAACGTGACGCGACCGGGGCCGGTGAGTTCGAGCTGGTAGAGACCGGCGTCGGTGACGGGGCCGGCGAGTGTCTTCGCGCCCTTGGCGAGCTGCGTACCGTCGGGGGCGAGCAGGCGGGCCTTGACCTTGCCCTCGATGGGCGTGAGGGTGACTGAGATGCGCTCAGCGCCAGCCTTGGGCATGAGGTAGAGCCAGCGGGTGGCGTCGCTTGCCTCGATCTGCAGGCCGTCGGCGATGGAGACGACCATCGGGCTGAGGTTAGAGGTGAGAAGCCATGGACCGTCGGTGACGGTCAGGTGGTAGTCGCCGCCGGTGGCCCCGTCGACAACGATGCGCCCGTTGTCATCCGGCGTGGCGGAGAATGCGGCGGCGCTGGTGAGGTCGAGCACGTCCTGCGGGGCGCCGACGCCGTCGCGGTCCAAGGCGCGCAGCTGGAAGATGTCGCCCTCATCCTCGCGCAAGGTGACCTGGACGGGCTGGTCGCCGCCGAGCGCGAGGCCGTCGCGCTCGATCAGGTCCGTCGCGTAGATGAGGTAGGGCGTCCAGCGCAGGTGCGCCATGCTGGTGGTGCTGTCGAGGCCCTTGTTGAGGCCACGTGTGGCGGCGTCCAGCAGCCTCGGGTCGCCGGAGTGTTCGTAGGCGAAGAGCATCAGACCGCCGAGAGTGTCGGCGCGGCTGGCGGTGACGCTGCTGGTGGGGCAGGAAGTGTATCGGAAGCTCTCCTGCTCCTCGACCCATATCTCATCGAGGACGTGGCGGGCGGAGTCAACCACCGCGGGCGGGATGCGGTCGTCGCGCGTCTCGCGCCAGTATTCGCGCAGGCCCACGCCGAGGATGCCCTGCATGAAGGAGCACAGGCCCCGGCAACGCGGCTCGCAGTGGCAGTGGCCGGGCACGAGTTGGCGATCCCAGCCGCCGCCGGGAGTGCGACGTTCGAGCACGCGCTCGATGATGATGCGGGCGGCGTTGAGGTAGAAGGGGTCATAGGTGGTGCGGTAGGTCGCCATGACCTGGATCAGATGCCAGCCGGGCACGCGGCCATTGGTGAAATCATAGTGGTTGATGTAGCCGCCACCGTAGTGATCGCTGATCATGCGGGCAGCCTCGATGGCCGTCGGATCGCCGGTGAGCATGTAGTAGTCGCACGTGCCCGCAGTCCAGGTGTGAGTGGGCGATTGCCCGGCGCGAGGGCTGCCGAACTTACCCTCCATCTGCGTGTCCAGGTATGAGCCGGTGTGGCCGATCGAGTGGGTCCATGATCCGCCCTGGCGTCCGCTGGCATCGTAGTGGCACAGGTCGACGTCGATGTCGTGGCGGGCCATGGCCTGCATGAGCGAGTGCCAGCCGGGTTCGGCGTTGCGCACGAACATCTGGGCAGCAGTGTGGTGGTGGTCATACTCGCCATTGGCCCAGTTCGCGCCACGCTCGCCCCACTGATCGCCATAGTTGAGCATGCCGAATTCGTGAGACGATTCGCGCCGGTCGACGTAGCCCCGGTAGGCGCGAGCGGTGAGGTCATCGTAGCGTGGCGTGCGGCCGGCGGTCTCGGGCACGAAGTCGCCGAAGACACCGCTGGCGGCGTAGTATTCGGGTGAGGCGGCGAGGATGGGCGGAGGAGTCGTGAGCGCCGCTACGGCACTGCGGAAATCGGCATCCACCGTCCCCGCCTCCGTGCCGAGCATCAGCCACACGTCGTGCACCTTGGTCACGCCTTGGCGGACCTTGTAAGCGCCATCCTGCAGGTAGTAGTAGAGCTTGTAGAGTTCGCGCTCGGTGCAATCGTTGTACTCAGTCGCGCTCAGTTCCGGGCAGATGTCCAGGTAGAGCACGCCGTCCTCAGCGCCGATGGCCTTCGGGTAGAGCTGCCAGAAGTCGCGGCAGATGAGGCCTGCAGCGCTGCGATTACCCTCGGCCGCCAGCCATCCGGGTGCGCGCCGTCCGTCCTCCCCGGCG
>JALGSU010000047.1 GCA_029821735.1 Candidatus Zipacnadia bacterium | reverse complement strand
GCCCTCGACGCAAGCGCAGCTTGCGTTAAGCCGCCTGCAGCGTGCGGAAGCGGAGCGTCGCACGCATGGGGGTGCGGTGGAGAAGGGCGGCAGGCCACACTGGCCCGGCCGATACCATGTTCCGTTCCCGATGGCGTCTATTCCGCGAGCGCCTCCGCCACCAGCCGATCCGTCTCATCGCGCGCGGCCTGCAGCTTCCCGCGCACTGCGTCGATCTCGGCTGCGTCCTCATCCAGCGCCTCGCGCAGAACTCCGACCATCCGCGCGACCTCGTCCGGGTTGGTTGACCCGAGCGACTTCTGCGCATGCACGCAGGCGATCGGCTCAACGATTTCCGCCACCGCCTCCGCGCTCATCGCCTGACCCGCCTCGGTCATGATCTCCGCCACGCGCGCGTGGTCGTCGAGCGTCAAGTCCTCCGCCACCAGCGCCCCCACCAGCGCTCCCACCAGTTCGTGGCAGTCGCGGAAGGGCATGCCGCGCTCGCGCACCAGGAAGTTCGCCAACCCGGCAAGTTCCGCCATCCGCTCCGTCCGCAGCGTGACCGTGCGCATCATCCCGGCCAGCACTTCCAGCGTCGCCAGCGTGTGCTCACACGCGTCCCACGTCGGCGGCTTGTCGTTCTGGTAGTCCCGATTATATCCGCTCGGCAGGGCCTTGAGCAGCATCAGCAGCTCCATCAGCCGCCCCACCACTGCCCCTGTCCGCGCCCGCGAAAGCTCGCCGGCGCACGGGTTCTTCTTCTGAGGCATGATCGACGAGCCGGTCGCGAAAGCGTCGTCCACCTCGATCATCTTGAACTCCGCCGACGAGAACACCACGCTCTCCTCGGCCAGCCGCGATAGATTCACCATCAGCGCGCTCAGCGCCGACAGCGCCTCCACCGCAAAGTCCCGTGACTGCACCGCGTCCAGCGCATGCATGACCACGCCGTCGAAACCAAGCAACTTTGCCGTATACTCCCGGTCGGTCGCGAACGAGGACCCGCCGAATGCCGCCCCGCCCAGCGGGCACAGGTTCGTGTGCTCATACGCCGCCGCCAGCCGCTCGTCATCGCGCGCCATTCCCGCCGCATGTCCCGACAGCCAGAAGCCGGCCGTCATTGGCTGCGCGTGCTGGGTGTGCGTGAATCCCGGCATGACACTGTCGACGTGTTCGTCGGCCAGGTCCAGCAGCGCCGCCCGAAGCTCCCCGAGTGCTTCCCGAATGTCGATCAGCCAGCGCCGCAGCCGCATGCGGAAGTCCGTCACCACCTGGTCGTTACGCGACCGGGCAGTATGGAGCCGCCCGCCGGCCTCCGGGCCGGCGCCCTCGCGCAGGTAGCTCTCGACGTTCATGTGCACGTCTTCGAGCTCCATCTTCAGTTCGAGGCGCCCCGCGGCGTGCTCCTCGCGTGCCTTTTCCAGCCACGTGAGAATCTCGCGCAGGCTCTCGCGGCTGATGATCTCGCACTTCGCGAGCATCAGCGCGTGCGCCTCAGAACCCCAGATGTCCTCTGCGATCATCGGGCTGTCGGCTCCGGTTGACTCCGAGAACCGCAGCATGGTCTGGTCGACGTCCGTGGAGAACCGCCCGCCCCAGAGTTTCTTCGATCCGGTCTTGTCGCTCATCGCGCTACTCCTGCTCGGGCACTAGCCCGTGACGATCCACATCTCGTTCTTGAAGTTCCAGTACGCCGTGTCGTTGAGGTACTCCTCAGTCGTCGCCAACAGGTTCAGCTTGTCGCGCTCCTGATTGAGCATGAACCCGTAGAGTTCGCTCTCGATCTCGTTCTGCGCCTCGTCCACCAGGCCCGTGAAGAACTTGATCGCGTCGCGCTCCATCCGCATGGCCTCTGCATACGCGCCGCCCACGCTGGTGTCCTCTTCGACGTCATCCGAGAGGCCGGCCGTCGCGTCCGCGAAAATCGTCTCGCACGCGGCCATCATGTCGCGCTGCGTGGCATCGAGGCCCCCGAGCATCGGGCACGAGTTCGTCGCTTCGGCGGTGTCGTACACCGAACGCAGCAACTCGATATGTTCGCCTTCCCAACTGGCCAGGGACTCGAACGTCTTCGCTGCCAGCGCGTTGGCGGTTTCGCACGCATCGCTCTGGTAGAATGCCTGGCGCTCTTCAGCCATCGCGATGGCCTTCATCATCAGTTCGCAGACATCAGCCACGTCGCTCACGCTCCTCGTACCGGTTCATTGCGCATAACTGGCGGGTGATGGTCAATCCGCGTACACGCTCCCCCCTGCAGGTCTGGGGATCGTGGCCGCGAATGTGATTGGGCGAGTGCTTAGAATACAACACTTCGCGTCTGGGGGCAACATCGATGCTGCGGCCATCGCCCATCGCGTTCACGGTCCTGCTTACGCTTGTCGCTGCCTGCGCACAGGACGAGGGGGACGACGCCGTGCACTCCATCACCATCGAGCTGGGCGATCTGAAGGTCATCATCGGCGATGACACCGACCACGGTGCTGGCAAAGCCGGTTACGAGGGCATCTGGCACCTCTCTCACACCGCTCGTGAGGCGAACATCTTCGTGCCCGTGTATGCAGGTCTCATCGCCCACCGCCGCCCGTGCTCAGTGCGTACGATCAGCGACACCGCCGTCGAGATCCAGATGGACGGCCAGACCACCATCGAGCGTTATGAGGTGAAAGCTCCTCACTACGTGGACTACACGTGCATCTTCACGGCCGGTGGCGAGCGTGGGGGATGGAATGACGCCTCGTACATGAACGGGCCCGCCGACCCCGGCATCTATCTCATCAACACTGATGGCGAGTGGTTCCGCCACTACGACCCCGAACATGGCAGCGCGGCGTCGGTGCTCCCCTCTTCCATGACCGAGCCGCCGCCCATAAGCAAGGTCGAGAATCCGCGCTACGCCCACGGCTCCAACAGCTTCGCCGAATCACTTTCTGGTCTGACTTTTGATTCGGAGAAAGCCGTCTACTACGGGCGCTTCGACTACATGGTGCTCATCTACATGTTCGAGAAGGGCGACTGGGTGATCCCGTACATGTCGCCATCCGGCGGGGGATACAACAAGGAGTTGGGGCGCAGCAATCCAGCGTGGGACTTCCGCTACTACATGACTGGCCTGACGCCTGGCGAGGAGGTCGTCCTCCGCCACCGCGTGGTCTACAAGCCGTTCGTCAGCAACGAGGACGTCCTCGCCGAGTATGACGCCTGGCTCGCCGAACTCGCCGCCGCCGAGGAGTGACGTTCCGGAACTGGGCTGCACAAGGGCGCCGACTGTGGTAGAATGGCCGTCACATGGAGGTGAGGACGAGATGAGTCTTCGCGTCAAGTTCGACCACAATGAATTGGCCGCGTTCTGCCAGCGGAATCACATCACTCGGCTGTCAGTCTTCGGGTCTGCGTTACGCGAGGACTTCGGCCCTGCCAGCGATGTCGACCTGTTGGTCGAGTTTGCTGCGGGCGCGGTGGTAAGCCTGCTTGACATGACCCGCATGGAGATTGAGTTGTCCGAGATGATTGGCCGCCAAGTCGATCTGCGAACTCCCGAGGACCTGAGCCGGTACTTCCGTGATGAAGTCCTCGCCACTGCGGTGGTGCAGTATGCTGCCTGACCGCGTCAGGTAGGCCCCGCGTCCCCATCCACAAACTCGACGTCCGCCCCCGCGAATCGCTTGCGCATGACCTCGATCGCTTCGGGGTTGTCATCGACCAGCAGGAACCGCCGCCCCAGTTCCAGCGCCGCCGCACCCATCGTCCCGCTCCCCGCAAAGAAGTCCACTACCAGGTCGCCGGGGTTGCTTGATGCCGCCACGATCCGCCGCAGGACGCCCATCGGCTTTTGCGTCGGGTATCCGGTCTTTTCCTTGCCGGTGGGGGAGACGATCGTGTGCCACCACGTGTCCGTCGGCAGCTTGCCCCGCTTCGCTTTCTCCGGGCCCACCAGGCCCGGCGCCATGTAGGGGATGCGGTCCACCTCGTCCGCGTTGAACACGTAGTCTTCGGGGTCTTTCACATACACGAGGATGGTGTCATGCTTGGCCGGCCACTTCTTCTTGCTCCGCCCCCCGAAATCGTACGCCCAGATGATCTCGTTGAGGAAGCACTCGCGCCCGAAGATTCCGTCCAGCAGCACCTTGCAGTAGTGCGCTTCGCGGTAGTCGATGTGGAAGTACAGCGTCCCATTTGGCGCGAGCACGCGGTGGGTTTCGACGAGTCGTGGCTCGAGGAATTGCAGGTAGTCGCTGAAGTTGTCGTCGTATGCACGCGTGCCGATCCGCTCGGTTCGATACCGGTTCCCCTGGAACCCCGTGCGGTCTCCGTTCTCGTCCCGCACGGTCTTGATCTGCGTACGCTGCTGGGTCTTCCCGGTATTGAACGGTGGGTCGACGTATACAAGCGCAACAACCCCCGGGGCCATAGCCTCAAGGACCCGGAGGTTGTCAGATTGCAGAACCCTGTTGGTGGGCTTTCCCATTCGCACTCGCTCACAGGAACGGCGGGAAGCGGCAATTGGGAACCGGCAATTCGGTGCCGGATCGTCTATGCTACTATGTGGGGTGGTTGTCAGCCAGAGCGCGCACGAGGCCCTGAAGCAACTGCCGCACCTGCCGCACGAGGTCCGTCGTCCGTGCGCATCTCCCTACATCCAGCAAGCCCATACGCTGGGCAAGCAACAGTTCCGTCTCAAGTTCTGCCGCCGAGCCTCGTGCTATCTTCACGAAACGCAGGTAGTCTTGCCGGCTGCCTCTGCCGTAGCCCTCTGCAATGTTCGCTGGAACAGAGACAGCAGCTCGCCTCATCTGCGACGTTAGACCGAATTTCTCATCACTCGGCATATCGCGTGTTACGCTGTACACTGCCTCACACAGCGACATGGCGCTGCGCCATACGGTGAGATCCTTGTAGTCTGTGATCTGCCCAGACGCGTGGTCTTCACGCATGCGGTGCCCCCGCTATCGATACGGCGAGAATGGGCCGGTCTCTTGGGTCAGAGAGCATGGGCGGACGGTGCCGTACCGACAATTGCCCATTGCCGCTTGCCCATTCCCGCCGTGCCTTGCCGTCCCTCAGATCTTCAGCCCTCGCTTGCTCAGAATCTTGTACTGCAGCGAGTGGATCTTCGTCGCCGGGCCGCTGTCGGGCTGGCTGAAGGTCGTCGATGCCAGCGAGCGGATGTCCGGCGCGAACAGCCCGCTGTCGGTCTCGCGCGAGATGATCTCGATGTTGCCCTTATACAGCCGCAGCACGTAGGTGCCGCCGACGACTGACTGCGAGGACTCGATGAACGCGGCGCAGTCCTCGGTGAACGGGTGGAACCAGCCGCCGTGGTAGACCTGATACGCCCACAGGCGCTCGATGTTCGGCTTGTTCTGCACCTGTTCCTTGGTCAGACACAGCTGCTCCATGTCGCGGTGGATCTTCAGGATCACCGCGGCTGCCGGGGCCTCGTAGACCTCGCGGGACTTCAGCGCGATCAGGCCGTCCTCGAACATATCGATGTAGCCGATCGCATGCTTGCCTGCGGTATCGTTCAGGTACTTGATGATGTTCGCCAGACCGGTGATGCCGTCCACCTCGACCGGCAGCCCGGCCTCGAAGGTGATCGTGACTTCCTGCGGCTCATCCGGTGCGTTCTCGGGATACGAGCACCACACGAACTCGTCTTCGGGGATGCGCATCGTCAGGTTGTCGACTTCGCCCGAGCCGATCGAGCGGCACCACATCGTCAGGTCGTCGCCGATGCCCGCCTTGTAGGGCACGCCGTACTTGTCGCACAGTTCCTTCTCCTGCTGGCGCGTGAAGTCGAACTCGCGCACCGGCACGATGACGTCGAGGTCCGGCGCGAAGATCGAGAACACGTTCGCCATCCGGTACTGGTCGTTGCCCTTGCCCGTCGAGCCCTCGCAGATAGCGTCGCAGCCGGTCTCAACCGCATACTCGGCCACGTAGCGCGCGATGAGCTGCCGGGTCATGGACGTCGCCACCGGGTAGCCCTCGTAGCTGGAGTTCGCCCGGATGGCCCGAGCGATCCACTTGTTCGCGAACTCGTCGGTCGCCTCGATCATGTCCCACTGGACGCCGAGCAGCTCGGCCTTCGAGCGGCACAGTTCGATCTCCTCGTCGGTCAGGCCGACGTTGACCGTGATCGCGACGACTTCCTCGGTACCGTAGTAGTCCGGCAGCATCTTGATCGCGAGACTCGAGTCCAGGCCGCCCGAGAACGCCAGGGCGACTTTCTTGGATTGTGGCAGCGGAACCTTCGGTTGAACCGACGGATCAACTGGTGACATGTTTGGGACCTCCATCTTTTTCGTGTGTAGTGGAAACCGGCGACTCAGCCGTCCAGCGCCTCTTCGCAGAAAGCGCATACGTATCGCGGCGGATCACCGGGCAGCTTATACCATTCGCCCTCCAGGAAACGCTCCTGGCGCGTAATACACTTGTCGTTGGTGCACTCACCGATTGCCGATGCCGGGAGCGTCTCCGACTCGGCCTGTGGCCTCGCCCGGCCGGGCTCTGATCGTGTCTCGTGCTTGCCCCCGAAGCCCGCGAAGCTCGACCGCGGCGCCTCCAGCCCCAGCAGGTGGCTCATCAGCGCCATGCGCACCGGCACTCCGCCCCCTGCCTGCTCAAAGTAGCATGCCCGCGGGTCCTCGTCAATCTCCGGATGCACCTCGTCCACGCGCGGCAGCGGGTGCAGCACGATCATCGACTCCGGCGCGCGCTCCATCACGCTCGCGTCCGTGACGAACACCCCGGCCACCTTCTGATACTCCTCTTCGGACGGGAAGCGCTCGGCCTGCACGCGCGTGCAGTACAGCACATCCAGCTCTCCGAGCACTTCGTCGAGAGTGTTCACCTGCGCCGGTCGCTCGCCGCTGATTTCTTCCATCTCATCGAGATACCGGTCCGGCATGGCCAACTGCTCGGGGGCGATGCACACGCACCGCGATCCCAGCCGCGCCATGGTCGTCCCCAGCGAATGCACCGTCCGTCCGTATTTCAGGTCCCCGTACAGCCCCACCGTCAGCCCGTCGAGGCGTCCGTGTTTGCGCTGGATGCAGAACAGGTCCGTGAGCGTCTGCGTCGGATGGGCATGCGGGCCGTCGCCGCCATTGATAACCGGGATACTCGCGGCGTGCGCGGCCACCCGGGCCGCCCCTGCGCTCGGGTGGCGGATCACCATGATATCGGCGTATCCGCTGACCATTCGTGCGGTATCCGCGACCGTCTCGCCCTTGCTCGCTGACGACGCTTTCGGATCCGCGAATCCCACCACGCTTCCGCCCAGCCGCAGCATCGCGCTCTCGAATGACAGGCGCGTGCGCGTGCTCGGCTCGAAGAAGCATGTCGCCAGGATGCGGTCCAGTGGCGCGAATGTCTGGCCCGCCGCCGGGCTGTCGAACCCGATGGCCTCGGCCATATGCCCTGCGGTTTCCATCAGCGAACCGATCTCATCTGTGCTGAGATCGCTCATCGTTATCAGGTCACGTCCGGCCAATGACACGCTTCGCCCTCCCTGCGCTGATCCGTATCTCGGCTACCGCTGTCCTGCATCGCCGTCGTCGTGGTCGTATGGAGGGCGGATCTTCAGACCCGCCGGTCGTTGCGGTTGCCGTTCTGTAGGGCGGGGTCCCGTGCCCCGCCGGCCGTTGCCGTCCGCCGTTGCTGTTTCCGCCGTTTCTTTCGTATCTGCCGTCTGCCGTTCCCCCATTGCCCAATCCCCATTGCCCATTCCCGCCGTTCGCCGTTCCCCATTCCCGCCGTTCGTCCTACGTCCCCAGCGCCCCGTTGATCTCCACGCGCATATTGTCCGCTGCTTGCGCGGCGGCTTCGGCGAAATCCTCGCCATCGCTGGCGTATATTATACCACGAGATGAGCTGACGATGGCGCCCAGTCCGTCGGCGTCAAAAGCCCCCACCACATCGCCCGCTCCGCCGCCCTGCGCACCGTAGCCCGGCACCAGGAATGGCGTATGCGGCATGGCCTCCCGAAGTTGCGCGAGCTGCTCGGGCCACGTCGCTCCCACCACTGCGCCCACCGACGAATACCCGCTCTCTCCGATGAGGTCCTCGCCCCACTCGCTGACCAGTCTCGCCACATGCCGGTACATCGGCGTGCCGTCTTCGGTCACCAGGTCCTGCAGTTCCGCCGCCGACGGGTTCGACGTGCGCACCAGCACGAACACGCCCCGCCCCAGTTCGTCCGCCTGCTCGATGAAGGGCGACACCCCGTCGCTCCCCAGCCACGGGCTGACCGTCACCGCGTCCGGCGCGCGCATCGCGATCTCAGCATACTGGCCGAACATCGCGCTGGCGTAGGCCTCGGCAGTCGAGCCGACGTCCCCGCGCTTGGCGTCGACCAGAACCAGCAGGTCGAAGCGTGTACTCCACGCCATGAGTCGGTACAGCAGTTCCGGGCCGCCCGGGCCGAGGGCCTCGAAGAACGCGGAGTTGAACTTGATGACGGGCACGGTCTCGGCGACCGCCTCGATGATCCCCGCGCAGAACTTGCCCACCCCGGCGAGGACGGGAGTCGTGCGGAAGCCCTCGGCGCGCGGCCCCCAGAACTGCTCCACGAACCGCGCGAGGGGCCGTAGGTGCTGCGGGATGCGGTCCAGCACCGGGTCGATCCCCACACACACCCGGCTGTTCTTCTCAGCGATCGCCGCCATCAGGCGGTCGGCGAAGTTGTTTGCCACCACGGTGCTCGTTCTCCTCTCAGCCGATGCCGTGCGCGCTCATCGCGTCCTGCACCGCTGACGTCACGTCCTCGGCGATCCGGTCACGCGCCGCCTCGGTATTGCCCTCGAAGCGCATTACCAGTTCCTCACCGGTATTCGACGCCCGGATCAGACCCCAGCCGCCCTCGAAACTGATGCGCGCCCCGTCCACGTCATTCATCTCATGGTCCGCCCGGAACTGCTCGATCACATCTGCCACGATCTGCTGCTTCACATCGTCCGGGCATTCCAGCCGAAGTTCCTCTGACGTGTAGTACGCCGGCGCGCTGTCGATCACTTCCCGCAGCGTCTCGCCCAAGCCCCCCAGTGCCTCCGCCATTTGTGCCGCGCAGAAAGCTGCGTCATCGTACTTCACATCCGGGTCCGCGAAAAACACATGGCCCGTGGTCTCGAACCCGAGCGGCGCTCCCAGCCTGCCCATCTCCGCCAGTATATACGGATACCCGCACGACGCCAGCGCCACGTCCCCGCCCCGCTCCCGCACATAGTCAATCGTCGTCTGCGAGCAGCGCACCTCGGACACGAACGTCTGCGGGCCCTTCGCCAGCATCGCGCCACACACCGGCAGCACGTACTTGTCCGGGTAGATCATCGTGCCCTCGTGGTCCACCACCGCCAGCCGGTCTCCGTCCGCATCGATCGCCATTCCCAGGTCCGCGCCTGTCGCCACCACGCGCTCGGCCAGTGCCACCAGTGCCCCCGGCTCCAGCGGGTCCGGCGATCGGTTCGGGAAGGTCCCGTCCGGCTCGTCGAAGATCACGTCCAGCTCGCAGCCCATCTCCGCCAGTATCCGCGGCGCTGTGAAGGTCCCGCACCCGTTCCCCGGGTCGAGGCAGATACGCAGCCCGCAGTCGCCTGTGAACTTCGGCTGCACGGTCTCGAAATACTCGTCGAAGACGTCGCGCTCGCTGTACGAGCCGGCGCCCTCGGCGAACTCTCCCGCCTCGCAGAAATCATACAGGTCCTGCAACTGCTCTCCGTAGTATGGCGCGTCGCCCTGGCGCAGCTTCATTCCGTTGAACTGCACCGGCTTATGGCTGGCCGTGATGCCCACGCCGCCGTCGCATCCCCACCGCCCCGCCGCGAAATACACCAGAGGGATCGGCACCTGCCCGAGGTCGATGACGTTGCAGCCCGTCTGGCGCAGCGCTTCGGCCGCTGCCGCCGACAGCTCCTCCGACGATGGCCGCAGGTCTCGCCCCAGCACCACCGTTGGCTCGCCCCCGCGCGCCAGCAGCGTCCCGTAGCCGCGCGCGATCGTGCTCACTGTCTCTGGCGTGATGCTCTCGCCGACCGTCCCACGGATGTCGTAGGCTCTGAAGATGTTCGGGTCAAGCTTCATGCTCACCGGCCCCGGCCTCTGGTTTGTGCGCCACAAAGATCATCACGCGTTCGTAACCCTCGAACTCCGTGCCTGCGTAGTCGCTGCACATCTGGTCAACCACCAGTCCCGCCTCGGCAAACATCTCCCGCAGCTCGTCGATTCCATACAGGCGGATGATCGCCCGGTAGAGCCGACACGCATCCGGCCCAGGCGTGCTCCACGTGCTGTGCATGCGGTGCGTGCCCCGGTCGTATCGGCAACTGATGATCGCCGGGCTGCCGTCCGCCAGATTCACTTCCATGTTGTATGGCGCGTACAGAATCTGGAACGAGCGGTTCCGGGTCTCCAGCACGAAGCGCCCGCCCGGTCGCAGACAGCGCGCGGTCTCCGCCAGCGCCCGCTGGTTCGTGCCGTCGTCCTCGAAATACCCGAAGCTGTTGAACAGGTTCAGCGCCGCATCGAACGACTCGTCGGCGAAGGGCAGTGCTGCCGCGTCTCCCTGCACCAGCTCGCACCCCGGCCCGTCTGCTGCCTCGGCCGCTTTGCACAGCATCATGTCCGAGGCGTCCAGACCGGTGACCTGCAGCCCTCGCGCCGCCAGTCGCAGTGAATGCCGCCCCATGCCGCAGCAGATGTCGACGATCTCCATCTCCGGCTTCAGATCGGCCAGAGACATCAGGCCCTCGATCTCGATTTCTGTATCTTCATCAGACGGGAAAAACGACAGCGGGATCCCGTCCTCGCTGCCGTAGAATTCGCGCCACCAGGGCTCTTCACGCTCACACATTCAGTCCACGGTCCTCATCGCGTCCTCGTCCGCCTTTACCTGCGTCTCAATCGCCGTCAAAGCAAATCCGCCATATCAACGAACCCGTCGCTCGACGCGCTCGGCGCGTGCTCGGCTTCGGGAAGGTCCATGGTCGCCACCACCCGCGCAACCTGGCTCGCCAGCACGCCCACCAGATTCAGCGAGTGCTCCGTGAAATCGTTCTGCGCGTGGTCGAAGAACACCAGCACTCCGCCGACCTCGTCGTCGCGGTGCAGGGGTGCCGCGAGCAGTGATTGCACGCCGAGGTAGCCCAGATACTCGTCGTCGGCCACCTCGCCCGCCAGCGCGTCGTTCTCGATCCGCGCCTCGCCCTCGCGCACCACCGCCCCGAGCAGCCCGCGGCCCAGCGGCAGGTCCGCCTCAGTCACATCCCGCGTCGCCATGCCGCTTGCCGCCACGCCCCGGAACCGGCGAGGGTGCCCGTCCACCCGGTACACCGCAGCCGATCGCGCATGTGTAAGGCGCCTGCCCGCCTCCAGGATGCTGCTCATCGTGTCCGGCAGCGATTGGCTCCCGCTCAACTGCTGGCCCAGTTCGGCGAAGGCCTCCAGTTCGTCCGAGGCCAGCTGCATGCGCTCCTCAAGCTGCTCCTGTCGCTCGAGCAGGTCTCGGTTCGACGCTCGCAGGTCCTCGACCAGTGCGCTGTCGCGGTTGCGCATCTGCTGCTGCTCAAGCCCACGGTCTATGATGCGCACCAGGTCGCCGGCGGCGAACGGTTTGCGCATGTACTCATACGCCCCCAGCCGCACCGCCTCCATCGCCGTATCCAGTGACGCGAAGCCTGTCACCAGCACCACGACCGCTTCGCAATTGCGCGCGCGCACGGCCTTCAGCAGCGTCAGCCCGTCGGTGTCAGGCAGCACTATGTCCAGCACCGCCGCGTCCAGCCGTCCTGACTCAATCGCCGCGCTCGCGGTCGCCCCGTCCTCGGCCAGCAGCACCTCGTATCCCGACCGCTCCAGCGCCTCGGCGCAGGCAGTCCGGATGTGCGGCTCGTCATCGACAACCAGTACCCGGGAGCCCTCGCTCGCACTCTCCGCGCTCAACTGTATGCCCTCCCCGCACAACTGGAGCACTCAGACCGTGTACGTGAGATCGAAACTCGTTACGTCGCCGCGCGCCGGGGACCACGTGGTGGAGACCTTCTCGACCCAACTCATCGGTGGCCCGCTGCGCGCCGACGCGATCAACTTCTCCAGGTCCGCGCGCGGGCCCTCAGCCACGAACTCCACATCTCCAGACCGGAGGTTGCGCACCCAGCCCGCGAGATCCAGCTCCCGTGCGCGCCGCATCACGAAGTAGCGGAAACCAATGCCCTGCACCCGGCCGCTGACCAGCGCGCGTACGCGCTCTGCGTCTGGCCGGTCGTCGCTCATCCGCGTCTACTCTTTCTTGCCGTTGTATGACCCGGACAGATGCGCTCCCTTGGACGCTACCAGCGCACCCAGCCACCCCAGCACCAGCAGCCCCAGCATCTTCAGGGCGATCGTGATCCCCACGTCCACGAAAGTCGGGCCGCCGCCGGGTTGCGCGGTGATGCTCCCCGAAGCCGCTGCCTCTGCTGCTGCCGCGGACGCCTGTGCACTCGCCATTCGCACCTGCGCCATCTGATCGTCCACGCCCTCGAAAACTCCCTGCACCAGCGTGAAAACGAACACGATCATGGCGATGCCACCCAGAAACACCAGCAGGCCAATGACACTGCCGACGGTGTCGACTGTTTTTCGCGGCGGTGTCTGCTCGCTGGCCAAGGCTATCACCTCTCCTGAAGTTGGCACCAAATATATCACATGCGAGGCAGGGCCCGCAACCGCCCCCTAACCCCCGTTCATCGCCCCGGCCGTCCACACGCCCACGCTGTAGAGAATCGACACAATAGTCGACGCGATCACCACGCCCCCGGCCATGCACGCCAGTGCGCGCCAGAATTCCATCTTGAACACCGCTGCCACCAGCGACCCGGTCCATGCTCCGGTCATCGGCAGCGGTATCGCGACGAACAGCGTCACCGCGTACACTCCGTACTTGTCCACCGTGGCCTTCTTCGACATCGCACGCGCCCGCAGCTTCTTCACCAGCCACGTCAGGTGCCCGCGTTCGGCGAGCCAGTCGGCCGCCGGGTTGAACCACAGAATCACCGGCACCACGCTCAGCACGTTAAACACGATCGCGATCGGCAGAATCTGCCACAGCGGCATCCCCATCAGCAGGCCCGCCGGAATGCCACCTCTCACTTCGCTCACCGGCAGCGCTGAGAGCAGTGCCACCACGAGCGGTGGTGGCAGATCTCCGAGCGCCTCAAATATCGAGTGCCACACAGACGTCCCTCCAACGCATACGATGCAAAGAAGATGAATGCTCCTGAGAGTTCGCGGTCCGCGCTGCATACTCCTTCGCGCCCGATGGAGGCCACCGTCCGCCCGCGACGAATTCACCACCCATCACGGATGGGGAGTTGGCACCTATCGCTCGGCGCGCCGTCGAACCAACATTTGACGTCGTCGGTCTCGGCTGTTGTTGCTGGGATTGCCTCGGCATCGTGCCACACTACCCGGGCCTCGACGAGAAGGTCGGCCTGACCGACCTTGTCCAGCAGGGCGGTGGTCAGGCGGGCACTGCTATGGCCGCCGTCGCTCGCCTCGGCGGCAGAGCCGCGATCGTCGGCCGCGTGGGCGAAGACAACTTCGGCGACCAGACCCGCAGCGCTTTCCTTGACGAGGGCGTCGACGTTCGCTGGCTCATGACCGTCCCCGGCGCCACCTCTCAGTTCGCATTCATCGCCGTCGACGAGAGCACCGGACAGCGCACCATCTTCTACACCCATGGCTCCAAGGGCAAGTTCGACCCATCCGAACTCGACCGTGCTGGCCTGCTCGATTGCCACTGCTTGCTCGTCGACGGTCACCACAACGTCGCGGCCCTGGCTGTGGCCGGTTGGGCCCGCGAAGCCGGCGTGCCACTGGTCCTCGACCTCGAGCGCCCCCAGGCCGAGGACGAGCAACTCATCGCGCTGGCCACCCACCCGATCATCCCCGAGCAATTCGCCCTCGATCTCACTGGCGCGCCTGACCCCGAGGGCGCCGCGCGCGAAGTCCTCCGGCGCGGCTGCGAAGTCGCCGTGGTCACTTGTGGTGCTCGTGGCGTTGTCGCCTGCACCCGCGAGGGCACCGTCGCCGTCCCGGCCCATGACGTCGAGCCCATCGTGGACACCACTGGCGCGGGGGACGTCTTCCATGGCGCCTTCGCATACGGTATCGCTCTTGGCTACGAACTCGAGCACAACCTCAGATTCGCATCCGCCGTCGCGGCCCTCAAGTGCACGCAACTCGGCGGCCGCGTCGGCATACCGACCATGGATCAGGCCCTGTCACTCATGACCGCCCAGCCCTGAAGCTGCTGTCACCATTCATGACGTAGGGAGGCTGACGCCATGCCTTGGCGAGTGTTCGATGATGAGGACCTCAGCGCCGTCAAAGAAGTGCTCGATTCCGGTGACCTGTGCGCGATCAACGGCCAGCAATCGGTGCTCTTCGCCGAGGAGTTCGCCGCTGAGTTCGGCGCACCGCACGGCCTCGCGCTGACCAACGCGATGGCCGGTCTGCACTGCGGTGTCGCTGCGGCCGGTGTTCAGCCGGGCGATGAGGTGATCGTGGACCCGATGGTCGTCTTCGCCGCCCTCGGCGTCCTCTATCACAACGGCATTCCGGTCTTCGCCGATGTCGATCGAGAGACCCACGTGATGGACCCCGCCAGTCTGCGCGAGCGCATCACTGACCGGACGCGCGCGGTCATCGTCACCAACCTCTGGGGCCTGTGCGCCGACTACGATGAGATCAACGCCATCGCGCGCGAGCACGATCTCGTCGTCATCGAAGACTGCGCGCACGCGATCTACGCCACCTACAAGGACACCTACGCTGGCTGCAACGGTGACATTGGCGTCTACTCCTTCCAGATGTCCAAGCAGATGGCCCTCGGCGACGGCGGCATGGTGGTGTGCAAGGACGAGGACCACTTGCGGATCATGACCGACCTCGGCACTTTCGGCAGCCTGCCCACCTGCATCTCTTGGAACTATCGCATCAACGAAGTGGTCGCCGCGATCGGCCGCGTCCAGCTCCGCCGCACCCGCGGATACGTCGACGACTGCATCGCGGCCGCCGAGCTGTATTCCGCTGCCGTCGACGGCTGCGAATGGTTCGTGCCTCAGGCCGTTCCCGAGGGGCGCGTGAACACCTACCACATCTGGACCGCGATATTCGAGGGCGACGATCACGGCATCTCGCAGGAAGATTTCACCCGCGTCTGCGAGGAGGAGGGCTTCGCGGTTCGCCTGGGGTATCTCGACGGCAAGCCCGCGTACCAGCACCCGCAGATCACCGAGCCCGTCGGGTATGGTAAGGGTTGCCCGGTTCGCTGCCCCCACGCCACCCACGAGCCGCCGTATCACGATGGCGCCTGCCCGAACGCCGAGTACCTGCTCCCGCGCATATTCCTGACCTCGACTGCCGGCGGCGTTGCTTCGCACGAGCCCCGCGCGGCGCAACTGCGCCAGATAGTCGATCGCCTGAGTTGACGCCCGACGCAGCGCGCGTGCGAGTCGCATTCGCGCCTCGCACGCCCCGGCGCCGGCCCATCGAGGCTCCGCCTCGCCGCCCGCGGCCCTGTCGGGCCGCGGGCGTTCGCGCGTCACATGCGTGACGCGCGCTGTGCCGGCTGCCGTGGCCGGTCCTCGCTGGCGGCGAGGACCGGCGCGCTGCGGGGTGGTGCGGGAAGGAACTCGACCGCCGTCAGCGAACTTTTCCCTGTGGTCTGCTGCAGACGCTGGCATGGAGCCGATGCTTGATGAAGCTGATCGTCCAGATACCGTGCCTGAACGAAGAGGGAACGATTGCGGAGACGATCGCGGACATCCCGCGCGAGATTGCGGGCATTGACGCGGTCGAGGTGCTCATCATTGATGATGGTTCGAGTGACGCCACGATTGAGACGGCGCTCGCGGCGGGTGCGGACCATTACATCAGTTTCGCGCACAACCGCGGTCTGGCGGCGGCGTTCAGCGCTGGGCTCGAGGAGTCCTTGCGTCTCGGCGCGGATGTGATCGTGAACACTGACGCTGACAACCAGTATGCGGGCTCATCGATCCCTGATCTGGTGCAGCCCATTGTGGACCGCGAGGCGGATCTTGTGCTGGGTGCCCGGCCCATTGACGAGATCCAGGAGTTCTCGTGGGTGAAGAAGCGTTTGCAGCGGCTGGGAAGTTGGCTGGTGCGCAAGGTCTCCGCGACGACGATCTCTGATGCCACCAGTGGTTTCCGCGCCTATAGCCGCCGCGCAGCGATGAAGCTCACGGTTGTTTCGGGCTTCACGTATACCCACGAGACGCTCATCCAGGCCGGCCGCAGCGGCCTGCACGTCGGTGAGGTGCCCATTCGCACCAACCCGAAGACTCGCGAGTCCCGCCTCTTCAAGTCCATCCCGCAGTACATCAACAAGTCGGTTAACACCATCCTCCGCATCTACGCGCTCTACCAGCCGATGGCGCTCTTCAACGTGGTCGCTGGTGTCTTGCTCATTGCTGGTTTCGCGCTTGGTGTGAGGTACCTTGCGTATTGGGCGATGGGGGAGGGCAAGGGTCACATCCAGTCGGTCATCATAGCGGCGCTCCTGATCATGCTCGGCGGCCAGGCGCTGGTGGTTGGCATTCTTGCTGATCTGATCGCGGCCAATCGCAAGTTGACCCAGGAGATGCTCAGTCGGGTCCGCGATCTGCAGACTCGCCTGCCTGACGCCGATAGTGATGACGGGCCCATGTCCCACATGCGATAGCAGTCGTATGAGAGCCTGCTGTTCGCCGTTGCCGGGAGCGCCGGCATCCTGCCGGCATCGCCGTCGCCGTTCGCCCTACCCAAAACCATGGCCCAACCCACTGCATCCACAACCGAGCCCGCCGCCCCGCTCCCGTCCGCGCGAACCTGGGCGCTGACTGTCTTCGCGTGCGCGATCGTCTGTTACGCTGTCTACCTTGCCCGCGCCGCCCACGAAGTCGCCGCCGGCAACGGTCTGACCACGCGCTCTATCTCGCCGCCAGTCCTCGTCTTCCTCCACGGTCAGGGCCGCGCGCAGCCCCCCTGGCCGTCCGCCACCCGCGCCCCGCTGCCGGTGCTGTTCATGGGCGGCCTGATGCGCGTGATCTCCGAGCCGTGGGCGGTTGCGCTCTCGTCGGGCATCTTCTTCTTACTCTCGGTACCGCTCATCTACCTGATCGGTCATCGTCTCGCGGGCCGCGCCGCCGGGCTGCTCGGCTCGGTCACTTACATGGTCTCACCGGCCGGCCTGTGGTATGGCGTCAGTGGCATGACCGAGAGCAGTTCCATCTTCTCGCTTTCCGCCATCGTCTATCTGCTGATGGGCGAACTGACCTGGGGCGGCTGCTTACTCGCTGGCGCCGCTGCGGGCCTGGGCTTCCTCGGGCGCACCACCTTCAAGCTCTGGGCCCCGGTCATCATCGGCTACATTCTCTGGCGCACCTGGCGCCAGGGCCCCGCGCGCTCCATCGGCCTTGCACTGCTCTTCATAGCGCCCCTCTTCGCCGCCTGGCTGTGGTTCGGCGTGACCATGCAGCACGCCACCGGCAAGTTCGGGTACTTCGGCCAGCAGGACATCTCCCTGCGCCGCGACACCGGTCTGTACCCCGGTCGCTCATCCTCGCTGGCGCTGGAGAGTTGGTCTGCTCCCGAGTTCATCATGCAAAACAAGGGTGTCATGGCCCGCAAGTATGCCCGCATCGCCGAGCAGGCCTGGCCGGCGGTCGTGAAGATGGGGGCCATGCCCTTCCTCGTTTGCTTCTTCATCGTGGAGCTTTTCCTGATGATTGGCGGGGTACGTCGGGGCACGGTCCACTGGCTCATCTACGCGCTCTTGTTACTGCAGCTCTTGCTGACTCCCCTCGCCTCCTTCGGCAACGGTGGGGTGGGGGAGAACCGGTACCTTGACCCCTTTGCGCCGCTCGCCGGAGTGCTGGGCGCCGCCTTTGCGGTCGACCTTCTGCGCCGCAAAGAGCTTGCGCGCCGCCTCGCAGTCCTGCCATTGGCGGCCATCATCGTCCTCACCGCCATCCCCACGCTCTCCGACCTCGCCGTCGGCCCCTACCACGAGGCCGATACTCGCACGTGGGACGAGACGGGCGGCTACCTGGCATCCCACGCGGCGGCGGGCGATGTCGTGGCCTCGACCCATGAGGCGATGACTGCCTGGAAGTCCAACCTGCACTCCGTCGGTCTGCCGATCACTCCGGAGCAGCTCTTGCGCATGGACCGCGAGATGCTGGCGGTGGACTGGATCTACATCCAGCGCCGCGGCGGCGACAACGCTGACCGGACGTTGGCCTGGGAGCCCGTGATCTCTGGCGACGAGTCCCTGCCCGGCTTCGAGATCGACCACGACTTCCCAGGCGGCGCGATACTCCTCCACCGCACCCCCTGACCTCCCCCCGCGAAACCCGCGTGATTATCGGGCCGACGATGCATCTCTGTCAGTGAGGGAACATGATGGACGGTGCGCGCATGAGTGGCGAACTGCGAGAGGCCGAACTGGCGGGCACGGTCCGCGAGTTGCTGCGTGTGGGGGAGATGACGGGCACGTTGGACGAGGCCTGCTCTGCTGCGTCCGAGTTGCTGCGTGTCGACGCCGAGGCCCACCTCTGCGCGAGCCTGATGGCGCCCTGGCGCCCGACTATTCGGTGGCCGCGTCGAGGAACTCCTCGATCGCGGCCACGAATTCCTCCGCGCGCTGGAGCCACGTCCGCGCCTCGTCTTCCGTCATCTCAACATGGTAGTCGTAAGTGGCCGCTCCCCGCGCCCGTTCGGCGTCGATCAGGTGGCGATGCAGGTCTCGGGGGAGGGTTCCGGTTCGCGCGAACTCCCGCCCGAAGGCCCCGTGCGTGGCGCGATGGCTGGAGAAGCTGAGGCCGCGTGAGGCCAACGCGGCTCTGGCCGAGTGGAGCATCGCGTAGTAGGCATCGCCCACGGCGTTGTTGTACAGACCATCGGCTACCTCGGCTTTGGCCGCCCTGAGTGATTCCCGGGCGCGCTGCATCATGGCTGTCCGCTCTGGTCTCATGCAACCATCACCGCGTCCTCCTGCGCATTGCGGATGAAGTGCTTCTCCCTCGACTGCCAGTCTGCCTCGTGGACCGGGATTGGAGGTCGGCGACCAGCACCGACGTCTTGTCGATCTCCTCCAACACTGACTCAAAGTCCTCCAGCACCACGGCGACGTCCACGTCCGAGTCCGGTCGGGCGTCGCCCCGCGCGCGCGATCCGTACAGGTAGACACCCTTGAGCTGGTTGCCGTAGATCTTCTCCAGGCCCGCCTTCAGCCGCTGCAGGATCTCACGCAGCGGCGCCGTGCCATACATGGTCGGCGTAGTCTCGGGTATGGTACGCGTCGGGGCAGTCTCCGCGTCCTCGGAGTCCCGTGTGCCCCCCTGGGCCAGCCAGTCCTCCAGTTCCGAGCGCAGGAAACGCCACTCACGACCGATCTTCGCGGCGGGGATGGTGCCGTCGCGGGCCCGGCGCTTCACCGTGTACACCGAGGTCTGCAGGTAATCTGCCGCCTGCTCCGCCGTCATCACATCCTGAGGCATGATGAGCTCCTGAATGCTACGTTATGCTACATCATGCCTCATTGTACTCTGTCATGCCCTGCGGGTCAAGCTCGGACGCCGATTCAGTGTCCGTCGCTCGTCTCCCACACCCGGAAGTTGTCGTACCACCCGTCCGTCGTCATCATCTGGCGCAGACCGATCTTCCCTTCGCCCCACACCGGCCCGCGCGTCACGCCGTCGTCCACCCAGTCGATGCAGATCCGGTCGTTCACCGCGAACTGGATGTGTGCGCCTCGCTTGACCAGCGTGATCCTGCTGGTCAACCCGGCCTCCAGCGGTATGTAGTCATACCCCGCGCTGGCTCGGTAGAAGTCCACGTTCTTGCGCAAAGCGCAGTTCGGCGAGCGCCCGCAGGTGTTCCGGAAATACGAGATGTGGTAGCTGTTGATATCACCGTTGATGTACCCGACGAACGACCCGTCGCGCGGCGCGAGCGCCTCGTCGAAGATGTCCTCGCCGTTGATGCCCTTGGCGCAGAAGAACACGATGCACAGGCCCGCGACCTCGTTCGGTGTGAACTCCCATTCGGCCACGAAGTCTCTCGGGAAGTCCTGCGTGTGCCACAGCACCACGTTATTCGCGCCCTCGGCCTCCGGGTCTGGCTCCTGCATACGCAACCGCCCGTCTTCCTGCGTCAGGATTCCCGGGCCTTCCAGAACCCAGTTCTCCTCCCACGGCTTGTCAAAGGTATCCTCCAGCAGCAATTCGCCCTTGATAGCATCCGTGTCCAGCGTCGTGTCGAAGAATATCTTCCCCTCATCGAACATGCACTCGCCGTCGCGATAGTCCGTGCCCACCTCAAGCGTCGCGTCCCACGCCTCCTCGTTCGGATCCCCGGCGCGCCATTTCCCGAGCGTATCCCCCTGCGCCACTCCGAACAGCCACAGGCACACATCCGCCCGGTCCGCGTCCCACGTATACGCCAGGTGATACCACTTGCCCGGCAGCACATACCCGTACACCGCGTTCGGCCCGCCCTTACCCCACGGGTTCCCGATGCTGATCGCCGCCTGGTTGTAGGCTCGTGCGATCGTCACTTCCGGCCCGTTACCCTCGACGGTTCGGATTGGGCGCTCGCGGTGATTCCCCTCACCCTTCGCGGGCGTAGGCACATCGGTCTTGAACCAGAACATCAGCGTCCCCTGCCGCGTGTTGACATCCCCCAGCGGCACCGTCACTGCCGCCGCGTCCCCGGTTCCCTGCACCGCCTGCCCCTCTCGACCGTCCACGAACTCCGCCGCCACCGCCTCTGCTGCCCCAGTGGGTTGCAGTGCAAGGTCGCCGTCGAAAGCCGCGCGCAGGATCAGCTTCGGCTCCTGCGAGTAAGCTGCCACGCACACGAGCATCAGCGCGATAATCAGCAGGCCACGCATATCCATCTCTAACACCTCCAGCGAGTGTCCACAACAAGCGCCCATATCTTCGGCGATGTCTCCCCGTATCCCTTCACGAGGGAGGAGCATACCCGCCACGCGTGGAATCAGTCTACGCGACTGCTGCTTGCCACCCGTAGCTTCAGCGAAGGGTGGTCGCTGTCCGAGGGAGTGACCACGATGGATTTCTTCAAACAGGCCGGCGATGCCCTCAGCAATCTCGGCCGCGAGGCGGGCAAGCAGGCCGACATGCTCAGCCTCCAGAACAGGCTTGGCGCTTTGGAGGCCGAACTCGAGCGCACGTTTGCCGAAGCTGGCAAGCGCTCGTATGAACTCATGAGGATGCGCCAGATGTACGACGACGAGACGAAGATGATTCTGGGTCGCGTCAAGGAACTCCAGGATGAGATGATGGACATCCGCCAGCAGGTGCAGGACTTGCGCTCCAACCAGCAGCCTGCCGCTCCCGCTGACACCGACCGCCACTGCGCCGAATGCGGGAAAGTCGCCGCCGACACCGAGGCCTTCTGTTCAGGCTGCGGCGCCAAGCTGCCTGCGGTCGAGGCTTGAGGCGGGCCCTGACCCGAATGTCGCGTCTCGCTGAGCATGACGGCACACCATCGACCTACGCGCCGGATAGGGAGCGGATTGCCATGAGTCCCAGAGAACGAGTCTTCGCCGCCTTCGCCAAGCAGCACACCGACCGGGTTCCTGTGCATCACATCGGCACCTGTTCGGAGGTGGCCTCCGCCCTGCTGGGGCGCGAGGCCTACGTCGGCGGGGGCATCCAGCAGTGGCGCGAAGTGACCGCCTTGTGGGAGGGCGGGGACGCTCACGCGGAGTTCGATCGACGTCGCCAAAGCGTTCGGCAACGATGTCATCCGGCCCAGTTATTGGCGCTACAACACCATGCCCACCGAGAGGATTGACGAAAACACATTCCTGTTCGGCGAAGGGCCGGAGGAGACTTGGACCGTCTTGCGCTTCGACCCGCCCAGCGAACAGTGTCACGTCTTCAAGTACCACCCGGAAGCCAAGCAGACGCTCGAGGACATCGAGGCGCAGATCACAGCCTTCGAGCGGGGCGTTCAGGACTTCCAGCCGACTGAGCAGCGCTACGACTTCGAGTTCCGCGCGATGAAGATGATGGGCGACGAGTATGTGATCCGGGTTGGCGCAGGCGGCTGCGGCATCCCCACGCGCAACACTGACATCTGGTTCGAGGCCATGCTCCTGCGTCCCGACCTCGTCGGCCGTCACCTGGACACCCAGGTCGAGCGCGCCCGCCGCGAGATGCAGTTCCTTAGTGAGCGTGGCTTCAAGCTCTTCTGGGGAGGAAGCGACTTCGCTTCCAACGAGGGCCCCATGTACTCGCCGAAAGTGTTCGACGATCTGATGCTGCCTCGAATCCAGCAGATAGCTCAGATTGCCGAGGGCTGTGGCGCCCACTACCTCTTCGCCAGCGATGGCAATCTATGGCCCGTCGCCGACAGCCTCTTCGGCGCATCGGGCGTACACGGCTACTTCGAAATAGATCGCCGTGCCGGCATGGATCTGGGCAGGTTGCGGCGAGAATTCCCCGAACTGACCCTCGTCGGCAACATGAGCTCGCACACGGCCCACTTGGGCACGCGCGAGGAGGTCGTTGAGGAGACGCTGTCCTGCCTCGAGGAGGCCAGGCGCAGCCGCGGCATCATCGTGGGAGTATCGAACTACTTCGTCCCGGGCACGCCCGTCGAAAACGTGGAGGCCATGCTCGAGACGATTGCGCACAACCGCTGAGGCGACGGCGAAGCTGTCAGGGATTTGTTCTGGTAAGGGATGAGTAGCCATGCGGCGAACACGAAGTGGTCCGAGCATCCGACAGTTCCTGAAACACTACCTGCTGGTCCTGCTCGCTGAGAAGGGGCACACCCGCGCGCAAATGGTTGAGCAGATAAAGCAGCGCAGTGGCGGCAACCGAGACTTCCGCGCCAGCGGCATGCTCTGGCCCGCCGGCGCTGAGATCAACACGGTATTGGCGAGCCTTGCCGCCGATGGTCTCGTGACGCCGCCAAAGCGAGGACACAGGTGGCGCATCACTGACAGCGGCCGACGTGCCCTCGCCGCTCAAGCCGAGGGGGAAGAAGGCACCAATGGCAAGGAGCGCGCTGCCGAGAAGCTGATCGAGCTGCTGGGGCCCGGCTCGGCCGATACCCATGTGCTGGATGTCGGGACCGGCCAGGGCTTCCTGGCACTGAAGCTGGCCGAACGCGGCTTCCGCGTCACCGGCATCGACTCGGCCTGCTTTGAGTACTCCAAGGACAGCCTCGACAAGGCCCGCGAGCAGGCCGGTGAGCAGGCCGGCCATGTCGAGTTCCGTCAGGCCGACGTACGGGAGTTTGACGAAAGCGAGGGCGGCCTCGACTACGTCGTCTCCAGCCAGGCGGTCCACTGCATGGCGGACCAGTCCGGCTGCGTCAAGGCCATACATCGTCTCCTCAAGCCCGGCGGCAGGTTTGTGTGTATCGACTACCTGGTTGGCCCACTGGGCTTCCTGCGCCATGGCTTCCACTGCTTCCTGGCCATGTCCCGGGAGGAGTGGGTCGAGGTGTTGCTCGAACACGGTTTCACGGACGTGCGCATGTATGAACTCGAAGACTTCCTGGTGGTCGAGTGCCAGAAGCCGTGAGGGCTCCCCGGCCCTGTTCTCGCCGTTTTCCGTTGCTGTATTGAGGGCGGGTCTTTCTCTGGGCACCGACTTGTGGGCCGAAGCTTTAGCGAAGGTCCATAGCTTCAGCGAAGGTGTCAGACCCGCCGCGCCCCTCACTCCCCAACCAGCTCCAGCCCCGAACCGCCCTCCCCGAGTCAACCCAAGTACGAGTGGCCCGCGAGGATATGCCTGCGCAGGAACAAACGGTCCAGGAACAGGTTCGGGACAATCCTCTCCGCTACGGCCAGGTAGTCGGTCACCAGTGGAAGCCGGAACTCCTTGCCTCCCTCACGTATCTCGCGCCACCTGTGAGGCTGGTAGCGCACGAGTATGCTGAGGCAATACAGGGCGCAGAAATGGTAATGAATCGGGGTATCGATTCCGTCCGCGATCGGCTTGATGTAGCTTGTCGGGGCCCATGCGCTCGTGTATAGAGGACTCGGGAATGGCGCCTCGGGGTCTTCGCTGACATGCACCCAGGGGTGGCCCCTGGTAATCTGCAGTATCTCCTCGTCCCGAGTGCGCTCCAAGCCAGTCATAGCCAAGCCGTCATCGGAGCTGGCAAGGTAGCGACTTAGGTAGTCAACTTGCGGATAGACCCACCACAGCTTCCCCGGACCATGCGGCCTCGAGTTCGTGCCGACCGCGACATAAGCAGGCGGCCTGGCCATTACCTCGTCCCACGTCTCAAGCAGTTCCGGCACCCTTGCCAGCAACTCAGTCAGCGACCAGTGCGGCTGGTTCTCGAGATCTTCTACGGCGTTGATTCTGCGGTTGGGGAGAAGTGGTTGGGCAGCCGTCCCACAGCTCTTCAGGTAGGCACTGAAGAGGCCGTTGGGGTTCAAATGGACGAACATGTCGTCGGGGAACGACACACTTGGGCTGGGATCGTCGACGTTCCCAAGACCGTGCCCGCCATCGTCCATGTAGCTCTCTACCTTGGCCAAGCCGGTGTCTGTGGTTGGGTCGGCCATCATCAATGCGGCCAGCAGCCACACCGTACCATAGTAGTACGAGAGCGCTGACAGCGTCGGGTTGTCTGCGGCTCGTGGTCTGAAGTACTCGCGCGCCGTGCGAACCGCGAATGCAACTCCCATGGCTTTCTCGCCAAGTGACTCACCCGGCGATTCGCACCCGCATTCCTCGGCGAGTCTCCCAATCAGCTTGAGCGCGCCCTTGCCTGTCGCGGCCAAGCCGAACCTGGCCCACATGTGCTCCAGTGGCGCGTCCGTGAAGACGCGGGCCGGCGGCAGGTCTTCGCTTCTGAACTCGTGTGGACGTTTCATCAAGCGCACCGCCTCTTCTACCGCTTCTCGCTCTGTCTAGCTAGTGCTTGCTGGCTTGCTTCCGGCCCTCGGCAGGAAACCCTTCTCCAATTCTTCCGCATCTCCCCACTGTTGCTTAGCCCCCCGTCACTCCCCAACCAGCTCCAACCCAGACCCGCCCTCCCCGAACGCTGCCCGCACCGCGCCCTCCGCGGTCAGCCGTACCATCGCCGCCTGCGCGTCGCCTCGGCACACACCCGCCACCGCGAACTCCCCGCCCCACGCGCGCACGAACACATCCCGGCCGCCGTCGGCCAACTCCACCGCCGCCGCCAGCGCCTCCCCGTCGGCCTCGATGCCCGCCGCTCCCAGCACCGGCCAGTCGTCGTCCGCCTCTCGCGGCACCAGCGCGAAAGCCACCGCGCTCGCGCCGCTCGCGCTCCAGCGGAAGACCGCCGTCGGGATCGGCCGCAGCTCGTTGTGCCTGCCGGTGGGCAGCCAGCCCTGCACATTCGGCTCGGTCTGCCCCTGCACAATCTCCACCTCCGGACGCACCTCGCCGACCGGCACCACCCGGAACTCCCCGCCCGCGAATGATACCGTCACCGCGCCCGTGGCCTCGTCCACCTCAGCGTTCTCGCCGTCGAGATGGAAGATCGCCTCATAGCTGTGCTCGGCGTCGTCCGCCGGAGTCATCAGATCGCACACGATCCAGTAGTCCGGTTTGACGAACAGTACCTGCCGCTCGTGGCTGACCTTCACCGCATTTTCTGGTCCATAACCGTCATCGTACACGCCCTGCGCGAAATCGAACTCATCGTCCGAGAACCAGCGCGCATCGCCCGCCTCGGTGGCCACACGCGTCTCCGGCACCGCTCGCCGGTTCTGCTCCAGTCCGTCCACCATCACCGTGTTATGCGCGCGCGTGCCCAGCACGTACTTACGCCACTCCGATCGGTCGTACGAGTAGACTCCGGCTTCGGGCAGCACTGTCTGTCCCGCCACATGCGCGATAATCCCCAGCTTGTCCTCATGCTGATGGCCCGAGCCGAATGGCCCGGTCTCGAAGAACAGGTACCGATCCTCCGGCGCCCACCCCGTCCGCATCACATTCCACCCGGCCCACGGCAGTTCCGTCGACTCGTACGCCGGCGCCTCACCCGACGCCCCCTGACTGCTCGCGTACTCAAACTGCGCACGCTCCGGGAACAGCGCCAGGCCACGCCGCAGATAGCCGGCGACCGACCCATATCCCGAGTCATTCACATTCGGCGTGCGCCCGTTCGGCATGGCGATCGCCGCGTAATACTCGAACATCTTCTCCAGCCCCGAAATCAGTTCGCTCGGCAGTTCCGTCCCCGTCCGCTCCGCCACTTCGGCCGCTCCGAGCAGGTTACTCAGCGTCACCCCATGGTACCCCGGCGCCAACTCCATCTGCGCCCCGTCCTGATACACCTGCGCCTTCAGCAGCGCCACCAGCCGCTCGCGCGCGGTCGCCAGCCACACCGGCGCGTCCCGCATCTCAGGCAGCATCGCCGCCACATGGATCAGCCCGTTGGCCTCCATCGCCCCCCAGTTGCTCTCGACGCGGAAATAATCCGGGTTCATCAGGTAGATTCCGTGGTCGTAGAATGACCGCATCATGCGCAGTTGCGACTCGGCATCGAAGCTCGGCGAGTCCCGGAAGTAGTAATAAGCCGGCCACCACGTATGCGCCATGCGGATGCCCCCGTCCAGCGTCAGGTGCGCCCGCCCCGGCTCGAAATATGGCCCCTGCACATAGCGCGCGCCGATGTGCACCGGCATCGCGTCCACCCACGAGTTCAGCAGCGCCACGAACTTCTCCGCATACTTCTCGTCGCCGGTCGCCGCATACGCTCGACCCAGCGTCACCCAGTCGTTATGTCGGTTCAGGTGTATCGCCCACTGGTCGTAGTTGTGCGGGTCCTCGTTCCACTGAATCGGCCAGTCGATCTTCGTCGGAGGGCACGATGCGCTGCGGAAGATATTCTCCAGAACCTCGTCGGCGCGAGCGATGACCCCTGCCGACGCCTCGGTCACCAGCACCGGCCCCGCTGGCTCGGCCCGTGTGCGCATGTGCTCCACGAACGCCAGTTTCGCTGCCGCCACGTCCCCCGCCCGCATCGCCTCCCCGAAAGCCTCCAGACCCGGATACTCCGGATTGATGGCCTCGAGGAATTCCCGCTCTGTCTCCTCCGAACCCGTGACCGTCAGCTCAAAGTCCCGCACCTTCGCCCACTCCTCCTGGAAATGGTACGCCGACCACACGATCGCCAGCACCACTTTTTCGCCCGCACGTGCCCGCAGTCCCGACATGATGTCCGGCGTCTGCCACTCTTCCCACTCGGTCACATCCTGCCCGTTCGGGTGCACAGTAGTCAGCATCAGCACCCCGTCGCGCTCCGATCCGGTATTCCATATCTCTGCCTGCGCCGGCTCCTCCGCGAACTGCTCCCACCGCTCTGGTGTGAGCGCCGCCAGCTTCATATCTCCCGACCGCTCGTATGGCGCTTCACTCATCGTGCAGAACGTCTGATACTCCAGAGTCGCCGCCACCCGTGCCCGGCGATCCTCGGGTACCGTCCAGCGCCGCCCGACCAGCACGATGCCCCGGAAAGAGCCCTCCTCATCGCCCCCGATGCCGATCTCCGGCGCCTCGCCCTCGCCGATGGTCACCTCCCACCCCGGAACGCGCCCGAGCGCGGTCCACTCCTCGGTCTGGTCGACCAGGTGTGCGTACCGCACCTCCCAGGTTGGGTCGGCCGACGCAATCGTGGCGATGGTGCCGATGAGGGCCAGCAGGCACAGTCGTGGCATCATGGTCATCTCCGTCGGGCGCATTTGATCAGGTACGACAAAGCCCGACACCCGGCTCAGCAGGGCTGAGCGAGGCGCCGGGCTTGGTATCTCTTGCGAGTTGGCTGTCTTAGCCGGTCGGGAACATCTTGTTGAGCATGCGGTTCATGGCCACCGCAAACTCCCAACGCGGCATGCCTTCCTGCATGTGGAAGTGCCCGTCGGGCTGTATGACCATGATGTCGGTGCCAATCGCCAGCTCCGCGGGGCGCATGTCCGGCGCGACCATCCCGTACGCCCGCATTGCTGCCACCGCGATCTGCGCGAACTCGATCCGCTTGACGCCCTCGTCGAAGCCTCGAACGTTGGGCATGGGCGGATCCTCAATGAGCCCAACCCGCAGCAGCCTCTCGAAAGAAGCGATGCACCAGTGATCGCGCACACCACGAGCATACGTCGCGAAAACCGGGTCGAGGTCCGAACCGAGGCCCATGCCATCCATCCGGGCCATATCGACGAGCCGGTTGAACGCCACCCACAGTTCCGCCCGCGTCAGTACCTCGTCGGGGCGATAGGTGCCGTCTTCATACCCGACCAGCAGGCCCACCTGGTAGGTGCGCTGCAGGTCGGTGAAATACGGGGCATTCTGGGGCACTGTCTCAGTAATGAAGTCCTGCGCACCGGCAGGAGCGACCAACATGGCCAGGGTACAGACGACTGCAATCGTGACGGCAAAGTAGTTCTGCATCTTCAGATGCCTCCTCAAGGAACACGCCCAGCCGAGAACGTACCAAATACTAAAGCACATTTACCCGCCCCAAGTCAATGCGAAAGCAAGAAACCCCGCACGAAGAAACACCACTCCCTGGCCGTTCAGCCCGTTCATCCAGCCCGCGCGGCCGGGCCTCCGTCCGGAGTGGATTAGGCACATATTTGCGTTTATCTGGAGGTGTGGTAAAATGTCACGGTCTTTTTACCGCAGGAACCAGTCTGGAAGGAGATGTTACAGTGAAGCGTGGATTCACTCTCATCGAGCTGCTCGTGGTTATCGCTATCATTGCGATCCTCGCAGCAATCCTGTTCCCGGTATTTGCCCGGGCACGCGAGAAAGCCCGTCAGACGGCCTGTCTGTCGAACGTCAAGCAGATTGGCCTCGCAATCCTGATGTATGTCCAGGACTATGACGAGAAGTTCCCGCCCAACTACATGGGTTCATGGCGAGACGCTGCCATCGATCCCCTCGGCTACACTGGTACCAGCAACTATCACTGGTGGGACTGCCGAGTCCTTCCCTACATGGCCAACACCCAGATCTGGCGTTGCCCCTCCCAGTCCACTCCCGTCTCCTACGGCAACGACTACGGTCGCCCCGCTTTCATCTTCGACTCCATGCCCACCTTGGGCGACTTCAAGACCCCGGCCAACACCATCATGATTGGCGAGAAGGGCTCCGGTGGCGGACCATACATCCTCTCCGGTCCCTACTACGCCTGCACCGACCGCCACAACGGTGGCGCAAACTACTGCATGGTTGACGGTCACGCCAAGTGGCTCAAGACCGAGGCCGGCGACGTCTCTGCCGCCACGCCGCTCAGCGCACCCGCGAGCGCTGGCTACAGCCTGCACCCGCCGGTAGAGTACTTCTACCCATACTAGTACCTACTTGATCAAGTCCTTGAGTTGTTCTCTGGGTTTGGTTTGTCGCACATCTTGCTTGGTCCATTCGAACGGTTGGGCATTGGCGTTGTGCACTTTGATGTAGTCGTCTATGGCCTTTCGTCGACCTGGTTGAGCCAGGATGCGTGCGTGGGCGTGTAGTGCAAGTGCACGTTCGGATGGCTCGCCAGCCAGCGGTCATGCTTGGGCTTGTGCGTGTTCAAGTTATCGAGCACCCCATGCAGCTGAGTATCGTCGTCGTATTCGGCGACGACCGAGTTCATGAAGTCCAGAAACTCACGTCGCCGTCGCCGCTGGTAGTGGCCGCCGCGCACCTGGCCGGTTGCCACCTCAAAGGCCGCGAACAGCGTGGTGGTGCCATGTCGACGGTACTCATGCGAGTGGCCAGTGGTGGCCCCGCCACCGGGCCTACGCAACCAGCCCTGCGCGCGCTCCAGCGCCTGGATACTGGGCTTTTCGTCCACACACAACACCACCGCGCCCTCGGGTGGGTCAAGATACAGGCCAACGATATCAGCGGCCTTTGCGGCGAAGTCCGGATCGTTGCTGATGCACCAGCTGCGCCGGCGCTGCAGGCTGATACGATGTCGGCGCATGGCCCGCCAGACCTGGTCGGCAGGGATGTCCAGCGCCCCGGCCAGCAGCGAGCCGTTCCAGCAAGCGTAGCCTTCCGGTGGCGGCTGGTCGAGCGTCGCCAGGATGCGGGCATCACTGTCCTGACCATAGATGGTGGGACGCCCCGGACGCGGCGCGTCGGCCAGACCATCGATCC
>JALGSU010000046.1 GCA_029821735.1 Candidatus Zipacnadia bacterium | reverse complement strand
CCTGGGCCGGTGCCTGGCAACTCACCGATGACGTCGCCGTCCGCGCGCACCAGGCCACGCTCGCCGACGCTCAAGTCATGACCGCGATCGGCCGGGGCAACCCGCCCGAGGCCCGCGATCCCTTCGTGATATCCCGCCGCCAGGGCACCTCGGCCGCATGGGGCACCGCTTTCCTCTTCGGTCCCGAGGCCGGTCCGGTCACCGTCACCCTCCAGCCCGGAGCGGTCGACGGCCAGCTCCGGCCGGTCGAGTCCGGCTTCGCGCTTGAGGCCACCGACGACGGCGGTCGCGACCTCTTCGTATGGACTGACGAGGGCGAGATGACCTTCGGTGATCTGCAGCTCATCGGCGGCGCCGCGCTCGTGAGTTGGCGTGGCGGACAGCTCAGCCGCGTCTTGGTCGCTGAGGGCAGTCAGGTCGTACTCAATGGTCAGACATGGCCCGGGGAGTGATGCACATGCGTAGCGCTCTGACCATCATGCTTGTCGCGATGATCGCCACCGGGATGGCTTCGGCGCAGGAGCGCCCCTTCCTGAGCTATCAGGGCGACGTTGAGGCCCTCACCAAGTCCACCGCCACCATCCTCGCCGCTGACGAGACCGAACTCGTCGCCGGCCTCGTCCCCGGCGATCGCAAAGACCAGGCGAACGCCTCCGCGCTCGCGGCCACCGAGAACCTGTTCAAGCTCGTCGAGACCACTGACGATGGCGCCGCCCGGGCCCGTGCGCTTGTGATTCTGCGCACCATATGCGCGCCTCTGCTCGACGCCACCGACGACGCCCTCCGCGCGCAGATCACCGAAAACGGTGCCCAGGACGCATCCAACTTGGCGATGCGCGACTTCACCTGGGACCTCGCCCGCATCTGGCGCCTCTCCGCCGACCAGGCCGCCGCCCACAAGTGTGCCGTGATCCTCCAGCGTCTCGCGCAGGTCATGCCAACCTGGCCACTGGTCACCCGCGAAGGCGAACTCAAGGACCAGGATGACGAGGCCCAACGCCGCGCTTGGGACGCCAACGGCCTGTGGGGCGGCTGGTTCGTTTCCGACGTCTACGATGGCCTGCCCGTCGTCCGCGCCTTCGATCTGATCTATGACAGTGGCGCCATGCAGGACCTCGGTGCGCTCGAGCTGATTGACCGCGACCTCATCCGTTACATCCCCGAGCACTATTTCGAGCGCCCCGTCGACATGGGCAACATCACCCACTATCTCCTCAAATCGCTGCCTCTCTACGGCATGGCGCTCCCCGAGCCACGCTACGTGCACATCGCGGTCCAGCGCTATCGCTGGCTCATCAACGCCGTTTACTACTCCGATGGCTTCTGGCACGAGGGCTCGCCTGCCTACCACAAGGACATCACTGGCGGCCTGACGCGGAACGTGCCCGCCGTCACGCGAGGCTACTCAGACCCGCCCGGTTACACCTCCGACATCGACCTGCCGCGCTATGACGATCTCGATCTCGCCACCGAATATGCCCGCCAGCACACGCGCATGTGGGATGCGCTCAAGAAGCTCACCTTCCCCAACAAAGACTACGCCAAGCTCCACGATGCCACCTACCCCCACGGTGCCTGGTGGGATGACCGTCCGACCGAGGCAGCTCCCCGCATCCTCGGAGCCATGGGTCACGCGATCCTCGGCACCAACCCCGATCCCGACCAGGCCGAGCTTCACCTGCACTACTCCGGCACCCACGGTCACGAGCATCACGATGCCCTCAGCATCATCTTCTTCGCGCGTAACCGTGAGCTGCTTTCCGAGACCAAGTATCGCGTCCCCGACGGCTGGTCCTCGACCCGCGAGTGGCAGACCATGACCGCCGGCCACAACACCGTCGTCATCGACGAGACCGAGCAGCAGACCCGCTTCCCTGATGCCAGCCATCGCCGCCCCATCACCGAGGCCGACGCCATGGACGGCATCCCCAACTGGCGCTACCGCGACGGCGGCCACGGCAACACCCTCAATGACCCCAAGCTGCGCTGCTATGCTCCCGACTGGGACCCGGTCCAGGTCGTCGAAGCCGAGGCCGAGCGCGCCTGGTTCCCCGACCCCGAGATCTACCGCCGCACCATGGCCCTCGTGCATGTCGACGAGCACCAGGTCTACGCCGTCGACATCTTCCGCGTACGCGGCGGCGCCACCCATGACTGGATGCTCCACGGCTGCCTGCAGAACCCGTATGAGTTGAGCGTCTCTCCGTCTCTCGCCGCAACTGATGGCACCGTGCACAAGTATCTCGACGGGCTCCGCACCGGCGATGCCTCCGATGGCTGGACCGCCACCTTCGAGTATGAGCAGGGAGCCGCGTCCACCACCCACATGCTCCCCCAGCCCGACAGCACGCTGATCGTCGGGCGCGGACCCGCCATGCGCCACGCGGGCTACGCCGACTTCATAGACGTGCGCCGTGAGAGCGCCGAATCGGTATTCGTGGCGGTGCATGACGCCTGGGAGGGTGAGCCGAACGTTTTGTCGATCGAGGCGGTGGACTGGGGCGGAGCGCTGGACGTCGGCCTGCGCGTGCATCTGGCCAACGGTATGACCGATCTGATTCTCAGTTCAGGCGACAGCGGGCTCTTCGCCGAGCAGACCACTGCTGACGGGATCACCTTCGCCGGTCGCTTCGCCCATGTGCGCTACGACGCCGACAGCCCGGTCCACGCGTACGGAGTTGACGCCACGCGCCTGACGGTGGGGGAGACCGATCTGCGCGGCCCCGGTTGGTACGAGGGCGAGGTGACCGCGACCCGGCGCACCGAGGCCGGGGCGGAGGTCGACGCCTTCGAGACCAACGCGCCGCTGCCCGCTGGTCTCGAGGGTCGCTGTCTGGTCGTGGACCTTGGCGGCACGCTCACCCAGGCCTTTATGATCGACCGGGTCGAGCCGACTGCGGCGGGCGCGCTGATTCACTCGCTCGATGAGCCCGGCGTGGAAATCCGCGGCGACCTCATCAAAATGATGTATTACCCCGGCTGGGGCATCCCCCGCCCGGCCCGCTTCCACATTGCCGACACGCTGCTCTGGCAGGCCGACTAGCCCCCAAACGCCTCGGCGACCGCCTTCCCTGCCGCGCGCGCTGCGGGGAGCTTGTATTCGCCGCTGCGGCGCGTCGCGGTGATCAGGTCGGCGATCTCCAGACCGGTGTGCTTGAAGAACTGGTCCATCTGCACCAGGCACTGGGCGATCCCGTTACCGGTGCCGCCGGCTGCGGCGATACCAATCACTGGCTTGCCGTCCAAACCGTCGCCCGGGTCTCCTACGTTGCAGCGGCGCAGGCGGTCGGTGAACACCTTCACGCTCTCGCTCAGGTCCCAGAAATACACCGGGGTCACCAGCACCAGCGCGTCTGCCTCCATGACCTTCGCGCGGATCGCCTCGAAATCATCCTCGATCACGCACATCCCGGTCTCGCGGCACTTGAACCACCCGTTGCCACACTGCCGGCAGTGCTCAAGCGCATGTTCGGTGAGCTGGATCAGCTCAATATCCGCCCCGGCCTCAGCCGCTCCGGCCAGTGCCTCGCGCGCCAGGCTGGCGGTCAGACCGTCTGCGTTCGGGCTTCCATGGATCGCGACCACTTTCATGGTTTCTCCTCCGTCAACGGTATTGGCCCGCCTTGTTTACCAGGCTCGTTGCACTGCCGGTTGCAGTGGCGCCGGGGCGGGAGCGGTCTCGCCGACCGTCTCGATGGCCGCGGCCCACAGATACATGCACGTGTAAAACGCGGTCCGAACGTACGCCGCGAACGTCATCGTCAGCAGCAGGATAGCCGCTGCAATCCCGAAGCCCACGATCATCATCGCTGGCGCGAGGAAATACATACCCACTGCGATCCCGATTGCGATAGCCGTCATCAGCCCCGTGAAGATCCGCGTTGTGATGAGCAGCCCCAGCTCGCCCACCACGATCTGCACCACGTTGCTTCCGTGCAGGCGTGTGGCGCGACCAGTCGCATCGATGAACGGGATGTCCTCCAGGATGATGATCGGCAGCAGCAGGTAGGTCGCCACTTGCCACGCCCGGTCTGCTGCATCGGCCGCGATGCGCCTCGCCCCGTATCGGCTGTTGCCGCGCAGCGCCGACGTGATCAGCGCCACCACCGTCGTCACCACCGCCAGCATCAGGATCCCGCCGATATTGCGCAGACTGTCGGCGAATGCCGTCCCCAGCTTGGCGTCCTGCCCCCTCAGATGCACGTCCACCAGGTGCACGGTCATCCCCGTGAAGAAATACGTCACCACGTAGCCGACGAACGAGAAGCCGATCAGTACCGCCCACCCCATCGGGCCGACCTCCGAGCCCTCGTTCTGCAGGATCGGTTCCAGGTGCCCTGTCAGGTGCAGCGCGCCGATCAGGATACCCAGCAGGACCACGTTCGCCAGCAGCGAGAATATCGATGGCAGCAGCAGGTCCTTATCCTTGAACGCCATCCCCACTGCCTGCTTGAGGAACACCCATCCGCGAGTGATCGAGGCCATCAGCCCGCCGCCCGACGCCAGCTTCCCCGGGTCCCAGCCCTTGCTGGCTGCGCGTCCGATATCATAAGACACCCCGGGCGCCCCACCCGCCGTTGCTGCCGCCGGTGCGGCGCTCGTTGGCCACGCCGTCTCGGCCCCCCCGGCTTGCGCTGCGTTGGCCGAGAGAACCACTTCCGGCGCAGGTGCGTCCGCGCCCGCCAGCCGCCCGGCGTCCAGCCTCGTCCCGCAGTTCAGGCATTGCTGGTCGCTCTTGAAGATCTTCTCTCCGCACGATGGGCACTTGAGTTCGTTACCATCAGACGCCATGCGCAGCACCTCCGTGTGCCTGTCGACAACGCTATCCGTCCATCGCCGTCTTCTGCCCCTACCGCAGCTTCACCACCGCCAGGTCCTCCGCGCCCAACGTGACCGTCATGGCCCCTCCCTGCACCTGCACCGCTGCCTCCCTGACCAGATCGGTCACGGTCACGTCCCCCGCAATCCCGAGTCCCGCGAAGTCCAGCGTCAGCGTCGCCTCCACCGCCTCGTCGGACGAGTTGAAGACCGTCAGGTACAGCTCCCCGTCCGTGTCGCCAAAGCGCTCGATCCAGATGTCGCCGTCCTCGCAACGCGCGTTCGTGACCGCCTCCCACCCCGCCTCCGCGATCGCCTGGCAGATCGGGATGTAGTGCTTGAACAGCTCGCGGTCGCGGTTGTAGAGATTCGGCCGTCGCCAGTAAGGGTCTTCGGACGCGTTGTGGCTGAACATGCTCGGGAAGATCCCGTACGAGATCGCGCGCTTGAAATACCGCTCGACCCACTCGTTCGGGAAGTCGTCGTAGACGGTGTTAAGCAGCAGCAGATACGGACGCTGATAGCACATCGCCCGCCGATACGACAGCGTAGCATCATTCTGCGGTGTGTACTCACCGCCCCGTCCCCAGTTCGTCTCCGTCCCCATCACATCGCACCACGCCGCCAGCCACGGAAAACGCGCCGGCGTCGAGTTCGCCATGAGCATCCGGTCGTCCGCATGCAGTTGCTCCGCAAGCCCCCGCGCGAACTCCACGCTGTTCATCATCGTCAGTTGGCACACCCGCCCCTGCCCCGTGAAGGTTAGCGGCACCGTCGCATACCGCCAGTGATCGCGCCGGAAGTTCGGCGTCGATGCCCCCATCTCCGCCGAGTCAATGTAGATCCCGTCCAGCACCGCCGGCTTCTCCGAACTGGGCTCAAAGCCCGGGTTCGCCAGCAGATTGGTCTCAGTGCCTTCGACACTCACCGAGAGGTCGTCGAACCACACGGTCCCCGCGTGCTCATTCCGGAACAGCGCGTACACGTTCATTGACGTTATCGGCTGCTCCGGCTCGATGGTGAGTGCTATCTGCTCCCAGTCATGCGTTCCCGTCTCGAACCCCGCGTTGTGCCCGTACGATGGCGTCCCGTCCGCATACGTCAGGTCCACATACAGGCAGTAGCCGTTGTCCCTCTCGCCCGTGACGTCCGCCGCCCGGCTCCACCCGCTCACCACCACATTCGCCCGCTCCTCCTGATTGAGCACCACCACCTGCGACACCCCGTGCTGCACGCCTGGCGCGCCAGCCACGCACGTCACCGCCTGGCTGCCCTCGCGCCCCTCGCCCGGAGCCAGCTCATAGCCTATGCTGTAACCGTTCCACCGCACCGCGCCGGATTCCCCCTGCCCGAACGCTCGCCAGAGCTGATCCGTCGCGAACCGCCACTGTGTCACTGCCTCCGGATCGTCCTCGAGCAGTGCGGGCAGCGGGTTCAAGTAAAACAGCGCCCCGTCGCACCAAGGTGCGTCCACGATGTGCGTGTACAGCTCCCCGTTTGCCTGTTCGATCGCCGAGCTCATCGTCGCCAGGCTCTGCCGATCGCCCTTCTCTGCCTGCCTGCCCAGCAGTGCCAGCGCCTCGTCTGCAGTCCGATCCATCTCCTCGGGCATCCGCAGCCAGTGGCTCACCGGCTCGACGTACACGAAGCTGTCGATATCTGCGCTGTCGTCAAACGCTACGTTGTTATTGCCCTCATGGAACTGGAACCCGAAGTCCTCCCAGCCCTTCACCGTGCTCACGTCCGTGAAGGGCATCCAGATGCCCTCCTTGTCGTTGCGCTTGGTGAAGCACTGCGGGAACAGCTCGTAATATCGCCCCAGCGCCGCCCTGAAGCCCCACTCCGGGTCCGGCCGGTAGATAGCCAGTGAGAAGTCTGCGCTCGACGGGAAGTTCCGCGTCTCGGCGCTCAGGCCAACGTGCACGCCCGCGTACAGCTCGCGGCTCTCCGCGTCGTACCCGAGCCCCGCGATCCGCGGCTCATCCAGCGGCACCGAGATCGCGCACGCGTCCTCAGCCCCCGACACGCACGCCAGCGGGTACAGCGACGCGAACCCGCTCGCTCCTGCACCCACATTCACGCGGTTCGTATACGTGCGACCGGCCTCGATTGCGCGGGAGACGCGCGCGTCATCGAACCAGTTCCAGCCCACCGCGTCCATCGGCACCCCGAAATACACCGTAATCGCCCGGTCCTCGCCCGTGAGGTCCGTCACGGTCCCGTGCACCGCAATATGATCCGCCTCCGCCGCCAGACTGGCCTCCAGCTTCAGCCCCAGCTCAGGGTCCTCAGCCGAGAAAGTCACCGCATCGCCATCGGCCTGCACCGCCCCTCTGGGCTGGCGGAAATCCGATCCACTGGCCGCATCGCGCCAGAAGAACCCGGAAACCGTCCCATCCTTGCCGATGACCGCACCCGTATCTCGCTCCACCACCAGCACCAGCCCGTCCGCGGTCTTCAGTTCCACTGTCGCGCCACCGGAAGCTGCCGGCGCCTCGCCACGCAGTACCGGCACCGAGTCAAAGACCGTCGCCTCTTCGGTCGCTTCCAGTGCGCTGAGCGTGAAGTCGTCGAACCACGCGGTTCCGGTCTTGTTCCGGAAAATCCCACGAACCGCGACTGATTTGATCGGTTTGGGGGGGACTACCGTCACCGTGCGCTTCTGCCAGTCGTGGGTGCCGCAGTCAAACTTGGCCACCTGCCCCCACAGCGGCGTCCCGTCCATATACTCCAGGTCCAGATACAGCGAGTAGTTCGCCTCTGGCGAGCCCGAGACGTCCTCTGCTCGGCTCCACACCGTCGCCACTATCGGCAGCGGCTGCTCCTGGTTCAGCTCGAAAACATAGCCGATGCCGCGCTCGATATCGTCGCCCTGCAGCGTGCACCGTGCCGAGCTCTCGCCCGAGTGCTTGATCTCTTCATCTATCTCGTAGCCCACATCCCACGGCTCCCAGCCGTTGACCTGCCCGTCTGCCACCTTTTCGAGCGAGGCGTTCGGTAGCAGGTTTGCCTGGGCCGCTACATCGGCGGTCAGGGCGGCTTTGACCGTCACCGCATCTGCCTGTGCGACGATGGGGGTGAGCGTTGACAGCACCAAAGCGACGATCAGGGGTGTTCTGGTGACCATGGCGACCCTCCAGGCCTCGGCTCGGACTATCCTGTTGATAGCTTCGCCCGGAGGGGGGCCGTCTCCTGCGTGCTTATGTGCCGTACACGAAGCGGCCGGCAGCCCACGATGGGGCTGCCGGCCAAAATCTCAGTCAGGGGGTCAGACGCGCTTAGAACGCAACGCCCACGATCTTGTCGCCCTCTTCCAGGTTGAGCAGCTTGACGCCGCCCGCTGTTCGGCTACGTGTCGAGATGTCGTCAACCGGCGTCTTGATTGCGCGGCCGCTGGCTGCGTAGATGATTACCCGCTCGCCAAGTCCGGTTTTCACATGTTCGATGGCCGCAACGGGCCCACTGTCCTCGGTCACCTTAAAGCCGGTGACACCGCTCCCACCGCGCTTCTGCTGCCTGAACTCGTCGGGGTCTACCAGTTTGCCAAAGCCCTTCTTCGTTACGACGAGCACCATGTCTGCCATACTTGCGGTCCTCCTTGCGAGCCTGGGTATATGCGCTTGGAGACACTTTAGCGCAAAACCCGGCCAAATGCAAGGCCCAATGCCCCAAAAACGCGCGTAGAGGCCGCTCAAAGCGCTTTTCTGCATCACCCCCGGCGTGTGTTTAGCGCCCCTCGGCGACGGGGAATAATGTAAGTGGTCCGGCAAACCGGTTACACCCGTTCGGCATTGTCTGGACGGGGCCTATGAGGCGACCATCCACCCCCCAGGATGGGCGCCTCTCTATTTCAGACCTCTGCGCCGTCCTCGTCCTCGCCGTTCTCGTCCTTCCGCGCCAGCTCCGCCATTTCGCTCAGACGGGCCTCTACAGCCGCGTACAGCGTCCCTTCCGCGAAAGACCCATCCTCCCCCCGCTCACCCGCCGGCATTCCGGTCAGCAGCTCCAGCGCCTCCTTAATTGTCTCCACCGGGTACACGTGGAACTGCCCCGCCTCGATCGCCTCCACCACGTCCGGGCGCAGCATCAGGTGCCGTACATTGATCGCCGGAATCACCACGCCCTGATCGCCCGTAAGCCCCATCAACTGGCACGTGGCAAAGAACCCCTCAATCTTCGTATTCACCCCGCCAATCGGCTGTACCAGTCCGTGCTGGTTCACCGATCCCGTCACCGCCAGGTTCTGCCGGATCGGAGTTCCGGCCAGGCTGGACACCAGAGCCGCCAACTCCGCCACCGCCGCGCTGTCGCCCTCAATTCCCGAATACGCCTGCTCGAAGGCGATTGTCACCGTCGCGCTCAGCGGGCGCTCGCGCGCGAACTCCTGCCCCAGATACCCCGCCAGGATCATCGCGCCCTTATCGTGAATCGGCCCCGACATCTCCGCTTCACGATCGATATTGATGACCCCCGACTTGCCTATGAAGCTGCGCGCCGTGATTCGCGTCGGCTTGCCTATGGCATAGTCGCCCAGCGGAATCACCGCGATCCCGTTGATCTGCCCCTCCGCTTCGCCCGTGACGTCCACCATCAGCGTCCCCTGCTCGATCATCTCTAGCAGTTGTTCCTGCAGCCGGTCGGCGCGGAAGATCCCCTCCTCGATGGCACGTCGCACATGCGCCGCCGTCACCAGCGCCCCGCCCTCCTGCGCGCACCAATACGCCGCCTCCCGCACCAGGTCCGCCACATCGAGAAAGCGCGCCGTCAGCTTGTCGCGATCTCCCGACAGCCGCACGCCCTCCTCGGCCACCGCCGCCACTGCCTCCGGCCCGAAGTGCGTCAGCTCCTCCCGGTGGCAGATGCAGCCCACGAACCCCCCATACTGCGCCAGCGCCTGCTCGTCACGGTCCAGTGCGCTCGAGAAGTCCGCTTTGACCTTGAACAGTTTCCGGAAATCCTCATCATGCTCATGCAGCAGGTAGTAGATCATCGGCGTGCCGATGAGCACCACCTTCACGTTCAGCGGAATCGGCTCGGGCTCGATCGACACCGTCGATATCAGCCGCAACTGGTCGCGCACCGACTCCGGCCGCAGTTCCGAGCTCGTCAGCGCCCGCTTGAGCGCCTCCCACGCGTAGGGTTTGGTCAGGATCGCCCGCGCGTCCACCACCAGATACCCGCCGTTCGCCCGATGCAGCGCCCCCGGCTCGATCATCGTGAAGTCCGTCACCAGCGCGCCCATCACCGACTGGTGCTCGATCTCACCCGTCAGCGCCTCAATGGTGGGGTTCGTCTCATGCACCACTGGCGCTCCGTTGCCGTTGTCGTTGCTGATGAGCACATTCACTCGGTAGCGCGCGTGCGGGTGAGCGGTCGCCCCGATCTGCGCCAGCGCCACCTCGCGCGGATCCGGTGTCTGCTGGTCACCCTCCGTCGTGTGGTCGGTCCTGAACGCGTCGACGTTGGCCACGATATCGTCTCGCACTTGCCCGAGATACGCCGCCACATCCTCCAACTCCGCGTACTTGCCGATCACCTCATCGAAGGCCGAGCCGATCGCCGACAGCGCCACGTCGCGGTCCAGCTCTGCCACCAGCTTGCGCGCCCGCTTCTCCTCACGCTGACCACGCCGCACGATCTCGTCCAGCTTCTCCTGCAGCACCTGCCGGCGGGCGTCGATGGCCTCGCGCTCCTCAGCCGGCATCGCCTGGTAGTCCTGCGGGCTCATCACCTCGCCGTCCTTGGCCGGCGCCACGAACAGGCCGTTCGGCATCCGCCCGATTGCCAGGTCCGCCGCCTGCACCTCGCGCTCGAAAGCCTGCAGTTCCGTGTTCCGCCCCTCACGGAAATCTCGCAGTACTGCCTCGCGGCGCTCGGAGTATTCATCGCCCTCGAAGACGCGCGTGATCTCCTGATCCGCGTCCGCGATCAGTTCCGCCACATCGTCACGCAGCGCCACCGCCATCCCCGGCGGCAGCGACAGCGCGCGCGGGTAGCGCGGGTCGCTGAAGTTGTGCACGTAGCACCAGTCACGTGGCGGAGGCATCTCTGCTGCTCGCTGCTGCAGTGCCTTCATCACCAGTGACCGCCGCCCCGTCCCCGGCGCCCCGAGCGCGAAGATGTTGTATCCCTCGCTCCCGATAGCGGCCCCGAACTCCAGTGCGCTGGTCACACGTGGCTGGCCGATTGGCTCAATTTCCGCTGCCAGTTCTGCGGTGCTCGCAAAGTCAAACACAGCCGGGTCGCAGTGCCATCGACATTCATCAGGCGAGAGTTCCCTCGGTTCAGACAATGGTGCGTACCTCCAGCGTGTTGGTTCGTCGGTGTGATGGGATCATGCGAAGCTCTAGCGTCGAATCATACCCCGCGAACCCCGCCGCGTCAAACCGGCCCGCCTCCTCCCGCACACACGGAAACGGCGCGGCCCATTTCGGGCCGCGCCGTTTGGTTGCTCTGCGTGTTCACTCAGGAGCGTCAGGGCTCGATGTGTGCATACCAGTAGCCGGCGGCGGTATACGCCATCGGCTCAACGACCTTCGCGTGACCGTCCGCCCACACCACGTTACCCATACCGTTGTGATACGGGTAGATACCGAAGGTGGAAACGGTGCCGTCCTGCGGGTCGGTCCTGTCGTTGTAGAGGTAGTAGCGGGAGCCGTAGGAATCAGCGAAACAGACCTTCTCAGCCGGTGACTTGATCCCGGCCAGTTTCATGATGATCCCGTCCGACGCGTAGCCTGGATACAGCGCAAACGCGCGTCGGTTGTAGCCATAGCCGCGGCTGCTTGTCTGGCTCGGGCAGAGCAGGATCTGATCGTTCTTGAGATAGGGAGTCAGCATCTCCCACCAGTAGGAAACCACGGCTGAACCGTCCCACGTGTAGACGGGCGGGCAGGTCTCGTCATAGTCCTGCACATACATCAGCCAGCCCAAGCCAATCTGCTTCACGTTGCTCAGACAACTCGACTGTCGTGCCTTCTCACGGGCACGTGCGAACACGGGGAACAGGATCGCCGCCAGAATGGCGATGATCGCGATGACGACCAACAGCTCAATAAGGGTAAATCCACGTCGTCGCATGTATCTGACCTCCTTGCGGGTGGTAGACAATAACACAAGCGTAGTATACCCATCGCGTAAAGTCGCGTCAACATTTTGTTCAGAACAACAAGCGGCGCGACCCATTTCGGGCCGCGCCGCTGTGTGTGCTCTGTCTGTAGGGCAGGAGCCAGGCCTACCAGGCGTAGCTCCACTTGACCGAAGCTGCGTTGTAGCTCTGCACCCAACTGCGGCCCTGCAGCCACTTCGCGTGACCGTCCACGAAGCAGAAGTTCAGACCGCCGTTGTGCAGCGGACCGTAACCGATCTCTCGCCAAGGGTTGCCGCCCACTGTGTAACGCAGGTGCGTCAGCGAATATGGATACGTGATGTAACAGTCCGACAGCATCCACATCGCCGTGACGCTCTTGACCTTACCCACCTTCAGCGGGTCCCATGTTGGCGGCGAGCCCGCAACGCACCGGTCTGCGTGATAGCTTGAGTAGCCATCGCCGGACAGACACAGGTTGTAACCGTAGCTCGCCGGGATCGTCACGCCAGCATAGGTCGCGCTCGTCGGCGACCCATCGCTCGGGCACTCGAAGATATTTCGGTTGGCCACGTACGGCATGATCGCGTGCACCCAGTAGCCGCGTGGCACGTTCACGGCGTCCAGGTTGCGGTAGCCCGCCGAGATCGCGAACTTCTCATCGTAGTCCTGCACGTACATCAGAATGCCCAGACCTATCTGCTTGAGGTTGCTCAGACAGCTCGTCTGTCGGGCCTTCTCGCGTGCGCGCGCAAACACCGGGAACAGGATCGCCGCCAGAATGGCGATGATCGCGATAACAACCAGCAACTCAATCAACGTGAACCCACGTCGTCGCATGTCGCGGACCTCCTTAAGGCAATTTCACACAATCGCTATACAAGTATAGCCGTTCGTGCAAAGCTTGGTCAACTGGTCTCGGAGGTTTTTTGCCCCCACCTCCTCGCCGACCGGCAAACGCTGTCGTGTTGACGCCACCCAACACGAAAGCGGCGCGACCCATCTCGGGCCGCGCCGCTTCAGGTGCTCTGCGTCTCCGTCAGACATGTCAGCGGCTAGTGCGGGAACCAGGCACCCGTCTGATCGCCGGTCAGTGACGAACCAGTCGGGACGACCGGCCCGAGCATCGCGTCGCTGTCGGTCAGCCACTTCGCGTGACCATCAACGAACGCGTAGTTGCCGCCGCCGTTGTGGATGTCGCTCCACCAACCATACTGAATCCACCGAGTATCGTTGCTCGTCGAGATGAACCAGTTCTCTACGTAGCCCACCGGAGTGCGATCCGCGTGCCGGACCGGGATGTCACCCAGCGCGATCGTGCCAGCTGTGTCCTGGAACAGCGCCACCTTCGTGTAGTTCATCTTCCCGTTGTAGGCGTACGTCAGATACCGCTTCCCGCCAGAGACCGTGCCTGTATCATACGTGGAACTCGGGCAGAACAGGATCTGGTCGTTCTTGAGATACGGCTCGACAGCCTCGGCCCAGAAGTGTCGGTTGTTCGCCGCGGAGTTGTCGCGGTCTATCCAGACGCTCGTGGGCGGGTCCTGCACCCAGCGATAGGGCGGGAACGTCTCGTCGTAGTCCTGTGCATACATCACCACGCCGAGCATGATCTGCTTCACATTGCTCAAACAGCTCGTCTGGCGCGCCTTTTCCCGAGCCCTCGCGAACACCGGGAACAGGATCGCCGCAAGAATGGCGATAATGGCGATGACGACCAACAGCTCAATGAGCGTAAACCCGCGTTTTGGCATACAACTGACCTCCTCTAAGATTCTGGGTACGGTAGCCGACGCAGTATAGGCCGCAAGATCAGTTGCGTCAACGCCACCCCCCGTCGCCTTCCCCGCACTGGAGAAGCGCGCCAGCTTGCGTTAGTTCGCTTGCATGGTATATACTAACCATTACCCACTGTAATCGGGAAGCAGGCGGAAACGATGCGTGACGTGGCCTCCGAGAGGGATGACCGGGGCATCACAATCAGGCGGGTGGGCGTCCGGGACATCCACTTGCCAGTGATGATCCGTGAGAAAGCGGGCGGCTACGCACGAGTGACCGGCGTCCTCGAGGCATCGGTCGAGTTGCCCCACCACGAGCGCGGCACGCACATGAGCCGTTTCGTGCGCATCCTCTCTGGCTGGTCACGACGAGCGGTTGCCATGCCCGAGATGGAGGAGATGCTGCGCGAGATCAGCGCGCAGTTCAGCGCACACGCCGCGCACGTCACACTCGCCTTCACCTATTTCCTCCCGAAATCATCGCCTGCCACCGGCGAGCCGTCGCAGCTTGACTACGACTGCCGCTTCGTGGCCAGCATGGTTGGCGACCAGTGCGATTTCCGGCTGGGCGTCGAGGTGCCCATCATCACCTTGTGCCCATGTTCGCGCGAGATATCCGAGCATGGCGCGCACAGCCAGCGTGCCCTCCTGCGTCTGCAGATGCGCGCGAAGCCCGGCCGCTTCGTATGGCTCGAGGACCTCATCCCATTGCTTGAGGCCCAGGGCAGCGAACAGATATACCCGATGCTCAAGCGTGCCGACGAGAAGCTCATCACTGAGCGCTCGTATGACAACCCCAAGTTCGTCGAGGACGTCGTCCGCGACGCCGTAATTGCCCTCTCCGGGCTCGACGATGTCGCCTGGTTCGAAGTCGAGTGCGAGAGTTTCGAGTCCATACACAATCACAGCGCCTACGCTCGGACCCAATGGCCCGAGGGCGCGGCCTGAAAGCTAACTCATGACCGAAGCAGTCATTATCGCACTTTTGCTTACCGCAGTCGTGTGGGTATCCAGGATGTGCAGGCGAGCGGTCTGTCGTCTGCGCGGCGTCGAACATGACCCGAGTGGTGAGGGCCCCCTGCCCATCGTGCGCGCTTGGTGTTTCGTCAGGGACTATTACCTCAAGCTCTGGACCTGGTGGACCAATCGCAGGCGCGCCGGCGCCAAGATACAGGCTGAACCGATAGAGACGGAGTGAGAATCCTTTGGCTGTACAGATAGGCATTATCGTCGTTCTCGTTGTCGGTGCGGTGCTGATCTTCCGCACTGGCTACCGCTGGGTGTCGGGCTTCATGAACGGTACCCTTGCCGCAGCTGCCCAGGAGGAGCAACCGGTCGTGCGCATCGACCCCTCCGGCCCCGTGGGGCCTGACGGTCTCGTGGTGCTCTTCGCCGATCGCTTCGTTGATCGAGCGCGCAGCACCCGCATGATCAGCCCGCGCCAGCGCTGTTACGCGCCGCTGACCGAAGAGGAGCTCGACCCGCTTCACTGGGCCTACGTCATCCTCTACGCCTCCCTCGCCGACCTCTACGAGCGTGGCTGCATTGACCTGCGCGTCGTCGACCGTTCGGCCACGCTCATGCCGCCCTACCCCCAGAAATCATGGGAGCTCGAGTTGTGTCAGATCGGGCCCATGCCCGAGTCGCCCATCTCCGATGTACTCGCCGTCGCCTTCGGGGTCATGCGCCGTAAAGCCCGCGACCAGGAAGAGGAGCGTCACTGGTCCACACTCGACGCTCTCGTCGAGCACAGCCTCAAGACCATCCGCCAGGAGTTGACCTTCTGGCAGCGCGCCGGCGTCTACGGTGACCTCCGCCAGTACGTCGAGGCGGCGCTCGTCGCTCAGGGCTACCTCATTGAGCCCGCGCGACCCACCTGGCTCGACAAGGTCCGCCACTACCGCCCCCTCGTCCACGAGGCGGGCGTGCTCTCCCTCGAGCCCGACGCGATGGCTCTGGTCGAGCAGCTCAAGGCATTCCGCGCCACGCACGGTGGCAACCTCATCGCCGAGTCCGACGACGAAAGTGAAACCCTCAAGGACGTCGACACCTCGCTGCTGTCTCCGGGCGAGGGCGCCGACGACATTCCTCTGGACGAGGTGCTGCGCATCAGCATCTACGAGACCATTCAGGCGCTCCGCCAGCTCGAGCCGAGCGGCGACGCCGGGGTGTGATGATATGGAACGCAACGAACTGCTCGAATGGATAGTCATGATACTGGCCATCGTGGCCTGGTGGCCGAAGATCTTCTTCGGCTTCGATGCCGCCTGGTACATGGCCCTTATCTACGGTGTCACTCCGCTCGTGTTGGTGGCTATCCTCATTGTGCGCCACCGGCGCATGCAGGAGGGCTTCGCTTACAGCAAGGAAGTCATCGACGCCCAGCACAATGCCAGTGGCAAGAATGTGCTTGGCAAGTCTGACGGTCCGGTCTCGCCCTACCCGGGCGTCCCCATGCCGCCGGACACCAAGTCCGGCGACGAGGACAAGTAGCTCGGTGCATACCGCGGCAGCCCCGACCACGCGATCGATATCTGCGGTACTGGGAGTGCTGCTGATGGTTACTGCCGCCATGGCTGCACCGATCAACGAGGGTTCGGGTATCAAGCAGGGCCCGCTACTGATGATCGATGACACTGTGGCCGCGTGCGAGAGTTTCATCAACGCCGAGCCCGCCTTCACTCCGCCGCCCGTCCCCGCGCCCATTGCCGCCGCGCTCTCTGCGGCCCTGCCCCCTGGCCCGGAAGACTGGTTACTCCCGCTCCCCCCGAGCGTCGGCAGCGGCGTGACGGCCTTCCTCCCACCCCCCGGCCAGTATGCCTACGCCGTCGCCAGCCCCTGCCTGACTTTCACTGCCCCCATCGATGGCTACGCACGCTGCCGCATGGCGGTCGTGGTTGACGGCATCGTCGCTGTGGGCGGCTCCGAGCCTGGCGAGGCCATGGCCAGACTGGGCTCCTGGATTGCCCACTGTCACCCCAAGGAGCGCGGTCGGTATTCTGAGCGCCTTGCGTGGGAGACTGATCACGCGACGGGCACTGTCCGCTTCAGCCAGTTCGTCATCCACCACGAGGCGGTTTTGCCGGTCGTCAAGGACGAGGAGCACCTCTTTGGCACTGGCCTGTCGGTGGCCGTAGCGGCCCGCTCTGGCACCGCTGGTGTCCGCCTGCACGGCCGCTTGGCCTACCTCACAGTCGCCTTCACCGACACCCCCTGACCGCTGTCGCCGTCGCTTCAGCGTTCCGCCGTGTGCCGTATGGAGGGCCGATTCGCGAGAATCGACCGGTGGTGGTGCCGTTGGCCGTTGCCTTGGCCGTCGGAGGGGCTGCGTTCCTACGCAGCCCACTGGCCCCACGGGCCAGGCCGTTGTTGTTCATCCGTGCCGTCTGGAGGGCGGGTCTTCAGACCCGCCGGTCGTTTGCCGTTCGCCGTATGGAGGGCCGATTCGCGAGAATCGGCCGGCCGTGGCGTTGCGGTGGTGCCGT
>JALGSU010000045.1 GCA_029821735.1 Candidatus Zipacnadia bacterium | reverse complement strand
GGGCCTCGGGCGGGTTGCCCCGGCCGATCGCGGTCATGACTTGAGCGTCGGCGAGCGTGGCCTGGTGCGCGCGGACGGCGACGTCATCGGTGAGTTGCCAGGCACCGGCCCAGGCGCGTGCGGGCGCGGCGGCCTGCCACTGCTCGGCCCACTGGTACGGGCCCTCGCCGGGAGGCTCGGGCATGGGCTCCATCGCGGGCTGGGCCATGGCGAGGGCGCCTCGGCTGTGGTAGGTCCAGTCATACTGGTGCTCGTCAGCCGAGGAGGCGAGAGTGACGTCAAGCAGACGGTCGTCGAGCAGGGCCATCGCGCGAATGAGGCGGACGCCAGGATACGCGGTGTCGGCGGTGTCGACGCTGGTGACCGCGAGCGCGGCGTTGTCGCCGAAGGCGGACAGGAGCAACTCGCCGGTGCACCGGGCCTGGCTATTGCCGTCGACGGTGACGGTGTTGTGGGAGAGGGTCTCACGGTACCAGCCCCGGTGAGCGGGATTGGCGTAGGCGATGGAGCCGGCGTCCGTCGCGGCGAGTTGGCCGGCGGCGTAGAACTCGAAGCCGAGCTTGTCCGGGTGGCCATGGCCGCTGCCGTGAGGGCCATAGTCGAGGGCGACGTAGTTGCCGGGGACGCCGGGAATACTGCCCGCGAAATCAGCGCCGGGCTCGGTACGGAGGACGATCACGCCCGCCGCCGGGAAGACGGCCGACTGCACGTCGGTGTCGCCGCCGGACACGTCGTCAGCGCCGTAGAGGAGGGCCTGGAGGTTCTGGCGCGTGCTGCCCGCGAGGACTGCGGCGATTTCGGGGGCCTGCCAGTGGCCGCCGGCGCTCTCGTAGCTGGCCTGACGGCCCATCGCGGAAGTGCGCGAGGAGTCGTTGAAGGCGGGCAGGTAACCGTTGGGCGACATCATGCGGACGGGGGCGAGGAACATGCTGCGGTAGCGGTCGGTGTAGAGATCGATGCCGAAATTCTCGGCGGCAGTCGCGAGCGGCTCGAGGGCCGACATGGTGTAATAGTGGTAGCCCCAGGCGCCTTCATACCATGCGCCGTCGTCGTCGATACCCTCGAGAATCTGGTTGCGGAAGCCGAACCGGCCGTTGATCGCGCCAGCGGCGAGGTCGGCGTTGCCAAGGGTCAGGCCGACGAGACCGTAAGCGGCATTCTCCCAGCAGGGGATGTTGTGGATCGAGCGGGCGTAGCCGCGCACGAGTTCGGCGGCGGGCAGCAGGAGGTCGTCGGCGATGGTCTGGCGCTCGTCTTCGGTCAGGGCATGCCAGATGCAGTCGAAGCCCTGGACGATGGAGATGAGCCAGACCGCCTCGGAGAGCGGCTGTGCGGCAACGTAGCAGGCGCCGCGGCCCTCCTCGCCCTTGATGTTGTGCATCGGGTACGCTAGGTAGCGCTCGGCGTAACCGAGGAGAATCTCGCGGGCTTTGTCGGCGTATCGGTCCTCGGCAGTGAAGGCATACATCAGGCCGAGGTCGCGCGCGGCTCGTGCCAGACCGGAGTGCTTATACATGATGTAGACATCATCATACGGCCAGCCGGAATACTTCTCGCCGCAGGACCTGCACTCGTGTTCGGTGGGCGAAAGCGACCGAAGCCTGCCGCCGCATTTCTCGCAGGTGAAGTAATGGCTCCACTGACCGCCGCGGTCAGGGAACTCGATCTCCTTGTCGACCCAGGCATCCGCGCGCTTGCGCATGTTCTCGTAGGCACCCGCCGCCCATTCGAGGCGCTCGGTGCGGTCGCGCAGGCGAGGGAGATCGGCGACGGTGAGCATCAGGCAGGGGTGCTCGGGGGCGGGAAGCGGCAGCGCCATGGCCACCGTGGCCGAGACCTCGTCGCCCGCATCGCTGGCGGCCACAATCACGGCTGCGATCGGCGTGAGCGGATCGGGACGGACGGCAGTGGCTGGGACGAGCATGGTGACGGGCAGCGCCTGCGTGGCGCCGGGCTCGATGCGCACGGGCTCGGGAAGCTGCAGCTGCGCGGGAGCGTCGACGGTCTCGGCGCGCACGGTGACGGTCATCGGCTCGTCGAGGCGGTTGGTGACGGAGAGCTCAAAGGTGCGCTGCGGAGCGCCACCGTCGGTGACCGGGCCAGTCGGTGCGGCCTCGATTGCGAGGGCTTCGCGGCCGACGCGGATGTCATCGAGGAGTATCGCGCGCTCGCCACCAGTGAGGGCTCCGAGGCGGAAGATGATGGACTGGGCGGTGAGATTGGGGGTGTCGCCCCACTTCCACATGGGCGGGTGCAGGACGATGCGCGCGGTGGTCCACTCGCCGACGGGGACGTCGGCGGGCTTGAGCTGATAGGTGGCCTGCAGACCGTCGCCGAGGGGGTGATCGATGATCTTCACGCCCCACCAGTCGATCGCGTCAGCGAGGACTTTGTAGCGAAACTCCAGCCAATCCCACTCGTCCATCTCGACGCCACGGTCGGAGAATCTGAGGCTGGTGGCAAGCGGTGAGGCCTCGCCGACGGGCGTCCAGCGGAGGCAGTGGCCAGCGTCGGCGGCGACGACTTCGACATCGCTGCCCCAACCGGCCAGGTCGCCCTCGAAATCATCGAGCAGCGTGGTCTTCGGCGCCGCGAAGACCGGGAGAGCCATGACCCCTGCGATGAACAGCATTGCGGCGCGCGCGAGCATGGTATCGCCTCCGTCATCTGATGGACACCGCAAGAGTATTCCCCCGGGTCTGGCGGGTCACCTGCGGAGGCCGAAGCAGGTGTGGGCGGCGGATGGGCGAAGTGAGGACGGATATCAGAGCCGCGCCCGCCGCCAAGGAGTGAACAGAATGCCAGAGCTGCCAGACAACCCCAATATCGTTCTCCTCTATGTGGACCAGATGCGCGCGGACGCGATGCGCTGCGCAGGCAATATGGCGATCGAGACGCCGAACCTGGACCGACTGGCCGCCGAAGGCGTGCGATTCACCGAATGTGTGACGACGACGCCAGTGTGCATCGCCGCGCGCTATCACCTGCTGACGGGAAGGCGCTCAGGCGAGACCGGGCGGTTCGCGAATAACTCGCCAGCACCCGAGCCGGTGCTGGATACACTGCCTGCGATGCTTGGGCTGGCGGGCTACCACAACTACTCGCTGGGCAAGATGCACTTCCGGCCCACGAGGCGGCACTACGGTTTGCACCACCGTGAAGTGATGGGCGAGCTGCCGACGTGGAACCAGGATGACGACTACCTGAAGTTTCTCAAGGAACATGGCTGGGGGCACAAGCGGGAGATTCACGGAGTGCGCAACCTGCTCTACTGCCAGCCACAGACGTCGCCGCTGCCCCAGGAGATGCACGGAAGCTGGTGGATCGGTGATCGGATGGTGGACTTCCTGCGCGAGAACCACAACCGGCGGTTCTTCGCGTGGCTGGGGTTCATCGGCCCGCACCCGCCATACAACATGCCGGAGCCGTGGGCGAGCATGTACCGCAACGAGGATATGCCTTTCCCGATCGACGTGAATCGCGATGAGGCGACCATGCCGCTGGTGCTGCGCATGCTGCGGTCGTATTCGGACTACGACAACGCGAGCGACGAGCGCTTCCGGCGAGTGGTGGCGCTTTACTACGCGGCGGTGAGCCTGATCGACCACCAGGTGGGGCGCATTCTGGACACGCTCGATGAACTGGGGATCGCGGACAACACGATGGTGGTGTTCACGGGCGACCACGGGGAGATGCTTGGGGACTACCGGACCTGTCAGAAGATGAACCCCTACGAGCAATCGGTGCATGTGCCGATGATCATGCGCTGGCCGGAACGACTGGCGGCGGGCGAGGTGTGCGACCACCTGGTGAGCTGCACAGACATCCTGCCGACGTTCATGGACGCTGCGGGATACAGCCACCCGATGCTGGACACGATCGAGGGCATGTCACTTCTGGGCCGCGACCGGGGCGGACACGCACAGCCGCGCAGCGAATTCGTCAGTGATCTGGGCAACGGGGCCAGCCGCTGGCTGTCGCTGCGCCGGCCGCCGCTGAAGTACAACTATTACTGCGACAGCGGCTGGGAGGAGCTGTACAACCTGCAGGACGATCCGCAGGAGCTGCACAACCTGCTGCTGGAGGGGGCGCCGGGGGCGCGGGCGGAGGCTGACGACATGCGCGGGGCACTGGTACAGTGGGAAGTCGCGAACGGACTGCCGGAGGGCTCGATGGCGGGCAACGACTTCCGCAACTACGAGCAGACCGAGCCGGTGCATCGGCGGAACAACCAGTTCCCGCAGTGGGTGGACTACTGCACGGACGACGAGCGCCGGATGCTGGAGCCGCCCGGCAAAGCCATCGAGGAGGCGCTGGCGCGCGAGGACAGCTTCGACATCGAAGAGCTGGACCTGAAGTTCTTCAAGGAAGCCGGCGGCTCGTTCGAGGGCAGCATTTACGAGGGGCTGCTGGAGAAGTATTGAGGGGGCGGGCGGGGTCTCCACCCCGCCAATGTCGTGACCAATAGATCCATCAGCGGATACCTCAACGACCGGGCCGGATACACATAATCCGGCCCCTCTTGGACGACGAGGCAACAAACGGCCTGCCCTTCGGGCCAGTGGGCTGGGTAGGAATCCAGCCCTCCTGAACGGCGACGGCGGACGGCGGCGAACGGTGCGGTGCACGTGAGGTGAAGTTGACACTGACCCTCAAACTGACAACATTCATGATGGGGTGCATCCTCATGGCCGACGCGCAAGCGGCGGAACTGGTGCTTCACGAATCCGAGGTGACGGTGTCGACCGTCGAGCCGCTGGAGATCGAGTTCACAGTCCCGGACGGCTGGGAGCGAGTGTACCTGTCCTTTGACGGTCGCCTGGTCAACCCAGACGAGAGATGGCGCGGGGGCTCGATGCCGTGCGCCTCGTACTGGGTGAACGATAGCCCGCTGCTTGGCGACGACATCGCAAGCATGGAGGACGCTAAGGACACGCCCCTGTGGAGTGGCGAGTTCTTCTCCTGGCTGGGCGAGAGCGTGAGTTGGCGGCTGACCTACAGCCCGGACTTCGAGCCATTTCGCGCTGCTAACACGCCTGCGGAGATGGGCGAGTATCCATACGCGCACGTCTTCGACATCACCGACCACGTGGTCCGGGGCGAAACCAATCGGCTGGTAATCCGCCAGGCGATGCCCCACTACGACAGCTTCCTGGTCATCTTCCAGGGCATCAAGCTACTCAATGAGTATGAGCGTCCGGCGGGCGTGGAGATCCCGCGCGATGTGCCCGACACGGCGGGGCGTCAGATTGCGCCGGAGACGCGCCACCGGGTCGATTACCAGGCGCGCCTGCTTGACGACGGGGCGATCGCGGTTGAGGTGGCCGGGGAGCGTTGGCTGGTACAGTCGCGCTACTCGCAGCCAGGCGGCGGGTTCAATCGCCTCGCCCGGACGCCGGACGCGTGGAATCCCGAAGTGATCGGCGATGATCTGCGGGCATCGTGTGAGCAGTATGCGCTGGAGCGAACTATGGAGTGCGGCGACGAGCGGATCGAGGTGCGCGACCGGCTGACCAACCTGACGGACGCGGTGCTGGGCATCCGGCTGGGCAATGAGGTCGCCATCGCGAAGGGCGAGTTGGACCGGACCTACATGTCCGGAGTTCGGGTGCCGCTCAAGGAGGGCACGGAGAGCATTGACGTGCATCCGCTGGAGAACCCGACGATCTACCTGACCCGGGAGGGCAGCGGGATCGGGCTGCTGCCGAGGGACAACGTGCTGCGCGCGCATGTGGAAATGCGAATGCGGGACGGGGCCTACGGGATCCATGACCGGCACTTCGCGCTGGCACCGGGGGCGTCTTACGAGCTGGTCTGGGATATCTACCCCACTGACGTGGCCGACTACTACGCGTTCATCAACGCGGCCCGCCGGGCGCTGGACGCCAACTACCTGATCGACGGCAATATGGTCATCGCGCACGGCTTTGAGGGCAACATGGAGGACCTCAGCGACGACGACATCCGCACGCTGGTGGAGGCCAACAACGCGCGCTACATCGTGTTGAGCACGATCTCGCGCCTGGACGAGAAGGGCGATCGACTTCCACCGGAGGGGCTGTCGGGTTACGCGCACGGGACGGCGCTGCTAGGCGAGAACGGGCGCTGGAACCGCCACTGGCTGGAGCGGACGATCGAACGCTTCCGGGCGGTGGTGCCGGAGGTGAAGCTGCTGCCCTACCTCGACCCGTGGGTGTCCTCGGAGCCGGGAGCTGATCTGAAGTATCCAGACAGCCTGGCGCTGGGGCGCGACGGCCTGCCACAGCTATACACGGACCACGAGATGTTCGTGCTCTACCCCACCGCGGAGAACTCGTACGGCGGGGCGCTGCAGGAGGCGTTCGACTGGCTGGTCGAGGTGGCGGACGGAATCTATGTGGACGAGTCTACGATGACCCACAATCCCGTAGCCGGAGCGTTCAGCTACCGACCGGACACGTGGGACGAACACTCGTGCCAGATGGACCTGGGCAGTGGCGAAGATGAGGACGGGGCGACCTACGAGGTGCTGCGGACGGTAACTTCGTCGGCACTGTACACGCTCGACTACCGGGTGGCGTGGCTGGAGCAGGTGCGCCGCGCGGGCAAGGCAGTGTGGATGAACTTCGAGCCGATGGCGGAGGAAGAGGTGGCGCTGCAGTCATACCGCTTCGTGGAATCCTACTCCAACACCGCGTCGGTCTACAGCCATCTCGGCAGCCCGTGCTCGCTGGCCAACGAACACCGCGAGCAGGATGAAACTGACATCGGGGCGTCGGTCCGGCACATGCTGCTGTCGGGCGGGCTCTACCTGACCTACGGGATCAAGTACCACACGGGCGACAACGTGCTGCAGGACCTCTACCCCATCCACCCAGTGGAACTTCACTGCGGCTACGTGATCGGCAAGGACAAGATCGTGACCTGCGCCTCGGGGACATACGGCTTCGGCGACGGGGCGCGTCTGGAGGCGCGCATCTACGACAGCTCGGGCTTCCGGCTGCCCAACAGGGACTTCAGCGTGGCCGCCGGAGACGAGCCGACGTGGGCAGAGGTCGAACTGTCGGACGGTGAACTGGCCATAGTCTTCCGCGGCGGGGCGGGTTAGCGCAGGGGCACTCGGCGGGTGCCGTCGCCGAGAGTTCCGTCAAGATCGCTGAGCCCGATTTCGCCGAGGTACGGCACGATGCCGCGCTCGTCGACCTCATACTCGAAACGCTCGATGTACGTCTCCCTCGGCTGGAAATCATCGTCAAGCCGGTCCAACCAAGCGGCCAACTCGCCATCGAGGGCGGCGAGGGTCGCGGCGTGCTCGGGGTCCGCGACGAGATTGGCGTTCTGGTAGGGGTCGGCCGTATTGTCGAAGAGCAGCAGCGGGCCGTCCAGAGTTCGCACGTACGTGTGAGTCTTCGTGCGCACACCTCGCCATTCCGGCAGGCCGGCGGCGTCGGCGTTGAAGGTGCAGGGGCTGCAAATGAACGCAGAGGAGGGCTCGTCGCCTGCGGTGCCCAGTGCGGCGTGAGACAGGTCAGTGCCCTCAACCGCGTCGGGGATGTCGGCGCCCATCATTGAGAGCAGCGTGGGCATGACGTCCGGCGCGTTGATGAGAGCGTCAGTGCGTCGGCCGGCAGTCAGTGCCCCCGGCCAGCGCATCACCCACGGAACCATGATGGACTCGTCGAAGGGCTTCTGCTTGCGCTGCATCCCCTGTGAGCCGACCATGTCACCATGGTCGGACGTGAAAACCACGATGGTGTCATCGGCCACGCCGGTGCGGTCAAGAGCCGCATCAAGCCGACCCATGCACGCGTCGAGAGCGGTGATGTGGCTCCAGTAACCAGCGAGGTCCTCGCGTGTAGCGTCCGCCATATCGGCGGGCACGTTGCTGCGCAGCGTCACGTCATCGGCGGTGTAGGCTTTGTACTCCTCGGGCATGACCCAGAACGGATTGTGGGGCGGGCCCCATGACAGGAACAAGCAGAAGGGATCGTCGCCACCCGCCTCGATGAACTCTATGGCCTGGTCGGTCTGCCAATCAGCGTCATACCCCTCCATGAAGACCGGCTCGGGGTCATCAGCATAGTAGTAGCCATTCATGTAATTGTGATTGCAGTTGGCGACCCGCCACCAGTCAAAGCCCTGGCGGCGTGGGCCGGGCGGGGTGAACCCGCCGCGGAACTGCCCGTCCAAATGCCACTTGCCCACATACCCGGTGCGATACCCCTCGTCCCGTAACACGTGCGCGATCCCCGTCTCGTCAGTCGACAGGCGCACATCATTTTGCACCATGCCCAGACTGAGCGGATACCGGCCAGTCAGCAACGACGCGCGATACGGCGTGCATACCGGGCAGGTCGAAACGGCGTTCGTGAAGACCACACCATCGTCCGCCATCTCATCCAGGTGGGGCGTGCGCACCTCGCCATTGCCCATGAAACCACAATCCTGGGCACGCATCTGATCAGCAAACACGAAGAGCAAGTTCGGGCGGCGAACGGCGGATTCACACATGATGACTCCCTCGCGACAGTGACTGGCAGTGCGCCGGGAGATTCGGCGACGGCAGGGAATCGACCTCCACACCCCCCCCCGGCGCCAGCGGGACCGCCAGAGGCGGGACCGGGCACCCGAGATCCGCCCCCCCGACCAGGGGGGGCGGAGCGAGGGGGCAGCAGGCGAGAGCCTGCCTGGCGCCGGGGCCCGCGGCCACGAGATGCGCCTTGACCGGCAACCCGTCGGGGCCGGAAGGTCCGCGCCGGTCGGTCAGTGAACTATCCCCCGCTTTGTCCGGAACACCCAATCGACGCATCACAACATGAGGCGATATGTCATGTCAGAACTGACCTGCGACATGAAAGAGTATGCGCGTGCGATGGGCGCCGACCTCGTCGGCGTGGCGCCACTGGAGCGCTTCGAAGACTTCCCGCCCGAGCAGAGTCCCGCGGCCATCTTCCCTGAGGCCAAGAGCGTCATCGTCATCGGGCGCCGTATCACTCGCGGGACGCTGCGTGGAATGGAGGAGGGCACGAACCTGTCGCTCTACAGCATGTTCGGGCTGACCTCGCTGAACATGCAGTTCCTGCCGCTGCCGACCGCCGAGGTGACCGAGTGGCTGGAGGACCGTGGCTGGGAGGCCACACCACTGTTCCCGTTCCCGCCCGAGGCATATCCGCAGGGCGTGCCAGTGCGTGAAGGCGCGCCGGCGCCGAACGTATACCCGGACTTCGACAAGGTCGCGGTGGCGTGCGGAGTCGCTGAGATGGGCTACATGGGCGTCGCGCTTACGCCGGAGTTCGGCCACCGGCAGCGCTGGCAGATCATCATCACCGACGCGCCGCTCGAGGGCGACGCGATGCTGGATGCGGGGCTCAATGACGAGTGCCGCGACTGCGCCGACGCCTGCCCGATGGGCGCGATCGCCACTGAGAACGAGGAAATCGTCAGCATCGCCGGGCGCGACTTCGCGGTCGCAGGTATCGACTACTCGCTGTGCCGGAAGTGCCAGAACGGCGCGGGGGCGAATCCGTATCACCCGTCGGGCAAGCCGGACCGGCTCGGGGCGGTGTGCATGCGCACGTGCATGATGCAGCTTGAGGCGTCCGGCAAGCTGCAGACCGAGTTCGCCACACCCTCGCGAGTGCGTCCGGCATGGGGCTTTGACAGGGCCGGCGCGGCCGTCGAGCCGAGCAGTTGCGGGGAGGCGAAGAGTTAGATGCTTACCGCGCAACAAGTGAAAGAGTACGCGAAATCAGCGGGGGCGGACCTGTGCGGCGTTGCCAATATGGAACGCTTTGATGGCGCGCCCGAGCAGATGGATCCGCGCCACATCTTCCCCGAAGCGAAGTCGGCGATCGTGCTGGCCCGGCGGATTCCGCGAGGTGTGTACCGGGGCATCGAAGAGGGCACGCACTGGAGTAACTACACGTTCTACGGATACAACCGGCTGAACACGTGGCTGCTGCCCAAAGCCCAGTACGAGACCTCGTGTTTCATCGAGGACCACGGGTTCGAGGCCACGCCGGTGTATCCCGGCGTAGCCGAGGCCGAGCCGTCGAGTGCGCCGCGCCGTGAGGGGCAGCCCGGCCCGAATGTATACCCCAACATCCGCATCGCGGCGGTGGCCGCGGGCGTGGGCGAGATGGGCTGGTCGAAGGTCTTCATGACGAAGGAGTTCGGACCGCGCCAGCGCCTGTGCATGATCCTCACGGACGCGGAGCTTGAGCCGGACCCGCTGGTTGAGCCCAATACGGTGTGCAACCTGTGCATGGAGTGCGTGGACTACTGCACGGGGCACTGCATCCCGCACATCCGAGAGGGCAAGGTCGTCGAGATCCAGATCGAGGACAAGACCTACCGCTGGGGCGACGTGGACATGGGCAAGTGCACGCTCACGCACCACGGACTGAACAAGGAGGCGTCACCGTTCCTCGCGCTGGACTGCCCGGGCCTGCGGATGGATGTCAGTGAGCAGGAGTGCTCGGAGGAGGAAGCGTATAAACTCACACACTCGGTGGGGCGCGCGACGTGGCGCAAGACTCCGGAGTTCCCGACCGGGCACGTGCTTGACTACGCGTACACGATGATGTTCGGCGTGGGTTACTACGCGGTGTGCGGCGCGCGCGGCTGCATCCGCCAGTGCATGATCAGTTGCGAAGAGGGCGGACGCGTCGAGCAGACCTTCCACAACGAGTTCCGCAAGAAGCCGATGTGGCTGCTGGACCCGGCGGGGAACGCGAGTCTGAAAGAGGACTAAGCGGCAGCGAGTGGCGTGGGTGGGTGAGTTTCATGGAGATGGGAGCCGAGGCCGAGAGGGCGGCAAGACGCGAAGTCTGGGAGATGCTCAAGGGTGGGGCCACCGCCGACGAGGCGGTGGAATCACTGGTGGAGAGCGGCTGGCCCGAGGAGAGCGCGCATGACATCGCGGTGCGCTCGGTGACCAGCCGCTGGAACTGGGGCGGGTTCGGCTTTGGCGTGATATGGCTGCTTGGCAATCGATGCTGGCTGGCGGCGGTGGTCTTGTTCGTGGCGTGGGCCACCGTGAGCGGCAGCGCGGCGAGCGCTGCTTTCCGCATCGTGGACGCCGCCGCTGACCAGACGCCAGTGCCTGAGCACGTTAGCGAACAGTTGAACGCCCTGCTGGCAATCACAGCCCGGGGGCTGCTGTTAATCGCTCACCTCGTCGTGGGATACATGGGCGGGCGCTGGTCGTGGCGCGCGCGGAAGTACATCAGCATCGAACACTTCCGCCAGACGCAGAATGTGTGGGCCGATTTCGTTATTGTCTTTGCAGCGCTCAGTGCAGCCATGATCGTCGCCGAGGGCCTCTTGGTCGGGTGGGGGCCGACACTGGCGAAGCATTTCGTGCACTGAGAGGGCGCGACTAGAGTCGGAGGCAAACAATGGATGAACGCATAGCGAAACTTGAGGAACAGGTAGCTGAATGGCATGGGCATGCGCGGCGCATGCTGGGGGCCACGGACGCGCAGGTTGAGGCGGGCGCGGAACTGCATCGCAACCTGCTGGTGTGCGACAGCTTCGGGTTCCTGCCAGGGGTCATATCGCCGTGGGGCGCGGGGCAACTGAATGCCGCCATCGAGGAGAATCAGGACCCGTCGGAGATCCAGCAGGTGCGGCTGGATGTGATGGCGACCGGCGCAGCGCATGATGAGGAGAGCTTCGCGCTGTATGAGCGGATCTTCGAGATGGCCGGCGTGAACGCGACATTCACGAACGCGGGGTGCGGGCCGAATATCGACTACACGCTGCGCTGCGCGGTGCGGTTCCAGCAGGCGTGCGACGGGCTGCGGGATGTGTGGACGAAGGCCATCCACGCGGAGCAGGCGCAGGAGGCGTTCGCGGCAGGCAAGCGGGCGATGTTCTGGTCAGCGAATAACCCGCCGTCAGACGCGGGGTTCATGGACGGGCACAGCCAACTCTACTGGCTGGGAGCTTTCCACCGGCTGGGATTTAGGATGATGCATCTGACGTATAACCGGCGCAACTGGGTCGGGGACGGGTGCATGGAGCCGAAGCCGGGCGGGCTGAGCGCGTTCGGGCTGGACGTGGTGGCGGCGATGAATGACCTGGGGATTATCATCGACACGCCGCACACCGGCGGGCCGACGACGATGGACGCGGCGGAGGTGTCGCGCGCGCCGATCGCGGCTTCGCACACGATCTGCCGGGACCTGCGGGACCATCCGCGCGGCAAGACCGATCACGAGATGCGCGCGATCGCGGACGGCGGTGGGTTCATCGGCATCACCTGCGTCTCGCATTTCCTGAGCGCGAGCGGCGGGACGATCGTGGACCTGCTCGACCATGTGGAGCACGCGGTGGGCGTGGCGGGGATCGACCACGTGGGCATCGGGACCGACACGGGCTTCATGGCCCCGCCGCCAGCCGAGCCAGAGGCGCTGCCGATACCGCGCAGGCAGGGCGACTGGTGGTCGTTCTGGCAGCCGGGGACGACGGGGGTGGACATTGGCGTGATGCCGGAGGGCGCGAACGAGAGCATCAACTGGATCTGCTGGCCATACTTCACGACCGGCCTGATGATGCGCGGGTACACAGAGGAGCAGATCGCGAAGATCGTGGGCGGGAATATCCTGACGACCATGGCGGAAGTCGAGAAGGCCGCGACGGCGCCGGTGCGATAGAGGCAAACCGCAGAGGCGCGGAGATCCCCCTCCGCTCGGCAAACGACGCCGAGCTACGGGCGACGAGGGCGCAGAGAACAGCAACGGCGAACTTGGGAGAACGGCAACTACAGAGGAACGTGACGCAGATGACCGATGTCAACGCGCGGATGCAGAAGCTGGATGAGCATATCGAGCAGTGCCACGCGCGGTGCAGGGAACTGCTGGGGGCGACGGAGGCGCAAGTCGCCGAGGGCAGGGCGCTGCACGAGAACCTGCTGGTGTGCGACAGCTTCGGGTTCACGCCGAACGTCATGAGCCGCGCGGGCATCGAGCGGCTGAACGCGTGCATCGAGGACCAGTGGCGGCCGAATGAACTGATGGAGATGCACCTCGACCTGCGGGCGACGGGCATGTGCCATGATGATGATGCCTACGCGCTCTACCAGCGGATGTTCGAGGCGTCGGGTGTGAACGCGACAGTGAACACGGTGGGCGTGGGACCGTCGTTGACGCGGGCGCTGCAGGGGACGGCGCGGTTCACGCAGGTGTGCGATCTGCGCAGCGAGTTCTGGGCGAAGACTGTGACGCCAGAGGATGCGCGGGCGGCGGTGGCCGACGGCAGGCATGCGATGATATGGTCGGCGAATAACCCGCCGGCGCACGTGGGATTCGACGACGGGTTCGATGTGCTGATGTGGCTGGAGGCCTTCTGGCGACTGGGCTTTCGGGTGATGCACCTGACGTATAACCGGCGGAACTTCGTGGGCGACGGGTGCACCGAACCGAGTAACGGCGGGCTGAGCGAGTTCGGATTCCAGGTCGTCGAGATGATGAACGAACTGGGGATCATGATCGATACGCCGCACAGCGGAGACGCGACGACGATGGACGCGTGCCGGGTGTCGAAGGCACCCGTGGCGGCGACGCATACCGTGTGCCGGGACATGAGCGGGCACCCGCGTGGCAAGACCGATGAGCAGATGCGGGCGATTGCGGAGACCGGGGGGTTCGTGGGGATCACCTGCATCCCCTACTTCCTCGCCGAGCATGGGACGATCGTGGAGCTGCTGGATCACATCGAGCACGCGGTGGATGTGATGGGGATCGACCATGTGGGGATCGGCACGGATGTGGCTTTCAGTGCGCCACCGCCGACTGAGCCCGAGGCGCTGCCGATGCCACGCGGGCGGAACCGCTGGTGGTCGCTGTGGCAGCCGGGGAACCTGAGTTCGGACCCGGAGGTGCACCGCGAGACGAGCCACGGGAGTCTGGCGTGGGTGGCGTGGCCATACTACACGGTGGGCCTGAAGATGCGCGGATTCTCGGACGAGGACGTGGCGAAGATCGTGGGCGGGAACATCCTGCGCGTGCTGGGGGATGTGCAGGCGGCGGGGACGGGGTTGTAACGGCGAACCGCGCAGGCACGTCAGCGCCCGAGGGTGCCCTGGAGCAACAGTGCGGCGGCCACGCCCAGCAGCACCACGCCGAACACCACCCGCAGCGCTCGGGACTTGAGCTTCCGGGCCATCAGCCGCGACCCCACCTGACTGCCCGCAAGCACGCCCAGCGCAGTCGCCAAGGTCAGACCCCAGTGCAGGTCAGCGGTGGGCAGGTGCGCGAGGAATCCACTGAATGCGGATCCGGTCACCACGACTGCCGAGGTGGCCGCAGCCGCCTTGGCCTCCAACCCACACATGTAAAGCAGTGGTACCACGAACGACCCACCGCCGCGCCCGACCAGCCCCACCAGAAAGCCCAGGACCCCACCGCCGACGGTCCCCACCACAGTCTGGCCGCGGCGCGACATGCCCCGCGATTTCGGTCGCCAACCGACCAGCATCAGCACGGCGGCCGTCGCCGTGAAAAGCGCGAAGAGCAGGATGATCGGCCCGACTGCGAGCCGAGTGTTGACCATTGCCCCCAGCGGCGGTAGCACCAACATGGTTATTGCGAAGGGCAGAGCCACGCGCCAGTTCACCAGCCGGTGGCGGGTGTAAGTGACCGCCGCCGAGGAGCTGTTCACCACATTGAGGAGCAGGCCCAGCGGGATGGCCTCGGCCTTGAAATCCATGCCGAGCCAGAACAGCACCGGCACGTAGAGCTGACTACCGCCCATGCCCAGCATCGAGAACACCAGGGCGATACAGAAGAACGCGGGCGGCGCGACCAACATCATTTCATACATGCTGTCACCCCGTCAACACATGACCACTCCGTCGAGGCAGGCCGGGTGGCCTGCCTCGATCGGTTCTGGGGGCGGGGAGCGTCAGCGTCTACACGGCATCTCAGCGGGCGCTCAGGTACATGTCAATGGGCACGGGCGCGGGGCCGGGAAGAGCTATGAAGTTATCGGCTCGGCCGAAGGATCGACCGAGGGACTGGGCGCTGCCATCGTGGGAGTTGACGCGGTACTCAAGGCCCGGGACCAATCCCTCGATGCGCCAGTAACCGCGTTCGTCGGCGGTGACGATGTGCCTGCCTACCAACCCGGCTGGCAACTCAGCAGGCCAAGCGAAATGCATACTCGACGCCTCGACAGTCGCTTTCGGAGAGGGCTTGCCGTCGGCCGCATACACAATGCCTTCGATGATGCCGACTGGCTCGACGACCAGATCGACGGCCAGGGCCAGGTCCGGGTCCGGGTCACATACCATGCCGCATGCCAGCTTCCCGTCGTCCGTGTGCGCAACGAGCGTCACTGTGTCGCGGCAGCGCAGGCCGGTGAGAGTGAAGCCGCCCTCTCCGTCGGTCGGGACGGAGGCGTGCTGGAGCGTAGTCGTGTCCCTGCTGAACACCTGTGCGTCGACAGGGGCCCCGTCGACACCGGTGACTACACCGGACACGGTGCGGCCCGCCGGGTCCAGCCTGAGTGCGTGCAATTGGGCGGTCTGTCCCCGTGCGAGCATCCCGGCCACGCCTCCCGTCCACGGGGCCGGGGCCATGGCGTTGGTCACGGGATCGAGGCGTACCACCAGCGGCCTCCCGACAGGCAGCGGCCCGATGCGCAGGACGCCATGTTCGTCGGTCGCGTAGTGGGGTGGCAGGTTGACATCCGCCTCGCCGATGCGCGTGACTGTCACTGTCGCGCCACCCATCCCGAGAGGGGCGCCGTCCGGGCCCAGGACACGGACGGTGAGGTAGCCTGCCTCGGCCAACTGTAGAACCGTCATCTCACCGTCCTCTCGGAAACGCACGAGTGCGGCCAGGCCTCCCTCCGGCAGGCAGGCGAATACCATTGGCGTCTGCGGCTGCGCCATCGTCGGGCCGAGACGGAGCACGACCTGCCCGGTCGCATCGGTCAGCACCGGGTCGGGCGCGGGGAAGCCCCTGGTGCGGTCGGCGAGCCAGACCTGCGCGCCGCTGACGGGCTGCCCGGCCTCGTCCGTGACAAGCACCCGCGTCTCGGGCGGGGTCTGGCCAAGCAAGTCGGGTGCGGTCGCGCGCTCACCGTTCACGACCGTGACGGTGACGGAAGACCGGTTCCGTGATCTGGACAACTCAACGGTGACCGATCCCGGCGGGACGCGCACCTTGTATTGGCCGTCAGCATCGGTCCGGTACCCGTGCCCAAACTTGGGCTGATCGGCGTGCCTGACGTTGACGCCGACGTTGGGCAATGGCTCGCCGGTCTCCTCGTCGCGGACGAGGCCCTCGACGATTCCGCCCTCGACAAGCTGGAGGTCCACGCTCTCGACGTGCTCACCGACGGCAACGCTGATGCCTGTGACGGGCAGTGTGATCTCACCTTCTAACCACTTCGGGGCGAAAACGCTGTAGACGTCCGCCGCCAGTCCGCCGATCGAGTATCCTTGCTCGTCGGAGGTGGCGATCGGCCCTGAGTGCGTGGCTGAACTGGCACTGACCATCACACCCGCGACCGGCTGCCCGTCGCGCAACAGCCGGCCGGAGATGCGGGCTTCGCGCTGCATGACGATGCTCAGGTCCGCGCCCTCGGGCCCGATCTCGGCGCGGGCCTTCTCATCGACATATCCGGCGGCTTCTGCCAGCACCGTAGTGCGACTGCCGGGCGAGAGGCGATGGATCACGAAGGAGCCATCCGCGCCCGTCGTGGTGCTAAGCGGGGAATGGACGGAGCCATAGCCAACGTGGAAGCTCTTGAATGCCTGTCGTCCCATACCTCCGGGGACGGGGTAGCTGAGCCACTGCGGGGTGACAGTCACTCCAGCAAGCGGCTCGCCGGCAGCATTGGCGACACTGCCACGGAGCGTCGCCTGCTCATCTGAGAGCGTGATGCGCGCTTCCTCGTCGGGTTTCGCATTTGCGAGACCGATCGCGTACCCGTCCTTCGACGCGACCAACACGTACTCGCCCCGACCCCGTGAGGTCTGCACCTGCAGAGCGAAGCTGCCATCCTGGGCGGTCTCAGTCTCAGCCCAGACATAGTGACGGTCCGAATCGCGGGTCCAGTACGGCGCCCGGACCGTCGCCCCGGCAATGGCCTCGCCGTCGGGGCCGATGACACGACCAGTTACGGCTACTTCCTCCTGCGACCATGCACTCGTTGCGCTCAGGACCATGCCCAATACGACCATCCACATCCAGGTCCGCCCCGTCATTGCACGCGCCTCCCTAAAGGTTATCCGCCCAAGTGTGCCCGAGCTGATACCACTACCTTCTCTACCTCATCGCGCCCGCCACTTGCGGTTCGCGCGCTTCAGGATCGCCTCGTCGCCGGTCGCGCCCGGGCGGTCAACGTCAAAGGTCTCGCGGCTGAGAATGTCCGGCACCCAGAGATCGCGGAAGTGATCGAGCGTGTGCTGACTGCCGAAATACGCCGCGCCTGGATCGTGGCCGATACGCTCGATGTCATCGACGGCCATGAGTTCGGCAGACATGTCCGGGCCGGCGTAGAGGGTGTGCAGCGCGCGCGAGACCTCAAGGTCGATCATGGCCTGCTCGCGCGAGAAGATCGCCGCGCCATCGAGTGAGCCGAGGTGAAGCGCCAGGCGACCGGTCAGCACGGTGAGGCCCTGCTGCTTGAGCATGCGCTCGTACGCGGCCTCAATGCCGGGCATGTTGGCCTCGATGTAACTGGCATCGCCATCGACGCCAAGGGTCACGCCGTATACCTGCTCGAAAAACTGGTGGCTGATGGAGTCCTGCAAAACGGCCTCCGGGGAGCCGAAGCAGGCCTTGCCGGTGCGCATGTCCATCGAGCCGGAGATGACGCTGGCTGGTCCGCCGGCGTCGGGATTGATGCACCGAGCAACGAGCCAGCCGAGGAGCAACTCGGCGACGCACATGGTCGAGCACCCGGCGACGGTCACGGGGGCGTTGCCGCCCGCGATGGGCATGGAGGAGAAGCGGAATGAGCGGTAGCCGTGGTGGATGAGGCGGTCGATGATGCCAGCGGTGCGGTCGCCCATGGTGAGCGGGGTGGTGAGGCAGCCACTCTGCGGGAGGAAGGCGTTGGCGCGGCCGGTGAAGCTCTCGTAGATGCGGCTGATCTCGAGGAAGTAGTCGACCTGCTCGGGCATGCGGATGCCGCCACCGCAGCCCTTGGAAGTGTTGCGCATCATGACCAGGACGGACTCGAGGGCCTCGGTGACGGCGGGGACATCGGTCGGAGTTACCGGGGTGGCGATGCGGGTTACCTCGGGAATGGCATCGCCAAGGCGGACGAGTTCGGCGAGGCCCTCGCGGTCGACCTCTTTGCGGGTGTTGGTCTCCCAATCGTGCAGGAAGAAAGTAACCTCACCAAAGCCGACGCCAAATTGAGCGGGGACGGCGACGCCGGGGAAGTCGTCGCCCGCGTCGGCGGCTTCGGGCTCGTCGACGGACTCGATGTAGTTGACGCCGCCACCGTCAACACCGATGCTCTCGACGGCCCGAGCGAAGGGCTCAGGCAGGAGCTGCTCCGTCAAGGCGCGGGGGAAGCGGGCGACCTGGGCCGCGTGGTCGACGATGGCTCCGGCCTCTTCGCAGAAGCCGAGAATGACCTCGCTGTGGACCTTCATGCCAACGGTCTCGGCGATGCGCCACGACGCGTCATTGAGTCGCTCAAGTTCGGCGCGGCTGCAGGGGCGTAGTCGTCCGTGAATCATGTGGGCTCCTGTCTGCGGTCAGTGTGGTGGTCTATCCGACGCCCTGGCTTGCGTAGAACATCCAGTGGCGCTCCCAGTAGCGCTGCAGCTTGACGACGATGGTGTTCGGGCCCGCGCGCACGGGGACCTGGAAGGTGCACTCGTCGCGCTGCAGGCCCTTGACGTTGGGCAAGTAGGCGACCTTGTCGCCGTTCACGTAGACCTCGGCGGAGCTGGTGGAGGCGACGTTGAGCCAGACCTCGCCAGCCTCGTCAGCCTGCAAGGTGGTGGTCGCGTAGACGACATCGCCAGTCTCGGCCTGTGTGTTGTCGCCAAGGTGCACGACGCCACCGGTGTCGGCGGCGACGGCAGTCCAAGCGGCAGCGTTCGGGGAGGCAAGGGCCTCGTCGGGACTGAAGCGAACCTGCTGGATCGGCCACCACTCGGGGTTCGGGTAGCGCGGGCTGATGCGCCAGTCGCGCAGGGCCGCAGCGGCGAGGGCGTCGCCGGGGTCGGCGTCGATGGCGCGGACGATGACGGCACTCACGCCCCAGCCGGAGGGGCCGCCGAAGGTGAGGTCCATGCGGCCGCCGGTGACGGTGGTGGTGAAGCTGGCGTCGCGGGCCTCGCCGGGGTAGAAGGGCGCGTCGAAGATCTTCACGCCGCCGCCCTCGCTGACCATTCCCGAGCAGCGGTAGATGCGCATGCCCCAAGCCGGGTTGCCGGTGACGACGTTCACGCGGTAGCTCCCGTCGGGCAGGTCCACGCGCAACGTGCGCTGCTGGCCGCTGAAGAGCGCGCGCCGGATGGTCTGCGCGGGCGGCCACTGGGCGAAGGGCCAGAACGGGAAACCGTGCGACCATATCTTGTCGACGCCCGCCAGTTGGCGATGCGCCTGGGCGTAGCCGGTCTCCTCGGGGGTGGGCTGGGAGGCGTCGGCGAGCGGCAGCCAACCGTAGCCCACCTCGGCGTCATAGGCCATGTCCGGAGTGAGCGCGCGCCACTCGTCCGCGTCTTCCTCAGCGCCGAAGTCGATGGCGAGCAGGGCGTCGGTGGTGTCGGCCATCGCGGTGTATTCGGCGAGTTGGCGGGCGTCGAGCGAGTCGGCGACTTCGCGCATGAGGGTCTCGGCGGACTCGCGGTAGGCGGCCGGGTTGGTCTCGCGCAGCGCGCGCATGTCGGCGACCCGGGCCTCAAAGCCCCCAAGGTAGCCGCCAAGGGCGAACTGCGCTCGGGCAACCATGGCGTCGCCCTGGAGCTGATCGCTGCGGGCGCGCTCGGCTCCCTGCGGACCGATCACGATGCAGCCGTAGATGCGGATGGAGGGGACCTGCACGGTGACCATGCCGGCCTGCTTCTGCATCAAGATCGGGCGGGGTTCCTCGCCGGGCGAGAGCAGTACGGCCTCCCTGGCCCGCAGGCCCTCGGGCAGGCGGATGGTGAGTTCGAAGGGCTCGGTGGGCGTGGCAGAGGCGGACTCGAAGTCTACATTGTAGTTGACCAGATGGGTGCTGAGCAGAGCGTCGGCGCCGGTGCCATGGACCCAGGAAGTGGCCCAGAGCAGGTTCGGGAATTCGCCGGGCGATGGCACGGGTGGCGTCGTTCTCGGTATCGCGGTTGAAGAAGAAGTTGCCGCCATCGAGCAGCGTGTGAACCTGGCCCTGCTTGCGCAAGTAGTCGATGGCGACAGGGCGACGGTACTCATTGTTCTCGTCGCGCATGCCGAATTCGCCGACGACGGCGATCTGCCCGCCCGCGCGCATGTAGTCGGCGAGGGCCTCGGTCTGCATGGCGGAGATGCACTGCACGGAGGGCAGGATGATGAGGCGGTAGCGCTTGAGGTCGTCGAGCGTCCAGTCGTCCTCGCGCATGTCGGGGTGCTGGAAGACGAGCGCGTCGAAGGGGATGTGGGCTTCCATGAGCGAGCGGCCGAGGCCGGAGACGTCGTTGAAGTGCGGGCCTTTGACCGAGCCGCGATACTGGGCATACATCTGGGTGGGGATGGAGTAGACCATGGCGACCTGGGCGTGGCGGCTGCGGTCGGCCATGGCGAAGAGCGCGCGGTGGTCGTGGCGGAAGCCCCAGTATTTCTGGAGGACATCGAGCTGGGGCGAGCCCTCCTCCCAGCCAACCTGCTGAGCGAAGAGCACTCCCCCACCGGCGCAGGACTCGGCGTACTCGTGCTCGACGAGTTCAGGATCCTGTTTGCGGAGCTTAGTCATGCACAGCAGGGGCTTGCCGGGCGCGGAGGCCAAGCCGAGGACGAAGCGCATCACGCCATGGGCGTTGTGCCATCCATACTTGAACATGTCATACTGCGAGAGGCCGGCGCTCTCGAACCAGACCTGGTCGACGAACTGGCTGATGAGCAGCGGGTATGAGTTCATACCGAGGAAGCCGCCGGCCTGGTTACCGTGAACGTCATACTCAATGCCAAGGCGATCGGCGAGGACGTGGTTGTCGTTGCAGTAGCGCATCAGGTTGTGCGCGTGGGACATGTACTGGAACTTCTGGTATTCGGCCATGACCGGATCGTCGCAGATCGCGCGGACCTGCTCGTCGACGATCTCGTTCCAGGGCAGGTCGGTGGCGAGCATGGCGAAGGCGCCGCCCTCGGCGATGCGGTCGGAAACGTAGTCGGCGATGTGAGTGTAGCGCTCGCGGAATTCGGGGAACATGCGCTTGCTCTCGATGTGCTGGAAGAACCTGCGGTTGCAGAATTCGCAGTAGCGCCCGCTGGTGCCCGCGCCGATGCGACTGACCGGGCCGCCGATGTTGTCCTGACTGGTGGCGGTGCCGATGAGCGGGCTGCCGAGCAAGTCGTAGTTGATGACCGAGGACCAGCGGGGGGCGTTGTTGCAGACGATGTAGGCGTTGTAGTCGACGCGGGCGGCCCAGCTCTCAACGGTCAGGTTGTACTGGGGGCTGAGGACCAAGTCACCGTTGTAGTCGCGGGCGATTCCGTTGTCGGAGAAGAGCGGGAGCGCCTGCTCCTCGTGGAAGTGAATGGTCTCCTGGTACTCGTTGGAGCCATAGACCTCGAAGGGAATCCCGCGATGCTGGAGATAGTTGTGGGAGACGTAATCGCCGGAGCGGTCGAGGTAATCGCAGAGCATCCAGTTGGCGTCGAACCACTTGCCGTCTTGCCGGGCGGGTCCGCCGCGGCCCTCACCATAGCCGGCGTTGACCATGAACGAGTGCCACGAGATGGGGTGGGTGTCGGGGCGGTCGAAGGCGTGCAACTCGGCGGCGTAGTCAGGTAGAACGACCTGCGCCTCCTCGTCGGCGCGGGGGAGTTCGGCGGAATGACAGGCGGAGATCACGGCGACGATCGCAACGACCATCAGCACGGCGCGCATGGCGATCCCTCCAGTGACGGAGCGTCGTGTCAGCCGAAGGTAGCTTCGCCTTGCGGGCGCGGCGGTCCTGCCGGGCGGCGGGTAGGGCTACCGGTTCTCGTGGGTGTCCCAGCGCGGGGCTATGAGGACGTCGCCCTCGCCATCCTTGGCATTGAAGACCAGTTCGCCATGGTCGTCGACGCCGTCGGGGCCGACGCTGTGGAGGGAGTAGTCGCCCGTTCCGTCGGGGGGCGTCAGAACATAGACGAAGGCTTCGCCCGAACATGGGTCAAGCGGCACTTCGGCGAGGTAGTCGGGGGTCAGGGCGTGGAGGTCAGTCGGGTAGGCGCCTTCGCGCTGGCGGTAGGCCTGCAGTGCGCAGCGCAGGCTCATGCCCGAGAGGCCGGCGTCGCTGAGCATGCGCTTCATGGCCATGCGTGGCCAAGTTCCGGTCGAACCCAGTGTCAACTGCTGCCCCTCCCATGGTGGATCGTGGAGGGCACCGCGACTGTGGGCAGGTCGATCGAGCCACGCCATGACCTCGGCCGTATACTCGTCCTCGGTCGGGACCACGACCTCCTGTATCCACCGCTGGTGCCGCTTGCACTCCAGCGCAACCGTCGCCGAGAGCGGCTGCATCTCGGCGCGGTTCTGCTCGTTCCAGCGGGCGAACTCGATGAGGCGCTCGGGGCTGGGGTCACCCGAGGCCAGCACGTGGTCCAGCGATGAAGTGGCGATGGCGGCCATGGCCCCGGCGACGAGCTGGTGGGTGCGGGTGCCATTGATGGTCAGGTTGCGGGCCATGCGCAGGCCGTCCTGGACTGAGTCGAGGGCCTCGTCGGAGCGGCCGTCGGCCACGCGACTGCGGGCCTCGCACACCAGGCCCCGGGAGAGTCCACGCATCCAAGCGCTGACCACGAGGAGTTGCTCGCTAGTCCATTCACCGGAGGCCAGGCACTCCTCGACCCAGTCCAGCGGGGGAGGTGGGGCGAAAGGCGGAGCGGGCGCGCCAACGACGCGTTCCGGCGGCGTTGCCATCTCCTCGGGCGGCACGACGGGCTCCAGCGGCCCAATCGGCACTTCCGGGACGCGGCAGGGCAGGTAGAGGCCCTCGCGCAGGACGGCGAAGGCGGGCTCATACGCCTCGGCCACAATGCGCCATTCGTCGGGCGTTGGTTCGGGGTTCCTCAAGTGATACCGGGCATACACCGCCCCGGCGTCGGACTGGTACGAAGCGTAGCCCGCGCGGACCATGTAGTCCCACGCGTTGTCCTCGGGGATTGGGTATTCGGGCACTTCGATCAGAGGCGCGTCCTGAGCGACGCTCATCAGCGCACAGGTGAATATGAACACTAACACAAAGGCCATCCGCCCCGCCATGTTCCCGGGCTCCTCTCACGGCATCAGGACCGTGTTCGCTTGAGTATGGTATACCCATTTCGCGGCGGGAGTGAACGCGACGGCGGGTTATTGGGTGGAGAGCCAGACGATGTCGGACTCGTCCCAGTCGAGATCGCTGCGGGGCTCGGGCGGGATGCCGCCATCGTCCTCCAAGTCCTCGCCGACACTCCACAAAGCGAAGCCCTGATCGCGGCGCTCATATCGGTACGGCTTGCCGGAGAAGGGATCGTCAGGAAGCTGCCAGTCAAGCGTCGCCTGCAGGTCGGCGAGGGAGACCGGGTAGGCTCCGTGCTGCTGGCGGTGGACTTTGAGGGCGAGGGCGGTGCAGAAGATGTCACGGTTGGCGATGGCCTGATCGCGCTTGGCGGCAGTACGGTCGAACACGGGCGACATCATATTGCTGAGGATGGCGAGTACCGTCCAGCCTCTGGGGGCGCGCTTGGGCACGTCCATGTCCTGCAGGCGATAGGGCCGGTCAAGGTCCGGCAAGTACACACGCCAGTTCGCCAGCATCCGGGCCTGATCAAAGGCGCGGATGGGTGCACCTATCACGCCTCCGTACGGTTGATACACATTCATCCCGCCTGCCGGGACGCTGTCGTCCAGCGCTCCCCACGTGCTCTGCGGCTTCTCACGCTGGAATCCGTCGAAGGCCGCCAGCCCATTGACGCGCTCCCACTGCAGCGCGAGATGCATCCCGGCGGCCATGTCAAGAGTGCCAGCGAGATCGGTGAGACGAGCGGCTGCCTCGGGGGAAGGGGCGGCAGTGTCGAGGGACTGCTGGGCCGCCCGCATGGCGATGGACTGAATCGCGAGGGCGACGAGTTGGGAAATGAGTGTGGGCTCCTGCATGACGTGGCGGGACATGCGCAGCGATACGCCTACCCAGCGGAGGGCATCATCCACGTCGCCGCCCTCGGCCGAGAGACGCGCGCGCATGGCCATAAGGCGCGCGGCCTCACGGTGCTGGGCGAGGTGCGGGAAGAGCGCATAGAAGCCGTCCTCCCAGTGTATGGGCCAGGCGCACTGGGGCCGCAGAGAGGCCTGCTCGATGGTATTGAGGACGTCGATGACCTCGGGGCGCGCGAAGACCTCGCGGGCGAGGTTGAAGTCGAACTGCTCGTCATAGCCACGGCCGTCAAGCAGGAGCTTGTACTCGTCGGGAGGGATTGCGCCGAATGCCTGGACACGCTTGGGTTGGGGCTTGTCTCGATCAAAGCTGACCTGGAAGACTTCCTGGTAGAGCATGGCGGCGTTCTGGTCATCGGGGACAGGTTCGGGGATCATCTCGGTGATGGAGAGCGGCTCGCCAGCTTCACGCAGACGAGTGAGCTCGCGGGCGATCTCGCGGGAATACTTGATGTTGAAGTACGTCCACGGGATGCCACCGACGACCACGATGACGAGCACGCAGCCAGCGGCGTGTCGGTCCGGCTTGTTCGGCCTCCGGGCTCGGTTCGGGCCTCATCCTCGTCGCCTCCCTCGAACTCGTTGTCGCGCATGATCTCACGCATGAGCAGCGCGCGCTGGGTCATGGCCTCCGTCCACATCGCCGGTGAATGCTGCATCTGGATCGCGGGGCGCGGGCCCATGATCTCGGCCATGCGCGCCTCGTGAACCTGACCAAAGACCAGGTTCACCGCGATCAGCGCAGCGGCCGCGGCTGCCAGCGTCCAAGGCGGCAGGGCGCGTCGCCGATGGCGGGCGGAGGCCTGCGTGAGCAGACGCTGCCGGGCTCCGTCACCGGGGTCGGCAAGCGGCGTGCGCCGAAGCCTGTCCTCAAATCGCTCGTCATTCATCGCCCAAGTCCTTTCGCAGTTTTTCGATTGCATATCGATACCGGCTTGCCGCCGTGTTGGCGGGGATGCCCAGCGCCGCCGCGATCTCGGCGAAGGTCAGGCCATGCCAGACTTTCAGCACAACCACCTCGCGCTGGTCGGCGGGCAGGCTGCCGAGGGCATCGCGTACGGCCACGGCCTCAGCGTGATCGGCATCGGCGGCGAGTTCC
>JALGSU010000007.1 GCA_029821735.1 Candidatus Zipacnadia bacterium | reverse complement strand
ACTGTGTATTCGGCCCACCGGCGATCCGGATTTCGTCACTCAGATGGGCACGAACCTGCAGGCTGCCTTCGACATGCCGGCTGTCCTGCACTGGTACAAGTGGCACCAGATTCCCTTCGACAACGACTACCCAGACTACTTCCCGGTGGTCGAGGGTTTCGGCGACGCGGTGCTCGCGTTGAGGGCATCTGGCGTGCGCGTGATGCCCTACGTCAACGGTCTGCCTGCCTCGACGTGAATGGCGACTTCTACTTTGAGCACTGGCAGCAGCAGGACCACGCCGTGATGTGCCCGGCGTCGCCGGTCTTCCAGCGCAAGATGCGCGAGGTCGCAGTCCGGCTCGCCGACGAGTATGGCTGCGGCGGCATCTACCTCGACCAGATCGGCGCGGCCAGTCCACGCCTGTGCTTCGCGACCAATCACGGGCATCCGGTGGGCGGCGGCGGCCTGTGGACCGCGGGTTACGAGACGTTGCTCGGACAGTTGCGTGACGCCACCCATGCCATCAACCCCGATTTCATCATGACCACGGAAAGCCACGCTGAGCCCTACATGGCGCAGCTTGATGGCCACCTCATGTGCAACCTGGTGGGCGCTAACCAAGTCCCGCTCTACTCGGCCATCTACGGGGGATACACGCAGACCTTCGGGCGAGCCGGCGAGATCAGCAACCCGACCGCGTTCTTCATGGAGCATGGGCAGGCGTTTGCCTTCGGTTCGATGATGGGGCGCATCAACTCAGAGGAATTGCTCAAGCCTGAGAACGCGGAGATGCTCAACTACCTGAGATCCCTCGCCGCGCTGCGCCGCGAACACGCTGACTTCATGGCTCTGGGTGAGATGCTGCGCCCACCGCCCCTCACTGGCGAAGTGCCCACTCTTAGCACTCAATGGCTGTCTAAGACCAAGGACTTCGTTGAGATGGACGCGATCCAGCGCGCGGCGTGGCGCTCGCCCGATGGTCGCTTCGGGCTGTTCTTCACCAACGTGTCCGACGAGCCGGTGCAGGTGTCGACCGGCTTCAGCCTGGATGAGTTGGGCTGGCAGCCGACCCGCGAGACCCACCAGGTAGGGCTCTCGGTCAACACCGCCAACGGCGATGCGACGACGGAGCCTGACTTCGTGGCGGGCCCCGACGGGTACAGCCTGAGCCACACACTGCTGCCTTACGAAACCTTGTCAATCATCATCACCATAGACTGACCAGGCAACGGAGAGATCAGATGCGCACACGAACAGCAATCATCGCGGCGGCGCTGGCCCTCGGAGCGCTGGCCCACGCGGCGACCACGAGGCCATTTAACTTCGATATTCAGCTCAGGGCTGAGGGGCGCTGCACCAGCCGCGTCGCGAGCGTACAGATCGATGTCGCCGACTTGACCGAGGAACTGGGGCTCAAGCTCCCCGAGCGGCGCTGGAACGCCGCCGTCGCTCACGAGACCGGCGCGTGGCTCGAGTCGCAGACCTTACTGGAGCGCGATGACGCTGGCCAGATCACCGGTTGCACGGTGCATTGGCTGGTGCCTGGCGACTACCCCGATGGAGATACTCAGCTCAGCCACGTGGTCCTGGGCCGGCGCGAGGAGCCCGCTCGGTTCGATACTGACTATGTCACGGTCAAGCGCCGCGGCACGCAGATAGCCGTGCGGACCGAGAACTTCGTGGCCGTCCACGATACTGCGGCGGGAGGCATGCTGACTGAGGTGACGTGGCTGACGAGGCCCGCCACCACGCTGCCCATCGCTATGAACGATCGGTTGTCGTCGGCTGATCGAGGCGCGTACTTCCTGCGTTACGACCGCGAGCCACAGGTGGAGGTAGTCGCCGATGGGCCGCTCGTAGCGAAGATCCACGTGCGAGCGCGATACTGCAACGAGGCCGGCAATCCCGCGCCTGGGGAACCGTCGGCCGTCTACACCTTCACGTACCGTGGCATCGAGCCCACCATTGGCATGACTGCGGTCGTCAGTGGCCCGGCGGGGGAGTCCTGGGACGAGCTGCATGCCTTCGAGATCCATCACCAGACCGACGCACCGATCTTCGACCAGCTCGCCTTTGGCCCACCGCTGCAGACCATGCCCTTCGTCGATGAACCCCAGACCCATCGCCCACACGGCGGCCACTGGGCCGCGCTCTTCACCGAGCGCCACGCTATTGGCCTGATCGGCAGCAGGCTCTACGGGATCCACACTGACCTGTCCGGCTATGGCGCATACCTGCACGGGCCCTGGCAGTCCTTCGACAGCGCCACGCAGCACTTCGACGCGACACTCTACCTCGGTCCGTCCGATGGCTCGCCCGACGCTCTGGCGGAGCGCATGGCTTTCGCTGGTGGTGGCTGGAGCGTCAACTGTCTGGTTAAGGAGTTGTATGCGCCAGCCGATGAGTTGCAGGCACGTCTCGAGGAGCTGGAGGCGGCTTCGGCCGACGCTGAGTTTGGGGTGCGTGCGGAGGCTCTGCGCCTGCTGGATACCGGCCAGTGGCTCGTCGCTGGTGTGCGTAGGGCAGCCGGCTCGCTCGCGTCGCTCGGAAGTTGGCGCGAGAGCCTGACCGCCGCGACTGCCGTGGCTGACCGGCTCGCGGCTCTGGTCGATGGGGCTGAGCCGCCTGCCGGATCGCCACTGGTCTATGCCGATGATGCGACGTGCGTGCTCGCCGCCGACCGCCTCGCACTTCGTTTCGGCCGTGACGATGGGAGCATGGTGCTGCGGCAGATCGGTCACACCTTCGAGAACGTCGACTACCTGCGCGCTGGCGGGATCCCTGCCGACCTGTGGACCATCACCATGCGCGACCTGCAGAATGACGCGACTCGGACGGTCAGGCCGGAAGACGCTGCTGCGCGCGACTGGGTGGCTTCCTCAGAGGCCGGCGAGCCCGCGCTGACGATGGTCTGGGGCGGCTGCTCCGTGGGAGAAACCGAAGGCGCGGTTGACGTGATCGTCACGGTCACCATGCGCGCTGGCTCCGAGTTCTCGAACTGGCGCTTGCGCGTGCGCAGCCACTCGTCCCGGTACGCTCTCTGGCAGGTAGAGTTCCCACGCATCGGACCGGTCGGCCCGGCCGGCAGCGTTTGCGTTCCGAGCGAGTGGGGCACCGCGTGGGAATTGCTGACGCCGCTCTCAGACTGGCGCGCGGGCTATCCTGGCACAGAGTGTTTCGCGCAGATGATGTGCTGGTGGCGAGACAAAGTGGGCCTCTACTTCGCCGCCCATGACCCCGGGGCGACAGTGAAGGAGTTCGCCGTCACGAGCCGCCCTGGCAGGTCGGCGCGTCTGTCGGTGACGCACTCTCCCGCTGACATGGGCGTGCCCGCCGACGGGCATGACATGGGCTACGATGTGGTGCTCGGGGCCTATGACGGAGACTGGTACGAGGCCGCACGCATCTACCGCGAGTGGGCGACCCAGCAGTCCTGGTGCAGCCGGGGGCCCATCGCCGAACGTGAGGGCGCCGATGCAATCGACCTCGAGGGGGTTGTGACCGCCGAGAGCCATGCTGAGACAAACATCGCCCAGTTCGACGGCTTCCTGATGCGTGGACCGAAAGGCGGCGATCAGGTGCCACTGTATCCGGCCATCTACGGGGAATACGCACTTACCTTCGGGAGGCCGAGCGAGGTCAACGCCCCGGGGGCATTGTATGCCGAGACCGGGCAGGCATTCGTGTTCGGCTCGACGATTGATTCTTCGGATACTAACGCGTCTGCCCACGCCGAGAATTCCGAGGTGGCTGAGTACGCGAAGAGCCTGACCGAGATGGGCTGTGACTTCGCCGACTTCCTGTCGCTGGGGGAGATGCTGCGCCCGCCGTTGCTCGGCGGCGACGTGCCCGACGTGTCAGTAGCCCGGGGCATCGTGCAGGTCAGCGCGATTCAGCGCAGCGCCTGGCGCGCCCCTGACGGCCGCGTGGGGCTCTTCTTCACCAACGTCTCCGACGTCGCGGTGACCTTCACGCATGCCTTCCGTGCCAGCGACTATGACCTGCCGGCAGGAGGCACGCTCCGCCTGACCGAGCGCCGATCGTCAGGCCGCGAGTCGCAGATGCAGGCCGGCGCCGACCAGGTCTCACTTGAGTATACGCTGGCCTCGCGTGACACGCTGGCCGTGGTGCTCGAGACGGTCACGGACTGACCCGGTCACTCCTCATCCGGCACCATCCGGATTTCGTCGATCCAGATCGGCTCTGTCCCGTGCCCGTAGAAGTACAGCGAGCAGTATCTGACCCCCGGCATGATGGTTGCATGCGTCTCGAACTGCTGCCACTCGCCCAGCGGTCCGTCGGTGACGTATCCGAGCTTGTCCGACTTGCCTTGGTTCTCGCCCTGCTCGTCGCGCCAGTACTGCACGATTGCCATGCCCGTCTTCGGATCGTGCTGCATCCGCCTGATGCGCGCGCTGATGCGGTAGCGCACTCCCGGTGTGACGCCCACGAACAGATACTGCATGATCGGCTGCTCCTGCGTTGGGTCAAGGCGCAGGCTCCACTCACCGTCATACGCCATCTCGTTGTGGAAGGCGAACGGGTGCTCGCCCGGGTCACGCGACATCCTCGGCGAGCGGTCGCTGAACTGGCCCCACCACCAGTCGGGCATGTTCTTGACAACTTGGCTGCCGTATTTGGTCAGCTCGATCGCGTCAGAGAAGTCGGGCTTGCGGAAGGTGTGCAGTTCCATCGAGCCGTTGAGGACGCCCGGCCAGCAGGTCTGGTATATCTCTGACGAGTAGCGCCCGTAGCTCGCCACACCGCGCACCGTCCAGGGCTGTTGCGCATCTGCCGCGTCCTCCATCGCAAAGTCCATCGCCGCTATCTCGCCCGGTGCCAGCTCGAACTGGCGCGGCGCCAAGCTCGCCTCAGGCAGGCTCGCCTCGCCCTCGATGCCCGTCAGCGTTACCTCGCCCCGGTGCGATACCAGACTCTGGTTCCGCAACGTCACGCGCAGCACGTTCGGCTGCCACCATCGGGCCTCGCAGTGCACCGGCTCGTCGTCCACATACACTGACAGGCTTCGCGTGACGGTCGGCCCCCCGTCCACGCTCACGTGCACTGGCAGGTCCGCCAGACCCTCGGCGGCAGCATCGTCGGCGGTCAGCATCAGCGGCACGCGCGCCCCCGCCTCGCCAGCGCCCCTGGCCTCGAAACGCGCCGGTGCGCAGGTAAGCCCGTCCGGCGTCTGTATGGTCAGCTCGCCCGCGCAAGCGCGCCCGTCGAGACTCTCGACCAGCACACCCACTTCGGTCTGCCCGCCGCGAGCGACCGGCGTTACGTCGGCGAAGGTGACGCGGGGCTCGGCGCGATCCAGCAGCAATATCGTTGACGCCAGCGCTGCGGGCGCCGCGAAGCTGCAGCTTCCCTCGCCCACTTCGAGCGCCAACGGGCCCTCGGCCATATCCGAACTGACCATCCACCCGGAACTCACGGGCCCGAACTCGCTGGTATCGATGCTTACGCGCGTGCCCTCGGCGCCCTCGGGGTTGAGCACGGTGATTGCCGCGCCTCTGGTGCGCGTCGCGTCACAGATATGCAGACAGGCTTGCACCTGCTCATCGCCCTCGATCGACACGCCCATGGTGTGTCGGAAGTCAGCGGGATACAGATATTGCGCCGTGCGTTTGCGTACCCACGTGATGCCTCGGTGCTCGGGATACTTCACGTCGTCGTAACCGTCGAGTCTGCAGGCAAGCAAGTGCGCTTCATGCCAGTGCGGGTCCTTGCCGTCCGAAGTACCCAGCAGGATTTTCAGGCGTGGGTAGAGCATGCGCGTTCCCGCAAGCGTCGGGGCATTGTCCAGCATGAAGTCCAGTGTCTGCGAGAGCAGGCCGGACGGCCGCCCTTCGCCCACGAACACTGACGTCGGTTTGTCTTTGCGGACGTCGCGTTTGATCCGGTCCAGGTTCTCGAAGTGGGCCAGCGCGGCCAGCCCCGGATCGCCGTCATGCCCGTGGTCTTCCGCCCAACAGACTGCGGCGTGTGCCGGCGAATCCCAATACTGCCCGTCCGCGCCGAGCTGCTTGTTGTAGATGTCGGCGGACCACTGGTAGCGGTACTCGCCAAACTCATCGGCTCCGAAACACATGGCCTGCTCATGCGGAGACCAGAAGTGCGTGTCGCCTGCGGTGTTGCGCTCTGCATTGTGTTCGAGGAAGCCCTCACGCAGCGATGGCAGGCCCTCCCAGTAGGACTCGTCCTGCATGTAACCGACTGACCCGTTGCGCGTCATCCCTTCCATGTCGGGGTCGAGCAGATAGGCCTGGATGTAGAATGTCACGCGCATGCCCGCCCGATGCGCGCGCTTGATCCCCTGTCGCAGGTCCTCGGCCGAACCGAAGAGCGGATTGAAGTGCGGGATTGTCCACGAAGTCCCCGCCACCTGGTGGCTCCAGAAGCTCGCGTAGTCAAGCCCGCTGCGCTCGCGCAGACCTCCGCAGTATCGTCCCAGGTCGATCCATCGCGGGCAGGGCCAGCCCTCGGTATGCCATCCGTCGGCCTGCTCGATCCAGCCCACCGAGTCATCGTATTCCCAGCGCTCATTGAACCACGGGCGCTCCGCCAGCATCGTGTGGTGCCAGTCGCCCTCATGCCCTCGCAGCACTGTCGGTTCACCCGAGAAGCTCTCGCCGGGCTTCACTCGCAGCACCTTGATCATCGAGAGCTTGCAGCGCTCGCGCCGGACGCCCTTGCACTCCTGACCGGTGGACCGGTAGGTCTCGTCGTGCGAGATCAGGGCGACGCCCTCGCGGTCGTTGAACACGTCCAGCCACGGCGCGGTCGCCCCGCCAGGCCAGTAGAAGCAGAAGCGCCCGAGTTGCGCCGGGATCTTCCACAGGTAGTGCGCGTTGATCATCAGTGTGTCGTCCTCTGGCTGGTCGCTGATCCGTAACTCGCCGATCACCGGGTAGCCAAGTTGGGCGATCTCGCGCTCGCGCAGACCATTGGTCACCGACGCCCGCCACTCCGAGATCCCGTCGCCGAGGAAGTCGGTCTGCACGGTCACATCGATCGTGCCGTCGGCCAGCTGAAGACGGTAGTCGAACCGGGCCGACGTGCCGGTAGCGTTAGGCACTGATTCGCTGATACCCCCGCCCACCAGCTTCGCGTCCAGCGATGTCAGATGCTCCCAGTCTTTCTCATCCTGGTACCCGGGCTGCTTGATATCAAGCTGAAAGAGAGGCGAGGGCACGTCTGGCGAGCAGAGCACGGTGCCCGTGCGCAGGTTCTCGAGGCCCACGATCGCGCCGGTGTCGCGGTCGAAACCGATGCGAGCCGTGCCATCCTCGACGGTCACGACCGCGCTCGCGTCGGTGTCGTAGCTCAGTTCCAGTGGCCCGAAAGTCGGCGTCGCGCCGTCCTCTGCGCGGATCAGCCAGCCGCGTACCCGCAGGTCATCGGTCCCATCCCCGCGCAGCACGATCCCCGAGAGGTCCCCGTCCTCGGGGACGACCTCCCATGTCTTCCCGTGGTCGGCCGAGTAGCGCATGCCCACTCGCCCGCCGTTGAGCTGTACGTTCGTCATCCGCGCCGATCGCCATCCCCGGACAGCCGCGAAGTTCAGATACTCGGTGAATGCCTCGCCCTTGGGCCAGACGTTCATCTCGGCCTGGGGGAGGTCGCGCCAGCCCTCGCCGGGCACCTCTGAGTCGCTCTCGCTGAGCACGAACGCGGTTATCTCGATGCCCGGTGTCACGCGGTCCAGTTGCAGTTCACGGGCCCCCGCGCGGTAGTCGCGCATGTTGCCGTGCACCCAGTGCCAGTCATCGTCAGCGAGTTCGGGCCTCACCCACGATATCGAGCCGCCGTATGTCGCATCGACGCCCTCCAGCATCTCGATCTCGCCGCTGGCCGCGCCGCGTCGCATCAGCATCCACAGGCAGCGTTTCGTCGCGTCAGGGACTTCGAAGAACATCTCGACGGTCGCCGGCGATGTGATGTATCCCTCTCGCACTCCGCCACCGTCGTGGTAAGCCACAAACGACGTGTTGTCCGCATCGACTCGACACGCGCCCTCTGCAGGGATCGGGAAGCTGTGCGCCAGACCGACGGTACCGGCGTCGCTCCACGTCTGCCACGAGTTGTTCGCCCGCCACTGGATCGTCTTGGTCTTCGTGACGATCTCCTGTGCGTGTGTCGTCATGCAGAGCATGGCCGCTACCGCGACCCAGTGCAGCTTCATCGTGTGACCTCCAGAACGGGGCTGTTGGCGGCGGCAGTTTCGACACACTGGCTGTATTCCCTTGTCCGACGCGTGCAGGAAAGCCGCCCCTCGTTGGTGAACGGACGCTCGGACTCGCCAGCCAATATCAGCCGGAGGCACCCAATGGCAAAGCGCAACTTTTCGATGGTTGAGTACTTCAACAAGATCGCGGCTGACCACATACCCGAACTCGCCTTCAAGGGCTCGACGAAATCTGAGTTCGACGAGTGGCACAAGCGCGCTCACGCGAAGTACATGCAGTTGCTGGGCGAATTCCCTCAGCCCGTCGACCTCGGACCTGAAGTCATCTTCTCCATCGAGGAGGACGGGATCATCCGCGAGCGCGTGATCTTCGATTCCGAGGAGCACATGTCGGTGCCCTGCGTGGTGTTGCGTCCGGCTGACATGGCCGTCGACGGCAGCAACGCAGCGATCCTCTGCAGCCACGGTCACGGGCGCTTCGGCAAAGAGCCCGTCGCCGGGAATCGCTCATCGGCTGAATACATCGGCGACATCGAGACCATGAGCTATGACTACGGCATGCAGATGGCGCGGGCGGGCTACATGACCATCAGCCCCGACCTGCGCGTATTCGGTGAGCGCTCCGATGGGGGAGATCCATACCCCGGTCGCGACAAGTGCAACATCCATTTCATCCGCGGCGCGATCCTGGGTATCTGGACGCTCACGCTCAATATCTTTGACATGAGCCGCTGCATCGACTACCTGCTGACTCGTCCCGAGGTCGACGGTGAGCGCATCGGCATGATGGGCCTGTCTCAGGGCGGGACGATGACCACTTGGACCAGCGCCGCAGAACCTCGCATCAAAGCCGCCGACATCATGGGCTACCTCAACCCCTGGAAAGGCTTTGGCCTCAAGCGCTCCAACTTCTGCGGCTCGCAGATCGTCCCCGAATGCTACCGCTGGTTCGACACGCACGACATCGCTGGCCTCATCGCCCCGCGCCCGTTGCTGGTCGAGGCCGGTGTGCACGACCTGTGCTTCTTCATCGAGGACCAGCTCGTCAGCATCGAGGCCGTCAAGCGCATCTATGAGGCCGCTGGTGTGCCCGACAGGCTATGGGTCGACATCCATCCTGGCCCGCACGCTTTCGCCGCCAACAAGGCCTTCGACTTCTTCGCCAAGTACCTGTAGGGAGAGAGGCAGCCATGGCCAAGCGCAACTTCTCAATGGTCGAGTACTTCAAGCGCGTGACGCAGGCGCGTTCGCCCGAATTGGCCTTCACTGGCAATACACGCGAAGACTTCGAAGCCTGGCATCCTGTGGCCATGAGCAAGCTCCTCGAGCTGCTTGGCCGCTGGCCAGTGCCGGTTGATCTGGACGCCGAGGTAGTCTCCTCCATAGAGGAGGACGGGATCATCCGCGAGCGGGTGATCTTCGACGCGGAAGAGCACATGTCGGTGCCCTGCGTGGTGCTGCGCCCGGCTGAGATGGCCGGCGATGGCAGCAACGCCGCGATCGTCTGCAGCCACGGGCACGGGCAGTTCGGCAAGGAGAGCGTCGCCGGCAACCGGTCATTCGCCGCGCTCGAAGCCGAGATCGGTGGTCTCAACTACGACTATGGGATGCAGATGGCCCACCGGGGCTACCTCACCATCAGCCTCGACCTGCGCGTGTTCGGTGAGCGCGCCGACGGCGGCAACCCCTATCCTGGCCGCGATCGGTGCAACGTGCACTTCAATCGTGGCATGATCCTCGGCTTCCACACACTCACGCTCAACATCTTCGACGTGCGCCGCTGCGTCGACTACCTGCTCACACGCCCCGAAGTCGATGGTGGTCGCATCGGCATGATGGGCCTGTCGCAGGGCGGCACTCAGACGACCTTCTCGACTGCCGTCGAGCCGCGCATCAAGTGCGCCGACGTGATCGGCTACGCCAGTCCGTGGTATGATTTCTGCACCACGCGCGGCAACATCTGTGGCTCGCAGGTCGTCCCCTCAATTCTCAAGTATCTCGACACCCACGACATCCAGGGCCTGATCGCCCCGCGCCCGCTGCTGATCGAGGCCGGGATTCACGATCTGTGCTTCCCCATCGAGGATCAGCTCAAGAGTGTGCGCGCCGTGCAACGTATCTACGAAGCCGCCGGCGCGGCTGACGATTTCTGGGTGGACGTGCATCCGGCAGGGCACGCCTTCGCCGCCAACAAGGCGTTCGAGTTCTTCGACAAGTATCTCTAAAGAGGACGCGCGGAAGGGTGATGGAGGGTGGCGGAGCGCAGACGAAGCTTGCTGTGGTGGTGGCACGTGCTTGTCGCGCTAGGCGTGCTGGCGTGGATGGCGTGGGGGTGTGCGGCAGGCAGAGGTTGGTGGAACGTGATCCAAGGCTCGCACACGGACGCCCGTGTTGAGCAACCCCACTACCTCCCTCCTGCAGTAGGTCCGGATGACGAGAGAGACTCCGGGCACCCGTTCGGGAAAGCACCGGCGTGGCAGACGACCTCTGAGTAGATACGCAAAAGCCCGCCCGCCGATTCCTCGGCAGGCGGGCCTCAATACTGCCTGAGCACGCGCTACCATTCCACGAGCACCTTCACCACAAGCTTCTCGATCGGGCCCTCGCCCATCATCGGCGCATGGGCGTCCTCGGGGAAGAATATCGCGAAGGTACCCGGCAGCAGCGGGAACCAACCCTCAGGGGCGTCATCGTACTTGATGACGTCTTTCGCGTCATCGAACTCGCCGATGGGCTCGGTGCAATCCTCGGTCAGCATCCAGCCGAACTGCTCGTCGCCCGACACCAGATACTGGATGTCGATATACTTCTTGTGCGCCTCGAGTTTGCAGTCCTCGATGGCCTTGCCCTCGCCACGGATGACGTTTATTGTCAGCCGCTCGCCATCGATCTCAGCGGGGCCGCTCTCGGCGTTCGCGAAATCGAAGTCTCGGACCAGTTCCAGCGCCGCCGCGAAGCCCGGGTGCGTTGATGCGTAGAGACACGCGTTCTGTGGCCGGTCAATGATCATCTGATTGTCCTTTCCATGTCTGTCGCTGCCGGCGACGTATTCCACTCGCCACCGCCGGTGCTCTTCACCTGCGCGCCACAGTTGCTCGCCGGAGCCGTAGTAGAGCACCCCGTCGGCCGTGACTTTGAACCCGTGTGCCTTGGCGATGGACGCATGCTGGGCCAGCACCTGGAAGCTCTGGTCAGTCGGGTCGATGGCGAAGACCACGTCATCGCCGAGGCCCACGATCAACCCGCGCTCGCCGACAGGCTCATCGTTCAGATACGGGAAACGGATACGTTCGACGGGCAGTTCCGCCGTGAAGACCGTCTCGCGTGTGGCGGGGTCAAATGCGTAGTAGTGCGAGGTCCCCGCGAGGCCGTACACCAGACCGTCCGGCGCCCGCACGGCCCGCAGGTAGGTTCTCGTAGCCGGCACTGGCTGGCCGGTCCATACGACCTCCTCGGCCGCGCAGTCCCACAGGAAGCATTGGGCCTCGGTCTCCGTCGGGATGGCGCTTGACCCGCCGCCCACGGTGCAGCAGCCAAAGAGCAGCCCCTCCTCATTGAGGCTCGTCAGGTATGTCAGGCTCTGGTTCGGCACGATCTGGTCCCAGACGTCATACTCGTGCGTCTCCGGGTTCAGTCGCACCAGCGCCCCGCCCAGCCGGCCCTTCGCGGGGGTGGTTCCGAAGTAGAGCATTCCGTCGGGGCCCAGCTCCCACTGATTGGGGCGCTCATGCCCCTTGATGGACCCGGTGATGTGTTTGGGGTTCACTCCCTGTTCGGCCGGCTGGCCGGGATCGTAGAAGTCCAGCTTGCAGCCCATGTAACTGCCCAGGAAGAGCCCCAGCTCATGGCTGATGATATCGTATATCTGGATGGCCCCCGGCGCGAGCCTCCCCAGATCAGCAAGCTCGCCAGACTGCGTGTCGATTGAGAACGCTATGCCGGGGAAGAGGGTTCCGCCGTAGAGCTTGCCGTCTCGCTCATCGCCGATGCTGTATATCTGGATCGGCCGTCCGGGGTAGTCCGTCTGGACCCAGCTTTCCTCTTCAGTCTCGGCATTGACGAGCTTCAGTCGCCCATCTCCGTTGACCCCGACCACTCGCACGTCGCCAGCGACGTGTCGCTCCGGGTCCACCCGCGCGCCCATACTCTTGTCCCGCTCGATACCATCGGGCTTGCACAGGAATGTGACCCCCTGGGCTCTCCCATACACCTGCCCGTCCGACCCAATCCAGACCTTGGGCGCGCCCTGCGCGGCAGTAAGCTCTTCCGGCAGGATTTGCCGCTTCTCATCCGTGGCCGGGTTGTACGACCACAGCTCCTGGTGGTGCAGCCCGACCGACGCGTAGGCGATGTTGTCGTCACTGATAGCGATCGTCGTGATGTACTTCTGCTTCTCATCCTCAGGAAGACGCCCGTGATTGGTGATCTCGCCGGTACTCAGGTCCACGCTTGCGAGGCTGGCGGTGGGGTAGGGCCCAACGTACCAGCGTCCATCCGGGGACGTCCCGGTGCTCATCCAGTAGGTTGCCGGGCTGACCGGTATCCCGAGGTCAGTCAGTTCCGCCGTGGCGGGATCATACTTGAGGAAATGGCCCGGGTTGCCCGCGTAGGCGAACACCGTCTCATCGGGCCCCTTCGCCATCTGCAGCTTCGCGCGGCCGAACTGATCGAGCGAAACGCGTGTGGTCTCGCCCGTATCCGTGCGGATGCCGATCAGCGCGATACCGTCGACGCCCTGGTAGTTGCCCCACATCTGGTGGTAGCCATCGGGATGGCTGGTGACGAACTGAGGCCCCATCTCACGAATGCGCACCGGCTCGCCCAGTGACACGAACTCCGGTTCGCCTACCGCCTGCACGCAGGCCCCCATCGCCAGCAAGGCCGTCGCAATCCAGCATACGTTCACGGTGTCACGTCCTCTCGCTGCTGTATACGCAAAACATCGCGCCCGTAGTGTCACCCACGCGGTTCCCCCAGCGTGGGCTCTGTCCCTCCCCGGTACACGAATGGGCCCCGCGGTAGTCGCGGGGCCCAGATGCATTGGCTTCACGCACGAAGTCCGAGGGTCCGACCCTATTTTCCTGCCACTCCCACCGAAGCTGCGTCGATCTCCGCCAGGCTGTCCACGATCTTGTCAGCGCCTCCCAGCTGGTCTGCATCAACCGAACTGGTGACCGCTACGCACCACATCCCCAGCGCTTTGGCCGCAGCCACTCCCGCTGGCGCGTCTTCGAATACCACGCAGCGGCATGGCGGCACTCCCAGCCGGTCAGCGGCGATTCGGTATATCTGCGGATCCGGCTTCTTCCGGCTGACATCATCGCCGGTGACGACCACGTCGAACCACTCCAACCGCAGACCGGTACCCAGAATCACCGGAATCTGCTTGTCCCGGTTCCCAGAGGTCGCGATCGCGACCTTCGTCTCATCATCCTCGCAGGCTGCCAGTACCAGGTCCATCACCCCTGGCATCGCGGGCAGCGACTCGTCGGCGAGGAGTGTGAAGAAGTTCTCCTTGCGCCGCTGCACCGCCGCCTCAACGTCCATCGCCACCCCATACTTCTCCGCCACACCCTCCACGTACCGCTCGTCGCCGGTGCCCACGAACTCACGGTAGTCCTCTGCCTGGACCTGCGTGCTGTAAAGCTCCTGCATCATCATCACGCTGGCCCGAGCGTTGAGTGTTTCAGTATCCGCAACCACACCGTCGACATCAAAGATCATTGCCCAACCCATGATACGCTCCTCGTCCCTACAGCGCATATTCCGGTGGCTCGGGGATGTCCATCGGCACATTGCCGTTCCGGACTGACTCGGCGCCCTTGACGCCAACTGCGACGCTCATGCGGCCCGCGAGCGGTGTGGCGACGGGTTCCTTGCCCTTCTGGATCATGTCCAGGAAGTCGGTGGTGATGACCGGGTCCGCGCCGCCGTGAGTGCCCTCGACGGGCTTGAGATGGTAGGTGCGATCTGTGAAGAAGTGCGGATCATTGCCTCGGCGCGTAAGGACCTCGACTTTGCCCGTCTTCGTGTCACATTCCATACGGCCTTTGGTGCCGATGAAGACGTAGTTGCGGCGATAGTCGGGGGTGTACTGGCACTGCAGGTACGTAGCCTTGATGCCGCCCCCGAGTCGCATCATGATCATGTCATGGTCCTCAACGTCGACTTCCTGCCTGAAAGCGCACTGCTGGCGCTTCTCCACCTTGTAGACGTCCGGGCAGGTGTCAGTCTCGTCGCAGGTGCTGCATGTCAGGTCATTGGGCTTGTCGCCGCCGAAGAAGTCGAGGCTCCCCATGCCCACTACGCGCTCGGTGTACTGCCCGCATATCCAGTGAATCATGTCGATATCGTGCGAGCCCTTCTGCAGGAGCAACGAGGTGGCGTTCTCACGTGTCGCGTGCCAGTCGTGGAAGTAGAAGTTGCCGCCCTCGCCCACGAAGTGCCGCACCCAGACCGCCTTGATGTCCCCGATCACGCCCTCGTCGGCCGTGCGCTTCATCACCCTGAATATGGGCATGTGGCGCATGTTGAATCCGACCATCAGCCGCGTGCCGGCGTCCTTCCACGCCTTCAGTATGTGGTCGCAGCCCTCGATGGTGATGGCCAGTGGCTTTTCGCAGAAGACGTGTTTGCCCGCCTCGAGAGCCGCCACCGCGTGCTCCTCATGGCAGAAGTCCGGTGACGTCACTGCGATGGCGTCAATATCGTCGCGCTCCAGCAGCTCTCGGTAGTCATGCGTGAAGAACACGTCCTCGCCGTGCAGCTCCTTGAACCCATCAACGTACACGTCGGTCACGTCCGCGCCAGCTACTACGGCCGAACGTCCGTCGTCACGCTTCCATTGGTTTGCGATGGTGCCGCGACCGCCGATGCCGATGACGCCAATGCGAATCTTGTCCATCTGTGGTATCCCCTTCATGCACGCCAGATGCGAACGGTTAAACCGACGACCCGCCGGTGGTGCAGGCGGGTCGGGGTTCGGGCATTAAGTTCGCTGGCACGGTCACTCTCACCTGCCGACGTCAGATCAGACTGGCCGCCTTACATGTCCCGCCACCGGCAAGCTGATGGTGAACACCGAGCCCATCCCATCCTCGCTCTCAAGCTCGATGCTGCCGCCCTGCAACTCCACGAGACTGCGGACCAGATACAGGCCCAGTCCGACACCACGGCTGACCGTCGACCCGTTCCCGCCATCTTGGTGGGCTTGGATGAATTCACCGAAGATCTCCTCGTGCATCTGCTCCGGGATGCCATGGCCGTTGTCAGCGACCGCGATCTGCACGTGATCGCCGTTCATGTGGGCAGACAGCGATATCTTACCGCCCTTGTCGGTGTACTTGAGCGCGTTGTCGCACAGGTTGTGCAGGCACGTCTCCAGCGCGCCTGAATCGCCTTGGATAACCGCGACGTTCGCATCGCACTCGTCAGTGACTTCGACCTGCTTGGCCTCAGCCCTGATGCGCAGCGTGCTTGCCGCTGTCTCGATCAGTTCGCGGACATTCACATCACCCGTATCAAGCTTGTAGGTGCCCTGGTCGAGCGCCGCAACATCCAAGAATTGCCCGACGAGTCTGAGCATGCGGTCGGCCTCGTTGTCGACCACTTCTATCAGATGCGCGCTAGAGGAGTCACTGAGCTGTTCAGCCAACTCGGCGAAGACCGATGAGACCATCTTGAAGGTAGTGAGTGGAGAGCGGATCTCGTGCGACAGGAAGCGCACTCCGTCCTCCCGCATACGCACCATCGCTTTGAGTTCGGTAACGTCCTGGCAGACCACCAGCCAACCCATCGATTGGTCACTGGTACCGCTCAGGCGCATAGTTATGACCCGAAGCTCAACTGGGTCCGGCCTGTGGATCGTGACGTCACGGACGTTTCGCGGGTCGTAGCTTTCCGGGTTGAGAACGTCATGCAGAATCTCACCCAGCTCAACCAGATCCGGCTCCTTGTGGATGTGTCGGGTGTTGAGGGTCAGAAGGGTTTCCGGGGGAATGCCGAAGAACCGCGCCATCTGCCTGTTGTAGAGGCGTATCCAGCCCAGACCGTCGATCAGCAGTACGCCCTCGGACAGATGGCGCACGACCATCTCGTTGGTCCGCCGCTCACGCTCAAGTACCACGCACAGACCGTAAGCGCCCCACGCAACTGCAATCACTGCGATCAGCATTCCGGTCAGGTGCCAGACGACGCCAGGGGCGCTCCGGGTACCCGGGCTGAGGGCGAACAATCCAAACGTAACCACTATCAGCCCTGTGGAAAGCGCGACTGCCACGTTCAGCAGACAGAAGAACGCCGATGCAAAGAGCACCGGTAGCAGCAGGAGTGACGCGAACGGGCTGACCAGCCCGCCGGTGCCGTGCACGAAGAGCGCCAGCCAGGCGTACTCGCCCAGAAGCACTACCCCCGCTGCCGTGCGCAGATGCCCGCGTGCCCGCAGTTCACCCCAGCGAGCAGCGTACCGGGTCCAGAGAGTCAAGAACACGCCGACGATGAGAGCGGTGTAGAGAGTCAACTTGCTGGCGAGATACGCTGGGGAAGAGAGAGCTACGACAAGCAGGAGAATCAGAAGTGCGATACGCACATTGCCCTGGGCCCGCAGAATCGAGAGTTCGAAGAATCCCTCGCATCCTCCCGACTGCGGTATGTCAACAACGTCGTCTTGCTCGTCCCTCGCGTCCACGTGCGGCGCCACAGTCCCCACATCCTTGTGAAGGGGATGCGCGCTTGCGCATGGCCCCTCCGTACCGCGATCTCTGGTCCGATGAAGTCGCCCGGGTACATGCTTACTGACCGGGCATTCCTGTATTGGCCTGCAGATACGCAGACCCACTTCAGGAAGTATAGTGATTGCGGCTAAAGATGTAAAGATCACACAACAAATAAATATTTACGTCTATGACTCGCCGCCTCGTCATAGCGGGTGGTATGGGCCGCAACGTCGTGGTATAATCGCCCCCAATCTTCGGACGAACTCGCCCTCAAGGAGGCGTCCTCATGGATCGCGTCCGGTCTATCGTTGTTTTTACGATGCTCTTGGCGGCCATGCCTGCCGTAGCGGTCACCCCCGTTCTGCGCTACACCACCTACCTGCTGGTTGATACCACCGCTGGCCCCGCCTCGTTGACCATGCAATCCCGTTCATATGGCACCGTGCATGGTGATTTCACGTACGGCGATCAGCCCTCGTACCGCGTAATTGGCGCGGATGGTCGCCAGATTGAGGATGTCGACGGCCAGCTCGCCGGTGAGATGGACGTCGCGGTGCCAGCCAGCGCCGGTGACTTCGGGCTCGTCGAGGTGCGCCCGGGAGCCAACTACGCCCTCGCCGAATCAGACCGCCCCTACGGCATCGTCGCCACCGAACACGCTCCCATGAACTGCGTCGGCGGCTTCGAGCGCCTCTACTTCTTCGTGCCTCGCGGACACACTGGCGGTAGCGTCTACCTGCACGCTTTCTCGGTTGGCGAAGCCGGGCGCGTGGTGGTCCACGATCCCGACGGCAACGTAGCCGTGGAGGTCGAGGACGACTTCAACGAGCCCGCCGCCGTCAGTTTCACCGTTCCCGAGGGCATGGACGGTCGGACCTGGTCGCTGGGCCTGCTCAAACCTGAACGCGAAGACTGGGATGTCGACGATTGCGCCCTGTGGCTCAGCCCAAGCCTGTCGGGCTTGCTGTTCACCAATCCTGACTGGGCCGAGCGACTGAGCGCGCCTTTCGCCACCTCCTGGACTCCAGTGCTGGACTTTGAGGGCGACAGCCCCGTGCAGACCATACAATGGTCGCAGAAGGTCGCGGACGGCCAGCCGCAGCCCACCTGGGACGTCGCGGTGTCCGGCGAGAACCCGCACTCAGGCGCGCAGTCGCTGCGCGTCGAGATGGACCTGCCCGAGAATGTGGCGCGGCAGGAGCTCAAGCTCTTCACCGTGCCGTTGCCGATCGAGAAGGTGGAGAAGGTCTGCTTGTGGCTCTATGGCGACGGCTCGGGGCGGAAGCTCATGCTGCGCGTGCGTGACAGCAGCCTTGAGCACCACTACTATGCCGCTGGGACCATCGACTGGGTCGGATGGGGCGAGCTTGTGGGGGATTTCACTCACCCGTCCGATATAGCTGGCGGCGATGAGAACAAGCGCATCGATGGCCCGACTGTCAGCGTTGTCCTTCAGATTGGCCATGCGGCGGGCCAGCCCGTGCATTCCGTCTATTACGTTGATGACCTGGGGGTGTCCCCATGACCCGTGTGCGCATCTGCGTCCTCGCCTCGCTGGCGCTCGCCCTGACTGCCCCGATGGCCCTGGCGACGCGTGAGCCCACCGCGGCGCCGGTCTACTACCTGATTGACTACAAGGCCAACCATCTCGATAACCCCGAGTACATCGAGTGGATCCGGGAACTGCCGCCCGAGTTGTTGCACTTCGGCAAAGACGTGCCGATGACCCACATATACGGGCCCATTTCGGCGGTCGGTGGCGAGAACCAGGCCCACGGCCGCAACCGCGATGACATCCGTCGCCTGACCCCTGACGAGGTGGCCGAGCGCATCGCCGTGCTCCAGCACATGAACGAGGCCCTGCATGATGCGGGCGTCGAGATGGTGATGCCCTACACATCGGCGATTACGTTCGCGGGAGAGCCCGACACTCGTTCCGACGACCCGCCGGAGAACTGGCCGGCGATCAAAGCGGACGGGTCGCTGCACACTTTCGGCAAACTCCTCCAGCCGGAATACTACGCCGGGCTGTATCGCTATGTCGCATGCATTGAGAACCCGGCATGGCGCAACTGGCTGGTGCAAGTCCACCGCTTGGTTGCGATGGCCGGCTACGACGGCGCATTCCCGGACAACACTTCGCCCATCAACTGCTACGGGCCCCACTGCCAGCAGGGATTCCGCGCCTATATTGCGGAGAAGTTCACTGCTGGCGATCGCATGGCACTGTTCGGGGCTGCGGACGTGGCGAAGCTCGAGATACCCTCAGCCTGGCCGAGCACGTGCACGCCATGCGCGACGGTGGTCGGCAGATCAACCCCGACTTCAAGCTGTTCCCGAACATCGGCGGCCCGATCCCGGTGGCTGAGTATCTCGTTGGCAATGCTGACTACTTCATGGCTGAGGGCGGTCGCGGGCCCCAGGGCGCGGGCTGTCTGGTCAAGCCCGTTATCGGCGACATCTCGGTGCGCGAAGTAATGGACAACATCCTCGACTACCGCTACTACGCAGACATCCCCGGTGACCTGCGACCGATGCTGCTGAAGCTCGGCAGGACGCCGTCAGCGCGCAAACTGTGCCTCGCTGAAGCGGCGGCCTTCGGCAGCGGCGCATATAACGGCGTTCGTCCGAGCAGTCGCGATCTGCAGCGCCCCTACATCGAGTTTTTGCAGGATCACAAAGACCTGTATGAGGGCAAGATATCCGCGGCGCGCGTTGCCATGCCCTTCTACCCGATGCGCATGTTCTACCCCGCGTCCCGCCACTATGGCTCGGCCTTCACCATGAAGAGTCGCCTGGCATCGATGCAGATCCCCGTCGACTTCTTCTCCGAGGGCGGTCTGCAGCTCGACCTGCTGCGCACCTACGATGCGTATGTGCTGCCGGAGCTGAAGTATGTCTCTGACGAGCATTTTGGCATCATCCGCGACTACGCGAACGCAGGCGGCATTCTCATCGTCATCGGGGAGTTCGCCACCCACGATGAGTTGTGCCGCGAACGCGCGCTTCCCGGCTGGTTGCCTGATGCCGGGGCATCGGCGCGCTGTGGCACGGGAACGGTGGTCCGGTACGATGTCACACCTTCACGCACCGACCTCCTGGACGTGCTGTCTCCGGCGGGAGAGGCGCGGCTGGTCGTGACGGAGGGGCAGATCAATCGCCCGATGCTGCGCGTCATGTCGTACGAGGCCGACGGGGAGTACATCGTGCATCTGCTCAACTACTCGTGCCCGGTCGAGGCGGGGTATGGCGACAACGTGCCCGAAGAGGACGTCACGGTGCGGGTGCCGGTACCGGCGGGGGGCTCAGTGGCGGGCGTCACCTGCTACGACCCGGAGGCCGATGACTTGACGCTGGAGTTTGAGGTGCGCGACGGCGCCTGCTGGTTCACGGTGCCGACGGTGTCGGTATACGCGGTCTGCCGCGTGATCTTCGGGTAGCGGCCGCCGCCCGGCGCCAGGGGAGCTTCGCTCCCTACGTTCTCAGAGCACCCCGCCCGGTGGGCGGGGTGCTCTTCGTTCGTCCGGTCCCGCCTGCGGCGGTCCCGCTGGCGCCGGGGCTTACTGGGCGGTCCCGATGTTCGCGCCGATGGCCATGGTGACGGCCTCGAGCGTCCGCTCGAGATTGCTGACTTTGGCGTTGAGGTCGGTGTCACTCATGCCGAGCATTTCTGCGGTAACGTTCTCCGAGTGCAGGTAGCCACGCAGGGCCATGTGTGCCATCAAGTTCAGGTTCGCGCGTCTGGGGGCGACGTTGTCTTCGCGCGTGGTCTCGATGATGACGGGTGTGATGCCCACTATGGGGCGGGTTGCGCGCAGCATGTGGCCGTTGTAGGTGGCGTTCCACAGGTCTGGCGCGTTCTCCGCGCCGGGCGCGGCTTTGAGGATGGCGTTGGCGTCCGAGTAAAGGGGCTGGCTGAAATCGCCGGTGTTGTCTCCGAAAATGACCCAGGTGTAGCTGATGGGCATGTTCTGGACGACGTGCCCGCCCGGCAGGCCGACGATCCCTCCGCGCACGGTGGCCTGGGCTCCGACTTGCCCCGCGTAAGCGTCGAGCAGCATTGCCGCCACGCCGTCGACGGGGGCATCGGTGCCTATCATGTTGGTCATGAGGTAGTCGTTGGCGGCGAGTACGCTGCGCAGGCTGACCAGCCCGGCTGGGAGTTGCCGGCCCAGTGCCGTGAGCTTCTCTTCGATCAGGCGGATGAACTCGAGCATCTCCGCCTTTGGCCGGGCATACTGCTCGCGGTTGCGCTGCTTATCTGCCTCCGGATACCAGACGCCCGCCTGGGAGATCTGAACGACGGAGCCACCGTCGCGGTAGGTGTAGAAGCTGGTGGGCGATGGTGGCGTCGCCGGTGCACTGGGGACGGTGGGCGTCACGGGGGGCGTCGGCGTGGTCGGAGTCGCCGGGGTGACTGGATTGGGCTGGGCGGGCGGCGCTGCCGGGGCCGCTGGCTGCTGACCGAGGCGGGTGAGTGCGTCGGTGGCCCCGGTTCGGACCATCTGTACCGGGTCGTTGAGGGCAGCTTGCAGGGCCGCGAGCACCTCCGGCGTCGCGGAAGCGATCAGGCCCAGCGACTGCGCCGACGCATAGCGGATCCCTGGATCGACGTCGTTAAGTGACGCGACGAGGGAGGTCACGCTGCCGGCAGCGAGAGAGCCCATTTTGCCGAGCGATGTCGCTGACCACAGGCGCACGTCGCGGTCAGGATCGCTCATGGCTGTGGTCAGGTTGCTGATGCTGGACGCGGCGGCGGTTGGGCCAATGCCGCCGAGCGCGGACGCCGCGCGCCACCGAAGTCCGGCGTCGGGGCTGGTCAGCAGCCCGATGAGCGTTGGCACCGCGCTTGCTGCCCCTGGTCCGATCTTTCCCAGGGCCTCGACGGAGTTGCCCCGCACAGCCGCGTTCTGATCGTTGATCGCGCCGAGCAGCGCCGGGATGGCTCGCACGGCATGTTCGCCGATTTCTCCGAGTGACCAGGCGGCGCTGATGCGCACTTCCAGACTGTCGGAGCTGAGCGCCTCGATCCACTGTGTGGTCGTCTTGCCGTTGAATACCATCTCGGTATCGGCCCAGGAACTGGTCGCAGCGACCAGCACGATGAGCGTGGCGGTGATTGCCTTCCGGTGCATCGTTCCTCACCTCTTCCGCGCGTTGCCCCGCGGCTTGGGTCTCGTCATAGAGGTTCTTCGACGCCGGGGGGCGTGGCTCCTGTTCGCCGCGCGGCGCCCGGTGCGCTTCGCTCACTCCGCCGTCAGAGCACTCCGCCTGTCGGCGGTGTGCTCTGACGGCGTCCGGTCCCGCTTATGGCGGGACCGCTGGCGCCGCTGGGAGGATTTCGCCTGTCCGTGCTCAATGTAGTTGCCAGGAGGCGATGTAGATGTCGGGACGCAGGCCGAACGTGTTGTTGATGGTTGCTGACACCCAGCGGGCGGCGAACTTGCGCTGCTACGGGTATGAGAAAGAGACTTCGCCGACGTGGGACGCGGTTGCGGCGGAGGGGTGTGTGTGCGAGCAGAACATTTCGGCGGGGATCTGGAGCTTGCCGGGATATGCGTCGATGATGACCGGCGTGCATGTGTACACGCACCGGGGCGACGCGGATCATGAGTATGTGAATGCGGAATTGCCGACGCTGGCGGGGGTGCTTGGCGAGGCGGGGTATCAGACCTGCGGGATCATGGACAATACGTGGGGTTCGGGCCCTGTGGGGCTGGACCGCGGCTTTGAGGTGTATGTGGACGGGGGAATGGCGAGCCGGGACGAGCGCCCGCCGACACGCGGCTGGGAGTTGCCGGAGTTCGAGGCCGTGGGCGGGACCGCGCGAAACATTGAGACGGTGGGCAAGTGGTTGGACACGGGGCGCGACGCGGACCGCCCTTTCTTCCTGTTCACTATCTTCGGCCAGCCGCACGCGACCTACCATCCGCCGGAGGAGTATATCGCCGAGTATATGATGCCTGGGGTATCAGACGCGGAGCTTGAGTCGGTGATGGAGCGCCAGGACGTGATCGCGGCGCAGGCCGAGGCGGTGACGTTCAGTCAGCGCGAATGGCGGATTCTGCATTGCCTCAACGACGCTGAGGTGCGGGCCTGCGACGACAGCTTCCAGGCTGTACTCGACGAACTCAGGTCACGCGGGCTCTATGATGACACGGTCATCATCCTCACCTCGGACCATGGCGACGTGATGGGCGACCGCTTCCCGTGGTGGGGTCACTTGGGCGAGATATGTGACTCGCTCATCCATGTGCCGCTGATCATTCGTCACCCGGACCACTTCGACGCTGGCACGCGCATCGAGGGCATCACCCAGACCCACGACATCTTCGCGACGCTGTGCGAGATCGCCGGGGTGCCCGCTCCGGGCTCGGCGGCCGACCAGAGCCGCAGCCTGATCGCCGCGGCGCGCGGTGAGGGCTTGCGCGAGTTCGCGCTTGCCGAGCACTACAAGCCGGTGCAGCTCATGGAGCGCATCTGGCGCAGGTTCCCCGACTTCGACGTGCGCCGTCTCAACCGCAGCCTCAAGGCGTGGCGGTCAACCACCGAGAAGTATGTTTACTCCACCGATGGACGCGACGAGTTGTACGATCTGCGCACTGACCCGAACCAGCTTCACAACCTCGCTGCGATGATGCCGGACCGCACGCGCGAGTTGCGGGACGAGATGATCGACTTCCTGCTGACGCTGCCGCACTATGAGTTCGGTGACATGCAGTCGGCGTGGCGCGGCAAAGCGGCCGTACCCGAGATAGCCGACCGCCTGTCGGCAATGAACCTGTACCGCAAGTCACTCGACTGGCCTGAATGGGCGCCGAGGTAGCGGCGCAATTGCTCTCGAGGTGATTGGATGACCGACGCTCATGCCACCGTCGTGGCCATGGCCGCGCTGTTCCTGTTGACGGGAGCCGCGGTGCCTGTCTCGGCCGAGCCCTGCACCCTGTACAAGCCCGAGAACATCGAGACCGCGCGCGAGAACATTGAGCGGTACGCATGGGCGGCCAGCATCCGTGATGGCCTCGTAAACCGTGCGGAAGGTTCCCTGAAGTATGACGACCAGTTCATGTATGACATGGTGCCCGAGCTGACCCCGGGCGTCACGTATGGTCACGTGTGTGCGAACTGCGTGGGTGACCAGTGCTCGCCCGGCGAGACCGGCGTGTTCAAGTGGAGCATCTCGGACCCCGATCACCTCACGTGCAAGTACTGCGGCACGGTCTATCCGAACGAGCAGTATCCCGAGGAGGGCGTGATCGAAGCGCCGGCGGCGGGGCAGACCTTCACGTACTACATCACGCCCGCCGAGCGCGAGCATCCCGAGGATGACTCGGGTAAGTATGCCTGGCGCTGGGCTTCGTGGCCCATCCACGTGAGCTGGAGCGGGCTGCTGCGCTCCATGCGCGCCAGTTGGGTCCATGGGCAGATCATTCCCCTCGCCAAGGCGTATGCCCTGACCGGTGATGTCCGGTATGCGCAGAAATGCGCGGTATGCCTGGACGCGCTCGCAATCGGCTACAAGGGTTGGCTGTGGCACACGTATTTCGGCTCAGTCATCGATCTGCCCCACGACGAGGTCGCCCGCAGCATGGGGGAGACCAAGCGCGGTAAGTTCCCCATCGATTCAGTCATCAACCCCATCCCGAAACAGCGCGACCAAGATGGCGACGGCTTTGGCGACACTCGGATCGGGTTCTGGGGTACGGGTCGTTATGGCGCCGGAGCTGGTGGCGAAGGTGGCTTCCTGCTCAACTGCGCGGTCGCGTATGACCTCATTCGCGACGCCACCCATGAAGATGGCACGCGCGTGCTCAGCGACGAGATGGAGCAGCGCATCACTGAGGACCTGATCATCGCTGGCTGCGACGACATGGAGAACTACGCGGCGATCAACAACAAGTGCGGTCCTGGCCGGTCGCTTTCAGGAGCGGTCGGGCAGCTCTTCGGCCGACCCGCCAGCGTGCGGCGCGCCGTCGAGGGCTTCAACCGACTCATGGACGAGGCCTTCCACTTCGACGGCTTTTGCACCGAGTCACCCTCCTATTCGTCGATGCACCTCGGCCTGATGCGGGACATTCCCGACATCGTTGCGGGATACTCAGACCCGGGTGACTACCAGCCCGAAGAGGGTGAGCGGCTCGAAGACCTCGACCCCTTCGAGGACATTCCGCGCTACAGGCTGGCCCTCTTGAGCATGGTCAAGATGATTATGCCCAACCGCAAATACCCGGTGATCGGCGACACGCACTACGCGGGCGGCCTGTCCTCGATATGGGTTGAGGTGCTGGCCGATCACTATGGCAGCGATTACGCGGGTCTGCTCGAAGCCACGCTGGGCGGCTCACTCGCCGACAAGGGAAGCGACTACGCACTGTGGCACCGCCCACCTGATATGGCGGCTGATTCCGCGGCCGGCCTGCCGCTGCGCACCGAGTATTACCCCGGCTGGCAGGTGGCCGCGATGCGCAACGGGGACCCCGCTGGACACACGGCCTTCTACTTCAACGGCTACAAGTACCACGGCCACCGCCACGACGACACGCTGGGCATCATCTACTTCGCCTACGGTCAGGAACTGGCATCCGATCGCGGCTACATATGGGACGACCCGCGCAACGCCTGGACGAAGAGCACGCTTTCGCACAATCTGGTGACGGTCGATGGTGCAAGCCAGATCCGCAAAGGCCGGGGCTCGACGCTCGAGCTGTTCGCAACCGCGCCCGGCGTTGAGCTCACTCAGTCTTCCGCCAACGCTTACGAACAGTGCTCGCAATATCGGCGCACCTGCGCCCTGATCTCCCTGCCTGGGGGTGGTAGCTACGTGGCCGACTTCTTCCGCGTCACCGGCGGCGCGCTGCACCAGTATGGCTTCAACGTCGACAGCGGCGAGTTCGAACTCTTCGACCAGCTTACCGAGCCCGCCGCCGACGAGATCAAGTGGCTGGGGAACCTGCGCCAGGCCCGTCCTGAGGAGCCATGGGCTGCATCGTGGCACAAGGACGGTGTGCGCATGGACCTGTGGATGCCCAGCCAGATAGATCGGCTCATCATCGCCGATGCTCCCGGCTGGCGCAGCTACAAAGGCAACGAACTGCATGCGCCGCCTATCACACAGATACTGGCCGAACGCGCCGGCGAGGAACTCTCCAGCACCTTTGCGGCCGTCATGTCGCCGTACGAGGGCGACGCCGAACCGATCACCGATGTCCAGCAGATCGTACCTGAGGGCGCCGAGGGAATTGCCGTCGCGCTGGTCGTGCAACTCGAGGGCCGCACCGACTACATCATCTCCTCGCTCGATGACGAACCCCGCGAGTACGGTCCCGTCGAGCTGTCTGGACGCTTCGGCTACGTCTCGCTCGACGCAGACGGTGAGGTGCGTTCCGCCACGCTTGCCGACGGCACTGCGCTCCGCTGCGGAGACACGTCCCTGACGCTGGCAGATGCGCGCCTCGTCCGCACAGTAACCGCTATCAATGGCAGGACGATCACGCTGGATGAGCCGCTGCCCGCCGGCGAAGGGCTGACGGGTGCGTACCTGCTGGCCGGTGGGACGGGTTACGAGATCGAGTCGGTGGACGGGCCCCGCGTCACTGTGCGTGAGTACGAGGTGCAGCCCTGCGAGGAGATAGTGATCCCGCAAGTGACGAGCCTCGCGCGCTCGGAGGGCTGACCCCCAGCGACGCCAGGCATGCTGCGCATGCTGTCCTTACACCCCGAACCGCCCGGGCCATCGGCCCGGGCGGTTCGGGGTGTAAGGACACGGTTCCGCCTGCGGCGGGACCGCTGGCGTCGCTCCTATTGCTGTGCGTCGAGCACTGCTTTATGCCGTTCCCAGACCGTTGGCCCGTGTGTCTGAGCCCATTCGGGGTTGGTCCACAGCAGGGGCGCAAGGTAGCCGGAGACGGTGACGTTGATGTCATCGAGGCTGCCGGGGACGCTTTGGGGTTTGGCCCACGTGATTGACCACACTTGCCCGCGCATTGCGGCCGGGATCGCGACGGCCTGCTCCTCAGCCTTGTCGAACTCACCGTCCATGACGAGTGCTTCGTTGCCGTCTGGTTGTAGGACGGTGATGCGTCCTGCTTCCTTTGGTGAGGTGGCGAGCGCGCTGATGGTCATCTCTTCGCACTCGAGGGGGATGTAGATGTACATCTGCGGCACTCTGCCGTTCGATCCCAGTCCCCAGCGCCCGGTGGCGGCGACGCCCCAGGGGTGGTCGCAGTCGAAGATGACGCCGTTGTAGCCGGGGCGCGCGGTTACGAGGTAGATGGGCGCTGGCTCCCCGGGAATCTCCGCGGTCCGGCTGTCGCGCAGGGGTATGAACGCCCGCAGACGCGTGGTCGCCTGGTCATCGCTGGCCATGATCTCCAGAGCCTGGCCGTAGGTGTAGTAGCCGCGGCTCTCGACGCTGATCGTTGGTGTGGTGAGGTCGTCGTTGACGATCAAGAAGTAGTGCTCGTGGCGCACCACGAGCGACGGGCCGTCAGCGGCGAATGCCGTTGCGGCTGCGAGTACTGCGGTCACTGTCAGCGCTATGGCTGCTCTCATCACGCGTCGCCTCGCTTGAGGGTGATCTGCACGAGCCCGTAGATGTCCAATTGTGGGATCACGATCTTCGCCACGCCGTCTCCTGCCACGATGCTGAGGGCCGTATCCTCGACGCCGGGGATCTTGAGTATTGCCTCCGTGGCGCTGGTGTTGGGCGGCAGCGGGACGCTCAGGCCGAGCCCCTGCACGCTGCGCACCTCATCGTGGTCCAGCCCGAGGCGTACCGCGTAGTTGACCGCGTGCAGCGTCATTTCGGTCGGTGCCTGTGCGTCATCGACGTATGCGCTCAGCCGCACCATCGCGGCCCCCGGCTGATCGCACAGTGTCAGGTCGGCCAGCGCGCCGCCGGGCGCGAGCGCGCTCCCGAAGTCCATCTGGTAGTGCGCGGTCGCCGCGTCGAGCAACTCCCGAACCTTGGCCGCATCGCGCTCGCGTCCGAAGCGGTCGCGAGACGCTATCTTGTCTCCCAGGAGGATGAGCGTACCGCCGGCTCGTGCATACTCGATCAACGCGAGTCGCTGGCTCTCGGACATGATCGGCACGTAGGGCACGACGATTGCCGGGTAGCGCGCGAGCCACTCGGGGGTGAAGATGCGCTCGGTGATCAGGTCGGCCAGCACATGCCGCTCGCCGAGGCGCTCAAGCACATACTTCCCGCCCGCGTAGGTGCTCACGTCATTGAAGTAGCCCGGCCACACGAAGGCTATCACTCCGACCTGTCCGTAAGGGAATTTGCCCTCGAGCGATTGCCGGTTCTGATCGAGGAACTGGTTCCACGTCGCTCGCACCGGGTTCAGCCACGCGTGCTGCCGAGGCCCGCGCATGAGGTAGCACCCGCCGCCGCCGAACGCTGCCGATTCGGCGATCCCGAGCGCGCCGACGTTCGCGTTCGGCCCGAATTCCCCGTAGTCGCTGTTTGGGTACCCAGAGCGGCACAGCAGATTAGTGCGGCAGTGCGTGCCTGCTCCGACCGCGTATTTGTAGGACAGGATATTGTCGTTGACGTTCGTCATGTACATCCCAGCGATGATGTGGCCCTCAATCATCCCCGGGTGGGTGCCGAACTGGCCGGTGGAGTTCTCGTCCATGGCCAGATCGCAGTCCCTGAAGCGCGTGGCGATGAAATGTGCGCGCCTGTGCAGGCCGTTTGGGAAGACGAAGAAGCTCCCGTGGATCGCCGAGCCCCAGCGCTTCACGTCGCCCAGAAACTCGTGGATGCTCTCCTGCCAGAAGAGAACGGTTTCGGCGGTACGCAGGTCCGTGCCGTTGCGCCAGTCCGGGCCCATCGACAGGTCGTCGCCAAACAGGTCGCCTATCTCGTCTTCGGTGTAGCGTGACTTGATCCATTCGGCGAACTTCGCCCGACAGTAAGGGCAGTAGCAGTGGTGTGTGCCGGCGTTGTCCACGAAGAATCCATCCAGCCCCAAGCGCGCGGATTCCTCGGTCACCCACTGCTGGTAGGCCCGCCAACTCGGGTTGTTGATGCAGTTGGTCCAGCGGAACATCGGGTTGTAGGCTGCGTGCGCACGACTGTACGCGATAACCGGTGAACCGTCCGGCTGACGCTGCTGCCAGGTCTCCGGATCATCGGCCGGTTTGGGTGGGATCTGGAACTCCGCGAACGCGTCCCAGTTGTCGTAGAAGTTCCAGAAGCCCGATCGCGTCGCCGGGTCGCCACCCGTGGTCATCATGCAGATATACGCGGTCGCCAGCCCCACACCGGCGGCTTTAGCGTCGATCACATGCTGGCGGGTCCATTCGGCATTGTCGCGGTACTGCTGCACGAACTCCTCGACGGTGGGCCCGGGTTTCCCCGCTCGCAGCGCCGCGAGGTCGCACATTGGCCCGAAGTATGGGTGCCCTGGCGTGATGTTGCCGTTCTCCAGCAGCCACGGTGGCCCGTCAGCCAGTGCCTCGGCGTACCCCTCGTTCAGGTAGTCGCTGCGGTCGAGGATGTCGGTGTATGCGAGTTGCGTCGGCACATATTCACCCGTCGGCACCATGCATGCCGGTGCGGCGTGCACCGCGCTGGCTGCGAGGATGGCCACGATTGCTGCGATCGCCCGAAGGTTCACGTGAAACACGTCCCTCTCCTGCGGTAGTGCTGCGCGCGAAGGTATTCGTCAGTCTCCGGCCAGTGGCCTTCAGCGGCGGAAGGTATCCTCCATGCGCCGGGGAACCGGATGCTCGACCATGCTGTCTTTTCCCGACACAAAGGGAGGCCTTCTGACATGTCCGAATCACCGTTCAACCTTGAGGGATTGCCCGAAGTGCAGGCGGGCGCCGCGCAGGTCGACATCACGCCGCCTGTGGGTACGTCTCTGGCGGGCTACTTCCACGATCGCGTCAGCGATGCGGTCCATGACCCGCTCTACGCCCACGCGCTGGTTTTCGATAGTGGTGGCGAGCGCATCGCGCTGGTTTCATGTGACCTCATCTGCATCGTGCGGGCGATTACCGACCCGGCCAAGGAACTGATCGCCGAGCGCACCTGCATCGCTCCGAGCAATGTGCTGATCTCGTGCACGCATACACACACTGGGCCCAACACCCGAGTCGCCGGCACGCACATCATCCCGCCGAACGTAGAGTACCTCGACACGCTGCCCGAACTGCTTGCGTCGGCGGTAGAGGCCGCCTGTGAAGACATGTTCGATGCGGTGCTTGTTGCGGGCAGGCAGTTCGAGGACGAGTTCGGCAGCAACCGCCTCGGTCGCATGCGCGACGGCTCGGAGGTCTTCGGCAAGGACCAGGCGCTGGGGCCGGCGGGGACCATTGACCCCGAAGTGCTGGCGCTTGCGGTGCGTGACCACGAGGGTACGGTCCGCGCGATGATCGTCAACTACGCCATGCACGCGGACGCCACCGGCGGCAACCAGATATCCGCCGGCTGGCCGGGCAAGGTCGCGCGCACGGTCGCGCAGGTGTATGGCGAGCAGGCAGTAACGGTCCTCCTCAATGGCTGCTGCGGCGACATTAACCACCACCACTGGGACGCGAAGCGCATCGCCAGCAAGGGCCAGCTTCGCACTGACCAGATGGGACGCGCGATGGCTGGTCTGGCGATCAACGCCGTTGAGATCGCCGAGCCGATGGAGTGCGAGGCCGAGATAGACGCTCGCCTGCGCCGCCCCGAGATTCCCTACTACACCCGCGACGAGGACGCCAAGGCGGAGGTCGACGCGTTGCGCGCCAAGGACGAGCCTACCGACCGCGACGGGTTCATCATCAGGCGCTTCGACGAGTGGACCCACGACGGCGAGATGGCCGAGTTGACCGTGCAGGCACTGCGGTTGGGCAACATGCTGTTCATAGGCCTGCCCGGCGAGATATTCACCGACTGGGGCTTGGAGATCAAGGGCTGGTCGCCCGCGGAGTTCACGTTCGTGGCGGAGTTGGCGAACGATTGGTTTGGCTACATCCCGACCAGCGATCAGGCCCATCGCGGCGCCTACGGGACCCAGCCGACGCTTTCTCGACAGCTCGACGCTGACGGCGGCCGCCAGATGACCGACGCTGTCCAGGTAATGATGTGGGACCTGTGGGAGGGGCGTGACTGATGTCGTGCATCGCCGTCGACCCCGCTCGCCTCGACCGCTTGCGAGCGGCGAGGCTGGCTGAGGACGAGCGTCTTGTTTGCATGGAGCGCGCGCGCATCCTGATGGATGCCGAACGCGACCATGCATCTCTGGCGCGCGTCCCGCGACAGGCGGCGGTGCTACGCGATCTATGCGAGGGAATCACGCCGGTCATCCTCGACGACGACACCATCGTCGGTCGCATGCCCGACGTGATTCCCACCGACGATGAGGAGGCGCTGATCGCTGCGCGTCCTGAGTTGTTCGTGGAGGCAGGAGTTCCCGGCTGGTTCGACAGCATCTCCATCTGCATGCCGGATTGGAACATGCTGCTCGAGATGGGCCTTGGCGGCATCGCGGAACATGCGCGTGAGCTGCTCGCGACGCTGCCCGATGGCGTGCGACAGGCGGAGTTCCTGCGAGCGGCGATCTCAGCAATGGAGTCGGTCGCGATCCTGGTACGCCGTTACGCCGAGCGTGCCCGCGATCTGGCGTCTCACGCGCGTCCCGATCGACAGCGTGAACTCGAGCAGATAGCTGCACGGTGCGATCGTGTTGCTTGGGAGTCGCCGGTTGATCTGCCGGAAGCCCTGCAACTGCTGCAGATCGTCCACATGGTGCTCTCGTGTCTGGTCGGTGGGCGTGATGTCACTCCCGGTCGCGCCGACCAGTATCTGCTGCCCTTCTACCGGGCCACCATCGATCAAGGCCAGTTGGTGCGGGATGATGTGGTCACGCTCCTGGCCATGTTCATGCTGCGCCTGTCTCAATCCGCCGGCAACGCGTCCGACTTTGAGTCGAACCAGCGCCGCTCGCCCTGCAAATACACCCATCTCTACGTGACAGTCGGCGGCGTCGACCAGTCTGGCGCGCCTGCGGAGAATGAGCTGTCGCTGGTGATCGCGGACGCCATTCGCCGCCTCGCCTACAAAGAGCCGACTCTGCTGCTGCGCTATCACGCGAACGTGGATCGGGCGCTGTTGCGCAAAGTCACAGAACTGATGGCCGATCGCCTCGCGGTCACCGTCTACAACGACGCAACGGTCATTCCGGGCCTTGTGGAGAATGGCGCGCCGGAGAGGGATGCCCTCAACTACGCCCACTGCGCCTGCCATAATGCTCTCGTGCCCAGTTGCGACGCTGGCTCCGGTCCGGGCGGCTTCCACAACTTCCCACGGTTGGTGCTGCTGGCGATGACCGGCGGCCGTGATCCCCTCAGCGGGGAGATGGTGGGAGCTCCGACGCCGGTCCCGGAGCGGCTGACAAGCTTCGAGGACTTCTGGGCCGCTTTCGCCGAGCAGGTGCGCTTCGAGGTGGCTCGCGGTCGCGACGTCACGCAGCGGCGCTGGGCACATGACTATAGCGAGGCCGTACCGCTGCTCTACTCATCGCTGATGCGTGTCGCTCTGGAGGCCAGCGAGTCATGCTGGACCGCAGCTCCCGTCAGCCACCTGAATCACTACATGATCGGGGTCGCGACGACCATCGACTCGCTGACCGCGATTCGCGAACTGGTCTTCGGCGATGACTCGGCGGAGCGTATCAGCCTGCCCGAGTTGACCAGCATCCTCGCCACTGACTGGCGGGACCACGAGGCCCTGCGGCGCCGTATCCAGAATGAACTGCCGCGCTTCGGGCAGGACCGTCCAGAGGTGCGCGAACTCACTGAGCGCGTCGGTCACTTGTGGGTTGACGAGCTGCAGCGCGCCTCGCAAGGCACTGAGCGTTTTGCCATGTGGCCGGGCTTCTACTCGCACATGCAACACGTGCTACAGGCCGCGCGCACTTCGGCCACGCCCGACGGTCGCAGGTCGGGCGAGACGCTCAGCGAGAACCTCTCGCCATCGCAGGGCACTCCGCGCTGCTCCGCAACCACCAAGCTGCTGTCGATGTCAGCGCTGCCGCTGAATCGTGCACCGGCGGGAGCTACGACCCTCTCGCTCTCGCTGGGCGAGGTCGACACGACGGCGAAAGCGGAGATCGTCCGCGGACTCATGGAGGGATACTTCGACTGCGGGGGGCTGCACCTGCAGGTGAACGTGGTGAGCCAGGATACGTTGCTGGATGCGGTCAGAGATCCGGAGTCTCACCGCGACCTGATGGTTCGCGTCGCGGGCTTCAACGCATACTTCGTGCTGCTTCCTGAAGCGGAGCAGCAGGATATCATTCGCCGCTGCGAGTGTTGATGCACATGCCGCAAACGATATAGAGGAGTGAGCAGTATGGCGGGATCGCCCTACGACACTGAAGGTTTGCCGGCCATTCGCGCCGGGGCGGCCGAACGGGTCATCACACCGGAATTGCCTGTGTATCTGGCAGGATATTTCCACGATCGCCTCGCCACCCGCGTGCGCGATGAACTCTACTGCCACGCCGTGGTACTCGAAACTGGCGGCGGAATGATCGCCATTGTTGGTCTCGATCTCGCCTCCACCACAATCGAGTGGGCCGACCCGGCTCGCGAGATGATCGCCGAGCGGACTGGCATCCCTGCCGACAACGTGCTGATCTGCAGCACCCATACTCACACGGGCCCCGCCATCCGACGGCTGCGCCCGAAGTGGGTCAACGACCAGTGGCTGACGGCCCTGCCCGGGATGATCGCAGACACTGTGGTCGAGGCCAGCGAGGGCATGTTCGACGCGGTCCTGTGCCCGGGCACCCAATTCGACGACTACCTGGCTAACAACCGGGTGGTGCGTCGCAAGGACGCCACGGAGATATTCAACCGGGGGCAGGACGACACCGTTGCGCAGGCCGGGCCCATCGATCCGGAGATAGTGGCGATGGCCGTCCGCGACATGGACGGCCAGGTGCGCGCAATGCTGGTCAACTACGCGATCCACTCGGACGTGATCGGCGGCGGCGGTGCGGATTTCGTCTCAGCTGACTGGCCCGGCGAGGTATGCCGCGTCATCTCCGCTGTCTATGGGGACGCGTGTGTGCCGGTCTTCCTGCAGGGACCATCCGGCGACCTCGCCCCGCGCGATTGGGGCGACACGCGCATGCCGCTTGGTGGCGAGGGCAAAGCCATGCAGATTGGCCGGTCACTGGCCGGACTGGCTATCAGTGCCACCGAGGAAGCGGAACCGATGGAGGGGGAGGGCATTGAGAAGTGCGGCGCGATTCTCGAGCGGCTGGAGATTCCATATGTCACCCGCACGCCAGAGATGCTCGCCGAAGCCCAGACTCTGCGAGAGCGCGGGGATCTGACCTACTTCGAGCAGGCCTTCGTAGACCGCATCGAGGGCTGGACCTTCGATGGCGAGATCGCTGAGGTGCCGGTGCAGGTGCTGCGCATTGGCGAACTTGTGATCGTTGCCTATCCGAGCGAGATATTCTGCCAGTGGGGGCTGCTTGCCAAGCACTTTTCACCTGGACGCTGGACGATGGTGGTCGAGCTCGCCAATGGCTCGTTTGGCTACATCCCGACCACCGATCAGGCGGGGCGTGACGCCTACGGAGCGAAGGCGATACTCTCACGCCAACTGGTCGCAGAGGCTGGACGGATGATCTCTGACGCCTCGCAGAGGATGGCGTGGGAGCTGTGGGACGAAACTGAATACAAGCCCGAAGTACGTGGTTTCTGAGTTGGGAAAATTCTGAACTGAGGTGTCAGTTATGTCCGAAACACCGTATGATCTTGAAGGTCTGCCTGCCATTCGCGCAGGAGCTGCGCAGGCAGTCATCACGCCGCCACTTGGCATCAACATGGCGGGATACTACCACGAGCGTATCGCCGAATACGTTCGCGACGATCTGTATTGCCACGCGCTCGTGCTCGAAAACGATGGCGAGCGCATCGCGCTCGTCAGCCTCGACCTCGTGTGCGTGGTAGACGAGTGGGTGCGTGAGGCCAAAGGGCTCGTCCAGTCGGCCACCGGCCTGCCGCCCGAGCGTGTGCTCGTGTGCGCCACGCATACCCACACAGGCCCGGGAGTTCGCCCTGGCCGAGACAACGTGCCCGACGAGACGAGTGGCTCGAGGCCCTGCCCGGCAAGATCGCAGACACCGTGGCCGCTGCCTGTGCGGATATGTTCGACGCGGTGCTGATGATGGGGCGCGAGGAAGAGGAGGTTCTCGCCAGCAACCGCCTCGGCCGCACGCGCGACGCCAACGAGATCTTCTCAAGCGAGGGCGCGATCGGCCACGCTGGCCCGGTTGACCCCGAACTCCAGGCGATCGGCGTGCGTGAGCTGAACGGCAAGCTGCGCGCACTGGTGGTCAACTACGGTATGCACGTTGATGTAATCGGCGGCGAGGGCGCAACCTTCATCTCCGCCGACTGGCCCGGCGTCATGGCCGAAGCGGTCGCCGGCGTGTATGGCGATGACGTGGTGACGATGCTGCTCAACGGTGCCTGCGGCGACATCAACCATCGCCTCTGGGATGAGACCCGCCAGCCCATCGAGGGCATCTACAAGGCCGTGCAGATGGGTCGGACCTACGCCGGCCTGGCCATGGCTGCCATCGAGCGCGCCGAGCCGCTGGAGAGTGCTGACGTGGCCGGCGCCATGCAGGTCCTGCAGATACCCTATTACACCCGCGAGCCGCGCTTCATGGCTTTCATAGACGAACTGCGGGCCAAGCAGGACTTGGAGTACTTCGAGGAGGCCACCATTCGCTCGGTCGACAACTGGGACAAGGACGGGCAGATGGCCGATGTGCCGATCCAGGTGCTGCGTTTCGGGGAGATGATCTTCATCGGTCTGCCCGGCGAGTTCTTCACCAACTGGGGTATGGAGATCAAGTGCTGGTCTCCGGCCGAGTGGACGCTGGTCACCGAGTTGGCCAATCACGCGGTGGGCTACGTGCCCAGCACCGACCAGGCCCAGCGGCTGGGATATGGCGCGCGACCGATACTGTCGCGCAAGCTTGATGCGGACGCGGGGCGCCAGATCGCGGACGCGGTCCAGATCCTGATGTGGCAAGTGTGGGAGGGCGACTGACGTTACGGGATCCATACACACACAAGGGCCGGGCATATGCCCGGCCCTTGTCGGTTCTGATGTCAGTTCACCACGTCACGTTGCACTCCCACAGCGCGGCCGTCGAGCGGTCGGTCATATCGGTCTCGGCGGTGAAGATGACGTCCTCGTCGGTCATCGTGAGGTCGTGCGGGATGATACAGCGGATGTCCAGATCAGGGTCGGCAAGTGGGCCGAGATTGTAGAACCTCTCCGCCTCACGGTCATACGCGAACACCTCGGTGCCGTACCAGCCCCCGCATCCGTAGAGGATACCGTCGCTGCCGATCTGCAGCCCCTCGATGCGCGTGTCGAGCATCGGCTTGCCGAGGTAGCGGAAGTTGACCGCTTCGGTGTCGAAGGCCAGGAGCGCGCCCGCATCGGTCCCGATGTAGCATGTGTCCTCATCGGGCGCCTGGTAGAAGATGTTCATCGCCAGCAGCGCGCCGTTGAAAGTCGGCATGGTCTCCTCGGCGATAACCATACCGTCTTCGGGGTTGTAGCGGAAGAGTTTGTGCTCATAGGTGCCGATGGTGCCCCAAACATTCCCGTGTCGATCGCAGCCGCTGCGGTGGGGGAGGGTCCCCAGCCCAAGTTGCACCACTTCGCCGGTCTTGACGTGGTATGCGAACAGGTGCGGGGTCGGGTAGGTCTCGCCGTAAATGACCTTGCGAACAGGATCGAGACAGATAGTCTGAATGTACTCATGCGGTACCGGAATTGCCAGGCGTTCTGTACGGTCAGCGACCGTATCGTGTCGGAAGATCTTGCCGCCCGGTGCATCCATGTAGAGCGGCTGGTTGTGCAGGCCGGCGGTGGCCGTGTAGAGCGTGCCATCGTTATCGAAAGCGAACGAGCGGTGAATCTTGACGTCGTACTTCTCGGCTTCGCTTATGAAGTGCCGCTGCGCAAACTCACGCGTCTTCGGGTCGAAGGTCCACAGTAGTTCGTTCTCGCGGTCGGTCAGACCCAGGTAGACAAGCCCGTCGGCGGGGTTGAAGATAACCGAGGTATATGCGTCGACGCTCTTCACGCCCGGCATGGCGGCACGCAACTCGTCCGGCGTGACCTTCCACAGAGCTTTGTCGACATCGCCAGCGTTGACACCGTCGGGCAGCATGATGTGGGCCTTCACGGTCATCTTCGGCTTCATCCGTGTCTCCCTTCGCGTCACTTGTCGGCACCCCGCCCGGCGCTCGCGTCTGTCGCGCAAGTTCGCCGTTTGTGGGTGTCTCCCTGCCTGCGCAGAGGACACCGGCCCGTCGATGTCGAACCAGCGTCGGACGTTGCGGGATAAGCAGGATGGCATCAGACGGAGTGAGATGATGGACGCGCTCAAAGTAGGTATCCTCGGGCTCGGCCGGGGCAGCGGGCACCTCAGGAACTTCCTCGCCGTTGCGGAGGCGGAGGTCATCGGGGCCGCCGACCGGATCGCCGCTCGACGCGAGCGCAACGCGGCGCGGGCCGGCGTCGAGAATGTCACCTTCGTTAAGGAGTTCGAGCAGCTCCTCGACATGCAGCCCGACGCCGTGGTCATCGCCACCAACGGACGCATGCAGGCGCGTCATACCATCCAGGCGATGGAGGCCGGCTGCCACGTGCTCTCCGAGGTCCCCGGCGCCTTCACGCAGGAGGAAGCGACGCACATCGTCGCCGCCGTCCAGCGCACGGGCAGGCGCTACATGCTGGCCGAGAACTCCTGCTTCTGGGACTTCGCGCGCTACTGGCGCAAGTGGGTCGTGGAGGGGCGTTTGGGCGCGGTATCGGTGGCTGAGGGCGAGTACCTGCACTTCCTGCCCCACACTCTCATGGACTCCGATGGCGAGCGCTTCAATCCCTCGCAGGTGCGCGGTCAACTCGTGTCAGACGCCCTGCCCACCTGGCGCGCCGACCAGCCGCCCATCCAGTATTCCACGCATGATCTCGGGCCTCTGCTGGAGATCCTGGACGATCGCGTGGTGTCAGTCTCCTGCACGGAGGGCCCGTGGTGGCAGAGCGAGGCGCCCCTGCGCGCTGACAGCCAAATCGCCACCCTCAAGACAGCCGCCGGGCGGCTGATAAGGCTGCAGGTGAGCCTCAACACTCGCATACCCAGCACGCACAACTACCGCTTACTGGGCACCGGTGGCAGCCTCGAGTGGTTCCGCCACGAGAACTTCGGACGCAGGCTCTTCGCTGACATGGACCACAAGTCCGGCTGGGAGAAGGTCGACATACGTATGGCGCCTGCTGGCCATGAGGGGGGCGGACATGGCGGTGCGGACATTCAGATTGCCCGCCACTTCACCCGCGCCATGCTCTCCGGCGGCGATCTGCCCATCGACGTGTATCGCATGTGTGACTACACCTTGCCCGGCATCCTTGCGGCCCGGTCCGCGGAACTTGGCGGCCAGCCGATCGATGTTCCCGACTTGCGCAGCGGGCCATACGAGGGCACGAAGTTCTGGGACTTCGTTGACCTGCCCGAGGAGGAGCCGCCTGCCATGCCGTACAAAGAGTCATTCGCGCCCTGGCCGGAGAACTGACCAGGCCTCAGACACCCGACGTAGCAACGATCGAGTCAAGGAGAGACGGTGTAACCATGGACAAAGTCAAAGTAGGCATCCTGGGCTTGCGCAGAGGCATGAGCCACCTCAGCAACTTTCTGAACACCGACGAGGCCCTGGTCATCGGCGCCGCCGACCGCATTGAGCAGTGGCGCGACAAGGCAGAGGAGGCCATCAGTAACAAAGAGTCCGAAGCCAAAGTGGTCTGCGAGTTCGAGGAACTCCTCGACATGCAGCCCGACGCGGTGGCCATCGCCAGCAACGGTCGCATGCAGGCAGGCCACGCCATCCAGGCGATGGAGGCTGGCTGCCACGTCATCAGCGAGGTCCCCGGCGCCTTCACGCAAGAGGAGATCGTGCACATTGCGGCGACCTCCGAGCGGACCGGCAAGCAGTACATGCTGGCCGAGAACTCGGCCTTCCTCAACTTCCTGCGCTACTGGCACAAGTGGATGCTCGAAGGCCGGTTCGGCGCGGTCTCCATGGCCGATGGCGAGTATCTGCATTACCTGCCCTGGACCCTTGTCGACAAAGAGGGCAATCAGTACACGCCGACCCAGGTGCGCGAGGAGGGCATCACGGACGTCAAGCCCCTGTGGCGCTCCGACCAACCACCGATCGGCTACCTCACCCACGACCTCGGTCCGCTGCTGGAGGTGCTCGACGATCGCGTGGTGTCCGTCAACTGCGTGGAGGGACCGTGGTGGTCGGAGGAGTGTCCGCTGCGCTCGGACGGTCAATATGGGCTCTTCAAGACCGCCAAGGGCCGCCTGATCCGCATCCTCGTCACGCTCAACACACGTCGGCCTGGTGCCCACAACTACCGGCTCTTCGGCACCGAAGGCAGTGTTGAGTGGTACTCGCACGAGGGCTTCTGCCGCAGACTGGACAAGGACCGCGAAGAAAAAGAGGGTTGGGAGCGCATCGACATCGGCACTGCTCGTTCCGAGGCCCTCAAAGCCACCGGTCACGGCGGTACTGATATCTGGACCGCGATCACCTTCTCGCGTGCGCTGCTGGCGGGGAAGCGCGTGCCCATCGATGTCTACCGCATGGCCGACTACACCTTGCCCGGCATTCTCGCGAACCGTTCCGCCGAACTGGGCGGCGCGGCCGTTGCGGTGCCCGACATCCGCCGCGAGCCGTTCGTCCATACTGACTTCTGGAATCACGTCGATCTGCCTGACGACGAACCCGAGGCAACCAAATACGTCTCAGATTCGGGACAGGCATACTAGCTCGGCCAATTACAGGATCACTCATGTGCGCGGGGCCAAGGAGAGAAGAACCATGGCAGACAGCCTGATCGGTCAGGTCGTTGACCTCGCGAACGTCGTTGACTACCAGGATGGTTCGATCGTCAGTCGAACCATCCTGGACAAGGAAGTCGGCACCATCACGCTCTTCGCCTTCGACGCCGGTCAGGGCTTGAGCGAGCACGTGGCTCCGTACGACGCGCTTGTGCAGATACTCGACGGGGAGTCCGAGATCATGGTCTCGGGCGAAAAGCATACGGTCAAAGCGGGCGAGATGCTTATCATGCCCGCGGGCGCGCCCCATGCGCTTGACGCCGTCGAGCGCTTCAAGATGATGCTGGTGATGATCCGCGAGTAGCGCCAAAGGAGATGTACCCATGATCGATCCCGCGTGGATTTCTCATCCTGACGAGGTGGATGACCTGATCGGCGAGTGGGCAGCCGCGTACCCGGGTCTGCTCAGAGCCGAGCACAAGATGCAGTTCGCCGGCCGCCCCGTCTGGGCGCTGTCAGTCACCGACAACAGCATCCCAGACGAGGGCAAGCGCAAGGCTATGGTCTTCAAGCCCCACGCCCACGAGCCTGCGCCGATAGCCGCTCAGATGAATGTCATCAGCCAACTCCTCACCGGCCAGACCATCGACGGCCATCCGAGCGAGTTCGACAACCAGCGCGTGCTGCGCGAGTGCCTGTTGGTCTTCATGCCTGATGCCAACCCGGAGGGCACCGCTCGCGCCCCGGTCGAGGCGTGGGATGGTAGCGAGTACACCAACGATGAGTTCTGGGCGTGGATGCGCGGCATCGACCCGGAGACCGGCAAGATGTGGAAGCGCGTCGACCTGTGGGACGACACGATCGAGGATCCCCTGCCCACGCGCTACGGGATCGTCTACGAGCAGATCTCCGAGCACGAGTATGTCGAGCCCAACCGCCACCACGCCTCGACGCTCTTCCGCTGGATCTTCGAGATGATGGACCGGCACGCCGACTGGCACGCCATGCTCAGCCTGCACCAGACCGAGTTCGAGACCTGCGATGACACCTGCATGATCATCCTGCCGTGTCTGTACGACGACCTACCCGAGGACATCAAGCGCGAGGCGATGGCGTGGGCCAAGGACGTCGTCGCCGGATGGGGCGAAGTCGAGGGCGCACACCCGCGCCAGGAGATCGCGCCGCTCAACTACGGGGGGGAGCAGCGCCAGTATTTCGTCGAACGCTGGGGCGATATCTACCCGCGCGTCCCGATCATCACTTCCGAGATCCAGAACAACAACGCAAAGACCCCGCCCGCGCTTCAGCAGCGCCTCAACGAGGTCGCCATCCGCGCGACCATCGACCGTCTGCTGGGGTGATCGCGTCCTGAGAATCGAAACGGCCCCCTGCTTCGCGGCAGGGGGCCGTTACTGTTTGCGGGCACCCGGTCAGAATGTCAACTCCCCCAGGCTCCCCGGTTCGACGAAGCCCTTCACGACCATCGTCCAAGAGCTTAGCTCCCGCACTGGCCGTCGCTGGCGGCACACGTTTCCGAAAAGCTTCGCGCCTGTCGCTGGCGCCTGCATCCCGAGCGCCGACCACGGAATCGCCCACTCAACGCTCCAATAATTGTCGCCCGTGGCGGTCGCCAGCTCGTAATCCGGGTCCCACTTCAGATCGGCAAGTTCCGCGCTGTGCTTGCCGTCCCAGCGTGTGGCCGCCGGGTTGGTGATGAAGTGGAAGTATGGCACGCGTTCACTGCCGGCTGAGATGAACAGGTCCACGCTGTCGCCCAGCCAGACCGAGGCGTCGCGAGTTTCTCCGCCCGTGGTGTCCAGCGCATCCATCTTCGGCTCCTCGCAGCGCACCGCTACGTAGAGCTTCTCTGCGTCCCAGGCGATGAAGCCGGTGGTCGCCACTGACGGCTCATCCGACGTGTTCACCGGCTGCACAAATGCCTCCAGCGCGGTCGCCTGCTGCCAGATGGCGTCGTCGAGCGTGCCGTCGATGGCTGGCGCCTGCCCCTGCGGCAGTCGCGCGACCGTTGCCGATCGCTTCACCAGTCGTGCCTGCTGTGCCTCGATCTGACGCTGCCGGGCTGCGTCAATGACCGGCTCCAGGTCGAAGCCGAGCGGCTCGCCAGCCGCGACCTTTGCGCGCGCCGAAATGACCGCGTCCTCCAGGCCGGGCGGCAGGTCCTTGTCAAGCCACCAGTTCATCTTCTCCGAGTAGAGCCACACGTGCTTGTCAGTGGTCTTCAGCGCCCAGTAGACATCGTGCTCAAACCACTGTGCGCGCTCCTCTTCGGTCATGAAGTGGCTCTCGTTCTCGCGCGTGCGAACGCCGAACAGATGGTCCACGTAGAGCGCCTGCGACATCCGCGTCTGAGCCCGCCAGGCCCGCTCGTGCGCCGGATCGATCAGCCCCAGCGATCCTTGCTTGAAGTAGTGAAACGCTCGAAAATACTCCTCGCTGGTGGTGTAGTAGTAGGAGGACTCGTTGCCGTCGTTGAGGATCGTGCCTTCGTCCATGGCGTCCATCATCCCGTTGATGAAGGCGGGGTAGAGGCCATAGCTCTGTTGGGCCAACGATTCATCCTGCGCCTCGGGCGTGGCCGCCATGGCCGCCTGCTGCAGGCCGCCGATTGTCGTCAGCCAGAAGGTGTGGATCACCGGGTCGGGCAGTTCGGCCTCGATGGCGTCAATGAACTGTGCTCCGCGAGCACGTACCATGACCTCATACTCGGCGAAGCTCTTCTCCTGAGCTCGCGCCTGCTCGGAGTACATCCACGGGTTGTCTCCGTATGGCTCCGCGTCAAAGCATATTCCCGTGCACCGAGCCAGCGCTGCCGCCTTCGCGACCAGCCGCGTGTTGTGCACGACCGCTTCCCAGTGGCTGTCGTCGAACCAGTCCATGGTCGAGGCGGCGTAGATCATCATGAAATTGTCGGTGAACCTCTCCCACTGTATCTTCTCACACGCCGCGAGCTCATCGGCGTAGTCGGCTTCGCTGAACTTGTCGGGCGCGAAGACCCGGCCGATGCCGGGCATGCGCATGATGACCCCGTCGAAGGGGCGCTCCTCCATTGCGCGGATGTGCTCGGCCACGAAACTCGGAGCGGGCACATCCCAGCCGTACTCCACCAGCTTCTTCTCAACCGGCGCAGCCCACGTGACACTGACAATCGATATGAGCAACGCCAACAGCCCAGCAACATGCTTCATGATGTGTCTCCCTCGCATCGCATGCAGGTAATGCCTACTCGATGGTCCTTTCGCTGCTACCGCGGCGTTCCCTCCGCGCTGGCCGGAGGAAAAGACCAACTGTCCGGCGAACTATCTGTGTCAGTTCTCATCCTCAGTCACAGACGTCGGAGGCACCCATGCGCCGCGCCATCATTTTCGTGCTTGCACTCATAGCCTGCCTGGCCGCACACGGTCAGGTGCAGCTCCCATCTCAGGCCGGTGAGTCCGTTTCGCTGGCCGAAGATGACTTCCAGGTCAAGCTCGAGACCAGCCACGAGTGGTCAGTAACAGTCCCCGAGGCCGCGCTCGATCGCCAGGTAGTCCTGGTTTTCCGTGCGCGTATCGACAACCCGTCGCCGATGGGCTCGTCCAATGGTGTCTTCATCGACGTCAACGGCGAGCGCTTGAGTCTCAGCACGCCCCGACGGCAGTTGCGTTTGCTCAACAAGCCCAACTTCTTTGACTGGCGCGGGATGTACCGGTTTGGCTGGTATCTGCCTGCCGGCGAGTGGCGGCTGTCCTATGCCCCCGATTTCGAGATTCTGCTCGATCGTGAATCCCAGGGGCCAGCGGCGTACGAGTTCGAGTTCGATCTGACCGACCTGCTGGTCGCGGGCGAGAACACGCTTACCTTCCGCCATGCGGCGAACGCAAAGATCGCGGCGAACGCGGGCAGCGACATGACCCTCTACTTCCGCGACCTGCGGCTGGATGTCCGCGAGGGCCCCGGCGTGCTTGCCGGAGAGCCCGAGCGGCCGGACTACACCGTGCCCTTCGAACCACGACAGAGCCGGGCGGCCCCCATCTCTGTCTCGCGCACCGGCGATGGCACCAGCACCATACAAGTGCGTGGCCAGCGCTGCGAATTGAGTTCGCGCTTCTCAGTGCCGGGGAATGACGGCAGCATCCAGTGGCTCACGATGCATGGCGACAGGCTCGAGGGCCATGGCTGGACACTGCGCCGTAAGGTGCAGCGCAAGCTCGCCCGGGGGCGCCTGCTCATCAGCGACACCTTCACCAGCACCTCAGACGAGCCGGTTGGCATCCGCGTCAGGCATGAACTGAAGCTCGATGGAGGCCGTGTCGAAGTGGTCAACTTCGGCGGCCGCGCGGACTCCGACATCACGGAACTGAACCGTGCTCCCGCGCCCTGGGTCTTTGTCCCGCGCGAGGACCATGGCATCGCGCTCGTGGCTGAGGACGATGTCCTGCGCCAGCACGCGTCTTTCACATACGACGACCCCGCCCGGACCGCCGGCATAAGCGATGACTGGTTCGGCCTGCGACCGGGTGAGAGCTACACCATGACCTGGGGCGTGTATGCCACTGACACAGGCAACGTCTTCGATCTGGTCAACATGATACGCGAGGACTGGCTGGAGCCCTTCGCGCTGCAGGGCGGTATCAACTTTTTCCAGCCCCACGCGATCCTGGCCTACGACGATGACGCCCTGCGCGAGCATCTGGAGATGCTCAACATCAATGTGATGATGTTGCAGGGCGGCTGGTATGACCGGAAGCTGGTGGCTGAGGGCACGAAGAACGTCGGCCACGGTCCGATCGTGATGAGCGACTTCTACGCCGATTATCGCGCACGGGTAAAGGCGGCTTGCGAGAAGATCCGGCGCGTGCGCCCCGGCGTGAAATGCCTGGTCTACCTGGACACCTGGATTGTCGCCGGTCACGATTTGGCTGAGAAGTGGGGCGACAGCCTCTGGACGCGCAAGGATGGCCGCCCAGTCCAGTGCAGTTACGCTGAGACCTGGGACTCAGAGATGGCGATGATCGTGCCCACACTGGACAACTCGGTGGGGCGTGCGCTGCTGGAGGGCATCCCCGGCGTCTACCTCGACGAGATGGGCGCTGACGGTCTGTACTGGGACGAGATGTCGTGGGCATTCGGCGTGGTTGGCTGGCTCAGTTCCAGTCCCGACTACGCGCACCCGGACGGTCACACCTTCGAGATTGACCAGACTACCGGTAAAGTCGTGGTCGAGTGTGGCGCGCCCGAATTGGCGACGCTGCCCTTCAAGCAGGCGCTGTTGCACGCCTTCCTCGACCGCGGCGCGACGGTGGTCGCCAACACCACGCCCACCACCCAGACCGAGACCCGCGAGCAGATCATCCGCTTCAACGAGACCAGCATCGCACACCATCCGGGGACCATCTACAAGTCATGGACCTACACTCCGGTGTCGTATGCAGGATCGGCTGTCTATCATGCTCCCGGCGTGACCGAGGAGATGTTCCTCGCCGACATTCGCGACAAGGTCTGGAACGCGAACCTGTACCTGTTCTCGTCCCACATCTTCTACCCGCTCTTCACACACGAGAACCTGGCGACCTACCAGTACCCCATCACGCCAATCGAGCTCGACTGGGGCGTCATCATCGGCCGCGAGCGCATCGTGACTATCAGGCCGGGCACTTTCGGCTGGCGCGGCGAACGCTGGAGCGGTCAAGTAATATACTTCGACGAGGATCAGCGCCCCAGCGTGACGAAGGACGTCACATCCGGCGACGACGGGTTCATCACCATCGACTTCGCACCCGACGAGGCGGCCGTTATCATCAGGAATCCATGACTGGCGCGCCGCAGCGATTCAAGGAGGCGTTCATGATGCGACTTGCTTTGACTATCGTGGCAATCATGGCATGCACGGTGGCGTTTGCTCAGGAAACCGTTGTGTGGACCGCATCGCCGTGGGACCACGTGTTGCAGGGGGACGACCCCGGCCCCGGGCGCGACGTGCAGATTAGCGCCGCGGCCAATGAGTATGAGCCATTCCGCGTGATCATCCGTGCCGGAACGGGCGGCCTTCAGGCTGTCTCGGTCGAGGTCTCGGATCTGACCGGGCCTGCGGGCGCCATTGAGGCCGGCAACATCACTCTCTACCGGGCCTACTATGTGCACATCACCGAGCCGAGCCTGCGCTCCACCGCTCCCGAGGGCTGGTATCCGGATGCGCTCATACCCTTCATCGACCCGACAACCGGACAGCCACCTGAGGGGGGCACCATCCCTGCGGCTCCCTTCGACGTCCTCGCCGGCGACAACCAGGAGGTATGGGCGGACGTCTACGTGCCCGCCGACACCCCCAAGGGCGTCTACTCGGGCAAGATCACCGTGACGGTTGGCGATGAGCGCCTCGCGCGCCTCTCCATCGAGCTGAAGGTCTTCGGCTTCGCGTTGCCCGAGACCGTCGCCATGGAATCGCGCTTTGGCAGCTTGGGCAGCCGTGTCGCCAAAGCCTACGGCATGGCTGGCGACGAGCCCGAGTTCGAGGCCATCGAGGACCTCTATATCGACGAGTTCCTCCGCCACCGCGCGATGCCTGGCAGTTTCGGCGCTATCTGGCCCGAGTTCAACGAAGAGACCGGTGAGCTTGACTCTTCGCAGACCCACGAGCGCCTGCGCGCGCTCATCGAGGACAAGCACGTCAATTCGTTGCGCATCGAGTTCAAGTACCGCGACGATCCGGAGAAGTGCAAAGCCTACCTGCGCGCCATAGCCGCCTACCTGCGCGAGAACGGCTGGCTGGAGATGGCGTACATCTACATGAAGGACGAGCCCAACGACGCTGAGGAGTACGAGATCGTGCGCCAGCAGGCGGCCCTGATCGAGGAGGCCGACCCGGAGATCCGTCGCATGTGCACCGAGCAGACGCTCACCTCCAACGCCGAGTGGGGTGACCTCTACGGCGCGGTGAATGTCTGGTGTCCGCTGTGGGGCATATGGGACGAGAAGACGGCTCGCCAACGACTGGCCCTTGGCGAGGAGCTTTGGAGCTACACCGCCCTGTGTCAGCGTGACGAGCGCAACCCCTTCTGGCAGATCGATTTCGCGCCCATCACCTTCCGCGCACCGTTCTGGACAAGCTGGACTTACGATGTCACCGGCTTCCTCTACTGGTCCAGCGTCTACTGGTCGGACGACTACGGTGACGTCTACGCGAACCCGCACTTCCGCGAGAAGTACTGGGGCGAGGGCCTGCTCGTCTACCCGGGCCCGCCCGCTGGCGTGAAGGGCCCCGTCACCAGCATCAGGCTCAAGCTTGCCCGCGAGGGCCTCGAGGACTACGAGTACATGGTACTCGCCGCCCAGGGCAAGTCCCGAAGTGGCTACCGGGCCGACGCCATCGACATTGAGCACTATCCGATGGTCGAGGTGAAGGCTGGCAGCAAGAAAGTCGACGATATCGTCCGCCGAATTGCCCCGAGCTTCCTCGACTGGAGCCGCGAGCCTGCCGACTACATGGTCGCCCGCGAGCGCCTCGCTCGCATGATCGAGAACAAGCGCTGAAGGGTCGCTTTTGTCTGCGTGGCTGAAGACTTTGCAGGGGCGTCGGGCTTGTTGCCGGCGCCCCTGACTTTGCGGAGGCGCGTCTGTTGGTGGAGGACACCTGCGGGCGACGCCGAACAGTTCTGCCTCGGAGGGCCACAGCCATTATGAGGTGATCAGCGTGGTCGCACTGCTTTTCGCACTTCTTCTTGTCTGCTCGACGGCGTACGCACAGCAGCCCGTCGATCTCGCCGCCAACCCCTCCTTCGAGATCGCGGACGGCGACCTCCCCGCCTTCTGGCAGCAGCGCACCCCCACCGACGGTGACCGGCAGATGTTCTGGCCCGAGGGCGTCGCGCGAACCGGTGAGCGTTGCGTGGCCATGACGAACCACTCCGACGTCCTGAGCCGTTGGCGCTCAGGTCACGACCGGGACCTGGGCCTCGTGCCCGGTACCCAGGCGACGCTCAGTGCCTGGGTGAAGACTGAAGGACCGGGCAGGCCCAACGTGCAGATATACCTCATGGGCGCGGACGACAGCATCATCGCCCAGCCCACGAGCCCCGTGGCGGAGGACACCGCGGGTTGGACCCAATTGTCGGTCAGCGTCACCGTCCCCGGCGAGCCGCTCTACGTCCTCATATACTGCAATCTGCGCGGGTCGGGAACGGCCTGGTTCGACGACGTGCAGTTCATGGGCGTGCCGGGGCCCCCTCTTCCTGGCGCCTGGGAGCCGATCAGCTACACTGTCGCGGCCTTCGAGGAGCTCAATGGCTACGAGCAGGTCGACCGCTCGCGTCGCCGAGTCCTGCAGCCGCTCGAGGGCGTCGAGACCGCTGATGGCACCGCGCTCTTCTGGGAGCGCAGTGCTCGCTACGACCTCACACTCCTCTACCTCGACGAGCCCGACGGGGCCTCAACGTTCCGCGTCTACGTAAACGGTCAGGAGCGCGGCAGTGTGGTTGCTGACGGTAACGATGACGTCGTCACCGGCGCCGACCAGGTGGGTGAGTTCACGATCAAGGACGTTGACCTGCAGCGCCTCAGCCGCATCAGAGTGGTCGGCGAGGTGGATCAGGGGGCGCAGCAGCGCAACGCGGCCGGCATGTTGTCACGCTACGTCCAGCCCTTCATCACCGCCCGCAACCAGGCAGTCACCGCTGAGCGAGATGCTCTGCAGACGCCCGAGGATGTGCGCGCATGGCAGGTGGACACTCGTTCGCGTCTCGGCGAGCTGTTCGGCCGCTGGCCCGAGCCTACTGCGCTGAACCCGAAGATGGTCGGAAGGATCGAGCTGGACTATTGCACCATCGAGAAGATCATCATCGAGACCGAGCCGGGCTACTTCGTGCCGATGAACTTCTACATACCCAAGGGCCATTCGCTGCCGGCGCCCGCGGTCTGCATCACCATGGGCCATGCCGCCGAGGGCAAGGGCTACCATCTCTACCACGAATTCGCTCTTGGGCTGGCGCAGAAGGGATACGTCGCCTGCGCGTTTGATCCGATGGGGCAGGGCGAGCGCATCACATACTCCGAGCCGCCCGAGGAACTCGGCCGCAAGGGTGGCCCGGTCGGCCAGCATCACTACGCGCTGCGCCCGAGCTACCTCGTGGGCCGCAGCCTGAGCGGCCTGCGCACTTGGGACGGGGTGCGGGTCGTCGACTACATGCTCACCCGACCGGAGGTCGACCCCGAGCGAATTGCGGTTGGCGGCAACTCCGGTGGCGGCCAAATGACGCTGCTGATCACCGCATGCCACCCGAAGACCGTCGGCTGCGCGGCGGCACACCCGGGCGGCTCGTGCGAGAACACATACTATCTCGCCAAGCGTGACATCGACCTGCGTCTGATCGGGCTGATCCCGCCGCGCGCCTGCCGCTGGATCGTGGGCGAGGACTCCGGCGAAGAGCGCGGCCACCGCTCTCGCCGCGACTGGCTGCAGCCGCTCTACGACATCTTCGGCGCACCTGACGCGAACCACTTCCAGCTTGTTGCCGGTGTGCACAACATGGAGCAGCCCAAGCGCGAGGCCGCTTACGAGTGGTACAACCGTTGGCTCGGCATGGATGCTGGCATGGCTGAGGGTCCTATAGAGGCCCTGCCTGTCGAGGATCTTTGGTGCACTGAACACGGTTCGGTGGAGCTTGATCTCGGCAGTCTGCGTGAGGATCAGATGAACGCGAAGCTCATGCGGGAGATGGCACCGGCGCGTCCCGAGCCGGCTGCTGACGCGGTCGCTCGCGAGCGCTTCCTGACCGAGCGCCGCGCCGCCGTTCTGGTGAAGATTGCGCTGCATGCACCCGCAGATCGCGAGACCCCACGCTCCCGAGAGGTCGGGCAGTACCCGCACGACACGCTCACGATAGAGAAGCTGACGATCGCCAGTGAGGCGGGCATCGAGCTCCCGGCGCTGCTGATCAGGCCGGAAGCGGGCGCGACTGGATCGCCGATCATCTGGGCCTCAGAGTTCGGCAAACCCACTCAGGTGAAGGACGAATCCGTCCCACTGGCCCTGGCCCGGAGCGGTCACACCGTTCTGGCGGTGGATGTCCGCGGCGCCGGGGAACTCGATATCGAGCGCGGCGCGCGTGGCCGCACGGTCGAGTATGACGCCAGTCAGTGGCGCCGGGACGGCCATGCAATCGCGTTTACCGGCGCAGGGAAGACGCTCCTCGGGGCGCGTGCCTTTGACCTGACCCGCTGCATGGACTGGCTCGACTCGCGAGAGGATCTCGCCACCGACGGGTATGTGCTGGCGGGCGAAGGGCTTGGTGGCACCTGGGTGCTGGCCGCCGGGCTCGCCGATGAGCGCGTCGGAGCAGTGGCGACGGTTGGCATGCTCGGCTCGTATCGCATGATCCTCGACAACAAGTGGCACAACGTCCGCGGGTATTTCTGGGTGCCCAAAGCGCTTGAAACCTATGACCTGCCAGACCTGCCCGCCCTGCTGGCCCCGCGCCCGATGGCACTCATCAACACCGTCGACCAGATGGCCCACCCGCTGCCCGACGCCGCCGTGCGCGACGAGTTCGCATGGTCGGCGAAGTACTACGCGGCCGCAGGGGCTGATGATGCGCTTACGGTCACCACCGACGCTGACGTCGATGTAGTGGCTGAGGCCATTGCCGCCGCCGCGCGAGGGGCGGAGCTGTAGGCCTGTGGGTCATCTGCAATTGTCGCGGACACGAGGAGGACTCGTTCGGACGCCGTCGAAGTAAGTGACGCTACACCAGACATGAAACGCGAATGTGAGGAGACTGCAATGAGTCTTGGTCTGATCCATTATCGTGCACCGGGCGACACGGTCGCGGAATTTCTGCAGTGGGCTTCGGAGACTGGCTTCGGCAATGTTGAGCTGATGTGGCGTGACATCGAGCCTGAGGATTGCGATGACGCGAAGGCCAACACCGCCGAGATCAAGAAGGTTGCCGACGACGTGGGTATCGCCATCACCGGTCTGTCACTGGGCAACGACTTCGTGCTGCTCGACGATGCTGCCATCGCCGACCAGGTCGAGCGGATGAAGCGCATCGGCGAACTGACTCTCATGCTCGACTGCCACATCTTCCGCACCGAGGGTGGCGCGGTCAAGGACGAGGTCCCCGAGGACCAGCACGCTGCGGCCATCATCAAGTCAGTCGAGGCCGCTCTGCCGGTCTGCGAAGCGATGGACCTGTATCTGGCCATCGACAACCATGGTGTGGTCAGCAACGATCACAAGGTCATGATGACCGTGCTCGAGCACTTCAAGCACCCGCGTGTGGGCACCAACCTCGACACCATGAACTATCGCTGGTTTGGCTACGAGGTAGACGAACTGCCGGCCATCTATGAGGCAGTGGCGCCCTACGTGCTCAGCACTCACATGAAGGACGGCAACAATGCCCGGCCAGATTACGTCGGCGCCGCGCTGGGCGAGGGCGAGATCCCGCTCGACTCTGCCGTCGCCTCCCTGAAGGCCGCCGGCTTCGACGGCCCCTGGCACGCCGAGTGCGAGGCCCCCGAAGACTTCGGCGTCGCATACGCCAAGTGCCTCGACTGGATGAAGGCCAATATCTGATATCTCGTGAGGCGGTATGCGCAACCTGATTGAGTTGCTCAACACAGCCGTCGCACGCTATGGGGACAGAGTCGCCGCCATCGATGGCTGCGACTCTGTCTCTTTCTCCGAGCTTGGGCAGGTGATCGAGAACTTCTCTCGCCACCTGCGCGAGTTCTTCGATGTGGGCCCGGGCGACCGCGTCGCGCTGGTCATGCCCAACTGCCTGCACTCGGTGATCTGCTACCTCGGCGTGATCCGCACCGGCGCCACCGCCGTCCCCGTCAACATTCGCCTGAAGGCCGAAGAGATGGCTTTCATCATCGGCGACGTCGAGGCCCGCCTCCTGGTCGCTCACGAGCGTACGTGGCCGACGGTCTCAGTCGCCCTCAGCGATCTGCCCGGCATCGAAGCCGTGATCGGTGTGGACCTCGACGCGGAAGGCGTCGTCCCCGTCGCGAAACTCACCGGCGAGGGCGCGCGCGAGTTCGATCTCCCCGAGATGGCTCCGGGAGACATCGCCGCGATCATCTACACCTCCGGCACTACCGGCCTGCCCAAGGGCGCGATGATTACCCACGGGAACGTGCTCTTCAACGTGCAGAGCACCATCCGCGGGCATGGCTTCCGGCCCGATGACGTGCACATTCTCGTGGTCCCGCTCTTCCATGTGACCGGTCTGAACACCATCCTACCCACGTCGCTGCTGCTTGGCTCGACGGTGGTCATCACTGCTCAGACCAACCCGAGCGGCCTGCTCGATCTCATTGAGCAGCATCGAGCGACCACTTTCTTCAACGTCCCGACCACCATGATTCTCCTCACCCGCCTCCAGAACATCGCCGACTGGGACCTCGCGTCATTGCGTCTGATCGCCTACTCAGGCGCGCCCATGCCCGTTCAGACGATTGAGCGCCTGCGCGAGTTGTTCCCCTGCGTCGCCCTGCATAACTTCTTCGGCCTGACCGAGACCACGTCGGTCACCACGGTCCTGCCTGATGAATTCGCGGTCAGCCACGCCGAGTCCATCGGCACGCTGGTGCCCGAACTGCAAGCCCGGATCGTCGACGACGAGGGCCTCGATCTGCCGCCCGGTGAGGTGGGGGAGTTGCTCATCGCGGGGCCGAGCGTTGTCGCGGGCTACTACAAGCGCCCGGGGGCGACCGCCGAGGCGATCGTTGACGGGTGGCTGCACACGGGCGACACGGCCTTCGTCGACGAGGACGGTTTCATCTTCCTGCAGGGGCGGAAGAAGGAGATGATCATCGTCGCGGGGGAGAACGTCTACCCGGTCGAGGTCGAGAACGTCCTCACGCGCCACCCCGACATCCTCGAGGCCGCGGCAATCGGTGCTGAGCATGCGGTGCTTGGCGAGGTGGTCAAGGCGGTGGTAGTGCCTCAGCCGGGCGCAGAACTCGACGAACGCGAGGTGAAGCGCCATTGCACGCGCCACCTCGCGTCCTTCAAGGTCCCGCAGATCGTCGAGTTGCGCGATGCCCTGCCTCGCAACCCCTCCGGCAAAGTCGTCAAGCGCGAGCTGTAGGCCTTCCCTCAGTCCAGCTCGCCGATCTTCTCCATGAACCAGTCGGCCATCCGTTCGGCCAACCATTGATGCCCGGCGGCGTTCGGATGCGCGCGGTCCTTGAGGTAGCCCGTCTGCCACGTCAACCGCCCGACGCCCTCGATCTCGGTTGACAGGTCGATGCACTCCAGGCCTCGCGCCGCTGCCACCTCGCGGACGCCCTCGGCGAAGTCCTCCATCATCACATATCGCCACTGTCCTCCGCGAAGTGAACTGATCGGCACGATGGTTGAGTTGCCTCCGGTGAGTTTGCAGATGCGGTCGGTCCTTGGACTGCCCCGCGGACTTGTCATTGTAGCCGTAGCAGATCGTGACGAGGTCCGGCGGCTCGCCCGCGAAGTCTCGCACGGCCCACACACGCGCGTCCACGAGTTTCGCCCCACCGACTGCGCGGCTCTCCACGCTGATTCCATCGTACCCGAGACGTTCGCGCAGCAGCCCCTGCAGCAACACCGCATACTGCTCGTTGTATTTGTCTGCCAGCCCCGTGCCCGCAGTGACGGAGTCGCCCATGCAATACACGCGCACCGGCTGCTTGTCCCTCATCATCCCCAGCACCTCGGCCAGCGGTCGCGCCTCTGGCGGCATGGGCTCGTTGTTCCACACGAGATACCAGCGCGTCCCGAGCACGATCGTCGCGATCCCGCTGGCCGGCGCCATGCCTGGTGCTCCCATCGGCCCGACCGGGCTCATCGACACCAACTCGTCGAGCCGGAAGCTCAACTGGTGCCACTGCGTCTCCTTGAGCGGGAACCACGCCTCGTACAGATACGGGTACCGTGGCCCGAATGCCACGCAGCCGTAGCTGTCGGAGCCATCGCCCTTGACCCAAAAGCGGATGCCGTCGCACTGGTCCCACGCCTCGTTGTCCCACACCAGTTGCGGGTCCACCGCGAAGGTGACCCGGGCTTTGGCAGGCAACGTGACGGTCAGCGCACCGTCGCCGACTGCGGCATCCTCGGCGGCCGTCGAGAGCGTGGCGTCGGCGGGGTAGAGCGAGAACGCCGTGCGCTCCTGCAGGGCCGCAACGTCGTCGAAAGTCTCGATGGTGAACGGTTGAGCGAACGCGCAGCCCATCGCGCAGGCGATGAGGATAGTGGCAGCGGCGAGTATGCGCATGGCGTGTGCCTCCTCGTATCTGGCTTCGGTCTATCGGACTATTCGCCGCCACGCGCCGCCCGCCCTTGCCCGCCGATGGGGAGGTGCGCGCGGTGCGTCGGCGAAGTCAGGTCGCGGCAGTTCGTCACAAGCACCTCAAACGAGGAGTGAGCGCGTTGAGTCAACTCGCCATCAATGGCGGACCCAAAGCGGTAACGAAGGACCCCGGGGACATGTTCGTCCATCCGATCATCGACGAGCGCGATGAGAAAGCCCTGCTCGACATGCTCCACAGTCGCCAGATGTCATCCATCGAGCCCGGCACCGCGCTGGAAGAGGCCTACGCGAAGTGGCATGGCATGACCTATGGCCTCGCCCACAACACCGGCACCGCCGCGCTGCATGGCGCGTTCTTTGGTTGCGGCGTGGGCTGGGGCGATGAGGTCATCTGCCCGTCGCACACCTACTGGGCGTCCTGCACGCAGGTGCTGAGCATGGGAGCCACGGTGGTCTTCGCCGACATCGACCCCATGACTCTGTGCATTGACCCCGAGGAAATCGCGCGCAAGATCACCGCGCGTACGCGGGCCATCGTCGCGGTGCACTGCTACGGTCACCCGGCCGATATGGACCCGATCATGGAGATCGCGAACGCGCATGGCGTCAAGGTCATCGAGGACGTTTCGCACGCGCACGGCGCACTCTACAAGGGCCGCATGGTGGGCAGCATTGGCCACGTCTCGGCGGCCTCCATAATGACCGGCAAAGCCCTCCCCGCCGGCGAGGGTGGCCTGATGCTTACTAACGATCAGGAGATATACGAGCGCGCAACCGTCTTCGGGCACTACGGGCGTATAGCGACTCGCTGCGAGATGGAGGAGTACAAGAGCCTCTCTGGCCTGCCTCTCGGCGGCCACAAATACCGGCTCAACGGCTTCTGCGCGGCGCTCGGCAAAGTGCAGCTTGAGAAGTACCCGGGCATTCTCGAGCAGAAGGTCAAAGCCGCTCAAATCTGGTGGGACGCGCTCGAGGACGTGCCGGGGATTGTTCCGCACCGCCCGCGCTGGGAGAACTCCACTCTCGGCGGCTGGTACGCTGCCCACGGACTCTACGACGTCGACGCTGCCCCGGAGAACCTGCCGCTGAAAGCCTTCGCCCGCGCGGTCGGAGCCGAGGGCACGAGCTGTGGCCCAGGCGGCTACGGTGGCATGCACATGCACCCGGCCTACCAGAACTACGAGATCTACCACGAGGGCAAGCCAACCTGCATCGCGCACGCTGACCGCGACACGCGCTGCAAGAAGGGCGATCTGCCTCACACCGAGGCGGCGGCCGGGCGCGCTTACTCGGTGCCTCGCTTCGGCATCGCGGACGAGGAATACATTCTCCAATGCGCCGACGCCTACCGCAAGGTATTGGCGCATGCCGCTGAGGTGCCGGTGGAGGAGGGCGACTCGTCTGACGAGGGCCTTGCCTATGCCCGCATGTTCACCGGCTGAGTGGACCCGTACCCGCACAAACATCGGCGGCGACCCCAGCTTGGATCGCCGCCGTTTACTGTCAATCTGCAGATGCCCAGGAGCTGTTACCCAGGCAGTTCGTCCTTACTGGGAGGCGCGTCGCCCTTACTCTTCTTAGGCATCTTGCCGTCGGTCTCATGCTTGAGCTGCTCGTGTTCCTCGGCCTTCTCGGCGGCCTGCTTGAACTGCACCTCGCATAGCATTTCGTAGATGCCGCCGGCGTTCGCCAGTTCCGCGTGAGTGCCCCTCTCGACAATCCGCCCCTCATCGAGGACCAGGATCACGTCCGCGTTCATAACCGTCGACAGCCGGTGGGCGATGGTGAAGGTCGTCCGGCCCTTCATCAGGTATTCGAGTGCTTCCTGAATCGCCGCCTCTGACTCAGAATCCAAGGCCGAAGTCGCCTCATCCAAGATCAGGATGCGCGGGTTGCGCAGCAGTGCGCGTGCAATGGAGATGCGCTGGCGCTGGCCACCGGACAGCCGCGTCCCACGTTCACCCACGCGCGTCTCGTATCCGTCCGCGAACTCGGTGATGAAGTCGTGCGCATTGGCGGCGATGGACGCCTGCACAACTTCCTGATCGGTGGCCTCTGGGCGCCCATACTTGATGTTGTCGCGCAGTGTGCCCGCAAACAGGAAGCTCTCCTGCATAACCATGCCGATCTGCTTGCGCAGACTTGTGATCTGTACGTCACGCACATCAATGCCGTCGACCAGCACCCGTCCCCGCGAGGCATCGTAGAACCGCGGGATCAGTTGGATCAGCGTACTCTTGCCCGAGCCGCTACGCCCGACCAGCGCAACGACCGTCCCCGGCTTGGCGACGAAATCAATATCGCTGAGCACATCATCGGGCGGCTCGTACGAGAAGTAGCAGTGCTCGAAGATCACTTCTCCCGTCACGCGCTGCAGCACGTGTGCTTCTTTGCGCTCGTAGATGTCCGGCGCGGTGTCGAACAACTCGAAGATGCGCTCAATGGCCGCCATGACCGTCTGGATCTGGTCGTTGATGGTCACCAGACCGATGATTGGCCCATACAACCGCATGAGGTATGCATTGAACTGGATGAGCTGCCCGTAAGACATCCGTTCAGCAACGAGGATCTCGCGGCCGCCCACGTAGATGACAGCGATCGATGCGAGGCCCGTCAACATCGCTGAGACGATCCTGAGCAGCACGCGGGTGCGCCCTGCCTTCATGTTCACGTCGATCATCTCGCGCACATCGTGCACGAAGCGGCGTGACTCCGATCGCTCCCGAGTGAATGACTTGATGACCTTAATCCCGGCGATAGCGTCGTTCAACCGCCCGGAAATCTCCGAGAACTGCTCTCGCGATTCCGTCGACAGGCGGCGAATCACGGGCTGCCACGCGAGGAAGTTGATCACGTACAGCGGCAGCGTTCCGACCGCAACGCAAGCCAGGCGCCAGTTGATGGTGAAGAGCAGCACTATAACAAAGAGCACGGTCAGACTATTGGTGACGATGTCGACCAGGTTGCCAGTGAGCGTCTGTTGCACGGCCCCGACGTCGTAGAGGACGCGGGTCATGATACGTCCGGTCGAGTGGGTCTCAAAGTAGCGCATTGACAACCGTTGCAGGTGTCGGTACAGTTGCTGGCGTATATCGAAGACCACGCGGTTGCCGATCATGACCATGATCATGGATCGCGCGTAAGAAACCAGACCAATCGTCAAGCGCAGCGCTAGCAGCGTGCCGCACACCGTGACGATCAGCGCCCACAGTTCCGGACGCAGGGTCTCGCGCGTGGTCGCGTCCAGGTCGTGGAAGTTGCTTAGCTGGCTATCGACGAGCAGGCGCGTCATGTAAGGGGGCACCATCTCCATGCCCGTGGTCACGAAGACCAGGAAGATGGCGAAGACAATCCCAATTCGGTAACGGCTGGCAAATTGTAGCAGGCGGAGGAACAGAGCCATAGTGGCGACCTTCGCTCTCGACCGGTCTCAAGGCATGCGGGAATTATAGCGGCGGCACTGCGCTTGTCAAACGCGGCGTTCGGCTGCCATCGATGGAGGAGTTCGTTATGCCGCGCATCAGTCCGTCTGTCACGACCATTTCCGCTGCACTGCTCGCATTCGCATTTGCCGTGCCCGCGAGCGCGCAGCTTAGTCGGGACGTTGTCAACGGAGTGCTGGTCGGCCTCGCCCCCGGCGTTGGCGCACGCGCAGCGGGCATGGGGGACGCCCACGTAGCCGTCGCTTCCGATGCCACCGCAATGTACTGGAACCCGGCAGGCCTGGCACTGCAACCCGCGACAGGCCTGCACTTCCCGTCAGTGCGCTACAGCGGCGAGTCGCTCAGTGTCGCGGAACTGACGGACATGCTCGACATTGCCCATGGCGGACGCAATCTGAGGATGGCCGACTACCTCCTCTTGCAGCAGTATCTCGGCCCCAACGCACGCGCAGAGGCCTCTGCCATGGGCGCCTGGCGCGATGGCCGATGGGCCTTCGGCGCGTACGCTCAGGGCATGGCCGAATTCGCCGTCGAGGACATTGGCAGCGACCGACTGGCCGTTACGGGCTTCGGACTTGATGCCACCAGCTACGGTCTCGCCTATGCCGACCGCATCAGCGAGGGCCTCTATTGGGGCGCGCAGGCGGGGCTGCTGAAGATCGGTGTCGGACGCACCCGGGGACGCGTCGGCGACAATGGCGATGGCACGTACACGTCAACAGTGACCCATAACACCAACCACGCCAGCGACTGGAACCTCAACGCTGGCCTGATGTACCAGCCAAACGACAACGTGCGCTGGGGCCTGGTCGGGCGGAACCTGAACTCGCCTGGCATCAACTATTGGCAAGACTTCACCGTCGAGTATGAGCCGTCCCTTCACGCAGGCGTAGCTGTCTGGTCCGACGATGGCCGCACGCTGGGCGCGCTTGATCTGCACAACGTCTTCGAGGCCAAAGGCGAAGGCAGCGAACTGTGCCTAGGCCTCGAACATCAGGTCAGTGACACGGTCGCTCTGCGCGCCGGCCTCAAGGGCGGCGAACCCAACTTGGGTGTTGGCTTCACGCTCGCGAACTGGGCCATCTCCATCGCCACCGGCCTGCCGTTCGACGAGGAACTATCCGTGACAGCAGGCACCGACTTTTGAGCGACCGTATCTATCGGACCCGTCCGGAACACGGGAGCACAACCTGACCTTCGGGAGGAACTGCACGCAATGTCTGACAATCGCTCGTTCGACAAGTCCATGGAACTCTACGGCCGCGCCCTGAACCTGATCCCCGGCGGCTCTCAGACCAACAGCAAGCGCCCGACTGCCTACGCTCTCGGCGCCTTCCCGATATACGCCCAGGATGCTGCCGGCGCGCGCGTGCAGGACGTCGACGGTAACTGGTACATCGACTACATCCTTGGCCTCGGGCCCATCACTCTCGGCTACTGCCACCCGGCCATTGACGAGGCCATCCGTGAGCAGCTCGACCGCGGCATCATCTACGGTCTGCTCAGCCCCAAAGAGGTCGAGGCCGCCGAGGCCATCTGCGACATGGTGCCCTGCGCCGAGATGGTGCGCTTCCTCAAGGGCGGGTCGGAGGTCACTACTGCCGCCGCCCGCATCGCGCGCGGCTACACCGGCCGCGACCTGATCCTCAACTGTGGCTATCGCGGCTGGGCCGATGGCTGGTCGGCGGAGACTCGCGCCGGGCAGGGCGGCGTTCCGCAGTGCGTTGGCGAATGCGTCTGCAGTCTGCCGCGATACGACCTCGATGCCCTCGGGAGTCTTTTGGATGCGCACAAGGGCGAGGTCGCGGCGGTCTTCATGGACGCCGTCAGCTACCCGCAGGCACCCCCGGATGGTTACCTCGAGGGCGTGCGCGATCTCTGCGACGAACACGAGGTCTTGCTGGCTTTCGATGAGATCGTCACCGGCTTCCGCATGGCTCCCGGCGGTGCGCAGGAGTATTTCGGCGTCACCCCGGACCTCGCGTGCTTCGCCAAGGGCGTGGCCAACGGCATGCCTGTCGGCGTCGTCTGCGGTCGGCGGGACGTCATGGCCGCCGCCGAGGACCTGATCATCTCCGTCACCTATGGCGGCGAGGCCCTTTCGCTGGCGGCTGTGTGTGCTGCCCTTGAGGTCTACCGGACCGAGCCCGTCTTCGAGCAGATATGGGCCAGTGGCGAGAAGCTCATGAGCGGCTTCGACGCCCTTGCCGACAAGCACGGCGTGCCCCTCAAGTGCCACGGGTACGCGCCCATGTCCAGCCAGACCATCACCTACGATGACGCGGAACTCTCGGCCGATGCGTGGACGTTGCTCCTTCAGGAGATGGCTCAGCGCGGCGTACTGCTGCGCCGGGGGGGCCTGCTCTTTGTCACCTATAGCCACGGCGACGCCGAGGTGGAGGAAACGCTGGCCGCGCTCGATGAGAGCCTCGCGGTCATCGCTGACGCCGTCGATGCCGGTGACATCAAGCAGCGCCTGCACGTCACTGAGGTGGAGGAGAGCTTCCGCCGCTTCAACTGATCGGCCCGGAGGGACCAACATGAGAATCCTGGTCACAGGTGGTGCCGGCTTCATCGGGAGCAATCTCGTCCGTCACCTGCTGCGCGAGCGCGAGGACACGTTGGTGCGCGTGCTCGACACACTCACCTACGCGGGGAATCTGGACAACCTGGCGGACATCTCCGAGGATCCGCGCTTCGAGTTCATGCGTGGCGACATCTGTGACCACGACGCGGCCCGGGCGGCCATGACTGGTGTCGATCAGGTCGTGCACCTCGCGGCGGAGAGCCACGTGGACCGTTCGATCATCTCCGCCGACGCGGCCGTGCAGACCAACTTCGTCGGCACCTTCGTCATGCTCGAAGCTGCCCGAGAGGCCGGCGTCGGACGCTTCCTGCACATGTCCACCGACGAGGTGTACGGATCGTCCCTCACCGACCGCTTCACGGAAGACACGCCGCTGATGCCCCGCAACCCGTACTCTGCCTCCAAGGCTGGCGCCGACCGCCTCGCCTACTCATACTTCATCACCCACGACCTGCCCGTAGTTATCGCACGTCCTGCCAACAACTACGGGCCGTGGCAGTATCCGGAGAAGCTCATCCCCTTCTTCGTTTACCGCGCCCTGCGCGACGAGCATCTGCCGGTCTACGGCAACGGGATGCAGATGCGCGACTGGCTCTACGTTGAGGACGATTGCCGGGCGCTGCTGACCATCCTCGATCGGGGCGAGCCCGGCGAGGCCTACAACGTGGAGGCCGGCAACGAGCACGCGAACCTCGACACTATCCGCCTGATTCTCGAGGAACTGGCCAAGCCCGAGAGTCTCATCCGCCACGTTGAGGACCGGCCCGGCCACGATCTGCGTTACCCGATGGATGGAAGTAAGTTGCGCGCTCTGGGGTGGTCGCCGCAGATGCCCTGGGATGAGGGCATCCGGCTCACGGTCCGCTGGTTTGCCGAGCATGGGGAGTGGATGACGCGCGCCGTTGCGCGCGGGCAGGAATACTTCGAGAATTGGTACGCGGGTCGCTGACCCGGGAATCCCTGATTCACCTGCTCCCGTCACGAGGATTCCGCCGCTTGACCGCGAACCTGTACACGAGGGATGAGCAAGTGGTCAAGGAGGGATAGAACATGCCAATGCGCTGCTCTGTGGCAGTTCTCGTGGTGACGCTGCTGTTCGCTCCACTCCCCGTATTCTGTCAGGGCGATGGTCCCACCCCCGGGATGGTCGCTTGGGATCTGGTCAATCTCGCCTCCTACGCCTGGAACTCAATGAAGCTGAACCTGAATCAGCGCTCTGTGCTGCTGAGCGGACTCGCCGAGATGTATGAACAGGGCGACCCAGCCACTCAAGAAGAGATGGCTAAGCTGGCTGCCCGGTATGCCGACGTCCTGTGGCTGGAGGAAGACGACGCCGAAGCGGTGTACCGCAAGGTCAAGGATTTCTACAAGGCCCATGGCTGGAAGAAGGGTGACATTGAGGACCTCTCCTCGGCACCCTTACCGGCCGGAATGCCAGAGGCCGACGATGACACCGACTTCATTGCCTGGAATCTCTCTCGCGCCGCCGTCCGCGCATGGGGTGGCGATCTGAGTCTCGACCAACTCAACGCGCTCTACGTTGCGCTGCTTGCCGCCTACAACGCTGCCGAATGGCAGGCCCAGACTCCCCTGAAGAACCTCGCCGGCGACGAGTTCGGCATACTCAAGAAGTGGGACTCCCAGAAGGCCGGGTTCCCCATGCAGGTGAGACTCACGCTCGGCGGCCTCGGTGTGGATGTCGCTCCAGTCAGGCCTCTCGACGAGCCCATGGGGACTCAGACCGCAATCAAGATGGCGATGGCCTACGGTAACCTGGCGACCGGGCTGGCTGCCGTAGACCATTGGTGGAAGGAAGAGGCCCAGAGCCGCCTGGGGGATGGCCAACATCAGACACAGACCTGCGTGGACGCGGGCGTCGATGAGGGCCATCCGGAGATGAAGGTCCTGCTCGGTATGGCCGACAAGCTCGAGGCGGCGATCGCCAATCTCGATACACGCATTCAGGAACTTGTCGCTTCCGCCGCCGAGCCGTCCGCGAGACTTCGTGAGTACCATGACACGATTGACGGTGCGCTTCGAGCCCCTGGGACGGCCGATGAGGCAGATGCGATCAAGCTCCTCCGCGACGCCATGGCTATCGTTGACGAGGCGCAGGAATTCGCCGCGCAGTACCGGCGCATCTTCCCCGACATTGACCTGGTGATGCAGATATCCAACGAGGCCCAGCAGGCCGGCGTTGACATGTGTCTGCAGACCATTGACTCCGCGCAGACTGATCTTGCGGGAGCTCTGCAGGACATGCTGCCCACCTTGCTTGCCGATGCCTCGGAGGCGCTCGACAAGGCCAACGCATCAGACAACAGCACGATGATGCTCACCTACGCCCTTGAGGCCCGGGGGGCCGCCGAACTGGTTCTGCAGATAGACCCCGAGAACCAGGATGCGGCCAGCGTTGTCGATGGGGCTGATGCGGTGGATGCCAAGGTCGAGCAGATCATGGCAGAGCAGATAGCGCAGAACCGCATGCCCGAAGAGACACGCACCGGTGGTGACTGGGATGCGGTCAAGCAGGCGATGGCGGCCGCGTGGGCTCCGGCGTTCCCCGACGAGCCGATCAAGCGCACCGTGATCACCAGCGATTTCCTCCAGCAGGCTGAGCTGCACTTTGAGGGCAACGTAGCGGTCGTCCGGCACTACCGCTACATCACCGCCTACGTTGCGGCCCAGCAAGGCGCCACGTTCCGCGTCTTCCGCACCCAATTCCGATCCATCTACACTGGTGATGGCTGGTCAGCGCTCTCGTACTACAAGACATCAGGCTCCTACGAGATTCTGGCCGAGAACATCGACGCGTAGCTCCACCGCGTCCTTGCGGCGTCAGACGTACATGTCGGCGGCTGGGGCATCAACCCCGGCCGCCGTCGTGCTGCGCTGGCTATCTGGTCACCCGCCGATCGACCAGAAACACTCCGCGTCGGTGCAGGTGATCTGCGTAGGCCGGTGCCACTTCACGTGCCCGTCGCAGTACGCATAGTTGCACCCACCGTTATGACGCGACGCGCCCTCGTCCGCTCGCACGAAACCATGTTGCTGGGTCCCGAAGTGGCTGATTACGTATTCGCCGGTGAAGTCGGTAAGCAGGACAGTTCTGGCGGGGAACCGTACCTCAGTGTTGGAACGCCCCGGCGGTGGCTCTGCGCCGTTGCCCAGATCATTGTCCCAATGCACATGATTGATGGCGTATCCCGCAGTCCGGTTGAAGTCTGGCCAGACGGCGTTGAAGCCCGACAGCTCCGGCGCGGATGGGCACACGTAGACCTGAACGTTGTTCACGTAAGGGTACACCATCAGCCGCCACGTCCACGTCGGGTCGACGCCCTCCTGCGTGCCCTGGGTCAGATCGTCCCACGGGTAGCGGCCGTCGTAGTCGTCCAGATACATGCCGACAGCGATGCCAAGCTGCCGAAGATTCGACTGGCATGAGGCGCTGCGTGCCTTCTCGCGCGCGCGGGCGAACACGGGGAACAGGATTGCGGCCAGAATCGCGATGATAGCGATCACAACGAGCAACTCGATGAGTGTGAAGCCGTGTCGTCGCACTGGGTCAGTTCCTCCGAACGTGAGATGATGTAACCCATTTCCCCGGTCAAGGGCCCGTTCCTCCGCGCAACGCAGGTCCGGCGCGACTCCCGGGCGAACTGCCCCCTGTCACATCTGAGCAGCCCGAAAGGTCGTCATGCCCAATGAAAACCGTCGCTGTCGCTTTCATACTCCTCGCAGTAACTGCCGCGTCTGCGGTTGAGATCACGGTCACTACCGACCCGCCTGTCGCTGCCGCAAACCTCATTGCCAACCCCAGCATCGAGGATGGTGACGGCGAGCCCGCCGCCTGGCGCTTTGGCACGGCGGTGCCTGAGAACTTCAACAATCACTGGGAGAACACTGGCCGTACCGGATCCCGCAGCCTGCACGTGAGCGCCATCGAAAAGGTCATGTCGGGCTACTGGACACAGGCCGTCAATGTCCAGCCCGGCGCGAGCTACCTTCTCGCGGGCTACTACCGCACCAGTGGGGGGCGCCTTCTGATCTTCGCGAAAGCGAACTACGAGCGCGACGGCGTCGCCATGCACTTCGACGAGCGTTTCTACGCTGGCAGCAAGCGCGATCATTGGCTCTCGCCGGTCTTCCTCCCACCCGAAGCGATGACAGACCCTGAGGTCGACGAGTGGGTGCGCTTCGAGAAGATGCTGCAGATCCCGCCCGAAGTGAGTGAGATCGCCATCTCCATGGGCTCATATTTCAGCCCCGGTGAGACCTGGTTCGATGACATCTATCTCGGCCCGGCGACCACTGACCTGCACGTTGCAGTCGACCCGGCTGGCGCGCAGCTCAAGTCGGTGCGCATCATCGACGAAGCTGGCACCGAGCTCTACGTATCTCCCGAGGGACCGGTCATCATCGAGCCCTTCGAGATCACCGTCGAGGACACGCAGACGCAGGCGACCTGGTCGGTGATTGCGACGGACACGGCTGGCAACGAGACCTCTGTCGCCTATCCCGCACCGGGGGGTGAGGTCCAGTGAAACGCGCCCTCATGCTTATCACGCTTGTCCTGTCTGTCTCATGCGCGTCCGCGCAGACACCCTTTGAGGCCGGCAACATGGCCATCTCTCTCGATGCGCAGGCCGGCAACATACGCTGCGCCAGCGCCTTCGATCCCGGTCTGATCTCCGCCCTCCGCGTCTATCTGTATGACGGCGTCGCCGGCGAGCAGGTCGCTATCACACCAGCCGCCATTGCCGCCGACAACGGCATGTCGCTCAACTTCGCGACTGATATGCCGCTGGACCTGACCGCCACCATCACTCGCCTGAACGAGTCAGTCCTGGTGGCACTCACCGCCCGCAACAGCGGCGCCACGCAGCAGCTTCTGGAGCTTGGCATTGAGGCCGCCGTGCCGTCCTCTGAGGACATCAGTGTGTTCGATGGGCGCTCAGTCGCAGATCAGCCGACTGAGGAGTTTGGCGAGGACAAGTTCATGGGCCGCCTGAACCTGTGCGCGCTCTGGAATGATCGCGCCAGCTTCGGTATGGGTCTCGCCGCCACTGAGTTGCGTTCATGGTTCCACCACCTCTATGTGCCCGCCGCTGACGGCGCCGTGCTACGCACAGTGACGCGCCTCGTCCTCGATCCCGGGCAAGCGGACACGGTGGCGTTCTTCCTCGCGTCGCGCCCTGGCGAGTGGGGCTATCGCGAAATTCTTGAAGCATACTACGCCACCTGGCCGGAAATGTTCCTGCCGAGCCCCGGCGTCGATGCCCGCGTTTCGCTCGGCGGCGCTGAATACCAAGCGTGGCGCGCCGATGACGCTGTCGTATCGGCCGAAATTTGCCGCCGACTCTACGGTGGTTGGGACTGGTGCTACGCGCCCTTCCGCCGGACGGGCGACATCTATGGCCGCGAGGAGCTTTGGGACTACGAGTCGGCCCGGCCAATTGCCAACGAACGGGCGCAGTCACGGGAGGACTTCTACCAGTGGCGCCGCGAGCATTTCGACAAGTCCGTCCGCACCGACGTCGCCATGATGTTCTACGTCCCCTCTCAGGTCTGGTGTGAGGATAAGCTCGCACTGGAGCGCTACTCAGACGCGCTGGTTGAGGACCCGGACATCAAGACTGTGTTCCTCACCCCCTGGGTCACGGGCCATGACAACGAACGCCTCATGTTCCCCTACAATACCTCATTCGCTGAGCAGAGCCACATCGATATGGCCCAAGTGCTTGCCGAGCTCACCATGCAGGGCTTCGCCTTCGACACTGCCGAGGGCGGCGGCAAGTACCGCGGCCCGGCGCTGTCCCGGCTCGACGGTCGCGCGTGGGACGACAGTGGTCCTTACTGTCGCAACAACGTCGCGGTTGCGCGGCTGATGCAGTTCGTGCACACGCTCACCACCCGCGATGGGCAGGTCGCTGGCGTGGTCGCCAATACCCACCCGACCGGCTCGTACAGCTCGCCGCTCTACGCCGACAGCATCATGCTCGAGGGCGAGCCCTGGAAGATATCTCGCGACTACCCCAATGCCCTGCGCTGGATGTCCGGCCGGAAGACCATCGTCTTCTGGGAGGGCTATGGCCTCAACGATTTCATCGATGTCGCCAAGGCCCGGCCCGAGCAAATTCGCATGGCGATCCGTGGGCTGGCCGATTTCACGCTGATGCAGTCGCTGCGCAATGGTATCATCCCCCCACCTGCTTACACGAAGGGCGTCGAACGCCTCGTCCAGTGGTTGCCCACCATCGTGGAGTGCGTGCATGCCGGATGGCAGCCCGTGCCCGCCACTCGCGTTCCTGATCCGTGCTGGGTCACGCGCTACGGTGACGGCCTGGGAACGCTGATCGCCATCGCCCACGAGACCGCCGGTGAGGTCGAGGCCGAGGTCGCCATTGAGAACGAGCGCATTGCCGACGGGGCCTTGCTGTTCACCACGAGCGATGGGGGAGAGCTGCTCAACACCGTCTACCAGGGCGAGACTATCGTCAACCTTGACGTGCCCGCCCGCACGCCGATCCTGCTGCGCGCGCAGGCGCTGGTGGTGCCCGCCGTTGCCGTCCAGTCTGCTGCGATCACGAGTAATCTTGGCTCGGACGGTGGCGAACTGCGCATGACTCTTCACGGTCAGGGGCGCGTCGAGATCCCGATTCGCATCCCAACTGACATGGTCATCTCCGAGGTGACGGTTAACGGACAGACGCCGCGAATCGCCGGTGAGCGCCTCACCATGCTCGCCCTTGAGTTGAGGGGCGAAAGTGAGATCGTCGTGCGCTTCGCCTCGACTTGGCTGCAGTGCGAGGAGCCACAGCTTCTGGACTTCCCGTTCGCCACGGCCACCATCAGCATTCCCGAGGGAGCCAGCGATGCCGTCCGCCTCTCCGCTGAGCGCCTGCAGGGCTACTTCACTTACTGGCACAAGCATGTGCTTGCCGATGGCGACTACGCCGAAGTGCCCGTCATCGAGGGCGCAGTGACCGACCGGCCCGCGGTACTCGTCCGGCTTGCTGATGGCCCCGCCTCGGTCCGCTGCTCCGGCGAGCAACTGCTCATTGGCGCACCAGATGAAGAGGCGCTCGCCGCCCTGACGCTCAAGCTACTTGGTGCGCTCGACCTGCGCTACTTTACGGCCGTCCCCGCCGGGCCCTATGCGGGAGCTGCTGAACTCCCGGGCGGCATTCTGAGGTGGGATGAGAAACCATGATCTGCGCGCGACACGCTCTGACGATCGCTGCGTTGCTGACACTTGTTTCGCTGGGAGGGGAGCCGAGCATGGCCGACGACAACGTGCTCACCAACGCCGACTTCGCTGATGTCGGCGCGGATGGCGTTCCCGTGGGATGGGCGCTGAGCGTGGGTAACCCGCGCACTGCGCCAGACTTGCGCGTACTCACCGATGACGGTCAACGGTGGGCGCGCTTCATCATGCGCGATAACGGCGCCTCGATGGGCTACCTCGCACAGACCGCGAGTCTGCCGGCGGGGACGCGCGCCGTTCGCGTTCAGGCACGGGTTCGCTGCACTGGCGACGCGCGCGCGCTCGACCACGCAGTGCTTCGCGTGCACTGGGGCGCTGACCCGATGGTGCAGCCCAGCCAGACCTCCTGGCTCTATCGGCACTTCCCGGACTGGGAGAGCATAAACGCCCGCAACGCTCGCGTGGATGTAGTGCTGCCGGTGCCCATCGAGTGGGCCAATCGCCTGACCGTTGACGTGATGGCGCGCTGGTCGTCCGGCGGCAGCGTGGCGTTCAGCGACATCAGCGTGACCCCGTGCGATCCTCCCGCGCCCGTTCGCCCGCGTCTGGCCGTTGTGCAAGGCCACGCCACGGGCACCATTGACGATGCCTGCGCGTGGGCGGCTGACCAAGTCGCCGAAGCTGCCAAGCAGGGAGCTGAGCTCGTGTGTATGGGCGAGGCCATCAACTTCGCCGGCCTCGGCATCAAGGCGCTCGATGCATGCGAGGCCATCCCCGAAGGCCCCATGTCTCAGGCGCTGAGCAAGGCTGCCGCTGAACACGGGATCTACGTGGTCGCAGGCATCTACGAGATCGATGGGGACATCGCCTACAACTCCGCCGCGCTCTTCGGCCGGTCAGGTGAACTCGTGGGCGTCTACCGCAAAGTCCACCTGCCATCTCCCGAGGTCGAGTGGGGCTTCACGCCCGGCCGCAGCTTCCCGGTCTTCGATACGGACCTCGGCCGAGTCGGTATCCAGATATGCTACGACCACCACTTCGCCGAGAGTGCCCGGGCTTTGGCGATGAACGGTGCTGACATCGTCTGTACTCCGATCTGGGGTGACGGCCGCGCTAACGACACCGCCTGGCCGGATACCGCCCGCACGCACGCGATCGAGAGTGGCGTAATCTATCTCTCCAGTATCTACAGCCAGCGGGACAGCAACATCATCGACCGCGATGGGATTGTGCTCGTCCACGCCGATGGCGAGGAGGGTGTGTACTCAGCAGAGGTGGACCTGACGCCGCACGCGGCCTCTCTGTACTTCAACGACAAGGGCGTGAACATGCCGCGGAGCTTCAAAGGCGTGTTCCGGACCGAGCGCATCCCGGAGGCGTATGGGCCGATCGGTGACTGGTGATTCGCCGGTCGCGGCAGCGCGGCCTTCCGGTTGATGCCGGGGAGGCCCGGTATCAGATTGCGGGGATGTCGGTATCGCGCTCGCCGGTATCGCCGGCGTGTTGTGCGGCGAGTGCGGCCATGGTGGAGCGGAAGCAGTCGTCCATGGGCAGCCAGCGCTCGGTGCCGAACGCCAGGTGTGATGCGAAGTCCTCGAACGGTGATGTGAAGGGCAGGTCGTCGGCGTCGGCGGGCTCGATGGTTTCCGGGTCGCCGCTTGCGGGGCGGAGAGTGATGCCGGCGTGATCGATTGTCATATAGGCTTCGGAGCCGGAGATGAAGAACTGCCAGCCGTGGCCGGGCATGTAGGAGACGTCGGCGAAGACGCGCGGGCCGCCCTCCATGGTCATGAGGCACTGTGCGCCGTCCTGGAAGAACGGGACTTCAGGCAGACGTGCGTTCCAGCACTCAGCGGAGACCACGCTCGAGTATTCGAGACCCGTCATCCACCGAACCATATCGCATCCGTGTATCCACAGGTCGTTGATGGTGCCCCCGTGCTTACCCTCCTCGAAATACCAATGCGGGCGGGTGTCCGGGTAACCCAGCGGGTGTTGACCGAACGCGGAGGCGGCGAGGAACGTCCCGATGCGCCCGTCCTGCACCGCGCGGACAGCGGCCAGGTATGACGCGCCGCAGCGCATCGAGAGGTGGATGTTGATCTCCTTGCCGGTGTCTTCGGTGAGCTGCTTGACTTCGCGCAACTCTTCGATGCTGGTGCAGAACGGCTTGTCGGTATGGAAGTGGCGCCCGGCCTTCAGGGCTTTGATGGCCAGGGATCCGCGCTTGGCGTAGTAGTCGCCACAGCACATGATGTCGAAGTCCACGTCGTCGAGGAGGTCGTCCACGGTCGGGTGGGTCAACTCAACGCCCGCCCTCTCGACATACTGCATGTCATCGGTGCTCTCCTCGACACAGCCGACCAGTTCGACATAGTCGAGGTTCTTGATCGCGCTAACGATCGATGTCACGTGTCCGTGTCGGAAACCTACGACTGCTACTCGCAGCGCCATGGGTTCTACCTCTTCAGTGCGGTCTCGGGTCGCGTGATGCAGGTGGCACCTTCGGCACGGTCGTCCTGCTCACCTGCCCGCAGTGAGTACCTCGACAGCCTTCGCTGTGCATGCGGCGCTCATTGCCTCGACGCCCGCGGCCGCCGCGGGCCGGTCGCCCCGGTCGAGCAGCGTCCCTGCCCGCGTGATCGCGTCATCGGCCATCTCGACGAACTCCGCCTCGGCTTGGCAGAGGCACTCCACCGGCGTCTCACGTTCTGACGCCAGCGTGTAGAGGCTGCCATCCACGAGCGCCCGAGGCGTTGTCTCGGCCAGCAGCGAGACTGGGACGTAGGGGGCTCGCGCAGGCTGGCCCAGTGACACCCACGCGACCGACAGCTCGGGCCGCGCGGGGTTGATGTCCACCGTCAGCGATGAGATAGTGCTCTGCATTGACACCGAGGGCAGTCGCGAAGCCTCGCGCAGCGCGGCGGGGCAGAGCACGCCGGTACGGTCGCCCATGAACTCGCGCAGGCCGGTGCGCTCGTAGTTGAGCAGGAAACCGTCGTCGATCAGCTCGGGCTCCAGGTGGTCACTGAAGTTCACCACCCGCAACACGTTGCCGGCCGCGTCGGCCAGCATCCAGTTCGTGGCTCTCCCGCTCCCTGCGTAGATGCGCTCGTCAACCCACTCCTGCAGAATCGCCAGTGCCTGGTGGCAATCATCAGCATACTCGGCCAGGTAGCGCAGCCCCCACGGATTCATAAGGCCCTGGTGGAACGGGTTCGGATCAGGCGCGCCTGTGTCGGCAGATGCGCACAGGCCGGCGTCATTAACCATCATCATCACGCCGGTATCGCTTGTGTCGCCGATCGACACGAACGCATGAACTGCATCCCCCGTCAGTTCCTGATGCTTGGTGTAACCCGCCTGTTCGCGTGTTGTGTTGTCTCGAGACTTGTGGAACGCTGCAGCGCCCGTTCTGGTGGCCGACCCGGTAGCCGCATACGACGTGCATTCGACATCCCAGAAAACCAGGTCTCGGTACTTCGCCAGGTGGTACGCGAAGTAGAGGTCCGCTGGCACGCCTGCAGCTTCTGCGGCCGCGTGCGACTCTACTCGCCAGTGCGGCGCCAGCTCCTCCGCCAGCCCGACGGCTCGCGAGCAGCGCGTCAGCAGTTCGGCCTCATCCACTCCTCTGTCGGTGCTGCGCTCGAGGAAAGCCGCGAAGTGCTCGCGAATCCTGGCGGCGTTGATTGTGCCCCATGCCAGTCCGAGTTGTTCAGGCGTCCCGCACATCGTGATCGCGTCTACTGGGCCGGTCACTGCTGATCGTCCTCCCATGCGAAGCCGTAGACATCCGGATGCCGGTCGGCCAGCATCTCGGTGGCGCCCTCGATCATCAGGTCACAGGTGTGGATGAGATACTCGCTCTCATCGGTGAGCTGCGCGGCGATCTCACCCTTGGGGTCAGTGATCAGGCTCTCCTCAGGATGCGTGAAGCAGATCCAGACAGCGTTCTCGTACGAGCGCGTCCGCATCCACATCGCGTTCGGTTCGCCCTTCATGCCGTAGGTGGGCATGAGAATGAGGCGCGCGCCCTTGACGCGCAACGTCCGGGCGATTTCTGGCCAGCGGCGATCGGCGCAGATCATCATGCCCACTGGGCACCAGGGAGTGTCGAACACCTCGATGCGCCTGCCATACGTGTAGCGCGGGTTGACCTGCAGCTTATCGTAGCTGCCCACGACGTCGCCGCCCGGGCCGATCAGGTGACATGTGTTGTAGAATTCATCGCCGCGCTTCTCCGAGACACCGACGACGAGGTAGACGTCCGCGTCAGCCGCCATCTGCCGGATCCGTTGCATGCGCGGGCCGTCCGGGCTCGGCTCGCACACCTCGGCCATGCGCTCTGGCGTCCAGTCCTCCTGGTGAATCACGTAGCCGTCGAGAAACGCCTCAGGTGTGATGATGATCTGCGCTCCCGAGGCCGCGACCTGCGGGATCAGTCGTTCGAGAGTCGCCAAGTTCTGCTCGGGCTCCCACTTCACGGGCACCACTTTGATCATGCCCACGGTCACCAGGGCCGGCATCTCGTCAGTCCCCATCGATGGCCTCCAAGGCTTCTCTGACCTGATCCACAATACCCGTCACGATTGCCTGCAAGTACGCCTCGCCGTCGGCCGCCGATGAAAGTGCGCGTGGATCGGCCTGTACGGTGCGCGACTGATCCGGACGGCCCTCGAAGGTCGCTCCGTCGATGATCGCCCAGTCAACGTTGCGCAGCGGCTCGTCACTTGTCGGCAACGCTGCGAGTTCCACGCTCTCCGGGTGCAGGTGCATCATCAGCGATGTCTCCGTCGCGTCCGCGTGTCCGCCTCCGCTATGGCCTGCGGGTAGCCCGCTTGTGTCCAGCCACGCCCGGCAGTAGAGCACGCTTGCCCCACCCGCCGCCGTGATCTCACCGGCGATGCGCGTGAGCGCCTCAACCTGGTTCTCGCCACCGTGCCCGCTGACGAGCGCTACCACTCGCCAGCCGCGCTCGGCGAGCATATCGACTACGTGCCGCACGGTTGCCGCGAAGATCGCCTCATCAGCATACAGGCTGCGCACGCTATTGGCCGGGAAGTCCATCCCCACGATCTGCTCGTCTCCCTCGAAGCCCAGATCGCGCAGCGCATCCGGCGAGTGCGCAACGTCCGTGCCGAGGTAGAGAGGTGGCACCACCACGCCGCCGGTCTGGTCCGCCGCGCCCAATGCCGCCGCGTGCGCCACCAGCGGATCCACGCCCAGCGGGAGGTGCGGCCCGTGCCACTCCAGCGGCCCGACCGGCAGATAGACCACCGGGCGTGTCTGCTTCTCGGCCACGATCTCCTCAGGGCGCAGTAGCTCGAGGCGTCGCGTGCGCATCAGACCTGCTCCTCATCCAGGCGCTCCTCATAGACCGCGTATGGCGCCTCCGCCATCCCTATCTGCTCGTACGCGCGCCGGGCGCTCGCGTTCTCATGCTCTACGTAGAGACGTATCGCGCACACATCTCCGCGTTCGCGCGCGACCGTCGCAACATGCCGGTATGTCTCGCGGAAGACCCCGCGTCGGCGACAGTCGGGCACCACATACACACTCTGGATCCACCAATACCAGGCGTTGTTCCAGTCGCTCCACTCAGTCGTGATCATCAACTGGCCGACGGCGCGCTCGCCTTGCATCGCCAGCCAGTAGCGCGCCCGCGCCGGATCATCGAGTGCGGTCACGACGGCCGTTCGCACTGCCGCCGGGGCAAGCTCGATCCCCTCGCTGTCGAGCGCCATCGCGACGACGAAGCCTGTGACTGTCTCCGCATCCGAGGCCGTGGCCTCCCGGATCTGCAATGGGCTTGCTGCGTGCATAGGCATCCCCTTGAGCACTGGCAGGCTTCCGCGCCGGACCATACTTCCCCGTTGCCCGCAGCGGTCCTGCTGTACACGAAAACGCCCCCGCACCGGATCGCTGAGATCTGTGAGCGGGGGCGTCGGTTTCTGGCTGTGTCTCTTCTAACCGATGACTTCGGGGTTCACCGGTGTGAGCGGCGCGTCGCCGCCCAGGAAGTTCAGGATGTTGTTCACGGCCAGGTTGGCCATGCTCGTGCGCGTCTCGATTGTCGCGCTGCCAAGGTGGGGGATGACCACGACGTTGTCGAGATCGCCCAGACCCGGCTTCATCAGCGGCTCGTCCTCGAATACGTCCAAGGCCGCGCCCTTGATCTTGTTGTTGGCCAGCGCCTCCACCAGGGCCACCTCGTCGATGACCGGGCCGCGGGATGCGTTGATCAGATACGCGTCGTCCTTCATCATGTCGAACTGCTCGGCGCCGATGAGATGATGCGTCTCCTCCATCAGCGGGACGTGCATCGTTACGTAGTCGGCGCGCTGCAGCAGCTCATCCATCTCGACCTTCTCGGCGTTGAGCAGTTGCTCAGCCACCGGCGCGAGCTGGAACATGTCCGAGTAGAGCACCTTCATGTTGAAGCCCATCGCGCGTCGGGCAACGGCCTGCCCGATCTGCCCGATACCGACGATTCCCAGCGTCTTGCCGAAGACGTCCGAACCCAGCAGCAGCAGCGGGGCCCAGCCCACATACTTGTCAGCGCGCATGAACCGGTCACCCTCAACTATCCGCCGGGCAATCGACATCAGCAGCGCCCAAGTAAGGTCCGCTGTCGTCTCGGTCAGCACTCCCGGCGTATTGGTGATCAGCACGCCGCGTTTGGTTGCCTCATCAACATCGATATTGTTGTAGCCTACCGCGTAGTTCGCCACGATCTTCAGGTTCGGCGCGGCGTCGAACAGCTCCGCGTCGATCGCATCGGTCAGCAGAGGGAGAAGCCCGTCGACGTCTGCGACGGCCGCCAGCAATTCATCACGGTCGAGCACGCGGTCGTCAGGATTTACGTCCCAGTCGACCTTACCATCGAACATGTCCAGCGCAGACTGGGGCACCTTCCGGGTCACATAGACTTTGCTCACGTCGGTCACACCTTTGCTAGTGATTGCGCGGCCTGCTCAACGTCACCCCGCGCGGGCCTGAGCCAGTCGCGCGGCTTCCATTTTTCCCGCCATTTCGGCGTTTTGCCGCCCGGCCACGGACGCCGAGTATAACCCAACCGTCGCGGTGTGGTCAACCCACTATGCGGCGGTGAAGGTCAGCATTTCTGCGTTCACGCCCGCATACCTTCCGTGTGCGAGGGAATCATTCAGATGGCCTCTCGGCTGATCTTCGCCGAGAGGTACCCGACTACTCGATCCGACGGCATGACGTCGCCCGAGGTCGAGTACGATAGCGTCTCCGCCTGGACCGCGCCCATCGCCTGCGTGGCGATGAGCATCGCTGCCACCGGGCCGACTCCGCACATGCTGATGTTCCGCTGCTGCTGCGTGCGCACCAGGCCCTCTGCGTCCATGGCCTCGATGTGTTCTATGAGCATTCGGTCCTGTATGCGCGCTTTGTCGGGCGCTTCGTAGTGCGTCATGTCGGTGCTCGCCACCACGACTCCGTCGACGCCCTCGAGCGCTCCCGCTATTGCTGCCGCTACCTTCTGGGCAGTGAACAGGTCCTGCGCACCCATCATGACCGGTACGAAGCGCAGGTCCTCCTCGAAAAGGTCTTGCAGGAAGGGCAGTTGCACCTCAATACTGTGCTCGCCCGCGAAAGAGTGCGCGCCGCGGCTGAACTCAGGCAGGGCCGTCGCGATCTTCTCGGCGACCTCCTCGGCGATTGCTGCATCGCCGAGCGGCGTGCGCCACGCGCCCGAAGTCTGCACTGCGGGTCCCGCACGCAAGCGCCCGTGGTTCAGCCCGATGAGCACCAGCACGTCCGGTCGCCCGTCCGTCGCCAGAGCCGCATAACCGTGGGCTGCGGTCGCGCCCGAGAACACATACCCCGCGTGTGGGCTGATCAGCCCCAGTATCTCGCGCGGCCCGGTCCGGTTGACCCTGGGCTCATGCCCCGGCCCCAACGGGCTCACGTAGCAGCCATTGATCTGCCGCTCGAGTTGTCCCGCTGACCCCTCATAGAACTGGCCGGCCACTACGGGCTTCCTGATCTCCTCGGAAGACATCTCACCCTCCTGTCTACGCGCCGTCGCCGAGTGCTTCGAGCACCGCAGACACGGCCTCTTCGGGAGTGGCCGCAGTCTCGGTGCCGTCTCGTCGCGTGCGCACCTCAACTTCGCCGCCCTTCTTGAACCGGCGACCCACAACGACTCGCACCGGGTAACCCAGCAGGTCCGCCTCCGCGAACTTGCTGCCCGGGCTGTCGTCTCGCTCATCCAGCACGGTCTCGATGCCCGCTTCCTGCAGCCCCGCGTAGATGCCCTCCGCCACCTCCGCCAGCTCCTCGTCGTCTGGCGACAGCAGCAGCACGATGGCCTCAAACGGTGCCACTTCCCTGGGCCAGATGAGCCCGCCCTCGTCACTATGCTGTTCGGCGAGCGCGGCAACTATCCTGCTTACACCGATACCGTAGCAGCCCATGATGCTGACGCGCTCTTTCCCGTCGGCATCCTTGAACGTGCACCCCAGCGCTTCCGAGTATTTCGTGCCCAGCTTGAAGACGTGACCAAGCTCCACGCAACGGCGAGCCACCAGCGTCCCGCCCTCACACGCGGCGCATGCGTCGCCGTCGCAGGCCTCTCGGATATCGCTGACTTCTGACACCGCGAAGTCCACGGCGACATTCACGCCCGTGAAGTGCGCGTCGTCCTGGTTCGCGCCCACCACGAAGTCGCGTGTCGCCAGCACCTCATGGTCGGCGATGATGCGCACCGTGTCCGGCAGCCCCACTGGTCCGGCGAAACCCACCGCCGCTCCGGTCAGCTTCTCCACCTCGTCGTCTTTCGCCATGCGCAGTTCGGCCGCGCCCAGCAGCGAGCCGAGCTTCATCTCGTTCAGGTCTCGATCTCCTCGCACAAGCGCCGCCACGAACTGCCCGTCGGCGTGGTAGACCAGTGTCTTGACCAGCCGGTCGGCGCCAACGCCAAGCAACGCCGTGACCTCGTCGACAGTCTTCGCGCCGGGCGTATCCACCAGTTCACGCGTGCTCTCGCCGGCGGCCTCGATAGGCTCAGCCGGACGCACCTTGGCACACTCGGAGTTCGATCCGTAGTCACACGAGTCGCACAGATAGATCGTGTCTTCGCCTGCGTCCGCCAGCAGCATGAACTCACGCGTATCGTGACCGCCCATCGAGCCCGCGTCGGCCTCGACGATCACCACGGGCAGGTCGAGTCGCTGGAAGATCCGCACGTAGGCGTCATACATGGCGTCATAGGACGCATCGAGATCGTCGTCATCGCGTCCGAAGCTGTAAGCGTCCTTCATGATGAATTCCTTGACGCGGATCAGACCCCCGCGAGGGCGGATCTCGTCGCGGAACTTCACCTGAATCTGGTACAGGGTTATAGGCAGTTCACGGTATGACCCCAGGTCGGTCGCCACCAAGTGAGTCATGACTTCCTCGTGGGTGGGGCCGAGGCAGAACTCGCGCTCCGCGCGGTCCTGCGTCCGCAGCGGCGTGGGCTCGAAGGTATCCCAACGCCCGCTCGCCTCCCACAGTTGACGCGGCGACAGAACCGGCAGCAGCACCTCTTCGGCGCCTGCTCGGTTCATCTCCTCGCGCACAATTTGTTCGACCTTGCGCAGCACGCGCAGGCCCATCGGCAGGAAATCGAACACTCCGGCGACCACGGGCCGGATGAAGCCTCCGCGCATGAGCAACTGGTGGCTGACTATCTCGGCATCGGCTGGAGCGTCTCTGAGTGTCGGCATGTGCATCTTCGAGGCGCGCAATATGGTCCTCCTCGCGATCTAGTGACTCGGGCCGTCGTACTCCTCGGCCAATCGCTGCATCTGTTGTATGAGTGCGTTCGCTGCTGTCTCTATCGGCACCGTCTCGATCTGTTCGCCCCTCGCGAAGATCACCGCGCGCCCTCGCCCGCAGGCCAGCCCTATGTCCGCCTGCTTTGCCTCGCCCGGGCCGTTGACTTCGCAGCCCATCACCGCAACCGCCAGCGGCGCGTCAATCTCCCGCAGTGCCTCGCCCACCTGGCGGGCGATTGGCGCCATGTCCACCTGGCATCGTCCGCAGGTGGGGCACGAGATCAGCCACGGGCCCTGCCGCAGGCCCAGCGAGCGGAGAATCTGCACCCCCACCTCGGCCTCTTCCTCAGGTGGATCTGTCATCGACACCCGGATGGTGTCGCCGATCCCCTCAGCCAGCAGAATCGACAGACCGACTGCCGCGCGCACTGCCGCGGCTCGCCCGAAGCCCGCCTCGGTGATGCCCAGGTGCAGCGGCAGGTCCGTGCGGCGGGCGAACTCACGATTCGCGGCCACGGTCAGCGGCACCTCCGAGGCCTTGATGGACACCACCATGTCCTCGAAGTTCAGTTTTAGCATGCGCTGCACGCTGCGCGCGGCACTGTCAGCGAGGCCCTGGGCGGTCACGCCGTCATCGCGCTCGAGAATGTCCTTCTCCAGTGAACCGGCGTTCACACCTACGCGGATCGGGATGCCCGCCTCACCCGCAGCGTCGATCACTGCTGCCAGCCGGTCGTCTCCGCCGATGTTCCCCGGATTGATGCGCAGCTTATGGGCACCGGCCTTCGCAGCGGCCACGGCGACTTCGTGGTGGAAGTGGATATCGGCGATGATCGGCACTGGCGCCTCTGCCACTATCTCTGCGAAGGCGCCCACTGCCTGCATGCGCGGTACCGCCACACGCACCAGTTGCGCGCCCGCGCTCACCGCTCGGCGGATTTGCTCCAGCGTTGCGCTCACGTCCATCGTGTCGCTGCTGGTCATCGTCTGCACACTGACCGGCGCATCGCCGCCGATCACGACGTCACCCACGCGCACGCTGCGCGTGGGGTGCTTCGGCCACGGCGATTGTCCGGCATGGGTTGCTGTCATCGCTACTCACTCAGGGCGTATTGTAGAGCACGAGGTTGAAGATATCCTTGAAGGTGATGATCAGGAAGAGGCCGAGGATGATGGCCACTCCCGAGATCGTCATGTACAGTTCCACCTTGGCGTTCACTCGCCGCTTGATGATGCCCTCGACGCCCAGGAGGACGAGGCGGAAGCCGTCGAATGGTGGGAACGGAAACAGGTTGATGACCGCCAGATTCGCTGAGATAATCCCGCCGAGCGACACCACGGCAGCCCAGCCCATCGCTGCCCGATCTGCGGTCATTGCCGCAATGCCGACCGGGCCTGACGCTTCCGGAGCTATCTTGCCCAGCAGCATCATCCCCAACCCTTTGGTCACCATCACCACAGCGGCCTTGGACTGGTCGAAGCCGTACATGATCCCCCTGAAGAAGCCCGCGCGCTGCTTCTTGCCGCCGATCACAACGCCGATCTTGCCCACCTGCTGGAAATTGCTCGCCAGACGCCCCCGCTCATCCGTGATCATCACTCGCGCCCACTCTGACCGAGGCGTGACCTCGAAATCCATCAACTGCGAGTCTCGCACGACCGACACCTTGATCTGCTCCTTCGGATGTGAGGCTATGTAGGACGCGGCAGCCCCGTGATCCAGGCCCGCGAGCGTGACACCCAGGACCTGCTCCAGAATCCGGCCCGCCTCCTTTTGCGTCCATTCCTCCGGCAGGTCGGCTGGCACCGGCAACGTAATGTCGAGGTTCTCGATCAGGCTGCCCTCGTCGTCGAAGCTCGCGGCTTGGACTGTCAGCGTCGGGGGTGCTGCTGCTTCGGCGTCGGCATCGGCTCCTTCAGCCGTTGGGGTTGCTGCGGCCCGCATGGCCTCCAGCAGATCGCCCGGCACCGACAGATCGTCGGAGCCATGCCGGTACATCCACGTGTAGCGAACGACGCCCGCTTTGGCAGCGATTGACCCTGGCGCGACGTCCGTCACGAACGTCGACCGCCGCACGCCATCGAGCGCTACTATCTGGTCGCCCGCCTGCAGCCCGGCCTCGTGGGCGGCACCGTCAGGAAGCGCGACCAAGACCTGGACGGAGCGGTCCGGGAAGACCCCGAGCCCGCTGAACCAGGCGATGGCCGTGAAAGCCAGCGATGCCAGCACCACGTTCATGATCGAGCCCGCCACCAGCACGGCCGCTCCCCGCCAGCGCGGGAACCGGTAGAAGCCTCTCTCCACATCGGCGTCGCCCGGCTCCATGCCGGCGATCTTCACGTAGCCGCCCAGCGGGATCAGGTTCACCCGATACTCGGTCTCACCGATCCTGAATCCGAACAGGCGGCGCCCGAAGCCTGCCGCGAACTCGTCCACTCGCATGCCCGCGAGCTTCGCCAGTATGAAATGACCCGCCTCGTGGAACAATACGCAGGCGCCCAAAACCAGCGCCACCGAGATGATGCCGTTCAGCGTCATAGTTCTCCTATCACATCAGAGACAACCGCCACCAAGGCTCTTTAGCCATCGGCCGCCCGCTTCAGCGCGACCGGGCAGAGCATGGTGGCGGGAACCCTCTTAGTCTACCCACTTGGCCGGTCTCTGACAAGTGCCCGAGAGCATTCGCAGGCCTGTCAACCGCCTGCCGCCCTACGCCTCCGCCACTCGAGCCGCCACGAACTCCCGGGCCCAGCGGTCCGCCTCCACCACATCTGCCATCGATGCGCCGTGCATCGACTCGTGCTCGCCTAGCGCCTGCTCGATCAGCGCCGGGATCTGCATGAAGCCTATGCGCCCCGCGAGGAACTCGTACACCGCCACCTCGTCGGCCCCGTTGAGCACCGCCGGGTATGTCTCGCCCGCCCTCGCTGTCTCCAAGGCAAGCCGCAGGCACGGGAAGCGCTCCGTGTCCGGTTCAGCGAAGGTCAGGCTCCCAGCCTGCGCCAGCGACAGTCGCGGCAGATCGTTCTGAGCTCGGTCGGGGTAGAGCAGCGCAAGCTGGATGGGCACGCGCATGTCCGGCAAGCCGAGCTGCGCGATCACCGAACTGTCCTGGAACTCCACCAGTGAGTGGACTATGCTCTGATGGTGCACGACCACCTCAATCTGGCGCGCCTGCACCCCGAACAGCCACATCGTCTCGAAGACTTCGAAGCCCTTGTTCGCCAGCGTGGCCGAGTCGATTGTCACCTTCCTGCCCATTCGCCAGGTCGGGTGTGCCAGCGCCTGCTCGGCGGTCACCTCTTGCAGCTCGGCCATAGACAGCTTCGAGAACGGCCCGCCGGAGGCCGTCAGCATGATCTTCTCGACTTCGGCGCTCTGTTCGCCACGCATGCACTGGAAGATCGCCGACAGCTCACTGTCAACCGGCAGCAGTTGTGCGCCGCTCTTGCGGGCCGCCTCGGTCACGATTCCCCCCGCGACCACCAGCGGCTCCTTATTGGCCAGCGCGCAGTCCACTCCTGCCTGCAGCGCCCGCATGAGTGATCGCAGGCCCGCCGACCCGGATATCGCTCCCACGACCAAGTCCGGCTCAGCCACGTCCACCAGGTCGCAGACGCCGTCGGCACCCGCAAGCATCCGCCATGGCCCATCCGCCAGCCCTGCTGCCGCCTGCTCGTCGGCCAGCGCGACCGTCTCGACGCCGAACTCTCGAGCCTGCTGAGCGACCAGCTCCGCGTTGCTGCCTGCCGCAAGGCCCACCACGTTCAGGCGTTCCCCGTGCGATCGCACCACGTCGAGCGTCTGCACGCCGATTGAGCCTGTTGATCCCAGAATCACAATCCGTTTGGGTTCGGCCATGGCGGAAGCACTCTCTCTGTAATCGCGACGCAGTCTGTGTGGTGAGTGGGTTGGGGAGGGACGGTCGCCGATCCGCCTCTGCGGCACGGGCGCGTCGCTCCGTTAGGGGGCTGCCTAGAACACCGGCCAGAGGTAGCGCTCGGTGCGCTCGATCGGTGGCGGGGCGAAGCTTGGGCTCTTCTGCGTACCCGGGATGAGCTCGTAGGCATAGCTTTCTGGATGATCGAGGTCGCGCCGGATTTTCCACTGCATCAGGCGATCATATGCCCACTGAGTCTTGGGCATCTTGTCCACGTGACCGTCGTAGTACACCAGCGTCGCCTTCTCGTGGAAATACTCGTCCACCGCCAGTGGCGTGACCGAGTCATTGAGCCGCGACATCGTGTAGTCCAACACGTCACGGTCGAGGTAGAGATACGAGCAGGTGGCCGGTGATGGGTCCAGAGGGCACTTGAGCGGGTCGCGCCTGCTGCCGGGGATGACTCGCATGACCTCGTCATCGGGCGTGTCCACGTAGGAGCGGATCGAATTGTGCCAGTCCCGTCGCGGTGGCATCCTGTAATCATTGTCAGCCATGTACATCCGCACGGCGTATCCCACTTGCTTCAGGTGCGCCAGGCATTCGGCCTCGTGCGCCGGGCGTCGCGCTCGCAGCAGTGTCGGTAACAGCCACCCCGCGATCGCCACCACAATCATGGCGGCCACCAAGAACCTCGTGGGCAATATCATCCGGCCTTTGCCGGTTGCGGCACCACCGAGGTCTGCTCCCGAGTGACTGGGTACTAAGCCGTCTCCGCCGCCGGGCTCGTTGCCACGCACCGAGCATCACCGTTCCCGCAGCATACGTGTTGCGCGTTTGAGCGATTGGCATCCGTTCCGCACAACATTACTTCTCCGCGCCGGTAGGTCCTTCCTCTGTCTGGCTGGAGGCGTCTGCTACTTCTTGCGGAAAGTCTGCTTGGCCATTGCCATGAAGTCCGCGTTCGTCTTGGACTGCCGCAGGCCCGAGATCAGTGTCTCTGCCGCAGCTTCCGTCTCCATGGCGTGAAGTGCCTTGCGCAACTGCCAGATGCTCTGCATCTCGTCGTCGTCAAAGAGCAGTTCCTGATGTCGCGTGTTCGACAGCTCGATGTTGATAGCCGGGAATGTCCCGCGGTCAGCCAACTGCCGCGACAGCACCAGGTCCATGTTACCGGTGGCCTTGAACTCCTCGAAAATCATGTCGTCCATCCGGCTTCCGGTCTCCACCAGGATAGTCGCCATGATGGTCAGGCTGCCACCGTCCTCGATATTGCGCGCCGCGCCGAAGAACCGTTTCGGCCGGTAGAGCGCCGTCGGGTCGAGACCTCCCGATAGCGTCCGCCCGCTCGGGTCCACCGTCAGGTTGGAGTTTCGGGCCAGACGTGTGATGCTGTCGAGCAGAACCACCACGTGTTCGCCATGCTCAACCAACCGCTTGCAGCGCGCCTGCACCATGTCCATGATCCGCATGTGATCTTCGGGCAAGCGGTCGAAGGTCGACGCCACGACTTCACCGTCAACCGATCGGTCGATATCCGTGACCTCTTCGGGGCGCTCGTCTATCAGCAGCACGATCAGTCGGATGTCGTCGTAGTTGTCGGTCAGAGCGTTCGCGATCTTCTTGATGATCGTCGTCTTACCGGCCTTGGGCGGGGCGATGATCAGTCCACGCTGCCCGCGTCCGATCGGCGTAACCAGGTCCATCAGCCGTCCCGTGATGTTGTCCGGGCGGGATGACTCCAGCCGCAGGCGCTCGTTCGGGTAGATGGGGATCAGGTCCTCGAAGTTCGGACGTGACCGCACCTGCTCGGGATCTCGCTCGTTAATCGTCTGCACGCGCAGCAGCGACCAGTAGCGCTCGTTCTCCTTCGGTGGGCGAACCGGGCCGCTCACCATGTCCCCAGTGCGCAGGTTGAAGCGCTTGATCTGGGTGTCCGCCACGTACACGTCATTGCCGCCGCTGGGCGTGGCGCCCAGGTGGCGCAGATACCCTCTGCCGTCTGGCATGATCTCCAGTACGCCGTAGCCGTACTGATGGCCGTTCTTCTCGCTCTGGGCTACCAGAATCTTGAGAATCAGATCGTGCTTCTTCATCGAAGAAGTCTTCTCGATCCCCAGGTCATCGGCCATCTTGCGCAGCTTCGGGACGGTCAGCTTCTTAAGTTCAGACATGTCGAGCATGACAGCAGGCACCTCACCACGGCATTTGGCCCAACGCAGCGATTTCTACGAAGTATACAGTTCGCTGCGCAGGACTCCGACGTATGGAAGATTTCGATACGAGTGCGCATAGTCCAGACCGTAGCCGACCACGAACTGGTCGGGGATCTCAAGTCCAACAAAGTCAGCCTCGAACGGCACTTCTCGGCGCGAGGGTTTGTCGAGAATGCAGCAGGTCTTCACGCTTGCCGCTCCCCGAGCCATCAGCAGTTCACTCAGTCGCGACAGCGTGTGGCCCGTGTCAAGAAGATCGTCGACCAGCAGGATGTGCCGGCCGGCAATCTCCTCGGGCAGGTCTCGCGTGATCTCCAATACGCCCGCCTCGGTGCCCTCGCCATAGCTCGACGCCGCCATGAACTGCACCTCAAGTTCGAAGTCCAGCACGCGCACCAAGTCGGCCATGAATACGAACGCGCCCACGAGCACGCCGACGATCAGAGGCGACTTGCCAGCATACTCTTCGGTGACCTCAGCGGCGATTCGCTGCACGCTATCGCGCAACTGCTCTTCGCTTACCAGTATCTCAGCGACATCTTCGGAGGGCGAGCCCATCACGCTATTCCCATTCGATGGTGGCGGGGGGCTTGGATGTGATGTCATACAGCACTCGGTTCACGCCCCGCACTTCATTCACGATGCGATTGGAGATTCTACTGAGCACCTCGTGGGGGATTGCAGCCCAGTCGGCGGTCATGAAGTCCTCGGTGGTCACGGCTCGCAGGATGATGGGCTGCTCGTACGTCCGCCCGTCTCCCATGACTCCCACGCTGCGCATGTCCGCCAGCGCCGCGAACCATTGTGCCAGCCCGGTCACGCCGGCCCTCTCGAGTTCATCGCGCATGATAGCGTCGGCCTGCTGCGCGGTTGCCACTCGCTCGGGCGTTACCTCGCCGATTACGCGAACCGCCATGCCCGGCCCCGGGAACGGCTGGCGCCACACGATTTCCTCAGGCAAGCCCAGCTCCAGTCCCAGCGTGCGCACCTCGTCCTTGAACAGCTGGCGAAGCGGCTCGACGTTCTCATACTTCATGTCGTCGGGCAGCCCGCCCACATTGTGGTGCGTCTTGATCGTCGCAGTGTTATCGCCACCGCTCTCGATCACATCTGGATACAGCGTCCCGTGCGCGATGAAGTGGAACTCACCGAGCTTCGCTGACTCGCGCTCGAAGACGCGGATGAAAGTATTGCCGATGATCACGCGCTTTTCCTCGGGGTCGGTCACGCCCGCCAGCTTGCTCAGGAAATCTTCGGAGGCGTCGATGGCCACGAACCGGTCGCCCAGTCGAGGACCGAAAGTGGCCTTCACCTGCTCCGCTTCATCGAGGCGCAGCAGACCGTGGTCGAGGAACATGCACGTGAGTTGGTCGCCGATCGCTCGGTCCAGCAGCATCGCGGTGACTGACGAGTCCACGCCACCCGACAGTGCGCACAGTATTCGCTTGTCGCCGACCCGTTCGCGCAGGGATGCGACTGCGTGGTCGACGAACGAGCCCATCTCCCACGTGCCCGAGCAGCCGGCCATGTCGTGGAGGAAGCTGCGCAACATCTGCATGCCCTCGGGCGTGTGCTGCACTTCCGGATGGAATTGCACGCCCGCCAGGCCGCGATCCGCATCTGCCATGGCCGCCACGTGGCTGTGCTCGGTGTGCGCCAGCACCTCGAAACCGTCCGGCACTGTCTGCACCCGGTCACCGTGACTCATCCAGCAACTCGTCGCCGCGGGCACACCGTGCAGGAGCGTATCCGGCTCATCGACCGTCAGTGCCTGCCGGCCGAACTCGCGCTTATCTCCCGGCTCCACTGCTCCGCCCGGCATCCTGTGAGCCATGAGCTGGCAGCCGTAGCAGATACCGAGAATGGGAATGCCGGCCTGAAACAGTTCAGCGTCCACAGTCGGCGCGCCATCCTCATAGACGCTTGATGGGCCGCCCGAGAGGATAATGGCTTTAGGTTGCATGGCCAGCAGCTCGTCCAGTGGTGTTGCACCCGGCACGATCTCCGAGTAAACGTTCAGTTCGCGCACACGTCGCGCGATGAGCTGGACGTATTGAGCCCCGAAATCCAGGACCAGTACTTTCTCTTCCCGGTCTGGGGAGTCCATCAATGAATCTTCGGGTTTCATGTCACCGTAGCTTTCTGCCGTCACTGCAGGTCTGCGGCTGCGTGGGGTTTACGAACACAGTTGGTCCGGATGGCTGACTGCGACGGGATCGGTGCGACCGCGAGTGCCAATGCGCCGGGTCGACTGCAATCACCTGCAGTAGTTGCCGCGCTGAAAGTGAGGGAGAGGCCCTGAATCGCAGGCCGGTTAAATACTATTGAGCGGCGCGAAACGACGTAGTCTGCTCGACCGCGGATTCTGGAAAAAGGTGCAGGAGGCCGGGGCGGGTGGCGTGCCCTCGTGCCTCGGAGGGACCACCTGTCACGCGGCGAGTATAGCAACGCCTATTCCCTTTGTCAACGCCAGTTCCGTCTTTTTCGCCCGCTCCGACCGGATTCTACCAGCTTGCGGCCCAGACCGTCACGGTGTATCCTGGCATCGCCGGTGCCTCCGTGGTGCCAACCAGTGCGCTGCGGTCCGGCGCGATCACGCCGCCGAGCAGCCCCCCGTCATGCTTGATTGACTCCCCCGCAATCCACGTGCCGAGAACCGCTCCCGCCAGCGATTGTGCCCAACTGTGCCGGTCGGTCTCCACCCGTGCCCAGGCCGTTGCGGCCGCGAAACCCCACGCGAATGGCGCCGCTTCTGGCGCGTATTCAGACATCGACCGCGCGAACGCGAAGGCTGCGCTGGTGTGTCCGCTCGGGAAGCCGTCGTCGGCGGTGGGATCGGACGGTCGTGGCTGCCCGGTGACGCGCTTGATGATCTCCGCAAGGCCGTTCGCGCATATCTGTGCATCCAGAATGTATCGCGCCGAATCGACGTCCTCGTCGTCGCCGAACGCCCACATGCCCGCCATCGTCCCGATGATGACTGGGCGGCACAGTTCGGAGATGTCCTGCGCGAATGCGTCATCAGCCTGCGCTGTTCCTGCTGCCACGGCGGTCGCGAAGATCGTTGCCACGACCCACCGTGCCCATCCCGGTCGCGCCTTAGTCCTTCGCATTGCGCTCCCGTTCGGCCTGCAGGTCACGAATGATCTTCTCCTTGGCTTCCTCGATCATTGGCTGGACCATATCCATCGTCCACGTCCGCTCTTCCCAACTGCGGACCTCGACAGTCTCGAGGAACTTCTCGAACTCATCGAAGTAAGATCCGTAGATGTGGTAGCTGTCGACGAAGTGGTTGTACTGGCCCACTGCGATCTCGCGCCCGAGCCGCTCCGACAGCCGCTCAGCGATTGTCTTTTGCAGTTCGGTGAAAGCATACATGTTCATGTAGGACGCCTTGAACGCGTCGTTGCTGCGCATGTGACACGACAGCACCAGCCGCTTGCCGTAGACGCGGAACCACATCCGCTGCAGGCAGGCCGGATCGTCGATCCCGGCGTCCTCCCAGCACTTCCACAGCACGGCCTGCGCTCGCCTGGTGTAGGTCGCCTCCGCCAGCGCGTTCACCACGTAATCAAGCTGGTCATACACCACGCCGTCGGGTGTCTCGTACGCCTCCAGTCGCTCGTGGTAGGTGTACTGCCACTTGCCCGCCTCCGGGTCGATCCAGTGGTCGTGCACTCCGTCCACCACCTCCTGGCGATACACCTCCAGGTCGTAGATCCCGCCGGGCAGCGCACGATGGATGCGCGGCTCGCCGAACGGGTCGGCTATGGCCAGCGCCAGCGACACGTCGCGGCTCGCCGGGTCCTCTTCGCGATCATACTGTGTCGGGATGCGCACACCGCGTTCCCAGCATCCCAGAACTGCCTTCTCCCAACCCTCGGCCAGGCCTTGCGCTTCGACGTGAACCAGCGGCAGGTCGAACTCCGGGCTCATACTGATGCACCTGCTGTCAGTGGGGTGATATGGCTTCACTGCCGTCCCTGCCGGCATGGGGGATAGGTTTTGTCTCCGCCGCCCCGAAATCCTCCTCGCCCTGAAAAAAGCGAGGGCCCGGCATCGAAGCCCGGGCCCTTCGTCTGGTCTCATGCTTGCCGGAAGGTTAGCGCCCCCACCAGAACTCGCACGTGCTCTGTGATCCGCTGTCGCCTTCCAGCACGCTCCGCGACAGCCACTTCGCGTGGCCATCGAGGAAGCCTACGTTCGCGCCGCCGTTGTGCCGCAGCTGCAAACGCGCTGACCCGTTCTGACCATATGTGGTATTCGTTGGGTAAGTGGCCAGGTAGTAGGACGGGTACACGATGTAGTAGTTACAGTCCGTGAACCAGATCGTCTTCGCCGGCGTCTTGAAAGCTGCCATGTAAGCGGTGCTGTAGTAGTAGTAATACGTCATCCAGTAGTTCATTCCGTACCCGAAATTACTGTCCCGCGACGTGGGGCTGTAGACCCACGGGCTGGTCGGGTAGGACGGACAGCTGAACAGTTGTGCGTTCATTACATACGGATAAATCTGTTGGGGCCAGTTCGCGAACACGCCGGTCGGGGGATAGAAAGTGTTGCGGGTGCCCTGGATGTGCCCGAACAGCATGTCGTCAGCGTCTCCTACATACATCAGCGCGCCGAGCGTGAGCTGCTTTATGTTGCTCAGACAGCTCGTCTGCCGCGCCTTCTCGCGAGCTCGCGCAAACACCGGGAATAGGATCGCCGCCAGAATCGCGATAATCGCGATAACGACCAACAGCTCAATCAACGTGAAACCATGTCGCCGCTTCATACTTCGCCCCTCCTGCTGTAGTGGACATGTCGCTCTACAACTCCTTAACACGTTTCGCCGTTGCTGAGAACCGACCTCCAACCGCCCTCAAAAAAAAAGGCCCGGTCTCACCATGCGGCGAGACCGGGCCTTCCAGTCATCCTCAGACGGCTGTGCCTAGTCGCCGGATGTGCTCGTCCACATGCCTGGCGTTGAGTTCTTCAGCCACTTGGCGTGTCCGTCCGCGAAGCATGCGTTGAACCCATCGTTATGCGTCTTGGCCACTCGCCGGTAGCTACCGGTGGCGAGGTCCGTCACGCCGTTCGGGCCGGCGATCGTGAAGCTCAGCGAACCTCCGGTGTAGATCTCGGCGGTCGTGGACTCGCAGATCAAGATAGTGCCGGCGGCGTCTTGGATGAGCGCCATCCTGTTGCCCGGCAGCGACGCGCAGGCAACGCCAGCATCGCTCACGGCCATGGCCGGCAGTGCGTATGAGCACACCAGCGGGTTCGGCGTGCCGGGCGGTCGCCCGTAGGTGTAGCTCCATGCACTCGACGGACATTCCAGAATCTGGCGGTTCGAGACGTAAGGTTGCAGCACGTCGCCCCACCAGTAGAGGTTGGGGGCTGGCATGTACCGGTAGTAGCGTACCAGGCATTCATCGTAGTCCTGTGCATACATCAGGTCGCCGAGGCCGAGCTGCTTGATGTTGCTCAGACAACTCGTCTGCCGCGCCTTCTCTCTCGCCCGCGCAAACACGGGAAATAGGATCGCCGCCAGAATGGCGATGATCGCGATCACGACCAACAACTCGATCAGGGTAAAACCATACGCGCGCTTCATGTGTCGATCCTCCGTGCCTCTGAGATGCCAACAGCGTGCTAAGTTCGTCAGTCATCCCCACTGTCCTCTGACCCCGGAAAGAAAAAAGCCCGATCCCACCCAGAGGCAGGATCGGGCCTACCGTCGTCCTCAAACCATCGTGCCTAGTCGCCGGACGTGCTCGTCCACATGCCGGGCGTCGTGTTCCTCAGCCACTTGGCGTGTCCGTCCGCGAAGCAGACGTTGAACCCATCATTGTGCGTCTTGGCCACTCGCCGGTAGCTACCAGTGGCCAGGTCCGTCACGCCGTTCGGTCCGCCGATTGTGAAACTCAGCGAACCTCCCGTGTAGATTTCAGAGGTCGTGGACTCGCAGATCAAGATGGTACCGGCGGCATCCGGGACCAAGGCCATCTTGCTGCCCGGGAGCTGCGTGCAGGAAACGCCCGCATCACTAATGCGTATGCCCGGCAGTGCGTATGAGCATACCAGCGGGTTCGGCAGGCCTGGTGGCCGGCCGTAGGTGTAGCTCCATGCACTCGAGGGACATTCCAGAATTTGGCGGTTCATGACATAGGGCTGTAGCACGTCGCCCCACCAGTAGAGGTTGGGGGCTGGCATGTACCTGTAGTAGTTTACGAAACGTTCGTCGTAGTCCTGCGCATACATCAGGTCGCCAAGTCCAAGCTGCTTGATGTTGCTCAGACAACTCGTCTGCCGAGCCTTCTCTCTCGCCCGTGCAAACACGGGAAACAGGATCGCCGCCAAGATGGCGATGATCGCGATCACGACCAACAACTCAATCAGAGTGAAACCGTACGCTCGCTTCATGGGTCGGTCCTTCCCGTCCTGAAAATATGAACTCTTAAAGAAATTCGTCGGATGTCCACGTTCCCCTTCTTGCAGCAGATAAAAAAAGCCCGATCCCACCCGGAGGCAGGATCGAGCTATTCCGTCGCCCCACAGTCATCGTGCCTAGTCGCCGGACGTGCTCGTCCACATGCCGGGCGTTGAGTTCTTCAGCCACTTGGCGTGTCCGTCCGCGAAGCAGACGTTGAACCCATCGTTATGCGTCTTGGCCACTCGCCGGTAGCTACCGGTGGCCAGGTCCGTCACGCCATTGGGCCCGGCAATCGTGAAGCTCAGCGAACCTCCGGTGTAGATCTCAGAGGTAGTGGACTCACATATCATGATGGTTCCTGCGGGATCTTGAACGAGCGCCATCTTGTTGCTCGGCAACATCGTGCACGAAACGCCGGCATCGCTCACGGAGATGCCCGGCAGTGCGTACGAACACACCAGCGGGTTCGGCAGCCCCAGCGGCCGGCCGTAGGTGTAGCTCCATGCGCTCGACGGGCATTCCAGAATCTGGCGATTCGAGACGTAAGGTTGCAGCAGGTCACCCCACCAGTAGAGAGCGGTCGGGTAGGGCATATACTGGTAGTAGCGGACAAAACGTTCATCGTAGTCCTGCGCATACATCAGGTCGGCAAGTCCGAGCTGCTTGACGTTGCTCAGACAACTCGTCTGCCGGGCCTTCTCTCTCGCCCGTGCAAACACGGGAAACAGGATCGCCGCCAAGATGGCGATGATCGCGATCACGACCAACAACTCAATCAGAGTGAAACCATACGCTCGCTTCATGGGTCGGTCCTCCCCGTCCTGAAGATGTACACTCCTAAGAGAATTCGTCGATCCTCTGCATTCCCCTGCTGCCTCCCAAAAAAAAAGCTCGATCCCGCCCAGAGGCAGGACCGAGCCTTTGCGTTGTGTCTCAGCGATCGCTACCTTACGGGTTCGTGCCGGACTTGCTCCACATGTAGGGCTCACTCACGCGCATCGACTTGACGTGCCCGTCGCAGAATGCCCAGACTGCCATCTCGTTGTGATCCTTGCGGATGTAGCCGTTATCGGAGTCCCAGCAGTCGGTCCGCTCGGCTCGCGTGATCTCACGTGTCGAGCGCGCCTCGCATACCAGGATGCACTCTGCCGGCTTCCTGATTTCACCCATCTTGATGGGCGCATTGTTCATCGGCCCGCCCGTGCCCCAGCCACCAGTGCCAGCGCCAGTGTACCCGTACATGGCGTTACAGTCATAGGTGAATTGCAGCGGGTTCGGGCCCTCCGGGGGGCGGCGGTAGGTGTAGGTGTACACCGTAGAACTCGGGCAGAGCGTCACCTGCCAGTTGTTGATGTAGGGTTGGACCTTGTCCTCCCACCAGCGCAGCTCGGTCGACGAGTTCTCATAGCTGTAAAGCCGCGGGAAACGCTCGTCGTAGTCCTGCGCGTACATCAGCAGCCCCAGGTCGATCTGCTTCAGGTTTGACGTGCACGTGGATTGCCGTGCCTTCTCTCTCGCGCGTGCGAACACCGGGAACAGGATCGCCGCCAGAATGGCGATGATCGCGATCACGACCAGCAACTCAATCAAAGTGAAGCCGTGCGCCCGTCTCATAGGTCTGTCCTCCCTTTTCTGATACCCCTGCGCAATATGTACTCCTGAACATTAAGATTATTCGTCAATTCTCTTAGCGGTCCTGCCTCCACAAAAAAAAAAGAGGGCCCGGAAATATCTCCGGGCCCTCTTCGCTGGTCGGGTGTGAAGGCACGTCAGGGATGCGTGCCAGACTTGCTCCACATGTAGGGCTGGCTCACGCGCATGGACTTGACGTGGCCGTCGCAGAACGCCCAGACTGCCATGTCGTTGTGGTCCTTGCGGATGTAGCCATTGCTGCTGTTGAAACAGTCCGACCGACTCGTGATCGTGATCTCGCGTGTGCTGACTGCCTCGCACAGCAGGATGCACTCGGACGGCCTCTGAACTTCACCCAGTCCGGCCGGGCTGTTCGTCATCGGGCCACCGGTGCCCCACTGTCCATCGCCCATCGCGTTACAGTCGTAGCTGAACAGCAGCGGCGCCGGGCCTGCCGCCGGGCGTGCATAGGTGTACGCGGTGGGCGTGCGGCTCGGACAGATCGTGACCTGCCAGTTCATGATGTACGGCTGGACTCGGTCTTCCCACCAGCGCAGATCTACGCCGCTCCCGCCGTCATAGCTGTAGTTCTTCGGATACCGCTCATCATAGTCCTGCGCATACATCAGGATGCCCAGGCTCAACTGCTTCAGGTTCGACGTGCATGATGACTGCCGAGCCTTCTCGCGAGCCTTGGCGAACACCGGGAACAGAATGGCTGCCAGAATAGCGATGATCGCGATAACAACCAGCAGCTCGATCAACGTGAAACCACTTCGCTTCATATCGTCCTCCTTACAACATCATGTGCTCTTTCAGCGGTTGCCGCCGCCAGCGGTGAGGCTTTCCATATTCGACGTCCGTCGAGTATCACCTCTAGCCTCCCGCAATTCTATTTCAACAGAAAGTGTCACCGTGGGTACGCCCCGCCAACGCCTGCATCCACCATACCCACCTGTTATTGTATCCGTACCACCAAAGGCTCAATCCCGTGGAGGTGCACGAGAGCCGGTTAGCGAATTCTCCCCGACGGCCCCCGTGTGGGGACACTGTATGATTTTGTACGGACGCCAGGGCCATGTGGCCCCGTCCCGGAACGGAGACGTACTGGCATGGCCAAAGATCTGAAGTCGACAGAAGTCGCCGTCGGCGACGAAGCCGAACTCGAACCCGCGGCGGGCCTCTCGATGCGCGCTGCCATCATCTCCCTTATATTCTTCGTCATCTCGCTTCTGTGGATGCGTCAGGCCGGCCTCATAGCTCTCGGCGCCCAGATTGGCGAGAGTGTGCCTGTCATTCCGGCCATCGCTGCCGTCCTCATCCTCACCATGGTCAGGCCATTCTTGCGCAAGCTCCCGCGCATATTTGACCTCCCTGAGAGCCAGACCATGCTCATCTACTCATTCCTGGTGATCGCCGTGTCGATGCCTTCCGTCGGCGTCGTGCGTCAGATACTCCCGCAGATCACCGTCCCCTTTTATTTCGCCGGACCTGAGAACGAATACGCCTTGCTCCAAAGCGAGATTCCGTCATGGCTCGCGCCTGACCAGAGCGTCATCCAGACCATGTACGAGGGTACCGAGGATGGCTCTGTCCCCTGGCGCGGCTGGGTCACGCCGCTCGCCGCCTGGACGCTCTTCCTGCTGGCGACCTACGTCACGATGTACTCGCTGATGCTCATGTTCCGCCGCCAGTGGATACACAAGGAGCATCTGACCTTCCCCATTGTTCGGTTGGTCATGAACATGTCCGACACCGAGGGCCGCGAGGTCACCGGCGGCTTCTTGAGAAACCCGGTCATGTGGATGGGCTTTGCGCTGGCGATGATCTACAACGTCATGAACATGCTCAATGCCTGGAATCCAGCTGTCCCCGCGCTGGGGAAATACTTCCAGATAGGCTCACTCTTCACGGAGCGCCCATGGTCGGCGATGGGCGGGCTGTCCATCGCCTGGCGCCCTGAGAACTTCGGCATCGGTTACCTGGTCTCCACTGACGTGCTGCTTTCCGTATGGGTTTTCGCCCTGCTCTTCAAGCTCTCCAACGTCGCTGCCACGGCCATGGGCTACGACATCTCCGGCTTCCCGATGGAGCGCCAGCACTCCTGGGGTGGCTACCTGGCCTTTGGCTTGGTGCTGCTCTGGGTCGCTCGTGGCCACCTCCGCGAGGTCTTCCGCAAGGCCTTCACTGGCGATCCCGCCATTGATGACAGCAAGGAACCCTATCCCTATCGCGTCACTGTCTGGGCCGGGATCATCGGCTTCGTGGTGATGATCGTCTTCGCAGTGAAGGCCGGCATGTGGCCGTGGGTTGCCATCTGGTATCTAGGCATCTGTCTGCTCTTTGCCGTCGTTTACGCCCGCGCTCGCGCTGAGGCCGGGGCGGCGCTTGTCTGGCTCTTCCCGATCGCTCAGCATTGGGAGATGACCTTCAATATCTTCGGCTCCAAGCTCTTCCAGCACGGCAGCAGTTGGGCCAACATGAGTGCTCTGGGCATGTTCTACTGGGTCTCACGCGGCTACTTCACCTCGATGAGCGCTTACCAGATTGAGGGCTGTCGCATCGCTGAGGAATCTGGCATCAACCAACGCACAATGGTCAAGTGGATGATCGCTGCGCTCCTCATCGGCCTGATCGGCGCCTATGCCGTCCACTTGAATGTCTACTATGGTTTTGGTGCCAACATCCTCGAGGGTGGCACCACCCAGGGCGGGAGCCGAGTCCAGTCATCTGCTCGCGCGTGGGATGCGCTCTCGGGGTTCGTCAAGGCCCACAAGCTACCCGACACCGGGCGAACTGCCGCCGGGATATCCGGCTTCCTTATCACGATGTTGCTGATGGCTGCGCGCACCTTCTGGCTGCGCTTCCCGCTGCACCCGCTGGGCTTTGTGATGGTCGCTTCGTATGCCGGACCGATCTGGGGACCGTTCTTCATTGTATGGGTCATCAAGTCGCTTGTCTTGCGCATCGGTGGGATGGGTACCTATCGCCGCCTGATCCCGTTCTTCCTGGGCTTGGTGATTGGTCACTTCTTCACAGCGGGCGTGGTCTGGGGTTGGGTCGGCCTGATCAACGACATGTACCGCAAATACGGGGTCTGGTTCGGATAGTCAGTTCCTGCCTTGTCTGTTGTACGGGGGTGTGAGATGTTGGGCTGGACAGTCACAGTTGTCTTTGGTGTCATTTTCGGGGCTGTTGTCGGGCTTGCCGAGAACTGGGCGCGCGGAGAGGCGATCCCGGCGTGGCGGATTCTGATTCTGGCAATCGTCGCCTCGCTGGTCGGCTGTGTCGCATCGAAGATGATGGTTGGGCGGCTGATTATGTGGGTGCCGATCATCTGCTTAGTCGTCGTGTTCTTGATTGATCGCGCCAACGACAGGATCGGCCGCCATCTGTAGCTGTCCTCACGAGCGTACACCCTAACGGGGCGCCGATTTCTCGGCGCCCCGTTGTCGGTTCTGTGCGGCGGGTTCTCAGAAGCCCTCGAACTTGAAGCTCTCGTCCACTTCCACTGCCTCGGATGCAAAGTCCCACGAGGACAGTTCGCTGAACAGTTTGCGCTGCGCCGCAGCGTAGTCCACCAGCGAGTGGATGCCCGTCATCTCACACCACGGCACCTTGCGGATCTCGCCCGCGGATGCGTAGGCGGCGTTGATGACCACCGTCGACTTCACCGACTCGGATGCCGGCGCGTATACCTCTTTCACTTCGCCGCGGATGGCGGCGATGAGGTTCTCGTGGATCGCGTCGCGGTTCGCCGGGTCGTCGAGCACGATAGGCTCTTCCTGACCCTCGAGGTGGATCTCAGCCTTGTCCGTGTCCCAGCTCGCCCAGCCCTTGGTACCGTGGATGGTCAGGCTGGTGCGATAGCTGTCGTCGCAGTTGGTGGTGCAGTAGAAGTACAGGTTTGCTTCGCCGAGGTCCGCGCGGATCGCCGCCAGGTCCTCGACCTCGATGTTCGCGTGTGCCTGGTACAGTTCAGCCTGCACCGAGCGCGGGGTCGCATGGTCCTCGATGCGCGAGCCCATCTGCAGCGCGGTGTTGATCAGGTGCACGGCCTGGTTCATCATGACGCCGTCCCACACGGGCAGGCCGTGGGCTTCGCGCTTGCCGGTCCAATCGCCGCGCTCGTAGTACTCGTCCGTCCGCTTCCACTCCATCACGCCGACAACTTCAGTCAGCTCGCCGAGTTCACCGGCGGCGATCATTTCCTTGAGCTTGTGCGAGTGGGTGAAGCCGGTATACTGGAAGTCCACTGCCACGTGCAGGCCCTTCTCCTTGGCCAGCCTGGCAACTTCCCAACCGTCCTGCGCGAGCACCGATACCGGCTTCTCGCACAGCACGTTGATGCCCTTGTTCAGGCACATCTTCGTATACGGCGCATGCCAGTGATGGGGGACGGCCAGCGTCACGTAGTCAAGCCCCTCCACTTCATCGAGCATGGTCTCGATGTCGTTGTAGACAGGCACACCCCACTCCTCGACCTGCGCGATCCCCTCGCCCGGCTTCTCGCGGTCGGGATACTTCTCGACCGCGGCCACCAGGTCGACGTCCTCCAGACTGTGCATGATACCGCGGTGATAGCCACCAATGCCGGACACGCCGACGACGGCGCCACGTAGTGGTTGCAAGGTACGACACCTCCAGTTTGGGTAACTCCAGCGGATGAGCTTGACGCTGCTATGGTGTACGGCTACGACTCGCGCATATGGCGTTCAAGCCACGTTGCTCGAAGCATCCTGCTCCGACCGTTCGAGACGGTCACGGCGCATTCGTCATGGCCGTGAGCTTCTCCTTCAGGATGTCGAGCATTCTCGGGTGCGCAAAGAAGTGCGCCATCATCGAGGCGGCCATTTCCGGGGGAGGGGCATAGATGGCCAGCAGGCCTGCCGTGATCTCGTGTCCCTGCTGCTGATACTCCTCCGGGCTCAAGTTGCGCGCCGCCGCAAACAGGTCCAGAATCTGCCTGGCAGACAGGTCCGCGTCCAGATTCTCCAGCCGCGCGGCGTACCCGGGGGCTTCGCGGTTGAACTTCTCCGCAGGCATGTCACGCATGACTTCCACCAGCATGACCACCTGCCGGCGCGCGTCCTCTTCGCCGGTAACCAGTGACACCTGAGCGTCCGTGAGCACGTCGCGATAGCGTGGTGCCGAGGCCACCACGGTCTCGTCATTCGTCACATCCAGATCGTTGAGTTCGCCCTCGAGGGCGTCTATCTGGCCCATGAGTTCATCGGTCGGTTGCTGATCTGCGATCAGGGCCGCTCGTCGCTGGCGCATCAACGGCTCGAGCTTGACCAGCACCTGCACGCGGCTGGTGATGATCGGCGCGACCGCCGCCTGGACATCGTCGACGATCTCGATCAGCCCCGCGACCTCCGCGGCCGAGAGCTGCAGGCCGTTGACTTCCTCAACGAGCTGCATCTCGTCGACCAGTGAATCGAGCCGCGCTCCGATCTGCTCGAGCTCCTCGACGCCCTGACACAGACCGGCGCCGGGCATTGATAGCAGTGCTGCGGCGACCATGAGCGGCACAGAGATGAACAGGCGTTCGATGGTCATTTCGGACCTCCGGACGATTTTCATGGAGGAGTGGTGCGGGGGAATTGTACATCCTGCGAGTCGATGGGTCAAGCGCTCTGGGGGGATTCAGATATGCGCGCGGAGGCACCGAATTTCCGCATGTGATGTTCCGCGCAAGACGGTCTGCGGCTACAGACCCGTCACGAATCAGCGCCTGCATCGCTGCTCTGCACTGCAGCACGCTTTTCGGCCTCTGGCTGGTGGAACGCGATGTAGCCGCCAGGAATCTCCGACGTACCCAGGCACCCGCTGAGATTGCTGAGCAGAACCAGCTTCCGGCCTTGGCGGACCGCGATCCCGATATGCTCGGATCGTCCCGGCCCGTAGCTGAATGGCCAGACCAGAATGTCGCCGGGCCGGACGCCGCCGTCGGCTCGCGGGACGTAGCCACGGTGGGGGAGACGATACGCCCACGAGTGGGCGTCGCCGAGGCCCCAGCCCAGCGCCTCGCGCATAGTGCGCGCACACAGGTTCCGACCGTGGCTCACTCGTCCGGTCAGCATCCTCCGCACCGCCGTCGATACCTCGCCCTCGGCCGGGAAAGTGATCGCGCTCCCGTCGCTGAGCACGGTAGTGACCATCCCATCCAGGTATGACCTGCGCCACTCGTCGAGCGCTGCGAGGCGGTCGTCCACTGCTGGCTCAGCCGTGTCGTCATCGCTGATTCGCGGCATCGGCTGCAGCCTCAGCCTGCCCTCGTAAAGGTCCTTGCGGGCCACCTCGGGGCCGCTCGCCATCTCCACGAACTGCTCCTCGGGTCCGAGCAGCGGGAAGATGCGGCGGAGCAAGCGGGTTGCCGGGCTCACTGGCGCGGGCTCGGTCACTGGGCTCAGGCTCTGCGGATCGCTCGTCGCGTCGACCCCGGCTTCCAGCACCATCCACTGCAGAGCCAGGTACGCATCATTGATTCCCGCGCCGGGCTCGCACACAACCAGCAGATTGACATCCGCCTCGTCAGCGCCGGGCACCCCGTCTGCGGAGGCCACCCAGCCCTCGAACGCGACTGAGGGATAGTCCTCGAAACTAAGCGTGACCGCTCGGCCCTGTCGGAACTGGGGCAGAGCGTCGTGGCTCACTCGGGCGGTCAGCCGCGCGAGCTGGATGTTGGAGAGACGGAGCAATTCCTCGTCCACGTCGACGAGCGTGCCCTCGGGGCTGATCACGTCACTGATCATGGCGTGGCCCGGGGCGGTGATTTCCTGATACCGCGGCGCGGCGAGGTCGCGGACCTCACGGGGCATCCGCGCTCCGGTGCCCGGCGGGACGGGGGCGCGATTCTCGGCGGGCGTCTCCTGCAACGGGGGTGCCTCAACTGGCTCGGGCGCGGGCTGGCGAGCGATTCGAGCCGTCGCTCTGGCGGCGTCGATTTCCATATGCGCCTGCTCAGCCGCTCCTTCGAGTTCGCGGATCTGGCGGGCGATTCGCCCATACCCGGCCTGCAACTCCTCAAGCTGCGTCTCGGCAGCGGATGCGGTCGCGCGCGCTGCGTTGAGGCGATCGCTGGGGGCAGCCAGCGCGCCCTCGGCCAGTGCGCCGTCCTCGAAGAGCCGCTCGCGCTCCGCGATATCTCTGGTGGCGTCCTCTACCTCGGCGTTCGCTGCGTCACGGGCGCTGACCGCGTCGGTGAGCATGCGGGCCGTGAGTTCGGCCTGGCTGCGCAGCTCGCCCTGCCGAGCGGCGTTGGCCTCAAAGTCAAAGTCAGGGACATCGATTGCTGCAGACGCGGCGGGGGTGGCCGGAGCCCGGGCGATTGTTGGTGCCGGCGGCTCCGGGGCGACGACTGGTTCGGCCTCGAGCAGTGACGAGCGCCTGGCCGCCGCGATGGTCAGCGGTGACACGTCGAAGATGCTCATGAGGCTACGGGCGCGCGCCAGGTCCGACAGGATCTCGGGGTCGTAGATGCGGGCAATGGGATCGCCTTTGCGGACGAGGCCATCGCTGGGGAAGAGATACTCGACGATTCCGCGCCAGTGGGTTGGCAGCGTGGTCGAGAGTGATCCGCTTACTGAGCGCCGGGTCAGGCGCTCGGTATTCGCCTGGCCGATGCCGAGATGGATGCGAGCGCGAGGCGTGAGCATGTGATCGAGCCGGTCAGTGCCGGGCTCGTCGGAGGTGGGTACAGCACAAAACGCACCGGCAGAGATCACCAGTGCGAGCAGCACGCAGATGAGACCTACTCCGTGCTGCCAAAGTTGCCGCGATTGCGAGTTAGTCATCCGTGTTTGGTTAGACCAGTTGTGCAGGGCTAAAGTTCGCTTGCGAGACCTCATCCAACGGCCAGAATTATACCACAGCGCCCGGCGGCGAGGCAAGCCCGCGCGGAATTCAATGCGGCGGAAAGACGGCTTGAGAATGGCAACAATGAGGATTCGTTGAGTGGCGCATCTTGCCCGTTGTGGCTCAGTCGTCGCTGCCAGCCAGGTAGACGCGAGCCATTGGCTCGCCGGGCCGTGTCACTACCACCACGTCCACTACCTGTAGATGCTTGCCCAACGGGCCCGTCGCCGATGGCGGGGCGGGGAAGGATGCCGTCCGCACCTGTGCCGTAGGTCCAGCGTCCTCCCACCAGCCCATGGTCTGGAGTGTCGCGCGGAGCGGTGTGTCTCCCTCGACCCAGCGGCCCTGCAAAGCAGGTTGTTGCATGAAGCGTTCGAGGTCGTCGGTTGTCATAGACATCTTCGCCCATAGGTAGGCTCGCGGCAGCCACGCATGACTCGACATGTTCAGTCGAGCCGACTCAGGGAAAGACAGACCGCACCAATGCGCGATGGCAGCAAGGGATGGACGCGTCTGTCCGTGCTCTCGCATCGCGGTCGAGACGAGGAGCCACCGATGCGCCGAGAGAACAGCGAGGACGATGGCCACGAGAAGCAGCGCAGCCCAACACGCGCGGCTCAGACGCGGGGCGACTTTCCTCAGTTCAGTAGATGAGAACCATCGCGGCGCCATCTTCGTTCTCCCTCGCGGCAACCGTGTGCAGCTTCAGTCCCCGATCCAGTAGATGTACATTCTCCTGCGTGTCCCGTCGCCAGGGGCAAGGCCCACGTACAGCGACTCCACGGCGTAATGCGGGCCGCCGTACCTGTCCACCTTGTATACCTCCATGCCCTTCTCAGCCCCCGGGTCCCACCACAACGGCTCAGGGCCATGGCGCACGAAGATGTCCGCCTCGTAGACCTCTGGTCTCTGCCATTCTGCCAAGGCCGACGCCAACTCAGCGCTCTCCTCCTGGCCCATGGCGACTCGCGCCATCAATACCTGCGCAGTCCAAGATAGCTGGTAACTCCCCTCCAGCTTCGTCGTGGCAGGGAAAGCGATTCGCGTGCGGTCGATCACGTCGGCCAGAGTGGGGCCCGGGCGCTGCACGTGTATGCTGAACACCAAACGTAGCGCGACGTTGCGTGGATGGAGGGCGCTGAACAGGAGTTGAGACTTCCTTGGGAAGATAGCGTACAGCAGGATCAGCAATGCGAGAGGCAGCAGCCATCGCCAACGCCTCGTCAGGCCCTGCACAGGCCTGGCGGCTCTCCGGTCACCCACCGCACCTGCCTCCTCGTAGTGCCGGGCACGTGTTCCATTCTCTTTGAGAAGACCATACAACTGCTGGTCCCACTGCATGATTCGGCACGGACCGCCGAGGTCCTGCTGCGCCCCGCCTTCACTTCCCCTCGTAGCTGTTCTCGGCGAGTGCGGCGAGTGCGGCGAGGGCCGCGACGCGGTCGTTGATCATCTCGCGCATGCAGTGGGGCACGTGGTCGCCGTGGCCGCGGTGGACGATCAAGCACTGAACGCAGTCACCGTGGAACTTGCAGGCGCTTGGGCAGGTGCAGTGGTCCACGCCAGAGTCCTTGACCGCCTTGAGGAACTCGTCCTGCAACTTGCTAGCCTCACGGCCCTTGCCCTCGCGGAACATCCTCATCGCTTGGAGCTCCATCGGGTGCTTGTCAATCTTCATGATTGCGTGTCCTCTCTACTCATACCTGGGCGCGCCCTGACAATTGCAGCAAGATAGCATCAGGCCGTCGAGAAGACAAGTTGGCAGGAACGAGGCGGTGAGCGACGAAGATGCCGGTCGGCACCCAGACCAATCCCCGGAGAACGGTGGAAGATATGTACGAGGTCAAGCCGCGGAACGTCTACGTCCACCAGCGAGTTCTCGGCGACCCCGACTGCGCCGCTCGCATGGACCGCATGATGGGCTGCATCGAGCCGGATCAGCCGCCAATCACCGTCGACGACGCGGCGCTCAACGAAGTGAGTGAGCAGAAACAGTGGGAGCGCGTCACGCGCTGGCGCACCGGGCAATACAAGCGGCAGCGTGACCCGGACATCATTTTCAACAGCTACACGTGGGATACGCCAGAGGATATTGCGGAGACCAATCGCCTATATCCCCATCTCCGCTTCGCGCGCCTGAACGGCGCCGGTATGCACGACTTCCGCGACGGCCGATCGCTGCTGGAGAGGAAGGACGGGGTGTGCCAGAACGCGCACTGTCTGCATTCGGCGTGGGGCTGTCTACACGCGTGCGACTACTGCAACATCGGCGAGTTCCTGAACATCCACATGAATCTTGAGGAGGTCGTCGCGCACCTCGACGAACTGCTCGATGCCAACCCCTGGCAGCAACTCTACAAGTATGACAATCAGACCGACACGATCACCTTCGAACCCGAGTATGGCTCGTCGGAACTGATGGTCGGATACTTCGCGGGGCGCGAACGCGAGTATCTGCAGCTCTACACCAAATCAGACAACGTCGACCACCTGCTGGGCCTCGACCACAACGGGCACAGCATCATCTCGTTTACCATCTCCTCCGAGACCGTCGCCCGCGAGATGGAGAAGAACGCGCCCAGCACCTCCGAACGCATCGCCGCTGCCCGCAAGTGCCAGCAGGCAGGCTACCACGTGCGCGTTCGCTTCTCGCCCATCATGCCCGTCCGCAACTGGCGCGAAGAGAACGCCACCATGATCGAGGAACTGCTCGCGAACGTCAAACCGGACGTCATCACCATCGACTTGCTCGCACATATGCCCGGCGAACGACTCGACGCAAACTTCGATACCGATCTCTTCGATCCCGAATACCTGCAGAAAACCCGAGACATCTACGCCGGGCCGCACCCGGGCGTTCCCATCAGCCCCGCTGGCAAGCAGATATGGCACCACGCCGACCGCGCCACCGTATACCGCCACTTCCTCGACCAGATTCACCTCCACGATCCCGACTGCCCGGTGTCGTTCTGCGACGAAATACCCGCGATGTGGCGAGAGTTCGCGCCGCAACTGGCCGGTGACCCCGACGACTACGCCTGCACCTGCGGACCAACCTGCGTTCCCGGCAACCCGCTCATCCGCACCACCACCTGAGCGCGAGCGCCGGGCGCGGGCCCGCAGGGCCCGCGCGTGCCAACGGCCCGCGCGCGAGCAATGCTCGCACGCGGGCCGTTGGCACTACTGCCACGCGCGAAGCGCGTGGCAGCCGGCGCTCGCTGTCTGGCGCTAACTCTGCGTGACGTCCTCTTCGCGGATCTGGACCCGGCGGATCTTCCCGGAGATCGTTTTGGGAAGTTCCGCCACGAACTCGATCACGCGCGGGTACTTGTAAGGTGCGGTTGTCTTCTTCACGTGCTCCTGCAACTCGGTCACCAGTCCGCTGCCCGCTTCGTATCCGGGGGCGAGGACAATCGTGGCCTTGACGATGGCTCCCCTGTCAGGATCGGGCACGCCCGTGATGGCGCACTCCATGACCGTGGCATGCTCCATGAGGGCGCTCTCGACCTCGAACGGGCCGATTCTGTAGCCGGAGCTCTTGATGAGGTCATCGGCGCGGCCCACAAACCAGTAGTAGCCATCTTCGTCCCGCCACGCCATGTCACCGGTGTGATAGACGCCATCGTGCCAGACGCTTGCGGTGAGTTCATCGTCGCGATGGTAGCCGCAGAACATGCCTGGCGGCCTGCCGTTGGCTGTCCGGACGACGATCTGGCCCTCCTCGCCGACCTCGCAGGACTTGCCCTCATCGTTCATCAGGTCGATGTCGTAGCCGGGCGATGGTTTGCCCATCGAGCCGGGGCGTGGCTCGATCCAGGGGAAGGTGGCGAGGGCAACGACCGTCTCGGTCTGGCCGAAACCCTCCATGATGCGGTGCCCGGTGAGTTCGAGGAAGCGGTTATAGACCTCGGGGTTGAGCGGCTCGCCCGCCGTCACACAATATTGCAGGCTACTCAGGTCAAACTTGGACAGATCGTGTTTGATGAGGAAGCGGTAGATGGTGGGCGGGGCGCAGAAGGTCACGAGCTTGTGGCGCACTATCACGTCAAGCAGCTCATCAGGATCAAAGCGCTCCATGTCATAGGCCATGACTGGGGCGCCCGCGAGCCACTGGCCATATATCTTGCCCCACGCGGCTTTGGCCCATCCCGTGTCAGCCACGGTGAGGTGCAGGCCGCCGTCGCGCACGCTTTGCCAGAACGAGGCGGTGAGGATGTGGCCAAGCGGGTAGGAGAAATCGTGGGCCACCATTTTGGGCAACCCGGTTGTGCCTGAGGTGAAGTAGATGAGCATGAGATCGCCGGCGGTGGTGGCTTGGTCGCCGGTGGGGCGGCTGAACTGCGTGGCAGCGTCTTGAGCAGCGGCAGTATAATCGACCCACCCGTCGCGCTGGCCTCGGACCACAAGCCTGTGCGCGAGGGTCGGCGAATCCGGCCGGGCCTCGTCGACCGCCGACAGCACGCGATCCTCGTTGGTGGCGATTATCATCTTCACATCCGCCGCGTTGCTGCGGTAGGCGATGTCCTTGGCGGTGAGCAGGTGCGTCGCGGGGATAGCGATGGCTCCGAGCTTGTGCAGAGCAAGCAGGCAGAACCAGTACTCGTAGTGGCGCTTGAGAATGAGCATGACCGTATCGCCCTTGCCGATGCTGTGTGAGGCCAGCAGGTTAGCGGTACGGTCGGTCTGTTCCTTGATCTGGGCGAAAGTGAAACTCTCCGAGTTGCCCTCGACATCCTCCCACACCAGCGCCAGTCTGTCGGGATCATCGGCCGCCCACTGGTCAACCACGTCGTAAGCAAAGTTGAAGTAGTCGGGAACGTGAATACGGCAGCGCTCCGCGAAGTCCTCGTATGATGAGAAGCTTGTGTCGGACAGGTATTTCTCGAGCATTGATCGTGACCTCGAATCTTTGGGTCTGGGTAACTTGCGGGAGCCTGGGTGAAACGGCTTCAGGTGACGACGGCGAGGAAGCGTGCTGGCTGGTCGTCAAGCGCCTGCATGCCGTGAGGCACACTGGCGTCAAAGTAGAGAGAATCGCCTGGCTCGAGGACCAGTTCCCGCTCCTCGATGAAGACCCGCATGCGGCCCTCAAGCACATGATTGAACTCCTGCCCCGGATGGGAGTTGAGGGAGACGGGCGCACCTTCGGCGGAGGCAGGGACGGTCACCATGAATATCTCGATGCTCTTGTCGACGAAATTGAATGCCAGGTCCTCGTAGTCGTAGGCGGCGTGGCGTCGCACGGCCACTCCGTTGCCTGCTCGGACCAGGGCGTAGGTGTGCAACCGGGGCTCGTCTCCGGTGAGCAGCACGGTCAGTTCCACGCCGAAGCGGTCGGCGACTTGGGTGAGGAACGTGACGGGCATGTCGGCCGCGCCACTTTCGTAGTGGCGGTAGGTCTCGACAGGGATCCCGAACCCGCCGGCAAGAGTCTCAATTGAGACGCCTGCGATCTGGCGTAGTTCTTTGATGCGGCTGGCGATCTGTTGCAGGTCGACGGACATGGCAATGTCCTCCCCGCGGGATGGCGCGCTGACTGAGGCGAGCGAAGTTCGGGCAGAGCATATCACAAAGGGGTGCGGCAAAGAAGTGTAGTTGGACATTCCGGGTGCGGGGGAGGGGTACTTTACACCGGGGCGTGTTTCTGCTAAAATACTGCCCGCGCTCCTCGGTAGCTCAATGGTAGAGCGAATGGCTGTTAACCATTAGGTTGCTGGTTCGAATCCGGCCCGGGGAGCCATCGATTTCACGAATGCGTCGAGCTGCCCCTCCTTCGAGGGGCGGCCCGTTTGAGTCTGTAGGCACCCGTTCAGCGCGCCAGTTGCACCGTTCCCACCGCCTGGCAACGCACGCCGGACGTCGATGATGCCGTGATCCGCACCAGATACGTGCCCGCAGGCGACGCCAGGCCAGCCGCGTTTCGGCCGTCCCAGGCAAGCGTCGTCAGCCCGCTCGCAGTCTGACGATCCGCCACGATCGTGCGCACCGCGCGGCCTGCGATGTTCAGCACCTCGCACGTGACCGACGCGTCGGCCGACAGCGTGAAGGTCAACTCCGCGCCTGCGGCCGCCGGCATCGCGGCCACTGAACTGACCGCCAACACCGTGCCCTTCGCGCCAATGGTCACCGATGCTTCGCCGGTCGGGCCGTCCGCGCGCCCGTCGTTTGGAGTGACCACGCAGCGCCAGGTTTGGCCGTCGCGCGTGCGAGTTGCGCCGATGGTTCGCCAGGTCAGGCCGATCTGCAGCACCCCGTTCTTATACCATTGGCACGAGTAGCTAACGGGGTCGCCGTCCGCGTCGATGCAACTCAAAACGCTGACGCGGAGGCAGTCGTCGCTCGTCGGCGCGGCGGGTGTGATGACCACGGCTGGAGCGCTGGGCGGCGTGTTCGGCTGCACTGTGACGGTCCCCTCGCCGGCCGGCCCGTTGCTGACACCGTCGCTCGGGGTCACCACGCAGCGCCGGCAGTCGTGCGCCATGCCGCGATCGTCCGCCAGGTCAACCCGACCTGCAGCGTCCCGTTCCTGAACCACTGGTACGAGTAGATCGGCTCGCGGCCGTTAGCGCAGACGCTGCCCGAAGCCGTTGCGGCGAAGCTGTTGTGATCGCTCGGGTTGGCAGGGCTGATGGTGACGGTCGGCTGCGTGACCGCGAGGCCGATGGCGACACTTGCGGTGGCGGTCGGCCCGTCTTCGACGCCATCGCTCGAGGTCACCACGCAGGTCCATCGCTGGCCCGCCGTCGTCCGCCAGGAGCCAATGCCGCTCCAGGAGACGCCTTCGAGTGCCTCACCGTCACGGTACCACTGGTAGGTGTAGGTGATCGTGTCGCCGTCGACATCCGTAGCCTTGTCGGTCACGACCGCTCGCAGGCTGTCGCTGGCAGTCGGAGTGCCGGGATTGATCGTCAGGCTTGGCGTCGCCGGCGGCGTGTTGATCGTGACCGCATGTTCGGCGGGCGTGCCACTGGACATCCCGTCGCTGGGCGTCACCACGCACCGCCACAGCTGGCCGGAGCGTGTCCACTGCGCGGCAACAGTCGCCCACCTGCGGTTCGGCTGCAGCACCCCGTCCTTGTACCAATCGTAGGTGTAGGTGATCGCGTCGCCGTTGGCGTCGGTAGAACCGGACACTTTCGCCCGGATGCTGTCTTCGTCGGCCGGTCGCGCGGGGTTGATGGTAACGGTCGGCTGAGTCGGTGCCACGTTGCCCTCGATGGTGACCGTGTCCTCGCCGGACGTCCCGTCCTCGCTGCCGTCGTTGGGCGTGACAGCGCACAGCCATTCCTCGCCGGGGCTGGTCCATTTCGCCGCAAGTGTCTGGTAGATGCGACCGGGTTGCGGCAGCCCGTCCCTGTACCACTGGTAAGCGAAGGTCACCGTGTCCCCATCGGCGTCCGGGCCGCTACTCACACGGGCTGTGAGTGCATCACTCGTGGCTGGATTGGTGGTCTGAACCCCGTTTCCTGGTCCACCTGGAATGAGAGTTAATGAAGGGGTATAGTGGTTCCAGGAGGACTGATGTCGATGAAGCGCAAGCGCTACACCGAGCCGCAGATCGTGTTCGCCCTGCAGCAGGCGGAGGCGGGGACACCAGTCGCTGAGCTGTGCCGCAAGA
>JALGSU010000044.1 GCA_029821735.1 Candidatus Zipacnadia bacterium | reverse complement strand
AGCAGTCTTGATGAGGTTCACGCCCTGCGAGGCGTTGGACTGCGCGACGTCGAGGCCGGACACCTGCGAGCGGAGAAGCTCGGAGATGACGAGACCGGCGGGATCGTCAGCGCCACGGTTGATCCGCTGACCGCTGGAGAGCCGCTCGATGCTCTGGGCGATTCGCCCGGCGTTGAGGTCCAGATTACGCTGGGCATTCAGGGACGAGATGTTCTGGTTGATGCGCGTGAGAGACATGATGTGACCTCCTTGATTTCCCGGCTGTTCGGACGGCCGCCGTCGCCCGATGGTTTTTTTGACTGCTCGCTCCCAGGAGCCCAAGCCCGGATCAGCGATGGTGGCGGCTCGAAAGTGTTGTGTCTGCTGCACCGTAGGAAGCATCGGGTTTTTACGTAACGGACTTTAGACCGATCTGTAAAGAACTTTGGAGGCCAAGCGAGATAAGGGCTGCGGGGGTTGGTGACGAGAACGAAGCGAGTGCAGGACGCGGGGATGTGTAACGGGCGAGTAACGAACGGCGGCAACGGCGGAGGCAAACGGCAGGCGCAGTATCGGTTGAACGTATGTTCGATATGGTCTATAATCACCGAGCGGGACGACGAGCGGTGTGAGTGAGCGAAATACGCCCGTGGACGAGAGATGCATGGACATCGGCGAGTTCCTCGAAGATATCAAGCAGTCGCCTGGCTACCAGGACCAGATCGTGTACGTGCGCGAGTACGCCGCGCGTGAGCCGCAATACGCGGACACTGCTGAGCCACTGTCGGAAGCAGTGCAGACGGCGCTGACAGCGCGGGGCATCGAGCGACTGTACACGCACCAGGCCGAAGCAGTGGACCGGGCGCGACGAGGCGAGGACCTGCTGCTGGTGACCGGGACCGCGTCGGGCAAGTCGCTGTGCTACCAGATTCCCATAGTGGAGAGGCTGCTGGCAGATCCGACGGCCACCGCGCTGCTGCTCTTCCCCACTAAGGCGCTCTGCCAGGACCAGTTCAAGGCGTTCAGCGAATTGCTCGGAGCCGCGGGACTGGATGACGTTCTGGCGGGCGTCTACGACGGCGATACGCCGTCAGATATGCGCCGGCGGCGCGACAGCGGCTCGGTGATCTTCTCGAACCCCGACATGGTCCACGCCGCGCTGATGCCCCAGCACACGCGCTGGGCGGATTTCCTGAGCCGCCTGCAGATCGTGGTGCTGGACGAGATGCATGTGTACAGCGGGATCCTGGGCTCGAATATGGCGAACCTGCTGCGGCGATTCAAGCGCGTGTGCGATCACTACCGGTCGCGGCCGCAGATACTGGGGTGCTCGGCGACGGTGGGCAACCCGGGAGAGCTGGCGGAGCGAGTCACGGCGCGGCCGATGGGGGTCATCGAGGAGGACGGCAGCCCGCGCGGTCCGCGGCGGTATGTGCTGTGGAACCCGCCGAGGATACGAGCGCGTGACTGGCGCGGGAGGCGGTCGGCGAACGTCGAGGCGCATGAACTGATGGCCGAACTGGTCAAGCGCGGCGTGGCGACGATCACGTTCTCGAAGGCGAAGATGACCGCCGAGATGATCCACCGCTACGTGACCGAGACACTGCAGCGTGATGCGCCGGAACTGCGCAGCAAGGTGACGCCTTACCGGGGCGGGTATCTGCCCCACGAACGGCGCGAGATCGAGCGGCAACTTTTCGCGGGCGAGCTGCTGGGAGTGAGCTGCACGCGAGCGCTGGAACTGGGGATCGATGTCGGCGGCCTGGATGCGGCGATTCTGGTGGGGTATCCGGGGACGCTGGCTTCGTTCTTCCAGCAATCAGGGCGGGCGGGGCGGCGCGATGACGAGGCGCTGATCGTGCTGGTGGGGCTGGACACGAGTATCAACCAATACGTGATGACCCATCCGGAGTATCTGTTCGAGCGCTCAGTCGAGGAAGCGATCATCGACTCGGATAACCCCTTCGTGGTGACGCAGCACCTGCGCTGCGCATGCCACGAACTGCCGCTGGGCGACGAGGAAGCAGGGCTCTTCGGGCAGTACGCGGTGATGGGGCTGCGCCTGCTCAATGAGAATCGGAAGGTCAAGTATCTGGGCGGGCAGTGGTATCACGCGGCTGAGGAGACGCCGCAGCATGAGGTGCCGCTGCGCTCGTACGACATCGCGAACGTGATCATTCAGGATGTGGAAACGGGCCGGACGCTGGGTGAGGTCACGCGGCAGGACGCGCCGCCGATTCTGCATCCGCAGGCGATATACATGCACCTGGGGGACACATACGAGGTGCAGGAGTTGGACCTGGAGCGCAACGTCGCGAGCGTGCGGCAGGTGCAGGTGGACTACAACACCCAGCCGCTGGGCGGGACGGATGTGCACCACGTCGACAACCGGCTGCGCGAGAAACCGTTCGGGTCGGGGCATGCATACTGGGGCGAAGTGACGACCTACTCGAACACGTGGGGATACGAGAAGGTGCGGTTCTACGAGCTGGACGCGATCTCGATCAATGAGGTGGATGTGCCAACGGCGAAGCTGGAGACGATGTCGGTGTGGCTGGTGCCGCCGGAGGAACTGATGGAGCAGGTGCGAGCGGCCGGGCTGGATACGCACAGCGGGCTGCGCGGGATCGGGTACGGGGTGCGGATGATCCTGCCAGCGTTCATGACCTGCGACACGCTGGACTTCTCGCACTCGGTGGGGAGCGCGAACTCGCCGTGGAACGCGATCTTCATATGGGAACGCTTCCTGCACGGACTGGGGTTCACAGAGAAGGTCTACGAACGGCTGCACGAGATCGTGCCGGCGGCGCTGGACAATATCCGCAAGTGCCCGTGCGCGGACGGGTGCCCGTGTTGCGTCGGCAAGCCGCTGCGCCAGTACGACACATGGAACGTCGAGCGGGGCGAGGGGCATATTCCGTCGAAGCGGTCGGCGCTGATGATTCTCGAGGGCATGATCGGTGACGGGAGCGGGCTCGAACATCCGGACCTGGGGGCACTGACGGACTCGGATGAGGAGGCCGAACTGCGGCTGGAGCGGGCGCTGCGCAGACGGCTGGAAGTCATGCGCGAGCCGCGAGTGTTCCATCCGGTTACGCCGGAGCCACTGGTGCAGACCGAGTACCCCGACGCGGGCACGGCGGGGCAACTGGCGGGGGCGGATGTGGCGAGGCGGCGGCGGTCGAGCAAGGACTTTGCGAAAGAGATCCGCAAGCGGACGGCGAAGAAGGTGCCGACGGAGAAGATATCGCCCTACTCAGCGGACACGCCAGTGCCGCCGGGGATGAAACTGCGCAGCAATATGCCGCCGACGACGTTCAGTGGCAGGCCGGACTTGCGGCATGAGGAAAAGCCCGAGAGTGCCGAGCCGGGCAAGCCGCAAGAGAAGCCCGCCGAGGGCGAGGCCCCGGAGGAGATTCGCGGCGGCGACAGCCTGGCAGCGAAGGCGCGGCGACTGAAGAAGAAAAGGGACAAGGACGCGTGAGATATGGCTGAGGAAGCGGCCCTGACAGTTCACGCGAGCAAACCGGACGGGCGTGTCGCGCAGGCGCTGGCCGAGGCGAGCATCGAGGTGCTGCCTGCAGTCGACGCGGACCAGACACTGGACCTGTACCTGCTCAGCGACAGGCTGATCGTGCAGAGGCGGACGGGGAACGGACTCGTGAATGGTATCGCGGACAAGAGTCTGTTCACGTCGGCGATCGACATGGCAGAGCAGTTCGGGGCGGCGGTGCTGATCATCGAGGGCGAGGTGGACTACTCGCTGCGTGGCATCGACCGGCGAGCAGTTCGAGGGGCGCTGTCGGCGCTGGTGATCCAGTACGGGCTGACCGTGCTGAACACGCCGGGCGAGCGCGAGACCGCGGCGCTGCTCGGGATCATGGCGCAGCATGAGCAGGAGGGCGTGCCGGAGGTATCGCTGGTACCCAAGCGCAAGGCGGCGGATCTGCCGGACCTGCAGCGGCGGGTGGTGGAGATGCTGCCGAAAGTGGGGGCGGTGACCGCGCGGGCGCTGCTGCAACGGTTCGGGTCGATCGAGCGGATCGTGGGCGCATCCGAGGAGGAGCTGCGCGAAGTGCGGGGCGTTGGCGAGAAGTCGGCGGCGGAGATTCGGGCGGTTCTGGGCGGGGAGTACGAGGCCGTCGACAGTGAGCGAGAGATCGAGGACGCGGTCGCCGATGAGCCGAGTATCCTGCTGCATGAGCCGGTGGAACTGGTGGCCCGGCAACACGTGATCAGCGGTGAGGGGCGCGACCGGCATATCGTGGACCTGGTGTTCGCGGACACCGACAGCGGCGAGATCATCCTGGTGGAACTCAAGCGCGGGAGGCTGCAGCCAGCGGATGCGCACCAACTCGCGCGCTACCTGCGAGAGGCGGAGCGGTCGACGTTGCTCGGGCCGATGATCGCGGGCGGGGCGAACGACCCCCTTCGCCAAGGCTACGGGGGGCAAGCGGCAGACGTGGGCGGCGACGATGTCGAGGTCAGGCAGATCGATGCGGCGGATGTAATTGAGTGGCACAAGAGGCGGAGACGGCAGTGAAGGCAGCGGCACAGACTGATTGTCGGGCTGGCCCGCCTTCGCTAAAGCTTCGGTGGGTGCAAGCAGAAGCCCGACCTGCGGTTAACGGCACCACCACAACGCCACCACCGGCCGATTCTCGCGAATCGGCCCTCCATACGACAAAGCTGAGGAGATCAGATGGACGCCAATACTTTCCTGCAGCGGGTCGGGACGCTTGAGTTTTTCGAGGGCCAAGTGGCACATGTCGAGGATATCCCCGCGCGTGACGCGGTGTTCGGGGATGTGCCCGGCGGGCTGCATGCAATGATCCAGGCGTCGCTGGGTGAGCAGGGGATCGAGCGTCTCTACAGTCACCAGGCCGCGGCGATCGAGCACGTTCGCGAAGGGCGTAACGTGGTCATCGTCACCGGGACGGCATCCCCATGACGACCGCGCTGTACCTCTACCCCACCAAAGCGCTGGCGCAGGACCAGCTTCGCGGGCTCGGGGCGCTGATGCGACCCGACGACGGGCTGGAGTTTCTGTGCGGGACATACGACGGCGATACGCCGCAGAACCTGCGGCGGAAGCTGCGCGACGGCGGGAACGTGCTGCTGACCAACCCTGACATGCTGCACCAGGGGATCCTCCCGCAACACGCGCGCTGGAACCGGTTCTTCACGCACCTGAAGTACATCGTGATCGACGAAGTGCACGCGTACCGCGGAGTGTTCGGGTCGCACCTCAGCAATGTGATGCGGCGGCTGGCGCGCATCTGCAGACACTACGGCGCGGACCCGGCGATGGTGTGCTGCTCGGCGACGATCGGTAATCCGAAAGCACATGCGGAGGGCATCACGGGCAAACCGATGGAGCTGGTCGACAACGATGGGGCGCCGCGCGGGCCGAAGAAGTTTGTGATGTGGAACCCGCCACCGCTGGACCGGGCAGCGCGTGGCAGGCCCGACCAGTGGCGTGTGGGCGGCGACCGGCGCGGGTCGATCGGCGAGGCGACGCAACTGCTTACGGCGCTGGTGACCGAGGGCGTGCAGACGATCGCGTTCGTGCGCACGCGTCTGGCTTCGGAACTGATCTTCAAGGGGACGCGCGATGCACTACGACCGATCTCGGCGCGGCTGTCGGAGTCGGTGCACGCCTATCGAGGCGGGTATCTGCCGGAAGAACGCCGAGCGATCGAGCGCAAGCTGGTGGACCGGGAAATCCTCGGAGTGGCGTCGACGAGCGCGCTGGAACTGGGCATCGATATCGGTAGTCTGGACGCGTGCATTCTGGTCGGGTATCCGGGGACGGTGGCGAGCACGTGGCAGCGAGCAGGCCGGGCGGGGCGCGGGGAGGACGAGGCGCTGATCTTCCTGATCGGGCAGAATACGCCGATGGATCAGTATCTGATGATGCACTCGGGCTACCTGTTCGAGCAGGCACCCGAGCAGGCAGTGGTGGACCCGGACAATCCGCACGTGGTCATCGGGCACCTCAAGTGCGCGACGCATGAACTGCCGCTGGCAGACGCGGAAGTGGCGAACTTCGGGCCATATGCGGATGTGGTGCTGGAGCTGCTCGAGGACGATGCATGGGTCAAGCATCTGAGCGAGAACTGGTACTGGTCGGCGACGGAGTATCCGGCGACGGGCGTGAACTTGCGCAACATCGCCGGGCCCGTTTACACCATCCAGGATGAGGCGGACGGGGAGCGGGTGATCGGGACCGTCGACGAGACGAGCGCGCTAACGCAGCTTCACGATCACGCGGTGTACCTGCACGGCGCCGACACGTATTTCGTGGAAGAGCTTGACCTGGATCAGAAGATCGTGCGGGTGACGCGGCGGGACCTGGACTACTACACGCAATCGATCCAGGCATCGCAGGTGCGCATCGACGAGACCGAGGATGAGAGCACGTGGCGGGAGGCGCTGGTGGCTTTCGGGGACGTCACGGTGACGACGTCGATCCCGATGTTCAAGAAGATCCGCTTCGAGCAACGCGACAGCCTGGGTTTCGAGCAACTTGAACTGCCGCCTCAGACACTGGAGACAGTGGCGATGTGGTTCGCGCCGCCGGTCGAGCTTGCGCGCGAAATGATGGAGCGCAAGATGATCATCGGGGAGGCGCTTATCGGGATCGCGAACGTGCTGGTGGAAGTGGCGCCGCTCTACGTGATGTGCGATCCGCAAGACATCGGGACGGTGGTCGAGACGAGCTGCCTGGGGCGCGACGCACTTTTCGTGCACGACCGCTACCCCGGCGGCATGGGCTACGCGAGCCGGATCATGCAAAGCATCGAGGAGATCATGGGGACGGTGCGCACGGTGATCGAGGAGTGTGGATGCGAGGACGGGTGCCCGTCATGCGTGGGCTCGGCGGTGCCGGCGTTCGCGATGACGGACCTCGACAGCGGCGCGGGCGCATCCCGGACAAAGCGGCGGCGAGGTATCTGCTCGGGAGGATGTTGGAGGAACAGCGATAGGCAGAAACGATCCCCCTTCGCTCGGAAAACAAAGCCGAGCTTCGAGCGACAAGCAGCGAAGGCAACGGCCGGCGGGTCTGACACCTTCGCCAAGGCTTCGGTGCCCAAGGAAAGACCCGCCCTCCATACGGCGAAGGCGAACGACAACGACCGGCGAGTCCATGGACTCGCCGGTCGTTGTGTGTACGGAGACAAGGCCGATTGGTCCAATGAGCCCCTTGAACCGCGAACTACTCGGTCGGGGGCTGGGTGGTGATGGGCCAACTGTCGGTGCGGAAGGGGTTGGCCGCAAGCCCCTCTTTGTTGAACAAGTGTTGCATACCGGATTGTTGGCCCACCCGTAGCGGACCGCAGTCGGGTGCTTCACCACGTCGCTCGAGACGACCACAGTGTCACCGTCAATCCAAGCGTCCGCCCAGTGCCAGTCGCGGTGCTGATCCGCGATCTGGAAGCCGATCAGGCGAGTGGGGAAAGGCGCGTTCTCGGTCACGCGGCGGCACAAGCCGCTACCCACGTGGTCGAAGAAGATCCTGATCGTGTTACCCTCGGTGCGCTTCGATGCATACATCGGCCCAGAGTAAACGATGTCCTGATCGTAGGTCGTGCCCAGCGCCCAAAGGGCCAGGCGCAGACCGACGGTCTGTTTGTTCTTCGGGTGGATGTTCGTGGCGTTGCCGACCTCAATGGCGACCGCGAGACCGCCCTGAGGATCATTGAGGGCCGTCATGGTCTGGGCTTCGCGGAGTTCGGCCCAGGTGGCCTCGGCGGGCTGCTCCTCAATCGCGAGGAAGTTGGCGAGCTGGACGATGATGAAGGGGAAGTCGCCCTGACCCCAACGCTCGCGCCAGTCCTCAATCATGGTCGGCAGCAGGCTGCGATACTGCCAGGCGCGAGAAGCGTTGGCCTCGCCCTGATACCAGGTGGTGCCCTTGATGGCCATGGGGATGATCGGGTTGATCATGGCGTTGAAGAGGTTGCCCGGGCGCCGGTAGTAGTTGGGGCCGGGAGGCGTGCGGGGTTTGCGCGGCGGCGTCTGCCCAGCGGCTTTGGCCTCGGCGACCTTCTTCCCCCAAGCCGGGACTGTCTCGTTCTCGTATTCTTCGAGGGCAGCGGGGTAGTCATCGATGATCGTCACCCAGGCCTCGAAGGTGGCCTGATACTCGCCGGTGGCCAGCAGCTTCTCGGTGCTGGTCCAGGCCTCGGCGGGTGTGCCGCCCCAACTGGTGTTGACAAGGCCGATGGGTACGCCAAGGTCTTCGTGGAGCTTGCGGCCGAAGAAGTAACCCACGCCAGAGAAGCCGCCGACTACTTCGGGAGTGCAGGGCACCCATGCGCCCGTGCAGTCATCGAGCGGCTCGGGCGAGACCTGGCGAGAGTAGTTGAAGAGGCGCAGGTCGGGGTGGTTCGCGGCAGCGATCTCTTCGGCGGCGTTCCGACAGCCGCGGACGGTCATGGCCATGTTCGACTGGCCTGAGCAGATCCAGACGTCGCCCATGACGACGTTGGTCAGCGTGATCTCGTTGGTGGCGGCGACTTTGACCTCGAAGGCACCGACGATCTCGATCGGTGCGAAGGTCACCATCCACTTGCCATCCTCGCCAGCGGTGGCGGTCTGGGTCTGGTCGCCGATGGTGACGGTGACCTGCTCGCCGACCTCGGCTTTGCCGAAGATGGGGACGTCGATGTCTCGCTGCAGGACCATGTTATCGGAGAACATGCCGTTGAGGGTGACGTCGGCGTGGACGGCGATCCGTACGGTGAGCGTCAACGCGACGAGCAGTGTAACGTGTGCGAAACGCGCGCGGCGCATGTGGTGTGTGCCCCTTCCTGGTGTGTTGAGCAATATTGCCCCGCGGCGGGCTCGGCTATCTGCTTTACCACTCCCTCCAGGTGCGCGAGAAGTACGAAGCGTATCCGGCGGGGCCCGGGTGGCCCTCATAGAAGCAGGCATCCTCGGGGAACTCGGCGTCTCCCCCACTGCGCAACCAGGCCATGAGCGCTGGATCAATGCCTCGGCGCGAGACTTCCTCGACACCCGCCTCGTACAGGCGGGCGACGACGTCGGGGTTGTCAGCGGCCACGTCATCGAGGGTGCCCATGCGGGTGAGCTTGCAGTCCTCGGGCCGGGCCGACAGCTCAAGATACCAGTCACCGTCTATGACCGTGTAGAGCCAAGCGCCGGGCTTGGCCCAGACGCGCTCGGGGTTGCGGCCAGAGAGGGCAACGCTGCGCGGGCCGGTCTCGCCATTACGGGCGACGGAGAGGACGTCGATGGACTCGATCTCCGCGGGCACGGGGACGTCGGCCTGGGCGGCGATGGTGGCGAAGATGTCCTGGGGCTGGACGATGATGTCAGAGCGCCCCGTCTCGCCGCCGGGCGGGCGGACGATGAACGGCACATGCGCCTCCTGCTCCATGACCGGATGATACTTGCCGAAGTGGCCGCGCTCGCCGACATTGGTGCCGTGGTCGGCAGTGAGCAGCACGAGAGTGTTGTCGGCCATGCCGGTGTCCTCGAGAGTCTCGAGCAACACGCCGAGCCATCGGTCGACCCAACTGCACTTGCCAGCGAACTGCGCGGCAACGCGGCGGGCAGCCTTCTCCGGGGCATCGGGGCGGACGCCGAGCTGGAATGAGCGCGGATCAATGCGACCATCCCAGTCGGGGTCATCGTCATACATGCGCGCGAACTCGGGCGGGACGTCCCAGGGCTCGTGAGGGTCGAAGCAGTCGATCCAGAGGAAGAGGTTCTCGCGCGAGGCGTTGGCGCGCAGGCAGTCGGCAGCAGTCAGGAAGAGCTTGGCGGCGTTCCAGTCCTCGTCGCATTCGCGCCCGCGATTGGCGCGGCAATAGGTGGGCACGAGGTTCTGGGTCTCGGGCTCGGCTTCGACAAAATCAAAGAGCGGATCACGCGCCCAGTTGCTGGGGAACTGGGTGCTGTCGTCGATCCATGGGCGGTCGACCTCGGCACCGCGTATCTGGGTCCAGGCATTGAAGGGCCAATCGAAGTTGTGACCGCCATTGACCAGGTGGGGGGGTGTCGTGGATGAGCTGGGTGGCCCAGCCCGCCTGGCCGAAGGCTTCGGGGAGTGTCGGGCGATCGTGGTGCGGGATTGTCGGGTAGCTGGCCGACCACGCGCTGTCGAAGACCCATGACTCGGAGGCCAGACGGTCGAGGTTCGGGGTGTGGATCCAGTCGTTGCCGTGTGCGCCGATATGGTCATAGCGGAGCGTGTCAACGACGATCACAATCACGTTCATGCCGAGGGCCTCCTCAAATGATGTGTCCGCACGCGCCGAGGGGTAGTTGGACTCTGGGCAGAGATTTACCTGCACGGGTGGAGGAGATGCGCGAGCGGGGACGAATCCGAAAATAGCAGGCGCGGACAGGGCGACGGACTCGCCGGGGGGCGAGGCAATGGCGAAGCGGGACTTCAAGAAACTGCTGAAAGAGCTCTACCAGCCATCGGCCAAAGCGCCGGCGATGGTGGACGTGCCGCCGATGAACTTCGCGATGGTGGAGGGGGAAGGCGACCCGAATACGAGCGAGTGGTTTCAGCAGGCCACGGAAGCGCTCTACGCCATCAGCTATGCGCTGAAGTTCGAGACGAAGGGCATCGATCCGGAGCAGGACTACGTGGTGCCACCGCTGGAGGGGCTGTGGTGGTCGGAAGACCCGGCGGTCTTCCAGAGCGAGGACCGGAGCGGGTGGCTGTGGACGCTGATGATCATGCAGCCCGACCCGATCGATGAGGACATGTTCATCGACGCCGCCGCGCGCCTGCAGGAGAAGAAGGACCTGCCGGGGCTGATGGAGATGCGCTTCGACCGCCTGGTCGAGGGCAAGTGCGCGCAGATCATGCACATCGGGCCCTACGCCGAGGAAGGGCCGACCGTCGAAGCCCTGCATACGTTCATCGCCGAACACGACGGCGAACTGGCCGGCAAGCACCACGAGATATACCTCGGCGACCCCCGCAAGACGGCCCCCGAGAAGCTGAAGACCGTGCTCAGACAGCCGTGCGCGTAGGGCGGTGACGCGTCCTCAGATCAGCGCGAGTCCATCCAGAAGTTGCGGTTGTCGAGCGGCGGCGTGACGCGGGCGCCATCGCGACGGTGGGACTCGATGACGGCGAAGGCGATTTCCGTGTTGCGATGCGCAATCTCAATGCCGCCCCGGGTCTCGCCATCAGTCTCGATCGCGTGGGCGAGATCGCGGATCAGGTTGACCGTCGGACTAATGCGCTCGTAGTACGGGAACTGGCGGACGTTGAACTCGGCGATACTGCGGTGGCCGGTGGGTTCGAGTTTGCGCAAGTCCCAGTGCAGCAGGTTGTTGCGCGCGCGGATCGCGCCCTCGGAACCAGTGATCTCGAACTCGGCGACCAGGCCCGTGTTGAGCAGGTAGCCGTAAACGCCGCCACTTAACATGACGGTGCCAATGCCGGAGAGGTCAGTGTCGCAGCGGTCGGCGGCGGGGTCGAAGTCGGCGTTCAGCACAGTGCCCTGAACCCAATCCACCTCGGGGTCGCCAGACAGATACAGCAACCCGTCGATGTAGTGACTGTTGGAGTGAAGCATCGAGCTGGAGCCGTAGGTGATGACCGAGCGGAGTTGGCCGATCTCTCCGGCGGCGACGAGTTCGCGGGCCTTGATCATCCCCGGATGCCAGCGGCGCAGCGTGCCCATGTTGAACTTCACGCCGGTGCGATGAACGGTCTCGCGCATGGCGTCGGCCTCGGCGAGTGAACAGGCGAGGCCCTTCTCGCAGTAGATCCCGCGCGCGCCATGTTCGGCGGCGAAGATCACGATCTCCGCGTGAGCCGTGCAGGGAGTGGCGATGCTGACGATGTCGGGCTTCTCGGTCTCGATCATCTGCCGGTAGTCGCCATAGGCACGGGGGGCGCCCCAGCGGCTGGCGAGTGCCTGGGCCTTGGTCTCGTCGAGGTCGGCGAACGCGACGAGGTCGACGTCGTCGACGGCGGTGTAGCCGGCCGCATGCGAGAAGGGCAGGATCATCGCGGGGTAGTCAACACACTCGTCGTCGATGGTGCCGGCCATGCGTCCGGCGCCGACGATCACGGCTTTGAGCTTTGACATGGCATTCCCCTTCAAGACCTGAGTTGGCGCACTCCGACGACCGGGTCAGTGGGCTGCGGCGTGCAGTGTGGCGTCAGCCCAGACCGCAAGGTTGTCATACTCGCTGCTTCCCTCAACGCGCTCGGTGACGAGAGTGAGCGTGACTATGCCATCGGCAGGAAGATCGGCCTCGATGAGCTGGCCGGGAGCGCCCGCCGCGATCGGGCCGACGGTTGCGGCGACCTCACCGTTGACCTTGACGACGAAGGTAACGCTGCCGCCCTCGCCAGCGATCGGGTGCAGGCCGACGATGCTCGAGAAGGTCGAGAATACACCGCCGGGGGCGAGCGTGTAGGTCAGCGCAAAGGGCGCGCCCATGCCCACGCCGCGCTCGTAGTCGACGACGCCATCGGCGCCGGGAAGCTGGATGGGCAGGACGTTGCGCTTCTGGTCGAAGCTGGCATCCTCGAGGAAAGGCACCCACTTGTAGGGGAAGCCCGCCGAGCCGCCGGTGTTGTCGGAGAGGAGATCGGTGAGCGGGACCGCGTCGAGGCGCGCGGAGTCGGCCTCCTCGAAACGGTCAGCGGCGATCGAGAGCGCGGTGAAGATTACGTCGGCGGTGGTCTTCGCGGACTCGAAGACGAGCTGGCTGCGGAGCTCTTTGGCCCGAGTGCCATCGCCATACATCTCATCGGTGACGATGCCGACGACGGATGCGCAAGCCATCTTCGCGTTGTGGCGCTGAGCCTGGTAGATGTGCTGGGCGGCTTCGTCGAAAGTGCGGCCGAGCAAGCGCGGCTGGTATTGCTCGTCGGGCAGGTCGTACTGGCCGATATCGGAGATCCCGCTGTAGCCATAGAGGTAGTGGTATTTCCGCTTGTCGGGCGGCGGCGGGATGAGTTGGCGCAGGGCGTATTCGTCGGTGATGCCGCGGACGCAGTGCATGCTGGCGGACGATGGGTCCTCCATCCAGTGGCAGAGGACGCCGAGGTATTTCGCGGCCTCGTCGGTGTCGCCCGCCTGAATCTCCTCGGAGACGCGCTGCAGATACCAGCGCATGCCAGTGGTGCCATCGGCGATCGGGCAGACGTCGTGGAGCGAGAGCTTGCAGTCAGGCGGCAGGCAGTAGGCGTCGAGGTCGGGACGCGCGCCGCCGGCGTGGGCATCCTGCAGGCTGGTGTATTTGCTGGAGAGACTGGTGGCGGCGTCGCCAAGCATCTCCTGCTGCCATTGGGGCAGCCAGTTGATGGCAGTGTGGCGGATGACAGAGTGACCTGTCCCCCACCCGTTGGTGGCCATTGAGACGGCAAGGGCAGCGTAAAGCGCGCCATGCATGTGGTTCATCCTCTCGGCGTTACTCGGGTCCGATCATGGTGCGGTATTCACTACGCTTCGCGATACTCGCCGGTGTGTGGATCGCAGACCATGGCCTCAATCACGCGGCCCGCAGAGGTCGTGATCGCCAGACGCAGATCGTTCGCGCCCGCGCGTGCGAGCCCCTCCGGGAGAGGCCAGCGATACGGTGGCCAGCAACGCGCGCCGAGCGACTGGCCATTGAGCGAGAGTTCGGCGCAATCAAGGAAGGCATCGTCGGTCTGCGCCAGATCGATCTCGGTCTCGTCGCCTCGCATCTGGATCGCGCGCTCGAGCGTGAGCGTGCCAGAGAAGTGCGGCAGGCGCGAGGCATCAAGGTCGAGCGGCCAGACCTGAACCGGGGCCTCAACGAGGCGATGGCCCGCGGGACGAGCCTGCTGCACGCCGAACGAACCCGCCAGCCAGATCGCGTCGAGCAGGCCGCCGTCGTCGGCATGCACCTGCATGACGATCGCGACCACGTTCCGCCCGGGAACGACCAGCCCGGCGACGGGCGCAGAGATGTTGGAGTAGTCGAAGGCGAAATCCTCCTCGAATGATTCGAGCGGCACGCGCTCGCCGTTGACGAAGACCTGCGCATCACCGGCGAGACCGTGGCGATCGAGGAGCAGACGCAGATCATCGGGCACAACGTCCGCGTGGAAATGCGCGCGCCAGGTGACGACCTGCGGATACTGGACGGCGAAGCCTTTGGGGGTCATGCCGCCGGGGCTGATGCGGATCGGCAACGGCTGGTCACCGGCGAGATCGGCGATGGTGTTGATGATCGGCTGGGGCGGGACGATCGGCCACCGGTAATCGCGAGCGCTCGTCTGCACGGGCCCAAGGCCGAGTTGCACGCGGAACTTGCCGATGCGCAGGAAGTTGCGCGGGGTCTCGGCCAGCGACCAGCGACCGCTGAGGTCAACCGTGGCCGGCCGCGGCTCGGCTGGTGGTGCGGGAGCTTCGGCCTCGGCGCGCTCGGCGATGAGGATGGTGGTGCCGTGGGCGGGCATGAGCACGCTGGTGACGAGACGATCGTCCTCGCGCTCTGAGGACAGCGGGTGGCTGGCGCCAGTCTCCGCGTCCCAGCGCTGCAGGGCCCAGGCTCGGGGGAGGCGGAGACGCACGCGGCTGGTGAACTCGGCGGGCGAGCAGTTGGCGATGAGGAAGATGCGACTGCCATCGCACTCGCGCTCATGCACGAGAGTGTGATCGCGCCACTGCTCGGGCGCCTGCACCTCGATGGTCGCGGGGGCGGCCTCGTCGAGAGCCGCGAGGAGCGGGGCGGCAGCGTTGGCCTCGCGCAGGGGGCCGCCGGTGACAAGCAGGCGCATGGGGCTGTTGCCGAGCCAACCGGGCTTGGCGCGGGTGCCATCGCGGTGCTCGCGAGCGAGGTCGGCGGGGTCGCGGCCGAGGAGTTCGCGGACCTCGGCGACGACCGGCGAGTCCTGCTCGATCTCCTGCCAGGGCGCGGTTCCGAGCCACAGGACTGTGCCGCCCTCGTCCATAAAAGCGCGCAGCTTGTCCCACGCGGCCCGCTCAAGATTGGCTAGCGGCGGGACCACAACCGCGCGGTAGCGGGCGTGGCCGACGTGGAGACTGCGGCCTCGCACGCGGGACTTCGCGAGGTCGAGCGGGTCGAGGTGGTGGAAATCGCGCTGGTTGGTGAGCAGCGTCTCGATGATGTACGACCAGTCATCGTGCAGCGACTCCGCTGCGCCGAGCCTCTTCATGAGTTGGGCCTGGTCGCCGCCCATCGTCCAGGTGCTAGTGACCGGATCGAGCACGGCGATGTCGGCGACGTAGCGCCCGCGACTGGCGATGTAAGACAGGCGGGCGGCGTAGTCAGCAAGCTCGCGGAAGTGTTGCCACCAGGGGTGCTGGTAGAACTCCGACGGCGCCGCGTCGAACTTCTGCATGCCGCCAGACTGGTAGTAGAAACCGTGCAGGGCGGTCAGGTTTACGCCGAGCGCGGACATGCGGTCGATGAGGGCTTTGAGGTCAGCGATGCGCACGCCCCAGCCGAGGCTGTGGAAGGCCTCGACGGCGACGCGCGGCTTGCCCGCCTGGGCAGCGTGGGAGGCGACGAACTTGGGCGAGTGGCGGAAGCTGGTGAGCTTCGGCGTCTGCCAGCCGTGGGGCTGGCCCTCGCCGATACGGTCATGGGCGTGGTCGAGGCCGGGGATGTGGGCGGCGGACTGGTCGGCGTTGCGGATCATGGGCACTTCGGTGGTGTAGAGGACGCCAAGGCGCTCGCACCAGTCGCGGTAGCGGTTGTGGAAGGCGTCCATGAAGAGATCGTGGATGGTGCTGACGTAGTCGAAGCGGACACGAGCGGCATCAGGGAAAGCGTCGTCGACCAGCGCGGGCAGGGCCTCGACGAGGTCGTAGCCGCAGCGCTCGCGGAAGTGCGCGGGCAGGTCCCACGTCCAGCTTCCGGGGTAGGTCTCGTCAGTGAAGATCGAGCGCATGCTCTCGCCGAGGGGCGCGCCAAGCGCTCGCTGGTAGCGGCCCAACGTCAACTCAAGGAAATGCTCGACGGCGTCGGGGTTGAGCAGGTCAACGTACTCGCCGAAGTATTTATGCGAAGTGGAGCGGCGGGCCAGGAAGAGCATGATGCGCCAGCGTCCGCGGGGGGCCTGCCAGAGCAATTCGTGCTGGGGGGCGTGTGTGCCGAAACGCGCGTAGCTGTAGGCGGTGAGGCTGCGCCCCCAGGTGAGACCGCCGCGGACCTGGCGGACGCCCACGTGAGGGGCGAGGTCCACCGCGTCGTCCCACGCCGGGCGGCCACGCTTGAGCGGGACGGCAACGGCGCGCAGGAGGTCGCCCTGACCGAGCAGGCGATGCACGGGCCCGGCTCCCTCGGCCTCGAAGTCGACGACATCGAGGTCGCTGCGCAGGAAACGGGGGTCGTGCCAGGTGACCGCGCCGCCGGCCATGCCGCTGGGGTATGGGTACTCATCCATGATGCCAGTGAAGAGCATGCCGCGCTCGCGGGCCTCGTCGCGCGCGAGGCGGACTCGGTCGAAGTATTCCTCGGACTGGTACGGAAGCGCGAGGCCCTGGCGGCATGAGATGTAGAAGCCGCCGCAGCCCTTGTCAGCCATCTCGGCGATCTGCTTGCGCATCAGGTCCGGCGCCATCTCACCGTTCCAGAACCACCAGGGGTGGAGGCGATAGGCGGCGGATGGGTCCGCGAAATGGCTCGGGTCGAGGTCGTCGTATGTTTCGTCAAGAAGCATGTGATCTCTCCTGAGGTGATAGAGGGTCGGGTGTTCTTCCCGCTGAAGGGGCGGGTTACCTGCGAGGTGGCGGAGAGGAGTGCGGGGAAGGGAGATTGGGGGACGGTGTCGACAACGACCGGCGGGTCTGAACACGCGCCCGCCATACGGTAACGGCTGACGGCGAGGGCAACGCGAACGGAAAGAGGCGACAAGCATGATTGAGCTGCCATTCCGCCAGATTCATCTGGACTTTCACACCAGTGGACTGATCCCGGACATCGGGGGCGAGTTCGATCCCGACGAGTTCGGCGACACGCTTGCGCGCGCTCATGTGAACTCGATCACGTGCTTCGCGCGGTGCCATCATGGGTGGAACTACTACCGAAGTGAGAAGCACCCCGAGCGCGTGCACCCGCACCTGAAGTGCGACCTGCTGCCGATGCAGATCGAGGCGTGTCACAGCCGAGGTATTCGCGTGCCAGCATACATCACCGTGCAGTGGGACCTGTATACGGCGGAGCGGCACCCGGAGTGGCTGGCGCTGGATGAAAACGGCTGCCGGCAGGGGACCAAACCGTTTGAGGCGGGGTTCTACCAGCGATTGTGCCTGAACACGCCCTACGTGGACTTCCTGGCCGAGCACACTGCCGAAGTGGCGGAGACGATGGATATCGACGGAGTGTTCTTCGACATCGTGCACGCCACGCCATGCTGCTGCCAGTACTGCATCGACGATATGCTCGAAGGTGGCATGGACCCGGCCGACGCGGGTCAGCGGGGCAGCTTCGCGCAAGAGGTGCTGGAGCGTTTCCAGGAGCGAATGTTCGAGGTGGTGCGAGCGCGCAAGCCGGAGGCGCAAGTGTTCTTTAACTCGGGACATGTGGGGCCGGGGCACCGGCGGATCATCGACAACTACTCGCACCTGGAACTGGAGTCTCTGCCGGGCGGCGCGTGGGGGTATTCGCACTTCCCGGTGGCGCAGCGGTATGCGCGCGGGCTGGGTGTGGATACTGTCAGCCACACGGGCAAGTTCCACACGACGTGGGGGGACTTCCACTCGTTCAAGAACCCGGCGGCGCTGGAGTTCGAGTGCCTGCGGATGCTGGCGCTCGGAAGCAAGTGCGAGATCGGGGACCAGTTGCATCCGGGCGGGAAGATATGCGCCCACACGTATGATCTGGTGGGCGAGGCGTATGCGAAGGTCGAGGCCGCCGAGCCGTGGTGCGACGGGGCGGAGGCAGTGGTGGATATCGGCTTGATGACCCCGGAGGAGTTCGCCACCGACGCCACGCGCGGAGCAATCCCCGAGGCGATCTTCGGCGCAGTGCGTATGCTGCAGGAAGCGCAGCACCAGTTCGACGTGATCGACAGCCAGTCGGACTTCTCGCGCTACCGACTGCTGGTGCTGCCCGACGGGATCGTGGTGGACGATGCGCTGGAGGGGAAGTTTGGGGACTACCTGACAGGCGGGGGCGCGATCCTCGCGAGCTACCGGTCGGGGCTATGCCCGGAGGGCGATCGGTTCAACCTGTCGGAACTGGGCGTGGTCTACAAGGGCGAGGCGCCATACTCGCCGGACTTCATCGTGCCCGGGGAGCTGGGCGAAGGGATGCGCGATACCGGTCACGTCATGTATCAGGGCGGGCTGCGAGTGGAGCCGGCGGTGGGCGTCGAGGTGCTCTCGACGGTGATGAAGCCATACTTCAACCGCACGTGGCGGCACTTCTGTTCGCACCGGCACACGCCGATGGAGGGCCCGGCGGAGTATCCGGGAGCGGTGAGGGCGGGCCAGTGCATCTACCTGATGCACCCGGTGTTCTCGCTCTACGAGCAGCGGGCGCCGCTGTGGTGCAAGTGTCTGGTGGCGAACGCCATCGAGATGCTGGTGCCTGACCGGACGCTGCGGGCTGAGGCGCCGAGCACGGCGATCTTCACGGTGAACGAGCAGGCTGAGCAGAAGCGGCTGGTGGTGCACGCGCTGCATTACATCCCCGAAAAACGCGCGCGAGACCTGGAGATCATCGAGGACATTATCCCGCTGCACGACGTCGCGGTTTCGGTGCGCGTGCCGGGCGAAGTGGGCGGGGTCGCACTCGTGCCACAAGGCGAGGCGATTGAGTTCGAGCAGGGGGCGGGCCGGGTGGAGTTCGTGATACCGGTGATTGAGGGCACACAGATGGTCGAGATCAAGATGACGTGAACTGCAAACGGCGGGAATGGGCAATGGGGAATGGGCAAAGGGGAACGGCGGACGGCAGAAAAGACAGAAACGAAAGAAACGAAAGAAACAGAAGAAACGACAGCGGACGGCGAAGGCAAGCGACTGACGGGTGGAGATGGTGAGATGCGAAGAGGGGCGATCACAATGAAGACAACCATATTCCTCGTGAGCGCGGTGCTGCTGGTCGCGGGTGCGGGTGGAGCGGTGACAGTGGTCGAGGGCGGGCAGGCGGTCGCGGCCATCCATACGCCCACCGAGGCGACAATCACCGAGCAGTTCGCGGCCGAGGAACTGCAGAAGTACATCGCGAAGGCCACGGGCGCAGAAGTGGCCCTGAACGCGGGCGCGCCGGCCGACGACGCCGCGGCAATCGTGGTGGCGCAGGTGGACAGGCTGGCGATGGTGGGCCATGAGGCTACGGAAGATGAGCTGGCGCTGGGGCTGGAGGGGATCGTCAACCGCACCGAGGGCTCGCACCTGATCATCGCCGGCGGGGGTCCGCGCGGGGTGGTCTACGCGACATACAACTTCCTCGAAGAGCTGGGGTATCGGTGGTACTGGCCCGGGGAACTGGGCGAGGTGACGCCAGAGCTGGACGAGATCGCGGTCGAGGACGTGGCGGTGGCGCGCGACCCATCGTTCGTGCGGCGGCACGCGATCGGGCGCGCCGGGGATGGTTGGGCGGATGTGCAGTGGGGCCTGGATGTGCTCGACTGGCTGACCAAGAACCACCAGAACTTCTGGGTGCGCAACCCACCCGAGGACGTCGAGGCCGATCACGAGTTCATGACCAAGCGCGGCGGCACCTACACGAAGGTTGGCTCGGGGCATAACTGGCAGCATATCCTGCCGGCCAGGACATACTTTGACGAACATCCGGAGTGGTATCCGGAGGTCAAGGGCAAGCGTCGGCCGGAGGGGCAGCTGTGCCTGAGCAACGCCGAGGTGGTCGACAAGCTGACCGAATACGCGATGCGCGGAGCGGCTCAGATGGCCGAAGACCCGAACATCATGTTCGTGGATCTGACGCAGAACGACGGCGCAGGCTGGTGCGAGTGCGCGGCCTGTCGGGCGATCGACGACAAGGACCGGTCAACGCATGCGGACATCCTGCTGCATGCGCTGAACCAAGTGGCGGAGCGAGTGACCGAGAAGTATCCTGACGCGCTGCTGCATGTGTATATCTACGCGGGAGCGGCGGGGATCCCGAACTGGATTACGCCGCATCCAAGTCTGCATACGGAGCAAACGAACTACTGCTACAACTACGGGGCGAGTTTCACGAACCCGGACGCGCCGCGGGTGGATGTCTTCAAGGCGCAGATCGACGCCCTGGCTCCGGTGACAGGACACCACGGTATCTACGAGTACTTTGGCTTCTACAACTGGGCGGAGGCGCTGCCGGTGACGCTGTACCGGCTGAGCGATGAGGTGCGCTACTACAAGGAGCTTGGGGTGCACGGTTTCTACTCGGAAACCGAACAGCACTGGTCGACGAATCACCTGCTGTACTACGCGTTCTCGCGACTGTGGTGGGACCACGAGACGGACGTGCCAGAGATGATGGACGAGTTCTTCCGGCTGTTCTTCGGGCCAGCCGAGGCGCCGATGCGCGAGTTCTACATGGCGCTGGAGACTTCAGGCGGGCCGGACCGGTACTGGAGCGGGAACGTCTTCAACCTGCCGGGGATCTTCCCAGCAGAGCTGCGGGCGGATTGCCGCGGGTGGCTGGAGGATGCGAAGGCTCTGGCGGCGGGCGACGAGACTGTGACCGCGCGGCTGGCGTTCGTGGAGCTGGGTTGGCGGTATACCGAGCTTCATCTGGAGGCAATGGCCGCCAAGGACGCCTACCGGAAGGCGCCCACCCCCGAAGGTGAACAGGTGGCGCTGGCGGCTTGGCAGGCATACGTGAACTACTTCGACGAGTTGCCGGGCACGCACGCGTTCTCGGACCGGACGCTGCAGGTGTTCGGCGACCGTGCGCAAAAGCAGCTCGACAGCTACAGCTTCGACATGGCAAAGCTGGCGGCGGGCGAGTTCAGCTACAACGACTCGCTGCTGACGGGCGGGAACTCGCGTCTGCACGGGACGGTCGAGGGGTTCTACGACGGCACATGGGGGCTGAGCCTGCGGAAGAACGGGTCGGGCACGGTGACGTACGAGGTGGGAGCGAGCGCGGGGCACGCGTGGACGGCGGCGAGCTTCGGGTTCTACGCGCTACACAAGGAGGGCCTGCACAGCGTCGTGGAGTACTCGGTGGATGGCGAGAACTGGACGCCGGTGGCGGAGGATAGGGCGCTGGACCGCAACGACACTTTCGACATCAGCGAGGCAGTGCGGGGCGAGAGCGTCTTCTGGGTGCGCGCGCGATACACCAGCGAGATGGACCGCGATCAGTGCGCGCTCACGCAGGTGTGGATCAAGGGGATGGTTGAGTAGGGGAACGGCGGGAATTGGCAATGGGGAAAGGCAGAAAAGACAGAAACGAAAGAAACAACAGAAACGACAGCGATCACCCTTCACTCGACAAACAACGCCGAGCTACGGGTGACAAGCGGCAAACGACGACGGCTGCCGGCTGGAAGCCGGCGCTCCCGGGAACGGCATACGACAACGGCCTGCGGGGCACCCACCGTCGCTGAAGCTATGGTGGGCAGGCGAGGACCCCGCCCTACAGTCAGGCTGAGGGCACAAAGACGGGCGGGGCCAATGCCCCGCCCGTCGCATGTACGGCAGTACTTACGAGATGCGGAGAAGGATGGCGGCGCCGGGGTCGAGGTCGACCTCCAGGACGCCATCAGTGAGCTCTGGGGTCTCGCCAGTCACGAGGTTCTCGGCGGCGGTGATTGCCAAGCTGAAGTTAACGGAGACCGGGGCCCGCTCGGCGCCGAAGTTCGCAGCAAGAGCGTAAGCGTTGCCGTCGGCGCCGGTGACGCGGACCGCTCGACAGGCGTCGGGCGCGCAGGCGAGGCCGCTGACATTGCCCATCGCCAGGCGCGCAGTCTCGTCGCGGTCGGCTCCGGAGAGGACCACGCTGCCGCAATCGAGCACGACGCCCGGGTCCAAGGTGCGCGTGCCCATCAGACAGGGGAAACACAACTCGTCATAGTAGAGGCTGTCGGCAAAGCCGGAGGCGCGGCGCTCGCCCGCCTGGTAGATGGAGAAACCGTCAGCGCCATAGATGCCCACCGCGCCGATGGTGTCGGCCACGTTCACCCAGTCTGAAGCCAACTCCGTGACGCCCGCGCCGTCGCCGGCAAGTGAGGTCTCCCCCGCCGCCGAGAAGTAGACTCGCGCGTAGTCATTGAAGAGATCGTTGGGCACGTTGAGCTTGAGGCCCTTGACCTCGCACAAGTAGCTGCGGACCGGGACGGTGGCGTATTCGAGCACGACCATGGTGCGGTCGTCGGGGAGGGCGGCGACGGCATACTGGTGGGGCAAGTGGCCGTCGCAGAGCCAACCCTCGGGGAGAGTGCAGCTGGTGTTGTCCTGCATCTGCCCGACCGTCAGGAAGCCGCCATCGAAGAGCGACTGATCGTGGCGCTCGACTTTGCGCTTGCCCGTTTCGCCGAGGAGCCTGGTGATGCCGCCCATGTTGGCGCACCACTCGGCGAGGTGCCCGGAGACCGGCGGCAGGCAGAGGCCCTGGGGGGCCTCGGAGGCGCGCCAACTCCAGGAGGCCATGCGGCGAACGGAGCGCTGGAAGATCGCGCCATGCTCGGGCTCGACCCAACCGGCAGTGGTGGCGGCCTGGAAGTCCTGCTCGGGAGCGGCTGGGGCGATGTCGACGGCGCGATGCCACCAAGCGTTCAGGGACAAAACGCACGCCTTGTCGGCCTCGATGCGGGTGTAGTAGTACGGGTTGATGGTGCTGACGGTTGACAGGCGCCCGGAGATGAAACTGCCATCGGCGTTGGCAGTCTGCTCGGTGCGGATGAGCTCCACGCAGCCGGCCTCAAGCTCGGGGGCGTGCGGGTCGCCGAGGTAGTCAGCGCACCATGCCAGCGAGGGCAGGAGGTAGTCCTGGCAGTAGCAGTAGCGCTGGCGGGTGTCGCCTCCGATGCGCAGCAGGCGGCCGTCGGCGAAGGTGAGCTTCTTCACCAGGTCCCAGAGTTCGGCGGCGTGCCAGTAGAGATCGGCGGGCGCGTCCCAACCCATTTCGCGGCAGGAAAAGTGCAGCATGGCGATGTTGCTCAGACAGACAACCATGTAGCCGACGTTGAGGTAGCCGTGGTGGTCGAGGGCGTAGTTGGGGAAGAAGTTCGGACCGATATGCCAGAGCTTGACGGGCTTGCCGGCAATGATGGTGTCATCGTGCGCGTCGGCTTCGAGCGAGATACCGTTGACGAGGAAGGTGTGGGCTTTGGACATCCACTCGCCGACGTTGCACTCATCGGGATACATCATGCAGGTGCGGGCGAGGATGGCACCGTTCCAGATATTGGACTCGGGGCGGTTGCCGCGATCGACGTTCCACTTGGTGCCGGTGACGGGCAGGTCGAGCAGCGCGTCGGACTCGGAAGTGAGCATGCGGCGCAGGCCCGCGTGGTCCTCATCAGTCATGAGGTCATCGATGGCGCCGACACCGTGCATCATGCGTTCGACGCCGAGCGCGGATATCCAGGTGTGGCCCCACTGGGTGCCATCCGAGCAGCGGTGGTCGCCGCTTAGGTGGCTGGCGAGCGAGAAGCGGAGGGCGCGCAGGGCCATGTCCAATACGCGATCGCGGCTGACCCCGGAGGCGGACTCGTCATAGTCCGGGTGCGCCGCCAAGACCGCCAGCGCGCCGAGGGCTTTCTGGTTGGTCTGCACGCCCCATGAGTTGTAGCCAGAGCCGAAGCAGCCCAGGTCGGGGCGGGCAGGATCGTCCCACCAGTATTTCTCGGCCAGCCGGGGCCAGTGCTGGAGCACTCGGATGAGATCGGTGTCGGTCAACGGCGCGGGCATGGCAGGTCATCCCTTCAGTTGCTCGTCGATTGCGGCTCGGCGGCAAGGTTCGCGGGACGGGAGCGGAACCCTCTTCGGGCAGGGCAAGCGGGCCGGGCGCGGAAGTATGTTGCGACTACGACGATTGTCGCGACGACGGGAGATGGGCAGCATGACACGCGATGAGGCGCTGGGGATTCTGCACGAGTTCACGGCCAATGAGAATCTGCGCAAGCACGCGTACGCGGTCGAAGCGGCGATGCGGGCCTACGCGCGCAAGCTCGGCGGCGATGAGGAGCACTGGGGGATCGTCGGGCTGCTGCATGACTTCGACTGGGAGGTGCACCCGACGCTGGAGGAGCACCCGGCCAAGGGTGCGGAGATATTGCGCGAACGCGGGGTGGATGAGGAGACGATCGGGGACATCGCGGCCCATGCGCCGCACACGGGGGCGCCTCGCGACACGCCCGTGCGCAAGGCAATCTTCGCGGTGGACGAACTCACGGGGCTGATCAACGCGGTGGGGCTGGTGCGACCGACGGGGCTCGATGGCATGAAGCCCAAGTCGGTGCGCAAGAAGATGAAGGACAAGAGTTTCGCGGCGACCGTCAATCGCGATGACATCACCACCGGCGCCGAGGAACTGGGTGTGGAGCTGTCCGAACATATCGCCTTCGTGATCGAGGCGATGCAGGGGATCAAAGGGGAGTTGGGGTTGTAAGGGCCGCCCCTCGCCACCGCATCCCCTTGCGTGCATCGCTCGCCCTCCGGGCTGGCTCATGCACGCTCCGGGCGGCTTAACGCAAGCTGCGCTTGCGCCGGGGTGAAGTCGAACGAGGGCCCGCGAGTGGGGGCCGAACGGCCGGGCCGGATACACATAATCCGGCCCTTCCTGAACGTCCACGGCGAAAGGCAGAAAAGACAGAAACGAAAGAAGCAACAGAAGCGACAGCGAAGGCACTCCCCCGTCGCTCGGCAGACGACGCCGAGCTATGGGCGACAGGCGGCGGGAGGCTAGAGCGGCTCTACCACGACCAGGCGATCGGGCTGGGTGACGACGGTGCGGCGAGAGCCATCGGGCCACACGACCTGGAGGCCGACCTCGCCAGCATAGTCGCCGAGGCCGAAGTGCAAAGTCAGTTCGTTCTGGTTGCCCTCGCCAGTGGCGCTCTCGACCTGGCGGGTGAGTGTGCGGCCATCGAGCATGATGCGCACCTGCGCGCCAATGCCTGAGCCGGGACCGGCGACGCGGACCTTGAGCCAGTGCCCGGAAGCCACGTCGTTGCGCCACAGTCTCCCGCCACTGATCACGTCGAGGTCACCATCGTTGTCGAAGTCGGCCCACGCCGCCTGGTAGGTCTTCTCGGTAACAATGCCGGACTCGTCGGTTACTTCGGCGAAGCTCCAGCCACCATCGTTGCGATAGAGGACGGTGAAGTCGCCGCCATAGACGGTGGTGAAGAGCAGGTCGAGATCGCCATCGTTATCGTAGTCGGCGAGCGCAGGACTGGCGTAGGACTCCTGCCAGCGCAGGCCGGCGGCGGCGCTCATGTCCTCGAAGTGCCAGTCGGGCGCACCCATGTTGCGCAGGAACTGGGGGCGGTCCTGGTAGTCGGGCGGGTGGGAGAAGTTCCCGACGAAGAGGTCGAAGTGACCATCGTTGTCCAAGTCGCCCCATGACGAGCCGATGGTGTGCCCGCAGATCGCGTAGCTAACCCCGTCAGTGTAGTCGATGCGGCTCTTGGGATTGCCCGCGGCACCGTAGTCATAGCCGACGTCTTTGAGGCCCTCGGCACCATCGTTGCGCCAGAGCATGTTGGGCTGGAGCCGATAGTTGGAGACATAGACGTCCATGTCGCCATCCTCATCGAAATCGGCGGCGGTGATGCCGCGCGCGGAGAGCATCTCGCCCGCGACCTCGCGCCAGTGCTCAGTGAAGACGGCGCCGCCCTGGTTGAGGTATACCGCGTCAGGATGCACGCCCTTCTCCCACGCCTCGTAGCCCCCGACGTAGAGATCGAGCAACCGGTCGCCATTGAGGTCGGCCCAGACCACGCCGCGTGAACTGATAGTCGGCAGGTCGGGCAGACCATCGGAAGCGTCAGTGAAAGTGCCATCGCCATCGCTGAGGAAGAGGCGGCCAACTCCAGCGCTGCTGAGCACGTCGAGATCGCCATCGTTGTCGCAGTCGCCCCACACCGCGAAGCCACCGATGCCCGCGAGGCCGGACGCCTCGGTCACGTCTTCGAAGCGCTGGCCGTCGACGTTGCGGAAGAGCACGCCGCCGATCAGGGCATCCACCCAACCGTCAGCGTCATAGTCGGCCCACGCGCACTGGGCACCGCCGGAGATACCGACATCGGCGGTGATGTCGGTGAAGTAAGCATCGTCAGCGCAGGCGACGTTGCAGGCGAGCGCGCAGAGCAGGGCAAGGGCGTAGCGCATATTGGCGGACCTCCGGGATGGGTCTGTTCGGGTCGGGGGGGCATTTCACTTTCCGGTGGGCCGAGGCCTGCCTGCGCGGAAGGCCGGGTGGACGGGTGTGCGGAATAGGGAACGTTGATGCCGGACCATCGAGGAGGGCTTGTCATGACCGAGCACGGACAGATAACCATGTCGCCGCCGGGAGACGTCGTTGCGGGGAGCATGGTGACGCTGACCTTCACATACACGGTCGGATCACTGGGGATGCAGGAGGGCGGGAGCCTGCGGATAGCCATGCCCAACGACGCGTGGGATTGGCCGGAAGTGCCGCTGCACCGCTACTTCCAAGCGGGGCACGACCGGGGCGGATACGACGGTGGCTATGTCGGGTACGGACGCAAGAACACACTGGTGGAAGTCGAGACCGAGGGCGAGGCATGGGTGGACCTGTCGGCTGAGGAGCGCTGTCCGACGGAGGGGCTCAAGGGCGGCTGGTCGCACCATATCGCGTGCGCTGTGCGCGAGGGCGACCTGCAACCGGGCGACAGGATCATCGTTACCTACGGCGACACGACGTGGGGCGACGATGGCGTCGAAGCGCCGCGGGTGGCCGCGACTGACAAAGATCATTTCCACGGCTACGTGGATGTGGCCGGCGATCGGGAGTTTGTGGAACTGCCCGCCGACAAACTGCAGGTCCGGGTCATCCCCACTCCGCCGGCGCAACTGAATGTGGTGGCGCCATCGATCGTGCGTCCCGGCGAACCGTTCGAGGTGCGCGTGTTGGTAATGGACGAGTTCCGCAATCGGCCGGACGGGAACTTCGAGGGCGAGGTGCGCATCGCCAGCGTGCTGCCGGAGATGATGATCGGCGGCAGCGAGACTTTCACCGCTGAGGACGCAAACCGCCGGGTCATCGAGGGAGCCGCGGCGCTGGGGTGGGGCGTTCACCGGATCACCGCCGCGGACGCCGACGGATCGGGCATCACCGGGGTGAGCAACCCTATCTGGTGCACTGCCAGAGCATGTGGCACTCGGACTCGATCGGGACGCCGGACGAGGGGTATGAATACGGGCGCGACGTGGCGGGTCTGGACTTCATGGGCATCACCGACTCGGGCGGGGCGTACAAAGAGGGCTGGCAGGCGACGCAGGAGGCGGCGATCACGCACTACGACCCCGGACGGTTCGTGGCGTTCAAGGGCTTCGAGTACGGGTTCGGTCAGGGCCACCGCAATATCATCTACCGAAGCGCGGAGATTGAGCCCACGCTCGACGACCTGCCCGGCGGCGACGCGAACGTCATGTTTGAGTATTTCCGCGGACGCGACGACATCATCTCGATCCCGCACCATACGAAATCGTGGACCAACTGGGACTACTACGATCAGGAACTGGAGTGCCTGGTGGAGGTCTACTCGTGCTGGGGCTCGGGGGTAGAGCACGCTGATCCGCTGTGGTTCAAGTCAGAGAAACCGGGGTCGGGAGTCTTCAATGCGCTGGCGCGCGGGTACCGCTTCGGGTTCATCGGCTGCGGCGACAGCCATGCGGGGACGCCGGGGCGCTCGTATCCGCAGGACCGGCAGTGGTGCGTGCACCAGAAGAGCGGCTTCGCGTGCGTGTATGCGCCGGAGCTGACGCGCGAGGCGATCTTCGATGCGCTGAAGGCCCGGCGATGCTACGCCACAACGGGCTCGCGCATGATCCTGGAGTTCACGGTGGACGACGTGCCGATGGGCGGAGAAGTCGAGGTGACTGATGCGGGCCGGGCGCGCGCGATCCGCATCCACGCCATCGGGACGGACACGATCAGCTACCTGAAGATCGTCAAGAACAACGAGCCACTGTTCGTGCGCGAAGTGGGAGACGGCGAGACATAC
>JALGSU010000075.1 GCA_029821735.1 Candidatus Zipacnadia bacterium | reverse complement strand
TCTGGCTGCCCGGCGGTCGCTGTACTGGGCTGCGAGATGGAGTTGCTCGAAGGCGCTGAGGACGTCGAAGCTCAGCTAGCGCAGTTCTGTGCCGACATCAAGTCCTGACCTATCCCTTAGGGATCGCCGCACCCAATCACACCATGCAGCGCAAAGAGAAGGGCCCGCGCAGGCGGGCGATAGAGCAGTTCTTCGTCCGGTGGCTGGCGCGACTGCTGGTGGTCCTGGTCCGCGCGGCGTCTCCGGGCGGCCGCCGGCGCATCGCCCGTTGCTTTGCGGGCATTATCAGGCTGGCCTCCTGGCCTCGCCGTAGGTTGGTGCTGGAGAACATCAGCCGCGTGCTGGGCGACACCCACACCCCAGAGCAGCAGCGCCTGATCCTGCGTCGCAGCGTATACAACATTGCCAAGACCGCAGTGGAACTGATCGCTCTTCCATCGATGTCTGACGACGACCTGAAGCAGGCCATCTCGGTCGAGGGGCTCGAGAACCTGGACGCGGCCCTGGCTCGAGGGCACGGAGTCATCATCGTCACCGGACACTTCGGCAACTGGGAGCTCGCCAGCGCGCTTCTGTCGGTGCTCGGATACCCGATCAACGTTGTCGCTCGGGAAGCCACCGACGCCTTCGTCGACGACGTGATCAATGAGTCGCGTAGCAGCAGGGGGGCGAACGTGTTTGGTCGCTGGAGCACGCGCCAATTGCTGCGGGCGCTCAAGAGCAATGAGTGCGTGGCCATCCTCCCCGACCAGCACGCGAAGGACGCGCCGATTCGCCTCACGTTCCTCGGGCGGCCGGCTGATACGGCGGGTGGCCCGGCTACTTTCGCGCTGCGGACGGGAGCGGCTATCGTCCCCGTGTTCGCCCCACGCGGGCCCGACGAACATATCAACCTGACCATATGCCCGCCGCTGGACATCGAGGAAACCGACGACCGCGCGGAAGATGTGGCCCGGGTTTCCCAGCAGATCAACGACATCATCGGCGAGCAGATCTACAAACAACCCGAGCAATGGCTCTGGCTACATGACCGTTGGAAGGCTGAACATCAGATTGCAGATACACCCAACCGATAGCATCCTCATTCTTCGAATGAGCGCGTTCGGAGACATCATCTGTGCCTTGCCGGTTCTGCGCGCCCTGCGCGACGAGTACCCACACATCCGGATCGGCTGGGTCGTTGATGCGCGCTTCAAGGAGCTCGTGGAGAACGACCCTGCGATAGACACCGTGCACGTGGCGCCCCTGTCCCGCTGGAAGAAGATGGCGCGTTCCCCGAAACAGTGGCCGCGTCTTCTCGCCGAACGCCGCGCGCTGAAAGCCGAGCTGCGTCGCGCCAACTATGAAGTCTGCGTGGAGCTCCAGGGCATCCTCAAGAGCGGCTTTCTCGCGAGGATGGCCGGCTGCGCGAAGACCGTGCACATGGGCAGTGGCCGCCTCGCCAAGCGCAGGTGGTTGTTCCCCGGCCCGAGGGTCGAGCAGGACGGTCCTCACGCCGTCGACCGCATGTTGCCCCTTGCCCGGGCGCTTGGGGCCGACACCGGCAACCCGCGCTTTGACCTGCACATTCCCGGCGATGCCCAGGCCTACGCCGACGCGATGTTCGAGGCCCACGACTTCCAGGCATCAGGACCGCTCGTCGCCCTGAACCCGGGGGCCTTCGCCGAGCACCGCATGTGGCCCGCCGACCGGTTCGTCGCCCTCGCTCGTCGCCTGAAGGATGAACTCGACGCCCGGATCGTCGTGGTGGGCGGACCCGATGATGTGGACCTGGCTGAGGGGATCGTTCGAGACGCCGACGTCAACGCCCTGTGCACCGCCGGGAAGACAAGCCTGCTGCAACTGGCGGGCGTGCTGTCTCACTGCGAGGCCCTCGTCACCGGTGACACCGGCCCCCAGCACATGGCCTACGCCCTCGGGAAGAAGGTCGTCGCCCTGTTCGGGCCGGCGAATCCCGAGAGCACCGGGCCGTACGGTGACGAGCACATCGTCATCCAGAAGCCCTTCGACTGCCAGCCGTGTTACGCGCACCCGACCTGCGACGACTACCCGTGCATGAAGGCCATCGAAGTTGGTGAAGTCGTGGCGGCAGTGCGCGAGGTCCTGGGGCGCTGAACAGTCCCGCGATCAGCCACTGAGGTCGTGTGGGAAAGGCGTGGTCATGGGCACGGGGTGTCGCGCAGTGTGCGACGGGGCCCCGTGCAAGGCAGTTCATAGGCTCTATGGGGCCCACGGCCTTGCGTCCGTGGCTTTTCAGCACAATCTGATACTGGGCCGCCTGACGCTTCCAGGCGGCCTTTGCTGTGCCCAATCTCAGAGGTCCTGATCCCGCCCTCGCCGAATATCCTCCTTACCAGACACTCAGCCCGATGCGATCCCCCGGGAGGCAGGTTCCCATGCGCCTTTGCTTGCTCGCCGCCTTGATCATCGCCCTCGCGACGCCGCTTCTCGCTGACTCCAATGCCGGCGTGTCCGGCGACAGTCTGGTGCTCAGCAATGATCTGGTCCGCCAGACCCTCATCCGGTCCGATGGCGTCTGGCGCACCGTATCGTACGCTCGCGCCGACGGCAGCGACGCGCTCATTATTGAGAGCGATGAGTTCCTCGTCCGCCTCATGGACGGGACTGAGCTCACGGTTGCCGACTACCGCGCCGAGGGCGAGCCAATCATCAGCAATTCGGAGCGCCGCACCTGCGTGCGCATCTTCTATGTGCCCCGCGCCGGCCTGCCCGCGGGTTCGCCGCGTTCCGTCACCGTCGCCTACCTGCTGGGCGATGAGCCCTACCTGCGCAAGACCATGACCCTCGCCATGGGGGAGGGCCAGGCCGTCGACAGCCTGCAGGTGGAGCGCTTCAGGACCACTCTTGACTGTGATCGCGGCGGCCGGGGCGAACCGGTATTCATCGGCGACGCCTGGTTCGCCGGGCTGGAGTACCCGGGAAGCCAGACCGCGCACGCGGACGGTCTTGTCACCCTCACCCATTTCCCCGGTCTGGCGAAGCAGGATGCCGGTACGGACAACTGGTTTGTGCGCAGCAAGACGGCCGTCGTCGGTACGGGCAGTCCGGGCGATCCGCCGGAACTGATCTTCAGCGATTACGTGGATACGATCCGGCTCCCGAGCCGCAACTTCATGCAGTACAACAGTTGGTATGACTGGCGCGGCGATCAGATCAATGTCGAGAATCTGGTGAGGACCTTCGAGGGCTTCAAGGACAATCTGCTCGATCCCTACGGGTTGACCATGGACGCTTTCGTCCCCGACGACGGCTGGCAGGACCGCAACTCCATCTGGATGCCCAAGGCGCATGTATACCCGGACGGTTTCGCACCCCTGCGAGACGCCCTGGAGGCCCGGGGGACACGCATGGGAATCTGGATGCCTCTCAACGGCACCAACCTGAACACAAACTGGGGCGTTGAGCGAGGCTACGAGAAGTCCAATCGAGGGCGCTACTACTGCCTGGTGGGGCCCAAGTACAACGCCGCCATCCGCGCGGCCACGAAACGGATCATCACCCAGGGCAACCTGTCCTACTACAAGCACGACTTCAACGGGCTGCGCTGCACCGCCGAGGGCCACGGACACTTGCCCGACGATCGCCATGGTCACGAAGCCAACCTCGACGCCGAGATCGAGCTGCTCGCCTACGA
>JALGSU010000074.1 GCA_029821735.1 Candidatus Zipacnadia bacterium | reverse complement strand
GGGGTGCCGAAGGATGGCGTCGTGGGCGACGAGGTCGCCAGCATCCAGGTTGCCTACCATGGCAAGGAGCTGTGCCTGGACGACGTCGAGATCTTCGAGGCCACGAGCAACCTACCCGAGCTTCCTCCCGATCAGCTACTGCCGGAAGGCAGCTATCAGCCGCAGCGCTACCGCTGCTTGGAGACCGTGTTCCCCTTCGGTGTGATCAGCACCGTGTCGGCCGGGAACGCAGCGAACGCGGCGATCTTCGGACAGACCAAGGACGAGCGTTTCGAGGATGACCTGCTCGACCTGAAGCGCCACGGGATGAACGCGATCTCGAACTTCTGCGACGATGGCCGCGTGGCCTGGCGCCTGGGGTTGATGGAGCGGTACGGACTCTATCTGGTGGAGACGGCGCTGGCGAACACTGACCTGCGCGGTGCGAAGCCCGACAACCCCGGCCTGCGACTCATCGCGGAGAACCGCGATCACCCGCGGCTGCTTGCTTGGTACGGTCGCGATGAGCCCCACGACTGCCTCGCGTACCTGGACAACAAGCAGGCCATCAACGCGGCGGATCCCGACCATCCGGTCGCCAGCGCCCTCAATCGGATGCCGGTCGCCAAGCTGGTGGGGCCGTACATGGAACTCATGATGCTCGACCCATACTCGATCTTCAGGCCGCAGCGCTCCGCGGATGCGCTGGTCTTCCATGCCGATCTCATCCGCAATGCGAAGGAGTACTGCGAGGGCCGCAAGGTGTGGATGATCCCTCAGGCTTTCAGTTGGCGAAGCGGAACCAGAACCACAATGCGGATGCCCGACCCGTCCGAGGCGCGCTTCGATGTGTTCAACGCCATCGGCGCGGGTGCCAACGGCTTCCTCTTCTTCATCTACAACGATACCTGCAGCTATCTCGACGGCAAGCTGCGGGGCGAGGAGTTCGACGACACACTCGTGGACCCCTGGGGCAATGCGCACCCAACTTATGAAACCCTCAGCGAACTCAGCCGAGTTCTCGTGCCGACAATGCCGGCGCTCCTGGACGCAGCGGAGCCCGTCGAACCACGGGTGGCGGTCGAGTACGCCGCGGACAGTCTCACGCTCGGGCGGCTCCGGAACGCGCACGGCGACTATCTTGTCTTGACCAATAGCGACCTGCTCCAGCCGTACGAGGGCACGGTGCAGGTACCCGTGTCCGACGGCCGGACGGTGCACGACATGCTGACGTTGCGGGAAGTGTCGGTGCGTGACGGCGGGACGATCGACCTCGACCTGCCGCCCGGGGGCGGGGTCATACTCATGGTCAGCACCCAGGATTCCTGGCGCACAGTCAGGCGTGGCGTCCTCTCGCGGCGCTTCGACCAGGAGAGGGAACGCCTCAGCGTGGAATGCGCGGTCCTGAAAGCCCAGCGTCTGGATGTGCGCGAGATCGAGGAAGCTCTGGCCGGCGTGGGGGAGAGTAACCGCGATCGCGCCGCGCTCAGGGCCATCCGGGAGATGCTGGACGCGGCACAGAGAGGAAACGTGGCCCGCTGGGAGATGAGGATGCAACTCGACCGCGCTCAGCGGACCTTCGGCGAAATCCATGGCCTCATCCGCCCTGTGGTCGCGACAGTGGACGGCACGCAAGACACCGCGTGGTTGGACAGTCTCGCCCAACTCAAGGCCCTGAGCATCCGCTACTTCGACCTGCGCCGGGCCTTCAAGTCCGGCGACTTCTCAGGCCGCGCGGAGCTGCCGGGGCTTCTCGAGGAGCAACAGACGCTGACGACGAGGATCGCAGGCCTGGTTGGGAACTGAGATCGGGCGATGGTGGGCCCGTTCGCGTCTCGATCTCGCACACAACACGCCACCGGCAAACCGCCCGGCGAACGCTGCCGCGCTGAGGGAGCGAACTGAGATGATGCTGCGCCTGACGCTCATGCCGGCCACCGCGCTGATCCTGTCAGTCGCGATTCAGGGAGGCGCCGATCCGATGCAGTTCACAGTGACTAACCCGGCCGACTCCGCACAACAGACCGTCGCGCGGGTGTCGCTGCCGGTGCCCCCGGGAGCCCTCGCAGATGCGCCCGATGCGGTGTCGGTTAGCGATGGCGACCGGCATGTCTCCGCCCAAGCCCGTGTGATCACGCGGCATCCCGATGGCTCGGCGCGCCGGATAGTGCTCAGCGTCCCGCTCGATCTCCCCGCAGGCGAGTCGAGGGTATTCGAACTCAGCGATGCTACCGACGTCGCTGCGCAGCCGTCGATGCTCACCCTCGGGGAGCCCGCGCGCATTGAGACGGAAGCGTTCGTGGCTCTCATCACTGACGGGCGCGTGGAGTTGGTCGATGCTCTGGGCCGGGTGCTCGCCGCGGCGGCGCCCTTTGGCCCGGATTCCGGTGCCGCCGAGATGACGGTCCAGGTACTCGACGAAGGGGCGCAATTCGTCTGGCTGCGCTTCCTTCGGGAGGGTGATGAGTGGTCGCGCGAGGTCGACGTGCAGGTGACGCGCCTCGGCGAGGTCACGCTTACCCACCGCATCCAGGCGCACCCGGCCGGCGATCACTGGACGCCCGACTTCGGCTGGACACTCACCGCGCCGGACGCGCAGGCGACGAGCCTGCCCGAGACCCCGGCACACATGCTCGGGCGCGACCCCAACTCGCGCTTTGCCGAGGACGCGAACGCGGACCTCACCGCGCAGTTTACGCTGAGTGACGGCACGACGCTCTCCGTCGCCAACCCACTGGCCCTGCGGCAGAACCGAGGCACTTTCGAGGGTGCCGTGGCCGACGGCTCAGTGACGCTACGGTCGAACCGCACCGAGCCTGTCGGGGACCTCGAGACTGAAGGGTTGATGATCCAGGAGGGCGCATGGCGCTTCAGCGAGTTGGTCATCTCTCCGGTGACGCGGCAGGTGCTGGCCACACGTTTGGACACACCAGTGTATGGGCATGCCGACTGGCGGCTCTACGACGCGGTCTACCGCACCGGCCCGCCGCTGCAAATCGAGCACCCGGTGTTGCGCGATAGCGTGGAGAAGATGGTCTTCGCTCTGCAAAGCATGCAGATGAAGGGTGATGACCTGGGCTCGATGCCGTGGTCGTGGGACCCGACGCGCACGAAGCCCGACTACACATCAGCGGTGCGCCTCAACCATAGCCTTCTCCTCTGGGAGGACTGGTTTCGCGGCGGCGACCCGAGGCTGCGTCAGGTTGCGCTTGACTGGCTGCGCAACTACCATGACCTGGGGTTGTACTGGGGCCCGAATCCGGACCTTTACGGCGCCTGCCGCCGTGGAAATGCTTGGCGCGACCGACCGGGACATGGCCCGGGCACCTTCAATCCGCGCTTCGCCACCGCGCCGATCTACGTGCACAAGGGTTGGAGCAACTTCTACTTGATGTACGAGGAGACCGGCGATCCGCGCTACCGCCATGCCGCTGAGGCCGCGGCGGATTGGTCCATCGCCAACCAGCATGCAGGCCGGAGCTACACCCGCGTCATTGGAGCGGTCTCCGACGCGGTGAAGATGCATGAGTATACGGGTGATGACAAGCATCTCGCTAACGCGGTCCGAATCTGGGAGACCTTCCAGCCTACTCAGGGCGAGGATCTGCTCTTCACCGAGAGCGGCAGACCGGCGATCGGGAACGATCTCTACTTAGGCATCGACGCTCTTGGCTACAAGAACCCCTTCGTCAAGCCGTACATCGTTCAGTACGCAACGAACTCCCTGCGTTCAGTACGCAACGAACTCCCTGCCCTACCTGCTGCGACACAGACCAGAGGACGAGCGTCTGCGCGCCACGATCATCGCGCTGAATGACTTCATGGCGCGCGTGCAGCAGCCTGGGGGTGGATGGGGGTACCCCCATCCGGCGGCCGCAGGTCTCACATGGAACCTGGAGTACATCCACGGTCTCATGCTGGCCCATGAGGTCGAGGCGAAGGAGGAGTATCTTGACGCCGTCGCGCGGAATCTGAAGCCGACGGTGCAGCTTGCGGAGGTCTACGGTTGGCCGGCCTCGGGCATTAACCCGTGGGAGTTGAAGGCCAGGATCAATGTGCATCAGAGGCAGGAGCGGTACAAACTCGCGACCGATCGCGACGCCATGCGCGACTACGAGGAGGGCGCGGTGAGGTTCGGCACATCCCCCGACGGC
>JALGSU010000043.1 GCA_029821735.1 Candidatus Zipacnadia bacterium | reverse complement strand
CTCGACGGTCGCTGGCGCGGAATCCGCCATCGGCGTCATCGACGAATCGATCAGCCAGGTCTCGACGCTCCGCGGTCAGTTGGGCGCGTTCCAGGTCAACGAGCTGGAGGCCAGTGCGCGGTCGGTTGCGGTGGCGCGTGAGAACCTGAGCGCCTCCGAAAGCCAGATCCGAGACACTGACTTCGGCCGCGAGATGGCGGAGTTCACGACTGCCCAGGTCCTGGTGCAGTCGGCCACTTCGTTCCTGGCGCAGGCCAACTCGCTGCCGCAGAACGTGCTGCAACTGATCCGCGGCTGAGCGGGTCGGTGACGTGAAAGCGGTGCAGAGGGGGGGCGGGTATCGCGCCCCCCCTCTCCCGCCGGTGAAGACGCGGACGGGAGTGAGACGGCATGGACGTGGGCGCGATCACGATCAGCGGGCTGGCATCGGATCTGGACATAGCTGGGATCATTACGCAGTTGGCGGAGATACGCCAGCGGCCGATCGACATGCTCGCGGAACGGCAGACGGAGTATGTCGGTAACCTGACCGTGTGCCAGCAGCTTACGGCGAAGGTTCTGGCGCTGGGGACGATGATGTCAGGTCTGAGCGGCGGGCAGGCTCTGGAACAGGTGAACGTGACAAGCTCGAGCACGTCGGCGGTAGTGGCGACGGGGGGGGCCGGGGCGGCGCTGGGCGAGTATGAGATTGAGGTCACGGCGCTGGCGGAGAACCACAAGATCTCGTCAGGGGGGCTGGCGGCTGCGGACGAGGCGCTGGGATATGAGGGTGACTTCCGGATCAACGGCGAGACGATCAGCATGGTCGCTACCGACAGCCTCGAGGACGTCCGGGACGCGATCAATGCGGCAGGGGCGGGAGCGACGGCATCGATTCTGACGGTGTCCGACACGGACCACCGGCTCGTGTTGCGGAGCCTGTCCACGGGTGAGAGCGGCGCGCTGGATGTGGTGGACGCGAATGGCGGCGACATCCTGGAGGGTCTGGGACTGCAGACGTCGGTGACGTCAATCAAGAGCGCGATCGACAGTGGGGCGGCAGGCGACGAGTTGACGGACACGCTGGCGGCAGTGGGCGTGGCGATGGACTTGAGCGTGGCGCCGTCGGGGACCGTGCAGATCAATGGCGTGGACGTTGCGATAAACCTGGGCAGCGACAGCCTGCAGGATATCGCGACGGCGATAGACGCGCTGGACGGAGTGAGCGCGAGTGTGGAGTCGACGGAGAACGGCTACCGGCTGGAAGTGGTGGGGGATGTGGGGACGCCAACGTTTGCCGATGACGGGAACGTGCTGGTGACGCTGGGGCTTCTCGGCAAGGGAATCGCGAATGAAATGGCCGCCGCTCAGGACGCAGCGTTCACGATCGACGGGGTGAGCATGACGCGATCGACGAACGCAGTGGACGACGCGATCGAGAATGTGCAGCTGCAGCTCGTCGATGAGACCGGCGCGGACAGCGCGCGGGTGGCTGTGACGTGGGACATCAACGCGGCGGTCGACGAGGTGTCGACGTTCGTGGCCTACTACAACGATCTGGCGGGGTTCATCAACAGCAACCAGAGCTTTGACAGCGAGACGGAGACAGGCGGGGCGTTTGTGGGGAGCGTGCCCGTGATGGGCCTGGAGTCGGGCCTGCGCGAGCAGGTGACGGGGATCGTGGCGACGCTGACGGGGGACCTGCAACTGGCGTCGGCAGTGGGGATCACGACGAATCAGTCGGACCAACTGGTGTTCGACAGCACGGCCTTCCGCTCCGCGTTGCAGAGCGACCCGGTGGGCATGCAGCGGCTCTTCGGGAACGCGAGCGAGGCGAGCAACGCGGCGGTTGAGGTGTATTCGACGAGTTCGGCGACGCGGGACTCGGGGGCGGACGGCTGGGCGCTGAACATCACCCAGGTGGCTACCCAGGCGACGGCGCTCGGGGCCGAGCAGGCCGGTGGCATCACGGCGGATGAGACGCTGCGAATCGGCGGGACCGATGTGACGCTGACGGCAGGGATGAGTCTGACGGAGGCCAGCGATGTGCTCAATGCGCTGTTCACAGCACGGAGCATGTCGCTTGAGGCAACGGTTGAGGGTGACCGTCTGCAGATACAGCACGAACTATGGGGCGCTTCGTACGGGGTGGTAATCACGTCTTCGCTGGCCGACGGCGCGGGCGGGACGGACTTTGGCGGAGCGACGGCGGGCGTCGCGGAGAACTACACGGGGCAGGATGTGGCGGGGACAATCGATGGGGTGGCAGCGACGGGGCGAGGCCAGCAGTTAACAGCCGCTGAGGGCGAACAGACCGAAGGGCTGGTGCTGACGGTGGGGGTGACGAGCACGGGCGACGCGGGGGTGGTGCGAGTGAGTAAGGGGATCGCGTCGCGGCTGGCAGACTACACGGCGATGGTGACGGATGCGACGACCGGTTCGCTCTCGCGAGTGGCGGATGGGGTGTCGGCGGAGATCGAAGCGATCGGCGTCGAGATAGAGGGCCTGACCACCGATGTCGAGCGCTACATCACAAAGCTGCAGTTGGACTTCGCGCGGATGGAGTCGGCGATGGCCCAGTCGCAGGTGCTGCTGGACTGGCTGACGATGCAGATTGACTACCTGCCGGGCGGATCCGAATCTTAGGGTGACAGGCGCAAGCTGTCTCAGGTCGCGTGAAGGAGTCCTGGTCCATGGCCGCACGAGGATACGCACCACACAGCTACCAGCAGAATCAGGTCGAAGGAGCCGACAGCCACCGCCTGGTGGTGCTTCTGATGCAGGCTCTGGTGAAGTTTCTGCATCGGGCGGCCGACGCGATCAGGAGCGGGGACTACGCGGGCAAAGCCGAGGCTCTTTCGCGCGCGCAGGGGATCATCAGCGAACTGCTCTGCTCGTTGGACGTCGAGGCGGGCGGCGAGGTGGGTGCGAACTTGGAGGCGCTGTATGGCCATTGGCAGAGCGAGTTGACCCGAGCGGACCTTGAGGATGACGAGAGAGCCGCTGATTACGTCCGAGAGTGCGCAGAGAACCTGGCCACAGCGTGGCAGGAGGCGTGGGAGAAATGTCGTCAGCAGGCGAACGAAGACGCGGCCTGAGCGAATCGGAGCAAACACCATCGGCACGTGTGCAGGCGCTGGACATCGCCGAACGTGAGGCAATAGAGACAGGGGACTGGGCGCAGCTTGGGCACATTCTGGCCGAGCAGCGATCGCTGTGGGGCGAGTTGGTGTGCATGGTCAAGACGAATGGACCTGGCGCGGGAGCGGCTGCGGCGGCGATCGCGCACCTGCACGAGGTGCGCCGACGCAACCACGGCGTGATCGAGCAGCAGAGCATCGAGTGCAGGAGCCGTCTGAGTGAGGTAAGCCAGACGCGTGAGGCGCTGGCGGCCTACTCGGAGGTCATCAACCGAGTCGCCTGAACGCGTTCCCCTGGGAGTGACCGCTGTGCCCCCCGTCCGTGTCGGATACCTGGCACTGTGCCTGAGCATGACCACCGCGCTGCTCGCAACGCCGCCGCTGCCGCGCGACGCGGTTGCGCGAGGCGTGCGGGTGGCGGGCGTGGCGGTGGGGGGGATGACGGCTGAGCAGGCGCGGGCCGCCTTGGGCGCCAGTGCGCCAGGCGTGGTGGCGCTCGGCGACGAGCGCACGTGGGTGATATCGGCGGAGGCACTGGGTGTTGAGCTGGACGCCGCGCGCGGGGCGGGTGAGGCGTTGGCGGTGGGACGCACAGGTGGATGTCTGCAGCGGTGGGCGGGTCTGATATCGGCGCGGCTGGCAGCAGGCGGGCTCGCCGGGCACTACGGTGTGGACGAAGCGCAGGCGCGGCGGGCGCTGAGGCGACTGGCGGCTCGGGTGGACCGTGCGCCGACGCCGGCTCACTGGAGCACGGGTGGTGGCCGGCGGTATATGGTGCTGCCTGTGCCCGGGCGCTTGCTGCAGATTGAGCAGACGCTGCGGAACGTGTGCGCGGCGGCCGAGCAGGGGGCACCGGGGCGCGTGGCGATGGTGGTGGTGGATGTGCATGCGCGGGCGAGCGCGGAGGTGGTGCAGGGGTGTGGCGAGCTGCTGGGCGAGGCGGCGACGGCGCTGCCGGCGGGGTCGCGCGGAGCGAACGCGCGCGTGGCGCTGAGGGCGATGCAGGGAGCGGCGATCAGCCCGCTCGGGTGGCTCTCAGTGGGTGAGACGCTGCTGCCGATCCGCCCCGAGCGCGGGTGGGTCTTCGGAGCGACCGGGGACCAGCGAGTGTGTCTGGGCGGCGGGGCGGAGATCGCCGCTGAGGTGGTCCGGCGCGCCGCACAAGAGGCGGGGATGATGGTGGTGCGCGAGACGCTCGCCGGGCCGCTGGCGGCAGTCACGCCGCTGGCGGGCGATCTGTTGATCGGCAACGCTTCGGCGGCGGACGCACTGGTGGTCACCGAGATTACGGGCGACCGCGCCAGTGTGCGCATCATGGGGCGGCATCTGCCAGTGAGCCCCGCCGAGCTTGGGCCGAGGCCCGAGGCGGCGAGCGACGGCGTCACGATCGCGCTGGTGGGAGATGTGCGGCCAGACGGGCCGGTGGGCGAGCCGGGCGAGCTGGGGGCGCTGCTGCGCGCGGCGGATCTGGGCGTGGCGAATCTGGAGTGTCCGGCTTCGCACCGCGGGGAGCCGCTGGCGTGCAAGCTGGCGCCCGGGGAGTGGGCGTTTCGCGCGACGCCGGAGCAGAGCCGGCGCTGTCTGAAGAGCTGGGGCATCGAGGCGGTGTCGCTGGCGAACAACCATGCGCTGGACTATGGTCCGGAGGCGCTGGCGGATACGCTGCGAGTGCTGCACAGCGACGGCGTCGCCGCCGGAGGTGCGGGGCCTGATGCGCGGGCCGCGTGGTCGCCGATAGTGGTCGATCGCGGAGGGCTGAGGGTGGGGGTGGTGTGCTGCGTGGGGGCGGACAGTCTGCCGCAGGTGGCGGAGTTCGCGGCGGGGGCCGGGCGCCCGGGGCTGGCGGTGGTGCGGGTCGATGATGCGCACCTGGACGAGGCGTGTGGGGAGCTGGCCAGGCGAGTGCGAGAACTTCGGTGGCAGGCGGATGTGGTGATGGTGTCGATGCACACCGGGCGCGAGGCCACCGGCACTCCGACCAAGGCGCAGCGGCGCCTGGCACACGCGGCGGCCGAGGCGGGCGCGGACCTGGTGATCGGGCACCATCCGCATCGGCTGCAACCGGTGGAGATCGCGGCGGGGTGCGTGATCGCCTACAGCCTCGGGAACTTCATCTTCCCGCCTGCGCGTGAGAAGCAGGCGCACACGGGGGTGCTCGTGGTGCATTGGGGAGAGCGGGGGCTGCTGGGTGTGGGGGTGGTGCCGGCTGTGATCGAGGGCCGCACGCCGAGAGTGGCAAAGGACATGCGATTGCGCAGGGCGATTGCGAGAGAGCTGATGTAGGGATTGGGGAAAGGGGAACCCCCCTTCGCCAAGGCTACGGGGGGCAAGCGGCGGACGGCACGAACTGATTGTCGGGCTGGCCCGCCTTCGCTAAAGCTATGGCCCACAGGTCGGCGGGTGCAAGCAGAAGCCCGACCTACAGAACGACGAACGCGGCAGGTGACCGGTGAGATCAGGTGAGGCCGTGGTCTTTGAGGCGGCGCGCGAGGACGCCCGTCGATATGCCCAGGATTTCGGCAGCGCGGGACCGGTTGTCGTCCACCGCGCGCATCACCGCCGCGATATGCTGCGCCTCCACCTCGGCGAGAGTGCGCAACTCCCCAGAGGCAGCATCGGCACTGGCTGGCGTCGGACCGCCTGAGGTCGGCGCGACATCACCGGCACCCATCAGCTCGCGGTCGAGCATGAGGTGCTCGGGCAAGAGCGATTCGCCGCCCGCCATGAGCACGCCGCGCTGGATCACGTTGTCGAGCTGGCGCAAGTTGCCTGGCCAGGGCTGGGACGCCAGCAGCCGGGCGGATTCGTCGGCGATCTCGCGCGGGCCCCGGCCGTGGCGGCGGAGGTGGCGGGTGAGGAAGTGGCGGGCGAATGCAGAGACGTCCTCGGGACGGTCGCGCAGAGGTGGCAGGTGCAGAGGCATGACCGCGAGGCGGTAGTACAAGTCCTCGCGGAAGCGCCCGTCAGCGACGGCCTGCTCAAGGTTCTGGTTGGTCGCAGCTATGATGCGCACGTCCACCTCGATGGTTTTCACGCCACCCAGACGCGTGAAGCTGTAGTCCTGGCAGAATTGCAGGAGCTTGACCTGCGTGTCAGGACTCATCTCCCCGATCTCGTCGAGAAAGAGCGTGCCCCCGTCGGCGACTTCGCAGAGGCCCTGCTTGGCCTGCGTGGCTGAGGTGAACGCGCCCTTCTCGTGACCGAAGAGCTCGCTGGCGAGGAGAGTGTCGGGCAGAGCGCCGCAGTTGATGGCGACGAAATGCTTTCCGGCGCGGTCGCTCATGTAGTGGATGGCGCGCGCGAGGTAGTCTTTGCCGGTGCCAGTCTCGCCCTCGATGAGGACGGGGGCGGTGGAGCCGGCGATGCGGGCGGCGGCCACGTAGGTGCGGCGGACCTCGGGGTTGTGGCTCATGACATGGTCGAAACCGTAGCGCTCGCGCAGTCCGGCCCAGAGGTAGTCCATCTCGTGGGCGTGGCGGCGTTGGGCGAGGGCGTGGTTGACACGCTCGAGCAGGTCCGCGGGCTTGAAGGGCTTGGGCAGGTAGTCGCAGGCGCTGTAGCCGAGGGCGTCGACGGCGCTCTCGAGGGTCGGGTGGGCGGTGATGACGATGGCGGGCGAGGTGCAGCCCGCGCCACGCATCTCGCCGAGCAACTGCACGCCGTCAGCGTCGGGCAACATGCGGTCGAGGATCAGCAAGTCAAAGGTGTCAGCGCCGGTGGCCTCGCGAGCCTGCTCGCCAGTCTCGGCGCAGGTGATCTGGCAGTCGAGCTTGCCGAGAATGCGGGCGACGTTCTCGCGAATGGCCGGGTCATCGTCGACGATCAGGACCGTGAATGCGGCGTCTGCTGCCACGTGCGCTCAATTCCTTTGGGCGGGTTGTTATCAGGCGCGGCGACGGCGGACGGTAGCGACTGGCGGGTCTGACACCGTCGCTGAAGCTATGGCGCCCAGAGAAAGCCCCGCCCTCCATAGGACATACGGCAAACACGGGTTGGTGCAGGTCGAGCTGCCGATCAGTTTGCGAGTCGAGTGGCGAGGCCGGCGCGCATGCGAGCGATGGCCTGCGTGTGGATCTGGCAGACGCGGGATTCGGTGACGCCAATGACCGCGCCGATCTCCTGCATCGTCAACTCTTCGTGGTAGTAGAGGCTGATGACGAGCTGCTCACGCTCGGAGAGTTCGCCGATGGTCTCGCCCAACAGGCGATGCATCTCGCCCCGGTCGGCGACGGCGGCGGGATTCCACTCGAGACGGGCCGAACCGGGCGTGTCGGTCGAGGGTCCGCGTGAGTCTCCGCTGGTCTCCATGAGGGCTTCGAGGGAGACGATGGCTGTGCCGGTGGCATCGCACAGGAGCTTCTCGTACTCTTCGTGGGTGACGCCGAGCTCGGTGACGATCTCGCTTTCGTCGGGCTGGCGGCGGAGGCGCTGGCGGAGCGCGGCGATGGTCTGCTCGACGTGACGATAGCGTGAGCGCAGGCCGCGTGGGGCCCAGTCCATGCTGCGCAGTTCGTCGAGGATGGCACCGCGCATGACGGTGGTGGCGTAAGTGGGGAAGCTGGCGCCGCGAGCGGGGTCGTAGCGATCGACGGCCTTGATGAGGCCGACAATGCCGGCACTGACGAGGTCATCGCGGTCGACCTCGCGTGGCAAGCCGACGGCAAGCCGATCCACCTCGTAGCGCACCAGATCGATGTGCTGGTGGATCAGTTCGTCGCGTTCACTGCCCCGCATGTCTGATAGCAGTGCCATTAGCAGCAAGGCAAGCCCCCCTACCTTACTTCAAACTCCAGCGTCCTGGACCATCCGGTGGACCATGCGGCCATTTCATCGAGAGCCTGGCGATCGAGTTCACCGAGCATGTCCATGAGCAACCGCACGACTGTCTGCAGATAGACCGGCTCCACGTGGTCGGCGACGTCGTCGACCGAGTGGTAGGCCGGGTCATCAAGTCTCTGTATCCAGACGGCGGGTATACCGCCGCGGGCGAACGGCTCGTGGTCGCTGTGGCCCGGGTCGGCTTTGCGGGCCAGGGCGATCCCAGTGCGTTGCGCGGCGGCCTCGAGGGCCTGCAGCAAAGGCTCAGGCGCGGGCTCGAGGTAGCGCAGGTAGAGGCGATCGCCCACGCCGATCATGTCGACAGAGATCATGGCCGCGAGTGGCTCCGGCTGGTGCGCGTAGAAGTGACGTGACCCGAAGTGATGGTGGTCCGGGTCGCCGTCGATCATCTCCTCGCCACCGAAAGCCACGAAGTACATAGGGCACGGCGCGTCCGCCCCCGCACACAGTCGCGCCATCTCGAGCATCGCTGCCACGCCGGAGGCATTGTCGTTGCCGCCGGGGGACCGCTCGCGCAGGGCGATTGAGTCGTAGTGCGCGCCGATGAGCAGTCCGGCGCCGTCGCCAGTGTCCCTGCGAGCGATCACATTATGTGTGATGCATTCTTCGTCGCTCAGGGGTATCTCACCTTTGTTGAGAATATCGTAACCAAGGCCGAGAAGATAGCCGGAGATGTAGCGGGCCGCCTGCGCTTCTTGAGGTGATCCGGCAGGACGACACCCGATCTCCTCGGCGAGGGTGAGCACGTGAGCCATGGCGAGATCAGGATTGCAGACGAGTGGTGGCGGTGCGGGTGTGGTCCTGGGCGGGAGCCAACGGTCTCCCGGAGAGGTAGACGCCGAGCCACATGCCGGCCACGAGTACGGCGGCGAGCGGGAAGAGGGTGCGGGTCAGTTCCGTGCTGCGACGTGGCATCAAGTTACGCCTCCGCTCGCGAGACGGCTGCGTGTAAGCCGCTCGCGCTTGCGCTGGTAGACGGCGGCCAGGATTTCGGCGACGACGTGGTAGAGCGCCTCGGGCACATCTCCGCCGAGCGGCACCATGGCGAAGAGGCTGCGGGCGACGGGCGGCTCCTGGACGACCGGGATGTTCCAGCCGCGGGCCATCTCGACGATGCGGCGGGCGATGGCTCGCTGGCCCTTGGCGACGACGCGTGGGGCGGCCATGCCGGTGGGGTCATAGCGCAGGGCGACGGCGTAGCGGGTGGGGTTGGTGATGACCACGGAGGCCTGCTCCATGGCGGGGGTGATGCCCTGCGCGAGCATGTCGCGCTGCATCTGACGGCGGCGGGCGCGGATGTGCGGGTCGCCATCCTGCTCGCGGGACTCTCGCTTGACCTCCTGGTGAGTCATGCGGAGGGACTTCTCCATGTCCCACCACTCCCAGGCGTAGTCGGCAGCGCCCATGATGAGGAGCATGGCGGCGCATTTGACGGTGATTTCCATGGCGATGGCGAGCATGAGCCTGATCATGGTGGACAGGTCCATCGCGCTCATCGCGAGGATGTCGTTGGAGCGCGACCGCAGCACCCAGAGGGCAACGGTGAGGACGAGGGCGACCTTGACGACGCTCTTCGCGGCAGAGACGACGCCGCGCCAACTGACCATGCGCTTTGCGCCATTGAGCGGATTGAGGCGGTTGAGGTCAGGATTCAGTGGCCGGGAGGAGACCATCATGCGGGTCTGGGCGCTGGTGCCAAGTATGGCCCCGACGAGGGCGGCGATCATGACCGGGCCGATGATCGCGGCCATGACGGGGAGCAGGTGCGTGTAGGTCGCCATGGCATGTTCGGGAAGCAGGTTCTCGGCGGGCTGAAGGTCGAGGGAGTCGCGCATGAGCGAGAGCAGGCGGTCACCGACAGCGGATCCGGTGGAGCGCCACATGAGGTAGATGGCGAGCAGGCCGATGCCGCGGGAGAGATCGAGGCTGTTCGCGACCTGCCCCTTCTCTCGCGCCTCGCGGCGCTTGCGCGGCGTAGCTTGTTGAGTTTTCTCCTCTGCTGCCATCGCTCATCTCATCCGAAGGCCCGGATCATCTGGTCCATGAAGCGCGCCATGGAGTGGACGACGCCCTCAAGGTTGGTGTAGAGCAGGGGCATGCCGGCGGCTGCGATTGCCAGGCCGAGCGCGATCTTTGCCGGGATGCCGACGATGAACACATTGATTTGCGGGACCGCACGTGCCACCAGACCGAACGCCAAATCAGACAAGAGCAGTGCGGCCATGATGGGACCTGCAATTCTCATGCCAATGGCCAGCATGGAGCAGCCAAGGTCGGAGATGAGGCGCGGGAGTTCGGGGCTGATGGCGAGCGCGCCGACGGGGGTCATGTGGAAGCTGGCGGCAAGTCCGCGGAGGAGCCAGTGGTGTCCGTCGAGCTGCATGAAGAGTATGAGGGCGATCATGTAGTAGGCCGTGCTGAGAATGCCTGACTGGGTGCCGGTGGTGGGGTCATAGAGCTGGCCCGCGCGCAGGCCGATCTGCAGGTCGATCATTCCGCCGCCGAATCTGAAGGCTTCGAGGAGAGCTGTGAGGCAAAAACCGAGCGCGATGCCGAAGGCGAGTTCGCAGACGCACAGTCCGAGGAAGGGCCCCGGGCCGAGCGGGGTGGGAGGCGCGGTGACGCAGACGGGAACGATGATGGCGGCGAGGCCCAGCGCGAGGGCGACGCGGACCATGGGAGGGGTGCGCTCCGCGCCGAGGCCGGGGGCGAAGAACACGACGCCGGCGACGCGCAGGCCCGCAGGCAAGTATGCGATGAGCTTGGTCACGAGGAGGGCCATGAGGCCAGTCATCGCCGGGCGCTCCCGCAGCGGGTCATGCCGCCTCCACCGCCACCGCGCCGAGCGAACGCACGCGCACCTCAGGGACAAGTTCGTCGTGCGAGATGACGGCGAGATCAGGGAAGCTGCGCGCGAAGAGACCGCGCAGGTGGCGGCGCAACTGGGGTGCGGCGAGGAGCACCGGCGAGTGGCCGCGGGCGGTGAGGTCCTCGACGGCGGAGCTGAGGGCTTCGAGCAGGGCGGTGAGCAGATCGGGCTCGAGCAGGGGCATCTGCCCGCTGGGGGTGTCGACCATTGACTCGGCGATCTGACCCTCGAGGGCGGGGTCGAGGACGTAGACGTGCATGGCGCCATCGTCGCCGCGGTGGCGCTCGCAGATGTTGCGGCCGAGAGCTGCGCGGACCTGCTCGGCGGCATCGGCGAGGCTGTCAGTGACGCGGAGGCCGTCGGCCAGGGCCTCGATGATGGTGGCGAAGTCGAGTATGGGTACGCCCTCGGCGAGCAGTGCGCGCAACACCTGGTGTATCTGGCCGACCGATGCGAGGTCAGGGACGAGTTCGGTGACGGCTGCGGGGTTGGTGGCTCGCAGATCGTCGAGCATATTCTGCACGCCCTGACGGCCGAGGAGTTCGGGTGCGTGCACCTTGATGAGTTCGCTCAGATGGGTGGCGACGACGACGTCGGGCTCGACGACAGTGTAGCCACGGGCCTCGGCAAGGGCACGCTGGGCGGGCTCGATCCACCAGGCGGTTAGGCCGAAAGCGGGCTCGGTGACCGGGTCGCCGATGAGGGGGTCGAGTCCGTCCTGAGCGGCTATGGCCATGAGACGGCTGGGGCGGACCTGGTCCTCGGCGATGACCGCGCCGCGCAGGCGGATGCGGTAGGCAGTGGGTTCGAGAGCCATGTCGTCTTGTATGCGCACGGGCGGGACAATGAGGCCAAGCTCAGAGGCCGCGCGCTCGCGAATGGCAGCGATGCGACGGAGCAGGCCGCCCTCTTCACCCTCCTCGACGAGGGGAATGAGTCCATAGCCAATGTCGATACCGAGGCGTTCGGGCGGGGCGACGGTGAGGGGCTGCTCGGCTTTCTCGGTTGCTTGCGCCTGGGCTTCCTCAGCCTCTTCGGCCTTGGACTGGCGGCTGACGTAGTATGACAGCAGGCCGGCCACGGCACCGACGAAGAAGAAACTCAGCGTGGGCAGACCGGGCACGAGTCCGAAGAGAATGAGCATGACCGCGACGACGCCGACGGCGCGTGGCTGGGCGAGGACCTGGCCGATGACGTCCTTGCCGAGGTCCTGGTCGGAGGCGGAGCGAGTGACGACCAGACCGGTGGCGGTGGAGATCAGGAGCGCGGGGATCTGGCTGACGAGACCGTCGCCGACAGTGAGCAGGGCGAAGCGATGGAGGGCCTCACCGGGCGCGAGACCGAGGCGAGTGACGCCGATGATGAGGCCGGCGATGATGTTGATGAGGACGATGATGATGGCAGCGATGGCGTCGCCACGGACGAACTTGGTGGCACCATCCATTGAGCCGAAGAAGTCGGCCTCGCGCTCGACGGTGCGGCGGCGCTGCTTGGCCTCATCCTCGGTGACGAGACCGGCGCTGAGGTCGGCGTCGATGCTCATCTGCTTGCCGGGCATCTCGTCGAGAGTGAAGCGTGCGGCGACTTCGGCGACGCGCTGCGAGCCGCTGGTGATGACGACGAACTGGATGATGACGAGTATGAAGAACAGGATGAGGCCGACGACGAGGTCGCCACCGACGACGAAATTGCCGAAGGCCTCGATGACCTTGCCGGCGTGTGCGTGCAGGAGGATCAGCCGAGTGGACGAGATGTTCAGGGCGAGGCGGAAGAGAGTCGCCATGAGCAGGAAGGAGGGGAAGACCGCGAAGTCGAGCGGTTCTTTGATGTACATGCCGACGAGCAGAATGCACAGGGCGACGCCGAAGTTTGCGGTGAGGAGCAGGTCCAGCAGCGCGGAGGGCAGCGGAATGATGAGCATCGCGACAAGGCCGATGATGCCGATGGCCATCATGGCGTCGCTTTGCTTGAGTGCGCGCTGGAGGATGCTCTCGGGCACGGGCTAGGCTCCTGTCCGCAGGCCGCCGCCGAGGATGTCACCGTAGAGGTCGCCCGCCTGGGCGGCGAGGAGCCGGGAGCGGATGAGGATCGCGGCTCGTCCGTAAGTGACCTGCAATTGCTCGGGGGAGAGCGAGAGCAGCTCGGCGATTTCCGGGAAGCTCAGGCGCTCGCGGAAGTAGAAGGTGAGTATAGTGCGCTGGCACTCAGGGAGGGCGCCGACGATTGCGGAGACCTGCTCACGGGCGGAGTCATTCACGCGCGCGAGCGGCAGGATGCGCTCGGGACTGACGCCGAAGACCAGACCGGCCTCGAGGAAGCGATCAGCAACCTGCGCGGGATCGCAACTGAGTCGGTCGGCGATCAGCTCATCGACCTCCACGCCGCAATGGCCGGCGGCAGAGCAGAGGGGACCTACGCGGTCGCGCCAGGCGCCTTCGAACCACGGGCCGGACTTGACCCAGGCGCGCAGGCCCTCGACGGTGGCGCGGGCCGCCTGCTCAGTTGCGTGCGCGCGCGCAGCGGTCATCTCGGTGCATATCTGCATGAGCATCATCATGCTGCGGCCCACGACGAGGCCCTCGTCGAGATGGGGGTCGAGCCTGGTACCGAGTCTGCCGACAGCAGTGCGGGCGAGTTCGGCGAGGCCCTTGATGCGTTCGCGGCCACGCTCATCAGAGTCCCATTCGGACCACGACCATGGGGCGGCGTGCACCTGAGCCATCTGCTGGTAGCCGAGTGCTGCTGGTGACGTCATGCGTTGATCCCTCGCATCAGTTTCAGATGGCCTACTGGACGAACTCGGGAAGCCTCTCGAACAGCTGCGTGGCAAAGCTCACCAGAGAGCGAAGCATCCATGAGCCGGCGACGAGAATGGTCAGCGCCACGCAGACGACCTTGGGGACGAAGGTGAGCGTCATCTCCTGGATCTGAGTGACGGCCTGCACGATGCTCACGCCCACGCCGACCACGAGGGCTACTGCAAGAATTGGGCCACCGAGTTTGAGAGTGGCCATGAACATCTGGCTGGCGAGCGCGACGAACAGGTCGGTTGACACGGCGGGCCTCCGGTGAATATTGATCAGGTGAAGCTGAGCACGACGGAGCGAGTGATCAGATGCCAGCCATCAACCATCACGAAGAGTAGAATCTTTACCGGCAAGGAGATCATCACCGGCGGGACCATGAGCATGCCCATCGACATCAGAGTGCTCGCGACCACAAGATCGATCACCAGGAAGGGCACGAATAGTACGAAGCCGAGCTGGAACGCAGACTTGAGTTCGCTGATGATGAAGCCGGGAACGAGCACGTAAAAGGGCACGTCGTCAGGCGAGGTGGGGCGATCCAGCGCGGCCAGTTCCGTGAAGAGGGCGATGTCCCTCTCGCGCGTCTGGCCGAGCATGAAAGTGTGCAGGGGCCGAGAGGACGCGTCGAGCGCGTCCTGGTAATTCATGTCGCCGGCGAGGTACGGCTGGATACCGGCCTGGTTCATTTCATCGAAGACGGGGTGCATGACGAAGAAGGTGAGGAAGAGTGCGAAGGCGACGAGCACGGCGTTGGGTGGGGCCTGCTGCGTGCCAAGGGCGCTGCGCAGGAAGCTGAGCACGATGATGATGCGAGTGAATGAGGTGAGCATCATCAGCAGCCCGGGGGCCAGCGAGAGGACCGCGAGGCTGAGGAGTATGCGCAGGCTGAGCACGACCTGCTCGGGCTGACCGGAACTCCAGTCGGCAGGCAGGGCTGGGACGATGGGCGTCTGGGCCAGGCAGGGCGCCGTCGCAGCCAGCGCGCCGATCACCATGCCGACAGTCAGCAGGCGACGGAGCAGACGACCGGTTGCGGGGCGAGTGGGAGTGATGGTCATCAGGCTTCCTGCAACTGGCGCAAGAGCTGGTCGCGGCGCTCGGACCAGGTCTCGGTATCGGTGACGACGTCAGAACGGATCGCGTGAGTGGAGATGGGCTTGTGGCCGATGTTGAGTTCGTCGACGGGCTGCTCGCGGTGTTTGGTCATCGCGCGATAGACGGCGGTCCCGGGCGGCGCGTCATCGCGGCGCAGCTCGATGCGCTGGACGGAGCCCTCGCGGGCAGCGAGGAGTATGCGCTGACCGTCGACGGTGACGAGATGCAGACGGCCATCGGCGCCGAGGGCGAGTGATTCTTCGAGCACCATGGCTCGTCCGGCGGCGGGCGAGCCGATTGTCGGGCGGAGGCCCTTGTGCTGCTGCAACCAGCGGACGCCATGGGCGAGACCCCAGGCGGCGAGGATCGCGATGGTCAGTTTGCCGAGCAGGTCGAGGATCGAGAGGGTGCCCGGGTCCGGAGCCGCGGTGGTCTGCCCGGCGGGCGCGAGCTGCCAATCGCTCGGCGGGTCAGCGGGCGCGTCCGTCTGGCCCCAGGCGATGGCGGCCGGGGTGAGCAGCGCGAGGACGATGGCGAGTGCGATCAGTCGGGTGGTCATGGCTGGTCACTCCCCCACGACTTCGGCGCCGGACGCGGCGTCAGTGAGCTCGGTGACGCGGAAGCCGAAGGTTTCGTTGATGACGACGACCTCGCCGCGGGCGAAGATGCGCCCGTTGATGAAGAGGTCGATGGGTTCGCCGGGGAGGCGGTTGATGTTGACCACCGATCCCGATTGCAGGCGCAAGACCTCTGACAGAGGCATCTGCGCGCGGCCCAGTTCGACGGTCATGTCAAGCGGGACGTCCATCATGCGGTGAAGATTGCCGGTCTGCCCGTCGGGAGCCGGAGCTGCCCTTGGTGGGGCCGGTGTGTCGGCGGGCGCGTCAGTGTGTTTGGGCGTGATGGTTTCGGCCACGAGCGACGACCTCCTTGGTTGTCTGGATGCGGCGAAGGGCGGCGGCTACTGCATGACGAGATCGGTGATGAGGACCTCGGTCACCTGAAATGACTCGAGGCGCTCCGTCAGCGCGCTGCGCAGGAGATCCCGCAGGTCGCTCCAGCCCTCGTCTTCGCGTAAGGTCTCAAACTTCTGGCTGCAAAGCGCCGACACGACGGCATCGCGGGCGATGCGGTGCTCCGCTGGTGGCAGCTGGGGTCCGTCTTTGCCCCCGCCGCCATGGCCGCCGCCTGCCTCCTCGTGCTCGCGCGCCTGCACGACGAGGCTGATCTGGGTCTTGAGGTAGCGCATGGCCCCGCCGTCGTCGGCGATGTTGACGAGGAACTCGCCGAGGTCAACGGTCTCCTCGGGGCCGAGGTTCTCCTCAGCGGCGGCTTCCTCCGTGACTTCACCGGTGGCGTCCGTCTCGGCGGCCTCGCTTTTGGAGCGCATCTTGACGAAGGCGAATGTGCCTCCGGCCGCGACGACGGCGATGGCGATGATCACGACGACGGAGAGCTTGCCCAGGCGCCCGGTGGGGCGCGAGAGAATTGCGATCGGTTTCATCAGTGGTCTTCCTCCAGGCGCCCGCCCGTGTGGGGCTCATCGGCCAAGGCGGTGTTGTGCATGGTGTGGTATTGGGTGGCGAGTGACAGGGGCGGCATGATGGATATCGGCGCGGGTGCGGCGCTGGACGGTCGAGAGCGGCCGGACGATGATGGCGCGGTTCCGCGGGCAGGTCCGTCGGCGTGCGAATTGCCGGTCGGTATGATGATGTCCACGCGGCGGTTGCGCGCGCGGTTGCGGGCGCTGGTGTTGGGGACCTTGGGGCGCGTTGCGGCGTAGCCGACCGTCGCGATGCGCTCGGGCTGCAGGCGACAGTGGCGCACGAGAAAGATCGTGACGGCGCTGGCGCGGGCGGTCGAGAGCTCCCAGTTAGACGGGAATTGAGGCGTGTTTATGGGCAGATCACAGGTGTGTCCCTCGACAATAATGCGAGAATCGAGGTCGGCCAGTACCGAGCCGAGGCGCGTGAGGATCTGGCAGGCCTGTGGGGTCAGCGTCGCCTCTCCGATGGGGAAGATGACGGCATTGGCCTGCATGCTGACGGTGATCCGCTCGCGGCTTTGTGTGAGTTCGACCGTGCCCCGCAGGCCTGCGGGCAGGGAGGCATCCATCTGGTCGCTGATGAGGTCGACGACGCTGCTGGCCTTGTCTTCGCCCCATCCGCCCGCCTCATCCACGAGGCCCTGGCGACCCTCAAGCAGGCCACGGCCCGCCGCGGCGACCTCGCCGCTGCCAGCCCCAAGGCCGCCGCCTCCGAAGGCATGTCCGACGGATCCGCTGAGCTGTTCGAACTTCTTCAGGTCGACGACGGACATGGAGTACATCATGATGAAGAAGGCCATCAGCAGCGTGATCATGTCCGCGTAGGTGATGAGCCACCGCTCGTCGTGGTGCTCCTCGCCGCCGCCCCTACGACGCTTTTGCCTGCTCAACTTCGCTCACCTCCGAAGTGCCGCGAGTCTCTTCGAGGTGCATGCGCTGCCTGGGCATGACGAATGCCTTGAGGCTTTCGGCGACGATCAACGGGCTCTCGCCCTTCTGGATGGCGTGGACGCCCTCGATGACGATCTCGCAGACGAACTGCTCGCGCTTGCTGAGGAGCTTGAGCTTATTGCCCAGCGGCAGGAAGATGAGGTTCGCGGAGGCCACGCCGTAGAGGGTGGCGAGAAATGCGCCGGCGATGGCAGGACCCATGGAGCTGGGATCGTCGAGCTTTCCCATCATGTGGACGAGGCCCATGACGGTGCCGGTGACGCCGAGCGTGGGGGCGAGCCCGGCCATGGTGGTCATGATGCTGGCGCCACTGGCGTGGCGCTGGCCGATCTGATGCAGCTCGGTTTCGAGCACATCGGTGACTGTCTCGGGGGCGGTGCCGTCAGCGACCATCTGCAGAGCCTTCGCCATAAATGGGTTGGACTTACGGATTTCCTCGACTTCTTTCTCGAGGCCGAGGAAACCCTCGCGCCGAGCGAGCCGGGCCATTTCTACGAGCTTGCGCACGGTCTTCACCGGATCCTGCTCTGCAGCGAAGAAGGCCTGCTTGAGGATCATGGGCAGGGCCACCATGTCGCTGACCCGGTAGCAGATGATGGTCGCGCCGAGAGTGCCGCCGAAGACGATGACGGCGGCCGGAATGTTGACCAGCGCACCCAGATGGCCGCCCTCGAGCAGGACCGAGGCGATGCATGCGCCGATTGCGACGACCAGACCAACAACGGTTGCGAGCTCCAACGGACGGTATCTCCTTGCGGATGGCGTGGGTCAGATGAGTGCGTGCGTCAAGTGACCAGGCGGCCCCACTGAGCGACCAGCGCGGGGGTGACAGCGCCGTCGCCCTCGCGAAGGGAGCGCAGGTACTCGACGGACTGGGTAATGACCTCATCCACGGTCTCGCGCACGAGGTAGGTGTTTCCGGTGGTGAGCGTGATGACGGTATCGGGCACCGCCTCGATGCGCTCGACCAAGAGAGCGTTGACCACGACTTCGCGTCCATCGAAGGTCGTAAGCTGAATCATGTTACCTCCGACCATGCAATTCTCGTACCGTCCCGCGCTTGGGCGAATGGCGGGAACGGCGGCGGGCGGGTCTGGAGACGCGCCCTTGATACGTGCAGAGCGGATGGGCGTGGCTACGCCCCGGGCAACGGTGCAGCCCGGGGCGCACTGTGCGGAAGTGGGACCGATCAGGTCACGAGGCGGATGACATCGTCGAGCATCTCGTTGGCAGTGGCGATCACGCGAGTGGATGCCTGAAAGCCGCGCTGAGTGGTGATCATGTCGACGAAGGCCTTGGTGAGGTCGACGTTGGACATCTCGAGAGTCTGGGCGACGACGCGTCCGCGTCCGCCAGTGTTTGCGCCGCCGACAGCAGCAATGCCAGCGGCGGGGGCCTCGGCGTAAAGGTTGGAGCCGATTCGGTGCAGGCCACCGGGGTTGGTGAATCCGGCCACGGCCAACTGGCCGAGAGTCTCGCTGCGTCCGTCAGAAAACTGGCCCTCAAGGAAACCGTTGTCAGTGATTTCCACGGACATGAGCGAGGCGGGCGGGCGGCCATCCTGGGACTGGACGGCGGCGTTGGAGGCCTGGGTGAGGCCAGTCATGTCCCCGAGGGAGATGGCGACCGCTTGAGGGGTGGTCGCGCCATTGGTCAGAGTGAGGTCGAGGGCGATGGACTCGGTACCCGCGAGGGCGCCCTGGGCGTCAAAGGTGATCGTGGTGGTGGCCGAATCAGGGCCGGAGGTGGCTGTTGCGGTCCACTCGCCAGTGTTGGCGGTTTTGGCGAAAGTGATGGTTACCTGGTGCACCTCGCCGAGGGAGTCGTAAGCGGACACGGTGGTCTGGACTTCGTCGCCGTCAACGGCAGCGGCGTCGAGGTTGCCCGTGACCAGCGCGCTGGCGGTGGGGACGGCGGGCGTGAGCTTGCCGACGCTGAACGACAGGTCACTCGGGGATCCGGTGGGGGTGACCTCACCGTTGACGGCCTGCCAGCCCTGGACGCGGTAGCCGGTGCCGGCATGGACGAGAGTGTTGCGGTCATCGAGTGCGAAGGCGCCGTCTCGTGAGTAGAAGACCCCGCTGCCGCTGGAGAGGACGAACATCCCGGTGCCCTCGATGGAGGCGTCGAGCGGCTGGCCGGTGGTCTCGAGAGCGCCCTGAGTCTGCTGGACAGTGACGCTGCTGAGGCCGACGCCGCTGCCGATCTGCACGGGGTTCATGCCACCGAGACCGGTGTCGGAGCCGCCGCGTCCGCCCCGCATGGTCTGGTAGAGGGCGTCCTGGAAAGTGGTGCGCCCCTCTTTGTATGAGACCGTGCTGGAGTTCGCGATGTTGTTGCCAACGACGTCGAGGCGGTTCTGGAAGGCGACGGTGCCGGACAGTCCTGAGAAGAGAGCTCTGTTCATTCGTGTTCCCCTTTCACCTGTGGACGTGTGGTGATCGTCTAACTTACGCGGGCAAGCGCCTCGGAGATGAGCTGCCCTGCAACATCGGTGGGCATTGGTGGCGTGGACGGGAGCGTGATCTCGATGCGGGCACCGTGGCCGGGCTCGGTGTGTATGGCCAGTTGGCCGCGATGGGCGACGACGATGCCTCGGGCGACGCTCAGGCCCAGGCCCTGGTGGCCGCCGGCGCGAGTGGTGAAGAACGGTTCGGCGGCGCGTCGACGGACCTCGGAGGTCATGCCGGGCCCGTCGTCGGAGACGACCAGTCGGCATCGGTCGTCCTCGGCGCGAGTGGCGATCTGGACGCTGCCGCCGGGGCCGGCTGCCCAGATGGCGTTGAATATGATGTTGACGAGACACTCGCGGATCTGGGCGGGGTCGCCGAAGGCCTGGCAATCGTCGCTGAGGTCCATAGAGAGCTCGGGGCCCTCGGCCATGCACTGAGAGCGGAGGCGACCGACGAAGGTGAGGATTTCGGCGGCGAGTTCACTTGCGTCGAAGTGGCGCATGCCGTCGGATGAGTGCTCGACGAACTGGCCGAGCGAGCCCATCATGTCCACGCCGGCGGTCACGGACTGCTCGATGCGGTCGACCAACTCAGCGGCAGGAGAGCCTTCCATCTCCTCGGCGAGAAAGTAGAGGTTGCCGAGGATGGCGCCGAAGATGTTGCCGAGCGAGTGCGAGACGCCGAAGGCCATGTTGCTGAGCGCCTGCATGCGCTCGTAGTGGTCGCCGGTGGGGCAGGAGAGCTGCTCGCGCTGCAACTGACCGAGGGCCTCGGCGGCCGTGCCCGCGAGTGGGCGGAGGGCCTCGGTCCAGCCGAGGTGGGCGGAGGCGTTGCGGGACGCGAGCGCCATGACGCCGAGCGGCTGAGTGGCGCCGGCAGGACGCAGGGGCACGCCGACCCAGCTCTGCAGATGGGCGCGGCGGAGGTGGGTGGCCAGCGACCGGTACGGCTCGGCGCGGGCGTCAGAGTGGTGGAAGCAGCGGTCGAAGATCCGTGGCGCATGTTCGCCGAGGCGCCAGGTGTCGTCGGCGAGGACGCCGGCGCCACGGGCAGGCGCGGTGGCTTCCACGGAGACGCAACCGGGCTGAGGCGACGGCGAAAGCAGGAAGACCTGATCGCAGTCGACGCGGGCATATGCCTCCTCGGCCACGAGCCGAACCGCCTGGCTGCGATCGTAGGCTCCGCCGGCAGCGCGGGCGATGCGTTCGAGACCGGGCTCTATCAGCGGCTGCATGTCATCGGTTGTTGGGACGTGCTCGAGCAAAGCCAACTGCGACCCTCCCTGCTTCTTCCCCCAGGGCGCTCCCCCCATGTCAGCTTGCGGACAGTACTTCGTCAAGGCCGATCTGCGTGCCGCCGACGTCGAGGCGGCAATCTCCGGCAGTCAACTCGACGCCGGTAACGGTTGCGGACAGTCGCTCGCCAGTGTCCGCGTCTCGCCACTGGACGGTTCGTCCGACCAGCGCGAGGCCGGTGGCCTGGGACTGGAGCCCCGTCAACTGCGAGAGGCTGTCATTCATCTGCGTTGTCTCAGTCAGCGTCTGGAGCTGGACGAGTTGAGCCATGAACGCGGTGCTGTCCATGGGCTCAAGCGGATCCTGCGCCTGCAACTGAGCGACGAGCAGCGTCATGAAATCCTGGCTCAACTGCTCGGTGGTCTGCACCGCGGTGGCGGCTTTGTCAGTGACCGAAACGATCGGCGAGATTGACATCGGCTATCGCTCCCAGGGAGTGCGGGTCAGGCTACCAGGTCGACGCGGCCCTGGTGCCCGGTGGCGATCGAGTGTGCGCCCGTGCGCGGGCGAACGGGCATTGGTGAGCCGGCGGGGACCGTCGGCTCGGGTCGGGTCTCGGGCGCGGCGCGGCGCTGGTCGTCGGCCGGCTGGTCAGTGGCACCGCCGCTGATGTCGAAGCGGCCGAGCTGCAGACCGCGTGCGGCAAGCGCCTCGCGCACCTGGGTCTGGACCTGCTGGAGCGTGGTGGCGAGATCGGGCCGCTCGGCGGTGACCGTGGCATGCACGACTCCGTCGCGCATCGCCAACTCGATTTCGCAGGCGCCGAGTTCGGGCGGATCGATCTGCACGCGCAGGCGCTGGGTCTCGCCCTGAGTCAGGCGGAGGGCTTGCGGGGCAGGCATGTGGACGGCGGCCACCTGCGCGGGGGCCTGATCGGACGGATTGGCGGGGGCCGCGAGACCGGGAAGATCGAACGGCTGGGCGGCCGGTGCGGCGGCGCCCTCGGTGGGGGCGATGGGACTGGTGGTGTCGGGCGCCGGGCGGGCGCGCGCGGCGGTGGGCTTGGTCTGGATCGGCTCCGCGGTAACAGCCTGCGGCCCCTGCGCATTGGCCGTGTGCGGCTCGGCAGCATCCGCGGGCATCACTTGCGGGCGCGGCGGCACGGGCTGGTCGACCGGCACCGGCGCAGTGGCTTGCGGTGCCACGAGCGCGCTCGGCGCGGGCTGATCCGTGGAGCGTAGCGCCGGTTGCGCCGAAGCGGGCGGGACCTGCGCAGCAACGCGCTCGGGCGCGGGCGGGATCGACACGTCACCAGGCGGGCGGTCGGCCAGGGGTGGTTCGGGCACGGGAGCCGCCGCGGTGTTCTGCTGCGGGCGGCGGATCGGCACGCTCTCGGGGCCACGTGGCAGAGCGGGGTCGGCGGGCTCAACCGGTATGCGGCGGGGGCCCTGATCGACTGCTGGTTGGTCGTCGGTCGGCGGCAACTGTGCGGGCGGCGTCGCCGGGAGCCGGGCCCCGACTTGGGTGGCCGGTGCGGGCCGGACGCTTGTGATCTGTGGTTCCGGCGCAATGATTTCGGGCGCGGCGGGCGCGATCGCGGTCGCGAAGCGTGGTTGGGCAGTTGGCTCGGAATCGGCGGGCGCATCGGTCGGCAGGAGCAGCGGCTGGGAAGCGGACTCAAGCGGGACGTTCGCCAGCGCCGCGAAGCGTGGCTGGGCAGTTGGCTCGGAATCGGCCGGTGCATCGGTCGGCGGGAGCAGCGGCTGGGAAGCTGGCTCAAAGGGTACAGTGGCCAGCGTCGCGAGGCGCGACTGGGAAGTCGGCTCAGGCGCAGCGTTCGTGGTTGCCAGCGCGACCGGCTGCGGCAGCGTCGGCGTCGGTGAGTCAGTCGGCGCGGGAGTTGCAGGCTGGGCCGGATGCGCCGCGATGTGCGGAACTGCTGCGTCAGGCGTGTGCGCGGGCATAACCTGAACGGGCGCCTGCGGCTGTCGAGCTTGTGCGTGCGGGAGGACGGCGATGGTTGCGGGCTGCGGGCGGTCAGGTGTCGCGACAGGCTCGGCGGGCAGATGTGCGACGACCGGAGCCGATGGCTGCGGCTGCGAAGTGGCGTCGGCAGGCGGCTCGGGCCTCGGCGCGGGCCCGGCAAGCGCGTCGGGTTCCGGAGCCATCGCGGGTGCCGGCGTGGCTGCTGCCTGGGCATTGGCCGAGAGCGTGGGCACGGCTGTGAGATCGGCCGCCGGCGTCTGTGGAACGGACGGTATCCCGGCAGGCAGTTTGGGTTGTGGCGACGCGGGCCGCGGGCCGCTCGGCATCTGCTGGGGCGAGGGAGGAATAGCCTGTTCGCCGACCGGCTGGACAGACCCGGCCGGAGCGCCGTTCCCGGATTGAGCGGCGCCCGGCTGCATCGGGGTCTGTATGGGAGGGAGGAGGTGGTGCATGAGCGCGGCAAAGGCCAACGGGTCGCCGGCCGCTGCGGAAGTGTCATCGTCGAGTGGGGCTTGATCGGGCGCGAGTGCGAGTAGGCTGCTGAGGAGAGGGTTGGTGTTGGTGGTCATGGGTTTGTGTCAGTCACCGGCCTGTCTCTGAGTAAGATAGTCGAGTACGCGGCCTACGTATGCGCGGGTCTCGGCGTATGGGGGGATGCCCCCGTATCTCTGGACCGCTCCGGGCCCGGCGTTGTATGCGGCCAGTGCGAGACCGGTGTCGCCGAAGTGGTCGAGCTGGTCGCGAAGGTAGCGCACGCCACCGTCGATGTTCTGGGCCGGATCCCACGGGTCGGTTACGCCGAGTCCGCTGGCGGTGCCGGGCATGAGTTGCATGAGCCCCATGGCTCCGGCGTGCGATTGGCAGCGTGGGTTGTAGCTGGACTCGGCGCGGATCACCGCATGGACGAGATCCGCATCTACGTCGTGCCGGGCAGCGGCCCGCTGGACGAGCGGGTCAACGGCGGCTTCGCGATCGCTGTGGGGCGTTCGGGAGGCGGCCCGGACCTGGTCGGTGGCCTGCTGCAAGTGCGCGGCGAACGGCCGGTCGGCTGGGGCGGAAGTGGCCCCGGGGGCGAACTGCCCGAGCCGGGCGCGGATCGATTGCACGCGCTGCATGACGATCGGCAGGCGACTGTTCACGGCTCCCCCCTGAGGTCAGTGGTCTGGTGTGCGCGCGACTCAGGCAGCGGGTCGGGTGACGGCGGCGTGCCTGATGGTCGCGATCTCGTCGAGTTCGCGCTGCTCGATCATCGCGAGGGCGTGGGTGTGCTCCTGCTCGCGCCGGTCGCTGAGGCGCTCGAGAGTCTTCCTGCGTTGGGATGCGGCCAGCAACTCCTCGCGCCGGTGCTCGCATGTGGCGTCGGCCTGGGCCAGGCTGTTGCGCAGCCGTCGGATTTGCAGGCGCAGGCCGGCGAGGTAGTGCTGACCGTTGACGAGAGAGGTCACGGGGACGTCGGCGCCATCGCAGTCGGCGGCGAGGCCGGCGCCAGTGCGCAGCATCTCGACGACCTCGCGCTGGCGCTCGGTGACTCGACCGAGTTCGTCGCGGAGGCTGTCGGCGGCCCTGACGGCATCGGACAGACGCTGCTGAGCGGCGCGCTCCTCGCGGGTACGAAGGTCGAGTGCCGTCTGAAGTGAGAACTCGAAAGTGGCCATTATCTCCGTCCAAGTGGTTGGCAGTTGCAGGGGTCAGTTGGGTTTGGCAGAGGAATATCGGCACAAGCGCGCGGGACTTTAGTTTCGGGGGAGAAATGTTTGCATCTATGTGCTTTGGGAAGTCGCGGCGAAGGTGTCGCGGACCGTGGCGAGGAGCGGGCGGGCAGGCCCGGTGAGGTCGGGGGCTGGCTCAGTCGGGATGGTCGGCGTCGGGGCGGGAGGCTCGATGGCGGCGGCGAGCTGGTCGATGGCTTCGGGCAAGTCCACGCGGTCGGTGGACCGCTGCTGCAAGAAGGCGCTGAGTTGCCCGCGGAGGAGGATGGCACGGTCGACCTCGGGACTGCTGCCGGCGACATATGCGCCCAGATTGATGAGGTCCTCGTGCTCGTGGTAGACGGCCAGCGCCTCAGTCATGCGGCGAGCCCGAGCGCGGTGGTCCTCGTCGGCGATCTCGGGCATCAGACGACTGACCGACTGGAGGACGTCGATGGCCGGGTAGTGGCCCTGGTGAGCGAGGTCGCGGGAGAGGACAATGTGCCCGTCGAGGATGCTGCGGGCGGCGTCAGCGACGGGCTCGTTCATGTCATCACCCTCGACGAGGATGGTGTAGAGGGCGGTGATGCTACCGTGTTCGGACATGCCGGTGCGCTCGAGGAGCTTGGGGAGCATGGCGAAGACCGACGGTGTGTACCCGTTGCGGGTGGGCGGCTCGCCAGTCGCCAGACCGACTTCGCGCTGGGCCCAGGCGGCGCGAGTGATCGAGTCCATCATCAGCAGAACGTTGCGGCCACGGTCGCGGAAGTACTCGGCGATCGACGTGGCCACCTGCGCGCCACGCAGGCGCACGAGAGGTGGTTGGTCACTGGTGGCGGCGATGATGACTGAGCGGGCGAGGCCCTCCTCGCCGAGACTGTCCTCAATGAAATCGCGGACCTCGCGACCTCGTTCGCCGATGAGCGCGATGACGTTGACGTCGGCGGAAGTGTTGCGGGCGATCATGCCCATGAGGGTGCTCTTGCCGACGCCGGAGCCGGCGAAGATGCCGACGCGCTGGCCGCGCCCGCAGGTGAGGAGGGCGTCGATGGCGCGGACTCCGAGGCAGATGGGCTGCGTGATGCGCGCCCGCTGCATGGCGGCAGGAGGGGCGGCGTCGACGAGTTGCTGCGCGGCGCACAGCGGCGCGGGCAAGGCGTCCATGGGCTGGCCGAGACCGTCGAAGACGCGGCCCAGCATGCCCTCGCCAACCGCGACGGTCATGGGCTTGCCGGAGGCGATGACGCGGCAGCCGGAGCCGATGCTGCGGGTCTCACCGAGGGGCATGAGCAGCAGGCGCTGGTCGCGGAAGCCGACGACTTCAGCGAAGATGGTCTCGCCCTCGCGCGCGCAGATCTCGCACAACTCGCCAACGCGGGCCGGGGGGCCGTCGGATTCGATGACGATGCCGACGGACTGGGTGACGTGGCCGGTGCGCTGGATGACGGTCGCCCGCTGCATGCGGGAGCGGATTGCGAAGTAATCGTCGGGGTCGATGGCCACGGGTATCAGCCGGCCTTCATCATGTGCTCAACCTGCTGGCCGAGAAGCTGGAGTTGGGTCTCGATGCGCGCGTCGAAGCGTCCGCGCTCGGTCTCGACGATGCAGCCGCCACGGCCGATGCTGTCGTCGGCGAGGACGCGCACGTCCTCAGCGCTGGCAAGTGCGGCGAGGAGTTCGGCCTGGGCGTCGCGCACCAGCGGCTCGTCCGCGGCGCTCACGCGGAGCAGCACCTGGGTGGCGTCCCCGGCCTCGGCCAAGGCAGTGCGGACGACTTCGAGCACGATCTGGTCGTCGAGGTCGAGCTTGCGGGCGATGACCTTTTCGGCCATGGCCGTGACGAGCATGACGCTCTGCTGCTCGAGGTCGGCGAGGCGCTGATTCCATGCAGCGCGCATCTGAGCGGTGAGGTCCTCGGCGGCGCGCTCGAACGCGGCGACCTGCTCGCGGACGCTCTCGCGGAGGGCCTCGTCGATGAGTTGGCGCGCACGCACGGCCTCCTCCTCGCGAACGCTCTGGCGGATTTCATCGGCCTGCAGGCGGACGTCCTCGACGGCCTCGGCGGTAACGATGGATGGGTCCGACGGAAGCCGGTCGTCTGAGGTCGAATGCGCGGATGCGTCCATCACGCGATGCACGTGCATCGGCATGAAGTCGGCCTGATCGGGCCGAGGCGCGTTGTCCAGATCGGGCCACTGCCAGTTGGCGGGGAGGATTGGTTCGGGCATGGTTCTCCCTCCGTGCGTGCTGGCTGTAACGGCACCACCGCACCGCCAGCACCGGCCGATTCTTGCGGATCGGCCCTCCATACGGCGAACGGCAACGGCACAGGCCGACGCGGGGGTCGGCCTCTCCATACGGCAAACGGCAAAGGCGAACGGCGGGCCGGGCTGAAGCCGCGGCCCCTCCTGAATACTCCTGTGGGGCCATCCAGGTTCTGAGCTGGCGCGCGAAATCCTCGGGTGTCTCTGAGCCCATGGACGACAGCTCCTCCGCAAGCGGCTGGCTGGCTCCCGCGGACGGCGGGTTCTGCAACTGCTCGACGCTGATGGGCGGTATCTCGACGTCGGCCGCGGGCTGCGCCGATGAGCCGACGGCGTCAGATTGCGGAAGTGACGCGGATGCGCCCACCGACTGCTCGGGCTGGCTGGCAGGGAGCGCGGTCAGGCGGCGTGAGAGCATGAACATCGCGGCCGCGACCATCGCCGCCATGACGAGGAAGCTGCCATAGCGCAACGTGGTGCGCAGGGAGTTGGACTTGTTGCGCTCGGCCTGCGCGGCCGCGGCGAGCTTGTCCTCCTCCTCGGCAAGCTTGAGGGCGTCGATGGCCATGGACTCAACAGTGACCTGGTCGCCGCGCTCGGGGCTGATGCCGGCCGCTGCGGCGACGATTTCGCGGACCTTGGTGTCAGCGGACGCCTCGAGCGTGTCGTCGATAACGACGGCCACGGTCAGTCGCTTGAGCTGTCCGGGCGGTCGGCGGACCTGCTCGACGTTGCGGGAGTATTCGTACTCGCGGCTCTCGCGCTTGTGCTCGTATGAGCCACCGGTCTGGGCGGCGGCGCGCGCGCCGGTTGAGGCGATGCCAGCGGGGCCGCTGGTCTCGCCGCCGCTGCCAGAGTAGCTCTCTTCGGTGGTCTCTTCGTGGGTGACCATGGGATCGCCGCCCGGGGACTCAAGCGTCTCGCGGGAGAGTTCCTGGGACTCGAAGTCGAGGTCGGCCTGTACACGGACGACGGACATGTGCCTGCCGAGGACGGCGTCGAGCATGGACTGCAGGTGCTCGCGCAGGCGGTCCTCGTACGCGCGACGAGCCTGGAGCTGGGCGAGAGTTTGCAGGCCGCCAGCCTCGTCCCAACCACCTGAGAGGACGCGGCCGCTGGTGTCGACGACGGTGACGGCGCGCACGTCGAGGTTGGGGACGGCGCTGGCGACGAGCTGAGTGACGGCGGAGACCTGCGAGGGGGCGAGCTGGCCGGCGTTGAGGCTGAGGACCACCGAGGCGGTGGCCTCCTGCTGCTCTCGCGTGAAGAGGCGCTCCTCGGGAAGGGCGAGGTGCACGCGCGCGGTGATGACCTCGTCCATGGTGATGATGGTGCGCTCGAGTTCGCCCTGCAGGGCGCGCTGGTAGTTGACATTGTTTTGCAGATCGCTGGTGGAGAAGCTGGCGCGGTCGAAGAGCTCGAAGCCGACTACGCTGGAGTTGGGCAGGCCATTGCTGGCGAGTTGCAGTCGCAGCTCGTAGAGCTTCTCGTAGGGAACCTGAACGGTGGAGCCGCCGGAGGTGAGCTGGAAGGGGATGCCCTTCTCGCGGAGCTGCTCGACCACGGAACTGGCGTCCTCGGGGGAGAGGCCGGAGTAGAGCACGGTGAAGGACGGGCGGCTGACCCAGTAGCCCATGGCGGCGAGGCCACCGATGAGCACGACGGTGAGAGCGACCACGCTCATGCGCTGGCCGGGCGCGAGTCTGGTCCAGAAATTGGCGATCTGATCGAACATGGCATCATCGCGAGGTGTGAGAGTGTTTGGGTGTGGTGGGGCCTGCGGGCGCGTCAGACCTGCATGCGGGAGATTTCCTTATAGGCCTCGACGGCCCGTTGCGTTACCTGCGCGGTCAGGCGCAGGGCGATGTCGGCTTTCTCGAGAGCCATGACGGCCTCGTGCATGTCCTCGGCGTCACCGGTGGCGACGCGCTCGACGGCCACGTCGGCCTGCTGCTGAGCGGCGTTGACGCGAGTGAGGGCATTGCGCAGGAGACCGGCGAAATCAGCGGCATCATCGGCTGCACGGGTGGGCGCGTGAGCGCCGGAGAAGGCGCCAGCGACAGCCTGCGCGGCATCCGCCGTCGGGAGCTTTTGGGGGGCGGTTGCCTGCAGTGGTCGGGCGGCTGTGTCGGTCGCCTGTATGCGCACCAGTGATCGCCTCCTCTACGCCAGAATGCTGAGCGCCTGTCGGATGAGATCGCGGGCCGAGCGGAAGGCAGCGGCGTTGGCTTCGTATGCGCGGGCGGCAATGATCATGTCAGCCATCTCAGTGGGCAACTCGACGTTGGGCATGAGCACGTAGCCCTGCTCATCGGCGTCGGGATGGGTGGGATCGTAGATGCGAGGCAGGGGATCGGTGGACTGCTCGATGCCCAGCACACGCACGCCCTGGTAGCCGGTGGCTCCGGGCATGAAGACGTTGCCCGTGGTCTGGGACGCGCCAAGTATGACCTGCTGGCGGCGGTATGGTCCGCCGGCGGGCGAGCGCGTGGTCTCGACGTTGGCGATGTTGGTGGTGATCACGTCCATGCGCATGCGCTCGGCGCGCAGGCCGGAGGCGCTGACTCCCATGGCGCTGAAGACACTCATGCGCTACCCGCCCCTTCCGTCGCCGATGGCTGTGCCGATCATCTCGAACTTGCGCCGGGCGAAACGTACAAGCGCCTCGTAGCGGACGCTGGCCTCGCTCATCTGAGTCATCTCGTGCTCGATATCCACGCCGCCCGCCCCGGACTGATCCGGCGACGGCGAGTCACTGACCAGCATCGGCTGCAGGAGATCGAGGGCCTCGTCCTCGCCCTGTCGGGCGGCATGCAGCGCAGAGCGCAGAGCGCCCTCGAAGTTGACGTGACGGGCGACGTAGCCGGGGGTCTCGAGGTTGGCAAGGTTGTTGGCGACAGCTCGCTGCTGGGCGGCGGTGCCGTCGAGGGCTCGCTCGAGCGCCACCATCGTTGTGTCCGTCACCAGGCGATCAGCCATCGGGTCACCTCCTGCGGCGGTCGGGTGCGCGGCCGGTGTTGGGAGTAGTGCAATAATGGTGCCAGACGGCGGGATTGGGGTTTGGGGAACGGCCGCCTCTCCCCCCGACCCCCTCTCCGTGCCGAAGAGGGGGGGAACGGCGAACGGCGGAAAAGACGGAAACGGAAGAAAAGACAGCGACGGCGGACGGCACGGACTGATTGTCGGGCAGGCCCGCCTTCGCTAAAGCTTCGGTGGGTGCAAGCAGAAGCCAGACCTACGGTTAACGGCAAAGGCAAACGGCGACGGCTGGCGGGATTCATGCGGCGGCGCGGGCGGCCTTGCGGCGGGCCGCTGAGGGGATGCCCAGGGCGTGACGATACTTGTTGACCGTGCGGCGGGCGAGGTCGAAACCGCGCTCGGCCATGAGCGACTGGAGCTGGTCGTCGGTGAATGGCGCCTCAGATGACTCGGCGCGGATCAGACCGTCGATGATCGTGCGGGCGGGCAGAGCATCATCAAAGAACACGGAGTAGGGGACGGACTCGCCGCCGGGAAGCATGACGAGCTTGCCAGCGACCGCGCGAGAGATGGTGGACTCGTGCATGCCAGTGCGCTCGGCGATCTGTTTGTGGGTGAGCGGCTGGAGCGCGAGGGGGCCCTGCATGATGAACTCGCGCTGGCTGGCAACGATCTCGCGAGTGATCGTGTAGAGACTGCGCTCGCGCTGCTGCACCGACCAGACGAGCTGGCGAGCCAGCCGCACCTGCGCGCGCGCCTGAGTGGTGGCGTCATCGCCCGAGCGCTTGCGCAACTGGCGCATGTTCTCGTCGAGGCGACGGTAGGCGTCGCTGACGCGGACACTCATGGTGCGGGTGGTGGTGAGGGCGACCTCGAGATCATCGCCCTCGATGGTGATGATGGCATCGGGCTCGGTGGCCTGCGGATTGTTGGGAAGCAGATGATCCCACTCGGGTCGGAAGGATTCACCCGGGTAGGGCGACAGATGCTCGCGGACGAATTCGAGCGCGGTGGCGATCTGGGCCTCAGTCAGCGACAGCGAAGTGGCGACGTGGCGCCAGCCGTCGGGGGCAAGCGCCTCGGTGCAGCACCGCAGCAGGGGGCGGACGTGCGGTGGCTCGACCTCGCACGCGTCAAGTTGCAGGAGCAGGCATTCGCGCAGGTCGCGGGCGCCAACACCGGGGGGCGCAATGCGCTGCAAGGTGGCGATTGCCCCGCGGACCTCGGGTTCGGTGACCCGTAGCTCAAGAGCGGCGTCAAGCTCGGTGGTGCCAAGCCAGCCGCGCTCGTCGATGGTCTCGATGAGGTACTCGATGATGGTCCGCTCGTCGCCCTCGGTCTCGCAGGCGGTGAGCCGCCGGAGTTCGTCGCGGAGGGTGTACTGAGCAGGGGCGCGCAAGGTCGGGTCCTGCCAGTCATCGGTGGCGGCGCGCGGCGCGGTGTACTGCTGGGCGATGCGGACAGGAGCGCGCGATTCGGGCGGCGTGATCTCGACCTCGAGGGCGGGGTTCTCGTCCGCCTCCTGCTGGACGCGCTCGCACAACTGCAGGTAGGGCAGCGCGAGCAACTCGCTGCGGACAATGAGCTGGCAGTTGACTGCCGCGATCTGATCGGGCCTGGCCGCGAATTCGGTGCGGAACTCGAGCACTTGGGAACGCCCCCTGACCGGTGGCGATGGTGGCTTGATTGCGCATAGTTATCGGCACGCGGGCGCGGAACTTTAGCGTCAGTGCGCGACAGGGCCGTGAGCGGAGACAGGTAGGAGCGACAGATACGAAAGAAGCAGCAGAAACGAAAGTGACGACAACGGCAACGACCGGCGGGTCTAAAGACCCGCCCTCCATACGACAGAGGCAAACGGCGAGGGTCGACGGGCGGAGGCGGGGGGTGGGTCAGGGAGAGTCGGAGGGGACGGGGCCGAGGACGCGGACGGCGATGCGGCCACTGCGCATACCTGCCTGGGCGAAGAACTTGTCGTGGCCGCGGACGGCGATGATGAGCGGGTCGTCGAGGGGCTTGCCGAGAGGCAGCACGTCGCCCTCGCACAGGCCCATCGCCCGGGCGAAGGGAATGGTGCCGCGGTGCACCAGAGCCGCGATGGGCACCGTGATGCGCTGCGCGGCATGGCTGGCGTCGGGGTCGCGCAACTGCGCGGCCGTGGCGTCAGTTCGGTGCGCGCCAGTGACCAGTCGCTGCGCGGTCGCCGTCGGAAGGCAGAGGCTCATCTTCCCGGTGGTCCCGCTGATCTCGACGTCGACATCGACGCGGACGATCTCGGTGGCGCTGATTACGGTCTGGAGGCCAGCGGCATCAGCGATGACGTCGGTGACCTCGGGGCGGCAGCGCGCAATCGGTTTGCAGGTGCTGGTCCAGACGTGGACGATCTCCGCGACGAAACGCTTGAGCACGGCTGTCTCCAGCGGGGTGACGCGCCTGGTGAGCTGGATCGGTTCGCCGCCGAGCATGCGGCCCAGTGCCGCACCGCCGACAGCCCCGTCGAGCTGCCACCACATGCCAGTGTCCTGTCCGGTGAGACCGACCATCCCCATGAGGGTGCCCTCGGCGAAGCGATGCAGATAGTCCTCAAACCCCTCCGCCTCGGCGGTGGTCACGCGGAACTCGGTGCTGCAGCCCAGGTACGCGTTCATGATGCGACCGAGGGCCGCAGCCAGGACTTCGACGTAGCCGCGCAACTGCGAGAGGGCCTCGCGCGAGAGTTCAGTGCCCGTGCGGAAATCGTACGACACCGTCGCCGCAGGCGCGTCGGGATTGGCTGTGGGTTCGGGCTGGGCCTCAGTCATGGCGATGGTTCACGACCTCCGTGAACGGCATCTATGAAAATGGCGCGCTAGTCAAGGCGTGCAAAACATTCGTCCCGGTCGCAAGCAGGCGAGAGGCATGCATCTATCGGCGCTCGAAGCGCATGAGAATCGTTGG
>JALGSU010000006.1 GCA_029821735.1 Candidatus Zipacnadia bacterium | reverse complement strand
CAGGAACACGGCCACTTGTCTGCGGACCGGTACGCTCATGGTCGAGCCGGTCCGACGCATGTCCCGGTGCTCTCGGTTCGCCTGATCAACGCCCTCGGCAGCATCGATCTTGTTCTCCACGTAGACGAGGAAATCCCACGGCCGACCGATCATCACATCGACCACCGCCTCGGCTCCGGAGAACTCGGCCCGAACGTGGTACCGGCGCAGGGAGTCCTCCTGCAACTCGACGCCTAGGAGCTCGAGGAACGCCGCCGCGAACAGGCTCCCTTGCCCATGACTCCCGTCGCGGTCAAGCAGCCATGCGATGAACTGGGTGTGGAGGACCTCGTCCGTCCGCACCCGCAGCAGGGCGAAAGTGTTGAAGTCAGCGGGCGGGGTTGACTGGCCGAGAATGGTGTCGGCCTGTTCGAGGAACGCTGCCATTCGGTCGGATCTCTCGGCTCGCGAGAGCCGGGGACCAGCGGACTCGCTGGCGAGTGATAGAGCGTGCTGCGCCGCGAACTCCTCGATGAACACGCGCATTCGACCGAGCCGCGCTGAATACTGGTGCGCTCGGAGCCCACGGAACTCCTCGAACAGTTGAGTGGCCGTTTGCTGGTTCATGCGTTCCTCTCGGACGGCAACGGCGACGGCAGGCTACCGCTCCACAAACACCGGACTGGACCACGCGCGCCCGCCATCGTCTTGAGTGACGCGGACCCAGTATGCGTTGGTGCCTGCTGCAGGTTCGGCGTCGGTGAACTCGAAGGCCACGTCGGCAGGCGGCGCGGTGTCCGGCAGCCGCTGCACCGTCACCCGTTGCGCGATGCCCCCCGCGTCCTTGACCCATGCCTCGCGCCCCAGCGTTCCGAGCCCCAGAGCGAACCGCGCGGGTGCAGTCACGAAAACCAGGCGCGCTCCCTCGAGATGACTCAGCCGCAGCGTCAGACCGTCCTCGTCGCCGGTGGTCAGAGACTCCCACGCCACGCGCGACGCCCCCACCTCCGTCAGCCCCTCCTGCGGACCGTCGAACGCGTACGGTTCGACACCGGTGATCGTCGCCCGGTCCACGTGCAACTCCCCGTCCCAGATGGTCGCGCGATCGCGCCCGAGGATGCGCGCGCCACTCCAGATGATGCGCAGTGTGTCGTCCGAAAGTGCCGCCCCTGCCAGCGGGTCGTGCGTGTGCATCACCCGGTCGCCTCGCAGCACATCAACGCGCCGGATGCCCGCCGTGCCGTGCACCGAGACCGCGATCGGCACTGGGCCGGTCGCAGTCACTTCGCTGCCCATGGGCTGCCCTGCCACCGTCACGTCGAGCGCAATACGCTGGCCGGTGGTAGCGTAGCAGCGCCGTGTGCGCAGCGCCTCGAAGACCGCGCGCTTGGTCAACTCCGGCGCGATGATCCCGGTCAGTCCTCCATACGCCCCAAACTGCGAGGCCCCCGGGTAGCTCGCGCCCGGCCGGCCCTTGTGCCCATCGCTACCGGCGACGACACCCACGCGGTGGCCCATCGCCAGACTCTCGGTGAGTTGCCACTCGAACTCGCCCCAGGCGGAGTAGATCTCGACCGCGGGCACTACCTCCGGGTCGTGGCGCGAGAGGTCCGCCCGCCGCCCGCCGACGTGCCCGATAGCGATGCCGTTGCGCTCGCGCAGCTCGTCGAAGAGCCGCTCAATCGGGTAGCGGTCAGACGCCAGATCAGACTTGTCCGGTATCAGCGCGTGGCACGATCGGAAGATCGGCTGGTCGTCGTCGAGATAGTAGATATTGTGGTCGCCGCCGCCCGCGGTGTTGCCCGACCACTCGTAGCCGAGTAAGTTTACGAAGCGCCCCGGCTCGGTGAACTCGCGCGCCAGACGCTGGAACTCGGCCCAGTTTTCCGCGGTCACCTGAAAATCGTTGCCCTGATGGCCGACCACGTCGAGGCACGCGTATTCGCGGGCGAAGCGCACGTAGTCCTCGGCGGTGTTGGTGCCGACGGTCTCCTCGGACTGCCCGTGCGGGTCAGCCCAGAAGACTCGCTGCGCCGGCGGGTCCTCGCCCGCAACCAGCGGGTTGCTGACCGCCGCCGCGCCCAGTGCTTCGTCGTGCACACTCACTCGGGTCGCGCCGGCCGTCGCCACGGTCACCGGGAAGCGGTGGATGCCCGCGTCGTCAGCGGTAAACGTATACTCGTTCGGCAGCCCATCCAGGCCCGCCGCCTGCAGCGAGACGGTGCCCGCGTAGCCCTTGGCCGGGTTGCCCCACTCGTCCTCGGCCTTGACCGCGACCTCGACGCTCTCGCCTGTGGCCGCCAGCGAGGGTACTATCGCCACCAGTCGCGCGGCCGGACCGGACACGATCTCGATCTCAGGCCGGTCGGGCAGCATGATGAACTCGCCGGTGGCAAAGGGGTTAGCCTGCACGCGCCATTCGAAGGTGTCCTCGCAGAAGGTCTGCGCGCGCGAGCCCGGTGAACCACCCGAGGTGTCGCCGATGGTCAGCACGACCTGCTCGCCCGCGTGCAGACCGTCGTCCACCACGTCGATCACGATCGACTTGCGCCACGGTCGCGTGCCGCCCTTGATGTCGAAACGGGCTCGCAGGACCGCGCTCCCGTCGGTGGTGATGGTCGTGTAGTCGGGGGCGCGCGGGTTGCCGAACTGTGGCTTGGCCCAGTCGGTGGCGAAGCGCCAGGAGATCACGAGCGTGCCGCCGTCGTCCACGCCGTATTCGCCGACGGTGTAGACGAGTCGCCACGTCCCGACGCTCCCCGCGACCACGGGCTCGGTCGGGTCAAGCGTCGCGAACCCGAAGGCCCGCCGCATCTCGTCGTCGGTCATCGGGCCCTGGGGTGTCATCCGGGTGTCGGCCATGGTCTCGCTCTCCCACCGTCAGAGTGATCTCGGTCTCTGGCTATTCGGGCTGACACGGCGGGGACCTCCACGGCGGTAGGAATGACCGAGGCGACGGCGAAGACTATGATGGGACACACTCGTGACGTCGAGAGACTGATGGGCGATGACGCTTGAGATAGGGCTGACAGCGGGGAGGGCTTGGTATGTTCACGCCCGCTGAAATCGCGACTTGGGTCGCGGCGTTCGCGTTCTTCCCCGTGCTCGGGTGGCTATCACTTCGCTACCTGCGCGCGGCGCCGGACGTGCCCCACAAAGCCGAGATGATCCGTGGCGCGAAGTGGGGCGGGCTGATCATGTCGTTGTGCCTGATGGGTCCGATGTTCGCGGCCGGGATGATGGCGCGCCACGCAGTTCCCTACGCGTTGACTGCCTTGGGCGGCTCCTACATGGTTATTGGGGCATACCTCATAGTCGCGCGTTGGTGGCTGGTGTGGGAGGGCACCGGCGTCTTTCTGGTTCTCTTCCGCGCGGGACAACGGATGCGGGGCGAACCCACTGACCTGTCGACAGTAATCGAGAGATTCGAGAAGCAGCAACGCTCCCGGTGGGCGCGCGTATTGCCTTGGGTCGGTGGCATGATCTTCCTCCTGTGGACGGGGGCAACCGTTCTGGGGCTCGTCCCGATGGACCGCCGCATGCAGGCGGTCACGGAGGGGCGTGCGCTTGAGGCCGACGCGACGCAGGCTCTCGGCGATCTGCCGCTCAAGACGGTCATGGTGGACGGCCACGTGCGCATATGGTCGCCGCTGATACCGATGCTGGAGCGCATGTCCCCCACCAGCATTCCCGGCCACCCCAACGCCAGCCTGCTCTGGATCGGACTTGAGGCAGACGCGCCCGAGGGCAGCTTCGAACGCGCATCGGCGGCAGCCCAAGCGTTCCTCGAAGCGGAGGGCATGAGGGGCGAGTGGCTGGTGAGGGTGACGGCGGGCGACGAGCGTCGCCTGGAGGTCTTCTGGCAACTGTAGTCCACAGAGCAGCCGCCCCAGTCTGCGCTGGTGTCGACAGCGAGAGCATCGGCGGCGCGCCGTGAGTCGTTGAGGAGGGGCGGGATTATGTGTATCCCGCCCGGCCGTTCTGCCTCGTGATGCGGACAACGGTGTCGACAGCGATAGCATCGGCGGCAAGCCGTGAGCCGTTGAGGAGGGGCGGGATTATGTGTATCCCGCCCGGCCGTTCGCATCCCCGCTAAGCCCCGAGTTGTTGAGGAGGGGCGGGATTATGTGTATCCCGCTCGGCCGTTCGCATCCCCGCTAAGCCCCGAGTTGTTGAGGAGGGGCGGGATTACGTGTATCCCGCCCGGCCGTTCGCATCCCCGCTAAGCCCCGAGTTGTTGAGGAGGGGCGGGATTATGTGTATCCCGCCCGGCCGTTCGCATCCTCGGTAAGTCGTGAATTGTTGAGGAGGGGCGGGATTATGTGTATCCCGCCCAGCCGTTCGCATCCCCGGTAAGTCGTGAGTTGTTGAGGAGGGGCGGGATTATGTGTATCCCGCCCCTCCGTTCTGCCTCGTGATGCGGACAACGGTGTCGACAGCGAGAGCATTGGCGGCGCGCCGTGAGTCGTTGAGGAGGGGCGGGATTATGTGTATCCCGCCCAGCCGTTCGCATCACTGGGACGCGCTGTCACCGCAACCGGTGTCGACGTCCCATGGCGCGTCGGTCCACGGGTAGCCATACTGCTTCGCCCACGGCCAGTCCTCGGGCGTCCGGCACAAGCCACTCATGCTGGCGTTGGTGAGAACGTATTCCACCATCGTGGCCAGTGCATCGTCATTGAAGGCTGTTTTGTCGTGGAAGCTACGTTGCCACACTGGCGTCGGCACACCCATCTCGTGCAGTTCGCGCGCGGTCTGACGCTTAAAGCGCTCGACGAAACTGACGAGATCGCCGTCGCGCTCGGACACGCAAGCGATGAAGTGGAGGTGTTGGGGCATTACGGTATGAGCGATGATCGCGCATCCGTGCGCCTCAGCGCTCAGTGTCATTGCCACCAATAGTCTGTCAGGGATCCCACGCCGCAGCAGGAAAGGCAGACCGTTGTGGGTGCGAATCGTTACGAGCATGGGGACGTCGCGCTCGCGGTAGGCCCAGCGTGGGAGGCGGTAGGGATGTTTGCGCGACGGGCGCTCGTCGTTGATGTCGGTGTCATCCATAGTTGGTGCCGGCGCACTTCCCCGGCAAGTAGTGAGTCGTTGAGGAGGGGCGGGATTACGTGTATCCCGCCCGGCCGTTCGCATCCCCGGTAAGTCGTGAGTTGTTGAGGAGGGGCGGGATTATGTGTATCCCGCCCGGCCGTTCGCATCCCCGCTAAGCTCCGAGTTGTTGAGGAGGGGCGGGATTATGTGTATCCCGCCCAGCCGTTCGCATCACTGGGACGCGTTGTCACCGCAACCGGTGTCGACAGCGCGAGCATCGTCGGCAAGCCGTGAGTCGTTCAGGAGGGGCGGGATTATGTGTATCCCGCCCAGCCGTTCGCATCACTGGGACGCGTTGTCACCGCAACCGGTGTCGACAGCGAGAGCATCGGCGGCGCGCCGTGAGTCGTTGAGGAGGGGCGGGATTATGTGTATCCCGCCCAGCCGTTCGCCTCACGCTATCGTCTCGTATCTCTCCAGCGGGACGGCGCCATCTACCGGGTCGCCGTTGAAGCAGTCCACCAGCGCGCGGACCGTTGAGTCACCGATCTGGAAGTACCCGTCGAAGCCCGCGCCGGAGGCGTGCGGGGTGATGATGACGTTGTCCAGCCCGCGGAACCCGCTGGTCGGCGGCAGTGGCTCGGGCGTGGTCACGTCGAGGCACACGTTCAGCCGGCGCGAGCGGCACTCAGCCAGCAGCGCGTCGTGATCGATGACGCTGCCGCGCGAGGTGTTCACCAGTGTGCCGCCGTCGCGCAGCTTCGCGAGCTGCTCGGCGCCGATCATGTTGTCGGTCTCGGGCAGACGCGGGGCGTGCACCGTGACGTGGTCAGCGCGCCCGAACAACTCGTCGAGCCCGACCATCTCCACGCCCATCTCCGCCGCCTGCTCATCGGTGACGTACGGGTCGTAGACGATGATGTCCACGTCCCACGGCTCAAGCAGCCGGATGACCTCGCGCCCGACCCGCGACGCCGAGACGATCCCCACCGTGCTCCCCTGCAGGAACTGACCGTTCTTGTCGTAGAGCGGGTTGATCCAGTTGCCCGTCTCGTGGAAGTAGTTGTTGAACTGTACCCAGTGGCGCATGGCCATCAGGAGCATGCCGACGGTCGATTCGGCAACATTGCGCGCAATCGCCACGTTCGCCGAGAAGATCGTGATGTCGCGCGGGATGCAGTATTGGTCAACGAGTTCGGTGGCCACGAGACCGCGCACGGACCCCGCCGAATGGGCGATGATCCGCAGGTCGGTGCCGTTCTCGAACATCTCGGACGTGGTACTCGGCGCGCCCCAGCCGGTGATCAGGCCGTCCATGCCCGCGACTGCCTCCGCGACCTGCTCCGCGGTCCAGGCTTCTCCATCGTCGCGCCACGTTACGTCAAACAGTCCGAGCATTTCATCGAACCTGCCCGGCCGGAAAACGCGCTCAGTGTGGCTGGGTGTGCACACGTACAGAAGCTTCTTCTTCTCGCTCATCATTGTCCTCCGCGCGGGATGTCACTGTGCCCTCATAGGTGGTCCATGACTATTCCGCCCGTGGGGCGGGTAACCTTCACGGCGGAGGAGACCTGCGGGCTGCGAGGAAACGATGACCGAGCGCAAGACCAGGACGGTGCATTCATGAGATCAGTGGTAACCGACAGCGGCGTGTTGCTGGTGTTCGACGCTCCCTCGTTCGCGGGGATCGTGGTCTTCCTCACGGCCGCGATACTTGTGGGCTCGCTCAGCCAGCGCTACCTCAGACCGATGGGCGACATGCCGGGGATGGCCGAGCTTCGGTGGGGGGCGCACTGGTTCGGGCGGATCACGGCCATCGCGATCACGGTGGTCTACGTCGGCATGTGGCTGGGCGTAGACTACACCAGCTACCCGCTCACCACGCTGGCCCTCGCCCGCTCGGGGATGATGGCCGCCATCCTGCTGCCGATTATCCTGCTGCCCACTCAATCAGACGGCTGGCTGCTGGGCCTGCTGGTGATGGTCGATTCTCTGCGCTTCAGGCCCCGGAACTACCGTGACTGGGTCATCGCGCGGCGCGAGCGCGGCGGCAGACAGGGCTACGAGTGGGTGATCCTCGCGGTGCTGCTCGCGGGCCCGCTGGCGGCGCTGTCTGGTGTCACCTACAACAGCTACCAGACCGATGTGCGCGACCGAGCTCTTCGACAGGTCGACACTGCCAGGCAAGCGGTCGCTGACGCGCTGGCAGGAGGAGGCGCGGCCGAAGTGACGGCGGCTCTCGCGCCCGGACCGGAGCAGATTGTCGTGCACATACGCGCCGCTGACGACACACCCATCCAGCGTCTGCAGGCCATTCGCGATGCCGCCGAGGTCGCGCTCGGGAATGCTCGGCTGAGGGCGACCTGGCAGGTGACCGTGCTGACCCGAGACCAGCATATGCACGAGGTAATACGCGAGGCCCTGCAGGGCGAGCCGCTCGCCCGGGTGGTCGCGACGCGAGCCCTCGGCGGCGAGGTGGCGCGCATCGATGTCTCGGCGGGGCAGAGCGCCGACGAGGAGACCGTGCAGCGCATGGGCGACAAGGTCGACCGCGCGCTGGCCGAACTGGGCGAGGCCGACGCATGGCAGATCAATGTGACGGTCGGTGGCATGCCCGAACACCCGCAGCAACTGCCCGCGGACATGATCCCGCGCGCTCCGTACAGCACTCCAACTGACACTGGGGGGCAATAATGACCACACCGATCATCGAGCTTGCCGGCAGTCCTGAGGCCATGGGTCGCCAGCACGCCGAGGCCTGTCGCGAGGGTGGCCGCGCCATGGTGCAGGCCCGCTGCGATCTGGCACTCCAGACCATGCGCGCGCACGACCCGAAGCTGGACCTGGCCCGCTGCCTGCAGGTTGCCGAGGAGCACTTGCCCGCGCAGCAGCGCTACTCACCCCACGTGCACGCCGAGTTCATGGCGTTGGCTGAGGGCCTCGGCGTGACGCCGTCCGAGCTGTTCATCGGCAACGGTTACACTGACTACATTGATGTCCTCCGGGGGCGAGTGACCAAGGGCGCCGGCTGCACCTCCTTCATCGCTTCCGGTGAGGCCACCGCGGACGGTCTGACCTACGTCGGCCAGACCTGGGACATGCACGCCTTCGCCGAAGAGCACATGCGCATCTTCCGCCGCCGACCTGAGCGAGGGCCCGGATGGGTGACGCTTACCACCGCCGGCTGCCTGTCGCTAATCGGTCTGAGCGAGTCCGGCGTGGCAGTGGGCAACACCAACCTCGAACCCACTGACGCGCGCCCGGGCGTAATGTATCTGGCGATGATCCACGAGGCGCTGCGCTCGCCTGACGCTGTCGACGCCTGGGCAGCCATCGCCCTGGCACCGCGCGCCAGCGGCCACTACTACTATGGGGCCGACGCGGACGGGAACGCCAGCGGGATCGAGACCACCGCGCATCGGCACATTTCACTGGACATGCCCGACGGGTTGCTGGTACACGCCAACCACTACCACGCCCCCGAGTTGATGGACGTCAGTCGCCAGCCCGCAGGCGAGAACTCGCGCGTGCGCGAGGAGTTGCTCGACGGATTCCTGCGCCCGAAGGTGGGCGCGCTCACGCTTGATGACATGGTCGCCGGGATGCGCCTCTCTCAGGGAGACCACCCCGTCTGCCGCGCTCGACCTGACGACCCGCACGGCATCACCACCTGTGCGGCGGCGATCACCTGCCCGCAACGGGGGACCATGTGGGTGGCGGCAGGCAATCCGGCCGAAGTGGAGTTCGAGGCCGTGTTCGCGTAAGACGTCGCACTTCCGCAGTCGCAGTGATAGGGGAAGTGGTGGCGATGCTTGGACCGTCATGCCAGGAATCTGAGCCGGGTATCACCTGGTCGATCAACGAGTTCAGCCGGGGCGGCACATCGTCGGGCTTGATTGCTGCGGTGACCGTCAGTTTGCCGGGCATGTTCGCGGTTCATTGCTTCTGCGTTGGCGACACGATTCTGGGCGGCGTATTCACTGTGGCCGTAGTGATGCAGACCATAGTACTGGCGCTGTTCGCCCGCAGGCGCTACGTGTTGGATCCCGACGGCGTTACTCTGACCGATCTGGGCGGCCCGCGATCGCATCACTGGTCGGAGTTCAGCGGTTATTTTCGGCGCGAGGACAACCTGCTGCTGTTCTTCACCGATGAGGAGCGGCGATGGTTCAACCTGCTGGCGCCGCCCTCACCCGAGGCCGTGGAGGACTATGTCAGCGCTCATCTGCCCAAGCTGCCTGCTATCCCCGCACATTATTGGCGACAATGAACGGGCGACGGTATTCTCGCTCAAACAGACTTGATCCGCATCGGGAGGAACTACTGTGAGTGACGAGTTTGCGTATCTGGTCGCGCCCGCAACGCCTGACAATCCGCGCAACACCGAGGCCGACATGGTGCAGCTCGCCGACGGGCGCCTGCTGCTCGCCTGGTCGGACTTCTACGGTGGGGGAATGCCCGACGATGCCCCCGCGCGCATCTCGGCGAAAGTCTCCGATGACCTCGGGCGCAGTTGGGGCGAGCGATACACGATGCTCGAGAACGAGGGCGCCCAGAACGTCATGTCGGTGTCGCTGCTGCGGATCGCGTCGGGCGAGTTGCTCTTCTTCTATCTGCGCAAGAACGCCGATGACGATCTGCAGTTGATCGTGCGCCGGTCAACGGACGAGGCGACGACATGGAGCGACCCGGTCATGGTTACCGATGGCACGGGCTATCACGTGGTCAACAACGCGCGCATCGTGCAGCTGGACTCCGGGCGTCTGGTCGCACCTGCCGCATGGAACCCCGGCACGTGGCGCGAACTCGGCGAGAAGCGCAATGCCTTCGCGCTCACCTACCTGTCTGATGACGACGGGCGCTCATGGCAGAAGGGCCAGTCGCAGATACACCTGCCAGGCATGGGCTGCCAGGAGCCGGGCGTGGTGCAACTTCGCGACGGTCGGCTGATGATGATCATCCGCAACAGTCTGGGAACGATCCACCGATCATACTCGGCGGATGAGGGCGCGACTTGGAGCGAGGCCGAGTCGATGGGCATCGGCGCGCCGGTAGCACCATCGACGATCGTGAAGATTCCCTCGACGGGCGATCTGCTGCTCATCTGGAACGATTGTTTCCGCGATGGCCCCGACGCTGAGGCGGTACGTCGGCCGCTGACCTCGGCGATCTCACGCGATGATGGCGAGACCTGGGAGTGCCGCCGCGACCTCGAGACCGAGGACCCTTACTGGTTTGCTTACGTGAGCGTGACCTTCGTCGAGGAGCGGGCGCTGCTCACCTACTGGAAGCAGGATCGCCGACCCACCCCGAACATGCTTAACCTCCAACTCCGCAGCGTGCCGGTCAGTTGGTTCTACCAGGCCTGAGCCATCCGCGTACACGGTGCAGCCCCGCCCGGCCCTCCGGGCGGGGCCCTGTTCCCGCCTGTGTTGTTGCCGTTGCCCTGGCCGTATGGAGGGCGGGTCTTTCTTTGGGCACCGAAGCCTTGGCGAAGGTGTCAGACCCGCCGGTCGTTGTCGTGTGCCGTCCGGAGGGGCTGCGTTCCCACGCAGCCCACTGGCCCGTTAGGGCCAGGTCGTTGTCATTCATCCGCGCCGTATGTAGGGCGGGGTCCTGTGCCCCGCCGGCCGTTGCCCTCGCCGTCCGAAGGGGCTGCGTTCCCACGCAGCCCACTGGCCCGTTAGGGCCAGGCCGTTCGCCTCACGCCGCAACGGCGCCCGACCCTCCGGGCGGGGCCGCGTCACTTTTTGGTTGACGGGCTCAGACCAGACAGGGCCAGCCGCGAGTGTTGCCGAGGAATCCGTCGCACCAGAAGCAGGGCTCGTAATCGCGCTCGGTCACCCACTCCAGCGCCGCGATAACCCGCTGCTTGATGTCCTCCTTGTATATCTCGAGCTCCTCGCGGAAGTACTGTTCGTGGATGAGCAGCTCGATCATCTCGCACGTGTGCGGGCTTTCCTCCTGCCCGTCCAGCACCTTGACCACGTCATCAGGCGCGTAGCTGTTGACCACCTCGTCGCAGGTCACGAAGATCATGCCAGTTTCCGGGTCGCGCCACGCGTCCCGCTCACGGAGGTGCTGGGCCTGCGCCTTGTCCAGGTGGTAGCAGGTTCTCGGCTCGCCCGAGACGTCAAAGTTGGGCAGCGCGATGAGCTTGCGGATGCCGCGCGCGTAGAGTTGCTCGACGCCCTCCCGCGTGCTCTCCGCCCAGTGCACGGTTGTGGTGTCGCCGGTAACTGCGGGCGTGGCGAAGCGGTAGATCTCGTCCATCACCCACTCCCAGTCGCGGGCCAGCCGCCGTCCGGGGGCGTTGCGGTAGATGTGCGCCGGCTCATCATGCAGAGCATGGAAGCTCAGGTGCAGCCAGTCGGCGTTGGCGGCCCATTCCTCGCGCCACTTGTCGTGCATCTTCGGCAGTGTGAAGCCCTCGGTCTCGTGGTAGATGTTGATGTGGACCTTGGTGCCGAAGCGGTCGTGCATCTCCTGCCAGAACGCCAGATACCAGTGGTCGAAGATGGAGTGCGGCGCCTGCTCGGCCAGGTCCTTCAGGAACAGGATGTTGTCATCCACCGAGAACCGATACCGCTTGTAGGACTGCCGGTCGCACAGCACGGTGACCTGATCCGATCCCGACGGACATTCGGCCACGATCGTGGTCTCCGGCTTGGTCAGCAGCACTTCAGCGCTGAAGGCCTCGCCGTCGTGCTCGGCCTGGCGGCCGTCAACGCTCACCGCCTGATCGGCGGGCGCGGTCCCCTCGACGCGGATGGTGAGCCCTTCGGAAGTCTCAGGGCCGTCGTGGCGGTTGAGGATGTCGCCGTCCCACGGCGAGGTGATGCGGATCGCCTGCTGGTGGTACTTGCCCATGCTCATCACTCCTGACCCGACTGGTGCGCTCTGGCGTGTCTTCGACTCTCGCAGGTGCGGACCTTCTCCGGTTCCGCCTGCTCAAAAAAAGAGAGCCCGGCTCACGGTGAGCCGGGCTCTTCACATATGCGTTAGTTGCGGCGAACTCAGAAGCGGCGGGTTACCTGGTCGGACTCGGTATCGGCATTGGCCTGCCAGTCGGCCCACGCGAGGGCCGGAACTGTCCAGATTTCCCGGTCGCGGGTGATCGCGAGACGATCCCCCGCGGGGTTGAATACGGGGAAGCCGTCCGAGCGCTGGTCGCCAGTAACTGCGACCTGCCCGGAGCCATCGGCGGCCATCAGCCAGATATCGAAGTCGCCGTTGCGATTGGCGTGGAAAGCGATCTTCGTGCCATCCGGTGACCACGCCGGGGCCTCGTCGCGGTATGGCGACGCGGCGGTCAGGCACGTGCCCGGATCGTCAGCCGCGGTACCGAGGTCCTTGACCCAGACGTCAGTGTTGCCATTGGCGTCGGAGGTGTAAGCGATCTTGGTGCCGTCGGGTGAGACAGCCGCCCAAGTCTCCTCGGCGGCTGTCGCGACGACGTCGGCCTGTCCGCTGCCGTCGGTGCCAATCGTGCGGATGTCGCTGTCGCCCGCGCGGCGGGTGCTGGTGTAGATCAGCGCGGTGCCGCTCGGGAAGTAGCTCGGCTGGGTATCGGCCCCGCTACCGGCGGTACTGGTCACACCCGTGATCCCATCTCGGTCGCCGCGAACGGCGTCGATGATGAAGATGCCTTCGGACGCGCCACGTCGGCTGGAGATAACGATCTTCTCGCCGTCCGGGCTGTAGGCGGGGGTGCGGCCGCCCTCGTCAGCGAAGTCGTCGTCCTCATCGCTGGGAGTAAGCAGGAACAGGTTGCCGCCAGTATCTGTGACGCTGTATGTGTAGAGCTGTCCATTGCCGCCGAAGGAGGCGAACGCGATTCTGTCCTGCGATCCCCACGAGCACCGCTCGGAGACATTCTGGAAAACGCGAACCGTATTGTCTCCGCCGCAGCCAAGCACCATGAGCGCTACGGGCACGAGCAGTGCCACGAGAATGGTTGTCGGAACGTGAATGCGCCTCATTGTACGTTCTTCCCCTCTGGCCGGTCAATGTGATGGGAGAGGACCTGTGGGCCCGTACTGATATGACAGAATCTCGGGCCCGAAGTTTCGCGGGCCTCGTCGCCGATTATAGCCTCCGCGCCCGGACAAGGTCAAGCCGACGCTACCGCGACCTCACCGACTCAGGGCGTAGACGAGCAGGTTCGTCCCCATCTGCAGGGCCGCCTCGCGCTTCTCGGCCGGGTCGTGGTGCACCTGCTCGCTCTCCCAGCCGTCGCCCAGGTCGGTGTTGAACGAGTAGAAAAGCACCACCCGGCCCTCATGCACGATACCGTACCCGTGCGGAGGCCCGCCATCGTGCTCGTGAATCTTCGGCAGGCCGCGGTCGAACTGATAGAAGCAGTGGTAGATGGGGTGGGCGAAGGGCAACTCCACCAGCTTCTTGCCGGGGAATATCTGCGCCACTTCCTCGCGGAAGCTCTCGTCCAGTCCATAGTTGTCGTCCACATGCAGGAACCCCCCGCCGAGTAGCCACGCCCGCAGGTTGCGCCGCTCCTCCGCGGTGAAGCGGACGCGCCCGTGACCGGTGACGTGCACGTAGGCATACTCGAAGATGTCCGGGCTGCCCGGTTCCACGACCCGCTCGCGCGAGGGAAGATCCACACTCGTCCGCTCGCGCGCGAACGTCAGCAGGTTCGGCAGCGAGGTGGGATTGGCGTACCAGTCCCCGCCGCCTCCATACTTGAGCCGACCGATGGCCTCTTCAGCAGGTGCGTGCGCCGTCACCATCGCCAGGGCGGCGATGGCCAGCATGCGTCCCAGCAATCCGAGTGCATCGCGAGTCCTCAACCCACAGACCACCTTCTGCGCAGGAGCCAGTCCGCCCCCGCGACCAGCAGTACCAATCCGAAGAACCATGCGGTGCGTGCCGGATGGAGCCCATCGGTAGTGGCGCTCTCATCCGGCTGCAGGGGCAGCGCGCTCGCCAGGTCTGCGACCTTGGCCAGACTGAAGGCGTCGCCACCGGTCGCCTGCGCAATCTCCCGTAGTACTTCTGGACGCGCCCGGCCCTCCGCCAGTTCCGCGTGGCCCTCCACAATCTGCACGCTGCGCGAGTCCTCACCGAGCGCGCCCTCGGCCGCTTCGGCGGTTGCGGTCAGACGCCACGGACCGGCCTCGTCGGCATTGACGAAGACGCGATACAGGCCCGGGCTGCCGCCTGGCTCAGCCAGCTTCTCGTCCACCGCCTCGCCTCGCTGCACGCGCAGGTTCACTCGTGCCCCGTCCACCGGCTCGCCGGCGTCGTCCTGCACATGCACACGCGCGCGGATGACCGCGCCCGTCTCATAGGTGTCGCGGTCGAGTTCGAGCACGACCTGCTCGTCAGCCCGTGGGGCCAGCAGCCACCCGATGATCGTGCGCCAGAGCGCCTCGTACGCAACGCGGCTCGCGTCGGAGGCATTGGGCGACTGCATCCAGCGATGTGTGTCGGCCACCGTCAGGGCCAGCACCCGCCCGGCCCCCGCGCGGCCCGCGGCCAGCATCGGCCCCAGTGCGATGTCTCCTGACAGCGCCTGCATCGCGACCTCCGCCCCGGCAGTTGCGCCCGCGACCGCGTTCATCTCCTGCAGCAGTGGCATGCGCTCCCAGCCCTGGACGCCACTGTCCGCCAGCGCCCGCGAGAGCTGGCCGCCGTCCGACAGGCGCGCGCGTGCGGCCGTCGACAGCATCGCCCCGTCGCTTGCCAGTCGCACCGGCAGGATCTCGCCCACTGCCGTGCCCGACCAGCCTCCCGCACCGAAGGAGCCCTCGCCCCCGATCATCGCCAGCGAGCCACCGCCCCGCACGAAGGACGCGAGGCGACCCGCGTAGTCGGCGCCGATCGCGTCCGCTGGAACGTTCGACAAAATGACCGCTCGTGCGCGATCAAGATCAATCGCCGCCGAAGGGCCAGCCACCTTCCGCGGCGTTCCCATGTCCAGCCAGAAACCGGCCGGGCGTGATTTGCGCAGCACCAGCGTTGTCTCGATATCCTCGACGCGCAGAAGCAGTCGGCGCAGGAACGCGTATTCACGTCGCGGTCGGCCCTCGATAACCAGCAGCCGGGCCTCACGCGGCTGAACGTGCACCAGCAACGCCCGGCTGTTGTTCGCGAGCGTCACCTCACCGGAAAGTTCCTGAGCCGCCAGGCGGTAGCGATGCCAGCCCGGCGCGCCCGCAGTGAGCGTCACCCGCTCGGAACGCTCCGTCTCGCCGGCTGGGATCTCGCGCTCAACGGTCTCGCCGCCCTCTTCCGTCAGAGTCAGACGCAATGCTTCGCCCTCAAACCCGGGGGCCGCGAGCAGCACGCGCACCTCGATCGGGTCGCCCTCCACCACCTCGCGCGGGTACACCAGACCGGGGATAGACACATCCGCGAGCGGGTCGGCCGACCCCACGCCGAGGCAGTAGATAGGCACGCCACAGGCCGCCAGCGCTTGCCCGGCGACACCGGCCGGCAGGCCCGACCCATCCGCACCATCGCTCACCAGCAAGCATGCGCGCAGCGGCTCGGGCCTTGGGCTTCGGAGGATCTCGCTCAGAGCAGCGGGGAGGTCGGTCTTCTCGGCTGACTCGGGCTGGCGCAACGGCTCAGGGATGGGCCGCGCGTGGTCGCCCACCGCGTAGTGCAGTACCCGGGCGCTCTCCAGCGCGTCTGCCAGCGGCCCTGATTGCAGCGCGTCCAGTGCCTGCTGGTAGCGTTTCTGACCCGCCATCGGCAACTGCGTCATGCTGGCTGACCGGTCGATGGCCACGGCAATTGGCGGGAGCTGCAGCTGTGGCTGAGTGATCGGCAGCGTCGGATTGAGGACCGCACCCAGCAGCAGGGCCAGCAGCAGCGTTCGCAGCGCGATCAACGTCCGGCGCTGGCCTGCGGGCACTCCTCGCAGGCGCCGTGCGCACAGCACGAGCGCGACAATCGCCGCCACGCACCCGAGGGCCATGGCCACAATGATGGGAGATCCTGGCATGCCGCCCTCGCTCCGCCAGCACGTGATGGAATGTGATAATCAACGTGATTATATCACAGCTTCCGGACGTGACAAGCGCCTGCACAAACACCGTCGGGGTCGGCGTGAACCGGTCCGGCGAACGCACGGGGGCTGACCAAATGACAGGCGTGGTTGACGGTTCTGCAATGTAGTGGTATCATTTTCGACGCCCTGGGACGCCTGACAACGCTGCCAAACCGCATAGGGTGATGGTGCTGGCCCTCGAGCAAGCCAAGCCCCGTCAACTGGAACTTCCCGACTACATACGCATTTTCCAAAAGCGTAAGTGGTTCATACTGCTTATCACCGCGACCGTTTCAATTCTCGGCGGCCTCTGGGCGTACTCCAAAGATGAAGTCTACACTGCGTCCTCCCTCGTCCTTGTCCAGCAGCAGCCGAAGGGATTCTTCTGGGTCACCGGCCGAGAGGCCAACATCCTCCCCACTGTGGCGCTGGACACTTACGCCCGAATCGCCCGGAGCAACGACACGGCTAGATTGACCGTGGAGCGCCTCGGGGCGCTGCCCAGCAGCTCGCGAATTATCACCGACATCGGTGAAGTGACAGAGAGCATCGACGTCACGGTCATCCCTCCAGATCTGATGCGGATCGACGCCCAGTCCCCCGACCCCGACAAAGCAGTGTTCTTCGCCAACTTCATGGCCGACAGCTTCGTGCACGTCAACACCGAGATGCGTCAGCGCGAAAGCCAGGCCGCCAGCACCTTCATTGCCAAGCAGGTACAGAAGGCCAAAGAAGAACTCGATCTCGTGATCCAGGAGACTATCGACCTGTCCAGGGACGCCGGTCTGCTTGAGGTAGACCTCGACTCCAACGCCAAGGCGGTTGAGCTCAGGCAACTCGAGGCGCGTCGGCGGGCAGCGGGCACCCTCGTCGCGCAGCTCAACCGCAAAATAGACGAGCTAACGCGCCAACTCGCGGGCGAAGAAGAGATCACCGTCACCAGTCTGCCCGTCAGCAATCCGGCGTGGGCTCAGGTCAACGGTCAACTTGGATTGGCGAACATCGAACTCAGTGAACTCCGCGCCAAATACACCGAGGAACACCCGGTGGTGCGCGACGCAGTCGCGAGGGTGGCCGAACTGAGGCGCACGCTCAGCCAGACGCCTGAGATCATCCAGGCCGACGCGGTCAGAACGAACGGCTTCGTCAATGACCTTTTGCGGCGGTTGGCGGCGGCACGCGTCGAACTTACCTCAGCCCAGGCTGAGTATGACATGGTGGGCGGCTACGTGGCCAGCTTGCAGGCTGAGGTGGACGCCCTTCCCGAGAAGAAGCAGAAATGGCGCTCCCTGACATCACACACCGACGCAATGCGCGCCGTCTACCTCAACCTGCAGCAGGAGTTGCGGCAGGCAAAGCTCGCCGAGGCTATCAAGCAGGGCAACGCCGCAGTAGTCGATACGGCCACCGTCCCTCGCCTGGTCAAGGCATCATTCATGCGTGCTGTGCTCTTCGCAACCGCACTTGGCCTGTTCCTCGGCGCAGGTCTGGGCATTGTGCTCGAGGCGCTCGATGACACCATCTACTCGGTGGAGGACCTGCGGCGCGTTTCCGACACCAACTTCCTCGGTGTGATCCCGCTGCGCGTCGATGAAAGCAGCGAACTGGTGACCGTGGCCGCCCCGAAGAGTCCGCCCGCCGAAGCCTACAGGTCCCTGCGTACGAACATACGATTTGCGCTCTTTGACTCGCCGGCGCAGACCTTCATGGTCAGCTCGGCCGGCACGGGTGAGGGCAAGTCACTCACCGCCGCGAACCTGGCGGTCGCCTATGCACAAAGCGGCGAGGCGGTCATTCTGGTCGACACCGACCTGCGTCGCCCCGTCGCCCACAAAATCTTCGACCTCGAGTCCTCGCCCGGTCTGACCAACGTGATCGTCGGCGACCACGACCTCGCGAGCACGCTCAAGGCCACCGAGGTGCCTGGTCTGCGCGTGCTCACAGCAGGCCCGCTGCCCCCGAACCCGGCGGAGTTGCTCGAGTCAGAGCACATGGACCAACTCATCAATGACCTCAAGCAAGAGGCCGACATCGTCATCTTCGACTCGCCTCCAGCGCTGATGCTCGCCGATGCTGGCATCATGGCGTCCAGGATTGACGCCACAATTCTCGTCGCCGAGTCCGGCCAGATCACTCAGCGCGCACTGCGCGAGATGGAGCGCGTATTCACCCAGGCGCGTGCCAACGTCATCGGCTTGGTCCTCAACAAGCTGCGCGTCACTGGCGGCGACTACTACTATTACTATTACTACTATTACCATGACTACACCGATGGCGACGCTGGTGGCCGCTGGGCAGATCGCCGCCCTGACGGCGATGAAGGAATGTCCGCCCGCATCACTGACGTCGTCAACAACGGCAACGGCAAGAATGGTAAGTCCGGCCGGAACGACAAGCCCGGCAACGGCGATGGCGGAGGCAACGGCAGTGGCGACGGCAGCGGCAATGGCGGAGGGGACCCAACTGGTACTCCGCCGCCTGCACCCGAGGCCTCCTGACCGCAAACCGCCGGCCGCGATGTGACGCAGAATCAGCGGCCCGCCGAGTACCGCCGCGACCTGTGCCTACACACTTGACACGCCCCCCCTACCTGTGCAAGATTGTAGCAGACACCACGCTGACCGCAGGTTCACGCCTGCGGCAGTACACGCACCCGTGCATCTGCACCATCACGGCCGCGGCGAGGTGACCGTCGCATGAAAATCCTCAAGTATCTGCTTGTCGCAACGCTCCTGACCGCATTCGCCCTGCTGATCGGCTGTGGCAGCCCCGAGCGCAAAGGCAAAGACAGTTCCCGGGCGCCCGGAGCAGACACCGGTTCGTCCACGGTGAACATCCCCGAGAAGTATCTGGTGAAGATCACGCCTCGCGCTGAGGCCTACACCATCCCGGCTGACCTGAGCACGGTCGGCAACCTCGACTACTACAGCGAGTTGACCAGTGCCCAGAAGCGCCAGCTCGCCAAGGTTGGCTTCGCCGTCGTCCCCGATGACGCGATCCAGATGTTCTTCCTCTACGAGGACTACGCCGACACTGATGACGCCGCCAACTTCATCACTGTTGACTCGGTGCTTCAGGCATACCACATCTTCTTCGACTACAGCCTGCGGGTGGCGGAGGCCGAGCACCTCGCGGCAGCGGCCGCCGAGATGACTGCGGCCCTCCTGGCCAGCAGCCAGACCCAGCTCGCCGCCGCGCCCGAGGGAGCGGTGAGCGACGCGGCCCTGCGAAATGTCGCCTTCTTCACGGTCGCCAGCGTCCTCGTCGACCCCGACGCCCAGGTCCCGAATGAAGTGACGGAGTTGGTCGCTGATGAGATCGCTCTCATCGACGCGCACGCCATCCGCGCCGAGTCGCCCATCATGGGCACCACCATCCACTACACTCAGTTCAACCCGCGCGGGCACTACACGCGCAGCGAGCAGCTCGGCCGATACTTCCGGGCCATGATGTGGTACGGCCTGATCGGCTTCGAGCTCAGGGACGATGATCTGGGCAAGCGCCAGACGCGCCAGGCGCTGCTGATAACCCGGCTGCTGGCCAATGACACGCAGACCGCCTCATTGTGGGAACGCATCTACGAGCCCACCGAGTTCTTCGTAGGCGGTGCCGATGACCTGAGCTACAACGACTACCTGCCGATCGCGCAGAGCACTCTCGGCGCGGATCTGGCCGACGAAGCACTCGCTGACGATGCGAAGCTGGACTCCTTCATCGCGCAGGCCAAAGCCGACCTGCCTGAGCCGCGGATTGCGCCCTTCTTCTTCGCCGCTGACGCCTCAGGCAATCAAGTCGGCGACCCGCAGGTGCAGGGACGCCAGTTCCGGCTGATGGGCCAGCGGTTCATTCCAGATTCCTACGTGCTCCAGCAGCTTGTCTCGCCCCTGGTGGGCGAGCCAGGTCCGACCACCGCGCGCGATATGCCGATCGGCCTCGACGTGATGGCGGCGCTCGGATCGCAGCGCGCGCGCACCATTCTCATCGATGACTATCAGCAGGATCGCTACAAGAATTACACCAGCCAGCTCGACAAGGTGACGGCCGAGATGTCGGCCACCAAGCTCGAGGAATGGACCGGCAACCTCTACTGGGGCTGGCTCTACAGCCTGCGCCCGCTCCTGCAGCCCACCGGCGAGGGCTACCCGACCTTCATGCAAAGCGAGGAGTGGCTCGATAAGGAACTGTCCACCACTTCCTCGAGCTGGGCGCAGTTGCGCCACGATACAATCCTCTACGCCAAGCAGTCCGGCGCGGAGATGGGAGCCGGCGAGCCCGCCGCCCCCAAGGGCTATGTCGAGCCTTACCCCGAGGTCTACGGGCGACTCGCCTATCTTGCGTACAGGTCCCGCGAAGGTCTGCAGAGCCGAGGCATGTTGCCCGAGAAGCTCGCGGACGCCTACGAGCGCTTCGAGGACACGCTGTTGTTCCTGAAGACCGTCGCCGAGAAACAGTTGACCAACGAGCCGCGCACTACCGAGGAATACGAGCGCATCCAGTGGTTCGGTGGCGAACTTGAGCGCCTGACGCTGCAGGTCGTAGAGGGCGCCGAGCACGCCAGCCGCTGGTTCGAGATCACCAACGAGACCGACCGCAACCTGGCGTGCATCGCGGATGTGCACACCTCATTCGACTCGGCGCTCGAGGTGGGCGTCGGTCCGGCGTACCGCATCTACGTGGTCGTGCCCCACCCCGACGGCGGTCTGCAGATCACCAAGGGCGGCGTCTTCTCCTACCACGAGTTCACGTGGCCCGCGAGCGACCGGCTGACCGACGAAAAGTGGCAGTTGCTGCTTGCCTCCGGTGACGCGCCCGCTCAGCCGAAGTGGACCAAGAGCTTCACCGTCCCGGGCGCTGCAACGCAGTAGCGGCCAGCGACGAGACCAGCGACTCTCGCGCCCCCCTTCGCGGGGGGGCGCTTTACTCTGCGGCGGAGGGTATGCTACAATCGCCGCGAAGTCACTCCACCAGGCCAGTGGCAGGAGGACCGTCGATGAGTGATCAGCCCGATGTGAAGGCTCTCTGGCAGACCATACAGGACGTGCTGCACGAGGGCGATATCAACCGCAGTCTGTGGGATGCAGCCGCCAGGGCCGTGCCTCTGACTTTGGAGGAGGACGTGTTCGTCGTTGGTTTCGAGCCGGGGAAGATGCGGGAGGCCAGCTACCTCACCAGCGGCGGCAATCGTCCGCAGGTGATGGCTGCTCTGGAACGAGTGGTGGGCCGGCGCGTTGAACTCCACACCGTCGAGGGCACTACGATGGCGGCGTGGGAGAGCGAGAAGACTCGTCGCGAGATTAACGTAGAGCAAGCGCAGGCAAGCTACGAGGCGCGCAATCTCAAGGGCGCCCGGGCCACTTGGGCCCAGCTATATGAGGCGATAGGGGAGACCTTTGGCGGCTCGCGCGCGCGGCGCTTCGCCATCAACCGAGCAAGCACTTTCGTCAAGGCCCTTAAGGTTGCCATCGAGGCCGAGGAACAGGCTCGCGCCGAGGAGCCTGACCTCGACGACATACATTTCCAGCAACTCAACCGCACCTTGGAACGCATCGCCACGCTGGCCGAGTTGCCTCCGACCGTCGTGGCCGTCGAATACTTGCGCCTCAAAGCAACTCGGGAATAGTGCTCCTCTGTTGACAACGCAAACGGCCCGCTTCACACACGCGAAGCGGGCCGTTTCGATTCTCCGCTGCGTCTCCCTGGCTATCCTCCAGGCCCCGCGAAGCCATACAGGTTCCCGTCCCAGTCACACACGAACACCGCGTTGCCCGAGACGATTGGCGAGCCCTTGATGGGCACTCCCAGATGGTAGCGCCACAGCACCTCGCCATCCTCGACGGCGAATGCGTAGAGCCACCCGTCATCGTGCCCCACGAAGGCGACGCCGCCCGCGACCGCCGGACTCGACTGCCCGGCCCACGTCTGCCGCTGGTCGTGCTTCGCGACCTCGGCGTCGTAGGGGAACTCGTGGACCCACCGCGGCTCGCCCGTCACAGCGTCAAAGGCATGTAGGGCCGTGCCGTTCGCAAGCACCACGTCGCCCGCGGGCACCGCGACCGAGATACCGTTGCCACTGGTGGACACCGCCTGCTCCCACAGCAACTCGCCGCTGGTCTGGTCCAGACAACTCAGCCGGGCGGCGTTGACGTAGAGCCGGCCCTGGTAGGGCACCGGCGTCGACGCGATCTTGCCGGTTGAGATGTCGGTCTGCCACACTTGCTCTCCGGTGGCGTAGTCATGGGCCACCGTGAGCTTGCGGATGCCCGCGTAGATGCGCCCCTCCATGATCGAGGGGAAGCTGAAGTGGATGGCGCTGCCGCCGAAGCCCATCTCGCGCCGGAGTTGCCCGCTGGCGCGGTCGAGCACTTTGCACACGCCGCTGTCCCCGATGAGAAGCACCTCGTCGCCCTCGATCACCGGGCAGCATTGCACCAGCCGATGGCCGCTGGGCGGACCGAAGGCCTGCGTGTGCCATAGTTCGGCGCCGGTCTCCGCGTCGAGCGCGTAGCACGTGCCCACCGCGCTTACGGCGTAGATCACACCATCGACGGCGGTCGGCGCAAAGCAGATCGAGGCGTCAGTAGCAGTGTGCCAGATCAGGCTGCCGTCGACGGGTGCGTAGCAGGAAACGCCGACCCCGGCATGTCCCACCTCTTTGGCGTCCACCCCTACATAGAGGCGGCCCTTGTAGAGAATCGGAGACACGGCCTTCTGCACTCGCCCGCCGGTGTTCGTCGCCCAGACCAACTGCAGCGACTCGCCCACGGTCTCCTCGACTGCGCGCGAGTGCCCTGTGCGGAAGAACCCGGGCCACTCATCAGCCGCCGTAATCGCCGTCGCGGCCTCGGCCAGTTGCGCAGTCGCGCTCTCCTCCCACGCGCGTCCGTCCTCGTCGGTGGCCTCTGCGCGCACGGTCACTTCGCCTGCGGGCGCTCCGCGACTGTCCCACTCACCGGACCACGTATGGTAGCCCGTTCGCGTAAGCGGCACGGTGCTCGTCTGGCCGCCGACCTCAATCTCGCAGGTGACCGCCGCGATCCGCCGAGTGGTGTCATATGCCTTCACCTGCACCGGAACCGTCCCCCGGCTCACCGTGCCTTGCGGCGCGACGATATCGAGCCGCTGCGCCTGCCCGCAGATGCGTACTTCGGTCTGGATTTCGCCATCGGCGTAGTTGACCACCCGGAAGTTCCGGCTGAACGCACCCCAGTCGCGGCCGCGCATCGGACCCGTGTCGATGAACGGTACTCCGGCGTGACCACAAACGTGGATGAGATGCCAGTGCCCGTAGATGACGGCGACGATATTGGATCCCTCGAGCCATTCCTCAAGCTGCGAGTCGTAGGGAGGCTGGTGGGTCACGATGATGATTGGCGTGCCCTGCGGCTGCGCGGCCAGATCGGCCTCGAGCCACGCGGTCTGCAGCGCTACTTCCTCCTCGCCGAGGAAGCTCGTCTCGCTGACGTAAGTCACGAAGTGCACCGGTCCATAATCCCACGAATACCAGGCCGGCCCGAGATTGCGCTGGTAGTTGTAGATGCTGCCGCGGCCGACTGTCTCGCGCGCGTAGTTGCCATCGTGTCCGCCGAAGCAATTGTAGACCGGCAGGTGGGAGCGGTCCATGATTTCCAGGTACATGTCCATCTCCCACTGGCTGCCGAAAAGCGTCAGGTCGCCGGCGATCGTGAAGAAGCCAGGGTCGCCCGACATCTGCGTGAGCTGATCGTACTCATCGAGCAGATGGGTGAAAGTGGGCACGTCGTTAAACTGGGTATCGCCGCAGGTGAGGAAGTTGAAATCGTCGCGGTCGGCCAGCGGATCAGGCTCGAAGACGAAATCCTGTACGTACTGCGTCTCCTCGCCATCGGTTGTGAGTGGTAGGTACCACGTGTTAAGGGGTTGGTAGCCCCGCGGACGGGTCGCCGTGACGAAGCGTTGCCCCTGCAGGCTGAAGTTCAGTGCGTACCGCCCCTGCTCATCGGTCCTCACCACATGCTCGCCATCGCTCACCTGCACGCCCGAAATCGGCGCACCGTCTGCATCTCGGATTTGGCCGGAGACGCTGATTTCGCGCGCGTTCAGCTCGGGTACGGGCGGGTCGGGGTATTTGGGCCGGGCAGTCGGCGAGCTTGAGACCGGCGGAGGAGCTGTGGCTGCGGCTTCTCGGCGTTCATCGGACACATTGAATCCATCGCGGGCGGTATTGGACACTCTCACCTCGTCCATCAGTCCTTTGAAGCCGCGAATTGCACTGTCGATAGGGCGCGAGTCGGTGTCACAGGCAAAAGCGGTCAGTGAGGGCCCGCCCAGCGGTGTGCCAGTCGTGGATACGCGGGCTACCTCGTGTCCGTCAATGTACAGCGAGATCGACTCGGTGTCGTATACGGCCGCCACGTGCTGCCAGACATCAGCGCGCAGTACGTTCGGGGACTTCGCACGCTCCCAGGCGTTCTCGCCCTCAACCTGGAGGCTGAAGTAGAGAGTTGCGCCCTGAGCGAAGAACCCCCAACGCGCCCCTCCGGCGCGTGAGAGCAGAGCCTGGGTCAGATCCACGCGCTCGGGGTAGATCCACGCCTCGACTGTCAGCCCATCGCTCGCGCCCAGTTCGCCCTCATCCTGGAGAATGAGCCCGTCTGCGTCGCCTCTGCCGTCCCCATCCTCGTCAGCGTTGATGCCGTCAAAGCGCAGGCAGCCGTCGAAAATGCCCTCGGTTTCCCACTTCGGCGCCCGCGGAGCCCCCATCATCGTGGCGCTCAGCCCAGAGGCCGAACTGTCGCCGACCGTCTCGCCCTCTCCCTCGTCCATGTGCATCAGCAGCACGGTGTTTTCGTCGGCGTCGTACGGCGCCTCGGCGGCCAATGCCGGGAGGGCAGCGACGATGAGGAACGCAATTGTCGGGCGCATGATGGTCTCCTGAGGATATAGCCAACGTTCGACGCGATAAGAGCCGCCGCCGGTGCGCTGGTGATCATTCCGGGGCCCCGGATTGAGTTGCTTTAGCGGAAGAGCGCAGAAACTGACTCGCCGGTGTGAATGGCTGTGATCGCGCGAGCAAAGAGAGGGGCGACCGATACCTGCTCTATGTTGCCGCCCTCGGCTTCCGGGGGGAGGGGCAGGGAGTCGGTGACCGCCACGAGCTTGAACGGTGGTTGGCTCAGTCGCTCAACCGCCGGGCCCACGAGAACTCCGTGAGCGGCACCCGCGTAGACTTCTTCCACGCCGCAACAGCTCTGCAGATACTGCGCCAACTTAAGCATGGAGCCCGCGGTGGCGATCTCGTCATCGAAGACGATGGCCCTCTTGCCCTCTACCTCCCCAACAACACCGTGGATCTCCACCTCGTCGCTGTGCCCCGGGACGCGACGCTTGTCGCCAATGGCCAGCGGCAGGTCCAAGCGCGTCGCGTACGCCCCCGCGCGCTTGGCGCTGCCCGCGTCCGGCGCGACCACCACGAAATCGGTCAGGTCCCACTCGCGGAAGTAGTCACACACGAGGGGAATCGCGGAGAGCTGGTCGGCGGGCGTGCGGAAGAACCCCTGCACCTGATCCGAGTGCAGAGTCATGGTCAGCACGCGGCTGACTCCGGCAGCGGCCAACAGGTCGGCCACCAGTCGCGCCGTCACCGATATGCGCGGGGCGTCCTTCTTGTCGGAGCGAACGTAGAAGTAGTAGGGGATGATCGCCGTGATACGCCGCGCCGAGGCGTGGTGCAACGCGTCCACCATCATGCACAGTTCCATGAGGTGGTCATTCACCGGTGGCAAGGCTGTTTGCAGGACGAAGACATCCTTCTCGCGAACATTCTCCTCAATCTGAACGAAGAGGTTGTCGTTCGCGAAGCGGACGGTTCGGGACTTGCCAAGCGGGATGTCGAGTTCGTCGCAAATGTCATGGGCCAGCTTGGGGTGCGAGCTGCCGCTGAAGATTCTCAGGGAGTTATTCATTGTTGCTCCCGTCGGCTGTCTGGCACCGACCGTTTTTTGGCATAGAACCGGAGGGATCCCACGTGCCCGTCATTCCACGTGTGGGCGGGGCTCACCTCTCTTGTCAATCCGAACCGGTCGCCATTGCCGCCAAGGAGGACGCCTGAGTGCCGATGCGTCTGATCTTCCTCGCCGATGATTTTCCGCCCCAACTTGGGGGCATCCAGACCTACACGTACGAACTCGCGAGCGCCGTTGCGCGGGCGGGAGTGGATATCGCAGTAGTGGCCAGCGCCCAGTCGGACAGCGATTCGGTGGACGAGGCTCTGCCCTTCCCGGTCGTCCGAGTGCCGACCCGAGGCAGCTACGTCGGTGCCGCATTGCAGCTCTCCGCGGGGGCCGAGCAAGCCGCGCGCGAACTCGGCGGCCCGCCGCGCTGCCTGGTCGCCACCAAATGGTCGCCAGAGGGCCCCGCAGCGATCTGGGCTGGGCGATTTCTGCGTCGGCCATTCGTCCTTATCGGCTACGGTGGCGAGTTCAGTCATACGGGCGGCCAGCTCATCAAACGGCTGGTGCAGCGCATCGTCATGCGGCGCGCTGCGCTCTTCATGGCCATAAGCAACTTCACAGCGGATCTCTTCCTCCAGGCGAAAGCCCCACAGGATCGGGTCAGCATCATGTACGGTGGCGTCCGGGCTGAGCGCTTTGCGGTCGAGGCCGGTGACGTCGAGCAGTTCCGTAATCAGCACGGTATCGGGAACCGACGCGTGCTGCTGACCCTCGCACGACTGGTCGGTCGCAAGGGCCACGACATCGTGTTGCGCGCCATGCCCGAGATCCTCCGGGCGGTTCCGGACGCCGTCTACGTGATAGCGGGCGATGGCCCCACACGCGAGCCGCTTGAGGCACTGGTTGATGAACTGGGCCTGGCCGACAGCGTCGTCTTCACTGGACGCGTTCCGGACGAGCGGATGGCCGCGTGCTACCATGCCTGTGACCTCTTCGTCATGCCCAGCCGCCCCGTGCCTGGCGAACTCGCAGAGGGCCTCGGGCTGGCATACATGGAAGCGGCTGCGTGCGGGAAGCCCTCGGTGGGCACCCGCTTCGGCGGCATCCCCGACGCCATCGCTGAGGGGGAGACGGGGCTATTGGTCGACACTGACGATGCGGCCGGGCTGGCCGAGGCCGTTGCTGGTCTGCTGGCTGACCCGGCCCGTGCCGCTGCGCTTGGGGAGGCGGCACGCGCCCGCGTGCTCGATGAGTTCACCTGGGACCGCGTTGCGGCGCGGTTCATCGAGCAGGTTGAGCGCATCAACGTCCCGGCAGATGCGGCGGGCGGAGCACAATGACAACCACCGTCGCGTACGTGGATCACGCCGACCAGATCGGTGGCGCCGAGAAAAGCCTGCTGGAACTGGTGGCTCACCTTGATCGGGAGCGTTTCGAGCCGGTCGTGCTGCACCAGCCTGGCGCCCAGTGGGTCCCTGAAGCCGCCGGCGATCTCCAGTATATCCCGGGTGTGCCCCCCAGTGATCTGTACGATGACAAGCGCGGCTCGCTCGGCGGCGGCCTCGCCGGCAATCTGCGCCGCGGTGTCAAAGCCCTCGGCATTGCCCGCCGCCTTGGCAGACAACTGCGCGCCATCGCACCGAGTATCGTGCACACCAACTCCACGAAGATGCATCTGATAGCTGGTGCGGCCGCGCGCCTGCAACGCCTCCCGGTCGTCTGGCACATGCGGGACCTGCTCACCGAGCCGGGGGCCCATGCGTGGCTTGCGCGCGCTGCCCGCCGCTTGGGGCCCGATGTCATCGCCATCTCCGAGGCCGTCGCCGGGCAGTTTGATGGCCTGCCGTGCACCGTGCACCTGGTGCCCAACGGGATCCCGCTCGATCGTTTCGAGCCCGGGCCGCCCCCCCCGGGCCTGCGCGAAGAACTTGGGCTGCTCCTCGGCGCGCCGCTGGCGTGTGTGGTGGGCCGGCTCACTCCGTGGAAGGGCCACCAGGCGCTGTTGCGAGCGTGGGCCCAGGTCGTGCAGCGCATCCCGGAGGCGAGGCTGCTGGTGGTCGGCGAAGTCGCGTTCTGGGACAGTTCGTACGAGCAAGAGCTTCGCGATCTTGCCGCCGCGCTGCGGGTCGAGGGTCACGTGGTTTGGCTGGGCTTCCGCGATGACGTCGCAGACCTCTTGCGCCTCAGCGACCTCCTGGTGCTGCCCTCAGTGGACGAGCCCTTCGGGCGCGTGATCATCGAGGCCATGGCAACCTCTCTGCCTGTGGTCGCAACCGCATCGGGCGGTGTCCCGGAGATCGTGCTTGACGGGGAGACCGGTCTCCTCGTGCCCACCCATGAGCATGAACCACTGGCTGAAGCTATCGCCACCATCCTCGGCGATCGAGAGCTTGCCGGGCGCATGGCAAAGGCTGGTCACGAGCGGGCGATGGCACACTTCGATGTGCGTCGGGTGGCACGCCAGGTGGGGGAGATATACGAGAGCCTGCTGGATTGACGGGCAGCAGTCACGCATACATGGAAACGCCGCTGCCCACGGTGGGCAGCGGCGTCTGGTTATCTGGTCTCGCGGCCCTTACCTGCGGCGCAGGAAGGCCGGGATGTCGATGTCGTCCTCGTCGTACGTCGGCAGATCCTCGTCGAAGGCCGTGGCTGTCTGCGTCGGGGCCGCTGGATCCGCAGCCCTCGGCTCTGCAGCCCTCGGTTCAGGCGCCTCAGTCGCGGCGGCGCTTCCGGCAACTGTCACCGGCGGTCGCGGGCGACCGGTCACGTCTCGGTCGAAGCCCGTGGCCAGCACCGTCACGCGCAGGCTGCCCTCCATCTTCTCGTCCACGACGGCGCCGAGCGTGAGGTCCGCGCCCTCTGTGCCCTGAGCGGCTTCCTGAACGATCTTCGACGCGTCATGAACTTCTGACAGCGTCATGTCGGGGCCACCGGTGATGTTGAGCAGGATCGAGGTAGCGCCCTCGATACCCGTCTCGAGCAGCATGCTGTTGATGGCGTCGGCGGCGGCTTCCGCCGCGCGTCCCTCGCCAGCGGCCTCGCCGATGCCCATCATCGCCGTGCCCGCGTCCTTCATGACCGCGCGCACGTCGTTGAAGTCCAAGTTTACCAGACCGGGCACCACGATGACCTCGGATATGCCCTGCACGCCCTGCTGGAGGATCGTGTCCGCCAGCGCAAAGGCCTGCTGCAGGGTGAGCTCCTCTTCGGTGAGAGTCAGCAGGCGGTCGTTCGGGATGACGATCAGGGTGTCCACGTTTGCCTTCAACGCTTCGACACCTGTGTCCGCCAGTTCCTGACGCCGCTTGCCCTCGACTCCGAACGGACGCGTCGCTACCGCCACGGTCAGTGCTCCCAGTTCGCGCGAAACTTCCGCCACGACCGGGCTCGCACCGGTACCGGTGCCTCCACCCATGCCCGCTGTGATGAAGACCATATCGGCCCCATCCAGCGCCATGAGGATCTCCTGACGGCTTTCCTCGGCAGCCTGACGACCCAGTTCCGGGTCGCCACCCGTCCCCAGACCGCGCGTGAGTTGTTCGCCGACCTGCAGTTTCTTGTCAGCGGCTGACATGTCGAGAACCTGACGATCGGTGTTGATAGCAAGATACTCAACACCCATCAGTCCGGCCTCGATCATCCGGTCAACTGCGTTCGATCCGCCGCCCCCAACTCCGACGACGCGGATCTTCGCGTATTCCTCTACGCCCGGCCTCAGCATACTACCGGCTCCCTCCTTGGGGCCTTCGTGCGATGTAGCCATGGCCACCTCCGGTTGCGGGCGATTATATCCCCCGCCCCGCTGTACTGTCAAGACGACGCGAATTGCCCCGAACTACGCTGGGCGCTCGCCCGGGGCTCTGGCGACCACGACTTTCGCCGGTCGCAGACACCGGTCGTGCAGGCAGTAACCGGGCGTGTCCACCTCGACGATCGTGCCCTCGGGCACCAGATCGGTCTCAACTTGTGCCACGGCCTCGTGCACCTGGGGGTCGAAGGGCTGGCCCTCAGCTACCACCGCCTGCACGCCAAATGACGCCAGCATCTCGTGGAACTGTCCCACCACGAGTTCCACGCCGCGTGCAAAATCACCGCTCTCCGCCTCCGCCTCGTGATCCAGAGCGCGACGCAAGTTGTCCATGATCGGGATGACATGCGAGAGCAGTTCCTGGTTGGCGAACTGAAGGCGCTGGGTCTGGTCGCGTGTGGTGCGCCGCTTGAAGTTCTGCAACTCTGCGACCGCTCTCAGGTGCCTGTCATGCTCTTCGTCATACATCGCCTGCAGGCGCGCCACCTCATCGGCACCTTCGTTCTCAGGCTGTGCCTCCGGGGCGGGCTCGTCGCCCTCTGCTTCTATCTCAATACGCCCGTTGTCTTCTTTGTCCTGCATCTGTATCTTCGCGACCTCCTGCTTCGTCAAAGCATGCCGTGCGACTAACGCACCGACGTTCTGCTGAATATGTAGCTGAGTTCCCCTGCTATCCCCGCGACTGTCTCCATCGCCAGGCGATAGTCCATGCGCATCGGGCCCACCACGCCCAAAGCGCCCGCGCGCTGACCACGAACGTGGTAGCTGGCGGCGACCACCGAGCAGTCCCGCAGCGGCTCGATACCATGCTCGTCGCCGATGTTCACTGCCACCGCCTTGGCGGGTGCAGCTCCCTGGAGCATGCGGCGTACGACCGGCGAACGGTTCAGTGTGTTCATCACCCGACGCAGCGAGCCCGTCGTGCCGAACTCGGGCTGGTCGAGCATATATGTCGTGCCTTCCACATAGATCTGGCCGGTGGCTGTCTCGGCGAAGGCGTTTCGGATACCTGTCACCAAATCATGGTCGCCGCCGGGCAGGTTCCCGAGGTCCGGCTCCATCCCTGCGGGCTTGTTGAGCATGCGTCCGCGCAGGGCCTCCTCAAGCGCCGCCAGTTGCGTAACGCTCACTGGCTCGCCCGTCTCGATCAGCACCTGCTCAGTGGTGCCCTCCTCGTCGAGGAGGGACAATAGCACGTTGTGCGCGCTCACGGGCGACAGGCTCAGGTCGATGATGGCGGCCCCGTGTGGACCGGGGCTGGACACCATGGCTGCGCAGCGCGTGATCTGCGCCAGCATCGCGGAGGTGAGCTGCAGCGCGGAATCAAAGCGCTCGCCCACTCGCCGCAGTTCGCCCTGCACCCACGCCATCTCGCGGTTGATTCGATCGCTGCGGGTGGTCAGATCGTTGACGTAGAGACGATAGCCTGGCCCGAGCGGCACCCGGCCCGCTGATGTGTGTGGCTGACCGAGGTAGCCCAACTCCGTCAGCCGCACCATCTCATTGCGAATTGTTGCCGAACTGCAGTCGAATCCGTGGCCCGTGCACAGCGCTTTCGAGGAGACCGGTTGTCCGGTCGCCACGTGCTCTGCCACGATGGCCTTGAGGATGGCCCTCTGCCGTTCGGTAAGCTCCGGTACGCTCTCGACCGGCACTGCCGACACCTCTACGTTCCTCGCCCCGGCGTTGCCAGATGTCATGGAATTTAAACCCACACTAGGGTACCACCACACACCGCCACTGTCAAGCTCGGCGAGTGGCGCCCCGGGGGCAGGATTCGGGCCTCGCTCCGGGCAAATAGCCCGAAAAGAGCCTTCGATGGAGGTCCTGACCATGTCATCGCTCACCTCCCGCATGGCCCGAGTTCTGGGCCTGTGCGCAGTTGCGTCACTGGCCCTCGCCGGCAGCACTCATGCGGCTCCGGTACCAACCGATCTGCGCTGTGAGTGGCTTGTCGGCAACGAGGCCGTGCGCGACGTTTGCCCCGAGCTGTATTGGGAGGCTGACGGTCAGCGCGCCTGCGAGCTGCTGCTCGCCACCTCTGAGGAGTTGCTGGCGCCGGGGAAGGCCGATATGTGGGACACCGGTCGCCTCGATTCCAGGCTTCCCATCGTTGAGTACGCCGGCAAACCGCTGGCCGACGCTAAGACCTACCACTGGCAGGTCAGGGTCTGGGACGCCGACGGCGGGCCGGGTGAGTGGAGCGAAGTCCAGCGCTTCACCACGGACCTGCAGCCGCTCCCGTCGCTTCGTCCGCACATGCGCTACTTCATCAACTTCGGTCCCGGCGGCAAGGAACTGGTGGCCGAGCGCTACGACCTGAGCTTCCGCGCAGACAGCAATGAGATCCGCGACGAGTATATCGGCGTGCACTACTCGCTGATGGCGACGATGGTGATCCCCTCGCAGAAGTATGATGACCTTGCGGCGTGGTGCGTGCGTGAGGGCCTCAGCGAGGAGGGCGTGCCGGAGGACATGTTCTGCCACTTCGCGGCGGAACGCAAAGTCACGCTGCATGTTGGCGCCGAGAGGGCCTCAAACCCCAGAGAGACGCGCCTGATCCCCGGCTGGGACCCGCGTAACGACCGCAATGGCGACGGCGTTGTCGACGACGAGGAGTTCGCGGACCTTGTTAACCCCGACGCCAAAGCGCGCGCCCGCAGTGACGCCAGGATCCCCGTCTACTTCTGGGGCCCACCGCGCGACGACTACGTCATGTATATCGGCCACCCGGACTACCGGCGCTTCCTCGCCGAAGTCTACATGCCAGCCCAGCTCGCCGGTGGCTACGATGGCTGGTTCGTCGACACCACTCCCACGAACGTGCCCGGTGGCGGCAGCGACACTCCGGTCGTGGAATATCCGCGCGGGCCAGGCGATGAGGACGCATGGATGCGCGACATGCAGATGGTCATGGCGAAGGTCAAGATTAACCTCCCCGACACCGTACTCACCGCCAATGGTTGGCGCGCCAGACCCTTTGTGCTCGATGGGCGCGAGAGCGAGAACTGGCTGAACGTCACCCGTGGCGGCGGCGGCCTTGAGGCGCGCCTGCGGGAAGTCATTGACCTCGACCGTCGCGGCAAGATCCAGATGATCCAGTTCAATCCCATCTGGGCCCCCGAGATCTCCGAATTCGGCCCGAAGGTACCCATCACCCTCGAGCGCGACCACATGTACGCCCTCGGGTGCTATTACTTGTGCGCTGGCGACTACAGCTACTTCGGCTACGGGCGCCACGGCGGGTATGGACAGGGCCACACCTGGTACCAGGCCATCGCCGACCACGATATCGGCAAGCCGCTCGGCGACTACGAGAAGATCGTCATCAGCCGAGTCGATGAGAGTGATGCTGAGAACCTGATGGCCAACGGTGATTTCGAGACCGATGATGATGCCGACGGTCTGCCCGATGGCTGGGAGATAGTGCCGCCCGTGGCCTTCGACGAAGCGGTGGTCCAGTCCGGCGACCGGTCAGTGCGCATTGACAGCGACAACGTCACCATAAACAACTTCAGCAAGTACTGGGTCACCCTCAAGCCGAACACCGTCTACACGTTCTCGGGGTGGATGAAGACCGAGGAGATCGCCGGCGGCAGTGGCGCGCAGATGTACCCGTACGACTTCGACGGCGCAGCCGGCTCTGGCATCTCGATGGTGCTCTTCGGCACAAATGACTGGACATACATGTCGCAGACCTTCTCCACAGGCGAGGACATCGAGGGGCGGGTCAACTTCCGCGTCTATGGCTCGACGGGCACCGTATGGTTCGATGACCTGCGCCTGGTAGAGGGAGCCCATGCCGACGTCGTGGTCTACTCGCGACGCTTCGAGAACGCTCTGGTGCTCGTCCGCCCTCCGGTGGCGGCGGTTGGGTGGGGCGATGACACCGCAATCGAGTATGAGTTGGACGGTCTCTACCGTCCACTGGACATCGACGGCGTACCGGGCGAACCCACCCGCGCTCTCTCACTGCGACTGGGCGAGAGCGCGATACTCGCCCTTGACGAGTAGTACCGGGAGGTAACGATGTACGATCTGTCGCCGCCAGTCATCTGTGTGTTCGAGCACGCCCTCGAGGACGAGCGCTCCGTCGCGCGCATCGAGGCTATGTTGTCCGCCATTGGCCGTGATCTCTCGTCCGTTGAGCGCGTCTCTGACGCCGACATCCCGGACATGATCGCTCGCTACGAATGGGGCGACGCCCACCTGCGTCAGGGAGCGCTGGGTGAGCACAAGCAGCCCGCCCTGGTCTTCACGCACCACCGCGGCGCCGAGGCCCCAGAGGTGGGGCCCGTGCTGGAGCGGTGTCCGCCCGGCACGGGTGCCCGCCTGGTCGGCAACCTGCTGGGTCATGGGGGCACCCAGCTTGCCGGCGACCGGAGCAGCGGTGGCTTGGTCTGCCGTCCGCGGGTGCAGTTCGACACGATCTACGGCTGCCCGCACGGATGCAAGTACTGCTCGGGCGGCAAGGTCGCGGTCATTTTCGCGAACGTCGAGGAGTTCATCGAGCGTGAAGTGGCGCCATACTCGGAGGCCAACCCGTGGCAGAAGGTCTTCATGTTCAACTCGAATCTGACTGACACGCTGTGCTTCGAGCCTGAGTACGGGCTGTCCAGGCTGCTTGCTGAGTATTACGCCTCGACCGCCGACCAACACTATCTCATCCACACCAAGTCAGCGAATGTTGACTTCCTGCGCGACGTCGACCATCGCGGGCGCACCATTGTCTTGTGGAGTCTCACGAGCGAGACCGCCAGTCGGCTGGTTGAGCCGGGCTCGGCGACAATGGAGGAGCGCGTCGAGGCGGCGCGCATATGCCAGGAGGCCGGCTACACCGTGCGCTACAAGTTCAAGCCCATCGTGCCGGTGCGCGGCTGGCGCGAGGAGTGCGAACGGATGATGGCTCTGGCCTTCGCTAAGACCCGGCCCGACAACGTTGGCATGTGCACACTTGCGTGGATGACCACTGCTGAGTTCCGGCAGATCATTGACCCAGAACTGCTCGACCCGAGCTTCGTCGCGCAGGTCGATGCCTTCGTCGAGGAGATGCGTGGCGTGTCAGCCGGGCCCTTTCCGCACGAAGTGCGCGCCGAGATATACGACTTGTACCTGCGCGAGATCAGGCGGCACGATCCGGAGGTACCGGTCTTCCTTTGCACCGAGACACCCGCGATGTGGGCGGACCTCGGGCCGCGACTCGGGATGGCGATCGGCGACTACGTTTGCGGCTGCGGCCCGCAGTCGCCGCCGGGCACGCGACGGCTGGATCACGTGGGCGCGCCGGTCGAGGCACTGTAGCGCCTGAGTTCGCCTGCGCCAGACCGCGCCACTTGCCGCAGAAGAGCAGTAACTTGGAGGCACATCATGAGAACACGATCGTTGCTGGTTGCACTGGCCCTGACCGTTGCGCTGAGCGGCGCCTATGCCCAGCAGGACCTCTCGCCCGCGGAATTGGACGCGTGCGGCGTGACTTTCTACGCACCCTATGACGGTAGCGCCACCGCAGTCCACGCGCGCGGCAACCCCGAGCCGATCTACTTCGACTCGGTGGACTGGGTGGAGGGGCACTCGGGCCAGGCGGCGCTGACCAAGATGGGGCGCGAAGCCACTCTCGGCAAGACCATCGGTCGCGCCAGTGGCCTCAACTACGACGCTGCCGGGCACCTGTATGGCGAGCGCGGCACACTGGCCTATTGGTTCCAGCCGCGCTATGACGCCGATGATCCGGCGATCCGCTCTGGCTCCAACTCGACCGGGCCCTACCTCGTCAACGTCTCTTCGGTCGAGGACACCTACTACAACCAGTTCATCCGCGCCAACATCAAGGGTGGCGCGTTCTACCTTTGGATGGTGGACCTCACCGGGAAATGGCGCGGGCCTTCCTACTCTGAGGGAGTGGCGACCTGGAAAGCCGGCGACTGGCACCACCTCGTCATGACGTGGGACGCCGCGCAGGGCATGCGCTTCTACGACAATGGCGAACTCAAGTATTCCACCTGGGGCGAGGAAACGTACGCGCCCGCGACGCCCTACAGGATTGGCGTTGGCTGCGGCGGCCCCGTCTTGCGCCCGCAGTGGACGACTTCCGCCGACGCGGTCTACGACGAGCTGATCATGCTCGACCGGTCGATCAGCGAAGATGAGGTAGCGGCCCTGATGCAGGGGCGGCTGGCCGATCTGCAGGCATCTCCGCCCGTCGACTATACCGACGCTCAACTGTCCGATCGTCGCGCCGCCATGCTCATCGAGGACGACCCGGCCCGGCCGGTCTTCGCAGCGCAGAACGGCGCCATTGAGGCGTCCTGGTCACGCGTGCAGGCGACCGACATCCACACGCGCTTCATAGAGTCGGCGCTACTCGGCGATGGTCGCTGGACGCCCTCGGTCAGCTTCGCTCAGGGCGGCCTGACCATGCCCCGTGACATCACCGTCGGTGCAGCTTCCCCCGCCAACTACGTGCTGGTCTCCGGCCGGCCCGGCGAGGAGGGGAGCTTCACGCTCGGCGGCGCCGCGCTGCCCACCACCGACGCCGGCGGCAGTCGAGCGGTGTTGGCGGAGGCAGCGCGCGAGGTAGTGGTCCACGTGCCGGGCGCGAGCGAGGTGGGGGAGGTGCAGCTCTTCCGCCAGCAGCCCGGCCTGCCTGCGTGGGCTCCGGATACGTCCTGGCGACTCAGCTCCCCGGCCCAGCCTGGCGCGCTGGGGGATCAGGCCGCGCCGCTGCTGCGCAAGCTCGACCCGCTCGACCGCCAACTTCTGCTGCCGGGCGAACCGCGCGCTGACTTCGCTCGCGTCACCGTTCCCCCGACCCGCACGGTGCATCTCGCCTCGCAGGAGTTGGGGGAGGACCTGGCGATCAACCGCATCCTGCTCACGCTGCCCGTCAAGCCCGTCGCGAGCGCGGATGTCATCCGCATCACCGTCCCGCACGCATATGAACCGACGGTCCACTACCTGTCGGCGGATATGGGTGTCGACTGGGGCGATACGGGCGAGGGCACGCTGCGAGTATGGCTCGAGGGCCCCGGAATGATCTACCCGGCGGGCACGCGCGTGCTCGTGCAGGTCGCTACCTCGCAGGGCTTCGAGCTAATCGGCGCGCCCGAACTGGCGGTCGAGGTGGAGGGAGTGCCAGCGCAGGGCGAGGCCTTCGCGCGTGACTACCTGCGTTTCATCAATGACGAGTTCACCTCGCGCATGAGCCAGAACTTCAAGTTCTACGCGCGCGGCATCGAGACCGACAATCCGCTCACTCGCGCGCTTGAGCGCATACTCAAGTTTGACCCCGGCAACGAGCGTGCGCTCGAACTCAAGCGCTGGGCGCGTATCGAGCCATGGCCGGCGTTCACCGACGAGGCGCCCGGACCGGCCGATTTCCCCGCCGTCGTGCGAGAGGCGCGCATGGCCGCGATCGAGGCGCGCGATGTCATCCACTGGTGGATCGACGAGCGCCAGGACGAGACCGGCTACATGGTCGGTCGCGCCGACATGTGGAACGATGACACCAAGCTCTTCAACGAATATGGCTGGCTGTGGTTGCTGTCGGGCGACGAGAAACTCGCGGGCGCTGTCGAGAAATACCTCGCTGCCCACTGGGCTGCCGGGCGCATGGTCAATGGCTGGAGCCAGCCGTGGACGGACATCGTGCACTCGGCCGAGGAGGCCAGCTATCTCGAGCCCACGATGGCCCTGTATGACTATGGCGATCCGCTGCATATCGAGCAGCTCATGCAGACCGCCTCCAACGTTGACTACTGGACCGGGATCAACGGCGCTGGCCATAGGCACTTCAAGAGCAATTTCTTCACCGCCGAGAAGATGAAGACCGAGGACCACTTCGGTCGCGACGTGGGCCTCAACGCCACCGCCATGACCGCGTCGATGTATCTCGCCTGGTATAGCCGCCACCCGCGCGCCACCGAGGAGTTCCTCCAGTGGGTGGATGCCTGGGTTGAGGACTCGATGCGCGAGACCGAGGACAAGCCGGTGGGCATGATCCCGACCTGGATCGACTTTGAGACCGGCGCGCTGGGTCTGAACAAGGGCTCATACGGCTCCGAGATCACGATGATGATGTCGGCCGCATACCAGCTCACCGGCGACGAGAAGTATCTGGCGCCGTTGCTCGGCTATCTCGATCGCTTCGATCCCGCGTGGTATCAGCGCCTGAACATGGCCGCCATGAATCTGCGCCGCGATTTGGGCCCGGGCGAGTATGACGCGCTCTTCACCGAATACGCCGACACGACCAACGAGACATTGCGCCAAGGCTCGTTCTTCCAGCGCGGCCTCTATGGTCAGGAACTGCCCGGGCTGCTGGGATGGCGGGTCACGGGCGAGCTGGCTGACTTGCAGGTCGCGGTGCGCAACGCCTGGCGCTGCAACGGCTACGGGCGCAATATCTACACGGTCGAGGACGCCCACAAGGACCGCGTCTATCCGTGGGGCGGGCAAGTGCTCCCGTGGATGTACTGCGGTGGCTCGGCGATCAATCGCCGGGGCAGCGGCCCATATCCGACTGTGCGCGTGAGCTGGGTCGACGCCGGCTACGACTTCGCCGCGCTGGTGCACGAGGATGCCCGCGACCACGTGCGCCTGACCGCGTACAACTTCACCGACGCGCGCGAGGTAGGCATGCGGCTGTGGGAGATGGCCGCCGGGGTTTACGAAGTCACCGTCACTCCGCGCGGCGCTGAGGCAATTACGCAACTGGCCGAGTTGCATCGAGGCGAGATCGTGCGCTTCGACCTGCCCACGGAGTCGTGGGCTGACGTGGAGTTGACGCTTCAGACCGAAGGCGACTGGTCGCCGGAACGCCCCGATCTGGCGCTCTCGCGCACTGAGGGCGTGCACGTTGAGGCGGGGCTGGCGACGGTGGTCGTGCACAACATCGGCAGCGTCGACGCACCCGCCTGCACCGCGGCGCTCATGCGCGGCGACGAGCGCATCGGCGAGGTGGCTGTGCCTGCGCTTCCCGCGCCGCTTGACCTGACGCCCAGCACGGTCGAGGTGACGCTGGAACTCCCGACCAACGCGGGGGCTGACCTGCGCGTGGTTGTTGACGCAGATGATGAGATCGATGAGGTAACGGAAGCCAACAACTCGGTGTTAATCAATATGTAGGACCATTTTGGTTGCGGGGGAGTGAGCAAAATGCAGTGTCCGAACTGTCGGTTCGAGAACGCAGAGGATGCGCAGCGGTGTTCCCGGTGCGGCATCGTGCTCAACCTGAGCGATGTCGACCTGAGCGACCTGCAGCCACAGGAACCTGAGGCGAGGCCTCAGCCACGCGCGCGCAAGAAGGGGTTCGCCTGCGGTCTTGCGGGCTGTGTGCTTGTAGGCCTGATCCTAGCGGGGGTGTTCTTCGTTGCCGCGATCATCCCCGTGTTCGTGCGCGCGCGAGACAAAGCCCGGCAGACCTCATGCTGGGCCAACTTGAATCAGCTCAACCTCGCGATGTTGATGTATGCGAAGGACCACGCGGAAGTGATGCCTCCCGCCAGCGGCTGGTGCGACCTCACGTACCCCTATGCGAAGAATACGGTTGTCTACGTCTGTCCGGCGGCGTCCGGCGCGGTCGGCACCTACGCCATGAACGACGCCGTCTCGCGGCAGGACCTGTCTGCGATTGCTTCACCGGAGCAAACTGTGTTGCTGTTCGACAGCACCACTGGCTGGAACATGCATGGTGGCCCGCCGCTGATCGACAACCGCCACAATGGCGGCGCGAACTTCGGCTTCGCGGATGGGCACTCGGAGTGGGTGGATGGCCGGTCCACGTCGAAGTATACGTGGAGCGTGCCACCGCCGGCAGGAAGTGGAGCGACCGGCGGGCCGTGAAGCCACGTCCTACTCATTCGGGCCAGAGGCAGGGGAGTGAGCAAGATGCAGTGTCCGAACTGTCGGTTCGAGAACGCGGAGGATGCGCAGCGGTGTTCCCGGTGCGGCATCGTGCTGAACCTGCGCGATGTCGACCTGAGCGACCTGCAGCCACAGGAACCTGAGGCGAGGCCTCAGCCGCCTCCAAGCAAGAAGGGGTGGTCCTGTGGCATCATCGGCTGCGTGGTCGTCGCAGTGCTTCTGATCGGCATGTTTGTGATCTCGATGGTTGCCGCGGTCGTGTTTCCCGTGTTCTCACGCGCGCGGGAAAAAGCCGGGCAGACCTCGTGCATGGCCAACCTGAAGCAGCTTCAACTCGGCACGCTGATGTACATGCAGGACTACCACGAGGTCATGCCCTCTGCAGCCAACTGGTGCGACGCGACCATGCCATACATCAAGAACAGCGCTGTCTTCGTCTGCCCGGAGGCATCCGGCGCGGCGGGCACCTACGCGATGAACGACGCGGTCTCCGGGCAGAAGATGTCGGCCTTTGCCTCGCCGGCGCAGACCGTGTGTCTCTTCGACAGCGCCACTGGCTGGAACATGCACGGCGGCCCGTCGCTGATCGAGAACCGCCACAATGGCGGCGCGAACTTCGCCTTCGTAGATGGGCACGTGAAGTGGGTGGCCTCCGGCTCGGCGTCAAGCTACACGTGGAGCGTGACTCCGCCGCCGGCAGGAAGCGGAGCGACCGGCGGACCGTGACCGCTTGCATCGATACCGAGGAGGTCAGGCTGTGCGCTGCAAGAAGTGCGACTATGACAATGACGACGGGGCCTCGATGTGCGTCGGCTGCGGCGCATATCTGAGCGCAGCCGACCTCGGCGACACCGGGCCGCCGGTTTCCGAGTACGCCGCGTCTGCGCTGCTGCTGGCGCTCGTCAGCCCGTTACTGGCCGGGATGTCAGCCCTGGTGGCGTTGCCCCTGGGCGTGGTTGCGCTCGTGCAGATCCGACGCAGTCGGGGCGCTCTGCGCGGGACTGGCCGCGCCGTGGCAGCCATCATCATCTCGGTGATCGTCATCGCGGCCACGCTCGCGGTCGCGGTCCAGCTCGAGGCCCTGCCGGTGCCGTGGGCCTGCGAGGACTGTCAGCCGCCCGAGACGGGTATGCTGCCAATGACCCCGGACACACTGGCCCGACCTTGTGGGGAGGTCCCTAGCCATGCGCTGCCCCGAATGCGATGCTGACAACGCCCCTGCCGCCACGAATTGCCATGAATGTGACGCGTCACTGAAGCCTCGTTCGGCCAGGTCGGCCACCCTCCCCGTCATCATGGGTCTGGTGTCCCCCTTCGGCCTTGTGATCGGTATGGTGATTGCCGGTACCGTCTCCGATCACGCGGGCGAAGTAGCCGGCATGTTCGTGTTCTATGTGGTGGCGTTCGCCGCTCCCGCCATTGGATGCGCTGCAGGGGTCCTCGCCATCCGCAGATGCTTGATCGAGCGAGACCGCTGGCTGGCGCTGATCGCACCGACCCTAGGCATCATGATGTGCTTGGGCGCGGCAGTGGTGACTTGGGGTGTCTTCCACGGGCTTCGACACTACGCCGGTGGTTCCACGTGCGAAAGCAACGTGTCGCAGCTCGCGAAGGCCACGCTCGCATACGCTGATGACAACGATGGTCGCCTCCCACCCGCTGAGACATGGTGTGATGCGATTCTTCCTTACGTCGGGATGGGCAACGAGAACTCGCGCAAGACGTTCGTCTGCCCGCTGGCACGTCGGCGGCCCTGCGGCTATGCCTTCAACCGCGCACTAAGCGGCGTTGCGCTGGCGGATATCGAGGAACCGGGGAAGGTCGTGTTGATCTTCGATGCAAGGGTCGACTGGAACGGTTCGGGAGGCCGAGAGCTTGTGGACTGGCGTCACCGAGGCTCGGCTACGGTGGGCTTTGCGGACGGCAGTTCTCCCGGACCCCGAAGACCTGACTCTGACTACTTGGCGGGGCTTGTGTGGGAATTGCCACCCGGTCCGTAACTTGAGGCAGGTGACGGCCCGCCAATGGCGAATGCATAGCTGTAGGTTGAGTATAACCTTGAGGAGGGAAATACTGTGCGCAAGACAAGCCGTGGCTTCACGCTCATCGAACTGCTTGTCGTGATCGCTATCATCGCCATTCTGGCAGCGATTCTGTTCCCGGTTTTCGCCCGTGCCAGGGAGAAGGCCCGACAGGCAAGCTGTACGAGCAACCTCAAACAGATCGGCACCGCCTTCATGATGTATGTCCAGGACTATGACGAGATGTTCCCCGACCTGCTCGTGGGGCGCGACACCGGCGACTCGTCCCGCTACGTCTACTGGATGGAGAACCTGATGCCCTACGTGATGAACGATCAGGTCTTCCGCTGTCCGTCTGTGAGCTGGGGAGGCGTGTACTCCAGCGGCTGTATCAACCAGGGCTATGGCGCCGTGCGCGAAGTATTGGGCTATGCCGGCGGCCTCGGCTACAACGCGGCCGACTGGGGCGGCGACCCGAACAAGGACAGCTCTGGCTACGGGCAGTCTATTGCGGAGATGACGGCCCCCGCCGAGACCATCCTGGTAATCGATGCCGCCTACTGGACTTGCCAGCGCAGCTATTGGGAGCGCACCGATAACACGGGGACGCCCACCGCGGAGGTCGCAAACGAGTACAACAACGCGTACTACACCGTCGATAGCCGCCACAATGGCACTGCCAACGCGGCGTTCGCAGACGGCCACGTCAAGTCCCTCGTGCGGGGCATCAAGAACTGCCCCCGCGCGCACAGCAACCCGGGCGCCGGCGCCGATCAGTGGCGCTACTATCACATGCGCTGAGACGGGTCCGCAACCGTACACCACGCCGGCCGGTGACTGCTGTCACCGGCCGGCTTTAGTTCTTCGGCAGCCTCGTCCACCCCGTACACGCAAACCGCCCGTCGAGGAATTCCGGGAAGAACCCTCGACGGGCGGCAGCAACCGCAGAGAAGGCGGACAAGCCTGTTAGCATCTACGGTTAGCTACAACCCTATTATGCCACAGGCAGGCCCGCGTCCCCCTCAAGTTTTCCTCAATGTTTGCGCGAGTCAGGCGAGGCCCGGCAGTGCCTCGGCGACTGCCCGGTATGTGATCTCGCCGCCGCGGACATTCAGCCCTCGTGCCAGTGCCGGATCATCGGCGAGTGCGGCGTCCAAGCCGAGGTCGGCGATCTGCATCATGTATGGCAGCGTGCAACTTGTCAGCGCATGCGTCGCGGACCTGGGCACCAGCGCCGGCATGTTGGGCACGGCGTAGTGCACCACGCCGTGCTCGGTGTAGGTCGGCGCCGAATGGCTGGTGGGGTGAATGGTCTCGATGCAGCCGCCCTGGTCGATGGCCACGTCGACGATCGCCGAGCCCGGCTTCATCGCCGCCACCATTTCCTCGGTGACCAGCCGGGGCGCTCGTGCCCCGTGGATCAGGACTGCGCCGATGACCAGGTCGGCATACTGTACGCTGCGCCGAACCGCGTAGGGTGTCGAGAAAAGGGTGATGATGTTACCGTGGGTGGTCTCCTGCACATGCCGCAGACGCTCGGCCTGCACATCGAGGACCGAGACTTGCGCGCCCATGCCTACCGCCACTTGCGCCGCATTGCGTCCCACCGACCCGCAGCCGATAACGACCACCTCGGCCGGCGCCACCCCGGTCACGCCGCCCAGCAGAACTCCGCGCCCGCCCCAGGTGCTCTCCAGGCAGTGGGCGCCGATCTGAGTGGCGAGCCGTCCGGCGACTTCGCTCATGGGCTCGAGCAGTGGCAGCCGCCCGTCATCGGTCTCCACCGTCTCGTAGGCCACGCCCGTGACGCCGCTTGCCAACAGCGCACGAGTCAGTTCCTCCGCGGAGGCGAGGTGCAGGTAGGTGAACAGCACCAGATCGTCGCGCAGATAGCCGTACTCAGCAGGGAGCGGCTCCTTGACCTTGACGACCATCTCCGCCGCGCCCCACACCTGCGCGACATCGACGATCTGCGCTCCATGCTTAGCGAATTCCTCGTCCGGAATCCCGCTGCCCGCGCCCGCCTGCTGCTCGATCAGCACTCGATGTCCGGCCCCGGTGAGCGCGTCCACGCCGGCAGGGGTTATGGCTACTCGGTGCTCCCCGTCTTTAATCTCCCGCGGCACGCCTATGATCATCCCAACACCTCATCCATTGGGCTAACTGAGGAACCACGCCCACAGGTATATCCACGTTACCGGGGCGGCAAAGAGCAGGCCGTCGAAGGTATCGAGCATTCCACCGTGGGGCCCGACGATAGTGCCAAAGTCCTTGATACGCAGGTCGCGCTTGATGACCGACTCGGCCAGATCGCCAAGCTGTGCGGACAGCCCGATGATCAAGCCCAGCGCGATGCCGTGCTGCACCGGCAGACCTGCCCAGAGACCGGCGAGAACCGCCGTCACTACTGCCGCGATGCCGCCTGCCAGCGCCCCCTCTACAGTCTTGCCCGGGCTGAGTCTCGGGGCCAGCTTGACCCGTCCGAACATATGGCCGAACATCCACGCCGCGGTGTCTGAGAGCCACACGCAGGCGGCCACGATGACGATTGCACCGAGGCGAGCTTTGACCGGACCGGCGCTCTCGCCGGTGGCCAGCAGGGCTACGTCAATGTTGCGCAGCGCGACGAGGAAACTCATGGGTACGGCGACGTAGAGGACGCCAAGCAGCGTTACAGCGGCATCTCGAATCAAGCAGGGCTCGCCGGTTCGCGTGAACTGCGTCCCGAGGCTGCCGGCAACAGCGAGGAACACCAAGCCTATCAGCAGTTCAGGCCACGAGTTCGCGGGCGCGAAAGCTGCCGCCGCCAGCATCAGCACCCCGATAACGCAGCCCACACCAACGTCCGGGCGCATGCCCTTCACGATCAGCGCCGAGTACAGCTCGCTGAGGCCCATGAGCATGGCCGCCCCTATGAGTAGGAAGAACGGCCAGCCGCCCAGATATGCGAACCACAAGAATATTGGCGCCTCAACGAGCACCAGCAGGTAGTACCATGGAGACATCGCATCGCCCCTGCCCGGCCTGGATTACAGGTCACAGGGCAATTCCACTTCCCGACGTGCGAATCCTGCAAAGGTGCAGGGCGGTCGCTGGGCGCTCACCGGTAGCTTTCCCGGTTACCGTGCGCGCACAGCGACCGCCCCTGTGGCACGACCGCCCCTCCGGAAGGGGCACATCAGCGCGAGACAAGCTGGGTCTGGCTCTCACTGCTCGCATACCGCCCGACACAGAGGCGGTACTTCATGTCCGGCAACGCAGCGCCCTCGGCAACCTGTCCGCTGAGCCACATTTCGGCGTTTGCGGGCAGTTGTTCGGGAAGCTGCACCGGCAGTTCGGCGTAAGGCCGACTGGCCTGCTTATTGATCCAGGGCATGGGGTTCGTCGGCACTGCGTAGGCCACCTCAAGTGGTTCTGTGCAACCGCGCGCTGGCGCACTGAAGGCGACCGATGCCTCCGGTCCATCCCACTCCTCCGGGACTTGCACGCTCAAGCTTCCGTCCACGGGGGTGCCGAGGAAGTTGTAGACCCTTACTGCAACCTGGTGGTCGGCCTGCGGGGGTACAAGTGTCCCCTTGGTGACGGCCTGAGCCGTGGGGAAGTCTGCCACCGCGAACACTCGCCGCAGGATCGCGGGCTCGACCGACGCCACCGCGTGTGCAGCGCGCACCTGCGTCAGTGCCGCCCACCATGCGCCCCGGTTGCGCCCCTCGCTCAGCCGCACGCTGTCGAGTTGGTCCGCAGCCCGGTCCAGCAGCCGCTCGGCGAATGCGCACTCGGCTCCGTTCCTGTTGGTGCGCACCCGTGTGCGTAGCTTGTCGGCTTCGTTGATGACCCGGGCCATGTCCGCGTCGCTGACATTGTTCATGCGCAGCCAGCTTTGCCCGATACCATCGGCAACCATGCCGAGCTCCTCGACATACTGCGCGAGCCGCCAGATCGTGTTGCGCGCCACCGGCGTGAAGTTGTCAGACGCCTGGCAGTTGCGCGCGGCCGCGACCATGCCTTCGCCCACCAGCCTCTGCATCTCGAACAACTCGCCGGGCGCGCGCGCCGGTCGCGTCGCCAACACGGCACAGACGCTTTCGACGCTCGATCGTATCTCGTCTCCGAAGCTGGCGCGCACGGCCATGCTCGCGTCCTGCTCCAGCGGGTCGATGTAGCCCGAGTTGCGCTCCGGCACGAAGCCCATCTCGGTGGTCAGCGTCAACTCGGTCGATGCCCGCAGCGCCTCAGCAACGTAGTCCCAGCCCACGCCACGCAGGGCGATAGCGTCCGGGCCGATGGGCAGGTCGTAGCTGGTGGCGCCGAGGTTCTTCGTGCGACCCATATGGTCGACGACTTGTGCCCTGGCGCTCAGCCCGAACCTGGCATTCCGCTCGCGGTCGCCCCACGCCACAACCATTGGCGACCCGTGCTTGATGAACAACTGCCTCTGCTCGCCCTCCCGCGCTGCCAGAGGGCCGACGTAGAATGCATCTTCCATCAGCCAGCGGGCCGCCGCCCAGGCCACGTATGCCTCGCGTGGCACGAGCTTGTCGCCGTCCCGCCACAGCAGCGCATGCAGGTCTCTGCCGGGTTGCCCAATGACCCCGCCCAGGCAGCCCGAGCGAATGAAGTAGTTCTCGTTCCACGCGCGCAGCGTCGCGAACATCTGCAACTGGAAGCCCGCCTCGCGCTCAGGATCGGCCGGGTGGAAGTAGCACTCGGTGAAGGCCGATTCGCGCGGTTTGCCGGGCTTGATGAACACCTGCGGCATGTTGACGTACCAGTGCCCAAGCGAGTAAACCGGATCCGTCCCGCCCGGGTGGTGGGCTGCCAGATCAAAGTAGTCCTCGCAGTTTGCCTGCACGGTATACGCCGCCTCGGTCCAGTGCCCGCATGACCCATAGACCACCGGCACGCGTGGATCGTGGCTCTTGAGCGTGCAGTATGCTACCCGCAGCATGTCCAGATACCGGTTCCAGTCGCCGTAGTAGAAGTTCTGGTCGGCCTCGCTCCACACTTCCCACGCAGCCACCAGCGGCAGGCCCATCCCCACTGGCTGCTTCGTCCGGGCCTCGATGGCGGGCTCAAGCTTCTCATCCAGCACTCGTCCACCGATCGCGTCCAGGAACCGGAACCACGGTTCGGTATCAGCGGGCGCCCACGTGAACCACGCGTCCGCCACACGGCCCTCGCGATCGACTGGAGGCATCGAGTAGGCCTTGGGGGTATGGCCGGTGAGAATCATCAGGCGCAGCCCGTGCTCGCGCGCATTCTCCACCACGTAATCGAAATACCTGAAGTCGTACTGCCCCTTCACGCCCTCGATGGTCGGCCACGAGAACTCCGTGCGGAGCACCCGGGTGCCCATTCGCGTTAGGGCGTCCCACTCCTCATCGCTTGTGGGCTTGCAGTTAAGCCCAAACATGCGACCGTCGCCGATGCCCTCGTTCGGGTTGGGCACCACGCAAAACACGTCCTGCGTTGCCTCCCCGGCTTCGTCTGACAGGTCCAGCGTGTACAGGCCGGGCGGCAGCGCATGGCGCAACTCCAGCAGCGCCGGGCACGCAGCCCCAGCGCGCAGCGACCCATGCTCCCAGTAGGCGTCCTCGTGATCGGTGATCCGGTAAGTCAGGTCCACTCTCGGAGCGTCGGTATACACGGCCATCTGGATCGGTTCGCCGGCGATGTAGGCGTTGGCCGCCTTGTCGGTGCGCACTTCCCAGCTACAGGAGGCGTCGTCGGCCCGAAGCAGGCCGCATGTGGCAGTCAGTGCTGTCAGTGCAACGATGACCCCGCGGACATAGCGTATTGTGTGTGAGCGCATATCATTCTGACCCCTTCTCCCGGTGCCTCAAACGCCGGAGACTGTGGTGGGATCTCCTCAGCTCCTGCGTGTTACCCTCTTCATCGGACGGCCGTGTCCGCGCGTGAGTGGCGTAGCCGCCGCGTTACAGTACCGTCGCTCGACGCCCCGGCCGAGTGGTGGAGGATACGCGTGAAGCCGTAGCGAACTTGCCCCGCGCACACCCAGACTAAGCCTCACATCTGACGCCGTGCACGAGGAAGCTCCCACATGGCCATTCATCTGCAGGGCGTTACATTGCACGCCTCCCGCTACCCGACCAACGAGCACTACCCGTTCAACGTGCCGGTGTTGTGCGCTACGGAGCGCATCGATTTCCCCACACCTGTCACCATGTTCGTCGGTGACAACGGCGCCGGCAAGTCAACGCTGATGGAGGCCATCGTCCGCCGCTGCGGCATACACATCTGGCGAGCCGCCGCGCGCCGTCGCGCTAGGCCCAACCCGTACGAGGACATGCTGGCCAACTACATCGATGTCCACTGGGCGGATGGCTCGGTGCCTGGCTCGTTCTTTGGCTCGGACCTGTTCCATGACTTCGCCGCGATCCTGGACGAGTGGGCTGCCTCCGACCCGGGCCAGCTCAAACATTTCGGCGGCGAATCGCTCCTCACCCAATCGCACGGGCAGTCGCTGATGTCCTACTTCCGTTGCCGCTACAAGATACGCGGTCTGTACTTCCTCGATGAGCCCGAGACGGCGCTCGCGCCCGGTACCCAGATCGAGTTGCTCAGACTGCTCACGACCATGAGCCGCGCCGGGCATGCGCAGTTCATCGTCGCCACGCACTCGCCAATACTGCTCGCCTGCCCCGGGGCGACCATCCACAGCTTCGACACCGTCCCTGCCAGTCAGGTCGAGTACGAGGACACCGAGCATTTCCGCGTGTATCGGGATTTCATGGCCGATCGCGCGAGCTATCTGCGGGATCTCTGATCACGGCAGTGAGGTGAGCAATCGTGAGACTTGGCGCGCCGGTATTCGACGACTGTTCGACCCCCGAAGCATGGGTGCAGGCGTTGCAGCGCAAAGGCTACTCCGCTGCTTTCTGCCCGCCCGTGGATCCATCTGACGACGACGCCGTCCGTGCGTATGCTCGCGCGGCGGAGGACGCTGACATCGTCATCGGCGATGTCGGCGCGTGGAGCAACCCCATCAGTTCCGACGAGGACGAGCGGCGCGAGGCGATGGTGAAGTCCTGCGCGCAACTGGACCTGGCCGACCGGATCGGGGCACGCTGTTGCGTGAACATATCCGGCGCGCGCGGCGAGAAGTGGGACGGTCCTTACGCCGAGAACCTAAGCGCCGAGACCTTCGACATGATCGTGCAGTCGGTGCGCGAGATCATCGACACCGTCCAGCCCACCCGCACCTACTACTCGCTGGAAACCATGCCCTGGGTGCCGCCGCACTCGGTGCAGTCCTACGTGGACCTGATCGAGGCCATCGACCGCGAGCGGTTCGCCGTGCACCTGGACCCGGTCAACCTGATCAACTGCCCCGAGCGCTACTTCGACACGACCTCGCTGCTGCGCGAGTGCTTCGAGCGCCTCGGGCCGTGGATCCGCTCCTGCCACGCCAAGGACACGCTGATTGAGACCACGCTGACGGTGCACCTGAACGAGGCCGTGCCGGGCGCGGGCGCGCTTGACTGGGCCACCTATCTGCACGAACTCAGCCGCCTCGACAGGGACGTCTGCCTGCTCATCGAGCACCTGAGCAGTGACGACCTGTATGATACCGCCGCCGCCCACATCCGTTCGGTCGCCGCCGCCGAGGGCCTCAGCTTCGTCTGATCACCCTCCAGAACTGCAACGGCCGCCCCAGCCGGGGCGGCCGTTGTCATGTTTGCTGCTGGGGGCCTCAGGTCCAGTCGATCTTGTGGTACTCCCACTTGCAGTAGGGGAGGGCAGCCGCGATCCGGTCGCGGTCGTCGCTGGCCTCTCCCTGAATGGTCAGCAGGTCCATCGCCACCGCGGACCGCACGTCCAGCCGCCGGTTCAGCAGTCGCGTGATGACGATGTCCTTACCCTCAAGCGTGATCTCGCGCTCGGCGTTCGGGCCCTCCCACACCGTTGCGTCAAAGCCTGGCGCCCACACGTTGATCTTCAGCCTATCAACCGCGTCCGGGTCTGCGCAGACCTTCGCGAAGAGCCTCTCATGCGCAATCGCCTGGCCCATGATCATCGTGTGGCGCTCGCCCTCGGTGAAGCCCATCTCGCGCATGACCATTCGCCACGGGCTGTCCACTGACGCGATGGTGGTAACGCCCCGCCCGCGCTTGCTGGCCTCTGCGCCCACGCCGCGCAGCACCTCCCGTGCAGCTTCGTCGCTGGTGCCCGCAAGCTCCATGATGGTCACCACCTGGTCGGGTCGCACCGCCTCGCGCATGGTGCCGATGCAGTAGGCCTGCAACTCGCCCTCGGCGGGGTAGCGCACGAACAGCACGGTCTGCGGGATGACGGCGAAGATCATGTCGCTCAGAGCGCGCTGCCAGTAGCCCTCGTCACGCGGCGGGAAGCCTCCATACTCGGCGAAGGCCTCCTGGAACACCGTCAGTAGCTCACCCGAACTGGCGATGGCCTCTTCACCGTCGCCAACGTGCACGTCGCCCGCCTGCACATCGCCCGGGTCCCAGGTGAGCGAGCGCATGTAGATCAGGTCGCGATGGCCGCTCTTCACATAGAACTTGTAGCCAGGGCTGCGCTCGGCACCCCGGTACACCATGAGGCATTCGCAGCGTTCGGCCAGGAACTCGCGCGCGGCATCGATCATCGCCCCGCCAACTCCCCGGCTGCGGAAGTCCTCACGGGTGCCCACCGCATGCTCGAAGGCCGTGGATATCGGCGTGTCGGGCGCCACCAGGAACTGCCGTTGATCCAGCGGGATGGCCCCGATAGGCACGCCCTCCAGATACGCCATCGACGCGGTGTTTGAGGGGTAGTTGAGCCACACCTCGCGCGAGACCGGCGGGAAGATCGCGTTGCGCACGCTGAGCATGTCGTCGATCTCGTCGGGCCAGACCATCTCGCGGCAGATCAGCTTGTCCATTGCAGGTCCCCTTTCTCTCGCGGCGGGTTCCACGCCGTCGTCCGTGCGACCTGCTCCCCTTCCCCTGCATGGTTCCCTGTGCTATAGTTTACTCTCCGAGTCGACTTTACTGCACCGCGAGGGAGTTTCTTCCCAGATGCCGACCATGCCCGATGCCGACCAGCTCAAGCTCCGCCCCGGCGATCTCATCATGAGCGATTTCGACGGGACCATCACGCTCAAGGACACCGGCTGGGTGGTCTTTGACGCCCTCGAACTCAAAGAGGCGTGGGACTGGGAGTATCGCTGGCGGGATCGCGAGATCAGCTCGATGGAATGCCTGACCGGGCAGTGGAGTCTGGTGGACCTGTCGCCGGACGAGATGCTCGCGCTCGTGGACACCATCGCCCTCGACGAGCGTTTCCCTGAGTTCGTGGCGCGCGCTCGCGAGGCCGGCGCCGAGGTCGTCGTGGCCAGTGACGGGCTGAGCTTCTACCTCGATCGCATGCTGCAGCGCCTCGGCTTTGACATCTGCGAGGACGATCCCCAGCCGGGCGTCTCGCGCGACTGCATCACTCGTTTCGTCAACAAAGCCACTCTCACCGACGAGGGCGTGAAGATCGAGTTTCCCCATTGTAACGACGCCTGCGGTCAGTGTGGCAACTGCAAGCAGCGGCACCTGTCGCGGCTGCGTCTGCAGTATGAGCGGGCCATCTATATTGGCGACGGCTACTCGGACCGCTGCCCGGCCATGACCTCCGACATTGTCTTCGCCAAGAGCCATCTGGCGAAGATCTTCGACGAGAAGGAGATGTCCTACGTCCCCTTCGACTCCTTCGACGACGTGATCGCCGCCACGCTGGGGTAGGCGGAACCGTGGTGTGTAGCCGCTCCTGTCAGTGGGAATGCTGTATGTGGGTGACCCATGATGACGAGTGGTTCACAGTGCAAGCCCTGGTGGCTTTCGCTCCTCTTGGTGTTGGCCAGTCTACACCTGTTTGGCTGGAGCGCGGTGATCGTCTTCTTGTCGACCTATGAGCCAGGGCGAGTTGAGCATGACAAGCATGTCCATGTCGGTCTTGCACGGGCCGACGTCGAGCGGTACCTTGGCCCTTCCTCTGATCGCGCAACGTCATACTCTGAGTTTGACATCGATCTCGACCGCATAGACTTCCCCGACAGGCCCATTACCGGCTGCATCAGTTCCTACACGGCCCCCTACGGGTTCATGTGCGCCACGTACGTCTACTACGACGAGAGTGATATCGTCGAGTACGTGCACGTTGTCTCCTTCGCATGATCTGCTGCGCAGGACTGTCGATCGAGAAGGACGGGGTGACGCGGATGTGGCCTGAAGTGAAGTGGTTCCTCATCGCGCTGGGCGTCGCGCTGGTGACCACGGTCGCCGCGATCATTGTCCCGCGATTCTACCCCGGAGACCAGGTCGCCGATTGGTTGAGACTCCTTGATCACCCCCGCAGGGATGTCATCAGCACCCACGGAGAGCCGGACGCGGTTCTGCATTCGGAGGAAGATCTCGGGGAGCAGTCCTACAGCGCCTGGCACCATTCCACTCGCCCGTTCGAGGGCCCGGTGCTCGTCTACTTCCACGACGACGAGATGATCGAGGTCTATCTCGACGACAATGAGCGGGTCATCTCCGTGCACTTCGGTGAACGCGTCGTCCCCCAGGAGGATGGCGGATAGTGGAATCACCGACGCCGAAGCGGAAGTCCGGTTGCTTCAGCTTCCTGCTGGCCCTGGCAACGTTCGGCCTGTTCGGCTGGGCGCTCTTGATCCTCGTGATGGTCGGCGTGAGTGCCTACACCCATCCCTTTACGGTCGCGATCAACAAGCATGCCCACCAGGGGCTCACCCGAGCGGATGTGGAGCGGCATCTCGCCGCTCCACATCACGAGTGGGACCTGGCTCCCCACAGTGACAGAACCGGCCGATGGTCGCCTGCCTGGCCCGGGCAGTACCCGGCTACCTCTGCGGCTGAGTATTCCTGCCCGGACTGTCCCTACTCGTGTTACGTCATCGTCCACTACAACGAGCGCAATATTGTAGAGCGAGCGCACGTGATCACCTTCGACTGACCGGACGCCCGGCCAGTTTCCTGCCACTGAGCCGTTAAAAGCGCAGGGCGTGCCCGAGTTGGGCGCGCCCTGGAAAATCGTCGCGACAGTTGTCTGTGCCGGGTCTACTGCAGGCGCTCGATGGCCGCCTGCGCCTCATCAGCGTCGTTGCCCTCAGCACCGGACGCCAGGTAGGCGTTGAAGTGCTCGATCGCGCCCGCCGCATCGGTGTCGGCCAGGATCCAGGCCAGGATGCGGTGCGCTTCGGCGTCGTTGGCGTTGGCCGCGAGAATCGTCTCGCACTGCGCGCGCGCGCTGGACCAGTCACCGGCGTGCTTGGCCTGCTTCGCCGCCGCAGAGTCGCCACCGGCCGTCGGAGCAGCCATCTCGCCGCCCATGCCCATCTCGTCGCCGGTGCCCTCCATCGGCATCTCGCCGCCGCCCATGCCCATCTCGCCACCAGCAGCCGGGTCGGCGCCCTCATCCGGTGCGCCTCCGCTCTCTTCGCCGCCTCCGCCGCCGCCGAACAGACACCCTTGCAGGCTCAGGACGACCAGCATCGCAAGGATTGCCAGGACCGTCAGTAGATACTTGCGCGCCATCATGGTAATGTGTCTCCTCCCTCGACTTGCTTCGGCCGCATGGGCCGGTCTGACCGTCTGCCCTCAAATCTCGCTACGACAACATTCCTCGCCGCGCCGCAACTCCCTCCCCCTCAATCGGACCCGCGGTAGCTTCTCCCGAATCGGCGGTCCATCTCCGCCGCCGGGATACTCACGATAATCGGGTCGCCGTGCGGGCAGATCGCTGGCGTGGTACTCTGGTTCAGGCGTCCGATCAGGTCCCGCATCTCGCGATCACTCAGGTGTTCACCCGATTTGATCGCCCCGTGGCAGGCGATCGTCGCCACCAGGCGCTCGCGAGCATCGCCCCCGTCGCTGCTGCCCCACTCGGTCAGTTCCTCGATGATCCCCGCCAGCGCCTCCTGTGGACTGCGCTCGGCGAGTGAGGCCGGGACTGATCGCACGAGCCAGTCGCCGCCGCCGAATGGCTCGATCTCGAATCCCGTCTCTGCCAGCGCTTCGCGGTGCTTCTCCACCGCGGCCCGCTCAGCGTCGGTCAACTCGAGCGTCATCGGCAGCACCAGCATCTGTCGCGCTGCTCGATGGTCCTTGCCAGAAAGCTCGTCGGCGATGATTCGCTCGGCGGCGCGATGCTGATCCACGAGCAGGAGGTCGCCGCCGGACCGGCAGGCGATGTATGCCCCGGCCACCTGTCCCAGCGGCTGCAGCGCCTCGCCCGACAGCACCGCCTCGTCGGGCGTCGCCGCCTCTGTGTCTTCGGCGTGCACCTCCAGCCCAACGTCGCGCTCGTCCACCGCCTCCGAGAACGGGTTCACCCGCAGCCTCCGCGCTCGCGCGCGTGTCTGCATATCAGGGCCTGTGAAGCGCCCCGCCTGATCTGCAGCAGGTGGCCCGCCAGTGGTGCGCATGCTCTTGGGCCGAAGCCCCGCCTCTTCGAGCGCCGCCTCCACCGCCTGCTGCATGAGCCCGTGCATCTCGCCCTGGCTCTTGAAGCGCACCTCGATCTTCGTTGGGTGCACGTTGGGGTCCACCAGCGGCGCCGGCACGTCCATGTTCAGCACGCACATGGGCTGCTTCCCCGACGGCAGCAGGATCCCGTATGCCTCCCGCAGCGCATGCCCGAGCGACATGCTGCGCACGTATCGGCGGTTCACGAAGAACAGTTGGTGCTTGCGCGTGGCGCGGGTCAGGCGCGTGCTGCTCACGAAACCGTGGATGCGCACCGCGCCCGTGTCCAGGTCGACCGGCAGCATCGCTCGCGCGACGTTTGACCCGTACACTTGCGTGATCGTCGCCAGCAGATCGCCGCGCCCTGGTGACGTGAGCAGAACTGTATCTTCGTGGCTCATCTTGATGGCCACGTCCGGCCGAGCCAGCGCCAGGCGGGTCACCCAGTCGGTGCAGTGCCCGCGCTCGGTCGCTGTGGCTCGCAGGAAGTTCAGACGCGCGGGGGTGTTGTAGAACAGGCTCGCCACTTCGATGGTCGTCCCCGGCGGGCAGCCCACAGCGCGCGCATCGGTGATATCGCCGCCCTCGACCGTCAGCATCGTCCCCTCATCGGCATCGTGTGGCCGTGTTGTGATGCGCATTTGCGACACCGACGCGATGCTCGGCAGAGCTTCGCCGCGGAAGCCCATCGTCTCAATCTGATCCAGGTCCGAGGCCGCGGACACCTTGGATGTCGCGAAGCGCTGCACCGACAGTGCCGCGTCCTCGGCTACCATCCCGTGCCCATCGTCGCTCACCCGGATCAGCTTGCGCCCGCCCTCGGACAGCTCTACCTCCACGCGAGTGGCGTCCGCGTCCAGAGCGTTCTCCACCAGTTCCTTCACCACGCTGGCAGGTCGCTCTACGACCTCCCCGGCCGCGATGCGGTTCGCCAATGCTTCGCTGAGTATGTTGATTCTGCCCATCGCTATCCCGCCTGCTCCGGCACGGTGACGTCACCGAACCCCAGCACTTCTATCGTCTCCTCGACTGGCACGCTCTCGCCGGCCTTCGCGCCATTGAAGCCATACTCGTGGAAACCTGCCGCCGCCTCGCGCACCCACTCCAGGTTCTCCGCCATGAGCCCGGTCGCCTGCGCGTCGCTGACGCCCTCGATATGTGGCATCACGTACCACGCGAACAGCGTCGACATGTACCAGTCCTCGGGCAGGTTCAGGAACCGCAGACGCACCTGGCCGTCCACGATGTAATCCGCTGCCTCAAGCCCCTCGATGACATAGCACAGGTTCGTCCGGTCTTTCTGCCGCCCGGTCGCGGGGACGGCTGCCACTGTCCCGTATTCGCCGTCCGCGCCACGCAGCAGCAGCTGATGCTCGGGCTTGTCGGGTTCACCGTCAAGGTCATTGGCATACAGCCATATGTCGAACGTCGCCGGAGTTGGTCCGCTCGCCGCCTGCGCGCCGGTTCGCTCCAGCCACTGCGCTTTGGTCAGCGGTCCGAGGTCGGTGCCGATGATCGCGCTGACCTGCGAGACGGCGTTGGCCGGGCTCGTGAAACGCGCGATGTAATTGTTGATCTTCCGGCCGAAGCAGTTGTCTTGCTCATGCTCCGAGATGTATGCCAGCACCGCGTCCGCGTAGGGTTGGAGGTCTCCCGTAGGTTCTTCCATCACAACCCACCGGTTCGTGCCGTCCCCGGTCGCCGCGCGCATGACCTGCTCCATGTACTGCATGCAGACCTCGACGTACCCGAGCACCACCTCGGCCCGGCGGACGCGCTCGCGCACTTCGTCGGTGTCCGCAAGCGCTGCCGCTCGCGCCACTCGTTCGCGCTGAGCGGCGATCAGCTCCGGGGTGAAGACCTTCGGCAGGTCCGCATACTCGGCCGACAGGTGCACGTCGGAGGCAATCGCGGCCCGTTCATACGCCTCGTAGTAGTCCGACATCGGCTCGGCCGCTGGCCCGTAGAGCTTCTGGCAGTAGTCTGCCACCAGCGCATCCACGTCCAGGTCCGCATCCCACAGCAACCGGCTGGCCACGTAGTAATTCAGGCCGATCGTCCACACGTTCTCGGTCTTGTACTGCGTGTAGATTCCGTACAGCCCCATATCGCGCAGCCAGGGGATGTCCTCGGGAAGGGCAGGTCCACGGCCGCCACCTTGTAGTAGTACTCGTACAGGCACAGACTCGGGAAGGTGTCCGTCCAACCCTCCAGCGCGTCCTTGAACGCCTTGTTGATATGGCACTGCGGGTCCGCGATCGCATGGTTGTGGCACCAGCCATGACACAGTTGGCCGAGGCCCGTGTCGGGCATGCGCAGTGACCGGTCCAGCGGCGCCAGTAGATACGCGCTGTATATCCCGCACATGACTGGATTGTCCGGGTGAGTCTTCATCAACTCGTTCGCCGCGTCTCGGTCGCCGCGACAGCGTCCGATGGCTCTCCCAGTCCAGCCCGCGCCAGCCACCGTTGGTCTCTTCGACCGAGTACATCGTGTCCTCGTCGAGCGCTTTGCAGTTGTCGCACTCGCAAAAGCCCATCCCGTCGTTCGGGAAGAGAGAGATGATATCGAGGTTCGGGTCAGCGTCCAGCGCAGCTCGCATCTCCTCGACGACCTTCGCCAGCACCTCCGGGTTCGAGGTGCAGAGCTGATTGCCGTGCACACCCTCGTAACGCTTGCGCTCCCCGCCCACCAGGGCGAACCATTCGGGATGGTCGTCGAAGTGCTCGTCAGGTGGCACGAACTTGCGGAAGGTGTGCGCGGACGCGTAGACCTTCAGGCCCAGCGCGTCGTCTGGCAGGCGCACGTTCTGGCGGTTACGAAGGGCCCACTGACCGCGCCCGATCCACCGCATCTGGAAGTCCGGGACCTGCGTCTCATCCATCTGACCGATGGTGATCGTCGCCATCTCTGGCACGACTTCGCCCAGAGGGTCGGGGCTGAACCAGCGCACTCCGAGCTTCTCCTCAAGGAAGGCGTGCACCGCGTTGTATGTCCCCAACTCGCCGCCGCCCAGCAGGAACAGCCCATCCTCATCGGCGTACATCAGCAGGCCCTCGTCGCCGAGTGCGGTGGCTCGCCCGACCAGACCCTTCTCGGTCGCCGCCTGCGTGTGGCCGACGTATGCCGGGAAGCCCTCGCCACCCTCGCCCTCGGCGAGGATCGGTACCTCGGCTCCGCTGATGGCCTGCAGATACGCCTGCAGTTCACTGGCGGCAGCTTGCTCGTGCGCGGTAGCCTCCGCTGCGATGACGATGGCCCCGTTCGCCTGCCCGTCCAGCACGATAGGCCCGATCGCCTCGCCCATAGGGGCGTAAAGGTCTGCGTGGGCAAGAGCAACGAAGAGCGCGAACATTGTCGCCAACGTGTGTAGCTGCCTCATCTCATCTCCCACTCGCCGTTCGTCAATCCATCCGTTCTGCGTCGAAGCCCTGTGCGCGCAGGTGTGCAAGCACACTCTCAATGTGCTCATGCCCGCGCGTGCCCAGTACTAACTGCACTTCGGCCTGCCCCAGTTCCAGGCTCACACTCAGGCGGTCGTGCGCGATCTCCACGATGTTCGCGCCCGCGTCCGCGATAGCTCCGGCCAGCGTGGCCAGCGCTCCCGGCCGGTCCGTGAGGGTGACCTGCAGCTTCACCGCCCGCCCGGCCTCCACCAGCCCGCGATCGATGACCCCCGCCAGCGTCGTGACATCCGCGTTCCCGCCGCTGATCACCAGACACACCGTCCGCCCGGCCATCTCGTCGCAGCACTGCTCCAGCGCGGCCACCGGCGTCGCCCCGGCCCCCTCCGCCACCAGCTTGTGGTGCTCGAGCAACTCCAGCATCGCCCGCGCGATATCGTGTTCGCTGACGGTGACGATCCGCTCCACGCGCTCGCCCACGATCGCCAGCGTCCGGTTGCACGGCTCGCCGACCGCGATCCCCTCGGCGATCGTTCCCACCACATCCGCGCGCGTGAGTTCCTCGACTTTGCAGCTCAGATACATCGCGGGCGCGTTCGTAGCCTGCACGCCGATGATCCGCGTCTCGGGCCGCAGCCCGTTGACCGCAGTCGCGATACCCGAGATCAGCCCGCCGCCGCCGATGGGCGCGATGACGCAGTCGACCTCCGGCAGTTGCTCGATTATCTCCAGACCGACGGTGCCCTGCCCGGCGATCACCCGGTCGTCGTCGAACGGGTGCACAAAGGTCGCGCCGCATTCGTCTGCCAGCCGGTAGGCCTCGGCCTCGGCGTCGGCGAAGCTCTCGCCATGGAGGATGACCTCGGCGCCGTATTCGGCGGTGGCCTGGACTTTGGTCACGGGAGTGATCTCGGGCATGACGATAGTGGCCGCTATCCCTGCTGCGCGCGCGGCTGCGCCCACCCCCTGCGCGTGGTTGCCCGCCGATGCGGTGATAACGCCGCGCTCGCGCTCGGCCGGCGTCAGTTGCGCGATACAGTTGGTCGCTCCGCGCAGCTTGAAGGCCCCGGTGATCTGCAGGTTCTCGAGCTTGATGTAGACCTCGCATCCGAATTGCTCGCTCATTCGGTGGGAGTGAAGCATCGGCGTCGTGCGCACCACGCCGTCGAGTCGCTCTGCGGCCTGTTGGATGTCGCTCAGATCAATCATGCTCAATCGCCAGCCCGATACCGGCCTCCGTGCCTCCTACGTAGAACAGATACAGCGCGCCCTCGAACTCGAATGGGAACGGGTCGCGCAGGTCATCGCCTTCCCACTTCAACTCAGGCTGCAGGACCGTGCGCCTGTCCACGGCCTGCCACTGCTCCGGCGACCGGTCAGTCTCCACGCGGGCCGAGCGAATGACCTCTCGATCAAGCGCGGGCGAGGTGCGCGTGGAGTAGTAGACCTGCAGGTGGCCGTCGCATACCTGCACGCCGCTGTGGCGCACGATGCCGTATTCTCCCTCGTCCTCATGCGGCGCAATCAGCGGCAGCTTGCGGGCGCGTTCCCAATGCGTGTAGTCACGTCCACGCGCTAACCCCTGACGGTTGTTGCTGATGCCGGGCTTGCCCTCACCGTTGCCGCCCATGTAGAGGGCGAAGAGCTGCTCGTTCAGCCAGAATGGCCGCATGTAGACGGCTGCAAAGCGATCCCAGGCGGCCGGGTTGTCGGCATCGCACTCAAGCAGGACATCTTTGTGGTCAATCTCGAAATTCAGTCCATCTCGCGATACTGCACAGCCGGCCCGCTGGCCCTTCACGCCTCGGGCGCTGCCATGGAAATACAGGTAGAATCTCTCTTCCGCATCGTCCACCATCACATGCGGCGAGCTGATGTGCCCGCCGATCATGGTCGCGTTATGCAGTTCCAGAACTGGGTCGCGACGGGCCTGCCAGGGCCCCCCGGGCTTCGCGGCGGTTGCGAGCCCGATCCCGTGTCCAGTGTGGCTGGCGTAGTACATGTAGAGCCGGTCGACAGGATTGTCCAGCCACGGTGGGACCTCGATCACGCACGGGAACATGATCGAGGGATACTTTGCCTCCCACGCCATTGCGTCCGTGGTCAGCAGGGGCTCATCCAGTACGCGTCGGAACTCGCTCATGGTGTGACCGCTACTCCTCCATCGCTGCGGCTCTGCGCTGAACAATCAGATCGTGTATCCACCACCAGCCGAGGTCGGAGTAGCGGGGCTCCACCGGGCCTTCGCATGACAGTCCGTTGAGCTTGCGCAGAGCCCAGTAGTAGTTGGGGTGACACAGTCCCACATGTCGGCCCACCTCAACACTCTCTGTCAGTCCCGCCCGGCGGGCGATCTCCGCCGCCGCGCCGTCGATGTCTCGCACCAGGCGGCTGAAAATATCCGGGCTGTCCTCCAGACGCCTCGTGACGAGAGACATCGTCGCGTCATCCAGCCGCGTGTCCGAGTGCGGCACCCACCCCACGAACACGATCTCGTCCCAGGCCCTGAAGTGAACGGGCCCTCGCCAACTGCGCCAGCGCAGCCCGTCTTCGTCCATCTGCAGATAGGCGCGCTTCGCCCACAGCATGTCATGCACTACCAGCAGAACCACAAACCAGCCGAGGAGCAGCGTGACGCCACCAATTTGCAGGAGCACCTGCAAGAATGCCAGGGCCTGCAACAGCAGCGGCACACCGGCCTGAGCGTCATAGACGAACCACGCCAGCAGGATGTCAAGCGTGATCGTCCCGACAACCGCCAACCGCGTCAACGTCCGAACACGGTACCGAAAAACAACGGAGTCTCTCTCGCCGCTCATGTTCCTGCCCACCTCCACGCGGCCCTCGAGCCCCGGTCTCTACTCCTCCGCCTTGCGCTTCAGCTCCGCCAGCAGTTGCAGCGCCTGCAGCGGGGTCATGCTCTCGATGTCCAGCTCCTTGAGCTGCTCCACAGCCGGGTGTGGCGCGGCGTCGAACAGATGGAGCTGGACGCTCGGCGCAACCTTCGCCGCCGCGCCCTGACTAGGGCCTACGTGCGTGCCCAGGTCCTCGCGCTCAAGCGTGTGCAGCACTTCCTTCGCGCGCTCGACCACCGCCGGTGGCAGTCCCGCCAGCCGCGCCACCTGGATGCCGTATGACCGCTGCGTACCGCCCGGCTCGATTTTGCGCAGGAAGACGATATCGTCGCCCTCTTCCCGCACGATGATCTTCAGGTTCTGCACTTCGTCGAAGAGCTGCTCAAGTTCATTGAGGTGGTGGTAGTGGGTGGCGAAGAGCGTCTTCGCGCCGATCTGCGTAACCAGGTGCTCGGCCACCGCCCACGCGATCGAGACCCCGTCGAAGGTCGACGTGCCCCGCCCGATCTCATCGAGAATCACCAGGCTGCGGTCGGTGGCATTGTTCATGATGTTGGCGGTCTCGTTCATCTCGACCATGAACGTCGAGCGCCCGGTCGCCAGATCATCCGACGCTCCAACGCGCGTGAAAATGCGATCCACCACACCGATGTGTGCCGAACGTGCGGGCACGAAGCTGCCCATCTGCGCCATGAGCGAGATCAGCGCGACCTGCCGCAGGTAGGTGGACTTACCGGACATGTTCGGCCCGGTGACGATCTGCATCTGGTGACCGTTGCAGTCTGCCAGAGTATCGTTGGGCACGAACGCTTCGCCCGAACCGGCTCGCTCGACCACCGGGTGCCTGCCGCTCGCGATCTCGATGACGTCGCCGCCATCCACCTCCGGGCGCGTGTAGTCGAACTCGATGGCGACCTCCGCGAGACATCCGACCACGTCCAGCGTGGCCAGCGCGGCGGCGGTGCTCATCAGCGTTTCGGCGTGCTCGGCGACCTGATCGCGCACCTCGCAGAACAGGTCATACTCCATGTCTTGCATGCGTTCTTCGGCCCCGAGAATCTTCGCCTCTTGCTCCTTGAGGTCGGGAGTTATGTAGCGCTCGGCGTTGACCAGCGTCTGCTTGCGGTCGTAGTCCTCCGGCACCAGATGCGTATTCGCGTGCGTGACCTCGAGGTAGTAGCCGAAGACCTTGTTGTAGCCGACCTTGAGCTTCTCGATGCCGGTCCGCGCACGCTCTGTCGCCTCAAGCTGCGCAATCCACTTCTTGCCACCACCGGCGATGTCGCGCAGTTCATCGAGGTCCGCCGAGCAGCCGGGACGGATCAGCCGGCCTTCGGTAAGCAGAATCGGCCGTGTCTATCCCATCGCGCACTTCGGCCAGCAGGCCCGAGCCCGCGCGTTCCAGCGTCTCGATGACCATCGGCAGTCGCTGCAGCGAGTTGCGCAACGCCACCAGGTCGCGCGCGTTGGCCCGCCCGGCCGAAGCCCGGCTGGTCAGCCTCTCCATGTCATAGACCTCGCGCAGTTGCTGGCCCAGCTCCTCCGCCATCAGCCGGTCGGCGAACAGCTCATCCACCGAATCCAGCCGCCGGTTAATCGCCCCTACATCCAGCAGCGGTTGCAGCAGCCATGATCGCAGCAGCCGCCCGCCCATGGCCGTCCGTGTGCGATCCAACAGCGCCAGCAGCGACCCATCCCTCCGGTTGTCGCGGAGCGTCGCCGTCAACTCCAGGTTGCGGCGCGTGGCTGCGTCGATGATCAGGAAATCCTGCGTGGAGTAGGTGGTAATGCCCGCCAAATGCGGCATACTGTCGAGGTGCGTATGTTTGAGGTAACGCAGCGCCTGGGCCGCTGCTTCGATCGCCGCGGGCATTCCCTCGCAGCCATAGCCGCGCAGGGACTCCACGCCGAAGTGTTCCTTCAGATCGTCCTGCGCCGAGCGGAAGTAGGAGTCGGTGTCCTCGGGCGTGGTGACGGACGCGGTCAGGTTCGCCTCGAGCAGTTCGCGGAGCCCGGTCTCCTCGCCGATTGTCGGCGCCAGCAGTATCTCCGTCGGCGCCAGCCGCGCTGCCTCATCCACCACCGCGGCCACCCCCGGGTCAATGCGCTCTCGGCTCGTCTCGGGAAGCTCCGGAGTTTCGGGGGCGGGCAGTCGCGCGGCAGCAGGCTCGGTGACCATGAAGTCACCGGTCGAGACATCGACAACCGCCAGCCCATATCGCTTACCATCCGTCGCCACGGACAGCAGGAAGTTGTGGTCGCTGCGGTCGAGCAACTCGTCTTCGAGCAGCGTACCAGCCGTGACCACACGCGTGACGGCGCGCTTCACCAGCCCCTTGGCCTTGCGCGCATCCTCGATCTGGTCGCAGATCGCAGCTCGGTAGCCCTTGCGAATCAGCTCGGCGAGATATCGATCGACGGCGTGGTAGGGCACCCCGCACATCGGCAGGTGCAGCATCGCCCCCGCCTTGCGCTTGGTGAGGGTGAGTTCAAGTTCGCGCGCGGCAATCTCGGCGTCCTCTCCGAATATCTCGTAGAAGTCACCCATGCGAAACAGCAGCAGCACGTCCGGGTATTGCTGCTTCGCCTCATGCCACTGTTTGAAGACTGGTGTCAACTCGCCGGGGTCGGGCAATCTCGTCGGACCTCCAGTGCTGTGTTGGGGCCTCAGTCACCTATAAGCTTGCGGAACTGCGCATCTCTCTGCATCGCGTTGCGCGCGCCCAGCCGCACCAGTCTTTCCTCCGCATCGGTCACGGCGGCTACGCATTCCACCACCAGGGCCAAGCGCCCTTTGCGGTCTGCCTCCCGCCACTGTGGCTTCTCCGCATACTTCTCAGCAGCCTCTATCAGCAGCTCCTCAGTCACCGCCCCCTCCGGTGCCACGCGTCCTCCGAAGTCGTAGTCAGCCGGTTCCGCCGAACGGTCTTGCAGCCCATTCTCGGCGGCTTTGGCCGTGGCCTCTGCTTCCCACCGGCTCCGGTCGGTAGCGCGGGAGTAGTCGCTTGCGAAACCCTTGCGCCGCACGCTCAGACGCTTCTCAACAGTGCTCTGCATCTCGCGGTCGATCTCGTAGCCAATGCAATCTCGGCCCTCATCGGCCGCCACCTTCATCGTGGTCCCGGACCCGAGAAACGGGTCCAGCACGCGCTCGCCCGGGAAGCTGTACATGCGCATCAGCCGCCGCGGCAACTCCTCGGGGAAAGCCGCGATGTGGTCCGAGTTGCGCTCGCCGGGGAAGTTCCAGTGACCCGCGAAATACTCCACCCACTGTTCGTGGGTCATACGGGCCGCGTCCTTGTGCTCGGCGCTGGGCTTGGGGGCCTTGCCGAGCTTCTTGAAGATGAGGATGAACTCGTAGTCGATGGTGACGACGCCGTTGCGCGGATAAGGGTACGAGCCCATCACCGTCGCGCCGCCCGTGGGGTTGGAGGTTGTGACCTTCTGCCAGATGATCGCGCCCATGTAATCCAGGCCGATCGCCTCGCAGTGGCGGATGATCTCGGTGCGGATGGGGATGACCTTGTACCGCCCGTAGTACGCCGCGCGTGCAAACTGGTCGCCGATATTGATGCACATCCGGCAGCCCGGATGCAGTGCCCGCTCGCACTCGTCCCAGACGCGGCTCAGCGAGGCAACATACTCGTCGTAACTCTCGTGATAGCCGATCTGCTCGCCCGACCGGTAGTCCTTGAGCTGCCAGTATGGGGGAGAGGTCACCACCAGATGCACCGACTCGTCGGCCACCTGCCCCATGCTGCGGGCGTCGCCGATCACCAGCTCAAGCTTCGGCATCGGCGTCCTCCCGTGGGCTGTGCTTGGTGGTGAAGCCCCACAGGAATGCCTCGTCCGCGCGCACGGTGACCATCTCACCGATCATGCTGTCGTCGCCGGGGAAGATCATGCGCTTGTTCGTGCGGGTGCGCCCGCGCATGTAACCCGCAGACTTGTGGTCGCGCTCTTCGACAAGCACTTCGAAGCTTTGCCCGACCAGGTCTCGGTTGATGTCGCGAGCGATCTCGTTTTGCAGCGCAACCAGCGCGAGCAACCGCCGCTGCTTCTCATCATTGGGTGTCTTGGGATTCATCTTCTCAGCGCGCGTGCCTGGGCGGTCGTTGTACTTGAACATGAACGCCTGGTCGAAGCGCAGTTCCTCGAAAGCGCGCAGTGTCTGGTCGAATTCAGCTTTGGACTCGCCGGGGAAACCGACCATGACGTCGGTGGTGATGGCGAGCCCGGGAATAGCTTCGCGCGCCGCCTGCACCAGTGAGCGGAAGTGCTCGTAGGTGTAGCCGCGCCCCATCACTTTCAGTACGTGATCCGCGCCAGCCTGGATGGGCAGGTGCAGGTGTTCGCAGGCGGAGGGCAGCTCAGCCATAGTCTGGATGAGATCGGGTGTCATATCTTTGGGGTGCGAAGTGGTGAAGCGGAGCCGGTCGAGTCCCTCGACCGCGTCGGCCATCCGGAGGATCGCCGGGAAGTCGGTATCGCCGGGCAGATCTTGGCCGTAGGAGTTGACGTTCTGGCCCAGCAGCGTCACATCGCGCGCGCCCGCGCACACCACTTGCTCGATCTCGGCGACGATGTCTTCGGGCAGGCGGCTCTGCTCACGCCCGCGTGCGTAGGGGACAATGCAGTATGAGCAGTAGTTGTTGCACCCGTAGATGATGTTGACGAACGCCTTGAGCGTGTCGTTACGCGCGACGGGCAGGCCCTCGGCCACGGGGCGGGCATCACCCTCCACCATCACCCCGCCGGGGAGTTGCTCGCGCAGTGCCTGCTCGAACTCGTCGTAGCAGCGCGGCCCGACGATGATATCAGCGTGTCGCTCCGCCAGCTCCTCAGCAGCGATCTGCGCCACGCAGCCTGCCACTACGAGGATCATCCCGGGTCGGTCGGTGCGCAACTTGTTCAGGTCGCCGAGGCGGCTGACCACTCGCTGCTGGGGCTTCTCGCGCACCGCGCAGGTGTTGAGGATTGCCACATCCGCCTGCTCCGGCACCGCGCATGGGCGCATGCCAAGTGCCTCGCAGATACCCGCCAGGGTCTCCGAGTCGCGCTCGTTCATCTGACATCCGCTGGTCTCGATCCAGTAGTGCAGGGGCATTGTGTCGCGTGGCCTCCTCTGGTCGGTCGGTGCAGTATAACACGCCCTCTGCGGGCCGGGCAACATGCGTCCGCCTGCTGGGGGGGCTGCGCGTTGCGGCCTGCGGCCGCAACTGGTCGCTGTTCGGTGTCGCCCGCTCGATCCGAGCGGGCGACACCGAACAGCACCTACCGCGCGCCATGCGCGCGGGCGCAGCCCGATGGCGGCCGGGAGGGCTTGTGGGGTGCGGCGTCGAAGACCTCGGCGTCAGGTGACGTCGACGATGAAAGCGGTGAGACGGTGATGCGCAAGGCTTTTGCCGAGGGCACGTTGCGGTATGGCGTAATTGGTGTGGGGTTGCAGGGGGAGGGTCACGTGAAGGTCATTGACATGCTCCCCAACGCCTCGTTGGAGGCGGTTTGCGACATCAACGAGGACCAGTCGCGCGCGATCGGCCTGAAGTACGGTGCGCGTCACGCGGTGACTGACTACGAGCGACTGCTGGCGATGGACGACATTGACGCGGTATCGGTGGCGTTGCCTGACCATCTGCATCGCGAGGTCGCGCTGGCGGCGTTGGCGGCGGGCAAGCACGTGTTGCTTGAGAAGCCGATGGCGACGACGGTGGATGACGCGCAGGCGATCTACGATGCTCAGCAGGCTTCCGGCAAGAAGTTGATGGTAAACTGGTCCAACCGCTGGATGCCGATGTTCGCGAAGACGAAAGCGGCTCTGGACGCCGGCGAACTGGGCGATCCCCTGTACATCTACGCTCGGCTGAGCAACACGCTGTATGTGCCGACGCAGATGCTCTCGTGGGCGGCGGACACGCAGTTGCCCTTCTGGTTGATCTGCCACCGCTATGACATAGCGCGCTGGCTGACTGGCGCCGAAGCGAAGAAGGTCTACGCGGTGAGTCGTTCGGTGGTTCTCAAGGAGCGGGGCATTGACACTCCTGACTTCTACACGGTGACGGTGGAGTTCGACAATGGCGTGGTCGGCACGTTTGAGTCGTGCTGGGTGCTCCCCGAGAGCATGCCCTACATGGTGGACTCGAAGTTCCAACTCATCTGCACCAACGGCTACGTGGACGTGGACCCCAACCCGCCGGTGCACCCTATATGCACCGAGGACCGGTATCGGTTGGAGGGTTTCACCAGCGGCGATGTGATGGGCGAGCCGCGGGGATTCGTCAGGGCTGCGATCACCCATTGGGTGAACTGCTGCCTGCGCGGCGAGGAGCCGCTCATTACCGCCGAGGACGGTCTGCACAGCACGAGGGCTCTCGCCGCGATGGTCGAGTCGGCGGAGAGTGGCCAGCCCGTAGAGCTCTGACCTCTGATCGTGTCACGAGGACGTGCCCGGCACTACCAGTACTTAGACCGATCTCCTCGAGGTGCAATGAAGTGGAACAACTCCTGAAAGAGATGCTCGACGCATTCCTGATCACCCACGCCCCTCCCGGGCAAGAGGAAGAGATGGTCGACGCTGCCCGCCCGTATCTCGAAACCTACTGTGACGAGGTATGGCAGGATGCGCACCTGAATCTGATAGGCAAGATCGCCGGTGAATCGTCCGACGATGCCATCACCATCGCCTCCCACAAGGATGAAGTCGCGACCATGGTCGAGCGCATCGAGGAGGACGGCCGAGTGCGTCTCGATCCTCTCGGCGGCATCCTCCCCTGGCGGTATGGCGAAGGGCCTTTCGATCTGCTCGGTGACGAGACAGTCACCGGCGTGCTCTCGGTGGGCAGCACTCACAGTTCGGCCCGTTCCGGAGATATCTACGCCGCCAAGACCAGCAAGCCGCTCACTTGGGAGATGTGCTACGTCGAGTGTGGCATGACCCGCGACGAGTTGCTGGAACGTGGGGTGAACATAGGCGTGCGCGGGTGCGTGGCGCGTTCGCGCAAGACCCCCATGTACATGGCTGACCGCGTGTGCGGCTGGGGCCTGGACGACAAAGGCGCGGTGGTGGCGAATCTGCTCGCGGCGAAGCTCGTTTCCGAGGGCCCTCGCCCGTCGCGTGACGTCTACTTCGCGATCACCAGCTCTGAGGAGGGGGGCTGTTCGGGTGGTCAGTACGTCGCCCGCACACTTCCGTCCACTACCATGATCGCCGTCGAAATCGCGCCGGTTGCCCCCGAGTATCCCATCGAGATGAGCCCGGCGCCGGTGGTCTTTTATATGGACTCCTACACCTACGACAAGGGCCTTTGCGATCGCCTCGCCGCGGTCGGTGATGAGCTTGGCTTTGGACATCAGCGAGGCATCTTCCGCTCATTGGGGACGGACGTGAGCATCGCGCTGAAGGCCGGTCTGGTAGGGCGCGGTGCCTGCATAGGCTTCCCCACCGAGAACACCCACGGGTATGAGATGGCAAATCTGGAGGCCATCGGCAACTGCGCTCGAGTCCTCGAGCGCTACGTCGCTGAGCCGATCTGACGGAGGTCACGCATATGAGCGATACTCTTGGCGCCGCGGTCATTGGCTTGGGAATGATGGGGGAGAGACATGCTCAACTATGGGCCGAGTTGCCGCGCACGCGACTGGTGGCTGTCTATGACATAGTCCCCGAACGTGCGCAGGCTGTGGCTGACGCCCACGGCTGCCTCGCCGCTTCGTCTCTCGACGAGGCACTGGCCGCCGACGGCGTTGATATCGTCAGCGTCTGCACCGATGACCAGTCTCACCTGCAGCCATGCCTCGCTGCCGCCGATGCGGGCAAGCACGTGCTGGTGGAGAAGCCTCTCGCTATCACCACCGCCGATTGCGACGCCATCATCGCTGCCTGCGAGCGCGCCGACGTCAAGCTCATGACCGGCCACGTCTGCCGCTTCGACCCGCGCTATGTGGCCTGCCACGACGCGGTGGCCGCCGGCGAGGTCGGTGATGTGGTGCAGGTCTTCGCGCGCCGCAACAATATTCTCGCCTCCGGCCTGCGCATCGGCCCGCGCACCTCAGTGGCCTACTTCCTGGGCGTGCACGAGATCGATCTGATCTGCTGGATCACCGGGGCGCGTGTGACTCGTGTGCACGCTGAGGGGACCAGCAAAGCCCTCGCCAGCATCGGCGCCGATGACAGCATCCTCAGCCTGATCCGGCTTGAGGGCGACGCGGTCGGCTGTATCGAGACCTGCTGGATCATCCCGGAGGGCTCGGCCAACTCGCTCGATGCCCGCCTGGAGGTCGTCGGCACCGAGGGGCGTGTGGCCGCGCGTGTGGGTGGCGAACCGTTCGAGGCCGCCTCTGCCAGCCGGTCCAGCCGGCCTGACATCGTCTATTGGACCGAGGTGCATGGCCGAGTGGCCGGAGCGCTGCGCGATCAGCTTGAGCACTTCGCCGATTGCGTCTTGGATGACACTGAGCCGATCGTGACCCCCGCTCAGGCGCGTCATGCCGTACAGGTGGCCGAGGCCATTCACCACTCCCTCGACACCGGGGCGCCGGTCGACCTGTAGCCTCACAGCAACTTGCGCCCATGTGCCTGGAGGTGATCGTCGTGAGACGCTCCTGGCTCTCAGTCGTCATTACGGTCGTGATGGTCGCATGCCTCGTGCCCGGCGCCGTGTCGGCCGATGATCAACCGTTGGTGCTCATGGACCTCGATACCCTCGGGGCGCCGTGGGACTTCGGCCACTGGCTGCTCGGCGCACTGGATGATGAGGATCTGCAGGTGCGTTGGCCTGACTACGATGAGGCCGGCGAACTCGATGAGGCGCCTGCCTGCGTCGTCACCTGGTCTGACCCCTCGCGTGGCGGCGTCTGGCAAAAGCAGATGCGTGGCCACCTGCGTCGGGGCGGCGGCATGGTGTTCATCGTCGGGCCGGGCCGCAAGCACATCCGAGCAGCTCGCGATTTCTGGGCCTGGTTGGGGATCGACGTCGAACTCGCCCGCGGCGAGGCCGGCTTCGCTCGCTGGGGGCGCCATCCGCTGACCGAGGACCTGCCCAACCTTGGTGCCGCCGATCCGGGCGCGTACATCTCCGGGGTTGGCGGCAATCCGCTGATTCGCTTTGGTCGTGAGACGCTGGCAGTGGCATTCGACTGGGGCGACCAGGGACGCGGCATCATCATCGACCAGGGCGTCCTCGGCAATCAACTCAACTCCGCCCAGCCGCGCCCGGCCATGCGCGACTTCCTGGTGCGTTGTGTAATGTGGGCGAGTGCCGCAGCGCCGACTGATCTACCGGACACGCCCACGCCGGACACTCCGGTGCCCGACACGCCCGATCTGCCCGCGCCGGATTTGCCCGCCCCGGGACCGGTCGGCGCGATGCACTCCGACCGCGTGCTCATCGAGATCGCGGCCAAAGACGAAGATTGGCCCCAGATCGTCAATCGCGTGCGTCGTGCCCTCGAGACCAGTGACCTGCGCGTCACTTTCGCTGATGCTCCGGAGGGCGAGGCCCGGCTGACTGACGAGTCCCTCGCGGGGTATGGCATGGTTGTGATTGGCGCTGCGCGCGAGGACTTCACCTGGTCCGAAGCACTCGCCGTTCGCCGGTATTTCGACGCTGGCGGTCGCCTGTTGCTGCTCATTCAGGACCAGAAGAAGCCGCACGCTCGCGTCGTCTCTTTCAATGGCCTTCTGGCTGAACTGGAACTCGCCGCCTCTCTCGGGCGTCGAAGAGGTAAGGTGGAGCTGCTCGACCACCCGATCACAGATGGCGTCCGTCGTCGGGCGAGCTTCAGCACCGACGACATACAGGCCGGTCCTGGCGTTCAGATATGGGCATGGCAGGCCGATCCTGTGCTTGGCATCAGCGGCGGCGTCGCTGCCTCGGCCTGGCAGGCCGAGACAAGCCGGCTCTTCATCATGGACGCCGGCCTGCTGCTGCCCTGGGAGCAGCAGGATCCGCCGGATTCGCTTTACAGTGTGCTGACGAACGCCGTTCGGTGGCTGATTGCCGAGGACTGAGCCATCACTTGACCAATTGAAACGCACAAGAGGCGATGCAACCGATGGTCTACGATTTCCACACACACACGACGCTCAGCGACGGCGTGCTCCTACCCATGGAGTTGATCCGCCGCTGCATCGTCAACGGCTACTCGGCGCTGGGTATTGCTGACCACTCCAGCGCCTCCACCATGAGTCGCGTGATTCGCGAGGTCCGCCGGGACTGCGAGTTGGCCGAGAAATACTGGGGCTTCACCGCACTGCCCGGCATTGAACTCACCCATGTCCCCGCCGCCTCCATCGGTGAATTGGCCGCCGAGGCGCGTGGCATCGGTGCCGCATGTATCGTCGTGCACGGCCAGAGTCCGGTCGAGCCTGTCGAACCGGGCACGAACCTGGCCGCGGTCTCGTGCAAGGATGTCGACATTCTCGCCCACCCCGGCGACCTCAGCGATGAGGAGGCTCGGCTGGCCGCGGAGAATGGTGTGTTCATAGAGATCACCGCCAAGAACGGGCACTCGCTTGGCAACGGGCATGTGGCTCGCACGGCCATCGCCGCGGGTGCGAAGTTGCTCGTCAACTCCGACGCCCACTTGCCCGAGCAGCTTCTTACTGAGGAGCATGCCCGCCGCGTGGCTCGCATGGCCGGCCTTGAGGGCCCGGTGCTTCAAGAGACGCTCGTGACGAATCCCGAGGAGTTGGTGGCTCGCGCCCGCGCTCGCATGGCGTGACCCGCCCCACCCAATGGCTATGAAGAGAGCTGTCTGTCTGGCGCTGATCGTGCTGGTCACTCCGGGGCTGGTGTGCCTGGAGGGCTGCGCGCGCGGCGGTGAACAGGCGCCGATCGTCCCCGAGGTCGTGCTGGAAGTCACGGTCCGTTTTGCCCGCGCTGTCGAGGACGCTTTCTTCTACTACGCCGCGTTCGATACCGATGGCGACTTCGGCGCCGACGGTCCTCTGCCGGTGGCCGCGGGTCCCCGCTGGGGCAATGGTTGGGGCACCGGCTCGCTCACGCACTTCGTTGAGTATCACCAGGGGCGCTACGAACTCTTCCGCGTGAACCTGACACCCGACCTGAATCAGGCCGGCGGAGGCATCACCGCAGTGGCCGGCGTGCCCGACAGCACTGACGCGGGCACCCACACTATCACCGTCGACACGCTTGCCCTTGGCGCAGCGACCGTTGCTGGCGGCGGCACCATCGACGCCGCAGCCAATGACAGCATGCAGGCGGCTGGTCTGCTGGCCATTGCCACCAACGCCGCCGGGGACACCGTTGCCGGGAGCGTCACCTTCACACCTGCCGCCGACGGTGGTCGCGCGCTGACCGCAGCCGAGCAGGCTGCCCTGGGCGACCTCAACGCTGGCGGTGTAGCGCTGGCCGCCGACTCGCTCGCGGCGCTGGGTCTGACCCTCACCGTCGCCTCGCCGCCTGCCGCCGGCGCGCAGACAATCACGGTTGCGCAGACCACCGCGCAGGTTAGTGACCGCTTCGAGCCCGAAGGCATTGGGGAGACCGTGACCGATCAGTCCACGCTTCCCGCCAACAACACCTCCCAACTGGCCGCTGGCCCCATTTCGGGCCTGACGATCACCACCGGCGACCTGCTGCCTGGCGGCGTTGCCCGCGTGATCCTCACACCCGCCGCGACCGCCACAGCACTGGGCCTGCCCTACGAATACGTCCTGCCCGAGGGGCGCGACACGCTGCGCTTTACTCTTGACCTTGAGCAACTCGGCATCAGCCTGAGCGACTTGTCCATCAACTTCATCTCCACCACCGAACTGATCTTCGATCCGACCGTGGTCAACGCGGACGAGAACGTCTACGATGCCCTCGGCACCTTCGGCAACAACTACTTCACCCTCCAGACCAACCAGTTCCAGACCCTCACCAACCAGGATGCTTTCGTCGTCGAGGCCGCCGATGACCCCACCTTGGTCGGCCCCGGCAGCGCCGCGGATCGCCAGTCTGTCGACGTCGTCGACTGGTCCGTAACCCTCCGCCGTCTCCGCTGAAGCCTGACAGTCGCAATACCGCCAAGATACCAGCGCCCTTCGTTTGCCGCCGCGTGACAGTTTCTTGACCCGGCCACGAGGGGCGTGTATAATGTCGTGTCTTTTTGTATTTCGCTATTGACTCGGAGGTGCACTGCATGCGCAAGTCGTCAGGTTTCACGCTCATCGAGTTGCTGGTCGTCATCGCCATTATCGCGATTTTGGCCGCCATCCTGTTCCCCGTCTTCGCCAGGGCCCGCGAGAAAGCCCGCCAGACCAGTTGTCTGAGCAACCTCAAGCAGATCGGTCTTGGCATTCTGATGTATTCTCAGGACTACGACGAGATGTGGCTCGCCCACTACCGTGGGCCCGCTTCCTCGGCCGTTGACTACCCCGGTGGCGGCACAAGCACCGGCCTCATGTGGTATTGGGCCGTCTACCCCTACGTCAACAACGTCCAGATCTTCTCCTGCCCGTCCGACTCCTACAAGTGGAACGGCAACTACACTGGGGCCATCAAGTACGGCTACAGCCGCTACCTTGTTGACAAGACCCTATCCGACATCGACTCCCCATCCGAGACCTTCGTCGCGGGCGATTCGAACTACCTGCCCGGCGAGTCGGCTATGAGCTACGTGCTCTACTCCAGCTACAGCCCGCGCACTTACTTCGACCCGCGCCACAACGGCGGCGGTAACATGGTTCTCGCCGACGGTCACGCCAAGTGGTTCAAGTGCTCCGAGGGCACGCACAACGTCAGTGGCGTCATCTGGAGTCCCTGACGACCTGCCTCTGACCTGAAATCCGCACCCCTGCCTCCCGCCGACCATCCGGTCGGCGGGAGGTCTTCGTATACGCTG
>JALGSU010000073.1 GCA_029821735.1 Candidatus Zipacnadia bacterium | reverse complement strand
CGGCGCTCCGGCGCACGTCTTCGCCCCGCCCACTGGCGACCGCCTGGCCTGCGAGGTGCTCGTGCCCGAGCACGCCGAGGTGGCCAACGCGGTTGGCGCGGTGGTCAGTCACGTCAGCGTTTCGGAGATGGTTGCCATCAGGCCCAGCGAGTTCGACAGTTTCACCGTTTACGCCCCTCGCGGCCGCCGCGAGTTCGAGGGCTTGACCGAGGCGATCGGCTTTGCTTCTGCGGAGGCGGGCGAGGTCGCGCGGACCAAGGCGGAGGCGGCTGGCGCGGCCCGGCCTGGTGTCGAGGTCGAGGTCGAGCACCGTCTCGGGCGTTTGGCGACCGGTGAAGAGCAGCTCATCGAGGTCCGCGTCCACGCCACTGCCTGGGGTCACCCGGACCTCCAGCGCGCCGCTGCAACCTGATCCCCACCGCCGGTCGTTGCCGTTGTCCAGTCGTATGGAGGGCGGGTTCGTCAGAAACGGCCGGTGGTGGCTGTGTGGTGGTGTCGTCGCCATGGCCGTATAGAGGGCGGGTCTTTCCTTGGGCACCGACTTGTGGGCCGAAGCTTTAGCGAAGGTCCATAGCTTCAGCGAAGGTGGGTGCCGTTCGCCGTATGGAGAGGCCGACCCCCGCGTCGGCCTGTGCCGTTGCCATTGGTCGTCGAGGAGCAACCGTGTTGTTTGTCAAGCCCGGCTGTTCGGAGTGCACGCGCGCGAACTCCACTCGTCGGCGTTGACGCCGCACTTTGCGGCAGCCCTGCCTTCTCGCAGCAGGACGTCCCCACTCCCGCGTCGAACTACCACTCACATCGACCACAGACGGGCGAGGTGACTGCCGTGCACACCGACATCTTCGCGAAATACAGCCATCAGATAATCACCCTCACTGAGGGCACCATGGGCGGTGACGTCGACAAGGCCGTCGAGCGGCTGTTGTCTGACGAGCAGTGGGACTTGATTGCCCAGCTCATCGTGTCCGCGTCTGAGGTCAGCGCGCGTCGGATGGTCGACGCGCTCCTCAAGGCCGACCAGATCGACGCTCTGATCCCGGCGGCCTGTCTCCGGCGCGAGATCCGGCGTGGCTCAAGCCAGGGCCCGTCCACACTCGGCGGCGGCTCGATCTTCCGCGATTTCGAGGCCGACGAAGATGGTCCCGGCGTGCCGGACCACATCCGCGAGGAGGCCGAGGCTATCACTCAGTCCGCCAGCCAGTCGCGGCGCATCGCGGCTCAGAAGGAGGCGGCGCGCGATCACGATCTCATCCGCTCGCGCATCGTCGACCAGCTCGCCGAGCGCGCCACCGCCTCTGACGCGGCCCTCGCGGCGATGGTCACCATCGCCCGGGCCTCGTGGTGGGAGGAGACCCGCCGCTCCGCCGCCACCAAGCTCGCCAACAACAAGATCGCGATGGGCAAGCTCACTCGCGAGGGACGCCACGCTGACCTGCTGATGATTGGCCGGGCGAGCGGGTCGCAGACGGTCCGGGCCCGACTCGCCGAGGGGATGGTCAATGCGATGCCGGAGGCCACTTCGCCGGAGTATCGTGACGCCCTCGAACTCATCTCCGAGGAGCACCCGGACCAGGCCACTCGCGCCGCTGCCCACAAGGCCCTCGGCGGCTAGGCTTAGGCAGCCACACCAGAACACACAAGGGGCGCGGCAGATTGCCGCGCCCCTTGTCTTTGTTCCTCGCTCATCGTCCGCCGTTGCCGTTCAGAACCCAATTTCTCGCAGATACGCCAGGCTCACTGCGGCCGACTCCTTCGGGTCGAGCGTCGTGCGGTCCTGCTCACAGACGATCCACTCCGCGCCGGCCTTCAGAGCTGCCTCGCGCGCCGCTGGCAGGTCCACGTCGCCCTGTCCCAGTTCAATGAAGTTCGGGCCCTGCGAGCCGTCCTTGAAGTGGTAGTAGCCAGCCCGGTCCGCGTAGCAGGCTATGAAATCGGTGGGCGATTCGCCGCCGATCGTCACCCAGTACACGTCGATGTTCAGCTGCACGAGCGCCGGGTCGATAGCCGTCGCCAGCGCGTGGATGCCCTTCTGCCCGTCGTAGCTCTCGAACTCCCACGCGTGGTTGTGGTAGCAGAACGTCAGGCCAGCGTCTGTCACTCGGCGGCCGACCTCATTGAATGCCCTCGCCGATTCCAGGTAGCCGTCCAGCGTCTCCCGATCGGACACTCCCGAGCAGATCAGGTAGCCGCAGTTGATCGCCTGGCAGAAATCGATCGCCCGCCCCAGCCACGCCTCGTCGGTGTAATTCGCATATCCACCGTGGATGCCGCACACTGCCAGCCCGGTTGCATCGATGCAGGCCTGCACTTTCTCTGCGCCCAGATCGTCCACGAAATTCACGCCGATCTCCGCCGCGTCGTAGCCCACCTCAGCCACATCAGCCATTACGCCCTGCAGATCCTCGTTCTGCCGGCCACCGAACACTATGAGTTGAATGCCAAGCTTGGGGTCCGCCATGATGTCAGTCCTCCCGATATGGGACAGATCTTCACTCTCCAACGTCCGCGACCTATTCGCCTCCCGCGTCAGCATACCTGCCCGGCCCGCCCTTCCGCCGACCATCCGCTCGTCGCCATTATTTATCCAATAAATCGCTCTTGACCGTTGACTTTCCAGAGGTAGAACTGATATAGTAGAGCAAAAGCAGAGGTAGCACTCGCACGACGCGGAAACTCTGTGGTATGATATCGGCTGCAAAGGGGGCGCCGCGCCCCCGCAGGGCACGAATCACGGAGTTCCCACATGATCACAGCAGGAATCGATATCGGGTCACTCGCTGCGAAAGTAGCGATCCTTGACACCACGTCGATGCGCATTATCGGCAGTGCCTGTTTGCCGACGGGCGCGGCGGCTCAGCAGGCGGGTCTCGACGCTCTGCAGAGCGCGTTGCAGCAGGCCGATATAGACAGTGGGGAGATCGCCGCCACCGTGGCCACCGGTTACGGTCGCGACATCCTCTCCCTCGCCGACTGGCGCGTTACCGAGATCAGTTGCGCTGCCCGCGGCGCGCACCTTGCCAGCAGCGCGGTCCGCACCGTCATCGACATTGGCGGCCAGGACAGCAAAGTCATCCGGGTTGACGCAGACGGGTTCCCGGTCGACTTCGCCCTCAACGACCGTTGCGCTGCCGGAACCGGGCGCTTCATGGAAGTCATGGCAGGCGCGCTTGGCGTCACGGTCGAGGACTTGGGCGAACTTGCCCTCTCGGCCACCAGTGCGGCGCAGATGACCCGGACCTGCACCGTCTTCGCAGAGTCCGAGGTCGTCAGTCTCATCGCCCGGGGCCTGCCGCCAGACGAGATCGCCGCCGGCCTGTGCAACGCCACTGCGATGAGGGTCGCCGCGCTGACCAGCGGACTCGGAACCGAGCCGGACGTCATGCTCATCGGCGGAGTCGCCCGTAACGAAGCAATCGCAGCGGCGATTGGCGAAGCACTTGGAGTTCAACTCGTCGTTCCCGAACAGCCACAGATTGTGGTGGCAACGGGGGCGGCGGTCATAGCAGGCGAGAGGCGCGCCGTAGCCAGTTGATCATGGCACGCCCCGCCACGGAACGGAGAGTAATTGAGATGCGAAGCGCATGGTGGAAGGTCGTTCTCGCGCCCACACTCGCGTCACTCGCTTTCTGGTGGCTCGCGGCCACGCCATTCTGGGCCGTCAGCATCTAGCACCCGTCGCAGAACCTGCTGTCAAGCTGTTGATCAGGAGGCCGTTGTGAGGCGGGTACCGTGGAAGACCGCGCTTGGCCCTGCCCTGGCGCTAATCACGCTGGCGGGCCTCGCGCACGTACCCTGCTTCGCCTCAAAGGTCCGCGCTCAGCCCACCATTCGTGACGCCCAAGCCACCGCTTGCAGTCTGCTCCGCGAGGCCTCCGAACGAGCCGCTCTCTGCGACTTGCAGGTCGCGGAGGACCGTCTCCACCAGGCCATCGAACTCGTCCCCGACTGGGCTCCCCCGCGAGCCCTCCTCGGCACGGTCCACCAGATGCAGGGCCGCGAGTTCGAAGCCCGCGAGCAGTATGAAGCCCACCAGTTCCTCGCGCTCCTCGCCGAGGGCTCCCAGGCCGGAAGCCAGTTGCTCGTCGAGACCGCCCAGGCCGAGGCGCTTCTTCTCTACCGCACCAACGACGAGCGCCTGACCCGCGGCCTCAGACCTCTGCTCCCAAGCATACATCTCGCCACCGTTGCCCGGGCGCATTCCCGCGAGATGCGCGACATGGACTACTTCAGCCACCAGTCCCCCATCCCGGCAAACGCGACGATGATCGAGCGCTTCATCAACGTCTTCGGCAAACAGCCGCGCGTCCTCGCCGAGAACCTCTCTCGTCGCGGCGGCAGCCTGTACGCGTTCACTCTCGACAACATTGACGAGAGCCATCAGCGGTTGATGAACAGTCCGCCTCACCGCAAGAGCATTCTGTGGGAGAAGATCACTCAGATCGGCATTGGCATTGCGGTCAGCGAGCGCGGCGATTACTGGATCACCGAGAGTTTCGCCAGCGACTGCACTCCACGCCAATAGCTCTGCCCTTCCGCCCCGCCGTTGCCGTTCGCCGTTTCTCTCGTTTCCGTAGTCGCCGCCGTTCGCCGTCACTTTCGTTTCTGATACCATGAAAATGGGTTGCGCGGTCGCATGGCGAAGGTCAGTTCATGACGGTCCAACTTCCGCCAAGGAGGCGCAACCCATGTATGTAGGATTGGACGTGC
>JALGSU010000042.1 GCA_029821735.1 Candidatus Zipacnadia bacterium | reverse complement strand
GCTGGAGAGCGGCGCGCTCGGGCGGCTGTTCATGCTGCGGCGGCGCCACGGGCTGAGCATGTGCCTCAACGATGCCTTCGCGGATTCGTGGCACGTGGACCCGGCGCAGAACCGCGACATCTGGGCGGATGACTCCGCGCACCCGATCGACTTCATCCACTGGCTCCTCGGCGTGCCCGAGGCGGTCACCGCGGAGATCAAGAGCCTGCACAACCCGCGCATGCCGAACGACAATGGCATCGCCATCTATCACTACGCCGACGGACCGCTGGCGGAGGTGTGCTGCTCGTTCACCACGCGCGCGGCGGAGAACACCGTCGAGATCATCGCCGAGAACGGCACGCTGGTGCAGAACTACGGTGACGCGCCCAGTGCCGCAACGCCACGCGAAGAGGGCGCCTGCGGCCTCAAGTGGTTCCTCGCCGACCGGGGCGAGTGGGTCTGCAGCGAGATCCCCAGCCCCGATTCACAGGGCGTGAGGATCGCCGCCCTGGCCGGGCCGCTGGCGGAGTTCCTGCATGGCGATCGTCCCGCACTCGCCGCCGCGGAGGACGCCCGCACCTCTCTACGCATGGTGCTGGCCTGTTACGTGTCCACTCGTGAGGGCCGGCGCGTCCGGCTCGACGATCCCGCTATAGACAACGTCTGAACGCATCTGAATCACCGTCTGATATCGCCGGCAGCCTGCCGGCAAGGAGGAAGAGAGATGGCCCCACGGAAGAAGAAGCACCGCCCCAACATCCTGCTCATCGCGATCGACTCGCTCGTGTCAACGCACATGAGCTGCTACGGATACGACCGGCTGACCACGCCCCACATGGATCGCTTCGCAGAGGGCGGCACGCTGTTTGAGAACAGCTTCTCGCCGCACGTGCCCACCACGTCCGGCTACGCGTCGATGCTGACCGGCCGCGACTGCTTTGGCACCGGTTGCGTGGCGCTGCGCCATCAGGGCCCACTGATGGGAACGGTCAAGACGCTCCCGGAGATCCTCGCGAACGAGGGCTACGAGAGCACCTGCATCGGCACGCTCCCGGAGATCCTGCGGCGGGTCGGCTACGAGAGCACCTGCGTCGGCTTCACCGGCAATCCCGCCTCGCGGGGCTTCGACAACTACCTCAGCTACGAGGGTTGGGGCGCCTCCGCGGACGGCCGGGCGCATAAGGCCGAGAACCTCAACAACGTCGCCATCCCCGAGGTCGAGCGCCTGGCGAAAAACGACCGCCCGTGGCTGATGATGATGCGGCACATGGACCCGCACTCGCCGTACCTGCCGCCCGGTCAGTTTGAGCGCATGTTCTACCACGGGAACGAGTTCAACAAGCGCAACAAGTCGATGAAGCCGGTCTTCGACTTCGCGCCCTTCGCCGACTACTTCCTCAGTTGGATGCCGCCGGGCGTCACGGACAAGGACTACATCATCGCCCAGTACGACGGCGCGGTCGCCTACATGGACGCGTGCATCCAGGTCATCTTCGAGAGCCTCGAGAGCATGGGCATCCTGGATGACACCATCGTCGTCATCAACTCCGACCACGGTGAGACCCTCTACGACCACGAGTGCTGGTTCGACCATCACGGCATCTACGACAACACCCTCCGCGTGCCGCTGATCATCCGCTACCCCAAGTCCGTGCCCGCGGGCCTGCGAGTGCCCGGGTACACGCAACACAAGGACCTGGTGCCGACGCTGCTCGAGCTCGCGGAGATCAAGACGCGCACGCTGTTCGACGGGCGCTCGCAGATGATGATGGTGCGCGGCGAGGTATCCAACCTCGACTCCGAGTTCTACATCACCGAGTGCACCTGGCAGCGCAAGCACGGCTGGCGCACGCCGGAGTGGAAGCTGATCGTGGCGCTCGAGCCGGACTTCCACTTCAGGCCGCCGGTGGAACTGTACAATCTGATGGACGACCCGGACGAGAACCACAACATCGCTGACGAAGAGCCCGAGGTCGTCGCACTGCTGCGCGGGCGAATGGAGGCCTTCATCGCGTGCCGTGAGCAGGAGCTTGGCATCACCAACCCAATGCTCACACAGGGCGCATGGCACGGGCATCCGGAAGTGGGTCCGGCCTTCACCAGCAGCGAGCAGGCCTACGACGCCCTGCATATCGGCGACCGCGACCAGGCCGCGAAACTGCAGGCCAAGTCCCGCTGACGGGAGTGCGACGAGATCATGCTCAGAGTAGCGGTGATCGGTTGCGGGCCTATCGGCAACCGCCACGCAGACATATACGCGTCTGACCCGCTGAGCGAACTGGTAGCGGTCTGCGACATCCTGCCCGAGCGCGCGGATGCCGCCGCCGCACGGGTCGGTGTGCCCGCGTTCCATGACGCGCAGCAGATGCTCGACACGCTGGCGCCGGATCTGTGCAGCGTCGCAACCGGCGGCGTCGAGTACGGCGGCGACCACTACGAGCCGACGATGCAGGCGCTCAGCGCCGGCTGTCACGTACTGTGCGAGAAGCCGATCTGCAACGAGATCGCGCCCGCCGAGGAGATGGTGGCGCTCGCTCGCGAGCGGGGCCTGTGCTTCGGCGTGGACCTGAACCACCGCTTCACGCCCGCGGCGCGGCTGGCCCGGACGTGGGTGGATGAGGGGCGCATCGGCCATCAACTCTTCGTAAATATGGCGATGTGGATCGGCAACCCGCGCGAAAGCTCGCCGTGGTTCATGGTGAAGGCGCTCAACCCGCACACCGTGGACGTCATGCGCTACTTCGCGGGCGACATCGAAGCGGTGCACTGCTTCGCGACGAAAGCCCCGGGCCGGACCATCTGGTCGACGATGCAGATGAACGCGCGCTTCACCAGCGGTGCGGTGGGCAATCTCACCGCGAGCTATGACATCGAGCGCGGCCATCCGATGGAGCGCTGCGAGGTAGCCGGCGTGGCCGGACGCTTCATCCTCGATGACATGTGGCGCGAGGCGACGCTCTTCCCGGCGGGAGACCCGCAGAAGATCGTCTACACAAACCCGGTCTTCGGCGGCTACCGCGACTTCGTGGACACCTTCATCGAGCGCATCCACACCTTCACGCGACAGGTCTCCGAGGGCGTAGCGCCGGAGCAGATTGATGGCTCAGGGGCCGATGGCCTGGCGGCCCAGAAGGTACTGGCGGCGGCCATCGAGTCCATCCAGAACGAGACCGTCGTCTACGTGCGCTGAATTGCTCAGTGCGTACATCATCACGTTGGGAGCGAGTGCGGAGTATGGCAGCGAAGGCGCGGGCCTCTGACAAGTCGACGCTGAAAATACCCAGTCTGCTCTATGAACGACTGGGGCAGATGATCGAGGGCACGGGCTTCGGCTCCGTCACAGAACTCGTGGTCTATGTTCTGCGCGACCTCGTCTCCACGCACGGGACATCCGGGAATGAGGCGTACTCCCCCGAGGAGCTTGATCGCGTGAAGGAGCGGCTCAGGTCGCTCGGCTATCTGTAGCCATTGTGCTCGGCGAGTTCACGCGCGAATGCTCGTCGATCGACGTGGACGGGCGCCTGAGCAGCGACCGGGTGCCCGAGCGGCTGACGGACCTGTTCGCTCAGCGCGATGCCTCGGACTGCATCCGGTCGGGCAACGGAGCGGAGTTCACGGCCGCGTGGCCGCGACACCTCACCCGTCCACCTGTCGCCGGCTGTCGCCGTCCTCACGGCAGGTACTGCCTGGGGAACCTCGCGACCACCGAGTAGTTCGGGTCCACCACGTTGCCGATACGGGTCGTGCCCACCTGCGACAACACCTGGTAGGCTTCGAAGCGATCGAAGCCGTAGCCCTCCACCAGCCACGCGAGCAGCTCCACGTGCGCAGCGGCGTAGGCCGCCCGTAGCGGCCGAGCGCTCCCGATCGCCATGATGTGCTCGCCATCCTCCGCGCGCGGCCAGCGCATCGCCCGGCTCTTCACGAGTTCCACGCGCACTCGCGCCCGGCAGCTCACTTCGAGCGCCACCCCGCACAACTCTCCGTCGCCCTGCGCCGCGTGGCAGTCCCCCAGGCTGAGCAGCGCGCCCGGCTCGTAGACAGGCAGGTAGACCGTCGTCCCCGGCCCGACCTGCGGGCAGTCCATGTTCCCGCCGTGCCGCCCGGGCGTCATGGTCATGCGCGTCTCGCCCCGCTCGGGGGCGACACCGAGGCACCCCAGGAACGGATGCAGCGGGATCTCGACCGCCTCCGCCCGGCTGCGCTCCAGCGTCAGCCGACCGGTCATGCGCTCGAGGTCCAGCTCCCAGCGGAACTCGCGCTGCTCCTCCGGCGCCCACTGGGGCGGCGTGAAGCTCGTCGGCCCGGAAATGTCCTCGGTGCTGAAGAACCCGAACTCCGCCGGCGTCGTTGACCACGCCCAGCCGCGCGTCGGCGTCACCTCCCGGATCTCCACCGCCAGCGCATCGCCCGGCTCGGCCCCCACGACGTGGATCGGCCCGGTCACCGGGTTCGACACCTCCCGCCGCGCGCCCGCGGGCCCGGCCAGGCTTTCCAGGCCGATCTGCTCCCCGTTCGCGTCGAGCCCGCGCGCATCCGCGCACCAGGCGATGACCTCGTCGCCCGACTCAACCGTCAGCGCCGGCGCGTGCGGGCCGAAGGTAGTGTGGTAGTGCTCCGGTCGCAGTTCATGCACTCGTTGCTCGGACATTGCGCAGCCTCCTGTCACGCTCGGTGCGTCTCGCGGTCTCTTCGCCTGCGCCTCAGGGCTGCGTGACGAGCCGCACAGTACCAGACTGCAGGCGCCACCACCGGCGGGACAGTGCGCTAGATGATCTCCAACCGGTCCTTGTCCGGCAGGGCCGGGAAGGGCGCGGTCGGCAGCGTCTGGTACCAGTAGGCGACGGAGGAAATGTCATCCTGCAGCGGCAGGTAGCGGTGGCCGCTCATCCAGCCCAGCGCCTGGATGGTAACGCGCAGGTCCTGCTCGAAACGGATCGGGTCCATGATGTGCCAGCGGTAGAGCCCGAAGCGCTGCTGGGAGGCGTAGAGGCCATCCGGCCGGATGACCTGCGACAGCCCGGCGTAGGGCGTGGTGAACTCCTCGTAGCGGCGCTCCTCTTTGTTCTCGAAGTTGTAGGAGCCGCAGAAGTAGTCCTCGGTGCCGGTGCCGCAGATGGTCGGGAACTCCCCGTCCCCATCGAGGTAGAACTTGATCTCGCCCTCACCCCACCAGCCGCTGTTGTTCACCTGCCAGGCCACGTACGTGCCGACGTACTGCCCGCGTCCCTCGACGCCATCGAGAATGGTGTAGACCTCCCTGTAGGGCAGCGGGTTGGTACGACGGAACTGGGCGTGGAAGTAGGCCGCGTCCGCAGGCACTTCGGTCAGCGTGTAGTCGATCTGGTAGTACAGGCCCATCGGCTCGGGGGCCAGGTTGGTCATGGTGATCCGGCAGCGCCGGCGGAAGGGCATCTCCCAGTAGCAGTTGAGCGCGCTGCCCGGGTTGACGCACACCGCCAGGGACGATAGCGGCGCGTACTTCTGCCATCCGCAGGCGAAGAAGTCTCCGACCGGGCACTCCACCGCCGGGGTCGGCGAGTCGTCCCAGTAGATGCGGAGGATGGCGAACCGCCAGTGGCCCGAGGGGGTCATCCAGATGTGCTGGATCGCGCCTGCGTCCTGGATGTCGGCGAGCACGACGGTCTCGCCGGCGCCGATCTCGATGGATGGCGAGACCTTCCAGCCCTGGCCCAGGTCACGAGCGCAAGCGGCGCCGCGCCCCTCCGTGGCCATCCCCGCCTTCCCCTTCTCGCCTGTGAAGTTCTCGGCGCAGATCGAGCGGCTCTGCGCGCTTGACAGCCTCGACAGATTGCCCAGGTGCATACCAAGACCGTTGAAGCCCGACATGGCGTCCTCCTTGACCGGCAGTGCTCGCGCGGACACAGCATCCTCGCTCCGTGATCTTTCCGTCACCGAGGCACCGTCACCTGCGCCTCCAGCAAGCTGCCGAGGATCGGCGACACGCCGCGGGAGGCGCAGGTGGTGGTGGAGCGGTGGAGGAAGCATCACGAGGAGATGCCTTCAGCTTCTCTGGGGTGAGACCGCACAGTTCACTTGGGTGTCGCCTGTCCCACGTCCCGGAGGCCCGCCACCCCAGGGCTGCATGAGAGGCTGGTCACAATCCCCACTGTCTCCGTTGATGGCTCACTGGAAGGAACGGCATTACGCATATGAAGATGGCGCGGATCGTCTTGCTGGCTGCGATCGCACTCGTGGGACGGCAACCGGCAGGTGGTGCTCCTATGGGGCCTCCCATCAACCTGCTGTCCAACCCCTCGTTTGAGCAAGCTGTCGAGGGCAACCAGGAGCTGGCGCGGGGCTGGGGCATTTACCAATGCGGGTACACCCGAACCCGCGAACGCAGCTACGCTCCCGACATCTCCGGGCCCTGGAGCTGTCGCATTACCGGCGGGGGCGGGCCCGATGAGAAGGGCCTGGGGGGCACAAGTGTCGGCATAGCGGGCGACCTGCCTGACCATGGCACTTTCGCCGCCACGAACAGCATCTACGTCGCCTCCTGGCAGCAGGGGAGCATCTACGGCGCGTATATGACCGCCACCTACACCGACGGCACACAGAAGACCTTCAGCTTCACCCTCAGCGACGCGCAGATACAGGCCAATCTCGGCAAATGGAAGACCTACCGCCTGACCTTCACTACTGACCCCGAGAAGACGCTGAAGACCCTCACGCACTGGTGCCTGGTCTGGGCGAGGGGCGAACAGAAGTTCATTGGCACAGTCTATTTCGACGAAGCTGAACTGCGGCAGGTGCAGACCGACGGACAGGCAGGTGTCGCGCTCCCTTTTGCGGTCGCTTCGCGTACTCAGACGCCTCCGCGCATTGACGGTGCGATGGACGATGAGTGCTGGCAGCACTCGCTGGAGCTCCCCCCGTTCCTGCTCAGCAGCGGAGGGGAGGCGGCACAGGAACAGACGAAGGCCCGGCTGGCGTACGACGAAGATCGCCTCTACCTCTTCGTGGAATGTCTCGAGAGCGCATTGGACCCGGTGCTGCAGAAGCGCGCCGAGTTCAAGGCCAACCAGACCGAGCACGACTCCAGTGTCTTCCGCGATGACGTGATCGAGCTGTTCCTGCAGCCCTCGCAGGAGCTTGACACCTACTACCACATCGCGTTCAACAGCCTCGGGACGATCTACGACGCCCGCTGCGAGACGGAAGGGGTGTACGACAAAAGCTGGGACTCCGGCGCGGAAGCCGCAGGGCAGGTCGGGGACCGATCGTGGACCCTCGAAGTGGCGATCCCGCGTGAGCAGCTATCGCCGGGTGAATTCGCCGAGACCGGCGGATGGCGCGTCAACCTGTGCCGGGCGGAGAAGCCGTCGGGCGAGTACTCCTGCTGGTCGCCCACCGGCGGCTCATTCCACACTCCCGCACGCTTTGGGCTCGTTACCTTCGGCCCGCCGACACTGGGCGGGGGCGCGGTCGACCTGGGCGGGCTGCGCAAGGGCCCGAATCGCCTGCAATTGCGCGTAACCAATCCCACCGCCGAAGAGCGCACCGTCACCGTCACCGCCTCGGCCGGCCAGCCCATCGGCTCTGGCGAGGCAGGACGAGCTTCGGTGCGCATCGCCCCGGGGGGCACAGACACGATCGGGGTAGACTACACTGCGCTTTCCGGCGATGGCGCTCTGCAATATGAGGTGGCCCAGGATGGCCGCATCGTGCTGGTCTCCCCGGCCTACCCCCTGCAGTCCGACAACCCGTTCATCGCGTGGCTGGATGTCCTTGGCAAGCCCAGTAGGCATGTCATCACGGACTTCAGCGTGGCCGAGGGAGAGCCCCTTGTCCTGCCTCTCGTCCTGCTTACAGGCATCGAGGAAGAGCAGTTCGAAGGAGCCACAGTGACCCTGGAGGTGCCGGATTTCCTGCGCCTGGTAAGTCCGCTGAGCGGTGAGCGTGGGTGGCCGGCTCCTCTGCGCGTCGAGGAGCAGACGATCGCGCGCGAGGGCCTGCCATACCGGCGCCTCACCCTCGACTTTGGCGCCCGAAGCATCACCTTTGCGGAAGCGCGCGAGCAGCGCCAGTATGTCGAGAACCCTCTGGTCTTCCGCGCCGAGTACGTCGGCAAGCGAGACGCTGGGGAGGCCCGCTTCCCCCTCGCCTATGAGGTGACCATCAATGGCCAGACCCGGGCGAGTGGCGCCCTGCCGCTGACGCTGCTGCCCCCGTTGGCCCGCAAGTCCCCCCGCGAGGTCGTGGTCTGCAATTGGCCTGCGGGCAGCATCTACGCCAGCAGATTCTTCGGACGCCTCAGCGAAGCAGAGCAGGAGGCCATCTTCGAGTCGTGGACGCGCACGGGCTTCAACGTGTACGCCAACTCCGGCCGACGGCCGGCCGAGCGAGGCCTCGATACCGCCAGGGCACTCCCCGGGACGCTGCAGGCCCTGTGCGGCTCTGCCGCCGGGGTCGCCGATTACCTGCGCGCGAACCCCGAATATCAGGACGCTACGCTGGAGGGCGAGCCGCTGCCGCTGTCGATCTCTCCGGCGCGCCTCCTGGAGGAGGATTGTCCCGCGCGCGAGATGCTGAAGGAATACGTGGGCAAGACCGCTCTGCAACAGCCGGTGCTGAGTTGGGACTATGAGGTGCCGGTCGCGTATCCTCAGTCGATCGGGTTCGGCGAGCACAACCTCACCGCATTCCGCGCGTTCGCCGAGATCGCCGACGATGTCGAGCTGACTCCGGAGGCCGTCGTGCGGGACTACCGCCCGCAGTGGATCGACTTCCGCTGCCGGCAGAACGCAGCGATCACCGGCTTGCTCTACGAGGGCGCCAGGGCTGCGAACCCGGACTGCATCTTCTTCGTGTACAGCGGTTACCAGAGCGAGCACACGCGCGAGACCTACGGCATCAACTGGGACTACATCGCCCCGCACGTGGACCAGGTCTGGTGCGGCTACGGTCGCCCGGTGCAGCAGATCCAGGACACGCTGCAGGCGATCAAGGGCAAGCCCCTTGTGGGCGGAGAACTGGTGTGGCTGGGATCGGGCAACTGGTATTCGCTTGATGCCACCGAACGGAACCTCATGCGCCGGCTGACTGATTGCGGCGGCGGCGTCATGGTCTACTATGACTGGTTCGTCGACGGGCGCTTCTACTCGGCGATCTCGCGCACGGCAGCGGTTGCCGCGGACTTCGAGCAGTTCTTCCGCGATGGGCATCGCGACGACAGCCTGGCCGCGGTTGAGGCCGGTGGCGAGGGCAATGTCGTGGTCTACACGCTCGGGGACGAGCGCCTGGTCTTCCTCTTCGGAGGCGCTACTGCAACGCAGCAGTTCCGCGTGCAGTTGAGGGATCTCGCCGACGGAGCCGTCGCGCTCGACTACCGCGACAAGCAGGCTCTGCCGCTCACCCCGGCGCTGGTCGCGGAGGTCCCCGCCAACCGCGTTAAGGTCATTCATGTGCGGCCCTCCGCCGACGCGCCCGAGCCCGTGTCGCCGCGGCTGATCTCACCGGTCGATGATACGGTGCTTGATCGGCGCCCGATGCTGGTGTGGGAGCATGACGACGCGGCCGACTGCCGCTACCAGGTTGAGCTTTCACCGTCGCGCGAATTCCCCGAGGACACGACGATTGCCGTTGCCGACCTGCCAACCAACACGTATGTCGTCACCGAGCCGCTGGATGAAAGAGGGACATACTTCTGGCGGGTGCGCGCCGTCGATGCCCACAACGGCAAGCTCAGCGACTGGTCAGAGGTCGGCCGGTTCACGCTTGGGGTGCTGGGGGTCGCGTTGCGGCCGGCAATCTTCTCCCCGAACGGCGACGGCCTCTACGACAGCGTGGAACTTCGGGCAGAGCTGCGCAGCCAGGCTCCCTGGACCGTAGTCATCGCCGACGAGGCCGGGGACGTGGTTGAGCGTCTCGCCGGCGAGGGAACGCAAGTGTCGGCCACGTGGGATGGCAAGGACGCCGCTGGCACGCCTTCGCCCGACGGCCCGTACGAACTGAGTCTGCTGGTGAGGGGCAATCAGGTCTACGCCGGGAAGGTCGAACTGAACCAACGCTTCGGCCTCCCCAACCCGGAGTTGGAGCGCTGGTGTGAGTGGCGCCCGCAGGCCCTTGAAGGCGGCGCCACTGAAAAGGACTACAACGTCTTTTCCGACGAGCTACCCTATTCGCTGAAGCTCACCGGGGACGGCCCCGAGGCACGCGCCTACTGGTCCAACTACCGCTCCGGGACCGAGATACCGATTACGCCGGGCAGGACCTACACCTACAGCGGGCTGGTCAAGACCGACCTCGCGGAAGGCGCAGAGGCCACCATAAGCCTGCACTTCTTCAACAAGGACGACCGCTGGGCGGCTATCCCCGGCCTGGAGGCGGAGTGGGAGGGCGTCGACGCCACAGCCACCGGTAAGCAGGACTGGACGCTTCTCACGGTGTCATGTCAGGCGCCGGAGGATGCCGCGAAAGCAGTGCTCTTCTTCTCGATCAAAGGCAAGGGGACCGCCTGGCTGGGATCAGCCGAGTTCAGCGAGAACCGGCAGTAATGCGCCCCTCATGAATTGAGGCGCGATGGAACTCGGGCGCAGCGACATCCCGGCCTACGCGTCGGCTGCGTAGAACCAGTCGATCCCGATGCGCGCTACGTGCAGTCCATCGCGGTGGTGGTAGCTGATGACCGCGAGGTCATCCACGAAGTCCACGCTCTGATAGCCGTAGTCGTTGTCCCTGTCACCGGCGATGATCCGTTCGCGTCCCCACGTGCGCCCCTCATCGGTCGAGATCGCCGAGACAAAGGGCGTGCGGCCACGCTCATCCTCACCCCAGCCCCGGCAGCGCAGCAGCAGCAGATCCCCCGTCGCCGGGATGCGGTCAACGGTAATCGCGGAGGCCCGAGGCGTCATTGGCAGGTCATGAACCGCCTCGGGCTTCGACCAGCTCTCGCCGCGATCGTCGGACCACGCGCGTCCGCAGAATCCGCTGTAGGTGCGGAACATCATCATCAGGCGCCCGTCGGTGAGCTCGACTACGTGCGGCTCCTGCACCTCGTAATCGGCGCTGACGACGTTGCGGCTGATCCGCCACTCATAGCCGTCCTCGTCAGAATAGAACGCGGTCGCGACGTAGCTGTGGTGGCTGCCGTACTCGGCGCCGGGCGAGAACTCGGCAGGCGCGATGATACGCCCGTCTGAGAGCAGCACCAGCTTGTCGTTGTGTACCAGCGTGCGCTCGTTATGCGGCGTGATGATGAACTGCTCACCCCAGGTCTGCCCGTCATCGCGGGATCGGCGGCAGTAGGTATGCCCGTACCCGGGGTCAACGTCCGTGTCGCGGATGTAGCACATAAGCAGTTCGCTATTCGCCAGCCGCAGGAAGGTCGGGTGGGCGTAGCGGACCCGACCGCCCGGCGGGTCGAGCAGCACCGGGAATTCCTCCTCCCAGCGTGCGCCCCGGTCGCCGGAAATGCGTGCGTAGAGCCCGGACGGCTTGCCGTCCGTCCAGTACTCCTGGCGATCATAGGCCAGGAGCAGCCTGCCGTCGGTGAGTTCGGTGATGTCGCCGGGCATGCTGCGCGGTCCGTGCCACCTCATTGGCACCGGCACGACAAGCCGGTCCTCCAGCAGCGGCGTACTCTCGGCGGACATAGCGCCCACGTCCCCTCGTGCAGCGGGCTCGATCCCTTGCGGCACCGTCATCGTCGTCGGTCCGCCGTCAGCGGAAGATCATCGTGCCGAAGTTCGCCAGGTCGTTGAACCCTCCCGACTGCAGCGGCGCCCAGACGATCAGCTCGAAGTTCGGGTTGGCGCGGCCGGGCGGGCGCCCCCGACACAGGCTCAGCCGCCACTGATCTCCCGGCGCCGGCATGTTGACGCCGAGGCCCTCGAAGGGGATGGTCATCTCCACCATCCACGAGTCTCCTTCCCGCACCTGGACGGCGCTGGTCGCTCCGATCGGTGTCGGGCCGGCCTCACCGTACTCCAGCCTGTCGTTGGCCGCGTTGATGATGACCTGCCGGAACGTCTTCTGATCGCCGTTCACGTCCAACCAGACCTCCACCTCGTCGTCATTCCATGGCGGCCCGCCGACGATCAGCGGCTTGCGCCGCTCCGGCTCGTGGCAGATGAAGGCAACGTAGAGGTTGTCGTCATCGTACATCAGCTTCGCGCTGGTAGCGGCCTTCGAGACGCCCTCGCCGCCGTAGAGGAAAAACTCATCGGTCTCCGCCGCGCCGCCCCACCACTCCTCGAAGGCCGGGCCGTCGATGATGATCCCGCCGGGCGAGCGGCGCACCTCCAGCACCCGAGGCCGGGCGTAGGCCTCGCGGAACGCGCTCGGGTCAGTGCCCGCGAGGAACTCGCCGGTTACGTTCTCGTTGGTCGCCAGTATCTGCAGCTCCAGCGTACGGCTCGCGCACACCCAGTCGGTCCCGACGCTCAGCCACACCCGACCGTCCCAGCCCTGCGGCGCGTAGGGCTCCAGGTCCAGAGCGAAGGTCGCCTCCGGAACGGTTATCAGTTCGGTGCCCAGGTCGCGTGTCTCATCCGCCACGCCCCCCTGGCCGAAGTCGGGCAGGCGCGAGCTGCACTCTCTGTGCAGCACGCCTGTCGCCAGGCGCAGCCGCTTCGTGTAGCCCTGCGCGGTGTGGTAGTCCACCACGATCCCCGCGAAGTTGCGCGAGTTCGGCCGGTCCGGCACGTGGTGTGTCGGCCCGCGCAGGTGGTACGCGTCGTGGAAGGTGTTGGCGAGCCGGACCCGCACCTGGCGCAGGTCAGCGACCTCGAACCCGGCGAAGGCGCCGCCGATCAGGTCACGCTGCCCCTGAATGATGGCGCGAGTGGCGCCGGCCCTGAGCGTCAGCTCGTCCGGCGCAGCCTCGGCGATCAGACTCGCCAGGCCGGGCTGGGTCTCGCCCGGCACCACCGCGGTTGTCATGGTCGCTGCATTGAGCACCTCGACGCCGTTGATGGTGCGATTGACGGGCGTGGTCTCGCTTGTGCCCGGCGCCAGCACCGCCCGTTCGGGCGGCAGCGCCAGATCGGGGAGGGTCGCGGCAAGCTCAACCTCGCCACGGACCTCCGCCACCGGTCTGAGCTGCCCGTCGGCACCGGCGATCGCCCGGAGCGACACCGTGCACGGACCCGCCTCGGGCCACGCAGGCGGCAGCGGAAGAGCAAGGACATCCGCGTTGCGGCTTACCATGCGGCCGAACCGGGCACGCCCGTCGCCTTCGGCGCTGAGAACCGCGCGCTCACAGTCGGGCAGCTCGACCTCGATCCCCGTCGGGCCCTGCGTCACGCCGGGCGCGGGCACCCGCATCACATCAGGCGCCGGCCCCAGGCTCACCTCGAGCGTGTGCTCGCCCTTGCCGACCTTCACCAGTGGCAGAACCGCATCCCCCTCACACACCCAGTGCGGCTCAACAGGCTGCCCATCGAGCCGGATCGCCTCGACGCGCTGGTCCGCCAGCGGCACGAACAGCACCAGCTCGCACTCCTCGCGCGTGGTGTCGATGGCCACTTCCAGCGATCCGTTCTGCCAGTCGCAGGTGCCACTCAGCGTGACCTGCGGCATGTGGGCGACGAGGTAGTTGCCGGGCAGGCCGTCTTCGGAGTAGACCGCCGCCGGCTCGTCCGTCACGTAGAGCTGGTGCAGGCTCAGCGGCGCCAGGTCAAGCTCCAGCGCCAGCTCCTTGCGGTAAGGTCCCGAGTACACCAGCCTGCGGTCAGTGACGCGGTCGAGTTGCCAGCCCGTCTCCGTGTAGGCCTGCCGCGTGAACTCCTCGGTCGCGCAGCCCTCGTACTCCAGGGCGTTCGCCACCACGTACTCCCACACGAAGACCCTCCCACCGCGGTCCAGATCCATGCTGTCGAGATCCACCGCCACCGGGACCTTCTCGTCACTTTCTGCGTGGCTGATGAAGGACATCAGGTAGCCATCGTCGCCAGCGCGTCGCACGGTGTATGACTCGACGTTCGTGGTCTTCTCGCGTTTCCAGTCCGGGCTGTAGGCCACGGGCGCCGGTGAGCAGTTGCCTACCTCGTATGCCGCCTGGAAGAACGCCCGACTCGCGACGACGTCGCAGTACGTCAGGTCCGGCACCCACCCCTGCGCCAGCACCAGGTTCATGTACTCGCGCCGCATCGGCGGCGTGTAGTAGAGGGGGATGATCCGCGCCCTGGGTCGGGTGGCAGCCACGAACTGTTCGGTCACCGCCCCGATGCCCGCGAAGTGCCGCCAGTAGTTGGCCCGGAGTTGGGAGCGGGCCTCGATGTAGTTGATGTCCCCGTAAGGGTTGCCGCGGTTGTTGAAGAAGATCATCTTGTCCGGGCCATGCTCTGCCGCAATCCTCTTCAGGTCGAGGAAGAACCGGAATGACAGGTCATCGCGGGTGTACTCCCCGGTCTCCCAGTCGATCATGTTGATCGCCTTCGGGTCATCGAGGTAGATGAAGTCCGTGTCCAGGTAGTCCAGGACCAGGTCGAACTGCGACAGTATCTCCTGGTAGCACTCCTCGACCGACAGCAGTTGCGCAAAGTTGGGCCACATGCCGGGGAAGGTGGTCAGCGGCTCGCCATCCTTGTTGCCGTACCGGAACCACTCCGGATGTGCGCGGTAGATGCGCGTGACGTCCGTCGTGGAGAGCACCCACTGGTAGATGCCCACCTTGATGCGAGGAGACAGGGCCTTGATCCGCTGAATGTGATCCCTCAGTTCCGGCCCGGTAATCCACCCACCGTAGCCGCCCTGGATGCCCCGATCGACGTAGTAGTCGGCCCAGCTTCCGCTCAGGCTGAACAGGACCATGATGGTCCCCTCATCAGTCATCTCGACGATGCGCCGCAGCCTCACCATGTCCGCGCCGGTGGCGACCTTGATGTCACCGACCCACTCGGGCGCCGGAGGGATCTCCGCCAGCGCCTCCTGTACCTCCGGAAGCGAAGCGTACTCATCCGTCAGGAACCGCTGCCAGTCTCCCTCGGCGATGCTCAGATACTGGGTGTAGGAGGCCCGCTCATCCCCCGCCAGCCGCGACGTGCCCAGCGACATGTCCCAGCCATCCGGCGTGTAACTCATCATGTTCATTGGCTCGACGTATGACGCGATGGCGCCGGTGAACCAGGGCCACACGAACTGGTCGTCCAGCCGCGTGCGAATGTGCGCGAAGCTGTAGCCCTTCTCGGGCTGGTGCAGCAGCATCCCCTTGGCCGTGTTCTGGTACTGCACGACCTTCTGCCAGGTCGAGATCTGCGGCGCGGGCACCAGCGGTCCACCGCCGTCGCCGCCGCCCATGTAGTAGCCGCCGTCACGGTAGGTCGGAGCAAATGCCACCTGGCAGTTGTACGTGATGAACTCAAGCTCGGGGCGGGACGAAGCGAAGACCACGCGCTGCGACAGCCTGTTGTCCTCCAGCCAGTAGCGCTTGACGATGCGTAGGTTCGGCACCGTGGCGTTGGCGCAGGTCAGCTCGATCCGCTGGTCCTGCTCCGAGAAGTCGGCGCTCAGCACTTGGTCTTCGCTCTCCCGCCCGGTCACCAGCGATTCGCGGTCCTCCAGGTGGTAGCGCCCCTCTTGATAGTTCAGGTAGCGTTCCCGGGTCACCGCGTTCCAGCCCCCGAGCACCTGGCCCGTGGTCTTCGATATGGCCCAGGCGGTCCGCTCGTTACCCAGATACCAGGCGAAGTCGCTCTGATGGGGGAAGCTCCACGACCCGATCTCGTGCGCCGGCAGCCGGCCCAGGACCGATCGACCTCCCACGGTCACCGCGAGCCCGTCCAGGATCATGTACTGGTCTGGCTGCATGAACTGCTTCTCGTAGAACGAGACGCGGTTGATGGTGTCCCATGCCGCGTTCTGCGGGTGCTCCCAGTTGCCGATGTCGAGGTCAAGCTCGATCCGCGCCCAGCCGTCGTGAGTTGCCGGGAATGAGCGGTTGAAGGGCCCTTCATCCGTCCAGAGCTGGATGCGCATGCCGCTGCCGAAGTTCTGCTTGACGTGGAAGACGATGCTATCCGCGGGGCCCGCGCCGGTGAGGTCGAAGGCATGGATCAGGTCGATGCCCCTGTAGCTGTCGGCCCCCTCCTCGGGCTGGGCCCGTAAGGCAACGGATCCCACCTGACATTCGTCCGTGACGCTCAGTATCGTGTCCGGGGTCGCCTTCCAGCCGAAGGCGCGGGCCTCGCCCACATCAGCGAACTCCGTCGCGTCCGCCTCCTGGCACCAGCCGATACCGGCGGACGACACGGCGCAGATCAGTGCGGCGCAAAACCACGGTTGACGCATCGGACCCATCCTCCTGCCGTGATGGCCTCAGCGTTCCACGACGACTTCCCCGGCTCCCGCTAGCGCACAGGACAGCACGACGTAGACCGACTCCTCGACTTCCTGCACGCGGTACTCCACGGCCTCGCCGTTGAGGCTCACTGCGCTGCACTCCTGGCCTTCAGGCAGCAGGATGCTGAACTCCACCTGTTCCCCCGTGCCTGCGAACCACAGCGTAGTGCGCTCGGATGTGCGCTCGTATCGGTAGCTGAAGTAGGTATCCGAGGCTGGGAAGTGGGCGGTGGCTGCCGCGGTCTGCACACCCGCTGCCGCCCAGCGCGGCGCGCAGATGACCTGCTCCATCAGCTTGCTCGCGGGCTTGATGCCAGCCAGCTCCTCGACCACCGCCGCCGCCCACGGGCTGTAGCCCCACGGGTCGTAATTGGTCTGGTTGTGCGGCGCGTTGATGGCCGCCGAGCCGTCGAGGTTGTACCAGGTGAACAGCGCGCCGTTGTCGCGCTTGAGCACTGTCAACAGGTCGCGCAGCAGGCGACAGCCAAGTTCCTCCCGCCCGTGGGCAAGCGCGGTCCGGCACAGCTCGCCGCCCACCCACGGGAACAGGCCGCCGTTGCAGTACTCTCCCTCCCCGCGCGTCCACGCGCCCGCGTTGCGCTTGAAGTAGCCCAGCTCGTCCGGATAGCCGGGCTGCAGACTCCACCACGGGAAGGCGTCCCCGGTCTCCTCCCAGCGGCGCGCGTACTCATCGACGATCGAGACAGCCTTCTCGTGGTCCGCAAGGCCCCGTGTCGTGGCCGACGAGCAGCTCATCGCGAGCTGATCGCTCTCGTCGAAATCCCCGTGGTCGAACTCGTCGAGGTGGATGTGGTGGATATACTTGGTGCCGTCCCAGAACAGCTCGTTGCCGCGATAGTAGTAGTACTGCTGCATTCGCCGGTAGTGCTGGGCGCGGACGGGGTCGCCGACCGCCTCGAATGCCTCCGACAGCAGCGTCGCGGCGAGGTGAAGCTGGGCGGTGTCGCCCTGCATGAGCACGAACTTGCAGGTCGCATCGGTCAGGGAGTTCTCACCCTCTTCGGTGAAGCCTATGTCCCACTCGTCCAGCGTATGCGGGCGCTTGATGGTGCCGTGCTCGTCGTCGAACATCAGCGGGTCGGTGAGCACGAACTCCAACCCCGCCTCGATCTTTGGCAGCATCTCCCGCAGCCACTTCGTGTCCCCGTGGGCCTGCCACCCCCTGCACAGGCCCCACGCCACGCCCACCTCCAGGTCGGCCATGCAGGTGCGCAGCTTGCGGGGCCCGCGGGGATGGTAGTTGTCGCCGTAGACGTGATCGGGCAGGCGGCCGTCGGGCCACTGATTGTCATAGATGGCCTCGAACATGCTCTTGACGTCCCCGATGAAGTAGCGCAGGCCGTCAATGCCGAAGGCCGGGTACGCCAGGTTCTGCCGCGTGTTGTCCGCGGCCTTGTAGTAGAGCCGCTGCTTGCCGTTGACCTGAGTGACGTCCAGGCACTGCCGCAGCCCCTCCTCCAGCAACTCCAGCAGCTCGTCGAACTCACCGGTGTCGGTAGTGACGGAGGTCTGTGCGCAGACGCGGAAGCTCCCGTAGCGTGTGTAGGGGCTGCCATCCGGCCGAGTCGTGCGCACGGTGATGAGGTGGACACCGGGCTGGCCGGCGGGCTTCACCACCAGCTCCGCGGTCCCGGTCCCCGCGGCCACGGTCTGCTCGAAGTAGGGCTGGTGGGCGGCATCGGTGAGCTGGACGCTCACCTCCTGGCCATCCAGCTCGTCCCAGATGAACTCGATCCTGACGTCCTCGAGGGGTGCGCACGCTCTGGGGTAGGTCCAGACGACTCCAGCCTGTGGCAGGCGCATGGGCCGGCCTCCTGGTGCTTGCCGTGGTGAACGCCCCCACGCCCGGCAGGTTCAGCGTCACCGTGCTGAGCCCCTCCTGCTACCCGCGCCTGACGTGCCGCCCCGCCACGACGGCAGGTGGTCGTGGGCCCATCGGGGAAGGCTCTGTGGTGTCCAGGTGGCCGAGTACCAGGACCCGTTCGAGCTGCTGCCCGGCGAGCACGTCGGCTTCTACATCGATACTGCCGGGCAGATCGACAACGTGCGCGTGAGCAATATCAGACACTCGCATCTGTCCTTCCTTCGGGAAGGCGATTCCACGGGGTACTACGGAGACATCGGCAGAGTACCAGAGAGAAGGAAGAACCATTCATACCGACAACGCATCGGTCCGCCTCAGTATGGGGAGCAGAGCCAATCTGATTGAGCAGATACGCGAACAGGCGCCACTGGTGCACCATATCACGAACTGGGTCACCATCTACGCATGCGCCGCAGTGACGAGAGCGTTCGGCGCGCTCCCGGTCATGGCGCACGCAGAGAAGGAGGTCGAGGAGATGGCAGCCCACGCCCAATCGCTTGTGCTCAACATCGGCACTCTGACGCCTGAACTCATCGAGTCCATGATCATCGCCGGCAGAAAGGCCAACTCGCTCGAC